>CALSQF010000001.1 GCA_943788425.1 uncultured Planktomarina sp.
AGAGAGCTGACGCCGTTCACAGGCAGGGTGACAGAGCCGAGCCATATGCGCAGGGGCGCAAGAACGCCTTTAAGGGTCGCATGGGCGAGTACCGCAAAGACGATCAGAACGGTGAGCGCCCGAAGATTGCCAGAGCCTGTCAGCACCGTGAGGCGCGAGATGCACCCTCGGGTGAGCACCATACCCATACCGAACATCACACCTCCGGTGAGGATTGCCAGAATGGGAAGATCGCTGTCCATTAAACGGTGATCGGTAAAGGCGATATAACCTGTCAGGGTCAGCAACTGCGTGACCAGAACAGCCGTTCCTAAGGCGACAAACCAAAGACCGCGTGCATTTTGGCCTGCGTTACCTGCACCGACAACGGCGCTGCGAAAGCAAAACTTGAGATGATGCGCAATCGCGCCGAACAGCGCCCCAAGGACCAATGCCAGGATCATTGATGCCTGGGTAGGGTTAAGGTTTTCAAAGCCGAGTTGTTCAAACATATCAAACACCTTTTGTCGTTTGATGATCGTTTGCCCCCAAAAACACAGAGATGCAAATGCGGCTGAGGTGATGAAATTCTGGCGCGCGCGGGATACTAGGAATAGAGTTCTGCAGGCCGGCTCGACCCCAGAACCGAAGCAAAGTCAGGCAAGTGAGATGCAGAAATTTTGTCCTAATTGCGGTGGAGGGAGATATATTGCGGCAGCAACAGCTTCAATCGATTTGATGAAACCCTTGAATCAATTGGCGCAGCCCGATAGCCGCGCCAATCACGATGCAAATGAGGGTCACAGGTGCACTATAGGCGAGGGTAGAGAATGCGGATAATCCCTGTCCCACACTGCATCCGAAGGCCAAGACCGAGCCGACGCCCATAAGCGCCGCTCCAAAGATTTGCCGGCGCAACTCGCGCGCATCGTCACAGGCCTCCCAACGGAAGTGACCCTTGAATATGGAGCCGATAAATGCGCCAATTAAGACGCCTAAGACCGATCCTGTGGCAAAGCTGACAGAATTGCCGCTGGCACTCATCAAGTAGATCAGGCTTTCTCCAATAGGGGCAGAGAAGGTATGGGTGACGACAGGCAGCTCTTCAAAACCATGAGTGGCGATCCATTGTGTGCCAATCCACCCAGACACGATAGCCCCCGCAACCAGCGTGCCCCACATCAATGTTTTGGGATGTTGCCAAACAGGACGACTGGCCGCAGCGAAGGCAAAGATGACAATCCCGATGGCCATCCCGATCCACGTTAGGGACAGCCCGATTTGCTGGGACAGCGCGAAAGCAATGCTGGGCGGGGTAGGGGCGGCACTGCCGCCGCCGAAGATCCAAATGCGCATATAGGCCAAGGGGCCGGCAATTGTCATATAGGCGAAGATGCCCATGACCAGAACAATGATAAAGGCACGGATATCCCCGCCGCCAAGTCGGGCCAATGCGCCATAGCCACAATTTCCCGCAAGGGCCATACCGTAGCCGAAGGCGAGGCCGCCCGCTATGCTGGCCCATGGGTTCCAAGTTGCGGAGAGATAGATCGAATTGGTCAGATCGACCCAGCCAAGCGCTTGGGCGGCGAAACTGGCCGTAATCGACACGCCAATGGCAATGCCCCACATGCGCACGCGCTCAACACTGCCGCCATAAAAAAGATCTTCCAGAGCGCCGAGGGTGCAAAACCGGCCAATGCGGGCAGCGAGCCCAAGAACCACCCCACCAGCCAGGCCGATCCATGCGACAATTACCGGTTCTGACAGTATGTCCAGCATGTCATTACCCTAGGATCCGCGGCAAAATAGATCATAGACGACCTCCATGATCTGCGTGGAGCGTTTGTCGGTCAAGCTGTAATAAATCACCTTGCCTTCGCGGCGTGGGGTTACGAGCCCCTCCATCCGTAGGCGCGACAATTGCTGCGACACAGCAGCTTGGCGGGCCGAGAGCAGTTCTTCAAGATCCGTGACTGATTTTTCACCAGACGCGAGATAGCACAGGATCATCAACCGCCCTTCATGGCTGATCGCTTTGAGGAAGTTTGCAGCTCGAACCGCGTTACTTGCCATTTTGTCCATATCTTCAGGACAAATATTCTTATCAAAAACTGGCAAAGCCATGGTCGTGTTCTGCCTCATAAGTCATACTTTTTAAACTGTGTGACATATAAGACCCTCAAGGGTCAATAACACGAATTTCATGGGCGCGTGGGCTCATCGGCAGCGATCAGCATCTGACCCAGCAGGCCCCAAAAGAAATCTTCCCCAGGGTAACCTTCGATCCGGGAGGCTTCAACCCCATCCACCATCAGCACAAAGGTTGGCGTAAAATGCAGGCTGCGGGTAAATTGCAACTCTGCTGGCAGGGTCTCATGCAGATCCAAGCGCAAAAGCGGCGCGGCGCGGCCTTCCGGGGTTTTGGGATAAATTGGGCCAATTTCTTCATTCCAGAGGGCACACCACACACAGCCCTCTTCCTCGGCCATAATCAAGCGTGTCTCTGCCATAGCTGGTAGGGCAAGAATTGCAAGGGTGAGGCTCAGTGCTTTCGTCCACATTTGGAAATTGACCTTTCGTATTCACAAACTGTAATATGAAATTATCAAATTGCAATATAGGCGGCCCGCTATGTTCGACATTTCCATCGTTTCAGCATTTTTTGCGGGTCTTTTATCCTTTGTTTCTCCCTGTATTTTGCCAATTGTACCTTTCTATCTCAGTTATTTGGCTGGGGTTGGGATGAACCAAATCAACAGCGACTCACAGATCGAAGCGGCCACGCGGCGCCGTGCCGTGCTTGCGGCGATGTTTTTTGCCGCTGGGGTGATCACGATTTTCATGGGTTTGGGAGCGGCTGCGACCACCTTTGGGCAAGTGGTGCGAGAATATTTTGATATTCTACGTTTGGTGGCAGCCGCCATTATCATCACGATGGGCTTACATTTCCTTGGGTTGATCAAGATTGCTTTGCTTTATCGACAGGTGAGTTTTGATACCTCGAAAATGTCTCATCTCAGCCTGGCCGGTTCCTATGTGGTCGGTCTGGCCTTTGCTTTTGGCTGGACCCCCTGTGTCGGTCCGGTTCTTGCGGCGATTTTATTTACCGCGGCGGGTGCGGAAACCGCTTGGAATGGGGCGTTGCTGCTCTTGACCTATGGGCTGGGCATGACGTTACCCTTCATCATCGCGGCTTTGTTTATTGCCCCATTCATGCGCTGGATGGCGCGGTTTCGACGGCACTTGGCCTTGGTGGAAAGAGCCATGGGGGTGTTTTTGATTCTCTTTGGATTGCTTATCGCGACAAACTCTATGAACTATATTGCGCAATGGATGTTAGAACTTGTGCCCAGTTTTGGGCGCATCGGATAGGAAGGGACTGCCATGAAACGTTTAATTTTGATCGCCGCTGCTGTTTTCATGAGTGCGACCATGGGTTTTGCCGAAATGGGCGACGATGGTTTGCATAAAGCGCCATGGATGCGAGACACGTTTAAAGATCTGTCAGAGGATCTGGCCGATGCCAACGCCGAAGGCAAACGACTCATGGTCATCATTGAGCAAAGAGGCTGTATCTATTGCAAGAAAATGCATCAGGACGTTTTTCCCGTTGCCAAAATCGCCGATTACATCGAGGAAAATTTCTTTGTTGTGCAGATAAATATGTTCGGAGACGTCGAAGTCACGGACTTTGACGGCACCATATTGCCCGAAAAAGAGATGGTTCGCCGCTGGGGCGCATTGTTTACTCCGTCGATCATGTTTTTTCCTGAAGAGGTGGCCGAGGATGTTTCGGCCAATCAGGCTGCTGTAGCCACCATGCCCGGTGCTTTTACAAAACATACAACATTCAATATGTTAAATTGGATTATTGAACATGGCTACGCCGGCGACGAGAGTTTTCAAAAGTACCATGCCCGCAAATTTGCCGAGCAAAGTTAGCAGTTTTCGAGGCCCGTTTCGAGGCTCGTTGGAAATAATAAATTCATTAAAGTGAATTTGTGGTTGATTGATACCCTGTTGGTAGACTACCGTACACATAAATAAAAAAGTGTTTCGGGAGGACGCATGAGAAATATTTTTACAATCGCCGCCGTGTCGGTGTTGAGTGTCACAAGCGCTGTTGCGGAAACTGTTCCGAGTAATGTCGCGTTTGAGGATGGCTCTGTGATGGCCTCTTTGAGCGGTTCTGCTGGGGATGCTGCCGTAGGTCGGAAAACCTTTATGAACCGCAAATTGGGCAACTGCCTTGCCTGTCATACGAATGATGACATGCCCGAGCAGCAATTCCATGGTGAAGTCGGCCCGCCATTGACCGGCGTTGGTGATCGCTGGGAAGAAGCTGAATTGCGTGGGATAGTCGTCAACGCAAAGATGATGTTCGAGGGAACGATCATGCCGGCGTTTTACATCGACAGCGGCTATGAGCGCCCGCTCAAGAAGTTTGATGGCAAATCGATCCTGACAGCCCAACAAGTTGAAGATGTGGTGGCATATCTTTTGACCCTTAAAGACTAAAGATCTGAATAAGATCAGGGAGACACAACATGGAATTTACGAGACGAAACATTTTGGCCCTCGGATCCGGCGCTTTTGCGGCCGCGAGTTTCGCGGGTATGCCAGCCTTTGCATCGAAAACAGATGATGCGATTGCGGCCTTTACTGGCGGTGCCAGCGTCACAGAGGGCGGCATTGATCTGACTGCCCCAGAAATTGCAGAGAATGGCAATACTGTGCCGGTATCGGTCAGCGCACCCGGCGCGGTGTCCATCATGCTTTTGGCGACAGGCAACCCAACGCCAGCGGTCGCCACATTTAACTATGGTCCAATGGCGGGCACGCGCTCCGGTGCGACGCGCATTCGTTTGGCAAAGACCCAAGACGTGGTTGCTGTTGCAAAAATGGCAGACGGCTCATTCCGCACGGCGGGTGCAACTGTAAAAGTAACAATCGGCGGCTGCGGCGGCTAAACTCAGAATTTAAGGAGAAGTACTGATGGCGAAAGGTGTAAAACCACGCGTTAAGGTTCCAAAATCGGCCGCAGCAGGTGATGTGATCACGATCAAGACTTTGATCAGCCATAAGATGGAATCTGGTGTGCGCAAAGATGGCGATGGAAACATCATCCCGCGCTCAATCATCAATCGGTTTGTCGCCGATTTTAATGGACAAAATATCATCGACGTGACTTTGGAACCTGCTATTTCCACAAATCCATACTTCCAATTTGAAGCCATGGTGCCCGAAGCCGGTGAGTTCAAATTCACATGGTATGACGATGATGGTTCTGTCTATGAGACCTCAAAGAAAATAAAAATAGCCTAATATCTTGTGGTCTAGGGAGGACTGAAAATGAAATTCAAGACTTTACTAACGAGTGCGGCCATTGTGGCTTTGTCCGCTGGGTTTGCGTCTGCACAAGACGACTCAATATTGGCGGTGGATGGGGATGTTATCAAGACTCGCGCGGCTGCACCGGCCTTTGCTGAGAACCTTGATACGGTCTATTCTGGATGGCACTTTAGAATTGGCGAAACCCAGTCGCTGCAAATGGATGATTTTGAAAATCCTGCTTTCGTGTTTGTTGATCAAGGCATTGATTTGTTTGACAAGGTTGAAGGGTCTGAGGGCAAGGCCTGCGCAAGCTGTCATGAAGATGTGGCCGATTTTGCGGGCCTGCGCCCAACTCTGCCACGGGTTGAAAATGGTGAATTGGTCACCATGGAAAACCTGGTCAATGAGTGCCGCACAGAGCGCATGGGGGCGGAGCCTTGGAAGTATACCGGTGGTCAAATGACGGCTGTGACTGCTTTGATTGGTCTGCAATCGCGTGGCATGTCGATCAATGTTGCGGTTGATGGTGATGCGGCACCTTTCTTTGAAGAGGGTAAGGACCTCTATTACCAGCGTGTTGGTCAATTAGATATGTCCTGCTCAAATTGTCATGAAGACAATTATGGTGTCATGATCCGCGCCGATCACCTGAGCCAAGGTCAAATAAACGGCTTTCCAACCTATAGGTTGAAAAATGCTAAATTGAACTCGGCCCATGCGCGTTTCAAAGGCTGTATGTCCAACATTCGTGCAACACCGTTCAAAGTGGGCGGCGACGAGTTTAAGGCTCTTGAGCTCTATCTCGCAGCTCGCGGCAATGGTCTATCTGTTGAGACCCCATCGGTCCGCAACTAATATAAATTCCGGAGAACCCATGTCCTATGAGGGGCCATGGGTTCTTTCACAGTTAAACGAATTCAATATCGTGCATATGTAGCGCGGATGTGAGGACCGAAATGATATCTCGTCGTGATTTTTTGCAAACCAGTATGGCCGCCGCCGCGCTTTACGGTGGATCTGGCTTCGGCAACTGGGGGCGACTGGCTGCACAGCAGTCGCTGACGCAAAGCAAGTTGCTTGAATTTGAGCCCTTCGGCAATGTCTCTTTAATCCATGTCACAGATATTCATGCTCAGATGAAGCCGATTTTCTTCCGCGAACCGGAGATCAATATCGGTGTTGGCGCCAACCGCGGACAGGTGCCACATGTCACCGGGGCGGATTTTCGCAAGCTCTATGGAATTCATGACGGCAGCGCCTCGGCCTATGCGCTGACCTACGATGATTTTTCCGCTCTGGCCAAGGGCTATGGGCGCGTGGGTGGATTGGATCGTGTCGCCACTGTCATCAACCATATCCGCGCCGAGCGCCCGGATGCTTTGCTGCTGGATGGCGGGAGATACTTGGCATGGCTCTTACACCTGCCACAAGACCGCCGGGCCAGGATATGGTCAATGTCATGAATGCTTTGCGCCCCGATGCGATGACCTTCCACTGGGAGTTCACCCTGGGCAGCGAGCGGGTCAATGAGATTGTCGAAGGCCTGCCTTTCGCGGCTTTGGGCCAGAACATATCTTTGACAGCGAATGGGATGAGCCGACCGATATGTTCCCGCCCTATAAGTTCTTTGAAACCGGTGGGGTGAAGGTTGCTGTGATTGGTCAGGCTTTCCCCTATATGCCCATCGCCAATCCAGGGTGGATGTTCCCAGAATATGCCTTCGGTATCCGCGATGAGAACATGCAAATGATGGTGGATGAAGTGCGCGCCAAGGGGGCGGATTTGGTGGTCTGTTTAAGTCACAACGGCTTTGATGTGGATAAACAAATGGCCGGCATTGTGGCAGGAATTGATGTGATCCTGTCTGGCCATACGCATGACGCTTTGCCCGAGCCGCTTTTGGTGGGCAAAACCATCATCGTGGCGTCGGGCTCTAATGGTAAATTCGTCAGCCGTGTTGATCTGGATGTGCGCAACGGGCAGATGATGGGTTTCCGTCACAAGCTGATCCCGATCTTTTCAGATGTGATTGAGCCAGATGCAGAGGTTGCAAAAGTTATCGACGCACAGCGCGCCCCCTATGAGAGTGAGCTGCGTGAAGTCATTGGCCGCACTGCAGAAAATCAAACACTTTACCGCCGTGGAAATTTCAACGGTACATGGGATGATCTCATTTGCAACGCATTGATCGAAGAGCGGGACGCAGATATCGCCTTGTCGCCCGGCGTGCGCTGGGGGCCATCAATCTTACCGGGCCAAGATATTACCCGTGAAGATATTTGGAACGTTACTTCAATGTCTTATGGAGAGGCCTATCGTACAGAGATGACCGGTGAATTCCTGCATATTGTCTTGGAAGATGTCGCCGATAATTTGTTCAACCCGGATCCCTACTATCAGCAAGGCGGGGATATGGTGCGGGTGGGGGGCCTTGGCTATCGGATCGATATCAACAAACCCCAGGGTCAGCGGATCACTGAAATGACTTTGTTGAAAACAGGCGAGAAGATCGAGGCTGCGAAAACCTATACGATCGCCGGTTGGGCCAGCGTCAACGAAGGCACTGAGGGGCCACAAATTTGGGATGTGGTGGAAAACCATATCCGCAAGCAAGGGACGATCTTACTGGATCCGAACAACTCAGTTGAGGTTATCGGGGCCTAAGGCGGCCCTGTATGATTGAAGGAAATTACCATGTCGAACCATACCGTCAAACAGCCATCCCGCCGGGCGTTCTTAGGGGGCGCTGCTGCGATTGGGGCAGGGGTTGTGACCTCCTCCGCCGCGCAAGCGCAAGCCGCTGACCCTTTGATCGTCAATCCACAAGATTGGGCACAAAGCTTCGGTGATGGCGTGGATGCCACACCCTATGGATTGCCGATTGAATATGAGGCGGATGTCATTCGTCGTAACGTGGAATGGTTGACCGCCGATACGGTCAGTTCGATCAATTTTACGCCCATTCATGCACTCGACGGCACAATCACGCCGCAGGGCTGTGCCTTTGAGCGTCACCACTCTGGCGCGATTGATCTCAAGAAAAGCGATTACCGTTTGATGATTAACGGGCTGGTCGATACGCCCTTGGTGTTCACTTATGAAGATCTGGAGCGTTTTCCACGGGAAAATCATGTGTATTTCTGTGAGTGTGCGGCCAATACTGGCATGGAATGGGCCGGTGCGCAGCTTAACGGTGCACAGTTTACCCATGGCATGATCCATAACATGGAATATACCGGTGTGCCTCTGCGCCTGCTGTTGCAGGAGGCCGGTTATGACACCTCTGGCAAATGGGTCTTTGTGGAAGGCGCGGATGCGTCATCGAATGGTCGATCCATTCCGATGGAAAAGGCTCTGGATGATGTTTTGGTCGCCTTCAAGGCCAATGGCGAAGCCCTGCGCAAGGAGCATGGCTATCCGGTCCGCTTGGTGGTGCCCGGTTGGGAGGGCAATATGTGGGTCAAATGGATTCGCCGGATTGAAGTGACAAATGAGCCGGTAGAATCCCGTGAGGAAACATCAAAATATACCGACACGCTTGAAGACGGCACCAGTCGGAAATGGACATGGGCAATGGATGCAAAATCGGTTGTGACCTCTCCAAGCCCACAAGCCCCCATCACCCATGGCCAAGGGCCTTTGGTGATCACTGGGCTTGCTTGGTCTGGAAATGGGGCCATCACCCGTGTGGATGTGTCCAGAGATGGGGGCAAAACCTGGGAAACTGCGCGCTTGGCCAAGCCTGGCGAGAAAATGGCGCTCACCCGCTTTTATCTGGATGTGGATTGGGATGGTTCTGAAATGCTTTTGCAATCACGCGCCATGGATGAAACGGGCTATGTGCAGCCGACGAAAGCGCAGTTGCGAGAGGTCCGCGGTCTCAACTCAATCTATCACAACAATTGCATTCAAACTTGGTGGGTGCGTGAAAACGGGGAGGCAGAAAATGTCGAAGTATCTTAAGTCCTTAACCATCGCATTGGCCGCTTCCTGCCTGACCGCGCCTGTTATGGCTGAAAAATTTGGTCTTGGTCGAGCTGCTTTGCCTGCTGAAATTGCCGCCTGGGATTGGGACATCAATGCTACGGGCGATGGCCTGCCTGTGGGCTCCGGTGACGTGCTGGATGGTGAAGAAATTTTTGCCGAAAAATGTGCTGCTTGCCATGGAGATTTTGCCGAAGGAGTCGACAATTGGCCAAAATTGGCGGGGGGAGCAGATACGCTTGACCATGAGGATCCGTTGAAGACTGTGGGATCCTACTGGCCGCATTTGACGACCGCCTATGATTATATCAAACGCTCGATGCCCTATGGTAACGCGGGTACATTAAGCGATGATGAAGTCTATGCGATTGTCGCTTATATTTTGTATTCCAACGACTTGATCGAGGAAGATTTCGTGTTGTCGAATGAAAACTTCATGGAATTCAAGATGCCAAATGTGGGTGGTTTTATCGTGGATAACCGCGCTGAGGCGGAATATGCGATTTGGTCTGGCGAGCCTTGCATGACAGCTTGCAAAGACAGTGTTGCGATCACCATGCGCGCATTGGTCTTGGACGTGACCCCTGAGCTGGATGGAAATACAGCCACCACAGCGGTCAGTGCCACCGCCGCACCAGAACCTGCCCCGGAGCCCGCGGCTCCAACGATTGATATGGAGCTGGCGGCTGCCGGTAAGAAAGTGTTCAAGAAGTGCAAATCTTGCCATCAGGTCGGTGAGAAAGCCAAAAACCGCTCTGGCCCCGTTCTCAATGGGATTGTGGGCGCCGCCGCGGGATCTGTGGACGGATTTAAATATTCTAAGGCGCTGCGCGTTGCGGCTCAGGATGGGCTAATGTGGTCAGAAGTGGAATTGGCCGCCTTCTTGGCGAAACCAAAAGCCTATCTCAAGGGCACAAAAATGTCCTTCGCTGGGCTGCGTAAGGAGGCAGATCAAACGGCGGTGATCGAATACTTGAAAACCTTCGAGTAAGACGTAGGATGATATTGTGATTTTCAGTGGGCTTTTTCGCTGAAAATTATTTTTAATCAGGTGGATACGAGATGAAACTTATTCTGAAACTTTCAGCAGTTTTGCTGTCTTGCGTGATTGGGGCTGCGGCCATGGCGCAGGACGGGCTTGCCGATCATAAGCTGGCGCTGCAAATCAGCGACAATAACCCACAAAAAATGAACACCGTGTTGAATGTGGCCGCCAATGTGGTGCGCCATTATGAAGGGCTTGGTGAGACAATCGAGGTGCGTGTCGTGGCTTTTAACGCTGGGCTGCATATGCTGCGGGAAGACACATCGCCGGTTCTGGAACGACTCCAGAGCTTCAGCGCCTCGATGCCAAACGTGAGTTTTGCCGCCTGTGCCAATACGATTTCCGGCATGACGAAAAAAGAGGGCAAAGCGCCGCCAATTGTGGCCATGGCGGAGACGGTTCCAGCGGGTGTCGTAGATCTGATGACCCTTGATGAAGATGGTTGGACCTTGGTGCGCCCATAGGCAGGCCACCCAGAGCGAGGCAGGGAGAGATTATGCGCAACATATGTTTTGGGTTCGGACTGTCCCTCAATCTGTCTCGTCATCTGGCCGTCGCTTTGGCCCTCAGTTTTGCGGCACCCGTTATGGCACAATCTCAGGCGATCACCTATGCTTTTGATGGCTCTTTCGATGATGCGACCTTTAGTGTCGAGAGCGCGATTTTAGATGCGGGTTTGGTGATCGATTACGTCAGCCACACAGGTGAGATGCTTGAACGCACCGGTCAAGATCTTGGTCGTGAGGTTAAGATTTTTGATGCTGCGGATATCTTTTTGTTTTGTTCTGCGGTGTTGTCGCGCAGGATGATGGAAGCTGATCCAATGAATATAGCGCATTGTCCTTATTCGATTTTTGTTACTGATCGAGAAGGCCAAGTGTTGATTGGATATCGCAGATACCCCGATGGAATTATGCAAGAAGTTCAAGCGTTGCTCGACGCCTTGGTACAAGACGCGCTTGGAGATTGACATGAATTACGACGCATTTTTCAAAACATCCCTAGAGACATTGCGCGCAAGCGGTGACTATCGCGTGTTTGCCAATTTGGAGCGCCATAATGGCAATTTCCCTCATGCAACCTCGCTTGGGCAGGACAATCCGCAGGAGGTGACGATTTGGTGCTCCAACGATTATCTCGGCATGGGGCAGCATCCCGATGTGTTAGATGCCATGCATGCGGCGATTGACTCATGTGGCGCGGGGGCAGGCGGCACACGCAACATCTCTGGCACCACCGACTATCACGTTCAGCTTGAAGAAGAATTGGCGGATCTGCATGGCAAGCCTGCCGCACTATTATTTACCTCCGGTTATGTGTCAAACTGGGCGGCACTTGGCACTTTGGCGGCGCGTATTCCGGACTGCTTGGTGCTGTCCGATGCTCTGAATCACGCGTCGATGATTGAAGGCATTCGCCATTCGAAAGCGGAACGACAAATTTGGAAACATAATGATTTGGTCGATCTTGAGGCCAAATTGGCTGCGCAACCTTTGGATCGTCCGAAGCTGATTGCCTTTGAAAGCGTCTATTCCATGGATGGTGACATTGCTCCCATTGCTGAAATTTGTGATCTGGCTGAGAAATACAACGCAATGACCTATCTGGATGAGGTTCATGCAGTGGGGCTCTATGGTCCGCGGGGTGGGGGCATTGCCGAGCAAGAAGGCCTCATGCATCGCGTGACCGCTATTGAGGGCACTTTGGGTAAGGCGTTTGGGGTGGTTGGCGGCTATGTTGCGGCCTCTGCCGAGCTCTGCGACTTCCTCCGCAGTTTCGCCAGTGGTTTCATCTTTACAACGGCGCTGCCGCCGGCTGTTGCAGCGGGTGCAACGGCCTCTGTGCGACATCTAAAAGCGAGCCAGAAGGAGCGTCAGGCCCATGCCGAGCGTGTGGCTGAGGTGCGGGCGCGTTTTGACGCACTTGGTATTCCTCATGTTCAAAATCCGGGTCATATTATACCGGTGATCGTAGGGGATGCAATGAAATGCAAGTTCATATCCGATATCTTGATGAAGGATTATGGCATTTACATTCAACCGATCAACTACCCAACCGTTCCGCGCGGGACCGAGCGTTTGCGTATCACCCCGTCGCCGGTGCATTCTTCCGCCGATATCGACGCTTTGGTTGCGGCATTAAGTGATCTTTGGACACAATGCGAATTGGCTCGCAAACCCATGGCCGCGCAGTAGCGGCGGCCGCTATTCAAATTCCATTTGCTCAAAAACCCGCCCTGCGTTTCTCGTCGCCAATTCTTCAAATGTGTCGAGATGGGTGTAAGGGCTTTGGTCGACATAATAGGCGCCAGCTAAATCGCCGCCGGCGTCAAGATGTTCTCCGACCTTCTCGCGCAGATAGACAAGATAGTCACGGGTGTATCTGCGCACTTGCGCCATATTTGTTGGGTGTCCATGGCCGGGAATGACATAAGTGGCCGCAAGTCTTTCGAACTCTTCTTCCCAAGTCTCTAGCCAATCAATTGTGATGGTATCTTCGAAAATTGGCAGCATGCGCTCATGGAATGCGATGTCACCTGCAATCACCAGGCTTTGCTCAGGCATCCAGACCACGATATCACCCGGGCTATGCGAGGGACCCAGATGCAGTGCTTGGATGTTCATATCGCCAAACGGGACGCGATAAACATCTTCGAAGGTTTCATCCGGCAAAACCACCTGGCTGCCTTGCGCGCGATCTTGCAAACGGTTCTCCGCCCCGCTGAGGCTCTGTCCGCCGCGATCTTCAAACTCATGGGCCGCGTCGATATGGGCGACAATCTTAACTCCCTGATCTGCCCAATAGGAATTTCCGAGCATAGCATGCCCTTGGCCATTCTCATTGATCACAAGTCGCACGGGCTGATCTGTCAGGGTTTTAATCTCCGCATGCAGTGCTGCTGCGAGCAGATAAGAGCCACCAGCATTGATCACCACAACCCCGTCGCCGGTGAGGATGAAACTTAGATTGTTATTATGTCCGGCGTTTTCATAGGTCGAGGGCGCCGTGGCGCCGATCGCGGAAAAGACATGTGGGATCACCTCAACAGGTTTCGAATAGAGCAAAGAGGCGGGATATTGATCTGCGATATCTTCGCTGGCGAGAGCCGGGCTGGCCAGAAGGCTACACAAAACAATTTTTTTCAGCATGATTTAGATCTCCGCGATGAACCTATAACCCTCATTGGCTTTCTCAACTCTGCCAATGCCGCCCTGATTGATATGAAATCCAATGAGCGGCATCTGCTCTGTTGCAATTTGATCAAGCAGGCTGATCCTGCTGGCCGCGCCAGTCTCCCCATCTTGATCGGACCCTGAGATCCAAGCGGGGCGTGCCAGCGCCACATGATCGTTGCCTATGGCATCGCCGACGACCATGGCGGCTTTGCTGCCAGAGCGAATTTCAAAGGCCATATGTCCAGGGGTGTGACCGAAGCTGGCGCGCGCGGCCACTCCGGGTAAAATCTCTTCGCCATCTTTGAAAAATTCAATATTATCTTCAATGGCTTCGAGGCGTCGTTTGGCGCCCACCGCGAAAGGCACGCGGTCGCTGGAAATGTTGTCGACTGTATTGGGATCGATCCAATAGTCCCATTCGGTTTTGCCAATCAGATAGGAAGCTTCGGTAAACAATGGATCATCAAACTCATCGAGCAAGCCCCACAGATGATCTGGGTGCCCGTGGGTAAAGGCCACATCGGTGATGTCTTCGGGGGCCAAGCCAAGCGCGTCCAGCGAGTCGAGCAGCAGCCCGGCCGTAGGAGCGAAATCCGGCCCAGAGCCAACATCAAACAAGATATTGCGATCGCCGGTGCGCAGAAGTGTCACGTTACAAGGTGGGGTAAGCAGCTCGGGCGATTGATCATAGGCCTCCAAAATTGGGCCCAATTCGTCTTGTGGCATTGTGCCAAAGATAAAACTGCCTGGCAGGCGTAGGCTTCCATCGCTGAGCACATCGAGGCGCATATCTCCTAAAGTGAGCTGCGCATGCGCCGTTTGCGGCGCCCAAAGCCCAGCACTGGCGGCCAACGCGGCCCCTCCGCTGGATTTGAGAAAATCACGTCTTGTCATTGGCACAGCTTGGGTTCTCCACTTATTCCACAAATTGAATGTGATGCATGGTTCTTGTTTTTACAAGCCCTGATATCGCTTTCAACCAAACGTTTGTCTTAAGCGCCCGCCAAATACTGATCTCTATCCGTTGCCTTTGCCCGCGAAATTTGCAGCATCTGCCGCAGCGGTCCACACGGCTTTGGCCTTGTTCACAGTCTCTTGGTATTCTGCCTCGGGATCACTGTCATAGACAACGCCGCCGCCGGCCTGTGAATAGAGCTTGCCATCTTTGAGCACAGCTGTTCGCAGCGCGATACAGATGTCCATATCGCCACCAGCAGAGAAATATCCGCAACCGCCGCCGTAAACACCGCGTTTTTCCGGCTCCAACTCATCAATGATTTGCATGGCTCGAACTTTGGGCGCGCCCGAGAGCGTGCCGGCGGGAAGGCCCGCCAACAGTGCAGCCACGGCATCATGCGCCGGATCTAGCTCACCCACGACATTCGAGACGATATGCATCACATGGCTATAACGCTCCACAGTGAATTTTTCTGTCGGGCGCACCGTGCCAATTTTAGCAACCCTGCCAACGTCATTGCGCCCCAGATCTAAGAGCATGAGATGTTCAGCCAGCTCCTTCGGATCCGCCAAGAGGTCAGCTTCTAGGAATTTATCTTCTTCAGCATTGGCGCCGCGTTTTCGCGTGCCGGCGATGGGACGAATCGTAACTTCATTGTCCATCAACCGCACCAGAATCTCCGGGCTTGCGCCGATGATTTGGAAGTCGCCGTAATTAAAAAAGAACATAAATGGCGAGGGGTTCACGCGCCGCAACGCCCGATACATGGCGAAAGGCGGCAATGTGAAGTCTTGCGCCCAGCGTTGGGCCGGCACCACCTGGAAGATATCTCCGGCTTTGATGTAATCCTTCGCTTTTTCAACAGCCGCGAGGTAGCCCTCTTTGGTGAAATTTGACTCGGGCGCACCCACATGCGCCGCTCCGCTGAGTTCTCTATGGGTTGAGCTCACGGGCCGCTCGAGATCACGCAACGCATCCATAACCCGTTCGGCCGCTTGGGCGTAGGCTGCGCGGGCAGAGAGACCCGAGTTGACCCATGCCGGCGAGACAAGCGTCACCTCACCTTTGACGCCATCCAGCACGGCCACAACCGTTGGGCGGATCATGACCGCATCGGGCACGCCGATGGGATCTGGGTTGATATTCGGCAAATGCTCCACCAAGCGGATCATATCATAGCCGAGATAGCCAAAAAGGCCGGCCGCTGCAGCGGGTAAATCAGTCGGCATATCAATGCGGCATTCTGTAATTAATGCGCGCAGCTCATCCAGGGGATTGCCATCCTGTGGCGCAAAACTGTTGCCATCAAACCGGGCTTCACGGTTGAGTTCACTGGCCGTGCCCCGGCAGCGCCAAATCAAATCTGGCTTAAGCCCGACAATGGAATAACGGCCTCTGATTTCTCCGCCGGTGACACTCTCGAGGATAAAACTATCTTTCTGCGCCTCAGACAGTTTGAGCATGACCGAGACGGGCGTGTCGAGATCGGCGGCGAGGCGTGAATAAACCAGCTGATTTTCGCCCGCCTCATATTTGGCGGCAAATTCTTCGTAAGACGGTGTGAGTTCCATTGGGGTTACCCACCGCCCAGCAGGCTGTTGTTGATAGAGCGCAGGGTTGTTGGGTTGATCTCGACATCGACGGCACCGCGCGCAGCGTTGCTGAAGGCTTCGAAGACATCGCGCGCCAGGGTCGTGTCAATGCGATTGCCCAGTATTTTTTGCAGCGATTGCACTTGAGGGTCTTCAAAATCGGCGACATGGATGGCGCGCGGAATGACGATGATCACGCCGTCGCCCGCGTCCAGCACAGAGGCTTTACCCAGCCCTGTTTCAAAAGCCGTTATTACCAAAGCCGGCGGCGTTCCTTCTACGCTGTCACTGCGGTTCATATCGTCTTGTAGATTTTCTGTCAGGCCGAAGCTGGCCAGGGGCGCGGCGAGTGAGACCTGCGGCGCGATGCGGTCGGCCATCGCAAGCAATTGCTGCTGAATTTGTTGGGCTGTCCAGCTTTCGACGGCGGCGTCTTGGACGCTTGCGAGGGGCTGCAACTCTGCGGGCAATTCTCCATCAAGCCGCAGAGCAAAGATTCCAGTATCGCTCAAAGTTTTAAGAGCTGGAAAATCTTCTGCTGTGACAGCGGCCGCAGCGGTCTGAAACTCCTCATAATCAGAGATGTCACCTTCTGATTGCACATGCCAATTCACGGTGGCCAGTTGCAGATCTGTCTCTGCGGCCACATCTTCCAAGGTCGCGCCACCGGCCAAAAGATCATCGACCTGTTCAGCGATATCGGCGATTTGGCTCGTGGCCCGATCTAAAGCAACATCGAGATTCAATTGCGCGCGTACGGCGTCAAAGCTTTGCACATTTCCGTCCAAAATTGCATTAATGCGGAACAATGCAGGGCCCAAGTCCGTCTGCGCTGGACCAATCACACCAGGCTCTTGTACCGAGAACACTACGGGACCAGCTTCGCCCAGTTCTGCTTCTGTCATATCGCCAAGATCGACATCTTGCAGCGTCAAACCGCGGCTCTCGACCACCTCTTCAAAGGTGGTGGCTTGTTCAGTGATGGCCTTCATGGCGTTTGCAGCCATTTCTTGCGAGGGAAAAATCACCCGTTCGACCATCCGGCTCGGCAATTGGATAAATTCATCACTGCGGGCTTCATAGGCGGCGCGTAAGTAGCGCTCCTCAATTTCAATGGCATCTGCCAACATGGCTGGAGTCAGCCAAATATAGCTGATTGATTTGGCAGCTAAGGTTGTGAACTCGAGTGGATTTTCGCTGTGATAGGCGACCAAATCTTCTTCGCTAGGCTCGGGCACCGCACTGACCAATATGTCCTGCGTGAGGCGCGCCCAAGAGAAATCCCGCGTTTCGGCAAGATAGCCGACCAAAGCTTTCGCATAGGCTTGCGGCGCGGTGACCCCCGTGAGAACCGCCTCTTGCAAGATACGGCGCGCAGCGTCTTCGCGCAGGGAGGTTTCAAAATCCTCTTCTTTGAGATTGTTGCGTTGCAAGACTTCCGCGTAAGCTTCACGGTCAAACTCGCCATCAAGCCCTTGGAACGCGGGAATTTCAACCACTTGCTCGCGCACGCGCGCATCACCCGAAGACAGGCCAAGGTCGGTGACCAATTGGTCCAAAGCGCGCGTGCTGATCACCCGGTTCAATGCACGTTGATCGAGGCCAATGGCTTGCATTTCTTGTGGCGTTATAGTGCGGCCAATTTGCTCTTGAAATTGCGCCATTTCGCTTTGCAACGCGTTGCTATAGGAGGAAATGGACACGGTTTTATCGCCCACTTTTCCAAGGCTGCGCTGCGTGCCATTAATACCGGCCGCCCCAAATCCGATCATGCCAAACACCAATAGCCCTACGATAACCCAAACTGCGAGTTTGCTTGCACCAGATTTTTTCTTCGTAGCCATTGGGGCGATCCCTTTAATTTAGTTCCAAAATGCATAAGCCAACAACAGCAAAGCAGCAAGCCAGTTACTGGCTTACCTGCGCCATTCTGTCAAACAAAACAACGATCATTTCTGTGCTGATGTTTGCAAATGCGATACGCAGCTGACGTCGACCGTAGTCATCCCCTTCGGGCACGAACATAGATCCTGGGAGTGCAAGGACATCAGCCTCCTCGACGAGTTGCTTTGCGAGTTCCGTTGCGGAGACGTCAAACGGATGTTCCAGATACGCAAAATAAGCACCAAGCCCCAACAGACGCCACCCTTTCGCGGCCAAAGTGGGGAAGTGATCCACGATGGCTTGCCGGCGGGCAAAAATTTCCAGCCGCTCTTTAGCCAGCCAGTCGCCCAAATTTTGCAAGCCCCAGAGCGCTGCTTTTTGACCCAACTGACTTGGGCAAATGGTCACCGCGTCGAGAAATTTTTCAATCTCTGCCAGCCGCGTCTCACAGGTGACAATCGCCCCAACCCGATGGCCGGTCAGCCGATAGGCTTTGGAGAAAGAATAGAGCTGAATGAGTGTGTCTTGCCAATTTTCTTGTTCAAATAAGCGATGGGGCGGGCCGCTTTGACTGTGAAAATCGCGATAGGTTTCATCGATGATCAGTGCAAGTCCACGGGATTTGGCGAGATCATAAAAGGCTTGAATAACATCTGCTGGATATTCCACCCCGCAAGGGTTGTTGGGAGTAACCAGCACAATGGCCTTGGTGCGTTCGGTGATGCGCCGGGCTGCCTCAGCAGGATCAGGAATCATATCTCCTTGGCACGGCAAAGCGCAGCAGCGCACGCCGCTCATATCAAGCCACATTTTGTGATTAAAATAGAAAGGCGTGGGAAGAATGACCTCATCACCATCGCGGCATAGCGTTGCCACGACCGCGCTGAACGCTTGATTGCACCCTGATGTGATGGCCACCTGCTCGGTCGTGACCTGGCCTTGATACAGTGCGCTGCTGTGATGGGCCAGTTTTGCCCTTAAAGGCTCAAGCCCCAAAACGGCCCCGTACAGATGGGTGTCAACCTCTTCTATCACCTTGGCCATATGCGCCCTCAAGGGCGCCGGGGGCGGAGCCACGGGCGCGGCTTGACTGACATTTATCAACGCACGCTGCGAAAAATCCTTGCCTTCCAGCCAGCTATAGGCCTCCACCACCGGTGGGGCGAAGGTTTGAGCGGTGCGCCCCGTCATCCCAGCTGAACCAACGCATGTTTCTTTTTTCCTTTTGACAATTTGATCGGCTTGGTGAAATCATCTGCATTCAGGACCAGACTGGCGTCGTTAAGTGGCGCATCGTTTAGCTTTGCCCCTTCTTCAGCAATCAAGCGTTTCGCCTCTTTGCCGCTGCCGGCCAAGCCAGATTTCACCAAAAGTTGCACGATGGAAATACCATCTGCGAGATCGGAGACAGCCAGGGTCAGAGTGGGCAAATCATCACCAACACCGCCTTTTTCGAAGACGTCGCGCGCGGTGGCCTCTGCCGTCTTTGCGGCGTCCGGTCCATGCAGCAGAGTTGTCACCTCATTGGCCAAAATAATTTTTGCGCGGTTGATCTCTGAGCCCTCTAAGGCGCCAAGACGGTCGCATTCATTGATGGGCAACTCGGTGTAGAGTTTCAAAAACCGCCCAGTATCCGCATCCGTGGTGTTGCGCCAAAATTGCCAAAACTCGTAAGGTGAGAGCATATTGGCATTCAGCCAGACGGCGCCATTTTGGGATTTTCCCATCTTCTTGCCGTCGGATGTGGTCATCAACTGTGAGGTGAGGCCGTAGATCTCATGATTCAGAACCCGGCGGGTGAGGTCAATCCCATTGACGATATTGCCCCATTGATCAGAGCCACCCATTTGAAAGAGACACCCATATCGGCGGTTCAGCTCCAGAAAATCATAGGCTTGTAAAATCATGTAGTTGAACTCAAGAAAGCTTAAAGATTGTTCCCGGTCGATGCGCGATTTTACCGATTCAAAGCTCAGCATCCGATTGACCGAAAAATGCCGGCCGATGTCGCGCAGAAAATCCAAGTAATTTAGACTGTCGAGCCATTCGGCATTGTTGAGCATCAAGGCGCCGGTTGGGCCGTCGTCATAGCTGATATAGCTCTCGAATACTTTTTTGATTCCGGCGATGTTGCTGTCAATTTGCGCTTCGTTCAGCAAAGGGCGTTCATCGGCGCGGAATGACGGATCGCCCACCTTTGTTGTGCCTCCGCCCATGAGGGTGATGGGCTTGTGTCCCGTTTTTTGCAGCCAGCGCAGCATCATAATCTGGATCAAACTGCCGACATGCAGTGACTTCGCCGTGGCATCAAATCCGATATAGGCTGGTGTCACCCCGCGGCTCAAGGCGTCATCGAGGCCTTGATAATCTGTGCAATCGGCAAGAAAGCCACGTTGCATCATGACAGCCATGAATTCTGATTTAGGGTGATATGTCATTGATCTCTTGTTCCTCAAACGCCTTCGGGTCAGTGTATAGTCAAAGCCAATACATAGGGAAAGAGCATGGGCGGTAATAAGCCAATTTGGGTGACGGGTTTCATGTCTGGCACCTCGCTGGATGGGGTGGATGCGGCCTGCCTTTTGACAGATGGGGTGGATATTTGCGAATTCGGCCCCAGTGTCTATCGGCCCTACAGCGCAGCGGAGCGCCAGATGTTACAAGGCGTACTGGGAAAATGGCCCGGCGCGCCCGGGCTGGAGCCAGTATCGAAGTTAATTATGGCGGCGCATCTGGAGGCGTGGTCGCAATTGCCGCCGGCGGAGCTGATTGGGTTTCATGGACAAACACTGTGCCACGATCCACAAAATTCCCGTACGCACCAGCTGGGCAGTGGCTCAGAATTAGCGCGGCGCGCAGGCACGGCCGTTGCTTGGGATTTTCGCTCTGAGGATGTGGGCTGCGGTGGACAGGGTGCGCCCTTGGCGCCGATATTTCATTGGGCATTGGCTCGCTACAAGCAGATAGAAGAGCCTATGGCGATTGTGAATCTCGGTGGTGTCGGCAATCTCACCTGGATCGACGCCCGCTTGCCAGCCGAACAAGGCCTGCTGGCGTTTGATACGGGTCCGGCCAATGCGCCCTTGAATGACTTCATGATGAAAACTACTGGACACCCCTATGATGTGGGCGGTGCTTTGGCCGCTTCCGGTCGGGTGGATGAAGAGCTTGTCGCCCTCTTTTTGCAGCGGCCGTATTTTTCGCGTTCCGCACCGAAATCTTTGGATCGTGACAGTTTTAGCGACATGGTGGAGCTGGTGGCGCAGCTGGCCCCGGCGGATGCAGCCGCGACACTGACAGCCCTATGCGTCGCGGCAATAGAGGCAGCCCTGCCGCTCATACCGGTTCAACCCAAACAGGTTTGGATCAGTGGTGGAGGCCGAAAAAACATTGAAATAATGCGGCAATTGGCGATGAAATTGCCGATGAAGGTGTATGACATTGATGATATCGGGTTGGATGGCGATATGCTCGAAGCGCAGGCCTTCGCCTATCTCGCAGCCCGTGTTGCACGCGGTCTGGCAACGTCATTTCCCGCCACAACCGCGACCAAGGCGCCGCTCTGTGGAGGAAAAATCAGCCTTCCTTAAACACGCAGGAGAGCGGCCATTGCGGATTTGACCAAGGACGGGAATTGACAAGATCGCGGGCAAAACCCGCCCGTTTCAATGTTGCCGCCTCAAGATTTTAGGATCGAGCGACCCGCATAGATGGCGGTGTCTCCCAACTCTTCCTCAATACGGATCAGCTGGTTGTATTTGGCAAGCCGGTCTGACCGCGCCAGTGAGCCAGTTTTGATTTGCCCACAGTTGGTGGCAACGGCCAAATCAGCGATGGTCGCGTCTTCGGTCTCGCCAGAGCGATGGCTCATCACATTGGTAAAGCCCGCTCGATGTGCCATTTCTACGGCCCGCATGGTCTCGGTCAGCGATCCAATTTGGTTGACTTTTACCAGCATTGAGTTCGCGGACCCACGCTCAATGCCCATGGCCAAACGTTCCGGATTGGTTACAAAAAGATCGTCTCCGACCAATTGGCACCGATCACCTAGGGTCTCAGTCAAAAATTTCCAGCCGCCCCAATCATCTTCATCACAGCCATCTTCAATGCTGATAATTGGGTAATCTTCCACCAAGGCGGCCAGATAGGCGACATTTTCTGCCGAGTTGAGCGATTTACCTTCGCCTTTCATCTCATAGATGCCATTTTTGCAATATTCGCTGGCAGCGCAATCTAAGGCGAGGTAGATGTCTTCACCGGGCTTGTAGCCGGCCTTCTCAATGGCCTGCATGATGAAATCCAAGGCTGCCCGTGACGAAGAAATATTGGGGGCAAAACCGCCCTCATCGCCGATACCTGTTGAAAGGCCCGCGGCAGCGAGATCACCTTTGAGTGTATGAAAAACTTCTGCACCCATTCGAACCGCATCGCGGATGTTTTCAGCGGCAACTGGCATGATCATGAATTCTTGAATATCTATCGGGTTATCCGCATGCTCGCCGCCATTAAGAATATTCATCATGGGCACAGGCAAAACCCGTGCTGATGTGCCACCGATGTAGCGATAAAGCGGCTGACCACAATAGTCCGCAGCGGCTTTGGCGACGGCCAAGGAGACCCCCAAAATCGCATTGGCGCCCAAGCGCGCTTTATTGGACGTGCCGTCCATTTCTATCATGCCCTGATCAATTGCGACCTGTTCATCGGCTTCAAAGCCAACCAATGCATCTGAAATTTCTCCGTTCACATTTTCAATCGCTGTCAACACACCTTTGCCCATATAACGATTTTTATCGCCATCGCGCAGCTCAACGGCCTCATAAGCACCGGTTGAGGCTCCCGACGGGACGGCAGCGCGGCCGAGGGTGCCATCTTGTAAGATCACATCGACCTCAACCGTAGGGTTGCCCCGGCTGTCAAGAATTTCGCGGGCGTGTATATCGATAATCGTGGACATAGATGCAACTCCGGTAAAGCTCAGTTGCGTGCGCTTTAACAAGTGGGGGCTGCGAGCGAAAGAGCGTTTTGACGCAAATCTATCCCAGTAAGGATTCGCGCCACAGGGCGTAGAGGCCCGACAGGACGACAATGGCTGAGCCGACGAGTGTCCAGTGATCAAGCACCTCGCCAAAATACCAAACGCCGATGGCCACGCCAAATACCAAACGTGAATAACGAAAAGGCACCACAGCGGAGACCTCGCCGATGCGCATGGCGGCGATAATGCAATAATAGCCCCCAATGGCGATCAAAATGCTGACCACAATCAGTGAGGAGTCTGTTGGTGCGGGCACAACAAGGCGGGGATCGAAGATCAAAAGGATCAGCCCCGCTGGGATGGTCGCGCCAAAACCTAATGTCGCGAGTGCCAAACTGGGTGTAGATTTGGCAATGCGCCTGGTCGCCACATCGCGTGCAGACAGGCCAACCACCCCCATGAGTGCCAAAAGTGCGGAGGCCTCAAAAGTCGCAGACCAAGGTCTTAGGATCACGGCAACGCCAAAGAGCCCTACAAGAATAGCAGACCAACGCCTGATCCCAACTTTCTCACGCAACACGACAGCAGCGCCCAAGGTCACCAGCAGCGGGCTGACCTGAATGATGGCGGATACTGTGGTGATGGGTACTAAAGCTAAGGAGAGCACAAAAAATGCCGTGCCGACCAGCTCCGACAGGGTGCGGCCAATGACCCAGGGGTTCCGAATAATCTCACCGGTCAAACCCTCGCCTTTATGGCGGCTCCAGATAAAAAAGCCCAAAGTCCCGCCAAAGCCAATCATCAATAGGATTTGGCCCGAGGACAGGCGGGTTGAGAGAAGTTTGATCAACGAATCTTCCACCGCAAAAGCGGCCATGGCCAGAGTGATGAAACCAATACCGAGAAGATTTTCGCGTTTTATTCTTTCAGACATTTTCGCCGCGCTTAATTGGCACGCCGTATAGCTCCAAACGATGTCCTTTAAGGCGATAGCCCAGGCGCTCTGCAATTTTTTCTTGCAAAGCTTCAATATCTGGGTCGATAAATTCAATCACCTCGCCGCTGTTCATATCTATCAGGTGATCGTGATGGTCACGCTCTGCATCCTCATAGCGCGCCCGACCATCGCCAAATTCTAATTTTTCCAGAATGCCTGATTCCTCGAACAATTTGACGGAGCGGTAGACTGTCGCGATGGATATCCGTGGATCCAGTTTCAGCGCGCGCGCATAGAGCTCTTCAACATCGGGATGATCTTGTGAATCTTCCAAGACTTGAGCAACGATGCGACGTTGGTCGGTCATGCGCAGCCTATTTTGTGCGCATCTTTGTATTATGTTTTTCGCCATATAGTCACCCACGCCCCAAATGCCCGGCCAACCTCAGCGCGGATCAGGATTATCGCCCAGCCGCCGGGCCATTGGCGCAACGGTGGGATCTTTTACGATGATCAAGAACAAAACCACAATATAGGTTACGAGTAAAATTAGCGATTTGAATTCAAATTTCGGCACAGAGAAGGACAAAGCCACTGAAATAGTGAAACAAATTACCCCCAGTCTATAATTGACACAATGCCTTGCGAGACGTCATAAAACCTACGCGGGCGGCGATGATCGACAAATTGGTCATGCAAAAAAGTCCGATTAATGGATGTCACAGGCGCGGAAAACTTTCTAACCTGCGTCACACTAAGTGCCGCAAAAAGTTTGTGTTACAACGTCTTGCGGATAGGGGGCAGCGATGAATCTCGGGGTGTCACAGCGCGAAAATGGTGCCTTGAGCGCCTCATGCAGCGCGTGAAACAGCTGCATATCGCCGGCGACTGCATCGGCGATCATGGCCTCCATCAGGTGATTGCGTGGGATAATGGCCGGGTTGACCTGGGCCAACGCTCCCTGCGCGGGTCCGGCTGCCTGCCAACGGGCGTGCCAATTGGCAAAATCAGGATGCGCGCCCAGATGCGCATGGCTTTCCCCCGTGGCCAATGCTCGAAAACACAGCGTATAATCTGCGCCAATATTGGCCATCATTTTTAGCAACCCATCGACCAGAAAATCCGTTTCTTGGCTTTGCGTCAAACCGAGCTTGCGGGCAAAAACCGCGGTATATTCTTTGTCAAAAATGTCACCAAAGCCCTGCACAATTTCGGTAAAGCGGGCGATGCTGGCGTCGCGATCCTCGGTTAGGGGCAGCAGCGCCGTGGCCAGTTGAGCCATATTCCACGCGGCTAAATTTGGCTGATTGCCATAGGCATAGCGACCCAGCCGATCAATAGAGCTAAAGGTTTTCATCGGCACAAACTCATCCATAAACGCACAGGGGCCATAATCAATTGTGATCCCCCCCACATGGCTATTGTCAGTGTTCATCACCCCGTGGATAAAGCCCAGCCCCATCCATTGCGCAACAAGGCGTGCTTGTGCGGCCACGGCTGCGCTCAAAAAATGCTCGACCGTTCGGGCTGTGTGATAGTGCCGCTCTATGGCTTGGTGCAAGAGCGCTTCCAGCGCTTGGGTATCATCGCGCGCAGCGAAATATTGAAATGTACCTACCCGAATATGGCTTGAAGCTGTTCTGCATATGACCGCGCCGGGCAGGGGGCCTTGTTCACGCAGTATCGTCTCACCTGTGGCAACGGCGGCTAGGGCGCGGGTCGTCGGAATGCCGAGCGCATGCATGGCCTCGGAGATCAGATACTCGCGCAGGACAGGCCCATACCAAGCCCGCCCATCGCCATTACGTGACCAGGCCGTGCGTCCGGCGCCTTTGAGTTGAATGTCAACGCGCCCCTGCGGCCCGATGACCTCGCCCAAAAGCACCGCCCGCCCATCGCCCAGCTGCGGGTTCCAATGGCCAAATTGATGGCCAGCATAGGCCTGGGCTATCGGGTCTGCGCCCTGAGAAATTCGATTGCCCGACATAAACAGCGGCCAATCTTTATCAAAGGTGATGCCTAACTCCTCTGCATGTTCAGCATTGAGCATTAAAGCTTTCGGGGCTGCTACTGGCACAGGCGCTTGTCGTGTAAACATTTGCGCCGGTAGGGCTGCATAGCTATTGTTCCAATTGGCCTGCATCACAAGCGCGCCAGGCGTTTTGTAATGAGCTCAAAATATTTCACTGCATCGATATGCCCGAGAAACATGGCATTGGACGGACGATCCGTGACGCGCCACCAATCGGCAACTGTCATGCCGCGGGTCAGGTCGGATTGGGTTTCAATCTCCACATTGATCTTCCGTCCAGAGAAAAGCTCCGGCGCGATCAAATAGGCAATGACACATGGATCGTGCAGCGGCGCGCCTTCGGAGCCATATTTCTGAGTATCGAACCGCTCAAAGAATTCCGTCCAGCCGGCCACCACGTCGCAGACCGGATGGTTTTTGGCGCGCAGCGCAGAACTCCAAGCTGGGCTTGTCAGTGCCTTATGGGTCACATCTAGGGGTGCTACAACCAAATCCAAGCCAGATTGAAACACCAGTTGAGCCGCTTCCGGGTCGACAAAGATGTTAAATTCAGCTGCGGGTGTGATATTGCCAACCTCAAAATAGGCCCCCCCCATCAAGACAACTTGCGCGATGCGATCCGCGATATCAGGCGCGCGCTTGAGGGCGGTGGCGATATTTGTCAGCGGGCCAAGTGGGCACAGGGTGATGGTTTTTGGTGGCGCAGCGCGGAGGCTGTTGATTATAAAGTCTACGGCGTGGGTGCTTTGCACTGCCATCATGGGCGCCGGTAGCGGTGCCCCATCCAATCCGCTGTCCCCATGCACATGTTCTGCCGTGACCAAACCGCGGCCCATAGGGCGATGGCACCCGGCAAACACTGGTATATTGGCGCGCCCTGCCAATTCACAAACCTGTCGCGCATTGTAGCTCGTGCGCTCTAAAGGGACATTGCCCGCAACGCAGGTCAAACCCAGAACGTTGAGCTCTGGAGACGCCAAGGCGAGTAAGATTGCGACCGCATCATCTTGGCCAGGATCCGTATCGATAATGATGTCGCGGCACATTGGCTGACCTCGCTGCGCGGTTTTGGAGCCACTCTTGACCCTTATTTATCAATCGGTCCCGCGATAGGGCTGCACATATTGCAAAGCCATATCCCATGGAAAGAAGATCCAAGTGTCTTGGCTAACTTCAGTAATGAAAGTATCGACCATCGGCCGGCCTTGTGGTTTGGCATAGACCGTAGCGAAATGGGCCTTGGGGTATTTCGAGCGCACCAGCTCTAGGGTTTTCCCACTGTCAACCAAATCATCAATAATCAAAATACCTGCCCCATCGCCCATTAGTTCAGTGTCTGGTGCCTTGAGAATGACGGCATCGGCGCGTTCTTGATGATGATAACTTTTCACGCTGACCGTATCAACATTGCGCACGTCCAATTCTCGCGCCACAATCATCGCGGGGGCCATTCCGCCGCGTGTAATTGCCACAATTGCGCGCCATGCGCCATCTTCCGGACCTTTGCCATCGAGGCGCCAGGCCAGTGCCCGCGAATCTCGGTGCATTTGATCCCAACTGACATGGAAGCCTTTCTCATGTGGTAGCCGATCTGACATGATGTTTCCTAACTTTTAAAATCACTTAACCTGCTATCCAGGCAGCTCGAGACCCTTCATTCCGATGATATGGTAGCCAGCATCGACATGCAGAATTTCTCCCGTCACGCCAGAACCGAGGTCTGACAGCAGATAAAGAGCCGATTTTCCGACTTCTGACTGGGTCACTGTGCGGCGCAATGGGCTGTTGGTTTCATTCCATTTCATAATCTCACGAAAATCGCCAATGCCGGAGGCGGCTAGGGTTTTGATTGTTCCCGCTGAGATAGCGTTAACGCGGACATTATTGCGCCCCAAGTCTTCGGCCAAATAGCGCACTGAGGCTTCTAAAGCCGCCTTCGCCACGCCCATGACATTGTAGTTGGGCATTACTTTTTCGGCACCGTAATAGGTCATGGTCAGGCAGGATGCGCCGGGTGTCAAAAGCTCCTGAGCCGCTTGCAATATGGCGGTGAAGGAATACGCGGAAATATCCATCGTCATCAGGAAATTGTCCCGCGACGTGTTGATATACTGCCCACGCAACTCTGATTTGTCTGAAAAACCAATGGCGTGCACGATGAAGTCGATCTGCCCCCATGTGTCTTTTGCGTGTTTCATCAAAGCGGCAATTGAATCTGGGTCTCCGGCGTCACATTCAACCACGATGGTCGCAGCGAGTTGTTCGGCCAGCGGCAAGACGCGTTTTTTCATCGCGTCCCCCATATAGGTCACACCGATCTCGGCACCCTCGGCGCGCAAAGTCTCTGCGATGCCCCAGGCGATTGATTTATCATTGGCCAGGCCCATGATTAGGCCTCGTTTTCCGGTCATCAGCCCCATTGGACTTTCCCCCATCGAGAATTATATAAGAATTGTCTAAGCGAACACCTTCTATGCAT
Source organism: uncultured Planktomarina sp. (assembly GCA_943788425.1). Taxonomy (GTDB): domain Bacteria; phylum Pseudomonadota; class Alphaproteobacteria; order Rhodobacterales; family Rhodobacteraceae; genus Planktomarina. The sequence continues at coordinate 28,382 of CALSQF010000001.1, forward strand.
CAACCCAAAGGCTACCTCTGACATGGAAAAAAGAACTGGAATTTTCGAAGGCAACGATCCCTTTGCTCTGGCGCGTGATTGGATGAGTGATGCGGAAGCGGGGGAGTTGAATGACCCCAATGCTATGGCGCTGTCGACCGTTGACGCCCATGGCATGCCCAATGCGCGAATTGTGTTGCTTAAGTCTATCGAGGATGGTGCTTTTGTCTTTTATACCAATTATGAGAGTACAAAAGCGCAAGAAGCCTTTGAAGCCGGGCGCGCAGCCTTTGTAATTCACTGGAAATCTCTGCGTCGACAGATCCGATGTCGCGGTTTTATCGAGCGGGAGGATGGTCCGCTGGCAGATGAATATTTTATGAGCCGGTCGCCGCTTTCGCGGATCGGGGCGGTGGCTTCGGTCCAGTCACAACCACTCGAGTCGCGGCAAGCGTTGATGAATCGCGTTGAAGCTGTCCGCGCAGTGCAGGGTGATTCTGTCGCGCGGCCAAGTTTTTGGGGCGGGATCCGCATAAAACCTGTCGAGTTAGAGTTTTGGGCCGATGGGGAGGCGCGTCTCCATGATCGTTTCCGCTGGACTCGGTCCAAGCCGGGAGCAGCTTGGGATGTCCAACGCTTGTATCCTTGAGCTGTTTTTACCTTCGGTGAGGCGCAAGACGCCTGCCGTCGAGCGTCATCACCGATGTTTGGCCCATCATGGTATTCGCCGCAAACGCAGCTCCAGCTTAGGCGCATTTGGCGCATGGCAGTGCGAGAATTTCCATTGTCGCGCTGCATATTTGGTTGAGTGCGCCTCTAAAATAATTTAAGGTATAAACAGTAAAGTATTAGATATTTAAAATTTTTGGTTTTAAATTTGATAGATAAACATGCTCCGAGACACTGTTAATAGATATTTGATGCTTAGCGGCACAATTAATTGGTTTGATCCCGTAAAAGGCTTTGGTTTCATCGTTTCTGATGAGATAAAAATGGACATTTTTTTGCATACCAAAGTGCTGCGCAACTTTGGGCAAAGTTCGATTGCCGATGGTGTTGAGGTCAAAGTGATTGCCCATCGCTCAGATAGGGGAACCCAGGCCTCTGAGGTCTTGTCTGTTGCATCGCCCAGCTTGTTCAACACCTTTGGCTATGGATAAATGGACGCGCTGGATGATGTGGCCCTGTCGGAAATTGAGCTACAGCCTGGGCGGATCAAGTGGTTTGATAAGGCCAAGGGTTTTGGCTTTGCCAATGTGTTCGGAAAGTCTGACGACATATTTGTGCATATAGCATATAGATGTCTTGCGGCGCTGCGAACTTTCCGGTTTGGTTGGTGGTGAAGGGGTCGCCCTGAGAGTTGTGGAAGGTAAGCGCGGCCTTATGGACGTTGCGATCCTAAGCTGGGAGGCGGCGCAGGTAAAATGACCCGAAATATTGCAATCCTCGCTGCGGTTATCTGTTTGATTGGCAGTTTCGGGGTCGCGGATTGCAAAGAAGGTCACGTTCACCTGTTTGGGCCTTGGGGCAGCGCAAAATTTCACGTCGAAGTGATGGATGATGAGCGCGAGCGGGCGCGCGGCTTGATGCACAGGCCGCAGCTGGACAAATTTTCGGCCATGCTGTTTGTTTATGAGCGTGAGCGCAGCCTATCTTTTTGGATGAAAAACACGTTGATCGCTTTGGATATACTGTTTTTCGATTCCGCCGGTCGCTTGGTTAATATTCACGAAAATGCGATTCCCGGCGATGAGACGCCATTGCGCAGCACTGGGCCCGCGCAATATGTTCTGGAGATCAACGCGGGGCTTACTGCAGCTTTAAACATTGGTCCGGGTACGGTTTTGAGCGATGCTCGGCTGGCTGTGGACGAAAAAACCCCAAGCTGTTTGTGAAAACCCCTTTTCTTTCTCAAACCAATTGCCTAAAGAAGCCGCAGTGTCGGGGCGTGGCGCAGTCTGGTAGCGCACCTGTTTTGGGTACAGGGGGTCGTGAGTTCGAATCTCGCCGCCCCGACCACTGTTTCAAAAAATCTCGCAATAAGATGCAGTACCGTGCCGAGCTTCTGTCTTGCCCGGTCTTTGGTTGAGCGCGCGCGCGACTTTAGTCATATCGCAAGCCCTGTGCGAATATTCTAAAGTCGCAGAGTTTGTTTTAGTTATCCGCAGCGCTAAATTACGGGCAGGCCCGCCATATGGCCTAAACCCTAGGACAGAATTTTAGCCGTTTTCTAAATCAAGAAAATTTTCCTGTCAAAAACGTTAAAAAATCGTTGACCTGCCCGTGGAAACTAGATCTGTTAGTGGTGGCAGCAGAGAAATACACAAAATGTAGTATTTAAAACTAGGCGGCGAGGCCCCTGGACCTAAACAGGTTTCAGAGATCTGCGAGCTGATTGATTGTTTAAAGAGCCGTATTTAAACGGCAAAATGAGGCAGAGATATGAAGATTGAACGGCGATTTACCAGCCCTAATGAAGATGCATATAGCTCAATTGAGTTCACAAAGACCACAAGCGAGATTCGCAACCCGGATGGCACCGTGGTGTTTCATCTCGCTGATCTAGAGGTCCCGGCATCATGGTCGCAGGTTGCGTCGGATGTTTTGGCGCAGAAGTATTTTCGGAAGGCGGGTGTGCCGTCTGACACCAAGGCTGTGAAAGAATCAGGCATGCCGAGTTTCTTGCGCCGGCGTGTGGCCGCCGAGAACGCGACATTCGGGGGGGAAACCTCCGCCAAGCAAGTCTTTGACCGGCTAGCTGGTGCATGGGCCTACTGGGGTTGGAAGGGTGGCTATTTTACCACTGAAGAAGATGCCAGCGCCTATTTTGACGAGATGCGCTATATGTTGGCAACTCAAAGAGCCGCTCCGAACTCACCGCAATGGTTTAACACTGGGCTTCATTGGTCTTATGGGATTAATGGTCCGGCACAGGGTCATCACTACGTCGATTATAAGACCGGCAAGCTGACCAAATCGGACAGCAGCTATGAGCATCCGCAGCCGCACGCTTGTTTTATCCAGTCCGTATCCGATGATCTGGTGAATGACGGTGGGATCATGGATCTTTGGGTGCGTGAAGCGCGTTTGTTCAAATACGGCTCGGGCACAGGAACCAACTTCTCTTCGCTGCGCGGCGCCGGTGAAAACCTCTCTGGCGGCGGAAAGTCTTCCGGCCTGATGGGCTTTTTGAAAATTGGCGATCGGGCCGCGGGGGCTATTAAATCCGGCGGTACCACCCGTCGGGCGGCCAAAATGGTGATCTGTGATGCAGATCACCCTGATATTGAAGATTTCATCAACTGGAAGGTGATCGAGGAGCAAAAAGTAGCCTCCATCGTGGCCGGCTCCAAAATGCATGAAGAAAAGCTCAATTTGATTTTCGCCGCGATTAAATCTTGGGATGGGGCCGCAACCGACGCCTATGATCCCAAAGTGAACGCTGCTTTGAAAGAGGCGGTGAAAGCGGCAAAGAAAGTCGCCATCCCGGAGACCTATGTCAAACGCGTGTTGGATTACGCAAAGCAGGGTCACACCAGCATCGAGTTTCCAACCTATGACACAGACTGGGATTCTGAGGCCTATAATTCTGTTTCTGGACAAAATTCGAACAACTCTATCCGCGTCACGGATGCATTTCTCTATGCGGTGCAAAAAGATGCAGATTGGGAATTGTTGAACCGGACGGATGGATCCGTTGCCACGACCATAAAGGCGCGCGATCTTTGGGCGCAGGTCGGGCATGCGGCATGGGCCTGCGCCGATCCAGGAATTCAATACCATGATACGGTCAACGCCTGGCACACCTGCCCAGCGGATGGAGAAATTCGTGGTTCCAACCCCTGTTCGGAATATATGTTCCTTGATGATACGGCTTGCAACCTGGCCTCAATGAATTTGCTGACCTTCTATGAAAACGGTGAATTTCAGGCGGATGACTATGTGCATGCCACACGCCTTTGGACGGTCACTCTGGAGATCAGTGTCTTGATGGCGCAGTTTCCCTCGAAAGAGATCGCGCAACGCTCCTATGAGTTCCGTACGCTGGGTCTTGGCTATGCCAACATCGGCGGCTTATTGATGAATATGGGTTTTGGCTATGACAGTGATGAGGGCAGGGCGCTTTGCGGTGCGCTGACAGCTGTGATGACCGGTGTGGCCTATGCCACTTCAGCCGAAATGGCTGGCGAGTTGGGACCCTTCCCAGGTTATAAGAAAAATTCTGACAGCATGCTGCGTGTCATGCGCAATCATCGCAATGCGGCCTATTGTGAAAGCGACGGCTATGAAGCTCTTGCCATCAAGCCCGTGCCGCTCGATCATGCGAATTGCCCAGATCAAAGCCTGGTAGCCTTATCAAAACAGAGCTGGGATACAGCGATCGCCCTGGGGGAGGAACACGGCTATCGCAATGCGCAAGCCACCGTGATTGCCCCGACCGGCACGATTGGTCTGGTCATGGATTGCGACACTACCGGGATCGAACCAGATTTCGCTTTGGTGAAGTTCAAAAAACTTGCGGGTGGTGGATACTTCAAGATCATCAACCGATCGGTGCCGGCCGCATTGGCCAAACAAGGCTACCGCAGCAATGAAATTGAAGAGATCGTTAGCTATGCTGTGGGTCACGGGTCGCTGGGCAACGCGCCCGGTATCAATCACACGGCTTTGATTGGACATGGCTTTGGTCAGGCTGAAATTGACAAAATCGAGTCTGCTTTGCCCTCAGCCTTTGACATCCGCTTTGTGTTCAATCAATGGACATTGGGCGCAGACTTCTGCACCGGTGTTCTGGGCATTCCAGCCACCAAGCTCATGGATCCAAGCTTCGACCTGCTCACGCATTTGGGCTTTAGCCGCGCGGAGATTGATGCGGCCAATGACCACGTTTGTGGCACAATGACCTTGGAGGGTGCGCCGCATCTAAAACAAGAGCATTACAGTATCTTTGATTGTGCCAACCCTTGCGGCAAAAAGGGCAAACGGTATCTGAGCGTTAACAGCCACATCTACATGATGGCAGCAGCACAGTCTTTTATCTCAGGCGCAATTTCTAAAACCATCAATATGCCCAATGATGCAACCATCGAGGAGTGTCAGGCGGCCTATGAATTGAGCTGGTCGTTAGGGATCAAGGCCAACGCATTGTATCGCGATGGCTCCAAATTATCTCAACCTCTGGCCGCTTCGCTTGTCGAAGATGATGAGGAAGCCGAAGAGGTGCTCGCCACCGGTTCGGCGCAGGAAAAAGCAGCTGTTTTGGCCGAAAAAATTGTAGAGAAAGTGGTGATCAAAGAGGTGATCCGCTCCAACCGCGAAAAAATGCCGCAACGGCGCCGGGGTTATACGCAAAAGGCGATTGTTGGCGGGCATAAGGTCTATCTGCGCACTGGTGAATATGAGGATGGCCAATTGGGCGAAATCTTCATTGACATGCACAAAGAGGGTGCGGGCTTCCGCGCGATGATGAATAATTTCGCCATTGCGGTCTCCGTCGGCCTGCAATACGGTGTACCGCTCGATGAATTCGTGGACGCTTTTACCTTCACCAAATTTGAGCCAGCTGGAATGGTGCAGGGCAACGACAGCATCAAGAATGCGACCTCTATTTTGGATTATATCTTCCGGGAATTGGCGGTCTCCTATCTTGACCGTGAAGATCTGGCCCATGTCAAACCCGAGGGCGCATCATTTGATGACATCGGCCGCGGGGAAGAGGAGGGCGCATCCAACCTGCGTGCTGTTGAAGATAGCAAAGCGGCCAAGGGAATCGAAGTACTCAAGCAGATGGTTTCCACAGGTTATCACCGCAATCGAGTGCCACAAGATTTTGTGGTCTATCAGGGCGGTCAAATGCAAGGCGCCGTCTCCACAGCGGCAATGCCAATGGATGCCGCGCTGGACACGGCTATTGCTACGGCAACACGCGGATCCGAGGTGTCGGCTGCCGCGGTTATGGATGATCGGACCAAAGCAAAAATGCAGGGCTATGAAGGCGATCCATGCGGCGAATGCGGCAATTATACCTTGGTGCGCAACGGCACCTGTATGAAATGCAACACCTGCGGCGGCACATCTGGCTGTAGCTAAGGTCATAGGATTGCAAAAAAATTGGGCTGGCTTCGGCTGGCCCCTTTTTTATGAGCCGCAGATTGCCTCAAGGGCAGTCATTTTGAACGTATAATCGAAAAATCACCCTTGGCGCTTATTCCTTGGATTGATAGGCTTTGAAAAAAACCTAACTGGATATCATGCGGCATACTGTTCCCATAGCGTCACAATTCTACGTCACCGCCCCGCAGCCTTGTCCCTATCTCGAGGACCGGTTCGAGCGAAAGCTATTCACCTCTTTGCAAGGGATGGATGCGGGAGTTTTGAATAATAGTTTGTCAAAACAAGGGTTCAGGCGGTCGCAAAATGTTCTGTATCGTCCAGCCTGCGCCTCTTGCTCGGCCTGCCTTTCGGCACGGATCGATGTTGCCAAGTTTGCGCCCAGCAGGTCGCAAAAGCGGGTTTTGAGGCGCAACGCCCCGCTTCGCCGCTTGCGCATCGCCCCTTGGGCCACCGAACAGCAATATGATCTGTTTCGCAGCTACCTTGATGCGCGCCACGCGCAGGGCGGCATGGCCGAAATGGATATTTTCGAATTCGCCTCAATGATCGAAGAAACCCCTGTGACCAGCCGCGTTATGGAATATACGCGGTCGGTCGGGGAGCTAACAGCGGTTTGTCTGACAGATATTTTCGATGATGGTCTGTCATTGGTCTATAGTTTCTTTGACACGTCGCGGCCGCAAGACTCGATTGGCACCTATATGATCCTTGATCACATCGAGATGGCGCGTGAAACTGGCTTGCCCTATGTCTATCTCGGCTATTGGGTGCCTGGCAGTCCAAAAATGGATTACAAGGCACGTTTCAAAGGCGTGGAAATTTTTCGAGATGGCCAGTGGCGGCAGCTTGATTCTGAGGATGATTTCAGCCGCGATAAAAATCTGTGTGAGTTTAAATCGATCTCTCAGCAGGTCGCTCAAATCGCTATGCCTGAGGTGAGACATAGCCACGAGACCTGAAACTGTCTCGTAATATAAGCGTATTATGTAAAAAAAGGCGCCCTACGGGGCGCCCTTTTTGGTGAGAATTATCGAAGCTACCCCGCCAAAAGGTTGGGGATGATTGTTACGACCCATGGGAACCAGAACAAGAGCAACAGCCCTAAAACTTGGATCAACACGAAAGGGATAACACCGCGGTAGATATGCCCGGTCGTCACCTCTTTGGGCGCGACACCGCGCAGGTAAAACAGAGCGAAGCCAAAAGGCGGCGTCAAGAATGAGGTCTGCAAGTTTACCGCAATCATAATCGTCACCCATTTTGGATCCATTGTTCCGCCATAAATCACAGGGCCAACTATGGGGATCACGATATATATGATCTCGAGAAAATCGAGGACAAAGCCCAGCACAAAGAGAACCAGCATCACGATCAAGAAGACTGTGAATTCACTGTCAAAGCTCTTGAGGAAGTCTTGGATATAGTGTTCGCCTCCAAAACTAATCACCACCAGGTTGAGCAACTGCGACCCAATCAAAATGGTGAATACCATAGAGGTTACCTTTGCCGTCTCGCGCACCACCGGGCTTAGGACGCCCGAGCGGAACAACGTCCAACAGGCATAGAGCAGCCCGAAGAGCGCATAGAGATAGGCCGCCTGAGCGACAAAGAAGGCAACCCAGCTTTCCAAGGACACCGCATCTTGCCGCACGCGCAGATCAAAGTTCATCCCGGCCAATAGCATGATCACCAATGCGAAGGCCGAACCGATGATGATCTTGGGTGATTTATTTTCATCTTTTAACTTGCGGAAGGCCGCCAGCATGATCGCTCCGCCCGCACCAAGCGCCGCAGCGGGCGTTGGGTTGGTGATGCCCCCAAGTATCGATCCCAGCACGGCGACGATGAGAATGAGCGGCGGGAAGACCACTCGGATCAACTCATTTTCTGCCAAACGCGCCACCGCAGTGCGCAGCCCGTAGAATATGAGCGCCATAGGCAGCACCATAAGGATCAAGGTGACGCCTGCTGATGTGCGTGGAGTGACGAAAACGATATCCATAACCAGGCCCAAAGCCACCCCAGCAAAGCCGATGGCCAGCGGTTTGAAGTCCTGCCGTGGCGCCACACCCCGTGCCGTGGTGAGAACCAGCGTCATCAGGATCAATCCAATTGCAATCCCGAGCCCGATGGGCGCAGCATCTGCGACGCGCTGCGAAATATTATCTTCAATCTCCTGGTCAGTGAGGGCACGGCTTTCCACCGCACCGCCCGCGTCTGCGATCGCTTGCTGTTCTGAAATCGCCAAATCCCAGGCCTCTTGCCCGTGCAGCTCAATCATCGCCGCCTGGCAGTCGGGCCCGACATTGGTTCGAAGCGAAGCGCCTTCTGAGAGTTCAGACCGTGATGAGACTGAAATGTCCTGCGAGCCAATCATATTGGCCTGCCCCAGAAGGATGGCCCCCCCGATTAAGGCGATGGGGGCGGCTAAGAACCATTGTAACGCGTGATTCCGGCCGATGGACTCCCCAGATCCGCCATCCATTTGCACCGCGGGCGCCTTGGACGGGTTGATCAGCGCATAGACAAAAGCATAACCGGCATAGAGACCGGCCAGCAAAATGCCAGGCAAAAGGGCCGCTTGGAACAATGTGCCGACCGAGACCACCGCCGGCTCACCCAGATAGGTCAAGGCATCGGTACAACCCAAAGATTGCGCCCGCACCTCTTGGGCCCGCGAGTAAAGATCACCGGCAAGCGTGCCCAACAACACAATCACAATAGAGGGCGGAATGATCTGCCCCAAGGTACCAGAGGCCGCGATCACGCCGGTGGAGAGCTCGGGTGAATAGCCGTTGCGTAGCATGGTTGGCAAGCTGAGCAGCCCCATGGTGACAACCGTCGCGCCAACAATGCCGGTTGAGGCAGCCAGAAAAGCGCCCACGACGACCACAGAGACGGCGAGACCACCGGGTAGGGGGCCAAAGACCCGCGCCATGGTAGTCAAAAGATCATTGGCAATTTTGGACCGTTCCAGAGTGATGCCCATCAAAACAAACATCAAAACCGCCAAAAGTGTCTCGATAGATTGTCCCGCCAAGACCCGCTCGTTGATCCGGTTGACAATGAAAGACACATTCCGATCCAGCGCCACTTCCCAGCCATTGGCGAAGACAGGTACCTCAATGCGTGGCAAATCGGGGTATCGGAAGACGCTTACCGTATCCGCTTTAATACCTTTGCCCATCAGCGCGCCAAACTCAGCAGAGGATTTGTCAATTGCTTGGTGGATCAACAGCCCACCGCTGTCCAAAGCAGCAATGATGCCAAAAGAGATGACAGCGGCGCCACCAATGGCAAAGGCCACCGGAAAGCCTGAGAGAATCCCGCCAAATAGGCAGAGAAAGACGATCAATAGGCCAATTTCGACGCCATCTAATCCAAAAATCATAGCTCTAGCCCCTAATGAATGTCTGCGGCCAATTCGGCCTCTGCGTCGCCAAGTTGATCTCGATCGAGGTATTTGCCGTCAGAGGCTTCGCCCTCATTCATTTCCAAATATGACCGGTAGAAAAATGCAATCGCTTGCAGAATGATCATGGCACAGAAAAGCACCAGCAAAATTTTAAACAGAAAATATGCGTTGAACCCATTGGGGGAAAACCCAATTGTTTCCACATTCCACTTAAACGCGCGTGATTTTCCGTCAACCAACCGTTGCAGCGTGTCACTGGCCGATACTTTTGGCGTGACCAGGTGCCGCCAGAGAAAATACCAAGAGTACATCCAAGTGAGCACCGCAGCTGGCACCATGAAAAACAGGCTGCCCAGCATATCAATGATCCGTTTGGCGCGATAGCTGACGACCGAATAAATTAAATCCACCCGCACATGCCCGCCTTGAACAAAGGTATAGGCGGCGCAAAGGCACACGATCATCGCGTTGTAAAATTTAAGCTCTTCTGCGTACCAGCTGATGTCCTTGCTTAAACCAACGCCAAATCCGAAGGTGATTTGTGCCTCCAAGAAAATCCGTTGAATGAAGACAATCACAATTTGCTGCAACACCATCAATAGGCCGGCCCAAGCTGCAAAGCGGCCGACGGTATTAGCAAATCCTTCCAGGATCCGGACAGCACCCCAAAGGATGGCGTTGCGCCACAGGCCCAGAGCCGTGAGGGTGAGAAATAGGGCTAGAACTGCGAAAAACAGTTCTTGAGAGGCCCCATAATATATGAACCGCATGACCGCTTTGCCTTCGGTCCAATCCAGCCATAGGGCGGGATGTGTGATCGCATAGCCAATATTGTAGAAAGCCATTACGAGGCTTTGAAAAAACCAGATGAACCAGTCCAACACCTATCCCCCCAAATCTTTGCATTCTGAGCCCGAATGCCGGGCATGAAAAAGGGCCCTGAACTCCCAGGGCCCTCTCTAAAGATTTAGCCGTTGGCCAAAACGCGGTTGCGCTGAGACACAAATTCACCGTCAGATTTCAAGATCCAATCGGAGGATTTCGCCAAAGATGCGTCGAAAGAGTTGCGGATACGCGCGAAGAGTTCGTCGCCCATATTTTCGTCCAGAACTTCTTTTGAAGCTGCGCCGAATGCATCCCAAACATCATCAGAGAATTGCAGCGTTTGCACGCCCTGAGCCTGCAAACGAGCCAAGGCAGCGCCGTTGTTGGCCAAAGTCTGCGACAGTTGATAATGCGTTGTAGCTTTTGTTGCATTGTCGATGATGGCTTTGTGCTGATCTGACAAATCGTTCCAGACATCCAAGTTCATGCCGCAGGCAAGCCCGGAACCTGGCTCGTGGAAGCCGGCTGTATAGTAAATTTTCGCGACTTCTTGGAAGCCTGCACGTTCATCAGCAAATGGCCCAACCCACTCAAGACCATCCAAAGCGCCAGAGGAAAGCGCTTGATAAAGCTCGCCGCCTGGGATGTTTTGTACCGAAACGCCCAGTTTCCCCAGAACCTGACCACCAAGGCCCGGCATACGGAACCGCAAGCCGGCCAAGTCTTGTGCTGAATTGATTTCTTTGCGGAACCACCCACCGGACTGTGAGCCGGAGTTACCCGCCAAGAAAGACTTCAAGCCAAAAATGCTGCCCAATTCGTCGTGCAGGTCTTGACCGCCATCGTGGTAGTACCAATTGGTCAGCTCTTGCGCCGTAGCGCCAAATGGAACGGCTGTGTAGAAGGCGTATCCGGGGTGTTGGCCCAAGAAATAGTAATCGGCTGAGTGATACATATCGGCCTGACCGGAGGTCACAGCATCGAACACTTCGAATGCGCCAACCAATTCACCAGGTGCTTTTTTCTCAATGACCAATTCGCCGCCGGACATGGCGTTCACCGCTTCATTGAAATAGGTCGCAGCATCGTCAAGAACCGCAAAGCCGCGGGGCCAGGATGTAACCATTGTGAGCGTGCGTGCATGACCGCCCGCGATTGCCGGAGCTGCCAGTGAGGACACTGCAGCCGCGCCGCCGCCAAGAGCAGAGGCCTTTAGAAAAGAACGACGATCCATATATTTTCCTCCCATAGAAATATCGGGCGGCGTACAACACGCCTCCGACTGATCGTTAATAGAACATCAAAGATAGCAGCAAAAAATCAACAAACAACATGTTATTCCTTTACCGGTTATTTTCGGGGAGTTTTCAGAGTGAAAGGCCGTGTCGAAAACCATATCGCGGTCAGGGCTGTCACAAAGTCGCCCAGCACAAGGCAATGGCCTATGGGAATGAACTACGGGAGCTGGGCGGGCAACCAAATGTGCATGGGTGGAAGCGGCGGTCGCTGATGGGCCAGCTGTCACAGCTAAGGGCTGCGACGGCGGGCGTGCATGGTGTCACGACGCATGACTTTGGCGCATGGCCCCGGTTCTAAGCTATTGCAAATATGTCATATGTTTTGCGTTTTGACCTAGACCAATCCCTAGGGGATTGATCTAGGGTTTAGGAGTTACCGAATAAATGCGATGCGGTAGGCTTTGGTTTGTGTATCAGCAATCGCCCGTTCCGCATTGGGAGCATCACCGAAGGACCAGTTTAAGGTTAACGAAATATCAGTGTCTGATGCGCCGCTCTTACGGTGTTGACCTATGACCACGGCCAAGGAGTTGTGGTCTGTGACATCGTAGGATCCGCCAAAGCCAAAAGCCAGGAGTGTTGCGCTATTGTCATGGCCTCGTTGGCCAAATCCAGCTAGAAAGTGCTCGTTTTCAGATTGATAGTCGCCGGATAGGGCGTACTTCCAACTATGATCGTCGTCGGTTTCGCGGGAGGTGGCGAATTATAAACCATTTGTTTGTGTTTCATAGCTCGCGACGATATCGAAGGACGTATCGGTTTTCGTTGGCGTGCGACTTTGGTAGCGAACTATTTCGCTGAACACCCTCGGCAAGGCTTCAAAGGTGGAGTAAATTCTGGTATTCGCCTCTTCATCATCCCATGTACGGTAAAAAGCGCCAAGCCGGCCAAGTGATGTTTGATATTCTGACCGAAACCCGTAGCCGCGGTTGTCAGAGGTATCGCCCTTCTTGGAGGATACCATGCCTTCGATGAACAATCTGTTAGTCAAATGCGATCCAAAAGAGATGTTCGCTTCCTGCGTGCTTGGGTTGTTCGCAGAGTTGCGGTGAATGTAGCGCAGCCCATATTGGTTCCCGCCAGCTTCAAATCCAAGGTTCAGATTTGCACGCCGTGCGATGTTGCTGTTCGATTCCTGATTTTGATAATTCAACCGGCTTTCATAATAGGTCAATTCCGGTGCTGATGCGCTGATCTGAATTAAGGATATTACCGCCAGTGTTATGCATGTCTGTTTCATTTTTATCTCCTGCTTTTGCGCGCAGACCAAAGCCCTCAGCCCATGGTGATGACCCGGAGCCAGCTCTACCGCGTCTTGCGCCAATGCCTCTGTGGGCTTCATAACCTTGCAGTGATGAAAGAATTGCTAATAGTAGACGAAAAAATTCATCCCAATCGGAGCGTTTGCTTTTGAATTTTGCAACCGGATGAATTTCAATTCTTTCTGAAATGTGGATCTTTACGAAATAAAAAACCCCAAACCAGTCTTTTTTTGTCAGAAAATTTACAAAACCCGGTTGACGCTCTCAGTGGCGGGCCATAAGTTAGCGTCAGAATAGGAAACCAAGGCATGATCGACATGAATAAAATCGTCGTCCTGCGGCAAGAGGGCCGCTGCTGATACCGGACCCATGGTATTCGCCTCGCCCATGCCCCCTGAAAACGGGGGTTTTTTTATGCCAAGAATGAAAGTGAATTAAGATGACCCAAACAATGTCCGGCGCAAAAATGGTGGTACAGGCCTTGATTGATCAAGGGGTTGATACGGTGTTTGGATACCCCGGCGGCGCTGTTCTGCCGATTTATGATGAAATTTTTCTACAAAATAGCATCAAGCATTTTCTGGTGCGTCATGAACAAGGTGCGGTGCATGCTGCTGAAGCCTATGCGCGCTCGACCGGCAAGCCTGGAGTGGTTCTTGTCACCTCAGGTCCGGGCGCAACCAATGCGGTCACAGGTCTGACGGATGCTTTGATGGACAGCATTCCGTTGGTTGTGCTGACAGGGCAGGTACCGACCTTCATGATCGGCTCCGATGCGTTTCAAGAGGCAGATACGGTTGGCATTACGCGCCCATGCACGAAACACAATTGGTTGGTCAAAGACACGAACGCTTTGGCAAACACTCTTCACACTGCTTTCCATGTCGCTTGTTCCGGTCGGCCGGGACCGGTTTTGGTGGACATCCCCAAAGATGTGCAATTTGCCAATGGCACCTATGAAGGGCCGGCAAAAATGAAATCGCATTATCAACCTCAGCTCAAGGGTGATCTCGATGCGATCACGGCCTTGGTTGCGGCGATGGAAACTGCGCAGAAACCAATTTTCTACACTGGTGGCGGGGTTATCAACTCGGGTCCGGTTGCTAGCCAATTGCTGCGCGAACTGGTTGAGGCCACTAATTTCCCGATCACTTCGACCCTTATGGGGCTTGGCTGTTATCCCGGTAACGGCGACAACTGGCTGGGCATGTTGGGCATGCACGGTCTGTATGAAGCGAATATGGCGATGCATGATTGCGATCTGATGATTAATATTGGCGCACGATTTGATGACCGGATCACCGGTCGCCTCGATTCTTTTAGCCCGGGGTCAACCAAAGCGCATATCGATATTGACGCCTCCTCAATCAACAAAGTGATCCGTGTCGATATTCCGATCCTAGGAGACGTGGCGCATGTGTTGGAAGATATGCTTAAAGTGTGGAAGGCCCGTGGGCGTGAGACAAATTCCAAAGCGCTGAAAACTTGGTGGGCGGAAATTGATGGGTGGCGTAAAATTCGCTGCCTTGATTATGCCGCAGACAGCAAAGTCATCAAGCCGCAATATGCGCTTGAGCGTCTCGAAGCGCTGACGAAAGATCATGATCGTTACATCACGACAGAAGTTGGCCAGCATCAGATGTGGGCGGCACAATATATGACCTTTAACGATCCCAATCGCTGGATGACCTCTGGCGGGCTTGGCACGATGGGGTATGGGGTTCCGGCCTCCATTGGGGCGCAGGTGGCCCATCCGAGCAGCCTGGTGATCAACGTGGCTGGCGAGGCCAGCTGGTTGATGAATATGCAAGAAATGGGCACGGCTATGCAATATGGCTTGCCTGTGAAACAGTTCATTTTGAACAATGAACGCCTTGGCATGGTGCGCCAATGGCAAGAGTTGCTGCATGGCGAGCGTTATTCGCAAAGCTGGTCCGAATCCTTGCCTGATTTCGTGAAACTGGCGGAGGCTTTTGGTGCCAAAGGCATTCTGTGTTCAGACCCGGCGGATCTCGATGAGGCCATTATGGAAATGCTGGCCTTTGATGGTCCGGTGATCTTTGATTGTTTGGTGGAAAAACATGAAAACTGTTTCCCGATGATCCCATCAGGCAAAGCGCATAACGAAATGCTTTTGGGCGACGCTGCCATCAAAGGCGCTATCGACGCCTCCGGTTCGGTATTAGTTTGAGGATAGATCACATGAACGCATTGAACATTACTAAAGGTATGTCTTCGAAATCTGCCTATAACCTGCGCTCTGGTCATGCCGATCTGAATGAGCGTCACACCTTGGCGGTAATTGTGGCAAATGAGCCGGGCGTTTTGGCGCGTGTCATTGGCCTGTTTTCGGGACGCGGTTATAATATTGAGAGCCTGACTGTGGCAGAAGTGGATCACGAGGGGCACACCAGCCGGATCACCATTGTCACCAGCGGCACGCCGCAAATCATCGAGCAGATCAAGGCGCAGCTGGGCCGGATCATTCCGGTTTACGATGTGCATGACCTCACAGTTGAAGGCCCCTCGGTGGAGCGGGAATTGTCTTTGTTCAAAGTCAGTGGCAAGGGCGAAAAACGGGTTGAGGCGCTGCGCCTTGCCGATGTTTTCCGCGCCAATGTGGTGGACAGTACTTTAGATAGCTTCACGTTTGAAGTTGTTGGTAGCCCAGAAAAAATCGATGCTTTCGCAGATCTTATGCGTCCACTTGGATTGTCAGAGATGGCCCGCACGGGTGTGGCAGCACTCTCGCGCGGTTAACTTTGCGCGTTGTAAATCTGGGTCGGTGAGGTCAAAAATCGACATCCAAGCGTCGCAGAGGCGGGGTTTTGGTCGCGCCGAGAAAAGTTTTCCGCGCAATTCGGGCGTATCTCCAAAGAAAACGGAGATAGCTATGGCCAAAGATTATATACAAACCGATATTGCTTCGGTTCAGCAATCGGTGGAGCGGGCCAACGGTTTGGCCAATGTCCATTATATTGATCCAGCTGTCTTTGCCGAAGAAAGCGAGGCCGTGCTCAAGGCCACTTGGGCTGGTCTTGCGGTCGGTGCGGATGTGCCAAATCCAGGTGATGCCAAACCGATCCAATTTCTTGGCATGCCCCTGCTGCTAATGCGAGATAAGTACGGTGATTTACGGGTGTTTGAGAATATCTGTCGCCATCGTGGTATGCAATTGGTGCATGAAGCGAAAACAATTGAAGGGGCAATTCGCTGCCCCTATCATTCTTGGTGCTATTCAACCAAGGGTGAGCTGGTCTCCACTCCGCATGTGGGTGGCGCGGGCCACAACACCCATCCAAGCATTGTTAAAGAAGATCTCGGCCTCAATGAGGTGCGCAGCCATGTTTGGCGCGATGTGGTTTTCATCAACATATCTGGCGCGGCGCCAGAGTTTACCGAGGTGCATTCCAACCTTATCGCGCGTTGGTCCGAATTCGACAGCCCCCTATACCACGGTGGGGCAGACAGCTGCTTTGAGCTGGAGCTTGCGGCCAATTACAAACTTGCGGTGGAAAACTATTGCGAAAGCTATCATTTGCCCTGGGTACATCCGGGGCTCAACAGCTATTCGCGGCTGGAAGATCACTACAACATCGTCGAATACGGCAAATTCTCTGGTCAGGGTACGCTGGTTTACCGGCAATTTAAGGCGGAGGATGGCGCTCCTGCCTTTCCAGATTTTCCGGGTCTATCTGAGAAATGGAACGAAGGTGCGGAATATATTACCGTCTACCCCAATGTCCTTTTGGGCGTGCAGCGTGATCACGCCTTTGCCATCGTGCTTGAACCGAAAGCGCATGATAAAATGGTTGAGCATATCCATCTATACTATGCCTCCGACGACACTGAGGCGAAAAATCGCGCGATGAATACGCAGCAATGGAAAGAAGTCTTTGAGGAAGACATTTTCGTTGTCGAAGGCATGCAATCAGGGCGGCACGCGCCAACCTTCGACGGGGGGCGTTTTAGCCCTGTCATGGATGAGGCGACCCATTGTTATCACGATTGGGTGGCGGGCAAAATTGCAGCCCATCGTGGCTAAAAGGGATGGCGCGCTCGATGCTTTGATTCTCAAAGCCCATGCCCGAGATGATCGCATCGCGCTTGTGACCCTTTATACGCAGGCGGCAGATCTGGCTCGCGACGTGGATCGCGAATGCTTCTTTCTGACCTATGCGCATATATACGCCCTAGAGCTTGGCCACCCAAGCCGAGAGAGCCTGCATGCCCGGCTTTCGGCCTTAGGGCGGGAATGAGCTGACCGTCATACGGGCGGCACAATATTTGATTGCGCCGTTGAAAAAAAGAGGCTGCCCGCCCGGTGTCGCCACCGGGCGGGGACTATCTGCCATAATGTTCTGTTGGGCAGAGGTCTTAGATCTGATCGGACAATTGACGCGCCGCTCGGTTAACAACCGCCGTTGCCAAAATAAGATCCACCAAGCCCTGTTTTCGAGAGGTGATCAGCATCAAGATCACCGATACGATTTGTAAGCTGATGGCATAGGCGATCATTGTACCGACTGTATGCAAAAGTGCATAAAGCCCATCGAAGGGGCGACCGTGTCATTGGAGAAATTCGATGCCGGTCATCCGCATACCCATCGTGGAAGAGTATACAGCCAGGCCAAGGAACCGATAGAAAAATCCCACAATGAGCCAGAGACCCGAAAAAAGAAAAACCCAATCCCCAAGGTAAGCAGTCTGATAAGGAAAGTGATGGCCACGGTGTCAATAAACCAAGCGATCAGACGCTGAGGTTCACATCGTAATAATAGGCTGCGTGTTCAATAGGATCAGGTAAATCGGTCATAATCAATTTTTCGCAATGCCGCTCCGCCCCAGAGGGGCGGAGCGGTGTCGTCGGTTAAGCCTCAGACTGGGCTGCTTTATCATGTGTCTTGCGGCTCCGGTCTTTCATGAATTCGTCAAATTCTGTTTGATCCTTAGCCGCCCGAAGACGGTCCATGAAGGATTCAAATTCGAGTTGCTCTTCCTCAAGCCGGCGCAGGGTGCTGGCATTATAGGGGTCAAATGCAGTATTGCCGCTCGCTGCATCGCGTCGGTAAAAAGATTTTGTACGTGAACAAGACTTAGAATTTGAAAACATGCGATTGCTCCAGATCATATAAAACAGAAGGGCGAGACCCAGCGGCCAAAAAAGGACGAACCCAAGGACCATCGCGGCGAGCCAGGCGCCTTTGCCTCTGCGATCCATCCAGTTTTCACAAGCCGTTACCCATCAGTCTTTTGCAGAGTGGTGCGAGGCTTCTTGGGCGAGGGGTAGTCGTTGTGGTCTCCTTTGTTGATGTAAATAATGTTTACATTTGCAAGGTGGGAGGGGGCTTCTGGTTTTGCAAAAGGGTATGTAAATCTTTTTTACATTTGCCGACTGAAGGCAGAAATCAGCCCCTGACACAGATATGCCATCTGCAGGGGCGCGCAGCCAAATACATGAATAGGCGTGCCAGCGGCCGCGTATATCTTTTGATAATTGAGCAGCGTCTCATCGAAAAATGTACTTATCTCGGTTAGATGCCCCACAGGGCTCACCCCGCCAATGGCAAAACCAGTTACGGCGCGTATGCTGGCAGCATCTGTTTTGCCCAATGGCTCATCGGCCAATAGCGCCGCTTGTTCGAGATCGACCTGCCGCGCGCCAGCTGTCACAAACAGATAAAGATGTCCGCTTAAGTCACCTTCGAAGAGAATAGATTTTGCAATCTGATCGACTGCACAGCCCAAGCTTAATGCGGCGGCTTTGGCTGTGGTGGCCTGACCTGTTTCGATAACCTCAAGGGACGGATCGGCGGCAAAGAGTGCAGATTTTACCCGTTTTAGGCTTTTACTCATGGCGACCCCATTGACCTTGTCTCACTTGCTCCGCAGTTTGGCGTTATGTTACTCATCGAGTCAATCCAACGCAGTCCCATTGCAGTCGAAACCGCCCGAGGCCAAGCGCTTGCGGCCGATTGGGGTGCACGTGGCGCTTTGGCGGAAATTCTGACGGGTATTGGCGGTTGCAGCCCCTATCTTTGCGAGCTGCTGCGCAAAGAGCAAGACTGGCTCGCGGAGGCTGTCACTTTGGCGGCGCCGCTGCAAGACGTGCTGCCTAAAGACAGCGACAATGATATCGCCGCAGGGCTGCGACGCGCCAAGCGGCGGGTTGCAGGTTTCTTGGCTATGGCGGAAGTCTCTGGCGCCTACTCATTGACGCAATCGACGCAAGCCCTGACAGATTTCGCTGACCAAGCGGTGAGTTTGGCCTTTCAGGCTGCATTGGCTCCCTATCAAGCCTCGGGCAAGCTGCCTGAAGAGTCTGGCTTATTCGTCATAGCCATGGGCAAAATGGGGGCGGGAGAGCTGAATTATTCTTCAGATATTGATCTCGTGGTGATGTTTGATGATCGTGATATGGATCATTTTGAAGCAGCGCAACGCCGGCAAATCTTAGTTAGGGCCACCCGGGCGGCAACCAAATTGCTCAATGACATTACGGAGCATGGCTATGTGTTTCGTACGGATCTGCGCTTGCGGCCTGATCCCTCCGTGACGCCGATTTGCGTTGCGATGAGCTCTGCACTGGACTATTATGAAAGTCTGGGCCGCACATGGGAGCGGGCGGCGTTTATCAAAGCGCGGGTTTGTGCAGGGAATCGCAAGGCTGGTGCGGAGTTCCTAGATCAGATGGTCCCCTTTGTATGGCGCCGTTATCTTGATTTTGCCGCGATCGAAGAAGCCCATGCGCTACGGTTGAAAATCCGTACGAAAACCGGCGCGCGAGGAGCGATCCACGTGCCCGGTCATGATGTGAAATTGGGCCGTGGCGGTATTCGCGAGATCGAATTTTTCACCCAAACGCGGCAGCTCATTTCAGGGGGACGGGATGCGGGGTTGAGATCGTGCCAAACTCTCGTGGCATTGGACCAACTGGCAGCAAAAGACTGGATCACCGAGGCCACCAAGAACCAATTGCAGCGCAGCTATCGAATTTTGCGGCACACGGAACACGCCATTCAAATGGTCCGCGATGCGCAAACCCAAAGCGTTCCTACATCGGATGAGGGAATTGGACCTGTTGCGGGATTGTTGGGACTGTCCGTACCTGAATTTCTGACTCAGACTGGAGCGCATTTGAATGCAGTTCATGCCATCACGGAGTCATTCTTCGCGTCCGCGCCAACCCATGCACCAGAGGTCGCGTTAGATGACCACCACGAGATTACCCAGTATTGGCCAAGCTATGCGGCCATGCGTTCAGAGCGGGCGACTGTGTTGTTTGATACATTGCGCCCTGACATCTTGTCACGATTGCAAAAGGCACCAGACCCAAAAGAAGCTCTCATTCATTTTGATAATTTTTTGCGAGGATTGCCGGCAGGTATTCAAGTATTTTCACTCTTTGCGGCCAATCCAAAACTGGTTGAGCTCTTGACGGATATTGTGGTGAGTGCCCCGGCTTTGGCGCAATATTTGGCGCGCAATTCCGGGGTGCTGGATGCCGTGCTGAGCGGAGAGTTTTTTGCGCCCTGGCCTGGTCCGGAGGTTCTGGCAGAGCAGCTGGCCAAGCGACTTGCGGCGGCGTCAGATTATGAAACCGCTCTGGATTTGGCCCGCATTTGGACCAAAGAGTGGCATTTCCGTATCGGCGTGCATTTGCTGGAGGGCCTAACCCTGCCCCATGAAGCCGCAAGCCATTATGCGCAGCTGGCAGAGGCGGTTTTGACTGCGGTCTTTGATCTCGTTCACCAAAACTTTGCCCTTAAATATGGGCATATTCCTGAGTCTGATTGCGCCATATTGGCCATGGGCTCGCTGGGCGCGGGACAATTGAATTCTCAGTCAGATCTCGACATGATTTTGATTTTTGACGCGGATGTGAACCTGCCAGTCCAATGGCGCCAAACCCCTGTCGTGCCGCCAATATTTTTCGCGTTTGACCCAAGCTCTCATCACCGCCTTGACGGCTCCGACGGCCCATGGGCGGCTTTACGAAGTGGATATGCGCCTGCGCCCTTCGGGCAGAGCCGGGCCGGTGGCGACCTCCCTTGCTGGGTTCGAGAGCTACCAGCGCTCGGAGGCTTGGACTTGGGAGCATTTGGCGCTCACCCGCGGGCGTGTCATCACAGGCGCCGCTGCATTTCGCGAAACCGTTGAGCGATTGCGTCAACAGATTTTGGAAGAAAAGGCTGACTGGCCCAATATATTAAAAGGGCTGCGCGACATGCGGGCCCGGCTGGCAGATGGAAAGCCGCAATTGGGGCTTTGGGATCTCAAGCGCGGGTCTGGGGGCTTGCAAGACATTGAGTTGGTGGCACAGGGCATGGCGCTGATGCAAAACTGCCCAGACGGGGCTACCGCTGCCCAACTGCACAGCGCACAACATGGGCAAACCCCTGTGATCGCCGATTTCGCCTGTTTGGCGCGATCACACGATTGGCTGTCGGATTTACGCCTTCTGCATCATCTTATGTGTGGCACCGATGTTCAATCCGAGGCCAGTGCCGAAGGTGGCCTTGCCCGCGTGCGCCGGATCATGCAGATGGGACCAGAGGTCGATTTCAAACAGGTGATCGCAGAACACCGTCAGCGATGCGCGCAGGTGATCGACCAAGTATTGGGACAAAGTGAAGGGCAGGGCAGTGAAGGTTGAAGATGTGGATCCCAAAGGCTTGATCCGGGAAAGTTACCGGATTGAGGGAATAACTCCGCCGGAGTGTAAGACCATCTTCTTTGATTGGGCTGTTCAAGTACCACAGGCGGCAGATCCAGCGGCCCATATTGCTTTTTGTATCGCCCATTACGGCGCGGAGCAGCCCGATCACCCGATGACAGCGGTCTTGCAGGCCGCATTGGCCCCGGCGCCTGAAAAAGTCAGGCGCGGGGGACGGGCGGGTCGTGTCACGCCAGAAGGTCAGCGGCGCGACGGGCGATCTGTGTAATTTGATCCCAATCTCCCGCGTCAATCAACGCCTTTGGTGCAATCCAGCTGCCACCGACACAACGCGTATTGGGCAGAGCGAGATAGGTTTTCGCATTTTCGGGTGTCACGCCGCCCGTGGGGCAAAAGGTAATTTGCGGCAAGGGTCCGGCCATGGATCCAAGGGCCGGCGCGCCGCCAGCGGCTTCTGCCGGAAAGAATTTTTGAAAAACGAAACCTTGCTCCAAGAGCCGCATCGCCTCCGTTGCAGTGGCCGCACCGGGCAGAAGTGGTAAATCATAGTCCTGCGCAGCTTGAATTAAAGTTTCTGTTGCGCCGGGCGAGACGCCAAAGGTTGCTCCGGCAGACTTTGCATCGCGGATGTGCGCGGCGGTGAGCAGCGTTCCAACCCCAGCCATGGCGCCTTCAACCTCAGCGACGGCAGCAATCGCCTCCATCGCGGCTGCGGTGCGCAGGGTGATTTCCAAAGCAGGTAACCCCCCCGCCACGAGGGCGCGGGCCAGGGGCTGCGCATCCTCCACCCGGTCGATGGTTAAAACCGGAATGACAGGGGCGGCATTGCAAACTTTTGCGATCATATCTGAATGTGTCATGTCTTTTTCCTAAATTACTACGCCGGCACCTTGTGACGCGGCCCCTGCTGTACGCCGAAACATTGAGAACAACTCGCGTCCCATGCCAATCTCATTATCCGATAGGTCAGGCTTGGTGGGGGTGCGTGCCTGCCAATTCTCAGCCAATGTCTCTAATGTCCCGGCCACTGCGTCCAAGCGCAGCATGTCGCCATCTTCGATCTGCGCAATTGGCCCACCATCGGCAGCCTCAGGCGAAAGGTGGATGGCCGCAGGCACCTTGCCCGACGCTCCGGACATCCGGCCGTCTGTGACCAAGGCGACCTTATGCCCGCGGTCCTGTAGGATTGCGAGGAACGGGGTGAGGTTGTGCAGTTCTGGCATTCCGTTGGCTGAGGGGCCTTGGTAGCGAACAACGACAATCACATCGCGGTTCAAGGCGCCAGATTGGAACGCTTTTTTCACGGCGGCCTGACTATCGAAGACCGCTGCAGGTGCCTCGATGAGGCGCTTATCTTCGGCCACAGCCGAAATCTTAACGACGGCGGTACCGAGATTTCCAGTAAGGTTTTGCAAACCACCGCTGGCTTGGAACGGATCGTTGATCGGGCGCAGGATCTTGTCATTGAGACTTTGCTTTGGCGCCGCTGTATAACCCACGGCGCCTTCTTTCAGAACCGCTTGACGAGCAAAATTATGAAGGCCTGGGCCCATGATGGTCATCGCATCTTCATGCAGCAGGCCAGCGCTCAGCAGTTGATCGATTAAATAGGGCAGGCCACCGGCCGCATGGAAGTGATTTACATCCGCAAGCCCATTGGGGTAGACCTTGGCCAAAAGCGGTACGATCTGCGAAATATCGGCAAAATCCTGTGGTTCTAAGATTACGCCAGTAGCGCGGGCCATGGCTGGGATATGCAGCACAAGATTGGTCGAGCCCCCAGTTGCCATCAGGCCAACGATACCGTTGATCCAGGCCTTTTCGTCCAGAATTTTCCCGGTCGGAATGAAGTTGTCGCCAAGCGCGGTATTGGACAAGACTTGCGCTGTACCCTGCTCGGTGAGGGCGCAGCGCAGCTCACTTGTGGGCGGAACGAAGCTGGCGCCGGGAAGATGCAGCCCCATGAATTCCATCAGCATCTGATTGGAATTGGCCGTGCCATAGAAGGTACAGGTGCCGGGTCCGTGATAGCTGGCCATTTCTGCTGCCATCAGCTCGTTTCGGTCGCAAAGTCCGTCCGCAAAGCGTTTGCGCACTTCGGTTTTCTCGTCGTTGCTAATGCCCGATGGCATGGGGCCGGCTGGCAAAAAGATGGAAGGCAGATGCCCAAAGGTGGCAGCTGCGATAACCAGGCCAGGAACGATTTTATCACAAACGCCCAAGAAAATAGCCGCGTCAAACGTATTATGCGACAGGCCGATGGCGGCGGCCAGTGCGATTGTATCGCGTGAAAACAGGCTGAGCTCCATCCCGGGTTGCCCCTGTGTGACCCCATCACACATGGCTGGTACCCCAGCGGCCACCTGTGCTGTTGCGCCAAGCGCGCGGGCGGCCGTCTTGATTTGTTCTGGATAGGTCTCAAACGGTTGGTGTGCGGACAGCATGTCGTTATAGGCGGTGATGATCCCAATATTTGGCGCGCGCTCTTGCAGTAGCGTTGATTTATCATCACCCATAGCGGCGTAGGCATGAGCCTGGTTGCCGCAGCTGAGATGGGCGCGGCGGGGACCGTTTTGTGCGGCACGCGCTATTTTTGCCAAATAGGCGGCACGGCTGTCTTTTGAGCGCTCAACAATCTTTTGCGTTACGTCTGCCAGTTTTGGATGCAGGGGCATAGGTATCTCCATAATTATGTTAGCGCTATCATCACACTTTACGCCATAAATCAATACACATCTGCCCTTGTTGTTAAAGTTTCACTGAATTAGGCCATGTTCAACCATAAAGGGGGCAGAGATGCACAGTGACCATCCGGTGATCCGATTAAAGCCTAAAACCAATGCCCAACGCCTCCGGCAAGGGTTTCCCTGGGTCTATGACAATGAATTGGTCACTGATCGCCGCACAAAGGCCATAAAGCCCGGCAGTCTGGCGATCCTGCAAGATCATCGGCATAACACTCTTGGGCTTTTTGCGGTCAACCCCAAGTCGAAAATTTTCGCGCGCAAGATCTCGGATGATTTGAACTGCACGGTCGATCAGGCCTGGTTCGCGCAAAAAATCGCCAAGGCGCTCTCGCTGCGTGAGGCTCTGTACGGTAAACCGTATTATCGTTTGATACATGCAGAAGCCGATCACCTGCCGGGGCTCATCATTGATCGTTTTGCTGATCTATTGGTGATTCAACCCAATGCGGTCTGGGTTGATCAGCGTCTTGTCGTCTTTGGTGGCGGCTTTGTGCGATATTTTGAAGCCCAAATCCATTGTGGTGAATGGCGCAGGCCGGGCGCGGGTTCTGGAAGGTTTAGATGACGCGCGCTTTATGGCCTTGGGCTACATGCCTGCCGAGGCAATAGAAGTGGCCATGAATGGCGCCGTGTATTTTGCCGATGTGGCAGAGGGTCAGAAAACTGGAATTTTTTACGATCAGCGGCCCAACCATAAATTTGTGCAGGATTTGGCACAGGGCAAGTCCGTTTTGGATGTCTTTTCCCATGTCGGCGGGTTTGGTTTGGCGGCCATGGCCAATGGCGCGGCCTCTGTTACCTGTGTGGACGGCTCTCAGCCCGCTTTGAGTCTGGCAAGTCGCGGTGCAGTGGCCACGCGGGCTGAAACACCCTTTGAAGCGATCAAGGGTGATGCGTTTGATGTGATGGGCGAACTGGCTGGGCAGGGCAAAACCTATGAGCTTGTCATCTGCGACCCCCCGGCCTTCGCCCCTCAGAAAGCTGCGCGCGAGGCGGGATTGCGCGCCTATGAACGCGTGGCGCGTTTGGCCAGCGCTCTTGTGGCCGAGGGTGGCTACTTGACCCTGTGCTCTTGCTCGCATGCTGCTGATCTAGATCGCTTTCGGGCCGCTTCCATCCGCGGTATTGGCCGGGCCGGGCAGCAGGCACAGTTGATTTATACCGGCGGAGCCGGCCCCGATCACCCTCATCACATGGCGCTTGCGGAATCGAGTTATCTCAAAACTCTTGTGTTTCGTCTGCAGTGATGCGGGTTGTCCTTGATACCTGCGTGTTGGTTCCCAGCTTTTTGAGAGAGGTTTTGCTGACCTGCGCGCATGTGGAATTTATTGAGCCGCTGGCGACACCCCGTATCTTAGAAGAGTGGCGCCGAGCGGCTAAAACACCGCTGCAAAAGCTGGAAGCTGAAAATGCGATCCGGCAATTCGTGAATGATTTTCCCGAGGCGATGCGCCCCGATCCCGTGGATCTGCGACCCTATTGGTTGCCCGATCAGGGCGACTTGCACATTTTGGCCCTCGCGGTCCAGCACCACGCGGATGTGATCGTCACCCATAATAAGAAAGACTTCCCGCAAGAGGCCTTAAGTCCATATGGCATAAGCCGAATAGATCCAGACGCGCAGCTTATGCAGCTTTATCGCCGTCATGGCTCCGCCTTGATCGATCCTTTGCGCCCGATTCTCGCCGATGTTCAGGCCGCCCATCCGCAGATGCGGGCGCTGGAGCTTTGGCGCAAGGCGTGGTTGCCGCAATTTGGCCGTAAATTTGATCGGCTATGACTTGGGTCCGGTCCAGCGTTTTTCATTGGCCTCGATTGCTTTGATGCGGTCTGCCGTCTTGGGATGGCTTAGAAACCAGGCGGGCATCGCCCCGCCATTGCCGGTCAATTTATCCAGTTTGGCAAATAGGCTTTTTTGGGGCGCGGCGCCAAGCCCGGCTTTGATCATCAAGGCGGTGGCATAGGCATCGGCTTCAAACTCATCATTGCGCGACATACCGGCAGCGATCATGTTCACGGCTAAATTGGCGATCCAAGGGCCAATAAAGGGAATAAAGCGATTGAGAGTGACCGCCAGCGCCGTGCGCACAGCATTTTGTCCGGAAAAATCAATCATCCGCCGTTTGGTATGCCCAAGGGCCACATGCCCGAGTTCATGGGCAATGACAGAGCTGATTTCCGCGGCGGTTACCTCGCCTGACAGAAATTTCTTCAAAAATCCGCGTGTGATATAGATTTGCCCATCGGGGGCGGCCAAGCCGTTGATCGGATCAATTTCATAGACGTTCACATGCAAGCGTTTGAGATCCAGCGCATTAGCAAGCCTCGCGAAATGCGCTTCCAGCGCCGGGTTGCGCAAAGGGCTGGATTGGGCCGCCAATGTGCGCTTTGTTTGGCTTGCCGAGGTTACATAGGTAAATACGCCTACAACCACGGCCAGGCCTATTGGGATCAATACTGACATGCCCTTTATATGGCGCAGTGGCGGCCGCCTTTCAATGCCTCTCAGATTTGGGGAAAACAGTGTTTCCTAAACCTGTTTCAATGTGATTAAAATCTTTAAAACAGAAGATTAAGTTAACAACTTCATCCCATCAGATATGCCATCGAGGGTCATGGGCGCCATGCGATTGTCAAAAATTCTCTGTATCATTCCAATGGATTGCGTGTAGGGCCAATATTTTTCGGGTACGGGGTTGAGCCAAACAGAATTGGGCCAGTGGTCCTGCGCACGGCGCAGCCACGCGTCGCCTGATATGGCGTTCCAATGCTCATTTGCTCCGCCTGCATAAGCAATTTCATAGGGAGACATCGAGGCGTCCCCCACAAAAATGCATTTGTAATCTGCTCCATAGGTGCGAAAGAGGTCTTCTGTTGGGATTTGTGCATCCCAACGCCGCGCATTGTCGCGCCAGACCCCTTCGTAAAGGCAGTTGTGGAAATAATAGCTTTCGAGATGCTTGAATTCTGATCGGGCCGCAGAAAACAACTCCTCAACCATTTTGACATGCGGATCCATTGAGCCGCCAATATCAAGAAACAAAAGCACCTTCACCGCGTTGCGCCGCTCTGGTCTGCGTTTGGACGTCAATATAGCCATTTTCTGCGGTCTTGCGGATTGTGGCGTCTAGGTCCAACTCCTCCTGCGCCCCATCGCGTGCCCATTTTCGCAGGCGTTTCAAAGCGACCTTGATGTTGCGGGTGCCCAGTTCCACATCGCCATCCAGATTTTTGAAACTGCGTTTATCCCAAACCTTGACCGCCCGCTGGTGGCGGCTTTCAGCTTGTCCAATTCTCACGCCTTCTGGGTTGTAACCATAGGCACCAAAGGGTGACGTACCGGCGGTGCCAACCCATTTGCTGCCGCCCTGGTGGCGCCCTTTTTGCTCTTCCAGCCGTTTGCGTAGCGTCTCCATGAGCTTATCAAATCCGCCCAGAGCTTCAATCTCTGCCTTATCGGCTTTAGAAAGCGTTTTTTCGGCCAATTTGCGCAGCCAATCGTCCGGTAAATCCACTTGGTTGAGCATTTCTTGCGGGCTAATATGCTCAAGACCTTCAAAACTTGCTGCAAAAGCGCGGTCATATTTGTCAAGATTGCGCTCATCTTTGACCAATATGGACCGTCCCAGCAGATAGAAATGCTCCATATCATAGGTTGCCATGCCCGCTTTCATCGCCTCCAGAAAACTCAAAAATTCCCTTAGGGACACGGGAACTTTATGGGCCCTAAGCTGGTCGAAGAACGGCAAAAACATCAGTTAGCCCATGCGCAGAATAACGATATTTGCAATCAACGCCAAAAGCCCACCGATAATGCCGCATGCCGCGCCATATTGGAGCATATCCAACAGTTTACCCTTGCGTTTTGCCGCAAGCGCAGCGCCAAACATGGCACCGACAGCCAAACCAAAATATGTCATCTTTCGTTCCATTCTTCAAAATATTGCAGGAGTATAAGTCCCGTTAGGTGTGGGCTATCTTTGGGCACGGGCCATAAACGCCAAACGCTCAAACAGATGTACGTCTTGCTCGTTCTTAAGCAATGCGCCGTGCAACCGGGGTAGGGCATTGACGCCATCCCGCCGCAGATCTTCAGCGGTGAGATCTTCGGCCAACAGCAGCTTGAGCCAATCGAGCACTTCGCTGGTAGAGGGTTTTTTCTTCAAACCCGGCGTCTCGCGCACTTCGAAAAACTGCGTCAGAGCAGCTTCCAAAAGCTGAGGTTTCAGCCCGGGGTGGTGCACTTCGATAATTTGGCGCAAAGTATCTGGCTCAGGAAAACTTATGTAATGGAAAAAACACCGGCGCAGGAAGGCATCGGGCAGCTCTTTTTCATTGTTGGAGGTGATAATCACCACTGGGCGATGGCGCGCTTTTACGGTTTCGCTGGTTTCATAGACATGAAAGGCCATTCGGTCGAGTTCTTGCAGCAGATCATTTGGAAATTCGATATCAGCTTTGTCAATCTCATCAATGAGCAAGACGACTTTTTTGTCGCTCTCAAAGGCCTGCCAAATTTTGCCTTTCTTAATATAGTTTGAAACATTGCGCACCCGTTCATCGCCCAGCTGACTGTCGCGCAGCCGGCTGACCGCATCGTATTCGTAAAGACCCTGTTGGGCGCGGGTGGTGGATTTGATGTTCCACTCTATCATGTCCATGCCAAGCGCGGATGCCACTTGCCGGGCCAATTCGGTTTTACCGGTCCCCGGTTCACCCTTGACCAAAAGCGGCCGTTCCAAAGTCACGGCGGCGTTCACAGCGACCGCTAAATCATCCGCGGCAATATAGGTATCTGTGGAGGTAAATTTCAAAGTACGACTCTCTACTTGTTTTTTTCGAACCTAACATGCTCTTGACGCTCTTCCAATCGCGGTTTTCTGCGTGACAAATGTATTAACCTTGGATACATCCGGCTCAAAGGCTGCATTATGGTGCGCCGCTTCGTTAAGAATAAGAGGTTTGCTGTATGAAAGCCGAGGTTATTGTGCCCGATAATTATCGCCCTGCTGACGATGAGCCGTTTATGAACGACACGCAGCTTGCTTATTTCCGCCGCAAGTTACTGGCCTGGAAAAGCGAGCTGATGTCCGATAGCAAAGAGACGATCGAAACGCTACAGGACAATACCCGCGCTATACCGGACATATCAGATCGGGCGAGCGAGGAGACAGACCGGGCGCTTGAATTGCGCACGCGGGACAGGCAGCGTAAATTGGTGTCAAAAATTGATGCGGCCCTGCGCCGGATTGAAGAGGGGGAATACGGCTATTGCGAAGAGACGGGTGATCCGATTTCGCTGCGGCGCCTAGACGCCCGCCCCATTGCGACCATGAGCCTTGAGGCGCAAGAGCGGCATGAGCGGCGCGAAAGGGTCCACCGCGACGATTGAGGCGGTTTGCGGTCATTCGCCCGCGTGGTCATATTTTGGTAAATTATTGAGTGTATTCTTTTTGGTATGGATCTAGATTTGTCTGTATCCAAAGTATGCGGAGGGGCTCGAAAGTGTATCCAACGGATATAGGGCAAAGTTATTCGACCACTGGTAAACTTCTTCACTGGGGCTTTATCGGAGTTTTTGCTTATGGAATTTTCAAACAAGTTGATGATTTAAGACAATTAGATGATCCCGCATTCCTGCGGTTTGAATTTATTTTCGCCTGTGCTTATCTTTTGATCTTGGCGCTGAGGCTTTGGATCATGCGCGGGCAGACCTCTGCATTGCCGCTATCCACCCCAACTTGGCAACGGGTCGCGGCAAAACTGGTGCATTACGGCATGTATATGGCTTTGATGGCCATTGCTGTCACAGGGCTGGCCATCGGGGTAGTTTTCACGCTTGGGATGCGCGACGGGGCGCTCATCTACTTATTTATAGAGGCGCATGAGGCCAGCATAGCCGGCAGCTACGGTCTGATAACCCTACATGTTGCTGCAGCTGTTTACCACCGTGTTTTGGGCGATGGGGTATGGTCTGCGATGGTGCCTATATTTAAGGAGCGGCCTAAGCGTCGAGCGTGATCCACACTGGCACATGATCTGATGGTTTTTCTCTGCCGCGAATGACCGAATCGATTTCGCATGCTTGCAATAGATCGGCGCAGCTCGGCGTCAGTAAGAAATGGTCAATTCTGATGCCATTATTGCGCTGCCAACTTCCTGCCTGATAGTCCCAAAAAGAATAATGGCCCGGTGCCGGGTGCAAACTTCGGAAGGCTTCGGTGAAACCTAGATTTAGAACATCGCGAAAAGCCGCGCGCGATTGCGGCAAAAACAGTGCGTCTTGCGCCCAAGCCTCGGGCTTTGCGGCATCTTCGGGCTGAGGAATTATATTATAATCCCCCGCCATCAAAGCGGGCTCTTCAGCCGCCATCAAGGCTTCAGCGCGAATTTTTAACCGCCGCATCCAGTCAAGCTTATAGTCATATTTCGGACCGGGCGTTGGATTCCCATTCGGCAGATAAAGCCCGCAAACCCGAATGGCTTGCTTGCCCATAACCGTGGCCTCAATCCAGCGGGCCTGTTCATCAGTCTCATCTCCGGGCAAACCACGCGTGACATCCTCAATAGGTAATTTCGACAAGATTGCCACCCCGTTGAAGCTCTTTTGGCCATGGGTTTCCACCTGATAGCCCATATCCTCGAAGTGCGCGCGTGGGAAATTCTCATCAACAGACTTGATTTCTTGCAGCAGAGCCACATCTGGCTGCGCTTCATTGAGCCAATCGGTCAGGGCTTGAATGCGGGCTTTGATCCCATTGATATTAAAAATTGCTATTTTCATGAGATCCATCGTAGTCGTTGAGGTTTGAGCGGTCTAAGAGCAATCGATGTGCGATTACATCGAAAAAGAAACACCGCAGCCGCAGCTAGAGGAGGCGTTGGGGTTGTCGATGATAAAGCGCGCACCAATCAACTCTTCGCTGAAATCAATCGTTGCAGAGGCCAAAAACGGCAAGGAAATCGCATCAATCACCACGGTCTCACCATGGCCTGACAAGATCAAATCATCAGGCTTTGGCTCATCAAGCTGGATCTCATATTGAAAGCCGGAACAGCCGCCACCCTCAACCGCCACGCGCAGCGATTTTCCCTGCGCCTGAGCGCCAATTTCGGCAAGCCGCTCAAAGGCGCGGTCGGTCACTTTGGGAGGCAGGGTCAACATTTATAAAAGCTCACATGACATTGTCGGTTAACTCCCATATAAGCGCTGCAAGAGCAGGCGACAAGATGGGCAATCATGACAGCAAGTTTCGCATCCAACCCGCATGATAGCCGCGGCCGTTTGTTTGAGGAGCCGGGAAGCGACTTTCGATCCTGTTTCCAAAGAGATAGGGATCGGATCATTCATTCCAGCGCCTTTCGGCGGCTCAAACATAAGACGCAAGTCTTTGTCGAACATGAGGGAGATTATTTCCGCACGCGTTTGACCCATTCCATCGAAGTAGCGCAAGTGGCGCGTACAATCGCTGGGGCTTTGGGGCTCAATCAGGAATTGGTCGAAGCCGTGTCACTGGCCCATGACCTAGGGCACCCGCCATTTGGCCACACGGGCGAAGAGGCGTTGGACGCAGAAATGAAAGCCTATGGCGGCTTTGACCACAATGCCCAGGCGATACGCATCGTTACTTCGCTGGAGCAGCATTATGCGCAGTTTGACGGGCTGAATCTTACTTGGGAGTGCCTTGAAGGGATTGCAAAGCACAATGGCCCCGTGCCTTTGCCCCATCCGCCTGCCTTGCGCGACTACAACCGGCAGCATGATCTTGAGTTGCATAGCTATGCGAGCGCAGAGGCGCAGGTTGCGGCATTGGCGGATGATGTGGCCTATAACAACCATGATCTTCACGATGGCCTGCGCGCTGGAGTGTTTTCGGATGCACAGGCAGAGCAACTGCCAATTGTGGGCCCGGCCTATGCGGCGGTCGATCGGCTCTACAACGGGTTGGACGTCCACCGACGGCGCCATGAGGCTCTGCGTCGGGTCTTTGGGGTGATGGTCGATGATGTCATGCGGACCAGTGCCGCGCTATTGGCTCAATCGGGCGCCGTAACGGCGCAGGATATACGCGATCTCGACTGTGCGGTTGTGCAATTCTCCCCAGAGCTGTGGAAAGATCTGAAAGTCATACGCGGGTTTTTGTTTCAAAACATGTACCGCGCGCCCCGTGTGGTGGTGCAGCGCGAACATGCCGCGAAGGTGGTGCGGGACTTGTTCGAAGTATTAATGAGCAATCCCAGCGAAATGCCTGGGGATTGGGGGGAGCAAATTGCAAATTTGCCCGATACACAGGCCCGTGCGCGGCTGGTGTCC
The DNA here is from genome assembly GCA_943788425.1 of uncultured Planktomarina sp. Taxonomy (GTDB): domain Bacteria; phylum Pseudomonadota; class Alphaproteobacteria; order Rhodobacterales; family Rhodobacteraceae; genus Planktomarina. The sequence continues at coordinate 61,013 of CALSQF010000001.1, forward strand.
GATTACATTGCCGGCATGACGGACCGCTATGCACAACAAGAGTATGACCGGCTGTTCGCCGCGCGTTGACCTTGCGGTAAAATTTGCTAAACGTCGGCTTCACTTTGGGATGATGATATGAACCTATTTGCCGAAATCCGTAGCCTTCTAATCGACAGCTTGCAGCAGATGCAGGCGCAAGGCGACTTGCCTGTTGGTTTGAGCTTTGAAGCAGTCACCGTTGAGCCACCACGCGATGCCGCCCATGGCGATATGGCAACCAATGCCGCAATGGTTTTTGCCAAGCCCGCTAAGTGCAAGCCACGCGATATTGCCGAGAGATTGGCGACGCTTTTATCTGCCGATCCGCGGTTGGCCTCTGTAGAGGTCGCAGGTCCCGGGTTTTTGAATCTGCACCTTTCGTCACAGCTTTGGGCCGATGTTTTGCGGGCAATTTTAACAGATCCCGTTGGCTATGGGCGCGCCACAATTGGCGCAGGCATCAAAGTGAACGTTGAATATGTCTCTGCCAACCCCACCGGACCTTTGCATGTGGGCCACACCCGCGGCGCGGTATTCGGCGATGCTTTGGCCTCGATGCTGGATTTTGCCGGCTATGAGGTGACGCGCGAGTATTATATCAACGATGGTGGCGCGCAGGTCGATGTTTTGGCCCGCTCGGTCTATCTGCGTTACCTTGAGGCCCATGGCCAAGATGTCGCCTTTGAAGATGGCACCTATCCGGGCGATTACCTGATTGCCGTGGGGCAGGCGTTGAAGGAAAAAGTTGGGGACAGCTATCTAGATAAAGGTGAGCAGTTCTGGCTGGAGGAGGTGCGAGAATTCTCAACCGGCGCAATGATGGATCTGATCCGCCAAGATCTTTTAGCACTTGGCATCAAAATGGATGTATTTTATTCCGAAAAATCGCTCTATGGCACGGGCCGTATCGAGGCGGCGATCGAGGATTTAAAGTCAAAGGGATTGATTTATCAAGGGATTTTGGAGCCACCAAAGGGAAAGAAACCACTAGATTGGGAGCCGCGTGAGCAGACTCTACTTAGGTCCACAGACCATGGGGATGACGTGGACCGGCCGGTGCAAAAATCCGATGGCAGTTGGACCTATTTTGCCCCGGATATTGCTTATCACTTTGATAAGGTGCAGCGCGGTTTTGACCAATTGATTGACGTGTTCGGTGCCGATCACGGGGGCTATGTCAAACGGATGAAGGCGGCTGTTTCAGCGCTGTCAAACGACAAGACCTCGCTCGATATCAAGCTGACGCAATTGGTGAAGCTCTTCAAGAATGGTGAGCCGTACAAAATGTCCAAGCGCTCGGGGACATTTGTAACTCTGCGTGATTTGGTGGATCAAGTCGGCGCTGATGCAACCCGTTTTGTCATGCTCACCCGCAAAAATGACGCGCCGTTAGATTTTGATTTCGATAAGGTGATGGAGCAGACCAAAGAAAACCCCGTGTTCTATGTGCAATATGCGCATGCTCGGATTTGTTCGGTAATGCGCAAAGCACAGCTGGCAGAGGTTCCGATCAAAGATGCAGAGTTGCGGGCTGCGGATCTTACAGTATTGACAGATCCCGCCGAGATGACATTAGCCGCAAAATTGGCAGAATTTCCACGATTGATTGAAATTGCCGCCCGTTCAAATGAGCCGCACCGAATTGCATTTTATCTTTATGACTTGGCGTCGGAATTTCATGCTTTGTGGAATAAAGGCAATGAGCAGCCTGAACTGCGCTTTCTTCAGGAGGGCAATCTGGCCACAAGTCAGGCAAAAATCGCACTGATTCGTGCCGCTGCGGTTGTTATTTCTAACGGTTTGGGTATCTTAGGCGTGCAAGCCGCTCAAGAAATGCGATAAAATAGCATCGACGCGGGTGTGAATGAGGCAATGTCAGTAGATCTGGGCCAAGACCCGGGCAGTGAGGCAACATGGCAAACGCGACCTATGAGGCGCAGGGGGACTCCGAGCGGTTCAACCCTGCAACCTATGCAAATATAGTTGGAGCCGTTATTTCCTTAGCGGTCTTTGTGGGAATAGTCACTTGGGGGGCGCAAACTGTTCTGCGAGACAGTTCGGGCGTACCTGTTGTGCGCGCTTTGGAAGGTCCATCGCGGGTTGCACCGGAAGATCCGGGTGGGATTTTAGCTCCGCATCAAGGGCTTACCGTGAATGAAGTGGTGGGCAGCCAAATCATCCCTGCGACAAATGACCCGCTGCAATTGGCCCCAAGGCCAATCAACTTGCAAGCCGAAGATCAACCTATTCAAGCGCTCTTAACTAGGGAAAGCCCTGCCGATGAGGGGCCTGCGTCTGTGGTGCTGCCTGAACCTGTTATGGATGTTGCCGAGGCTCTTGTCATTGACGATACGGCGGAACGTTTGGCCGCTATGATCGCGACCGGCACCCTGCAAGCGGATGTAAACGAGCCGCCCGCCGCGGTCATTCCGGCAGCGGCTGGAAGAGGTCTGACACAATCTTTGCGGCCGCGTCTGCGCCCCTTTGTGCAGGTCACTCGTCAACTGCCACGAGCCGTGCCGGTCAATATCCCGGCCGGGCAAATTGCCCGCGGCGCGCCGATGGCGCAATTGGGAGCCTTCGGAAGCAACGCTATCGCGCAACAAGCCTGGGCGGATCTCTCGGAACGCCATGGGGATTATTTAGTCGGTAAAGCGCATGTGATTTTGCGGGCTGAGGTTAGCGGAGGCACGATATACCGCTTGCGGGTTCACGGTTTTGCAGATCAGGAGGAGGCGCGACGTCTGTGCACTGCGCTTAATCGGCAGAATGCGGAATGCTATTCTGTGACTATGAACTAGGGCAGGATCCGTCATGGGCCTGTCTCCATTGATTTTTGGCTGCCAAGGCTCATCTCTGTCTGCCGCAGAGCGCCGCTTCTTTGCAAATGCCCAACCCTTTGGCTTTATTCTTTTTTCTAGAAACCTTGAAACCCCAAAGCAAATTCGGAAGCTCTGCACAGAATTGCGCACAGCCGTGGGCTGGCATGCGCCCGTTCTGATTGATCAAGAGGGTGGGCGCGTGTCACGGCTTGGCGCGCCGCATTGGTTTGAATTTCTACCAGCGCTGGATCAAGCCGCCGCGCCCCAATCCGAACGGCTGTTTTGGTTGCGGGGGCGGTTGATCGCGGAGAATTTGCGAAGCTGCGGAATTGATAGCAATTGCGCGCCACTGGGAGATATTGCCCAACCGGACACCCATGGTGTGCTGAAAAATCGGTGCTATGGGCGTGCGCTGTCTGCGGTTGTCACCCATGCGCGCGCGCTGCATCAAGGGCTGCGGCATGGGGGCGTATCGGGAGTTTTGAAACATATTCCGGGCCATGGGCGGGGCACTTTGGACTCCCATTTGGATCTGCCCCGCGTGCAAGCGGATCGCGGCAGTCTAGAGAAGCATGATTTTGAAGCCTTTCGTCAGCTTAATACTGTTGAGATGGGTATGACGGCGCATTTGGTGTTCGAGGATATAGATCCGAACCATCCCGCCACCCACTCAGTGGCGATGATTGACATTATCCGTAAGCACGTCGGATTTAATGGGCTTTTGATGACCGATGACATTTCGATGGAGGCTTTGTCCGGCCCATTGGATCTGCGGGCGCGGCGGGCGCAATCTGCGGGGTGTGATATAATTTTGCATTGCAACGGACAGATGGATCAGATGCAGCTCTTGGCGGGTAATATTTATGGCATGGATGAGGCAAGTCAAATGCGGGCGGCGCAGGTTTTGGCGCAACGACCGGAGGTTCAGCCTGTTGACATTCAGCAAGTGAAGGCAGAATTTGACGCATTGTTAGGTGAGATCCGGTGATGCAAGAAGAACTTTTTGACCACCAATCGGTTGCGGAACGCGTGGCAGCGGAGACTCTCATCGTTGATGTCGATGGGTTCGAAGGGCCATTGGATCTGCTTTTATCGCTGTCGCGCACGCAGAAGGTGGATCTGCGCAAAATTTCTGTTTTAGATCTCGCGGTTCAATATCTCAGCTTTATTGAAAAAGTGCGCGAGCTGCGCATCGAATTGGCCGCAGATTATTTGGTTATGGCCGCTTGGCTAGCCTTTTTGAAGTCGCGGTTGCTTTTGCCGCCAGATCTGACCATGGCCGGCCCGACAGGGGACGAGCTGGCGGCGCATCTTGCGTTTCAACTCGAACGGCTGCAAGCCATGCGCGATGCGGCGGCGAAATTGATGGCGCGGGATCGCTTGGGCCGCGATCGTTTTGTCCGCGGTGTGACGGAAGATGTCACACGCCGGAAGACTGTTCATTACACGGCCAATCTTTTGGATTTAATGCAGGGCTATGCACGCATTCGCACGCGCGACGATTTTCGTCCCTTTGTTATGGACCGCGACTCGGTGTTTTCAATGGAACAAGCCCTACGGCGCATGCGGGGGTTAATTGGCTTTTCCGGCCATTGGACCGATCTCCTCTCTTATCTTCCCGATGGCTGGACCGATGATCCAAAGAGACGACGATCCGCTGCAGCCTCAACTTTCGCAGCCTCTTTGGAGCTGGCCAAAGAAGGAAAGATTGTCATACGTCAGGATGAAATTTTCTCACCAATTCAAATTAAAAGGGCGGATCGTGATGGATGATACCCAAGAAGAAAGCCTGTTTGAAGCGCCGCCCATCGCAGAGCAAGAGCGTATGGTAGAGGCCATTTTATTTGCTGCAGCAGAGCCGGTTTCATTGCGAGAAATGGCTGGGCGGATGCCACATGGGTGTGATCCTGTCCAAGCGGTGGAGAACATCCAAAAGCGCTATGAAGGTCGCGGTGTTGCAGTTGTGAAGGTTCAGGAGTCCTGGGCTATTCGCACCGCGCCTGATCTTGGTTTTTTGATGCAGCGGGAGATCCTGGAATCCCGAAAACTATCGCGCGCCGCGATCGAAACTTTAGCCATTGTTGCCTATCATCAGCCGGTGACCCGCGCGGAAATTGAAGAGATCCGGGGGGTTGCGGTGAGCCGCGGCACGGTGGATCAGCTGCTTGAATTAGATTGGGTCAAAATTGGCCGTCGGCGCCAAACGCCTGGTCGTCCGATAACATTTGTGGTGACAGAGTCTTTTCTCGATCATTTTGGCTTGGAAAGCGCCCGCGATTTGCCGGGTCTTAAAGAGCTGCGAGCCGCTGGCCTGCTAGAAAATCGCCCCGCACCGGGCACTGTCGCTTTACCCGAAGCGGAAACGGATGCAGAAATACAAGAAAATTTATTTGATGACGCAATTGAGGAGCCCGAAGATGGACCGCTATATTAATATGTTCATAAACATTGTCATTCGTCGTTTGATGACGATCGGTATCAACAAAGGCATTGATGCCGCCACGAAAGGGCGAAAAAAGCCTGAGGATAAAGATCTCTCTGCCGAACAATAAAAGCGTTTGAAAGACAGCGCGAATGCCGCCAAGCGCATGCAGCAATTTTGAGGACCCTCTGGCGCGCCGAGACACCCGCGGCTGGCTACTTAAAATGCTTTGACAGTTTTAGCCCTTGCCCTTGGTAGTTTGATGCGAGCTCGCGGCCATAAAGCTGGCTGGGAGTTTCAAACATAGACTCATAGACCAAGCGTCCAACAACTTGCCCATGTTCCAAGACAAAGGGGGCCTCATGACAGCGGACTTCCAAAACGCCTCTGCTGCCCTGCCCATTGGCGGCGGCATGGCCGAATCCGGGGTCAAAAAAACCCGCGTAATGCACGCGAAACTCACCGACCATTGCCAAATAGGGGGCCATTTCAGCGGCGTACTCGGGCGGAATCGTCACTGCTTCCTGGCTCACTAAAATGTAAAACGCCCCCGGGTCCAGGATGATTTTTTGATCTTCCGTACGAATTTCTTCCCAAAAATCAGCCGGCTCGTAGGCACCAATTTTTCCAAGATCAATCACGCCAGTATGCGGTTTTGCCCGATAGCCAACCAGGCCGTTGCGACTGGCGCTGAGGTCAACAGAAAAACCAAGCCCGTCTTGGATCAAAGCCTCGCCAGAGACCAACGGTGTGTGCGCATGCAGCTCTTTGAGTGCCTGATCGATTAACACAGCATGACCCGCGCGAAAGCGAATCTGATTGAGGCGCATGCCGGGTCGCACCAAAACCGAAAAGGAGCGGGGGCAAATTTCAGCATAAAGCGATCCGGTGTAGCCCTTCACAATGCGGTCAAATTCTTTGCCGTGATCGGTGATCGTGCGGGTCAAGAGATCCAGTCGGCCGGTTGAAGATTTCGCATTGGCGACAGCCTCTATGTCCGGTGGTAGGTTGAGCCCCTCCATCAGCGGCACAAGATATACGCAGCCCTTTTCCAAGACCGCGCCCTCGGACAAGTCGATTCGATGCATTTCAAATTCACGCAACCGCTCTGCGACCGTTGCAGTTTGTCCGGCGAGAAAGGATGCGCGCACCCGGTAGGCGGTGGTTCCCAAACGCAGATCCAGCGATGCGGGCTGCACTTGGTCGTCTTGCAGCGGCTCAGAAACCAAAATTTGGCCCGAAGCGACCATCGTTTCAATCATATGACTTGGGATGACACCTTGGCGCATTAAGGTCCTCTTGCGTTCAAAAAACCGCCCATGCCTGGGGGCAGGGCGGTTGTTTTTTGGTCGGGCTAGCAGGACTCGAACCTGCGACCTTCCGTCCCCCAGACGGACGCGCTACCAGGCTGCGCCATAGCCCGAACATGAGGCCGTATATCAATCCCGGCGACGGGAGCAAGCGTATTATGTGTTCGAATTTCACTTATGCGCTCATCTTTGCATGTAAAGCGCGCAATCTGTCGACAAGATCTGGTGACGACTGAAGGGCGGCGCTTCTTGCTCTACTATTCGCCCAAAGAGCTTGAGTTATCAGCCCGGCGTTGCTCGGGAAACTGTTGACCTCTGCATCCTCTGCCGGGCAATCTGTGCCCAATGCCCGGACGGGGGCTGGATTGGGGTGCATCGGCGTGACTTCTGTTTGAGCCGGCGGCGGCGCCTCTGCCAATTCTGGAAACAACACAAGCTGCTCGTCATCCTCTGCCTGCTCCTCGCGCACGCTCAGTAAAACAGATTGGCTCAATCTTACTGGATCAAACTGTAAATCAACCACATTTTGTGCCGGCGTAGGTTCTTTTGTTTGGCCGGTCTGGGCGGGTGGATTTTTCTGTTTTGGGGTGCTCAATATGGGAGGCGAGAAGCTTTGCACATGCGCAATACCCTGTTTCTTTATCAAATTTTTCACGGACTTGATGGTCATGCCCTGTTCGTGGAGTAAAAACTTTATCCCTCCAAGCAACAGCATATCCTCTAAGCGATAGTAGCGCCGCCCCCCAGTGCGTTGCACTGGGGCGACAGCGTCAAACTTACTTTCCCAAAATCGCAGCACATGCGCTTGCGTCCCAAGCCATGTCGCAACCTCGCTTATGGTTCTGAAAGCATCCGGCGATTTGGCCACGATGATTACCCTTTGTTGCCTTTGGCAACCTGGTCTTTCATCAAATGAGAGGGGCGAAAGGTCAAAACCCTGCGCGGCGTGATGGGCGCCTCTTCACCGGTTTTCGGATTGCGGCCGATACGCGCGGATTTATCGCGAATGCCAAATGTTCCAAAAGATGAAATTTTTACAGACTCGCCTGCGACCAATGCGTCTGAAATATGCTTCAAAACGGATTCAACCAAATCGGCCGACTCGTTGCGCGACAATCCGACTTCGCGGAAAACCGCTTCACTGAGATCCATTCGTGTGAGTGTGTTCGACGCCATTTATGTTCCCCCTTGTTACTACACTATAATTATAAAGAGATAATAAGCCTTGGCAACTAAAAGTCCTGATATGCTGTCATTTACCAGCGAATAACCGCGGTTCCCCAGGCCAAACCGCCGCCAATAGCGCCGATGACCACAATATCGCCTTGTTTGATGCGTTTATCCTGGGCCGCCACTGCCATTGCAAGAGGAATAGAAGCGGCTGAGGTGTTGCCATGGTTGTTCACGGTCATGACGACTCGGTCCATGGGGACTTTGAGGCGTTTGGACATTCCTTCCAAAATGCGTTTGTTAGCTTGATGTGGCACGATCCAATCCACATCGTCCGTGGTCAGCCCGGCCGCTTCAATTGCCTCAAGCGCCGTGTTTGACAGCTTCTCGACCGCATGACGAAAAACCTCCTTGCCCTGCATGCGCAGGTGCCCTGTGGTTTGCATGGATACACCGCCATCGACGTATAGGATATCTTTGTAACGCCCATCTGAGCGAAGCGCAGTGGCTAGGATTCCGCGATCCGAGGTTTCATCCTGCTGCGCAGCAATCAACATAGCGCCGGCTCCATCGCCAAATAAGACGCAGGTTCCCCGATCGGTCCAATCCATCAATTTTGAGAAGGTCTCCCCACCGATCACCAAAATGCGATTAGCCTGGCCACTGGCAATCATGGAATTTGCGGTGTTCAAGGCAAACACAAACCCCGCACAGACCGCTTGCACATCAAAGGCGAACCCATGGTTCATACCAAGCCCATGCTGAACCATGGTGGCAGCGGAGGGAAAGGTGAGATCGGCGGTTGAGGTCGCCAGAATAATCGCATCGACGTCCGCAACGCTGCACCCTGCATTGGCCAAAGCCGATTGAGCGGCCTTGATGCCCATATCAGAGGTTGTTTCCCCGTCAGCTGCGAAATGGCGGCGTTCGATACCTGTGCGACTGCGGATCCAGGCATCATTGGTATCCAATGTTTCTTCAAATTCAGCATTTTCCACCACGCGTTCGGGCAGGTAGTGGCCAATAGATTCAACAACCGCTCTACGCATCGTTAGTTCCCGTCTTCTTCGTGGTCCTCTGCGAACCCGTTGACCGAAGCTACGCGCGCGGCAAGCTTGGTGCTAAACTTGGCTGAGCCTAAACGATAGGCCAGGCCGATCGCCGCCGCAACTCCTGTTGCGTCCGCCGCGCCATGGGATTTCACCACAGTGCCATTGAGCCCCAAGAAAACCCCGCCATTGACCCGGCGTGGATCTGTGGTTCGTTTGAGACGGCTTAACGGACCATAAGCTAGGATCGCTGAGAGTTTTGAGAGCAAATTATGTTTAAACGATTGACGTAAGGCGGTGCCGATGAAGCTCGCGGTGCCTTCGGCGGTTTTCAGCGCAACATTGCCTGTAAACCCATCGGTTACAATCACATCGACTCGGTCCGACGGAATATCCCCACCTTCGACAAAGCCCAGGAATTCAAATTGTCCAGTTTCAGCCGATTCCTTGATCAGGTCATGTGCCGCCTTCAGTTCGGCGCGGCCTTTATGCTCTTCCGTGCCCACATTCAGCAGACCAACCCTTGGCCGTTTCACAGCAAAGCCATTGCGCGAATAAGAGGCGCCCATCAGGGCAAATTGCAACAAATCGTTTTCATCCGCGCGCACATCTGCGCCCACATCGAGCATCACATTGGATCCGTTGGGACCGAAAGACGGCCAAAGAATCGCAATCGCGGGCCGATTAATTCCGGCCAATTTGCGCAACCGCACCATCGAAATGGCCATCAAAGCGCCCGTATTGCCGCAAGAGACACAGGCATCGGCCTCTTGTTGTTTGACAGAGGTCACGGCCGACCACATCGAGGTTCCCTTGCCATGGCGCATCACCTGGCTTGGTTTGTCATCCATGGAAACCGTACGCTCGGCATGCACAATGGTGCAAAATTCTTCAAGATCATGCTTATCAATCAGAGGCTTCAGAATATCTTCGGGGCCATGCACCAAAAAGCGAATATTGGAATGCTTGTGCACGGCACGCAAAAGTCCGGCGATAATCACACCGGACCCTTTGTCTCCCCCCATGGCGTCAACGGATACGACAACATTAGAGTTGGGTCCACTTGCAATGGGTTGGGTGTCCGACATTGAAATGTATTCCCTTCGAATACGGGCGCTTATGCCGCGTCTTCGTCGAGATCTACTTCTTCGGTTGTCACGATTACTTCGCGGTCATCATAATGGCCGCAAGCTGCGCAAACGTGATGCGGGCGCTTAAGCTCTCCGCAGTTTGTGCATTCATTTGGGTTCGCCGCAACAAGTGCGTCATGTGAGCGTCGCATGCCACGACGGCTCCGTGTAATCTTACTTTTTGGGACAGCCATGTCACAACCTCAAACTAGGGGCGCTATGCCCTGTTAATACCGAATTTGGCGCAATGCTGCCAAACAAAAGTACAGAGCCCAGCTCGGCACCTTAAGTTGCGCTTGCATACTTGTATTGAGTTTTATTTCAAGCCCCAAACAGCGCCAATCTTATATATTTCCTGCGATTTTTCAAAAAAAATCAGCAAACCTCCGTTTCACCAAGCAGTTAATGGAGTTTATCCTTTAAACCTGCTAGCGCAGAAAAGGGTCTGGCCGCCTCATCGGTCAGTGGCGTCACACCGGGTGGGCCAAATTCGGCACTGGTCAGCTCGGCCCCCTCTGCGCGGGGATAATCGGGCAGGGCAAGCGACAGTGTTTCACAAAATATTCCTTCGATATCAATGATATATTCCAACTGATCCTCACTGTCATCCTCTGGAATTTCATGTTCTGGACCCGTCTGGTTCAAGGCAATTGGCGATTTTCGAAAATTACGCGTCACCCCGGTGTCGATCCGGCTGCGCACAGGGGTGAGGGTCAGGCTGCAGGCCTGCTCCACCGTAGCGCCCAACTCTCCAGATAGCCGCCAATCACCCTTGCCGATCGGCAAAATTGTGCCTGAAAATTTTATTTTTCGTAGGCTTAGGAGGTCCAATTGCGTTACAATCGTGGCAATCTCCGCCTCAGACAGCGCCAGATCGAAGTTAACGCCTCTGTTTTGTATGAGGTGTTTCAACTCCAGACGTGGGTGAGTATGGTTCGGCGGCATTTGCGCTCCATCCTTGAATTCATTTTTCGGCTTCGCTACCATAGACATAATTGGCGAGCGCTCGTCTCGCAAGAGAACAGGGACACTCATGCTAAATAAAACAAAGACCATTGTGGTCGGGTTCTGTCTTTTTGCTATTATTTCATGCACGCCGGTCTACCGCAATCATGGCTACACGCCGTCTGACAAGCAGCTGGCGAATCTTGTGGTCGGGGTGGATACGCGTGCAACTGCAGAAGAAACATTGGGCGTACCCACGATTTCGGACACAGAAACAGGCCGCCTCTACTATATTTCAAGCCGCTGGCGGCACTATGGGATGAACCCTTCCAAGCCCATTTCCCGCGACATCGTGGCCGTGGCATTGGATTCGGCTGAGGTTGTTACAAACATCAGCCGTTACGGTCTTGAGGATGGTGAGGTTGTGGCCGTGACGCGGCGCGTGACCGATGGTGGTACGGAAGAAATTACCTTCCTGCAGCAATTGCTTGGCAACATCGGCCGCTTTGATGCCAGTGACATTTTAAGCGAACCTTAATCTGCCTCATCACCGTGAAAGGTGAGCGCAACGCCGTTCATACAATATCTCAAGCCAGTCGGCGCGGGCCCATCTGGGAAGACATGACCCAAATGTGCAGCACAGGCTGCGCAATGCACCTCGGTGCGGGTGGAGAACCACGAGTTGTCAATACTTTCACCAATAGGTGCTCCAGCCATGGGCTGGGTAAAGGACGGCCAACCCGTACCACTATCGAACTTATCATCTTGCGAAAACAGAGGCGTGCCGCAGCATACGCAGGAAAAGTAACCTGCCTCTTTCGGAAAATCGTCATGGCTAAACGCCCGTTCCGTGCCATGTTTCCGCGTGACCTTATAGGCCAATGGGGACAGCATTTCCTGCCACTCCCGATCCGATTTTACGATATCAACCATAGAACCTCCAAACAGTTTACCCAATCATACGCATTTAACTTTAGTGTACCAGCGGATTGCATACTAAATTGATGTTATTATTTTACAAATGGATAGTTATAAACCATGGGGCGCGCAGAGCTTCAATTCCAAAATTTTAGCTGCGGTGGTCTCAAGGTTGAGCTGTGCCAATCTGAGCGGAGCCTGCGGAAGGTTTGGCGGTTTCGCGCGGCGATTTTTCGCGGTGAAATGCAGAGGGAAGGTCGTGATATTTGGGACGAAACTGACCTAAATTTTTGCATTAAATGTTTTGATAAAAATACGATATTGGGATGTTTAAGGCTTAAAATTTTTCCGAATGGTGCGGCCGCAATTTTTTGATCTGTTGCCGCTTGCTATATATGACCGGCCCCTGTTGGAATTGGTGCGCTTTGCCATTGATCCACTCCATGGAAATTTGTGGGGAAATTTTGATGTTTTCGTTAGGCCTGGGGCGTTGTCACGCAGCTGGTCGATCAAAAAAATGTATCGTTTCTGTTTGGGTGCAGTTCATTTAAAGGCAAGCGCCCGGCCGCGCATAGAGCGACCTTTCGCTATCTTTATCGCAACAACCATGTCGCGCCGACCAGTTGGCGCCCCGTTTTTCATGGCGGTTATTCTTTGCTTGAGGCATTGGACACCCCCAAGCGTGGCAGTGTGACCGATTAACCGCCTCTGTTGCGGGCCTATTTCAGCCTTGGTGGAAAAGTGAGCGATCACGCAGTCATCGATGCAGATTTTGGAACCAAATTGCTCTTTACCGGGGTAAACGTGGCACAAGTTCCACAAAAAAGAGCCCAGCGTTTGTGGCAATCCTTGCAGCGCATTGACGCCGCGGCCCTGAGCGCCTAGCTGCGGGCTATGGCACGTGCTCCTTTGATCCAACTCTCCGAGATTTCGTTGACCTTTGGCGGTCATCCGATCTTTTCTGATCTCGGCTTCGTCGTTCAGACGGGCGATCGTATCTCGTTGGTGGGGCGCAATGGTTCAGGCAAATCTACTTTGATGAAGGTTATGGCCGGCTTAGTTGAGGCCGATACCGGACACCGAGTGATCCCGCCGGGCGTAAGTGTCGGCTATATGGAGCAAGATCCTGATTTATCACAGTTTGAAACTCTGGGAGATTTTGCCCTTTCAGCGCTGGACATCGCCGAGCACTATAAGGTTGAGATTGCCGCAGAAGGGTTGAAGTTTGACCCAGATCGCCCAGTGAAAACCGCCTCTGGTGGTGAGCGGCGGCGAGCGGCTTTGGCAAAGTTGATGGCAGAAGATCCCGAATTGATGCTGTTGGATGAGCCGACCAACCACCTTGATATTGAGGCGATTTCCTGGCTGGAAACCACTTTGCGTGAGAGCCGAAACAGTTTTGTAGTGATCTCCCATGACCGCGCCTTTCTGACAGCTTTAACCCGTGCCACCCTGTGGATCGATCGAGGTGCGGTTCGCCGCCTTGAGCACGGGTTTGGAAGTTTTGAAGCCTGGCGCGACAAAACCTGGGAGGAAGAAGATCAACAGCGGCACAAGCTCAATCGCAAAATCAAAGCTGAGGCCCGCTGGGCGGTCGAGGGCATCTCGGCTCGGCGAAAACGCAATCAGGGGCGAGTGCGTGCTTTGGGCGAGTTGCGCGCCGAACGTGCTGCGCAAATTAACCGGCAAACTACGGCCGCCATGGCGTTTGATTCGGGCCAAAAATCTGGGGCCAAGGTGATTGAGGCTAAAAACCTGGATCTGGCCTTCGGCGAATTGGAGATTTTGAAAGATTTTTCACTGACGGTTCAACGCAAAGATCGCGTGGCGCTTATTGGCCCGAATGGGGTCGGCAAAACCTCATTGATCAAAACCCTTTTGGGCGAGCAGGCGCCCGACCGGGGCAGCGTGAGGCTGGGTACGAATCTGCAAATTGCCGTATTCGATCAAGGCCGCGCGCGATTGGATCCCAATCTTAGCCTGTGGGAAGCGTTGACCAGCGATCCGACCATGGCGATCTCCGGTCGTTCCGATCAAATAATGGTGCGGGGCACACCGAAACATGTGGTGGGGTATCTCAAGGATTTCCTCTTTGCCGAGGAGCAAATGCGCGCGCCAGTGCGGGCACTGTCAGGGGGCGAGAAAGCGCGGCTTTTGCTGGCCCGTTTGATGGCCCAGGAAAGCAACTTGCTGATTCTAGACGAGCCGACCAACGATCTCGACATAGAGACCTTAGATCTGCTTCAAGATGTTTTGGGCGACTACGATGGCACGGTTTTGCTGGTCAGTCATGACCGCGACTTTTTGGATCGTGTCGCCACTACAACGATTGCTCTTGAGCCCGGTGGCAAGGCCACTGTCTATGCCGGCGGTTGGAGCGATTATCAGGCACAAAAACCCAGTGCCAAGCTCAGCAAAGCAGCCAAGCAAACGACGAAACCAAACGCGACCAGACCGAATAGGGAGACGGAGACGGCAGGGGCGAAAACCGCGCTGTCGTTCACCGAAAAACATCGCTTGGAGGCTTTGCCAGCTGAAATTGCCCGGATGGAAGCTGAAATTATGAAATTAGAAGATCTGCTGGGTCAACCAAATCTCTTTACCGAGCAGCCAGTAAAATTCAATAAAGCCACCACGCTCTTGCTCGAGCGGCAGGAGGCTTTGACGCGGGCAGAGGCGCAATGGCTTGAATTGGAAGAAAAAGCGGGCGGATAATCCGCCCGCGATCTTCCGCTCAATTTAGATGAATTTTGAAGCGCTGGCGAATTTGAGCGTCCACCTCCGGCGGCAGGGCGGCCGGTGTTGGAGCCACAATCAAGGCCTCTTTTCTAACCACTGCCTGTTCGATCAGGTCAGGCCGGTTTTTTTCTTGCCACTCTTTGGGGGAATTGCGATCCGCCAAGATCGGATAGACATATTCAGTTTGCATCAAAGAAAGGGTTTGATCGGAGCCCAGATAATGGCCCGGCCCGCCCAAACAGGTAGCCCGCATGGTATCCAAACCCACTGTGTCTTCACTGACCTCAATGCCGCGCACGCAGCGCATGGCCTGACCTAACAAATCATCCGCCAAGATAAGGGATTCGTGACAAAAACCCAGAAGGGAGGCGTGCATGCCAGCGGCTTCGTAGACCATATTCAATCCGGTCAACCCGGCCATGACGTTCGACATGGCTTGCTCCCATCCTGCTTGCATATCGGGTAGTTTCGCATCCGCAATGCCGGCCGCCGCGCCGCCAGGCAGACCGTAGTATTGGTGCATCTGCGCACAGCCCGCAGTGAGGAGGGCCTGTTCACCAGATCCGCCGGACATGGCGCCAGTGCGCAGATCCGAGACGAAGGGCCAAGTCCCGAATATGACCGGATGGCCCGGCTTGATCGCGTTGACATAGACCAACCCCGCCAAACATTCAGCCACTGCCTGCACAATCGCACCGGCGATCGGCGCAGGGGCCGTGGCGCCTGCTTGCCCGGCACTGAGCAGCAGAACAGGCATGTCACCAGCGATACATTTCTCCATGACCTGGCAGCTCTCAGTGGCGAATTTCATGGGTGGTACCACGAAGCAATTGGAATTGGACACAAAGGGGCGCTCGCGCCATTTGTCCTCTCCGCCAGCAATCATATGCAGCATTTCCAAAGCATCGTCGACAAAATCGGGCTCTGTAAAGGAGGTGCCGATGTGTTTTTCCGTACCAGTGGCGCAAGCATATATCGTGTTGAGGTCCATTTCTCGATTGTCGAAAATATCGCGGCACACCATAGGTCTTTGCACGAAATGGATATTGTTCAAATGCTCCACAATGCGCGCAGCGTTGTGCAAATCCCGCACGGTCGATTCGCGATAACTGCGGGTTTGGACGTCAACCATATGCACAGCGGCCCCGGCGGTGCCGTAATGTACTTTCTTTTCGCCGAGGTGTAGATCGTATTTCGGGTTGCGCGCGTTCAGAGTGATTTCGCGATTGGCTTTAGCCAACATATCTTGGATCAAGGCACGCGGGTAACGCAATCGGCCATCCTCACCAAGAATAGCGCCAGCGCCAACCATGATATCAATGCCTGACTGTGGCGCGTCGGCCAGACCAATCTCTTCAAGGGCGATGAGCGCCGCCTCGTTGATGCGTTCCATATCCAACTGAGTGAGTGGTTTGTAAGTGCCGCCTTGCATACCGGGGCGGACGGGACGCATAGCATCGGTAAGGGGAGCCGCTCTGGCCGCTTTCCGCGCGGCCCGGCCACCAGCGCGGCGGTTTTGGGTATCTGTCATGGGGAAGTCCTAGGAGTGGGGTTGAGAGTAAAGAAGCAGGCCCGTTTAGAGCCACGGCCGCCCACGCGCCGCGCGTCCTCGGCTCGCCCCAATCGTGCGCACCGTGAGGGTGAAGACCCAGCCAACTGTGTTAAATCTCGAAATCATGCCTTAGAGTTAAAAACTCCAAACCGACAATCTTTTCCATTTGCGACTTATGGTTCAAAAACGACTTTTGTCTGCCCAATTTTAGTGGCAAATGCCACTAAAATTGTGAGGGCCTTGAAAAACTGGTCATCGTCGACGGTCATGGCCACGCGGATGTGACCGGCGGCGGCCTGACCAAAGCTCTCGCCCGGCATGACGGCAATTTGATGGGCATCAAGCAAAGCATGGGCGAAAGTCTCACCGCTTAGCCCGGTGGCGCGCATGTCTAGCATCAGATACATCGCGCCTGAGCAGGGCACAGCGCGCACGATATTTTGCTGCGCCAAGAGATCAAGGGCGATGAGCCGCCGCCGCCGGAAGGGTGCGGCCACTTCATCCTCTAACTCTTGGCCCTGGGCGAGTGCAAACTCTGCGGCATCTTGTATAAAGCCTGGAACCCCATAGGTAGTATGCGTGGCTAAATTGGTCAGATGTTCAATCACAGGCACCGGCCCGCAAATCCATCCGATCCGGCTTCCCGTCATGGCATGGCTCTTTGACATAGAACCAATTACTAAGCTGCGCTCTTGCATCCCCTCAAGACTTCGAGGGCTTATATGCGCGCCATGCCAGACTTGGGTATCATAGACCTCATCGGAGATGAGCCATAGGTTATGGGCGATACAGGTTTGCGCGATGGTCTCCCATGTGGCGCGGGCATAGACCACCCCAGTCGGATTGTTGGGCGAATTGACCAGCAGAGACCGCGCCCCCTTAGCTGCCGGCTCTAAATCGGCTGCGCGCGGCTGAAAGTCATGGGCCGGATCGCATCGGACCGCATGATCTATAGCGCCAGTTCCACGGATCGTGCCGGGGTAAGTGGCGTAATAGGGATCGCAATATAGCGCTATATCACCGGGGTTGAGCACGGCCATATGGGCGGCAAATAGGGCAGATTGGCCCCCGGGCGTGATCAAAATATTTTCCGCGCTCGTGGGAACGCCGCTCTGCGCCTCAATGCGGCGGGCCACGGCGTTGCGCAGTCCCTCAGTGCCCGGCACAGCTGCGTAGCCTGTATGCCCCTCCTTGGCGGACCGACCCATTGCTACCAAAATATTCATATGGGTGCGAATGTCATGCTCCCCGATGGTCAACTCAACAATCGGATGGCCCTGTTTTTTCAAAGCCCGCGCCTTGTAAAACACATCCCACCCATCGGATCCGTCGCCGGTCAGGGCGGTCATGCGCTGTGCTATTTCCATCCCACAATTTGGCCTGAAGCCGATAGATTCGTCAAATTGGTTTTGAGCAATTGAAAGACGGGGGGCACAACGATATAAACGCCCTATGATTTGGCGTTGTTGACCATACTATGACTGCCGCGGTGAAATGCGCCCTATTATGGCGTCCCACCACTTCTTTTCCATGCCTTCCGTAACTCTGGGACATGTACGATGATCCAAATCAAGCTGCACAATAGCAAAACCCGCCGCAAAGAGCTTTTGGTACCCTTAGATCCCAAGAATTTGCGCATGTATGTCTGCGGACCAACCGTCTATGATCGTGCACATTTGGGCAATGCCCGCGCGGTTGTTGTATTTGATAGCCTGTTTCGTTTGCTGCGGGAGATCTATGGCACTGACCATGTCACCTATGCGCGAAATTTTACCGATATTGACGATAAAATAAACGCGAAATCGGCTGAAACCGGGCGTGATATTGGGCAGATTACAGAAGAAACCATTGGCTGGTATTTGGAAGATATGGGGGCTTTAGCAGCGCTTGAACCCACGGTGATGCCGCGTGCCACCGATTACATCGCGCAAATGATCTCTATGTCTGAGGATCTCATCGCGAAGGGCCATGCCTATGCGGCCGAAGGACACCTGCTGTTTGATGTGAACAGTTGCCCCGAATATGGTGCGCTATCGGGGCGGAGCGTGGATGACATGATTGCGGGCGCAAGGGTGGAAGTGGCACCCTACAAGCGCGATCCTATGGATTTTGTTCTCTGGAAGCCTTCTGACGCGCAAACGCCGGGCTGGTCCAGTCCTTGGGGACGTGGACGCCCAGGCTGGCATATCGAATGTTCAGCGATGTCTTACGAGCTTTTTGGCCATAGTTTCGATATTCATGGCGGTGGCAATGATTTGCTGTTTCCTCATCATGAGAATGAGATCGCGCAAAGCTGCTGTGCCCATCCTGAGGGCAGTTTTGCGCAGATCTGGATGCACAACGAAATGTTGCAGGTCGAGGGTAAGAAAATGTCCAAATCCCTGGGCAATTTCTTCACTGTGCGCGATTTGCTCGACCAGGATATCCCTGGAGAGGTGATCCGCTTTGTTCTGCTGTCGACCCATTATGGCAAGCCGATGGATTGGACCCAAAAGAAGGCGGATGAGGCTTCCAACACTTTGCGCAAATGGCACGAGCTCGTGCAAGAGGCAGAGCCTGCGGGTCTGGATTGTGATGTTCTTGCCCATGTCGCCAACGATCTAAATACACCGGGGGCTTTGGCAAGGTTGCATGAATTGGCCAAAGGCCGCGATGTTACGGCACTTCTGGCAGCCGGTCAATTTTTGGGCCTGTTGGGCTCAGATGAGACTTGGTGGCGCCCCAAACAAGCCGGAGGTGGGGCGGCTTTACAGGTGGAGGCGCTGATCGAGGCTCGCAGGCAAGCCAAGGCCGCACGCGATTTCGCGGCGGCAGATTCGATCCGCGCACGGTTAAGCGCCGCGGGCGTCGAAGTCGTGGATAAGCCCGGTGGCCTGTCTGAGGCGGTGATCACTGAGGCCTTCAATCCGGATTTGCTCGAATGAGTCTGCAGGCTTGCGCCAATCTCGTTGCACGCGCGGATCTGGAACGCTTCTCCGCTGCCATGGCGGCCCCCATTGCGGCGCGTGCGGTGCTTTTACCGGTCTATGCCGCCTCCATTGAGGTGGCGCGGGCACCGTGGTTGACGCAGGAACCTATAATTGCAGAAATGCGCCTGCAATGGTGGCGTGACGTATTGGAAGAGATTGAGACGGGCCGGCCGCGCAAACATGAGGTTGTCGATGCTTTGGCGCCAGTCTTAGGGCCCAAGGGGGCCGCGGCGCTCGATGCGATGGTTTTGGCACGCCGTTGGGACATCTATAAAGAAGGTTTCAACACCGCGGCGGATGTGTTGGCCCATGTGCAGACGATCACATTGGGTCCCATGCTCGCGGCACTTGAGGCTTTGGATGATTTGCCCGAAGATCTCTCGGCGCTGCATGCGCATGCCACCCAGCTGGGGCTGGCGCGGTTTTTGCGCGGGGTTCCCGCGTTGATAGAGCACAAAACTCCAGTTTGGGCAGAGGATCAAAAGGTTCAAATCTACCGAGATCTCTGTATCCAAGCGCTCGATATGACGCGCGATTTTATCCGCTCACCAGCGTTGATCGAAACCGCTTATTGTCGCAGGACGTTAGAGTTCGTCCGAAAAAATCCGGGGGCCGTGGAGGTCGGGGCAATTCCGGAGTTTCGCATTGGCGCGGCACTGGCACGGGGGTGGCTCGCCTGGCGCTGCGGATAAAATCTGTTTAGACGCAGCGTTTCTGCGTCATGATCAGCCACAGCAAAGCCGAACCAGCCAATAAAAGAAACGGCACCATCGCGTAATTGACCGCGGCCCAACCCGTGACCACTGAGCCGCCGCTGCAGTTCATGAGCCCACCCGAGGCAATGGAGGCGATGGTCACGCAGCCAAAGACGATGGCATCATTCATACCCTGCACCCGACCTATTTCATGCGGGGCGTGGGAGCGAGTCAGCAGGGTGGTGGCGCCGATGAACCCGAAGTTCCAGCCCACCCCAAGGAGGATGAGCGCGACATAAAAATTTTCCAGCTCCATACCGCTCAGGCCGACAAGCCCAGCAGATCCTAAAATCAGCAGGCCGATGCCCATGATTTTTTCCACACCAAACCGGCTGATCAGATGGCCGGTAAAGAACGATGGGAGGAACATTGCGATCACATGGGCCGAGACAATATCATTGGCGTTGTTCTTGGTTAAACCACAGCCAACAACGGCCAAAGGCGTAGAGGTCATCACCAAATTCATTAAGGAATAGGCCACCATACCGCAGGCAATTGCGACCAAGATTGAAGGATCGCGCAGCAGCTGCATGCGGCTGCGCGGTCCGCGTGTCGCCTGGGTGTTGGGTGCTTTGGCGGTGCCATTGGGCAGGCGTAGTAGCAAAAACAGAAACATGCCCACCAAATTAAGTGCGATGATCGCCATGTAACTGCCGAGAAACGGAACGACGGACGCATCCTGTACCAATTTGTTCAGCTGCGGCCCGAATATGGCTGAGATCAATCCGCCAGCCATAACAAAGGAAATGGCCTTTGGGCGGAAGCTGTCAGAAGCGGTGTCGGTGGCGGCAAATCGATAAAATCCCTGCGCCGACATGTATATGCCCGAGATATAGGAGCCGAGAAGGAATATTGCAAAGGAGGCGACATAGAGTCCATAGGCTGACACCGCAGCCCCCAGCGCGCCGGCAATTGCTCCAATAAAAAATCCAGCTTTACGGCCATATTTCTGCATCAAAGACGAAAGCCAGGGTGCCGTGGTCATCGAGCCAAAGACGATCAGAGAAATCGGTAAGGTCGCGAAACAAGGGTTGCCTGTTAACATCCCACCCGCCAATCCGCCGACAACAAACATCATTGTCATTTGTCCGCCCAATATGGCTTGAGCTGCGACCAGAACCGCCACATTGCGTTTGGCCAGGCGGTCGTCGGGGAGGGTTTGTATCATGATTGACTTCCTTGAGACTCAATGGCCTGAAATGATATGAGCGAAAGAGCCGCAAGTGTGCCCAACGTGCAACCCCATTTCGCCCAAATCGGTGTGATCGGCATCTTTTGCGGCAAAAAGAGCTGGGCCAGCAGCCTTTAAGGTGCGGGTGTAGTGAAACTCATGGGCCATCAAGGGGCGGTTGAAATGGTCGCTCAAGGGTGTCAACTGACGGTAGCCCAAATGCAATTTGCGGTGTTGAAAACTGGTTTCCAAAGGCAAAAGCCCAAGCATTTCGTGGCGCTGCCCATTTGCATCGATCAATCCATTGCCCAAAACCATGTAGCCGCCACATTCGCCATAGATGGGTGTTCCAACTGCCGCATGATGCGCAAGCGATGCTTTAAACTGAGCCGCGCTGGCCAATTTTCCCGCATGAAGTTCCGGATAGCCGCCCGGCAGAAAAATATATTGCGCCGCTTTTGGCGCCGGCTCATCGGCCAGCGGTGAGAAGAAAGACAGCGTCGCCCCAGCGTCCCGCCAAGCTTTTAATTGGTGCGGATAGCAAAACGCAAAGGCGCGGTCCGAGGCAATGGCGATATGTTGCGCTGGCGGCTTGGGCAGGGGCGCGTGAGAGGTGCAGGCTGCACCGGTCAGTTTTGACAGCGCGGCCAAATCTAAACTGGGTTGCAGCGCGCCGGCAATGTGATCGATCCAATGCTCCAGCTGATCGATTTCACCAGCTTGAACCAAGCCCAGATGACGTTCTGGCAGCGCAAAACTCTCTGATCGCGTTAAATGACCAAAAATATTTATATTTTGCGCGCGCAAAGCCTGCGTCAGCATATCGAGGTGGCGTGCGCTTGCGACACGGTTGAGAATAACACCCGCTACGGTGACCCGCGGGTCAAAATCTCTGAACCCTGTTACCAGTGCGGCAATAGAATGGGCGGTTTTGGCGGCATCAACAACCAAAATCACTGGGATATCCAAAATGTGAGCCAAGTCTGCTGCGGAGCCTTTGCCCGCCCTGCCGGCGCCATCATACAACCCCATCGCAGCCTCTACCACCAGGCCGCCGGAACCGGCCAGGGCGCGGATCACATCCGCAGGCATAGCCCAGGCGTCTAGGTTCACGGAAGGGGTGCCCGCGGCTGCGGAATGAAAGCCAGGGTCGATGTAATCTGGGCCTGATTTTGCCGGCTGAAATTCAATCTGAGCCCGCTGCATAAGCCGCATAAGTGCCAGCGTTATTGTGGTTTTACCGGCGCCCGAACTTGGTGCGGCAACCATAAAGCGGCTCATGCGCTTTCCGCAGGGCGTCCACGATCCAAAGGATCTAGATTGCGCGGTGCTGCGCCAGACTCAAAAGATTGCCAATCCAAGACCTGCCGCATGAGAACCGAGCGCCCGATACAGATAATTGCGGGCGGCTCTATGCCAGCGGCCTTGGCGTCATCCACTGCTGTGCCGAGCGTGCTTTCGACGACATTTTGATGATCTAAGGTGGCGGAGGTGACAAAAGCCACAGGTTCGGACGGGCTGCGGCCCGACTCCATTAACTGTTGTGTAATTTGAGCGATATGTTTCATGCCCATATAGATCACGATTACTTGGCTTCCTTGGGCGATGGCGCGCCAGTCGAGGGATCCGGGCGTATCACCCGTTTGGTCGTGACCGGTCACAAATGTGACCGATTGGTTGACGTCTCGGTGGGTCACGGGAATTCCCGCATAGGCCAATCCGCCGATACCGGCCGATATGCCGGGAATAATACGGATGGGCACCCCATGCTGAACCAGCGTTTGTGCTTCCTCTCCGCCGCGGCCAAAGACAAAGGGATCACCGCCCTTGAGCCGCAGCACCCGTTTACCCGCGCGGGCCAGTTCCACCAAATGCAAAGAAATATCGCGTTGTTTGGCCGAAGGTTTGCCGCCCCGTTTGCCGGCATAAATCAATTCGGCAGTTCCGGCCCAGGATAAAATATCTTTACCCACCAAAGCATCATAGACGACAACATCGGCTTGGCGCAAAGCGTTGAGCCCATGCAAAGTCAGAAGGCCGGGATCGCCAGGTCCCGCACCACAAAGCCATACCCAGCCCGGGCGCAGCTCGGGCCATGCGTTTTTCGTAAGGGGAAGTGAATCGCTCATAGGTCTCTTTATGGCGAAAATTCTCTGGAGAGAATAGAGTGCAAGCGACACGCGCTTTGTGATTGGCGGCATGAATTGCCCTGCTATAGTGGCGCAATGGAGACCCGTGAATCCCCCCCTTTGCGTCGCGGTTGGACGACTGGCGCTTGTGCCACCGCTGCCGTGCGTGCTGGGCTATGCGCGCTATGGGGCGGCGAGCAATTGGACGAGGTGCAGATTACCCTGCCAAAAGGCGAGACACCGGTTTTCAAAATCGCGCATCGCGAGGTGACGGCGGAGTGGGTGGAAATTGGCATTACCAAGGATGCCGGTGACGATCCGGACGTCACCCACGGCGCCTTAATAATTGGGCGCGTTGCGCGCTCCTCGGGCGGTGTGAACTTTCATGCCGGCGATGGGGTCGGCACGATCACTAAGGCAGGGCTCCCGATTGCGGTAGGAGAGCCTGCGATCAATCCCGTGCCGCGACAAATGATGCAGGCTCAGGTTGAGGATTTGGCGCTCCGCTTCGGGCAGCCGCCCAATGTCGACATCACCATTCGTATCCCCGGGGGCAAGGCTCTGGCCTTGAAAACCTGGAACCCCAGATTGGGCATTGTTGATGGTCTGTCGGTGCTGGGCACAACGGGGATCGTGCGGCCATTTTCTTGCGCCGCCTGGATCGCCTCCATTCACCGCGGCATTGATGTCGCTCGGGCTTGCGGAGCGCCGCATGTGGCCGGCTGCACGGGGGCAACCTCTGAGCGCGCCGTGCAGGCACTGCATGGCTTGCCCGACACTTCGATGCTTGATATGGGAGATTTTGCCGGCGGGTTGATGAAGTATTTGCGGCGCCACCCGGTTGTGCGGCTGACCATTGGCGGCGGCATTGGCAAAATGACGAAATTGGCGCAAGGCGCACGCGATTTACATTCCGCCCGATCTCAGGTGGATTTCACAGCCCTGGCGCAGGCACTTGAGCAACCAGAGCTTGCAAAGGCGAATACGGCACTTGAGGCCTATGAACTGGCCGGTCCAGATATGGCCCAATGGGTGGCGATCTCTGCCTTGGCCAATTGCCAACTCATTTTACAGGGTGCCGATATAAAAGTGGATTGCGTGGTTATCGATCGCTCAGGTCGGATATTGGCGCAGTCATGACGGTGTTAATACTGGCAGGGACGGGCGATGCCCGGCAATTGGCGCAATTTTGCGCAGATCACTCGATTGCCGCCTGTGCCAGCTTGGCCGGGGCAACGCGTCGGCCGAAACCATTGGCCGTGCCCACGTATCATGGTGGGTTTGGTGGCGGTGAAGACTTTCGTACTTTTTTGCGGCGTCACGAGATTCGCGCGGTTTTGGATGCCACCCATCCCTTCGCCCGTCACATCACCCAGCGCAGCTATGACATCACCAGCGAGATTGGTCTGCCCTATGTGCGGTTTGAACGGCCGGCATGGCAGCCTGGACCGGGCGATCAGTGGATCTCTTTGCGCGATGAAACAGAGGCTGCGCCGCATATTTCGCCGGGTGCAGTGGTGTTTCTTGCCACGGGACGGCAAACCCTGCCAAAGTTCGCCAATCTTGCCCATGCGCAGTTGATTTGCCGGCAAATTGATCCGCCTCAGGGCGCCTTTCCCTGGCCCAATGGCGACTATTTAATCGGACGACCACCATTTTCCGTTGCAGATGAAGAAGCCTTATTTCGCCGGCTGAATGTCGATGTGCTTGTGGTCAAGAATTCCGGCGGTGCTGCCAGTCGCACGAAATTGGATGCGGCGCGGGCTTTGCGATTGAAAGTGTTGATGATTGAACGCCCACCCTGCACGGCCAGTCCATATCTGGCAGAGCGATCAATGGCTCAGGCTTGGTTGACGCAATGGGCATTGTAACGATTTCCAGCCTGGAGGACATTGATCGCGCGGTGGCCCAGCTCGACATCCCTGAATTCCAAGCAATTCATGAAACATGCAGCCCCATTCCCTTGCGGCGCAAACCACCCGGTTTTGCCAGCTTGCTTCAAGCCATCGTAGGTCAACAAGTCTCGGTGGCCTCTGCGGTGGCGATTTGGGAACGCATTCAGGCGGCTGGCCTAAGCTGTGAGACCGCATTGGGGCAGGCCAGTAAGGTGCAGTTGGCGGCTTGGGCTTGTCTCGCCCCAAAATTCGCTATGCGAAGGCGCTAGCTCTGAGCGGGCTTGATTATGAGCGCTTAGCGGTTTTTCCCGACGCGGAGGTCGTGTCGCGTCTGACCGCCATTACAGGTATTGGGCGTTGGACCGCGGAGGTTTATGCATTGCAAGCCCTGGGTCGGGCGGATGTCTTCCCACATGGGGATTTGGCCCTGCAAGAGGCGGCAAGACAGGTGTTTCATTTGCCCGCGCGCCCTAGCGAGACTGAAATGCGCACCTTGGCTGAAAATTGGGCGCCGTTTAGAGCCGTTGCAGCGCGCCTGCTATGGGCCTATTACAAACATCACAAATCACGGGAGGGGATAGGATGACACGGGTTTTGAAATCAATGAGTCACTTGCCGCAGGATCAAGACGGCGATGTCACCTCGGCAGTTATTTTTTTACATGGCTATGGGGCGAATGGTGCCGATCTGGTCGGTCTGGCGGAGGTTTTGGCTGACCATATGCCGGGCACATTGTTTCTTGCGCCCGATGCTCCAGAGACAACGGTTATGGCGCCGATGGGTCTGCAATGGTTTCCGATCCCTTGGATTGATGGATCTTCAGAAGAGGATTCCGCCAATGGCCTGCGCGCGGCGTCAGAGGATTTAAATGCCTATCTGGATGGGGTTATGGTGGACTATGATCTCCTCCCAGAACAAGTGATCATTTTTGGGTTTTCGCAAGGCACGATGATGGCGCTCCATGTGGCGCCGCGCCGCGAGGATCCGGTGGCTGGGGTTGTGGCCTTTTCGGGCCGATTGCTGCAGTCGGAGGCATTGCAAGATGACGTGCAATCCAAGATGCCGATCCTTTTGGTGCATGGCGATGATGATGAGGTTGTGCCAATCGACGCATTGCCCCATGCAGCCGAATCTTTGGAGGCTGCGGGTTTCAAAGAGGTTTATGCCCATATTATGAAAGGCACGGGCCATGGCATCGGTCCGGATGGGCTGCAGGTGGCTTTGGCCTTTATGCGCAAACAGCTTGGCATGGAATGATAGGGATATACCAGATACAGGGGTTGTCTGGTCAATTTCCCAAGATATAGTGCTTCTATACAGAGAGTGGGACGCCATCTATGACTGGAGACTTTAGAACGCAATTTGTCAAAGAAGCAGCCACGCCGGCGCAGCGGCCAGCTTTAGTGCTGAACGCGGATTATCGCCCTTTGTCCTATTACCCGCTGTCGCTTTGGAGCTGGCAAGATGCCGTCAAAGCCGCTTGGCTTGATCGGGTGCAAATTGTGGCTGAATATGACGATATTGTGCGCTCACCCACCACCGAAATTCGTATTCCGTCGGTCGTTGTGCTGCGCGATTATGTCAAACCGCAAAGCACAGTGGCCTTTACACGTTTTAATTTATTTCTGCGCGATGAGTTTTCTTGCCAATATTGCGGCGCGCGCGGGGATTTGACCTTTGATCATGTGGTGCCGCGTACACGCGGGGGGCGCACCAGTTGGGAAAATGTGGTCGCGGCCTGCTCGAAGTGTAACTTAAGAAAAGGATCCCGCAGTCTGAAGCAATCGGGCCTCAATCTGCGCAAACCGATCCGAAAACCACAGGCTGAAGAGCTGCGCAATCTCGGGCGAAAGTTCCCACCGGGTCATCTGCATGAAAGCTGGGTTGATTTTCTGTATTGGGATGCCGAGCTTGAGGCCTAGGCGGAGCAGCTGGCACCACCGAGCACACAAAATTTTGCACAATGCGGGTGGTTGAGCGCGACGTCTTGTTCGGCCTCTTGCAGGGTGGTGCCCAATTCAAATTCCGGCGCATAGGCCAAAAGTGTGCAGGCCAAAACTGCGGGGCGCGCTGCGCCCTTGCGTTTGACCACCATACGCGAAGAGGCGCACATTAAACTGTCGGGATCTTTGTTCAAAATTCCCCAGCAGGCTGTGGTGATCTCTGGCACTTTGGCACGTTCGTCCAGCTCAGGAAACAATACGGTGGCCCCAGGGTTAAAAGCGTCAATATCATATCCGTTTTGCTGGAAAACTGCGCCGTAGCCCGCGCGGCTGGCAGCTTCGCTATCGCCCCAGACGGTGCGCCCAGCGACATGCATGCGGATGCCGACATCGCGCAGCCAGTTCATGCCCTGGAGTGTTTTGTCATAGGCGCCCTTGCCGCGCTCCGTGTCATGGTTGGCGCGATCAAAGTGATCGAGCGAGATCCGCAGCGTCAGCTTACCGGGGTAGGCGGTATTGAGATGTATAAGCCCCTGTTTAACCTGTTTGCGCATCATCGGTAGCATAGCATTGGTTAAGATAAGGACCTCGTAGCCGGCCGCGAGGCTGCATTCCGCGATATCAATCATTTCCGGATTCATGAAGGGTTCACCACCAGTGAAAGCGATCTCGCGCACGGGCCAGTTTTGGCTGATCAATTGTTGCAGATAATCTCTCACCTCATCGGCAGTGATATAGACCAACGCATCATTGGTGGGGCTGCTTTCGATATAACAATTGACGCATTCAATATTGCAAAGAGTACCAGTGTTAAACCACAAGGTCTCAGGGTGGGTCAGGGCCACCCGCGCTCGCGCCTCACCTTTTGCGGTCACATTCGGGTCGGAGAATTCTTCGAGATGGGACATAGGTTTGCGCTCCTTGAGATCATATGCGGCACCGCCTGTGACCCCTATAATACGGCGTGACACAGAAAAAAAGCATTGATGAAACATGCTGACAGAGAATTGATCGTGCCCTATAAGGTGGACAGGGGTCGCGCGCCGTTGTAATGCACCGTTAGCGCAAACATTTCAGAGGATTTGTCCATGGTCTCCAGAGTAATTCCCGTTGATCCTTTTGATCTTGTCATTTTTGGTGGCACGGGTGATTTGGCCCGCCGAAAAATACTGCCCGGGTTGTTTCGCAGGTTTTGCGCCGGTCAAATGCCGGCTGATGCGCGCATCATAGGCGCGGCGCGCGGGGATATCGGCCAGCATGGCTATCAAGACTTGATCCGCAGTGCCATCAATGAATTCGGTGCGCCCTCCGCTGAGAGTCTTGAGTATCTTGACGCCTTCATTGCACAGTTGCACTACGTAGCGGTCGATATTCGCGGAGACGGTGGTTGGGATGAATTGTCAAAATTGATCCGAGAAGACCTGGTGAATGCCTATTATTTCTCCGTCGCTCCCAGCCTGTTTGGCGACATAGCGGCGAGTTTGAACTCATGGAAGATTGCCACGCCAGAAGCGCGCATTGTCGTTGAGAAGCCCTTTGGCCGCGACTTGCAAAGTGCCAAAGCTCTCAACAGCGTTTTGTCGCAGCAATTTGATGAAAGCCAAATTTACCGAATTGACCATTATTTAGGCAAAGAAACGGTACAAAATCTCATGGCCGTCCGCTTTGGCAATCTCTTGTTTGAACCCTTGTGGAACGCGCAGTATGTTGACCATATTCAGATCACTGTGGCCGAGACTGTCGGCGTCGGTGGGCGCGGTGCCTATTATGACAAATCGGGTGCGATGCGCGATATGGTGCAAAACCATTTGATGCAGCTGCTGTGCTTAATCGCGATGGAGCCGCCGTCTCATTTCGATCCTGATGCGGTGCGCGACGAAAAGCTCAAAGTGATCCGAAGCTTGGCACCTGTGGCCGCACATCACGTTGTGCGCGGTCAATATGATGCCACCACCTTAACCACCAGCTACCGCACCGATGCGGAAAACCCGCGCAGCTTTACGGAAAGCTATGTTGCCATAAAGGCCCATATCGAGAATTGGCGTTGGGCTGGGGTTCCGTTTTATCTTCGAACTGGAAAGAAGCTCAAGGCGCGCACCTCTGAAATCGCAATTATATTCAAAAAGTTGCCTCATTCGATTTTTGAGAAATCGGCAGATAAAAAACAAAACGTGCTGGCCATTCAGCTTCAACCTAATGAAGGAATGACGCTGGATGTCACCATAAAAGAGCCTGGTCCAGGCGGCATGCGTTTGGTCCACGTGCCCCTGGATATGACTTTTGCGGATGCTCTTGGCGATCATTCAGAAGACACGCCAGATGCTTATGAACGGTTGATCATGGATGTGATACGGGGTGACCAAACGCTGTTTATGCGCGGCGATGAGGTGGAGGCGGCCTGGAAATGGACTGATCCAATCATCGAAGCCTGGGAGACGCGCAATGATGTGCCCAAGCTTTATGACGTCGGCTCAGCTGGACCTGAAGACGCAATGTCTCTCATCCATCGGGACGGTCGACGTTGGCGCGAGGTGAAGTGATGCAGCTGACATCGTATGAATCTGCATCCGAAATGATGCAAAGCCTTTCGGTTCAAATCACATCACAGCTGTCCGCTGCGATTGCGCTGCGCGGACGGGCCTGTTTGGCTGTTCCTGGCGGCAGCACGCCGGGGCCGCTGTTTGATCTGCTCAGTCAAGCGGAGTTAGATTGGGCCAATGTGACAGTCATGTTGACAGATGAACGTTGGGTGCCATCAGACAGTGCGAGATCAAATACGGGATTGATAAAAAATCGGCTATTGGTCAATGCCGCAAGAGCAGCGCAATATATCCCGCTCTATGCGGAGGGCTTAGATCACGTCTTGGGTGCGCGGACACTTTCAAAGCAGGTGGCGCCGAATTTGCCGATAGAAGTGGTGGTTCTGGGAATGGGGGCGGATATGCATACAGCCTCGCTCTTTCCCGGAGCTCCAGAGTTGTCTTTCGCGCAAAATGAGCTGGCCGATGCGGTCATGCCTATGGTGCCGGTAGGATCTGATCTCGAGCCGCGCGTGACCTTGAGTGCCCGGGTGCTTGAGATGGCGCGTCAGATCCATGTTTTGATCTTGGGAGATGAGAAAAAAGCAGCTCTTGCGCAGGCGGAAACCCTGTCGCCTATTGAGGCACCAATTGCACAATTTTTACCCAATGCAACTGTGCATTGGAGCCCGGTTTAGGACGAAAAGATGTTCGCAGACTTAAAAGACAAATATACAGCCGTGAGCGGCCGTCAGATTATCAGCTTATTTGATGACCAAAGAGCCGCTGAATTTTCGGTGCAGGCCGATGGTTTGTTTTTCGACTACTCCAAAACCAATATTGATGATGAAACTCGAGATATGCTTTTGGCACTCGTCGACAAGGTCGATTTACTGCGTAAACGCGCTGCGATGTTTTCAGGCGAAAAAATTAATATCACCGAAGATCGCGCGGTTTTGCACACCGCTTTGCGCCGCACATCTGGTCCGCTCATGGTGGAGGGCTGCGATGTGATGGAGCAGGTTCTGACCACGCGCGCGCGCATGCTGGAATTTGCCGAGGCCGTACGATCTGGAGAAGTGAAAGGGCAGGGTGGTGCCTATACGGATGTGGTGAATATCGGCATTGGCGGCTCCGATTTGGGTCCTGCTATGGCCTGTTTGGCACTCAAACCCTACGCAGGAATCCCTCGGTGCCATTTTATCAGCAATGTGGATGGCGCTCATGTGACGGATGTTTTGGAGAGTTTGAATCCTCGCACCACTTTGGTGATTGTGGCATCCAAAACTTTTACCACGATCGAAACTCTCACCAATGCTCAGACAGCCTTGCGCTGGATGGCTGAGGCGGTGGAGCGGCCGGCCGATCAATTTGTGGCCCTGAGTACCGCAGAGGATAAGACTTCTGCCTTTGGGATTGCCGCACATCGTATCTTTGGTTTTGAAGATTGGGTCGGTGGACGTTATTCGGTTTGGGGCCCGATTGGCCTGAGTCTGGCCATTGCCATTGGGGCAGAGCATTTCCGAGCGTTTTTAAGTGGTGCTGAGGCAATGGATGCGCATTTCCAAACTACGGCGGCGCAAGACAATTTGCCCATCATGTTGGCCTTGGTGGGAGTGTGGCATGCCCAGGTAGCTGGATATGCCACGCGCGCTGTGTTGCCCTATGAACAGCGCCTTTCTCGCTTTCCTGCGTATCTACAGCAGCTTGAAATGGAGTCTAATGGCAAGGGCGTGGGGATCGACGGCCAAGACCTCACGGATCCCTCTGGGCCAATTGTTTGGGGAGAGCCGGGCACAAATGGGCAGCATGCCTTTTATCAATTGATCCACCAAGGCCAGCATATCATTCCGTGCGAATTTATGGTGGCCACCGAGGGCCATGAGTCAAAATTATCTCATCAACACCAATTGCTTCAGGCCAATTGCTTGGCGCAATCACAGGCATTGATGCTCGGGCGGGACCTGCCCACAGCGTTGAAGATTGCAGAAGGCAAAGGGTTTGAAGGCGCGGAATTGGAGCGCCAAGCCCGGCATCGGGTATTTAAAGGCAACCGCCCGTCCACGACATTGGTCTATCCCAAACTCACGCCCTTTTGTCTTGGACAGCTGATTGCACTCTATGAACACCGGGTCTTTGTCGAAGGGGTGATCCTTGGGATTAATTCTTTCGATCAATGGGGTGTTGAGTTGGGCAAGGAATTGGCCACTGCTTTGGAACTGGTGCTCAAAGGCAGCCATGCCGGGGGAGAAAATGACCCCTCAACATTGAACCTTGTGGCACAGCTGCGCGCTTAAAGCTCCACAACCCGGTTCTCCAGCGCCGAAAGCTGGGCCGCTTGCCCCATTCGCACGGCCCAAATTCCATCGGTCAGGCTGACCTCTGGCACCGCGCCTTGCAAGACAACCTTTTGAAACCTTTGATGTTGATAAAAGGTTGAACCATTGTGATCACCCGCTGCAAGCAGCGTTTTGGGCACGGGGGTGTCGATCCGGCGTGGGCCCATCGGGCAGCGCGGGCTGATTACAACATGAGGGACGGGCGGGGATGCCATGTGTGCTGGCCAAAACCGCGCCGGACCAGGCACATTGCAGGCAATCTTCCCTTTAGGACCAACGGCGTGAATTTCCTCCTGATATTCTGAACCTTCTGCGAACATGCTCAACTCTAGCATGGCGCGGGCCCCGCTCGCAAAATCCATGATCACATAACCAGAATCCCAGATGTCTGAACGTCGCCCCTCATAGACCTCATCGAGGTGATTCACTTCCTGGCCAGCGCTGGCCATCACCCGTATTGGGTCGGATTTCAAAATCAGCCGCATGAGATCAAAGAAATGGCAACATTTTTCGACCAATGTGCCACCAGAATTTTGATTGAATCGATTCCAATCGCCAACTTTTGGCAGAAACGGAAAGCGATGCTCGCGAATGGTGAGCATTTTGATCCCGCCCGTGACGTCTTCGGCTTGATCAATCAGCGCCGCAACAGGCGGCATATAGCGATACTCCATCGCAACCCAAACTGGGGCGGGATAGGTTTGCGCCAAGGCAGTGGCTTGCGCCAAATCAGTGGGATCGGTGAAGAGGGGTTTTTCGCATAAGATTGGCAAAGCACGCTGGGCTGCAATCTGTTGCAGCTGCTGCATATGGCAGTGATTGGGGCTGACGATGACCAGGCAATCAAGGGCTTCGAAAGTTAAGAGTGCGCCCAAACTTTCAACCATTGTGGCGTTTGGCAAGGCCTTCGCCGCGCGTGCGCGCATTTGAGAGTCCGGTTCAAACACGACCGTAATCTGCGTGTCGTCTAACAGCTCAATGTTGCGAATATGCTCCTGGCCCATCATGCCGCAGCCAATTAATCCATAGCGTAGTTCCATTATCTGTCCTTACTTGATACGAGCGACATAGCGTGAAACGGAAGGATCGTACCAATTTCTTGAAAACTCGAGGGCGGCGCCTGTGTTGGCCCATGCGATTCTTTCGACATAACCGGCCGTTTCTCCTGGACGCAGACCAAATTGATCTACACCCCAGGTTGGTGTTGGGGCAAAAGACACGCGATCTTCGGCCCGGACGATCCAAAGTCCAAAACGGGTTTGATAGGTGTGATAGAGCGATTCTGAAATTTCTTCGGGCGCGATATGATCGGCCACTGAACCATCAAGCCAGATCTCTTCTAGAGCCGCGGGCTGGTGATCCAAAAACCGCAGGCGGCGAAACCGAAAAGCTGCTGGGTTTGCCCCAAAATAGGGAGCATCTATTGGTTTTGGAAGCCGGTCAACCGACAAAATATGCGCGGTGGGAAGGCCGGCCCCACTCAGAGATTCCAACCTAAAAAATGAATAAATATTCGCGGTTTGTGGAGCGATATTAATGTAATTTCCTGATCCTTGGACACGGCGCAAAAGATTTTGATCTTGCAGACGGTTCAAGGCTTTACGCAGCGTGCCAACCGCCACGCCAAATTCTGCCGCCATAGTGCGTTCCGGCGGCAAGCGTTCTCCATCAAGCCATTGCCCCGCGGTGATGCGCCGCGCGATAGCTTCGCTGATCTGCACATAGGTTGGCAATGCGCCGGGTGAGGGGTGTGGACTGGCCATGGGGGTGAAGATTGATACACTATTGATTTACGTCTTGATGTGAGATTTAAACGTGAAATGCAAGTCTTCTTTTTGAGATCACAATGACCGTCGTTCCTATAACATCCGCTGATCTGAAGGCGGCCGAAGTCTCTTGGTTTTCGGCCCTGTGTTCTGATGACTACCGATATCTGGGCGTGCCTGATGGCACATTGCGCTCCTCATGGGCCCATTGTAGCAAAATTGTTCAGCAGTCAGAGACCAATGGCTTTCGCAATATTCTGTGCCCATCCTCTTATCAGGTTGGGCAGGATACTTTGTCTTTCGTGGCTGGATGCGCACCGATCACCGAGAACATAAATATGCTAGCGGCTATTCGCTGTGGAGAGATGCAGCCCATTATGTTGGCGCGAACCGTTGCAACTTTGGATCACATGCTCAAAGGGCGTTTGACCTTGAATGTGATTTCGTCGGATTTCCCGGGCCAAAAGGAACCGAGCCCCTATCGTTATCAAAGATCGCGGGAAGTGGTACAGATACTAAAGCAAGCCTGGACGGCAGATGAGATAAATTTTGAGGGTGAAATTTATAATTTCCAAGGGGTCAGCACAGAACCGGCGCGGCCCTATCAACAAAACGGCGGCCCGCTGCTTTACTTTGGCGGTTACTCTCCCGATGCGGTCGAACTTTGCGCCGAACATTGTGATGTCTATCTGATGTGGCCCGAGTCTCGCGAAGATTTGAGCCAAAGGATGCAGGCGGTCGATGCGCGGGCAAAGACTTATGGGCGAACGTTGGATTACGGGCTGCGCGTTCACATGATCGTGCGCGATTCGGAGCAAGAAGCGCGTGAGTTTGCACAGGAATTGGTCTCGAAACTCGACGATGAAACCGGCAGCGTCATCCGCAGCCGGGCCTTAGATAGTGGATCTTATGGGGTGTCGCGGCAAGCGCGGAATCGAGATTTGGCTGATATGGATGGGTTTATCGAACCGCATTTGTGGACCGGGGTAGGGCGGGCGCGCTCGGGCTGCGGCGCCGCACTTGTGGGATCTGCCGATCAAATATTGTCCGAGCTCGAAGCCTATCAAAAAATGGGCATGCGATCATTTATCTTTTCAGGCTATCCGCATTTGGAAGAATGTGACTATGTTGGCAAGTTGGTTTTGCCTGAATTAAAAACTTGTTCTCTGCCACATGAATATGGTCGAGTTCCTGCAGACTCCCCTTCAACACCTCTTGGAATTGGACCCCGGTAATAATGGAACGTATTTCTTTGAGCGATAACGTCACGCTGAGCCGCTTGGTCTATGGAATGTGGCGGCTTGCTGATGACCAAAATACCAGCCCTTCTCATGTTCAGGCAAAAATTGAAGCCTGTTTGATCCAGGGTATCACGACGATGGATCAAGCCGATATTTATGGTGGTTATGAGGCGGAAGAGGTATTGGGGAATGCTCTGCGCGCCGCGCCGCAGCTGCGTGACCAGATTGAAATTGTTACGAAATGCGATATTTTGGTTGGGGCTGGGCGATATGCCAGTACACGTATCAAACATTACGACACTTCGGCGGCTCATATAGCGGCTTCTGTCGACCACTCCCTGCGTTTGATGGGTATAGATTACATTGATCTTTTATTGGTTCATCGTCCAGACCCACTGATGGACCACTGGGAGACAGGTGCTGCCTTGGATATGGCAGTGAAATCAGGTAAAGTGCGCAGTGTTGGGGTTTCAAATTTCAAATCGCATGATTGGTCTTTGCTGCAATCTGCAATGCAGAGCCCTTTGGTCACCAATCAAATTGAAATCAGCGTGCTTGAAAATAGTGCTTTTACAAATGGTGATTTAGCCTTTTTGCAAGAACGTAATTTACCGGCAATGGCTTGGTCTCCACTCACAGGTGGTGCTTTGTTTTCTGGAGAAAATTCTCGACTTTTGGCATTGCTGTCCGATTTGGGGCAGGGTGACGCTGCAGCTGCAGCTGTGGCATGGCTCTTGGCGCATCCGTCCAAGATAGTGCCAGTGCTTGGAACCAATAATCTAAACCGTATCAAAAAACTTGGTTCTGCCCTAAATATAAGCATTAACAGAGAAACTTGGTTCGAGATCTATACCTGCGCCATTGGGCAAGAGGTGGCGTAATGACCCTAAAAAGCAAATTACTGCGAAACATATTAAGAGTTCGAAATGCTCTCATAAAGTTTGTATTAGCATCATGACTTTGTTTTTTTTATTGCTGCAGCCATTTCAATTTTTTAATGACTTAGCGGGTCGTATTGGACGTTTTATATCTGTAATCGCCTTGGCGATGATGGTTTTTGTTATTTTGCTTCAGGTATTTTGTCGTTACATTTTAAACAATGCATTGCCATGGCCTGATGAAGCAGCACGTTTTCTTATGCTATGGTTAACCAGCCTGATGGCACCAATTGCGCTGCGCCAAAGCGGCTTTGTGGCAATTGATACACTTCATCGATACTTTTCAAGCCATTTAGTTTCAGCAATTGCTTTATTATTATCATTAATTTCCTTAATTGTGCTTTTAGTAGCTTTTCAATTAGGCTGGAAACACGTCGGTTCTGGATCGATGTTTTCGAGTGCCTCATTAAAAATACCGTTGTATTTAATTGGCTTGAAAACGATAAAAATGAGCCTTTTTTATATGTACCTGTCTTTGTTTACAGGAGTGACTTTAATGATATTTGTTAATATTGAGATGATTTTACGCCAACTTTTATTAATAATAGATAAAAATATCTTCCTTAGGCCTATTCCGAACCTAGAAATTGAAAGGATAGACTAATTTTACTGTGGTTTCTCCCCCTCTTTTTAGTGTTTTTAATCGTAGGGTTACCTGTGTTTTTTGGCTTGCTTGCAGCACCGGGATTATTGTTGTGGTTGAACGGCCAAGAACGAGACATTGGTCTATTATACAGAAATGTGTATAACGGTATTGATAGCTTCCCTTTAATGGCAATACCTTTTTTTATGCTTGCCGGAGAGCTGATGAACCGGGGTGGTATTACTGGAAGATTAGTTGAATTTTCGCAAGCTATGCTTGGCCATTTGCGAGGCGGATTGGCACACGTCAACATTCTATCTTCTATGTTGTTTGCAGGTTTGTCAGGCTCAGCTGTGGCCGACACTTCGGCATTAGGTTCAATGTTAATACCTGCGATGGAAAAGCAAGGTTACTCGCGTCGTTTTGCTGCTGCCATTACTGCTGCTAGCTCCGTCATTGGACCAATTATACCACCATCTGGAATAATGATAATATACGCATATGTCATGGGAGAAAGCGTGGCTGCATTGTTTTTGGCTGGAATTGTACCCGGTATTTTAGTCGGTTTAGGATTGATGATTACTGTAAAATTTATGGCTGACCGATATGATTTTCCAGTGGCCAGCAATAAGTACAGTTGGAATGAAAGAGGGAAAGCTAGCCTGAAAGCGTTTTTTCCGCTTTTAACGCCTATTATAATTTTAGGTGGAATTCTTGGCGGCGTGTTTACTCCCACGGAAGCCGCGGCGGTTGCAGTTGGATATGCAACATTTATTGGCCTATTTGTGCTTAAGACCTTGCGTATAAAAGACCTCCAAAATGTACTAACGAAGGCTGCGATGACGTCGTCGGTAGTTTTGTTGTTAGTCGGAGCAGCAATGGCTTTTAAGACTGTTGTTAGCCTTAGCCATGCGCCGGAAATTCTGGCTGTCTACATTGTTTCTTTGTCCAATAATCCTCTAGTATTGCTGTTTTTAATTAACATTTTACTTTTTATAGTCGGAATGTTTCTTGACGCCGGTCCTGCTATTATCATTTTGGGCCCAATACTTGGCCCTATATTTGTTAGCCTTGGCGTAGATCCCATCCATTTTG
Organism: uncultured Planktomarina sp.; assembly: GCA_943788425.1. GTDB lineage: Bacteria > Pseudomonadota > Alphaproteobacteria > Rhodobacterales > Rhodobacteraceae > Planktomarina. Next base: position 98,434 of record CALSQF010000001.1, read on the forward strand.
CAATAATTATGAGTGTTAATCTCACAGTAGGCCTAGCAACGCCGCCTATGGGGTTAGTCCTTTTCGTGGCATCATCAGTGTCAGGTGAGCGTGTTGAGGCTATCGCTAGAGCAATTATCCCATTCTTGTTGGTTGAAATATTAGTGATCTTTCTAATCACATATGTTCCCGCCATCTCGATGACCATCCCCCGTTTGACGGGGTTTTTAAACTAGACCTTAACAACAAAAAACTAGGGAGGACAACATGCTAAAAGGTACAATTAAGTCACTTACTGTTGCTGCAATACTTGCAACAGGTGCAATCTCAGCTCAGGCTGCAGATTTCACAATTCGTGCTACAGCAAATTCAAATGAAAACGACGAGGATTATGACGGCCTTATCGTTTTTAAAAATTATGTCGAGAGCGCGTCAAACGGGGCTATAGAAGTTGAATTATTTATTGGCACGCAGCTTTGCTCAAAAGGTGCTGAATGTCTTCAAGGTGTAGCCGATGGCTCTATAGATGTGTACATTTCCACGTCGGGTGGCGCGGCAGGGATTTTTCCATATGTTCAAGTACTCGATTTACCATACTTAATGGCGGATGATCGTGTCGCAGAACATGTTTTATCGGGCGAATTCACGCGCACAGTCCGCAAAATGGCTCTTGAAAACTCTGGAGACAAAATTCGCTTGATGACAATCGGTAACACGGGTGGATGGCGTAACTTCGCCAATACTAAACGTCGTGTGCAAAGCCCGAGTGATATGGACGGCCTTAAGATCCGTACTGTTGTCGCGGATTTGCCACAAGAATTAGTGCGGGCACTTGGTGCTTCTCCAACGCCCATCCCTTGGCCGGAACTTTTCACGTCCTTTCAAACAGGAGTTGTTGAAGGATCTAAAAATGGCATTACTGACATCATGGGCATGAAATTTCCTGATGCTGGTCTGCAATATGTAACTTTAGACGGTCACGCGTACATGGGTGCACTTTGGTGGATGTCCAACGACAAGTTTATGTCACTACCAAATGACATGCGCACAATAGTGGTCGATGGTTTTGCTCAACTTCAGCAAGCAACTTTTGCCTCACCCAAGCGTAAATCGATTCAAGCATATGCTGATTTTGTTGCAGGTGGTGGCGACCTCTATGTTCCAACACCAGAAGAAAAAGCTGCGTTCAAGAGTGCCGCGGCGCCAGTGTACGATTGGTTTAAGGCTAATGTTGATGGCGGAGAAGAGGTTTTTGACGCTCTAACATCCGCAGTAGCTGCAGCCGAAGCAGAACTAAATTCTGGTAGAGCGAGCGATATAAACTAACATTTCTGAAAGTGTCGCGCGAGTTTGTTCGCGCGACACAACTATTAAAGTCGTCTATAAAAACTTAATGTTGAATGGTAAGGAGCCTATTTAAATGGATAAAGCCAAACTCTATAATCATCGATTAAAAGATGTGCTTTAGCTATCTGATCGCTGGACATTTTTTTAACGACCTCCTCCTGACTTATCATCGCATCAGGGTCATTGCCAATTGCGGACAAAACATACCACATGTAAGCTCTCGTCAGATCTATCGAGGGCATTCCGAGTCCGACTTCATAATACCATGCCACTCCCGATTGTGCTCCTGGATGTCCTTTCATTGCTGCTCGCAAATACCATTCAAAAGCGCGTTCGTAGTCTTGTTCAACACCAAGCCCCATCGCATACATTATGCCAATGAGCTCTTCCGCTTCGGCGTTTCCAGAACGAGCAGCAGGCCAAAGAGCCGCACGAGCCTCCATAAATTTGCCAGCCTCCATCAAATCACGGGCTTCCTCAAGCTCTGCCTGCGCCATAGATCCAATAAAACTAACAAATATAAAAATCTGGGTGATAATTGCCCTACGCAAAAATTGTGGCCAAAAATACTTCAATGTCTTACCCTATATCTACTTGCTTCAAATCCAAGTTATGCGGAAAAATATAGTCTTTCTCAAGAGCACTTTCTTCCCACGCAAATTGCAAGAGTAAAGATAGGACAACTATTGTTCTATGATAAAATTTTATCTGGAAACCGCAATATAAGCTGCAGTACCTGCCACCATCCCAAACATGGTGGAGGAGATGGATTGAGTTTGGGTATTGGTGAAGGTGGCGTAGGTCTAGGACCAAAAAGGTCCGCTGGTATTGGCGATAGTAAAATTTTAAAACGAATACCAAGGAACTCAAGTTCCCTATGGAATCTTGGTCATGAATCAATAAAAGTCGTTTTCCATGATGGTCGTCTTGAAATTAGTGATATTTATGAAAATAGATTTAACTCGCCCGCGCAAGAATGGCTCCCAGACGGTTTAGATACTATCATCGCAGCTCAGGCTTTATTTCCTCTCGTTGCTCAATTTGAGATGGCGGGAAACCCGAAGGAAAATGAGATAGCTGGCGCTGTTCACGATCGAATTGATGCGGCGTGGCCAATTTTAGCAAAGCGCGTTAGGATAATACCTGAATATGGCAAAATGTTTGTCAAAGCATTCTCCAATATTGATTCACCCGAGCAGGTAAGTATTGTTGACATAGCCAACGCCTTGGGTGATTTCATAAATTTTGAGTGGCAGAGTTTTGACAGCCCTTATGATGAATTGGTCGTCAATGGTATCAATTTAAGCGATGGCGCAGAACGTGGCAGAAAAATATTTTTTGGTCGTGGTGAGTGTTCAAGTTGTCATAGTGGGCCGTTGTTTACTGACCAAAATTTCTATGCACTGTCCTTACCTGCTTTTGGACCAGGCCGCACCAGGCTTTTCGATCCAATAGCGCGCGATACTGGCCGCATGGGCGAAAGTGATAAATCTGAAGACGCTTATAGATTTAAAACCCCAAGCCTGCGAAATGTAACACTAACAGCTCCGTATGGCCATAACGGAGCATATCCCTCGCTGGAAGGAATTGTGCGTCACCATTTGGATCCAATTGGAATGAGTGCTAAATGGACACGTGATATGGCTAATCTGCCGCCAGCTCCTTGGCTTGAGGACATTGATTTCGTGGTGCAATCTGATCAAAGAGAGATTAATCGTCAAAAGCAACTAATTGATATTAATAAAATCCATTTAAGTGATGATGATGTATCTGATATTATTCTATTTTTGGAAAGCTTGACAGGTAAAACCGCTGAATTGGGCAGGCTCGGCATTCCTGATAAGGTCCCAAGCGGATTGTCGATTGATTAATGTTTGTGATAACCGATTTTAGGCGCATTTTAATCTATAAGAATAGTTTATGTTTAGATTAAGATCCAGCCTTGTAAACGTTATACAGCTGCTGCCAGACGAATGAGAACTCGCATCGAATTACTGGTAGGGCTTATATCTATGCGCTCAATAATTTGCGCCAGTCTGCTTAGCGGCACTGCGTGACCATATTGAAATTGTTATGAAATGCCACAGGATGCGCGGGGCTGGGCGATATGCCAGAACACGAGTGAAGCACTATGATACCTCTGCGGCGCCTATTGCCGCTTTGATCGATCATTCATTACGCCTCATGGGCAATTAAAAAATTGACCTTTTACTGGTGGACAGGCCAGATCCAATGATGTCTCTTCACGAGACAGGAGCGGCTCTGGATTCTGTGGTGGCCACTGGGAAAGTGGCGTCAGTGGGTGTATCGAACTTTAAACGCGATAACTGGACCTTGTTGCAATCGATAATGAAAACGCCTCTAGCCACCAATCAGATCGAAATAAGCGTTGTGGAGAATAGCGCATTTACCAATGGCGATTTAGTTTTTTGCAGGAATTTGGTGTGTCGCCCATGGTTTGTTCCCGCTGGCTGGCTGCGCATTGTTCCGGGGGGAGAACCCCAAGCTTCTGATTTTGTTTCAAATGATTGGTGCTCGTGATGTGGTCGCGGCTGCAGTGGCTCGGCTCTTGGCGCATCCAGCGCGCATCATGCCTGTGCTGGGCACCAACAATCTCTCGTGCATCGCTAAATTGGATGCAGCTTGTGCCATTACGTTTGACCGCGAACGGTGGTTCGAAGTTTTTGAATCTGCTAATGGCTGCGAGGTGCCATAGCGGTTTGCTATCGCAGGCGCGGTGGTTTGGTGGAGGAGCCGAGAATTAAATCAGCATCCAGCAATATACCTTCAGGGTCTCGGCTGGGGTCGGCGATGGTTTTGAGCAAAAGATCCGCGCTCAGGCGGCCGGCTTCGCGCACGGACGAGCGGGTGGCGGTGTAGACGGGCACGGCAGCGGCGTCGCGAAAATAAGACAAGTCATCATCATGGGTTATCACAGAGACATCCCGTCCGAGTTTCAACTCCCGTTCATCGAGCGCGCGCTTTATACCATGGGCCATAATGATCGAAGAGGTGACGATGGCCGTCGGCGGGTCGGGCAAGTCTAGAAGCGCAAGGGCATTTTTATAGCCATTTGGCTCGGTCATTTCGCTATGGGTTACGTAGGCATTAGCGAGTTCGATGTTGTTTTCTTTGAGCGCACGCAGATAGCCCTGCGTTCTGCGCACGGCAAAATCCACACCCGCCATACCGTTGATCAAACCAATGGTGGTATGGCCCAATTCGATCAACAATTGCGTCGCTCGAAAAAAGGATCGCTCATTGTTGACGTCCACCCAATTGTATTTCTCCGGTGTATTGCTTGAGCGCCCATGCACAACAAAAGGCAGATTGAGGCTATTGAGCTGGGCAATGCGTTGTTCGTCGACGCGCGGTGCGTGCACCACCACACCATCCACCGTAGACCGCGCGGCCAATTCCTTATAGCTGGTAAATTCATCTTCATCGGGCACCAGTGAGAGTAACAAATCATAGCCGCTTTGCGCATAGCGTGCACTGGCGCCGGCGATGAAATCTGCAAAAATCGGATTGACCAGTTCATATTCTTTGGAAACCGAGACCAAATGCCCGATTGTCATCGATTTCCCGGTGGCCAGGCGACGGGCGCGCGTGTTGGGTTTGTAATTGTGTTTTGCCGCTGCTTCCAGGACCACCTGGCGGGTTTTTTCACTGACCTCTGGGAAGCCATTTATCGCGCGACTCACTGTGGTCTGAGACATGCCAAGCTCTTGGGACAGAGATTTCAGATTTGTTAAATTAGTCAAAGCGCTTCCAATATTTTACAAAACTTTCTTGGCGACCAGGCAAAAATCCAATTTTATAGAAATTTTGGCCAATTTTTGCTATTTGTGTCTCATTTTTTGAAAATAATAAAGGTATATTTTTTCTTTAAAGAGCTTTTTTGTGAGTTGACAGCGCGTAGATCGCAGAATAACCAGACAATATCCAAAGCGCTTTGATAAATTTAAGGCGTAAAAAATTACTTGCGTTTTGACTCGAAATCTATGTTGTGTTTTGAGAAACCATGCTGGTTTTTAGGGTGCCGCTTTGAGAGGCGTTTGGAAATGTTTGAGGCGCGTTTTGAGGGGTAAAAACTGTGAATAGGATAGACTTTTGGGAGGAATAAATGTCTTTTTCGAATAAATTTTTGAGCGGAGCTGCCGTGGCGGCTTTGTCCATGTCTTTCGCCGGAATGGCGCAAGCGGATGCTTGTGATACGCCCTCTGAGCTTGGTGATCTGGGCAATTTTGCTGGTGAAGTCATCACCATTGCTGGCTCCATGGAGGGCAAGGACGAAGAAATGTTGCTGAACACCGTGAGCTGCTTTGAAAAAGCAACTGGCGCGGTTGTGCAATATTCTGGTTCGCGCGATTTTGCTGCGCTTGTCGTTGCCGATTTGCGGTCCAACAACGCGCCAAACATCGCGATTTTTCCGCAGCCCGGTTTGGCTGCTGATATGGCCAAAGAAGGTCACTTGGTGCCGCTGGGTGACGATTTGGCCAATTGGATGTCCGATAACTACGGCGCTGGGTCTTCATGGGTTGATCTGGGCACATATGCCGATGCCGATGGCAAGGAAGATTTTTACGGTTTTGCCTTCAAAATGGATCTGAAATCCTTGGTTTGGTATTCTCCAGAACAGTTTGAAGACAACGGCTATGAAATCCCTACCACGATGGAAGAGCTGATTGCTCTGTCCGATCAAATGGTGGCCGATGGCAACACCCCATGGTGTATTGGTGTGGAATCGGGCAATGCGACCGGTTGGACAGCGACCGATTGGATGGAAGATCTGATGCTGCGCACAACGTCGCCAGAAAACTATGACCGCTGGGTTTCCAATGATCTGCCGTTTAACAGCCCTGAAGTGCTGAACGCGATGGAAGTTTACGGCCAGTTCTCACGCAATGATGACTATGTTGCCGGGGGCGCTTCCTCTGTTGCAACAACATTCTTTGGTGACGCGCCGAAGGGTCTTTTCTCATCGCCGGCCAGCTGTCTGATGCACCGTCAAGCGTCTTTCATCCCAGCGTTTTTCCCGAAAAAAGGCGAAGAAGTGGCAAATGGTGAAGCGGATTTCTTCTACTTCCCGCCCTATGCCTCTGCAAACCTCGGCAACCCAGTTTTGGGCGCGGGTACGCTTTGGACCATGGCAAAAGACTCCCCAGCAACACGGGCGTTCTTCCAATACATGACCGAAGCTTCTTCACATGAAGCTTGGATGTCACAAGGCACATTCCTGACCGCCCACAAAGGTGCAGACTTGAATGCCTATGCGACACCTGCCTTGCGCAAACAGGGTGAAATCCTGTCCAACGCCACTACATTCCGTTTTGACGCATCTGATTTGATGCCAGGGGCGATTGGTGCCGGTGCTTTCTGGTCAGAGATGACTGCTTTTGCAAATGGCCAGGATGCGAAAACCACAGGTGACAACATCCAAGCCGCATGGGATGCCATCAAATAAGATGGACCTAAGGTTATAAGCTTGAGGAGCGCAAAGTGTATTTGCGCTCCTCTTTTTCTAAGCACCTCTATTACCAGATATGATTTAAGGATCATGCGATGCGCGCCCTCAGCCCGATCATAGCCAGTAATGGCCTTGCGATTTTTTTGACAATTGTGTTTCTTTTGCCCATCACAGCAATTTTCGCTTTTGTGGTAACAACGCCATTAGACGATGCAATGGCAAACTTGGGCCTTTGGATGCATGCGCATTGGCAATGGTCTTTTCCCGAATTTGACACGCAAGAGCGATTTGCAAAAATTGGATTTGCCCTGAGATCGGTTGTGATTGCAGTGGGAATTTCGTTCTTTTATTTTGGCATTTCGAATTGGCTCAACGCCAGTATGGCGCGGGTGTGCTGCAAAAATTCTCTTGGCCGCCAATCTAATATAATTGAAGCGATACAGCCTTGGATTTTTGTGGGTCCGACTTTGGTTTTACTGCTGTTGTTTTTGCTTGTTCCGGCCTTATCCACGCTTTCATTGTCGTTTCAAGAATATGATGGCACGCCCTCAGTGCGCAACTATGCCTTTCTCTGGGATCCTGAGTCACTGGGATATTTGCAATTCCGCCTGGCGATGCGCAACAGTCTGATGTGGCTCATTTTAGTGCCCTCGACCTGCATCATCTTCGGCCTTTTGATCGCCGTGCTGGCCGATTCCGTCTCTTGGGGAGTTGTGGCCAAAACCTTTATCTTTGTGCCTTTGGCGATTTCCTTTGTTGGGGCCGCGGTGATCTGGCGCAATATATTTGCCGGCGGCGGGATTGAGCCGCTCGAGACCATCAATGGCATGACACCCTCCTATCAAATAGGATTGCTCAAATCCTTGTTGGGACATACGGCGGAATATAATGAGCCGCTGTATAGCCTGAAGTTTTGGGGCAATTTCTTTTTGATGTGGATCTTGGTTTGGGTTCAAACCGGCTTTGCCATGGTGATCTTTTCTGCGGCGCTGCGCGGTGTTCCGATGGACACCATTGAGGCGGCAAAGATTGACGGAGCCAATCCGTTTCAGATGTTCTTCCGCGTGAAGCTGCCGCAGATCTATTCCACGGTTTTGGTGGTTTGGACGACATTGGTGGTCTTGGTACTTAAGGTATTCGATATCCCCTATGCGCTATCGGCCAATGACGACGATAAATTATTACTGGCGACCATGATGGAAAACGCGCGTAACAATTGGTCGATTGGTGGTGATAATGTGGACAATCTTTATGCGTCTATCGCGGTGATGCTCATGCTGACAGTTGTGCCCAATATGGTGTTCAACGGCTGGCGCATTCGCCGCGAACAAAGAGAGCTTGGGAATTAAGGTATAGATAGATGACAAAAACTCTCAGCCATATTGTCCTTGCCCTCATCGTATTTATTTGGGTTGTGCCCTTTGTGGCCCTTGTTTCAACATCGATGCGATCTGAAGTGGCCGCGAAAACCTCTGGGTTTTGGACCTCTTTCACGCCCACGGAATTGGGGCATCGGTTTGCCACCCATGAGCGGGGCGGAACCGAGCCTATTATGGTCATGCGCGGGAATATTCTGGAGCGGATCAATGCTGGAACCTCTGGCTATGAGGTCTCCGGCGATGTGAAATCCATTTTGATCAAGACCCGGATAGCCGATCCGGAAAACCCCGGTAAAACTAAATTGGTCCGCAAATTGGTTCCGGCGGGAGAAACGATGGATGTTCGCGGCGGGGCGCTCGTCTTTGACACCAACGGCGATTTCACCTGGACCTTTGACGAGGCCACGGCGCCCAAGCCCAAAAATCTTGATGTCTTTATCGATCAAGACCCAGCGTTTGGGGCTGATGCCTATGTTGAAGTCTTGTTCGACAATAAAAACGTCCCCAATGCGTTGATCTCCTCATTCATCGTCACCATTCCTGCAACGATCATCCCAATCACTATTGCCGCTTTTGCTGCCTATGCCTTTGCTTGGATGCAGTTTCCGGGACGGGACTGGTTGTTTGTAATCGTGGTCTCGCTGATGGTGGTGCCGACGCAATTGGCCTTCCTGCCCATTTTGCAAGGCTTCAGTGGAATCGCCTCATGGGCCACCGCCTTAAATCAATGGTTGACTGATTGTGAGCTCACTGACAGCTGCCAAGTGGCTTCGAAATCCTTTGCCAGTCTTTGGATCACCCATACGGCCTTCGGCCTGCCTTTGGCGATTTATCTGCTCCGAAACTACATCGTGGGCCTGCCTAAAGAGCTTTTGCAAAGCGCGCGGATTGATGGAGCCAGCCATTTGCAAATCTTCACGCGGATCATCGTGCCGTTGTCCGTACCGGCTTTGGCTTCTTTTAGCATCTTCCAATTCCTTTGGGTTTGGAACGATTTGATCGTGGCTTTGTATATCGGGCCGAACAATTCGTCAGATTTGGTCTTCCCCATTCGCCTGCAAAAACAATTGGGAACTTTCAAAGATCAGCTGCATTTGCTGAATGCGTCTGCGGTGATTTCTATGATCGTGCCGGTTGTCGTGTTCTTGTCGATGCAGCGATATTTCATTCGTGGGCTGCTCGCTGGCTCGGTAAAAGGTGGTTGACTATGCCTGATCTTAAATGGTGGGAAACCGCTGTTATTTACCAAATCTATCCCCGTTCTTTTCAGGATTCCAATTCTGATGGGATTGGCGATTTGCCAGGGATCACCACGCGGCTTGAGTATATCGCCAATCTCGGGGTTGATGCGATCTGGATCAGCCCATTCTACCCTTCGCCGCAGAAAGACTTTGGCTATGATGTCTCCGACTACTGCGATATCAATCCTGAATATGGCACCTTGGCAGATTTTGACGCGTTGATTGCCAAGGCCCATGGGCTTGGCCTTAGGTTGATGATTGACATCGTGCCGGGACATTGTTCCGATCAACACGCTTGGTTTGAACAAAGTCGGCAGTCGCGCGACAATCCAAAAGCGGATTGGTTTCACTGGTCCGATCCATTGGCAGACGGCTCGGCGCCCACCAATTGGCTGTCATTCTTTGGCGGGCGGGCGTGGACATGGGAGCCGCGGCGCCAGCAATATTATTTACACAATTTCCTACCAAGCCAACCCAACCTCAATCACGCCAATCCGAGTGTTGTTGAAGCTTTTCGCCAGATTGCACGCTTTTGGTTTGATCGTGGCGTTGACGGATTTCGCATGGATGCGGTGCATACGGTCAATGCAGATACCGCACCGTATCGCGACAACCTGCCGAAACCAAACTTTAAGCTGGGCAACTTACCCCAGGAACAACAACCATTTTTCCGGCAATTGCATGACAGTGCGCAGCTCAATCAACCGGCAATTCAAAGCTTCATCGAAGCCTTTCGCAAAGTTGCAGATGAATACGAGGGAGACCGCTTCTTAATGGGTGAGTTGCACGGTGATAATCCGGTTTTGGCCAGTGAAACCTTCACGGCCCCGGGCCGTCTGCATGCCACTTACAACTTTAATCTACTTGAATGGGCCGGGCTTGATGTGGGTGGACTGGAGCAGGCTATTTCAAACGCGATTGAGGCCTTTAATGGGACTGGGCGTCTAACCTTTGCCTTTTCCAATCACGACGTCCCGCGCTCTGCGACGCGCCAATTGGCGCCGCTGGGACTTGGCCACGAGCATCAAGAGGCGTTGCAATTGCTTTTGCTGAGATTGGAAACAAGTCTGATTGGTTCGACCTGTGTCTATCAAGGTGAGGAATTGGCCCTGAGCGATGTGCAAGATATTCCACTCGATCAAATGCAAGATCCCTGGGGGATTGAATTTGCGCCGGTTTTCCTTGGCCGTGACACCTGCCGCACGCCTATGGTTTGGCGCAAGTCTGACAATAGCTGGGGTGGATTTTCCGATGCGGTCAACACTTGGCTGCCCGTAGCGGAGCCCCATCTGTCGCGTGCGGGCCTAGACGAGGCTGAGCGACCCGGTTCAGTCTACTGTAAATTTGCCGAATTTTTGACCTGGCGAAAAGCACAGCCGGCCATGATGCGCGCCAATAATATGACGTTAGTGGCCAGTGGGCCGAAAGAAATTGTCTTTGATCGTATGTCCGAGACGCAAAATCTAAGATGTCGCTTCGATTTTGAAACATTAACAGCATCCATCGCGGAGATTTAAATGGCTCAAGTAGAATTACAGGATGTGAATAAGGCATTCGGTAAAACGGAAGTTATTCGCAATGTCGGGTTGGAAATTGAAAAAGGCGAATTTGTGGTCTTTGTTGGCCCCTCAGGCTGCGGCAAGTCGACTTTGCTGCGGTTGATTGCCGGGCTTGAGACGCTCACGAGCGGCGATATTTGCATTGCTGATAAGACCGTGACCGATCTACCGCCGTCCAAACGCGGCATAGCCATGGTTTTTCAATCTTATGCGCTTTATCCGCATATGACGGTTTATAACAACATGGCCTTCTCTCTGGATCTGCAAGGCGTGCCAAAAAAAGAGATCCGTGAACGGGTTGAGGCGGCGGCGAAGATTTTGCAGATGGAGACATTGCTGGACCGCCGCCCAGCAGCTCTATCTGGCGGGCAACGGCAAAGGGTGGCGATTGGTCGGGCGATTGTTCGCAATCCGGATGTGTTTTTGTTCGATGAGCCGCTGTCCAATCTTGATGCGGCTTTGCGCCATGACACAAGGGTCGAAATTGCCCGGCTGCATGCGCAGCTGGGTGCGACGACCATCTATGTTACCCACGATCAAGTTGAAGCGATGACTTTGGCCGATAAGATTGTTGTGCTCAAAGCGGGTGAGGTAATGCAGGTCGGCGCGCCGATGGACCTTTTCAACAAGCCGGCTAATGAGTTTGTTGCCGGATTCCTGGGCTCTCCCACGATGAATTTCTTTCACGGCACGTTAATTGGGAAGCCTGAAACGCCAGAGCAGGGGCGGTTTTCTGGTGGCGGCATTGAAACGGGTGACGTTCGCTTGGTGTCCACGGAAAAATCCATTGGCGATTCCGTAAAACTCGGCATTCGTCCGCAGCATTTGATTTTGGATGACAAAGGCCCACTTGAGGGTACTGCGTCCTTGGTGGAGCATCTGGGCACTGACACAATCATCGAATTAATGGCTGCTGACAACACGCTGTTCCGCTTCGCGACGGCAGATGCCATAAATGTGACGGCAGGAGATGTTGTGCGCTTTGGCTTTGACCCCGAAAAGGTACATATCTTTTGATAAAGCGCAGCGAATTTCCAGAAGGGTTTCTATTTGGAACGGCCACATCGGCATACCAAATTGAAGGGCATGCCAAGGGTGGGGCCGGGCTCACCCATTGGGATAGTTTTGCCGCCACCCCTGGAAATGTCGTGCGTGCTGAGCATGGGCAATTGGCCTGTGACCACTATCACCGCTTTGAGCAAGATTTGGATCTTGTGGCTGCGGCCGGTTTTGACACCTATAGATTTTCAACTAGCTGGGCCCGCGTGATGCCCGAGGGCAGGGGGCCGGTCAACCAAGAGGGCTTGGATTTTTATGATCGCCTCACGGATACGATGTTGGAGCGCGGATTGAAACCCGCGGCCACGTTGTACCATTGGGAAATGCCCTCTGCTCTTGAGGATCAGGGCGGTTGGCGCAATCGTGATATTGCCCATTGATTTGGCGATTTTACCGATGTCGTCATGGGGCGGATTGGCGATCGGATGGTTTCGGTCGCCCCTATCAATGAGCCTTGGTGCGTCAGCTGGTTGTCACATTTTGAAGGGGCACATGCGCCCGGTCTGCGTGATATTCGCGCGACGGCACGCGCAATGCACCACGTGCTTTGCGCCCATGGTACTGCGATTGCCCGGATGCGGTCTTTGGGCATGACGAACCTTGGGGCTGTGTGCAATTTCGAATTTGCCAATCCCGCAGATGATAGCGCAGAGTCCGCCGCGGCCGCAGGGCGCTATGACGCGATCTACAATCGTTTCTTCATGGGTGGTATATTCCACAAGTGCTATCCAGATTTGGTGTTAGAAGGGCTTGAGCCGCATTTGCCCAAGGGTTGGGACAGTGATTTTGATTTGATTGGGGCACCAGTCGATTGGTGCGGCATTAATTATTACACCCGTTCAAATATCGCAGTCAAAGACGGCGCTTGGCCAAATATGCAAGCGATTGAGGGGCCTTTGGAGAAAACCCAAATGGGGTGGGAGATTTATCCCGATGGGCTTTATGAGTTTATCATGCGCACCCACCGCGAGTATACCAAGGGCCTGCCGATCTATGTCACCGAAAATGGCATGGCCAATGACGATCCGATTGTGTCAGGCAGCATTACAGACGATGCCCGAGTTGCCTATATTGAGGCGCATCTGCAAGCGGCGATGCGCGCGATCTTGGACGGTGCGCCTTTGATGGGATATTATATCTGGTCGCTACTGGACAATTACGAATGGGCCCTGGGTTATGAGAAACGCTTCGGCCTGGTGCATGTGGATTTCGACACCTTGGAGCGCCGGCCCAAAAAGAGCTTTGAAACCCTCAAAGGTTGGATTGAACGGTAGGGCGCAGGAGCGTCTGATTGGTTGGATTGCGGCAATTTGAATTGTTGGTTGGTATTTTGCAACCGGTTGCAAAAAAAGCGAATCGGATTATAGTCCTGTTATGTTTCGAGCCGCGCGGTGGGCGCTGTCTTTTGGTGGCTGCTCTTTGGGAGGTTTGAAACCTTTTTTTAACGGTTTCCGCCAAAATATCCTTGGCAAAGAGGAAGAGTTGGCGGGCAGCAAAAGCTCAAAATATTTTGGGCAATCCGGAAAACTTCATTGTGCGCCGGGCACATTTTGGGAGAGAACTATGAAAAAACTACTATTGGCGACTGGCCTGACAGCCTTAATGGGCACAACAGCTGCGGCGCAAGAAATTGGCGCGACATTTTCGCGGTTTGATGACAATTGGTTGACCGTTTTGCGCACGGGTATGGTCGAATACGCCGGCACAATCGATGGCCTATCCTATCAGCAAGAAGATGCCTCCGATGACTTGGCCAAGCAAATTGACCAGGTGCGCAACTTTGTGGCCTCCGGTGTGGACGCCATTATTGTCAACATCGTGGACACATCTGCCGGTGCAGCGGTTTCTGCTGCCGCTGGGGATACGCCACTGGTTTATGTAAACCGTGAGCCTGACAACGTGGATGTTTTGCCTGCGACCCAAGCGTTCGTAGCCTCCAATGAGATCGAATCTGGCACATTGTCTGCATTTGAAATCTGCAAAAACTTGCGTGCCGATGGCAAAGCTGGCGGTGCGCGCGGTTATCTGATGAATGGTCAGCTGTCGAACCAAGCCGCTGTGCAGCGTTCGAAAGACGTGCATGACGTGATTGGCATGGATATGTGTAACTTCATGACCATCATTGATGAGCAGACTGCCAATTGGTCTCGTGACGAAGCGCAAGATTTGATGACAAACTGGATGTCCTCTGGTGAACCATTTGACTTTGTTTTGGGCAATAATGATGAAATGGCCATCGGCGCTATCCAAGCCATGAAAGCCGCCGGCATGGATATGGCTGATGTGCAGGTTGGCGGCGTTGACGCCTCGCAAGACGCGCTTCTGGCAATGGCTGCTGGCGACTATGATGTCACTGTATTCCAAGACTCCGTTGGCCAAGGCACAGGGTCCATTGACACAGCTTTGCGTTTGATCGCTGGCGAGAAGGTCGACAAGAAAGTCTACATTCCATTCGTACTGGTAACACCGGCGAATATGGGTGACTTCCTCGACAAAAACTAAGGTTTTGTGAGACGATAAACTCCGGTGGCGGCGCAGATCAAAATCTGCGCCGTCTTCACCATATTTGACCGTTCAACATGGGGCTTATTTATGTCAGACACCAGTCACGGCACCGGCGGACTTACATTCGACAAGACAAAGAAGTCTTGGCCAAGCGAATTGAATGTCCTGTTGGCATTGATCATTATCATAGTCATTTTTGAATTTTTGGGGCAGGTTCTGCCGTATATGAACGACCAAAGCTTTCTGTTCGATACCAAAGATCGGTTCGATTCCATATTCAACGAAGCACGTCTCAAGATCATTATCTTACAAGTTGCCATTATTGGCATCATTGCCCTCGGCGTATCGCAAGTGATTATTACCGGCGGTATTGACCTCAGCTCTGGGCCATTGGTGGCTGCGACGGCTATGATTGCCATGAGTTTTGGGCAGACGGAATTGGTCAATGGATTTGCCAACCCTAAAGCTTTGTTCGGCCCATGGGCTATGGATCTTCCGGTTGTTGTCCCGGTCGTGATTGGCCTGTCATTTGGGGCCTTTATCGGTGCCATTAATGGCACCTTTGTGTCCTATTTCAAAATCCCTCCCTTTATTGCCACTTTGGGCATGTTCTTGATCTGCCGCGGCATTGCGCTTTGGTGGTCCTCTGGAAATCCAATTTCTTTTCCAACGGCACAGTTTCAAGCGATCGGCGGTGGTATGATGCCGGTGTTTTGGTTTCTGTCTCTGGCCGTTATTTTTCATATCATCATGCGCTACACCGTGTATGGCAAACATACCTACGCAATTGGTTCCAACGAGGAAGCCGCGCGCATGTCGGGGATCAATGTCAAACGCCATAAAATTATGGTTTATATGATTGCGGCTATGTTGGCGGCCTTTGCCGGGATAGTGTTGAGCGCCAAAGCCTCCACCGCACAGGCCGGTATGGGTGAATTTTATGAGCTCTTCGCGATTGCTATGGCGGTAATTGGTGGCATCAGCCTCTCCGGTGGGCGGGGATCTATCATTGGTACGGTGCTTGGGGCCATGGTTCTGGGTGTTATACGCTCTGGCTTTACCTACATCAAATTGGACGGATCCTATCAGTTGATGGCCATGGGGGGAATCATCATCGCGGCGGTGATTTTAGACCAATATCGCCAACGCAATAAAGTTTAGTCAGGAGATCATAAAATGAGCGAAGACATTGTTCTAAAAGCGACAGACCTGACCAAACACTACGGAGGGGTCCATGCGCTAGAAGGCGCAAATTTTGAACTGCGCAAAGGTGAGCATGTCGCCATCATGGGGGACAACGGCGCTGGAAAATCCACCTTCGTGCGCCAGATCACCGGGGTTGAGCAACGCACGCGTGGTACCGTGGTGTTCGATGGCACAGAGGTGAATTTTTCCGGCCCAATCGAGGCGCGGGAATCTGGCATTGAAACGGTGTTTCAAACTTTGGCTTTGGCCGATCACTTGGATGTGCCCGACAATCTCTTTTTGGGACGGGAAAAAACAAAATGGAATTGGCTCGGTCCATTCCGCTTCCTGGACTATAAAGCCATGCGCCAAGACACACTCGCGGCCTTGGAAAAAACGGGAGTCAAAATCCCAAATATTCATAACACCATTGAGAAAATGTCTGGAGGGCAAAGGCAATGTGTAGCGATTGCCCGTACAGCCTCCTTTCATTCCAAATTGACCATCATGGACGAGCCGACCGCCGCGCTTGGCGTGCAAGAAACTGAGCAGGTGGAAAATATCATACGCCAATTAAAAGCGCAGGGTGAACCTTTGATCCTTGTCAGTCACAACATGCGGCAGGTTTTTGATTTGGCGGACCGCATCGTGGTGTTTCGCCGCGGACGGATTTGCGCGAATTTGGATATAAAAACCGGTGATTATACCGGTGAGGACGTTGTGTCTTATATCACTGGTGCGAAAACAGGTGCCGAATATGAGGGTGCAGCTTGAAAAAACTGTTCAATCTGGAAGATCGCTTCTTCGCCCCGCTTTGGATTCGCGCTACGATTGTTGTGCTGCTTGCCTTTTGGACGATGGTTGAACTTTTCGCTGGGGCGCAGGGCTGGGCCGTATTCTTTGCCGCCTTGGCCGTATTTTCAGCTTGGCGCTTTGCCGTGATTGATTATACGAGCGAGGATGGTGGCGACTGAAGGCAGGGGATGAATGGCTGTAACTTTAAAAGATGTGGCGGAAATGGCGGGTGTGTCCCGTTCGGCCGTGTCTCGCACATTCACAGAAGGCGCCTCTGTCTCGAAAAAGGTTCGTTTAAAGGTGATAGAGGCCTCTCAAGCTTTGGGGTATAGCCCAAATGCTTTGGCTTCATCGCTCACCACTGGTCGGACCAAACTGATCGGAGTCATTTCCGACAACTTTCACAACCCTATTTTTTTGGAGGTCTTTGATCTGGTGACCAAGGGCTTGCAGGATCGCGGTTTGCGCCCCCTGCTGGTCAACCTCTCTGGTGAGGTGGATCCTGCCAATTCTGTCCGCATGCTCAAACAATATTCTGTCGATGGTGTGATTGTGGCCTCCTCCACCTTGCCGGTGAGCTTTGCTGAGGCCTTTGACAGCGCTGGCGTGCCAGTGGTGCATTGTTTTGGTCGCCATTCTGAGACGCCGCGCGTCAACACACTTGGCATCAATAATTTTGCTGCCGGGCAGCTGGCCGCTGAAACGCTTTTGGCGCGGGGCTATGAAAAAATTGCATTCATGGGTGGCCCAAAATCGGCGACGTCGACCCAAGATCGTTGCGACGGCTTTATCGCAGCCTTGCAGGCGCGCTCTGTCAACCATTCCATTTCCTATGCCAGCGCCTACTCCTTTGAGGCAGGGCGCGCAGAAATGCTCCGCTTGATTGAGGCCGGTCCGGCGCAGGCCTATTTTTGCGGCGATGATGTTTTGTCAATTGGTGCGCTGTCGGCGGCGCAAAGTTTTGGCCTGTCCGTGCCTCAGGACATTGGCTTTTTAGGTCTCAACGATATGAAAATGGCGCAATGGTCAAATATTAATCTCACAACGATTCACAATCCTATTGTTGAAGTTGTCGCAAAATCCGTGGATCTGGTGGTGCGCATACTGGCCAATCCCGATCAACCGCCACAAGCTGTGCTGTTCCTTGGTCATGTTGTTGAGCGCGGCAGTTTACGGCCCATTGCCCGTTAAGACTGGGCCGTAAACTTTTGTTTATCGGAACATCGGTGGGCGAGCGTCACACCAGGCGCCATCTTCCTTGCCCGATTGCGCCACCGCAAATACTGCTGCCATAGAGCGGAGGCCATCTTCGGCCCGTGGATATAGATCTGCAGCTGGATCAATGCTACGGTTCTCTTTGCGGGCCCAAATGGCTTCGGCGAGATCGGTATAAATATTGGCAAAGGCCAGCGGCATGCCTTCCGCATGTCCAATGGTCACACGGCTGGTGCGATCTGCTTCGGGCGATAGAGACGCCTCACCGCGTTCAATTACCTGCAAACGTTCACCCAACGGCATATAGTACAGCTGATTGGGCTGCTCTTGCGACCAACGCAAACCACCTTTTTCTCCAAACACTTGAATCCCCAGACCATGCTGACGCCCAATGGCGATCGAGGAGGTCCAAAGACGCCCCACTGTGCCGCCATCCATGCGAAAGTTGACCATCGCGTCATCTTCCAAAACCCGGACATCGATACATGAAACAGTATCAGCGCTCAATTTGGTCACATCCTGACCGGTAACAAAGGAGGCCATATGCAGCGCATGGATGCCGCAATCGGCAAATTGCGCCGAGACACCCGCCTGCGCCGGATCATAACGCCAGCGCACCCGTGGATTGTCCGCGTCAGCGGCATCAGCGTGGTGGCCATGGGCAAATTCCGCATTGACCAGACGAATTTTTCCCAGATCGCCGCGTGCAACCATCGCTTTCATGTGCCGCACGAGCGAGTAGCCTGAATAACCGTAGTTCACTGCGCAGATGTTACCGGTGGCTTGCGCAATTTTTACAATTTCTTCGCCTTCTTCCACGGTCATCGTCATGGGCTTTTCGCAAAGTACGTGAAACCCGCCTTCAAGAAAGGCTTTGGTGATCTCAAAATGCGTTGAATTGGGGGTGGCGATGGTGACGAGATCAATCGGATCGTCCTGCGCTTTTTCACCAGCCAACATGTCCTGCCAGCTGCCATAGGCGCGATCGCCCAGTCCCAGGCGGCGGCCATAGCCAATTCCCTCGTCTGGTCGATGATCCAATGCGCCAGCTGTGAATTCAAACAAGCCATCAAGCCGCGCGCCCAAGCGATGCGCTGGACCAATTTGGCTGCCTTCACCGCCGCCAACCATACCCCATTGTAGTTTTGTCATAACAGCTACCCTTAAAAACCGATGGATTGTAAATAAGCACGGTTGAGCCGCGCATCGTCGATGGGCGAGGTGTCACCGGCGGGATCGCAGTCTTGCTCTACTGTGCACCACCCATCAAAAGCGGCGTCGAGCAAGAGTTGGCGCACCGCTGGAAAATCCACATCGCCATCGCCAAGATTGCAGAAAATGCCCTGACCACAAGCGTCGTAGAAACCAGTGCGATTGGCGATGACACCGGCTTTAACTTGTGGATTAATGTCTTTGAAATGCATATAATTGATGCGTGAAATATGTTTTTTCATAAAGGCCACTGGATCAAACCCCGCATAGGAATGGTGGCCTGTATCAAAGCAAATGCCGAGGATTTTTTCGTCAACCTCATTGAGTAACCGCTCAATCTCGGGTTCAAAATCCATGAATCCCGCCGCATGGGCGTGGATGCCGACGGTGAGACCGTAGTCTTCGGTGCCCATTTTGGCGATATGTGCTATCCGCTCGCGATATGCGGTCCATTCGGCCTTATCCATTTGTTCTGCCTCATCGGCGCGGCCGGCTGTGGGGGCACGGCGCGGCGAGATGCTGTCGATGATAACCAGCCGCGTTGCACCATGGGCCGCAAGAGCTTTGCAGGTACGGACCGAGCCGTCCAATACATCCTCCCAAGCCTCGGGATCGTGAAACGCACGGAAAATCACGCCGCCGATCAACTCTTGGTTATATTCTGCCAAAGCTTCGGCCAAAATGGCCGGATCTTCGGGCATAAAGCCGACAGGGCCCAGTTCAATGCCCGTAAACCCCGCTTCGGCGTTCTCTTTGAGCACATGGCGCCAATCGGGATTGCGTGGGTCATCGGCGAATTCCACACCCCAAGAGCAGGGCGCATTACCTATTTTGATCATTAGATTGCCTCTTAACTTAATAATCCGCCACATTCACCCAGGCTTGTTTGGCGCTGGACGATAGGGCGGCGGTGACGATGCGATTGACTTCCATACCCTCTTCGAAGGTTGGCCATATCGAGCGGTTTTCGGCAATTGCCGTTAGAAAATCCTTAGCCTCAATGATGATTTGGTCCTGATAGCCTGTGCCATGGCCAGGCCCTTGGCAGAAGGGCAGATAGTCCGGATGGGCCGGACCTGTTAGGATTTTGCGAAAGCCGCGCTCTTCTTCCGGCCCTTCGGTGGTATAAAGCCAAAAGGCGTTTTGGTCTTCCTGATCAAAGCGAATATGGCCCTTCGTACCGTGAATTTCATAGGCGTAACCCATTTTTCGCCCGGTTGCGACGCGGCTGAAATATAAATGCCCCTGAGCGCCGCTGGTAAATTGGCACATCATTTGTGCGTGATCATCATTTGTGACGGGCGCGCCAGCGCGGGTTTTATGGATTGTTTCCACCGATGCGCTCAAGCGCTCTATCGGCCCCATCAAGGCACGGGCCGCGTTGATCATATGCGGCGCCAAATCGCCCATTGTCCCATTGGCAATCCCTTGGGCGCGCCAACCGCCTATTTCTGGATCTGCAAAGAAATCTTCGGTCATCTCACCGCGAAACCAGGTGATTTGACCAATGCGACCTTCAGCCACAAATTTACGAATTTGCTGACTGGCTGGGGTCCTGATATAATTGAAACCAACCATATTGGCCACGCCGGCCGCTGCGGCCGCCGCCACCATGGCGCGGCTTTGCTCCAATGACACACCCAGCGGCTTTTCACATAAAACCGGTTTTCTCAAAGCAAAGGCGGCAATGGCAATATCGTGATGGGTCGCCTGCGGGGAGGCGATTACAACTGCGTCAACGGCGGGATCGGCGACCAACTCTTGCCAATCATGAGTTGCCTTTTCAAAGCCATAGGCCTTGCGATAGCGCTCTGCGCTTTCGGGGCTGCTGGCACAGATTGAGATGAGTTCAGGGCGTAGGGCTGTATCAAAGACACTGGCGACCGATGCAAACGCAACCGAATGGGCTTTGCCCATATATCCGCCACCGATAACTCCAATGCCAATTTTACCCATGTCCCAACCTTTCAAATGGTTTTGCAACCGGTTGCAAAACACTGTTATCGCGGCGCCCTAGGCATCGTCAATAGGGCATATTTCGGCAAAGCATGCACGGTGTTGCGGGCCCGCCCTAAATGGCAGACCGAAGGGGCGATCTTACCGAGAGTTTTCTGTCAAGCGGCGTTTGACATAGGTTTGCACGGTTTCGATCATGGGATCCATGTGGGGATCCTCAAAGAAATGCCCCGCGCCCTCGACTTGTTCATGGGTGATAGTGATCCCTTTTTGCTCGTGCAGCTTACTAACCAATGAGACAGTATCAGCCGGCGGGGCCACGCGATCGGCCAGACCATTGATCATCAGGCCAGATGAGGGGCAGGGGGCCAGGAAGCTGAAGTCATACATATTGGCCGGTGGGCTGACGCTGACGAAACCGGTGATCTCTGGGCGGCGCATCAACAACTGCATCCCGATCCAAGCGCCGAAGCTGAAACCTGCGACCCAGCAATGTTTTGAATTCGTGTTCATCGACTGCAAATAATCCAATGCAGAGGCCGCATCGCTTAACTCGCCGACGCCAAGATCATATTCGCCTTGTGATCGACCGACCCCACGAAAATTGAACCGCAAAACCGTAAAGCCCATGTTGTAGAAGGCATAATGTAAATTATAGACAACTTTGTTATTCATCGTGCCGCCAAATTGTGGATGCGGATGCAACACAATGGCAATTGGGGCGTCTTTTGATTTTTGCGGGTGGTAACGGCCTTCGAGGCGGCCTTCTGGGCCTGGAAATATCACTTCGGGCATATCGTTCCTTTGGTGTGCTTTGGCTCTACTCTGGCTTGACCTGCTGTAAGTCTAAGATTAGAACCATTCTAAATCTTGTGCGGCGCGGCGCTGTATGACGTGGGTTACGCAACCGAGAAGCTGAGGTCAATTAATTTGAGCAAAATGGGCGAGAGAAGCCTCATGAAAGTGTGATTTGATATGAAACTTTCGACAAAAGGGCGGTATGGGATGGTGGCTTTAGCGGATTTGGCCTTTCTGGAGGCCGGTGAGCTAGCATCTTTGGCGGATATATCGCGCCGCCAAAATATTTCGCTGCCCTATCTTGAGCAGCTCTTTGTCAAACTGCGCCGGCAAAATTTGGTTGTCTCCGTCCGCGGCCCCAATGGGGGGTATCGTCTGGCACGCTTAGCCCATGACATTCGGGTGGTTGAAATTCTGGAAGCCGTGGATGAAACAGTGGATGCGCTGCAAACGGGGGCTGGTGCCTCCGGCGGTGTGTCGGGCAGCCGCGCGCAGAGTGTGACCAATCGCCTCTGGGAGGGTTTAAGCGCGCAGGTTTATGTCTATCTACATCAAACCCGCTTGTCCGATGTGGTGGCCAACACGCTGTCGCCATGTCCGGCTGTGCCAAATCTTTTTGAAGTGGTCGATGAGTGATGCGCCGTGTCTATCTAGATCACAACGCGACAAGCCCGCTGCGCCCTGAAGCAAGAGCGGCTATGCTCGCTGCGATGGATGCCCTAGGCAACCCATCATCGGTTCACTCCGAGGGGCGCGCGGCCAAAGCCATTGTGGAAAAAGCGCGCGGACAAATTTCTGAGGCCTTTGGTGTCGGTGCCCACGACATTGTGTTCACCGGTAGCGCAACGGAGGCCGCGGCCTTGGCGCTGAAGGATCGTGGCTTTCACGCGGGCGAAATAGAGCATGATGCCATCGCCGCCTGGGTGCAGCCAGATTTACCCCTAAAGGCAGGGCAGGTCTGTACTCCGGAGCCGGCACAGACCGCGCTGCAACTGGCCAATTCAGAAACGGGCATTGTGCAATCCCTACCGCAGGGATTGGGGTTTTGCGATATGACCCAGGGGTTCGGGAAACTCCCCTTAGCGTTTTCGTGGAGTGGTGTGGATATGGCCTGTGCTTCGGCCCATAAGCTGGGCGGGCCGAAAGGTGTTGGATGCTTATTATTGAAGCCTGGCGTTGAGGTGTCTGCGCAGGTACGCGGCGGCGGTCAGGAAATGGGTCGGCGCGCAGGCACGGAAAATATCATCGGCATTGCCGGTTTTGGTGCCGCCGCCGAGGCCAGTGCTCGCGATTTAAGTGACGGAAAATGGGCGGTTATCGAGAAACTTAGAAATATTCTAGAAAAGACACTGGAAGCCAGCGGAAAACCCCTTATTTTGATTGGAGATGACTCGAAGCGCTTGCCCAACACCGCCTGCTTTGCAGCCCCCGGATGGAAAGGCGAGACCCAGGTCATGCAAATGGACCTCGCGGGATTTGCAGTGTCGGCCGGTTCTGCTTGCTCGTCAGGCAAAGTCAAAGCCAGCCGCGTCCTGCGGGCGATGGGATATGATGAAGACGTAGCCAGTTCAGCGATCCGCGTATCGCTTGGGCTAGAGACCACTGAAGAGGATGTTCAGCAGTTTGCCAGGGTTTGGTTAGCTGCATATGAGCGGTTTTTGGCACGCAAAGCGGCCAGATAGGGAATATGATGGCGATGGATGATATTCAGGTCAAAGACGGTGTAGATGCCGAAACAGTTGAGGCGGTCAAGGCTCTCTCTGGCACCTATAAATATGGGTGGAATACCGAAATTGAGATGGATTACGCGCCCAAGGGTCTGTCCGAGGATATTGTGCGCTTGATCTCGTCCAAAAACGATGAACCAGAATGGATGTTGGGTTGGCGCCTCGCGGCCTACCGCCGTTGGCTAGAGCTGAAAGAGCCAGATTGGGCCATGGTCGATTATCCTACAATCGACTTTCAAGACCAATATTACTACGCCCGGCCCAAAAGCATGGAAAAAAAGCCAAAGTCCTTAGATGAGGTCGATCCTAAGCTCTTGGAAACCTATAAAAAACTGGGAATCCCGCTCAAGGAGCAGGCGCTTTTGGCAGGTGTTGAGGCGCCCGAGGGTGAGCGCCGCGTCGCTGTTGATGCGGTGTTTGACAGCGTATCAGTCGGCACAACCTTTCAAACCGAGCTGCGCAAAGCTGGGGTGATCTTCTGTTCGATCTCTGAAGCTATTCGTGAGCACCCGGAGCTGGTGCGTAAATATCTCGGCTCTGTCGTACCCGTCTCGGACAATTACTATGCCACGCTCAACTCAGCTGTCTTTTCCGATGGTTCCTTCGTGTATATCCCGCCGGGAGTACGCTGCCCAATGGAATTGTCGACCTATTTCCGAATCAATGCGGAAAACACAGGGCAATTTGAACGCACTTTGATTATTGCAGATAAAGAGTCCTATGTCAGCTACCTCGAAGGCTGCACGGCACCGCAGCGCGATGTGGCACAATTGCACGCAGCCGTTGTAGAGTTGGTTTTGCTCGATGATGCAGAAATCAAATATTCCACCGTGCAAAATTGGTTTCCCGGTGATGAAAACGGCAAGGGCGGGATTTACAACTTCGTGACCAAACGCGCCGACTGCCGTGGGGATCGCTCTAAGGTTATGTGGACCCAAGTGGAAACCGGCTCTGCGGTGACATGGAAATATCCTTCTTGCGTTTTGCGCGGCGATGACAGCCAGGGGGAGTTTTATTCCATCGCCATTGCCAACAATATGCAACAAGCTGATACGGGCACCAAAATGGTGCATTTGGGCAAGAATACCAAGTCTCGGATTGTCTCCAAAGGCATCAGCGCGGGCAAGGCACAAAATACCTACCGTGGATTAGTGTCCATGCATCCAAAGGCTAAAAGTAGCCGCAATTACACCCAATGTGACAGCCTTTTGATCGGTAATAAATGCGGCGCGCACACCGTGCCCTATATCGAGGTGAAAAATAATTCCTCTCGGGTTGAGCATGAGGCCACCACCTCAAAAGTCGATGATGACCAGCTCTTTTATTGCCGCTCACGCGGTATGGATGAGGAGGAGGCTGTAGCGCTTGTGGTCAATGGGTTTTGCAAAGAGGTGCTGCAAGCCCTGCCTATGGAATTTGCAATGGAAGCGCAGGCGCTGGTGGCGATTTCGCTTGAAGGCTCAGTCGGATAATAACATCGGCGCGTTCTGCGTCCAAACTCATAAGGGTCACAAGGGCTCACGGGAATATAAAATGCTAAATATCAAAAATCTACACGTTAAACTTGAGGAAGAAGACAAGCAAATCTTGAAGGGCGTAAACCTATCTTTGGAGCCTGGAAAAGTTCATGCGATTATGGGTCCAAATGGCTCAGGCAAATCGACCCTGTCCTATGTGCTGTCTGGTAAAGGCGGTTATGAAGTCACCGAAGGGGCTGCACAGCTGGAGGGTGTAGATATATTGGATATGGAAGCAGAAGAACGTGCGGCGGCCGGTCTGTTTCTGGCCTTTCAATATCCGGTTGAAATCCCTGGCGTCGGAAATATGACTTTTTTGCGCACCGCAGTGAACGCCCAGCGTAAATTGCGCAGCGAAGAGGAAATGAGCGCAGGCGAGTTCTTGAAAGTGGTTCGCGCCAAAGCGAAGGATTTGAAAATTGACGCAGAGATGCTCAAACGTTCTGTGAATGTTGGCTTTTCCGGCGGTGAAAAAAAGCGCAATGAGATTTTGCAAATGGCGATGCTTGAGCCGAAAATGTGCATCTTGGATGAAACAGACAGCGGCCTTGACGTGGATGCAATGAAACTTGTCTCCCAAGGTGTGAATGCTTTGCGGGACGAAAATCGGACCTTCCTCGTAATCACCCACTACCAAAGACTTTTGGACCATATCAAACCGGATGTGGTTCACATTATGGCCAATGGGCGCATCATCAAGACCGGCGGACCAGAGCTGGCGTTGGAAGTCGAACAAAATGGCTATGCGGACCTTCTGGAGGAGATCGCCTAATGGCTGCACCTTCACAGCAAAAGGTAAACACCCGCGCTCTGTGCGATGCGCCGCTCATTGAAAGCTCAGGCGTTTGGTCCAAAGAGGCACGCATGATGGCCTCTGCTCGGGCCCAGGCGTCAGGTTTACCGCAACGCCGGGATGAATATTGGAAATACACCCGTCCTGATGCCTTTGTTCATGCCGATGTGACGCTCCAAGCATCTCAACGCAGCAGCTTAGGTCTGTTCGACCAACGCGCCACAATTTCGGTTGCATTTGAAGACGGACAGATTCAGGCGGCGGCGCTTCCCAGCGCGGCTCATTGCACGCTAGAGAGCTTGTCATCTGCCTCTGGTTTAGACCTCCATTGGGCTCGGGATATTTACGGGCACTTGGAAGCGGCAGGACAGAAACCGGTTCAACGGAGCTTGGCGGCTGTGAACACCGCTGTTGCGCGGGAAGGGTTACTCGTAAATGTGACGGGCGCCGTCGCGGCCCCCATTCATATCCAAGCCACCTCCTCTGGCCAAAGCGACTCCACTATCCATCATGTGATCAAAGTGGCCCCTGGGGCAGAGGTCACCGTGATTGAAACGGGGCAATATGGGGCGCGGTCCAATATTGTTTTGGAGGTTGACGTCGCCGATGGAGGCCGTTTCCAGCACATCCGGGTGCAAGACGGCAATGAGCGTCACATGCTAACGCATATTTTTGGCAAGATCGGCGCAGAGGCGGTCTTTAAGACTTTCACGCTCACTGCGGGTGGTCAATTGACCCGTAACGAATGCGTTTTGCAGCTCCTGGGCGACGACGCTTCTGTGTCCGTGGCCGGAGCCTGTTTGGGTGATGGTGATTTTCACCACGATGATACCGTGTTCATCACCCATGATGCCGTGAATTGCGAAAGCCGCCAGGTGTTTAAGAAGGTCTTACGCAATGGCGCGGTCGGTGTGTTCCAGGGCAAAATATTGGTGAAAGCCGGGGCGCAAAAAACCGATGGCTATCAGATCAGCCAATCTTTGTTGTTGGATGATGACAGCCAGTTTTTGGCAAAACCTGAGCTTGAAATCTATGCCGATGACGTGGCCTGTTCGCATGGCTCCACCTCCGGGGCGATTGATGTGCAAGCGTTGTTCTACCTGCGCTCGCGAGGGGTGCCCGAGGCCAAGGCCATAGATCTTTTGACCTTGTCTTTTGTGGCTGAAGCAATTGAAGAGATTGAAGATTCGGATTTGGCGCAGGACATTCTCGATCATTTGACCAACACAATGTCGGCTCAGTAGCGCGCATGGCTATGACACGGGATATTGTGGAAGCGCATTTGCGCCCACGGCGTGTTATGGCCCGGCTCTTGGCCATGGGCCTGCGCGAAGATCGGGCTTTAGCGATGCTGATGGGCTCTTGCCTTTTGTTGTTCATGTCGCAATGGCCCTACCGGGCTCGGCAGGCCCATGAGACGGGCGGCACACTGACCGACACCATCCAGCACGATGCGGTGGGTTTGATCTTTGTCCTGCCGCTTTTGGCCTATGGCTTGGCTGCGCTATTGCGCCTGGTGACCCGCGCCATAGGCGCGGCAGCAGATTTCTATTCTGCGCGATTGGCGCTATTTTGGGCACTTTTGGCCAGTACCCCGGCGGTCGTTTTGGCCGGAATGACCAAAGGGTTCATCGGGCCAGGACCGGCCCATACCGCCGTGGGCGCGATATGGCTGGTAATTTTTCTTTGGATCTTAATCAACTCTCTTATTGAGGCAGAACAATGAACCCGTTTCTTGCACTTTTGCGGTTAAGTCTAACCAATCCAACAGCCGCAGGGCAGATGTTGGTCAACCTACGCCTTAACCTCAGCACGGCTTTTACCGCCTTTGCACTTGTTATCATCGCAGCTGTGCTAATAATGTTCATCCTATCCGAGTTCCAGGGTATGACAGTCCTGCCGGGCTTTGTTCCACTTACACCATGGGGTTTGACAGCGCTTATGGGGGGCGGCACCCTTGGCCTCGTCTGCTGTATTTGGCTGATATCTCGGGCCTTTAGCCAAAATGGGCGGTTCGCCGATGGGTTACTGGTATTTGCTTGGATCCAAGTGCTGCAAATTTTGCTGCACATCGCTCAGTCAGTGCTGATGGTGATTTCTATAACCATGGCCGGGCTTATTGGCCTATTCGCCACGTTTTTGATGTTTTGGATCTTATTCGGCTTGATGAGTGCTTGGCTTGAGTTGGGTTCCATGCTCAAGGCAGCCCTCTGCTTTGTTCTTGGTTTGGTTGCGCTGTCTTTGGGTGGTGCATTTCTTTTGGTATTGCTCGGATTTTCTTCGGGGCAGGTGGCGCTATGAGTTTTGATGTATCCCGTATTCGTGCAGATTTTCCGATCCTGTCTCGGCAGGTGAACAATAAGCCTTTGGTCTATCTCGACAATGGCGCCTCGGCGCAAAAACCACAGGTGGTGATCGACGCTATCACCCAGGCTTATAGCTCTGAATATGCAAATGTTCACAGGGGTTTGCACTACCTATCTAACCTTGCAACTGACAAATATGAAGCCGTTCGCGGCAAGCTCGCGCGATTTTTAAACGCGGCCTCAGAGGAGCATATCATCCTCAACTCGGGCACCACCGAAGGCATCAATCTGGTGGCCTATGGCTGGGCAATGCCGCGCTTTGAGGCGGGCGATGAAATCGTACTGTCGATTATGGAGCATCACGCCAATATTATCCCGTGGCATTTTTTGCGCGAGAGACTGGGCGTGAAGCTGACTTGGGTGGATGTGGATATGAACGGTGATCTGGATCCCGAGGCTGTCATTGCCGCCATTGGGCCCAAGACAAAACTGGTGGCTATTACCCAGATGTCGAATGTGTTGGGCACGGTGGTCGATGTGAAATCCATCACCCAAGAGGCTCAAGCACGCGGCGTTGCGGTTTTGGTGGATGGATCGCAAGCGGCGGTCCATATGGCGGTCGACGTGCAGGATATCGGGTGTGACTTCTATGCTATCACAGGGCATAAACTGTACGGTCCAAGCGGTTCTGGTGCAATTTACATCAAACCTGAACGCATGGCTGAAATGCGTCCCTTCATGGGTGGTGGCGATATGATCCGCGATGTTGGCCGTGAAGAGGTCACTTATAACACGCCTCCCATGATGTTTGAGGCCGGAACGCCAGGCATTGTTCAGCAAATCGGCCTTGGTGTGGCTGTGGACTATATGATGGAAATCGGCATGGAAGAAATTTCCGCCCATGAAGCCTCTATCGGCGCCTATGCCCGGCAAAGGCTCGACGGGCTCAATTGGTTAAACGTTCAAGGACAATCTGTCGGCAAGGGCGCTATTTTTTCCTTCACCCTCGACGGCGCGGCCCATGCCCATGACATCTCAACGGTCTTGGATAAAAAGGGCATTGCCGTGCGGGCAGGGCAACATTGCGCGCAACCCCTCATGGATCACCTATCGGTCAATGCCACCTGCCGAGCCAGCTTCGCGATGTATAACACAAAGGCGGAGGTGGATGCTTTGGTTGAGGGTTTAGAGTTTTGCCACGAGCTTTTTGGATAACGCCAAAAGCCTTCAATCCTTAAAATACCCTACATCTGCGCAAATTTGGAGCGGGTAACGGGAATTGAACCCGTAACTCAAGCTTGGGAAGCTCGCGTGATACCTTTTCACCATACCCGCGCTACGCCGATGCCTAGTGACTTCATGACAAGGGGTCAAGCTGCGATCGGCGTCGGGCTTATCGCCTCCTGCGCCGGCGCCCAGCCGAGGCGCTATCTCCACCGCCAGTGTTGAAATTTACATTCGGCAAAGGCACAGCAGATTTGAGCGTTGTGAATGGGTCATCTGAATTGGGAATTGCCGAGGCATTGACAAAATGCTCCTGAAACCGTGGTTCAATCGCGGTTTCAATTTTTTCAATCTGCCGTACGGTCTGTTCGATGGCAGCCCGCTGTGCTGTGTCAATCAATGCAATGCGTGCGCCTGATCCCGCGGCATTTCCTGCAGAGGTTACCCGGTCAAAGGGCACATCGGGGATCATTCCCAAAACCAGCGCGTGTTTGGGCGAAATATGAGCCCCAAAGGCGCCGGCCAGCACAACACGATCCACTTTATCTACGCCGAACTTATCCATCAGGAGCCTTGCGCCGGAATATAGGGCGGCTTTGGCCATTTGTATGGCGCGGATATCGGGATTTGTGACCGTGATTTTCGGCCCCCCTTCAGCGGTGCCCTCATACATCACATAGCTATGGGTGCGCCCGTCTAACACGCAGCGCGCTGTGCCGGTTTGCTCTGCCGAGCCAATAAGCCCGGATGGGTCCAAAATTCCAGCGATACGCATTTCTGCAATAGCTTCAATGATGCCCGAGCCACAAATGCCAGTGATGCCGCTGCTTTTAATGACCTCCCAAAAACCGTCCTCATCAGACCAAAGCTCACAGCCGATCACCCGGAAACGCGGCTCTTTAGATATCGGATCAATTTCAACCTTTTCGATGGCTCCCGGTGCGGCACGCTGGCCGGAGCTGATTTGCGCCCCCTCGAAGGCCGGGCCTGTGGGAGAAGAGCAGGCGAGCACCTTTTCCCGGTTGCCCAGCAAAATTTCCGCATTTGTCCCAACATCCACGACCAGTACCAAATCTTTTGAGAGGTTTGGGGCTTCGGACAAAGCAACCGCGGCTGCATCTGCGCCCACATGGCCCGCAATGCAAGGTAAAATATAGGCGCGGGCGCTGGGATGGATGTTGATGTCCAACTGATGAGCAAATAGGCGCAGGGCGTTTGAGGTGGCCAAAGCAAAGGGCGCTTGCCCCAGCTCAAAGGGGTCAATCCCTAAGAAAAGATGGTGCATGACGGGATTGCAAACGAAGACCGCATCCATGATCAAGCTCTTATCTATCTCCGCCTCTGCCGAGATTTGGGTAAACAACGCGTCCATCCCGTCACGCACCGCCCGGGTCATTTCCTGATCCCCGCCCGAGTTCATCATCGCATAGCTGACCCGGCTCATCAGGTCTTCGCCAAATCGAATTTGCGGGTTCATCAATCCAGAGGAGGCGACAACCTCACCGGTGCGCAGATCACACAGATGGGCGGCGATTGTGGTCGATCCAAGATCAACGGCCATGCCATAGACCGTGCCCTCATAAAGTCCCGGCCACAAATGAATGATCTGAGGATCGTCGCCCGCATCGGCATGGTGGACGGCGCAGGTCACCTTCCAACCGCCTTTGCGCAAAATTGGCTGCATCTTTGGCAATATGCTGAAATCTGCCTGTACATTTTCAAGCTGCCATTGGCTTTCCAAGGCGGCCACCAAACGCTCCAAATCCCCTGACGGGTTGTGCATATCGGGTTCTTCCACCTCGACATAATAAATCCGGGTTGAAGGATTAAGTGTAATGTCGAGCACTTCTGCGCGTTTGCGTACCACTTGCTTGTGCACCTGGCTTTCGGGCGGCACATCAATAACGATATCGCCCTGAACTGTCGCTTGGCAGCCAAGCCGGCGACCGTCAATCAAGCCGCGTTTGTCTTTGTAGCGTTGCTCAACCGCGTTCCAGTTAGACAGCGCGCCTGCGGCGACTGTGACCCCGTGTTTGGAAAATTCACCATAGCCTGGCGTGATCTGGCATTTGGAGCAAATGCCGCGACCGCCGCAGACCGAGTCGAGATCCACGCCCAATTGCCGCGCTGCAGTAAGGATAGGTGTGCCGGTTTCGAAACGTCCACGTTTGCCTGAGGGGGTGAACAGCACCAGATGCTCTTGTGTCATGGGAAACCTTTAAAGAAGAACTTGTGCTCAACTTACTGCGCTTCGGCGAAGGGTAAAGAGCTGGAACGGCCGAAAATGGTCATTCCGCGGCACATCAGGTAAAATCAAATCAAGAGAACCTCAAATCGGGAAACAAAACGCCCAGGGCTTGTGCCATGATAGCGCGAATGGGTATAAATTGAGCCACCCCCCTTTCGGTTTGTGTTTACCCATGCGATAGGAAAGCGCCAAGTGATACCTGCTCTAGGAGGACTCCCATGGAGATTCGCGAGGCTTTAACTTTTGACGATGTTTTATTGGTTCCGGCGCAAAGTTCGATCTTGCCCTCGACGGCGGATACCCGCACACAGGTTACCAAGTCCATTAGCTTGAACATTCCGCTCCTATCATCAGCCATGGATACGGTCACAGAAGCGCGCATGGCGATTGCTATGGCGCAATCGGGCGGTATGGGGGTCATCCACCGAAATCTAGACCTTGACGAGCAGGCACGGCAAGTCCGGCGGGTGAAGCGATTTGAAAGCGGCATTGTCTATAACCCTGTAACCCTGACACCTGAGCAAACCCTCGCTGATGCGAAAGCCTTGCAAGACCGTTACCGGGTGACTGGGTTTCCTGTGGTGCAGGATGACCGTGTGGTCGGCATAGTGACCAACCGCGATATGCGCTTTGCCACGGATCCCAAAACATCTGTCTTCGAGATGATGTCGACTGAAAACCTTGCGATCCTGCAAGAACCCGCAGACGCGCTTGAAGCCAAGCAATTGATGGCAGCGCGCCGGATTGAAAAGCTGCTGGTGACGGATAGGGCCGGTAAATTGACCGGCCTGTTGACGTTGAAAGATCTTGAGCAAGCCGTGCTGAACCCAAGCGCTTGTAAGGATGACCTTGGACGCCTGCGCGTAGCCGCGGCCAGCACCGTTGGAGATGCAGGTTTTGAGCGGACGATGGCGCTGATTGAGGCTGGCGCAGATATGGTTGTGATCGACACTGCACATGGGCACTCCGAAGGGGTGGCTTTGGCGGTGGCGCGGGCGAAGGAAGTGGCTGGCACAACGCAAATTATAGCGGGTAACGTGGCCACTGCGGCAGCGACCACCACTTTGATTGAAGCGGGGGCGGATGCGATTAAAGTTGGTATAGGTCCTGGCTCCATCTGCACCACGCGGATGGTTGCGGGCGTTGGTGTGCCGCAATTGACCGCTATTATGGACTGCGCAGGCGCGGCGCTTCCGCACGACATACCAGTGATCGCTGATGGAGGCATTAAATTTTCGGGCGATTTTGCCAAAGCCATTGCGGCCGGCGCGTCCTGTGCCATGGTCGGCTCCATGATTGCCGGAACCGATGAAAGCCCTGGAGAGGTCATCTTGTATCAAGGCCGTAGCTTCAAATCCTATCGCGGAATGGGGTCTTTGGGCGCTATGGCGCGGGGCTCTGCGGATCGGTATTTCCAAAAAGATGCTGCCAGCGATAAGCTGGTGCCTGAAGGGATTGAAGGTCAAGTGCCCTATAAGGGCTCCGCAGGAACCGTGTTGCACCAATTGGTGGGTGGTCTGCGCGCAGCCATGGGCTATACAGGCTGCGCGAATGTGGATCAGATGCGCAATAACTGTCAGTTTGTGAAAATTACCGGCGCAGGATTGAAGGAAAGTCATGTCCATGACGTTCAAATCACCCGCGAAAGCCCGAACTATCGGGTGGGCTGATGA
The DNA here is from genome assembly GCA_943788425.1 of uncultured Planktomarina sp. GTDB lineage: Bacteria > Pseudomonadota > Alphaproteobacteria > Rhodobacterales > Rhodobacteraceae > Planktomarina. The sequence goes on from CALSQF010000001.1 coordinate 131,622, forward strand.
CACCCGGCGCCCGTGTAGCGGCACATATTGATATTTTAGAGGCTATTCTGTCTGGCGTTCCGGCGGAAAAGGCTCTGACAAATTGGGCACGGGGCAATCGGTTTGCAGGATCAAAAGATCGGGCTGCCGTGCGAGATTTGGCATTCCAGGCGCTGCGGTGCCGCCGGTCCGCTGGAGCCTGGCCGGAGCCACAATCGGCGCGTGCCTGGGCCATTGGGGCGCTGCGCGCCAATGGATCGGATCCAAATGAGTTTTTTACCGGAATAGCGCATGCGCCCGCCGCACTTCAGGCCGAAGATGTTGCGTCACTTCCCACAGATCGCGATCGTTTGGACCTACAAGATTGGGTGATCGATCGATTAACCAAGGAATATGGTGCAGCGAAAACCGCTGAGATTGGCGCGGTCCTGCGGCATCGCGCGCCGATCACCCTGCGTGTAAATGTACAAAAGACGACCCGCGCCCAGCTCCAAGCGGAATTGGCCAAGGCGGAGATTGAAACCAGTCCCAATCCGGCCTCCGACACGGCGCTGACGATCTTGAGCAATCCCCGCCGCGCCGTACTTCAGTCTTGTTTTCAGCAGGGTTGGTTTGAACTGCAAGACGCGGCATCTCAGGCTGTGGCAGATGCAATTGTGCTCAATGGGCGGATATTGGATTATTGCGCGGGAGGTGGTGGCAAGTCCTTGGCACTTGCCGCGCGCAGTGGGTTGAAAATATTTGCTCATGATATTTCCGCCGCGCGCATGTCGGAAATTGCGCCGCGCGCGTCACGTGGCGGCCATGACATTGAGGTCATCTCACCGCAAGATTTGGCACCAGCGGCAAAATTTGACACGGTGGTATGCGATTTACCCTGTTCTGGCAGCGGCGCCTGGCGCCGATCTCCGGAAAGTAAATGGAGCCTGACACCAAAAGATCTTGAGTGCTATATACGCCTCCAACGTGACATCATTGCCAAAGCGATCACGCATTTGGCACCAAATGGATATCTCGCGTTAATCACTTGCTCTATCTTTGCGGCTGAAAACCATGAGCAGCGGCAATTTGTCAGCGATAATTTCCCTGATTTGACCTTTTGCAGCACAACACAATATTTGCCCAGTGCGACGCAAGATGGGCTCTATTTGGTTGCCTTTAAGAAAGATATTTAAGCGGGATTGTCTTACATTGTATACTGCACAAATTGATCGAAGCTCATATGGCATGTCGACGTCGGCAATCCCGCCATCGAATTGCGGGCCCAATACCGACACCAGCTGCGCAGCCACCTTATAGGTTAGCGGATAAGCGCGAAGGTTTCAGTATCTTGCACTGTGGTGAGCTGCAATAGAGGGCGCACAAAGCGATTATACCGATAGAGCGGTAAGTGCTTTAATTTTGGAGGATTTCCGAATCTACCATTGGCCTCGGATCCCAAAGCCACTTCCGAAGCAATTGATCCGGTTTTAGGCACGGTTCGGAGCACAAGGTTATAGCGCAAAAATATCAGCAATAATCTATTAAAATCAGAAGTTTTTGATCAATATTTAAAAGTTTTGCTCAGAATGAAAGCCTGATTTGTAGAAAAATCTTGATTTGTTCTTGTTTTGGTCCGATAAAAAGAACAAGAAGAGAACATTACATCATTGTCCCCCCGTCTTGGGTGTGGAATAAGGAGCGTGAAACAATGGCAACGGCAGATTTACTCACAATGGCACCAAAAACAGGCGACCGTCAAAAGGCGCTAGACAGCGCTTTGGCACAAATCGAACGTCAGTTCGGCAAAGGTTCAATCATGACACTCGGCGAGGGCGCGGTTATCGCCGGGATTGAGGCAACCTCTACAGGCTCAATCGGCCTTGATATTGCTCTTGGTATTGGCGGTTTGCCCAAAGGGCGGATCATTGAAATCTACGGCCCAGAGTCCTCAGGCAAAACAACTTTGACCCTGCATTGCGTGGCGGAGGAACAGAAAAAGGGCGGCGTCTGTGCATTTGTAGACGCTGAACATGCGCTTGATCCTCTATATGCTCGAAAACTTGGCGTAAATTTGGAAGAGCTGCTAATCTCACAACCCGACACGGGCGAGCAGGCTTTGGAAATCACTGATACTTTGGTGCGGTCGGGCGCAGTTTCCATGGTAGTGGTTGATTCTGTTGCAGCTCTGACACCGAAGTCGGAGTTGGAAGGTGATATGGGTGATGCACAGGTTGGTGCACAAGCCCGGTTAATGAGCCAAGCTATGCGTAAACTGACCGGTAGTATTAGTAAATCCAACTGTATGGTCATTTTCATCAACCAAATTCGGATGAAGATTGGCGTTATGTTTGGAAGCCCGGAAACCACAACCGGCGGCAATGCGTTGAAATTTTACTCGTCCGTGCGATTGGATATTCGTCGGATCGGTGCTTTGAAGGACCGTGACGAGGTTGTCGGCAATGCAACCCGGGTCAAAGTAGTGAAAAACAAAGTCGCCCCGCCCTTTAAACAGGTAGAATTTGACATCATGTATGGGGAGGGCATCTCCAAAATGGGCGAGCTGATTGATCTGGGCGTCAAAGGTGGCTTTGTTGAGAAATCTGGCAGTTGGTATAGCTATGGTGATGAACGCATTGGCCAAGGCCGTGAAAATGCCAAGGTCTTTTTAAGTGAAAACAAAGATATGGCCTATGATATTGAAGCAAAAATTCGCGAAGCTCATGGGTTGAAGTTTGAACGACCCAATGATGTGGACGCGCCGCGTTCCAACGATGAAGACAATGTGATCGATCTCTAGGAACCTGACTGCCCTGGGCGCTAAAAAAATATCAAACAAAACACCCCGGTGCATGATACGCTGGGGTGTTTTGCTTTGCCGTGGACACTTGTGGAAAGGAAAGGTAAGTCTTCTGGCAACCCCAATTTACAAGGTTTTTGCGAAGAAATGCCCACGCTCAATGATATCCGCTCCACGTTTTTGAACTATTTTGACCGCCAGGGTCACCGCGTTTTGCCATCTAGCCCTCTGGTCCCGCGCAATGATCCAACATTGATGTTTGCCAACTCTGGCATGGTGCAGTTCAAAAATCTCTTCACAGGCGTTGAAACGCGCGATTACACGCGGGCCACCACCGCACAAAAATGCGTACGCGCCGGCGGCAAACATAATGATCTGGACAACGTGGGCTATACCGCGCGCCATCACACCTTTTTTGAGATGATGGGCAATTTCAGCTTTGGGGATTATTTCAAAGAAGACGCCATTCTCTTTGCTTGGGAGGTCATCACAAAAGAGCTCTGCATCCCTAAGGAAAAACTGGTCGTCACCGTCTATCATGATGATGATGAGGCGGTCGCGCTTTGGAAAAAAATTGGTGGCTTTTCGGATGATAAAATTATCCGCATCGCCACGGACGATAATTTTTGGATGATGGGGCCGACGGGTCCTTGCGGCCCAAGTTCAGAGATCTTCTATGATCATGGGGATCACATCTGGGGCGGGCCTCCCGGCAGTCCAGAAGAAGATGGCGATCGATTTGTCGAAATCTGGAACCTCGTATTTATGCAATACGAGCAATTTGAGGATGGCACGCGAAAAGCCTTGGCCGCACAATCCATCGACACTGGAATGGGCATCGAGCGCGTTGCGGCATTGTTGCAAGGAACGAATGACAATTACGCGACCGATCTGGTGCGCAATCTGATCGAAGCCTCAGCGCAGGCCACCTCTTCAGATCCCGACGGTCCGCATAAGACCCATCATCGGGTCATTGCCGACCACCTGCGCTCGACATCCTTCCTGATTGCCGACGGGGTTTTACCGTCAAAAGATGGCCGTGGTTATGTGCTGCGGCGGATCATGCGCCGCGCGATGCGTCATGGACATTTGATCGGTGCTGCCGGTCCTCTGATGCATCGTCTGGTGCCGACTTTGGTTCAGCAAATGGGCGCTGCCTATCCTGAATTGGTGCAGGCGCAATCGATGATCGAAGAAACGCTTTTGCAGGAAGAAACTCGGTTTCGTACCACACTGGATCGCGGGTTGCGACTTTTGGAAGATGAGGTCACCGGTCTGCCCCAGGGGGGTGCTCTGCCCGGTGCAACAGCCTTTAAACTTTACGATACATTTGGCTTCCCGCTCGATCTGACACAAGACGCGCTACGCGAAAAGGGTCTCTCGGTCGATACTGATGGGTTTGACAGTGCGATGGCCGCTCAAAAAGCCAAAGCGCGTGCCGCTTGGGCTGGCTCGGGCGAAATGGCCGATGATACGATTTGGTTTGATGTTCTGGACAACCATGGTGCAACTGATTTCCTTGGCTATGACACGGAACAAGCCGAAGGTCAGATCGTGGCCTTGGTGCAGGATGGCGCGCAAGTGGACCGGGTTGACGCAGGGGCTGCCGTGCAAATCGTGCTCAACCAAACACCGTTCTATGCGGAAAGCGGCGGTCAGATTGGTGACCGCGGCGAGATTTTTACAGAGAGCGGGTCTTTAGAGGTCACGGATTGCCGCAAGACTGCGGACCTGTTCATTCACGTGGCCAAAGTCACCAAAGGCTTTGTCAAATTGGGGCAGGCGGCACAACTCGCAGTCGCGTCGGAACGCCGCGCACGTATTCGCGCAAATCACTCGGCCACCCATCTTCTGCATGAAGCTCTGCGCCGCACACTCGGTGAGCACGTTGCACAACGTGGGTCACTCAATGCCGACGATCGGCTGCGGTTTGATTTCAGCCATGGGCAAGCGTTGACAGCCACGCAGGTCCAGCAGGTGCAAAGTGAAGTGAATGCTTTTATCCGACAAAATAGCACGGTTGAAACCCGCATTATGACCCCGGACGATGCGCGTGCCCTGGGTGCGCAAGCTCTCTTTGGTGAAAAATATGGTGAGGAAGTACGCGTAGTCTCGATGGGCCATTTGCCCGGCTCTGGAAAAGGAGCAGTCCAAGACACCTACAGCCTGGAGCTTTGCGGGGGCACCCATGTGCGCCAAACTGGCGATATCGGCGGGTTTGTCTTGCTAAGCGATGGGGCCTCCTCGTCCGGTGTGCGGCGTATTGAGGCGCTGACAGCGGCAGGGGCAGAAAGTTTCGTTCAACACCAAATGGCGGCAATGACCGCCGCTGCGAATGTTTTGAAGGTCCAACCCACAGAGGTTGCAGATCGCGCACAACAGCTGCTCGAGGAACGCAAAGCATTGCAGAACGAAGTGGCCAGCTTGCGCCGCGATCTCGCTCTGTCTGGTGGCGCAGAAGCCAAGGCAGTCGAGCCAATTTCCATCGGTGGCAAAGCCTTCCTTGCACAGGTTTTGCAAGGGGTGACAGGCCGTGATTTGCCGGCTTTGGTGGATGCACATAAAGCAAAGATGGGCTCTGGTGTGGTTTTGCTGATCGCCGATGCGGATGGTAAGGCAGCGGTCGCCGCGGGCGTTACGGGCGATTTGACCGAACAGATTTCAGCGGTGGATATCGTTAAAACTGTTGTCGCGACCCTTGGCGGTAAAGGCGGCGGCGGCCGGGCTGACATGGCTCAGGGCGGCGCAAAATCGACAGAATATTCTGACACCGCCATTTTAGCCGTCAAGGCACTTTTAGAGGAGTAAAGACAAGATGCCAAAAGCTCTGTGGATCGCTCATGTCAACGTTTTAGATGCAGATAAGCTGGCCGCCTATGCCAGCGCCGCCACGCCCGTGATCACAGCTCACGGGGGGGTGTTTCTGGCCCGCGGTGGTGCCTATGAGCAGTTGGAGGGCCAGGATCATACGCGCAACGTCGTGGCGCAGTTTCCCAGCCTGCAGGCCGCCCATGAGTGCTACCACTCCGAAGGTTATCAGGCTGCGATTAAGTTAGGGAAAGGCGGATTCCAGCGCTCATTGATGATTGTGGAGACCATCGACTGATCGCGGATGCCACATGGCTCGTGGATTAAGATGAAGAGGGATGCAAATCAAACTCTGCATCCCTGTTTTAATGTTTACGCGCTGCGTGAGGCGCGTTTGCGCTCATGCGGATCCAGGTGGATCTTGCGCAACCGAATGGCATTAGGCGTAACTTCGACCAGCTCATCGTTGTCAATATAGGCGATGGCCTCTTCCAATGACATTTTGACTGGTGTGGTGAGACGCACGGCTTCATCAGTGCCGCTGGCTCGAACGTTTGTTAGCTTTTTACCTTTAAGCGGGTTTACCTCAAGATCGTTCTCGCGGTTGTGCTCACCAATGACCATACCTTGGTAGACATCTTCTTGGCTGCCAATAAAGAACTTGCCTCGATCTTCTAGATTGAAGATGGCATAGGGGACGGAAACCCCGTTTTCCATCGAAATCAAAACGCCCGCTCTACGGCCTGGGATGGCACCCTTATGCGGAGCCCAGTTGTGAAACACGCGGTTCAAAACGCCCGTTCCACGGGTATCCGTCATGAATTCTCCTTGATAGCCGATCAGGCCTCGGGACGGCACATGCGCGATGATTCGCGTCTTGCCCACACCCGCGGATTTCATCTCTGCCAACTCACCCTTGCGAAAACCCGTCAGCTTTTCAATCACAACACCAGAATATTCTTCATCTACATCGACGGTCACTTCTTCGATGGGCTCAAGGCGTTGGCCCTCTTCTTCTTTGAACAAAACCCGCGGGCGGCTGATTGACAGCTCAAAACCCTCGCGGCGCATGTTCTCGATTAGAACACCCATTTGCAGCTCGCCGCGACCCGCAACCTCGAAGGCCTCGCCGCTTGGTGTATCTGTGACACGGATCGCCACATTGGTCTCCGCCTCTTCCATCAAGCGCTTGCGGATCACCCGGCTTTGCACTTTCTTGCCGTCACGGCCCGCGAGAGGGCTGTCATTGATCCCAAATGACACCGAAATGGTGGGCGGGTCAATCGGCAAGGAGGGCAGGGCCTCGTTGATCTCAGGCGCACAGATCGTGTCCGCAACAGTGGCTTTTGTCATGCCGGCCAGGGACACGATATCGCCAGCTACGGCCTCATCAATCGCTTGCTGCGCCAGGCCACGGAACGCGAGAATTTTTGTGCAGCGGAACTGCTCAATCTTGCTGCCGTCCCGAGACAGAGCCTTCACCGAATCTCCAGCTTTGAGGCGACCAGTTTCCACGCGCCCTGTCAAAATTCGACCAATAAACGGATCCGCTCCAAGTGTGGTGGCCAGCATGGAAAAAGGCTCATGGGTTTTTTCAGCCTGTTTGGGGGATTTCACATGGCGCACGATCAGCTCGAATAAGGCAGAAAGGTCCTTGCGTGGCCCGTCCAGCTCCCCATCTGCCCAGCCTGCGCGACCAGACGCATAGAGTACCGGGAAGTCCAATTGCGCCTCATTGGCATCCAATGACGCAAAAAGGTCAAAACATTCATCCAAGGCCCGGTCGGGTTCGCCATCGGGTTTGTCGACCTTATTGACCACCACAATCGGGTTCAAACCGAGGGCCAGCGCTTTGGAGGTGACAAACTTCGTCTGTGGCATTGGACCTTCGGCCGCGTCCACCAACAAGACGACGCCGTCAACCATAGACAGGATGCGTTCCACCTCGCCGCCGAAATCCGCATGGCCCGGTGTATCAACTATGTTGATCCGTGTGCCCTTCCATTCCACCGATGTCGCTTTGGCCAGAATGGTGATGCCCCGCTCGCGTTCCAGGTCATTGCTGTCCATCGCCCGTTCGGTGGTGGCTTGATTTTCTCGGTAGGTTCCAGATTGCTTTAACAGCTCATCCACCAAAGTGGTCTTGCCGTGGTCGACGTGTGCGATGATCGCGATATTACGAAGGTCCATTGGGTGCCTCTTCCTTGCTCACCGCGCCGCCTATACTGCGGCGCGGCGAAAGGAAAGAGCTACTTTTCAGGGATCAAGCCCTTCGGCGCAAATCGGAGCACCAAGATCAATATAAGTCCCATGGTTAAGAGCCGCATATGGGCGACGGAGTCGAGCAGATGCAGGCGCAAGCCATTGTCCTCTGCCATGCCTGCGGTCAGGATCTGCATTAATATTGCGCCCATAGGTTCGACTTGCACCCATAGGAAAAAGATTAAAAACCCGCCTAAGACCGATCCGAAATTATTGCCGGATCCCCCCACAATGACCATCACCCAAACCAAAAAGGTGAAGCGGAGCGGTTGGTAGGAGGAGGGGGTCAACTGGCTGTCGAGCGTGGTCATCATCGCGCCGGCCACACCGCAAATCGCGGAACCTAAGATGAATATTTGCAGATGCCGCGACGTTACATTTTTTCCCATCGCTTCAGCGGCATCCTCATTGTCACGAATGGCCCGCATCATCCGGCCCCAAGGGCTGGCGAGGGCGAGCTGTGCGAGAATGAGAATAATCACCAAAACAATCGAAAACAGCCCCGCGTATCCGAGCTTCACAACAATCGAAGAGGTGGTGACCGTATCAAGCCCAAGTGCTGTGGTGCGTTCAATAAAACGCGCGCTTTCTTGCAGCTCAATCTCATAGGGCACCGGGCGGGGCAGGCCGATCACATTCTTCACACCGCGCGACAGCCAATCTTCGTTTTTCATCACAGCAATGATGATTTCCGAGATCCCAAGCGTGGCAATCGCGAGATAATCTGAACGCAGGCTTAGAGCGGTCTTGCCAATCAACCAGGCGACACCCGCCGCCAACAAGCCGCCGACGGGCCAGGAGATCAACGCCATGAAGCCCCAATCTTTGTAGTTCGCGCCGCCAAAATTCAACCCACCAAGATAGCCCGTACCTGCTGCATCAACAGATTCGACGGCCGCTACACCGCCGTCAAAGACCGCGCGAAAGATGAAAAAGCCGCCAATCAAAATAGCGATGGTTGTTAAGGTTCTCGCGCGTCCTGCTGCCATCCGAATTTGCGCCAAGATTGCCCCGGTCACAGTGGCGGCGCCCAGGATCAAGCCTAAAATGACATGCAGACCGCCGGCGGCCCAGGCCTCGGTTGTCGGGGGCATTGAGATCAAAACCGCCGCAAGACCGCCGAGCGCCACAAACCCCATGATGCCAACATTAAACAGGCCGGCAAATCCCCATTGTAAGTTAACCCCCAGCGCCATGATCGCAGACACCAATCCCATATTGAGGATGAACAGCGCCGTGTTCCAGCTTTGAACAAAACCCGTGCCGAGGATAAGGCAGGCCACCAAAAAGAACAGACCGATATTTTTATAATTGATGGTCATACGGATTTCCCCTTAAACAATCCGGTCGGACGGAACAGCAATACTATGATCAAGATGGTAAAACTCACAGCAAACTTGTAATCGGTAGAGAGTATCTGGACCAACGTGTCGGGCTCGAAACGATCCGGCAGAAGGTAGCCCAGAACCTTTTTAAGCGGGTAAGTGATCAGAACCTCTGAGAAAGCAATAACAAAGCCGCCCGCAATAGCTCCCAGCGGATTTCCCAAGCCTCCCACCACAGCCGCAGCAAAAATTGGCAACAGAAGTTGCAAGTAGATGAAGGGCTTAAAAGATTTATCTAATCCATAAAGCGCGCCGGCTGTTGCGGCCAGACCGGCAACGATGAGCCATGTCACAGTTACCACTCGGTCAGGGTTGATGCCGGAGAGCAGTGCCAAATCTTCATTGTCCGAGAAGGCGCGCATGGATTTGCCCGTGCGGGTCCTGTTGAGAAACCAAAACAATACGATGACCACAATTATGGCCGTGACGATGGTGATTCCTTGGGTTGTTTTAAAAGCCAAGCCCTCTGAAAGGCCGGTGAATTTTTTAAATTCCCGCGCCGATATGATAAATCGTTCACCGTCGGAGAACCTTTGATCGTTTGGCCCAATGATAAAACGCACCAAACCGTTCATCACAAACATCACGCCCATGGAGACGATGACCAAGATCACCGGCGCCGCTTTTCGTTGTCTGTAGAACCGATAGACCAGCCGGTCTGTGGTGAGCAACAAAGCGGCAGTGGCGGCGATGCCAAAGGGAATGGCCAAAAGCGCTGTTGGCAGCGGCCCCAGAGAGATTCCCCAGCCTTGAAACAGCCAGGTCACGAGAATCGTCACCATAGCGCCAAAAGCCATCGTGTCCCCATGGGCAAAATTTGAAAACCGTAAGATGCCATAAATCAATGTCACACCCAGCGCGCCGAGGGCCAATTGACTCCCGTAGGCGAGGGCTGGGATCAGAACATAATTGGACAGCACGACCAGTGCATTTAAAAGATCAACCATCGACTAGCCCCCCAAGAATGATTTGCGCACATCTGGGTCGGCCAAAAGTGCCGCGCCTGTGTCGGTGAAACGATTTGTGCCTTGCACGAGCACATAGCCACGATCTGCGACCTCCAGCGCCTGGCGGGCATTCTGCTCAACCATTAAGATCGAGATACCTGTGCGGGCAACTTCGATGATCCGGTCAAACAGCTCATCCATAACAATAGGTGACACGCCAGCTGTGGGTTCATCCAGCATCAGAACTTTGGGTTGCGTCATCAAAGCCCGGCCAACGGCGACCTGCTGGCGTTGCCCGCCAGACAGCTCGCCGGCCGCCTGTTTGCGTTTGTCGCGCAGAATGGGAAAGAGATCAAAAATCTGCTCCATCGTGACGCGAATATCATCGCGGCGCAGGAAGGCCCCCATTTCCAAATTCTCCTCAACCGTCAGGGAAGTAAAAATATTAGATGTTTGAGGCACAAAGGCCATGCCCTTGGCCACACGGTCTTGCGGCGTCAGATCGGTGATGTCCTCACCATCCAAACGCACAGACCCCTTTTGAAGGTTAAGCATGCCAAAAACTGCTTTCATCGCAGTGGATTTTCCGGCGCCGTTAGGACCCACGATCACGGCAATCTCACCGGGGTTCACTGCAATGGTGCACTCATGCAAGATATCAGCGCCCCGGCCATAGCCGCCGGTCATGGACTCGCCGATTAAGAAGGGTTCGGTCATTCTGCTGCGCCTTTATTTTTCAGTCCGGTGCCAAGATAAGCTTCAATCACCTGCTCATTGGCTTTGATCTCGTCAATTGTACCCTCAGCCAGCACCTTGCCCTCTGCCATGACAATAACGGGGTCGCATAAGCGGCCAATGAAAGCCATGTCATGCTCAATCATGCAAAACGTGTAGCCCCGCTCTTTGTTGAGCCGCATAATAGCATCGCCAATGGTGTTGAGGAGCGTGCGATTGACCCCCGCGCCAACTTCATCAAGAAACACAATACGCGCATCCACCATCATGGTGCGGCCCAGCTCAAGTAGTTTTTTCTGACCTCCAGAGAGGTTACCAGCTTTCTCATCACGCAGATGATCCACGGTCAAAAATTCCAAAACCTCATCGGCCTTCGCTTGCAGCGCGCGCTCCTCATTCGCGATGCGCTTGCGTCCAAACCACGTGTTCCAAAGGGTTTCTCCAGATTGACCGCCGGGCACCATCATCAGGTTCTCGCGGACTGTCATAGAGCTAAATTCATGGGCGATTTGGAAGGTGCGCAGCAGCCCTTTGTGAAACAATTCATGCGGAGCCATGCCGGAAATATCGTCGCCCGCCATTGTAACCCGGCCGGATGTGGGCGGCAAAACACCTGCGATCACGTTGAATAAGGTGGTTTTGCCAGCACCATTTGGGCCGACCAAACCAGTGATAGAGCCCTCACGTATTTCCAGTGACGCTCCATCTACGGCGCGAAACCCGCCAAAATGGCGATGCAAGTTTTCAACCTTGATCATGCCAAGTCTCCAATAGTCATTTCATGCAAACAGCCCCGCTATGAAACGGGGCTGTTGTTAATCATGGGGCTGTATTTAGCGGTATTTAACAGTGATTTCAGCACCGCCCTCATAGCCAACCTGACGGTAGTTACCAGCTGACTCGCCGCCACCGATTAGCTCAACTGCTGTTGCGCCCACGTAGTCAATGTCGATGCCTGCGGCAACGGCCTGCAGGGCCATGCCAAGCTGACCTGGTTCAATTTTCAAACCAGGCGCGTTTGCCACTTCCATGACTTTTTCCTTATACGCTGCTGGATCCGAGGAGCCGGCAGCTTGCATGGCCAACATAATCAAAGCCGTTGCGTCATATGATTCTGCTGCGAATGGCGATGTGCCATCAAAGTCATCGCCAGCCATTGCTGCGAAGATACCGGCGCCCGCGCTGTCTGTGCCGGGCACCTGACCGCTGGAGCCATCGAGGTCAGAACCGAAATTCTCAACCAATTTTGCGGAAATCATGCCGTCTGGGAAGTGGAATGTGTCAAAGGCGCCTGAATCCAAAGCAGCACGGACGATACCGGAGCCACCTTGATCGACATAACCTGCCACGACCAAACGGTCGCCACCAGCTGCCGCCAAAGCACCGATCTCAGCAGAGTAGTCTGCCTTGCCATCTTCATGGGCGGCGTTGATTGTTACAGTCCCACCGGCCGCTTCAAATGCTGCTTGGAAGCTGTCGGCCAAACCTTTGCCGTAGTCGTTATTGGTATAGGTGACAGCAACAGAGTTGATGCCTGCTTCCAACAGGACGTCTGTCATCACAACACCTTGACGCGCATCAGAAGGCGCGGTGCGGAAGAACAAACCATTATCTTCTGCTGTGGACAGGGCAGGGGATGTGGCGGATGGTGAAATCATCACCATACCGTTGGCCAAGGCCACGTTGGACAAAATAGCACCGGTCACGCCAGAGCAGTCGGCGCCCATGATGCCTTTGACACCATCGGAGGTGATCAAACGCTCGGCGACAGCTGTCGCTGCGCCCGCATCAATACAGGTCGAGTCGCCGCGCACAGAGGTTACGGTTGAGCCGCCAAGCAGTGCACCGCTGGCGGTCGCTTCTGCCATGGCCATTTCAGCCGCGGCGCCCATCTGTGGGGTGAGCGATTCAATTGGACCGGTGAACCCTAAGATCACACCAATTTTAATATCTTCCGCAGACACAGCACCCGCGGATAATGCAACAGCCGTAGTGGCCAGCAGCAGTTTTCTCATAACATTCTCCCGTTTGGTTGTTTTTATTGTGCTCGACGATAGAAGGGCTGCTGCCAAAAAGGAAGCGATTCTTCATGCATTTCTTGCATCCTATGGATGAATTTACCTCGCGCGTGCTGCGAAATGTTGCCTCAATACGCCAGGCGCGACGATTGCGCGCCGCGTTCTCGGTAAGGGGTGGTATCATAATGAGCCCGGTAGCATTTCGAAAAATGTGAGGGCGAGGCAAAGCCGCAGGCCAAAGCAACATTGATCACCGACATATCGGTTTGCATCAACAGATTGCGCGCTTTTTGCAAACGCAACTCCATATAATAGCGCTTTGGCGAACGGTTGAGATAGCGACGAAACAAACGCTCAAGCTGCCGGGTCGACATATTAACATCGCGGGCCAAGAGAGAAGGGCTGATAGGCTCTTCAATATTTAGCTCCATTTTTTGGATGACTTGGCTTAATTTCGGATGACGCACGCCAATGCGCGTCGGAATTGAAAGTCGCTGCGTGTCTTGATCGGTGCGAATGGAGGAATAGATCAGCTGGTCGGCCACCGAGTTGGCCAAATCCTCACCATGATCCTGCGCAATCAGTTTCAGCATAAGATCAATGGAGGAAGTGCCGCCAGCAGTGGTAATACGATTGCCATCCACCACAAAGACTGATTTTGTCAGTTCGACGTCCTCAAACTCCTCAACAAAACTGTCTTGATTTTCCCAATGGATCGTGGCCCGTTTTCCATCAAGCAGCCCCGCTTTCGCAAGCGTATAACCCGCGGTGCATAGCCCTGCCATCAAGGGCCCACGACGCGACTCGCGGCGCAGCCAATTGACGACTTTCTTGGAGGAGGCGCTTTTGATGCTCACGCCACCGCAGACCATGACGGTGTCGTCGCGCAACACCTCAATCAACTCATCCTGGACGACAAATTTGATCCCTGCTGAGCAGTGTACGGGGGCGCCATTCTCAGACATCAAAGTCCAAGTATACAGCTCTCGGCCCGACATGCGATTTGCGATCCGCAAAGATTCGACCGCTGCGGAAAAGCACAACATCGTAAACTCTTCGAGCAGCACGAAAACAAAGCGCCGCGGCTTGGCTGGCGCTTCAATCGTTCCTTCGAGTTGATCAAATATATCCATACGGGTTACCCTTCACCGTGCCCCGATCTGGGCAACACGGCCCCCTTTGACCTTGATGATAAACTAGGTCAAGACTCTATTGCTATGAGGCACATTTTGCGGTGGTTTATCAACAAAAATCACGATAAACTCCTCTGCGATAACGCTAACACAATACCGGAGCACATACCTATGACCAGCTGGCAAAAATCTGATTGGCGCAATAAGCCGAGAGTTCAGATGCCCGACTATACGGATGAAGCAGCCTTGGCTGCGGCTGAACAGCAGTTGCGGCAATATCCTCCGCTGGTCTTTGCGGGCGAAGCGCGCGCTCTGCGTAAGCAATTGGCCGCGGTCAGTCGCGGTGAAGCGTTTTTGCTGCAGGGCGGTGATTGCGCTGAAAGCTTTAAAGAGTTTTCCGCTGACAACATCCGCGACACGTTTAAAGTGATGTTGCAGATGGCCATGGTATTGACCTATGGCGCAAAAGTGCCTGTGGTAAAAGTTGGGCGGATGGCCGGCCAATTTGCCAAACCACGTTCTGCGGCCACCGAAACCCAGAATGGTATCGAATTGCCGAGCTATCGTGGTGACATTATCAACGACCTGGACTTCACGCCTGAGGCGCGCATCCCCAACCCGCAAAAAATGCTGCAAGCCTATACGCAGGCGGCGGCAACTTTGAACCTTCTGCGCGCGTTCTCGAAGGGCGGTTACGCCGATATCCATCAGGTACATTCGTGGACGCTCGGGTTTACCGAATCGCAAAAGGCGTCGGCCTATCGTGAAATGGCGAACTGTATCTCGGATGCATTGGACTTCATGGAGGCGGCTGGCCTGACCTCTGAGAAAAACGCCGAGCTCAGCTCTGTTGATTTTTACACCTCCCATGAGGCGCTTTTGCTAGAGTATGAAGAGGCTTTATGCCGATTGGACAGCACAAGCGGGACCTATGTGGCCGGATCTGGACATATGGTGTGGATTGGCGATCGGACACGCCAACCCGATGGCGCCCATGTAGAATTCTGCCGGGGTGTGCAAAATCCGATAGGACTTAAATGTGGCCCGACAACAACAGCGGAAGACCTCAAGGTTCTGATGGAGAAGCTAAACCCGGAGAATGAAGCAGGGCGTTTGACTCTCATTGCACGCTTTGGTGCCGGCGCTGTGGGGGATCACTTGCCGCGGTTGATCGAAACGGTCAAGCAAGAAGGCGCGAATGTGGTTTGGACCTGTGATGCGATGCATGGCAACACCATCAAATCCTCTTCCGGTTATAAAACTCGGCCATTTGAGAGCGTATTGCGTGAAGTACAAGAATTTTTCGCCATCCATCGGGCGGAAGACACTGTGCCGGGTGGCGTGCATTTTGAGATGACGGGACAAGACGTGACCGAATGCACCGGCGGCGTGCGGGCTGTGACGGATGAGAATTTGTCAGATCGTTACCACACTGCCTGTGATCCGCGATTGAACGCCTCACAGTCGTTAGAATTGGCGTTTTTGGTCGCTGAAGAGTTGAGCCAAACCAACAAAACCCGCGCGGCGCGTCTGGCCGTCTAGGTTCAACTGACCAATTTAAGATAGGGGCGCGCAGGGTTCTGTGCGCCCTTTTTGCCTCCCATACAGAGCACAAGCGGCTCGTGTTCTTTGGGGCGCGGGCACGGTCGCCGTGCATAATAAACTGGCTCCAGCTCAAAAAATGGCGCTGTGTGTTGGAGGTCCTCGCCGCAAAATTGGCCACCCGCGAAATCCAGCGTTGCCAATGCCCGGCGACACTGTCTCCACCGGTCCAAGAGTGGCAGCACTGCGTCTTGACAAAAGCTCTGCGATAATAGGGTGACGCTCATAGGGGATTGCCGGGCGAAAACCTGTGAAACCAGACGTTCGAACCGTAATTTAATGGCTGGAGCGCAAAGCTTGTCGAGCGTTTGACCGCGGCTGTTGTAGCCCAGCAGCTGGGTCACCTCCGCGCTGGCGATGCAAATAACACATCGGTTCGTGTCAGACAGGCCAATAACACAGGTGTCAGATAGGAAGGGGCCGAGCAAGTGACAGGGGAGTGACGGCCAAAGGGGAATTTGAGCCGCCCGACACCGGGCTTGCCACAGGCTATAAAGCGCGCGCTGGACACGGTGTTGGATGAACTCTGGCAGAATGGTCCTATCAATCGATAACTGCATGCGTCCTCATTGCCCACCGTTACACCGGCAAGACTGTGGTTAAGGTTCTGATAACCACGTTTTCAACAGTTTGGTAAAAAGAGCGTTAAAAATTTCAGTCAAATTTAACATTTTATTGGAGAAATATTTAACGTAGACAGTATAGGTCTACTTGGGAGGGTGGCATGTTAACATCAATGACGGGCATGGCCTCCATGAGTGGCGCGTCGGGTCCCTATGACTGGTCCATGGAGCTGCGCAGTGTAAACAATAAAGGATTGGACATTCGCACGCGTGTGCCTGAGTGGTTGACTGGTTTTGATCAAATTGCACGCAAGACCATCTCATCTCAGGTTGCGCGCGGATCATTGCAATTTTCACTGAAAATTTCCCATGGGATCGAACAGGGCCAGCGGCAAATAGATCTGGATAGATTGGAGCAAATATTGTCCAATGCGGCTGTTTTGGCGGAGCGTGCCGCGACAAAAGGCGTATCGGTTGCACCACTGAGCCTGTCTGACATCGCTGCGCAAAATGGATTCGTAAATGTAGAAGCCAATGAAGCGGCCCAGCAAGACGTCATACAGGTTATGTCTGGGTATCTGCCAGAGCTGCTTGCGCAATTTCAAACCACCCGAAAAGCCGAAGGTGCAGCCTTGCATCGAGTTCTTACCGACAGTCTGATGCAGACAGAAAAGCTAATCACCCAAGCGCAAGACACATTGGCGGGCCGAGCAGAAAACTTTGAAGACAATTTCAGGGCTGTTTTGGCGCGTCTAAAACAAGACGTTGATCCCGAGCGTTTGGCGCAAGAAATGGCTATTTTAGCGGTGAAAAGTGATGTCACCGAGGAAATTGACCGTCTGCAGGCCCATGTGGCAGCGGCGCAACTCTTGCTGTCGTCCGAGCTGCCGTCTGGAAGGAAATTTGATTTTCTGATGCAAGAGTTTAATCGTGAGGCCAATACCCTGTGCTCCAAGTCAGGCTCAGCGGCTTTGACGGCCATTGGACTTGAAATGAAGGTCTTGATAGATCAAATGCGCGAGCAAGTGCAAAATGTGGAGTGAAACAATGCGGCGTGGCCTGTTAATAATTTTGTCATCACCGTCTGGAGCAGGTAAATCCACACTTGCGAGACGGCTGATGTGTTGGGACACCTCTCTGGCGTTCTCGGTTTCAGCAACAACCCGTGCCATGCGCAAAGGAGAGGTGGACGGAAAAGATTACTTTTTCGTTGATGAAACGGATTTCAAACGCCAAGTCCGCGACGGTGAAATGCTGGAACACGCCCATGTTTTCGGCAAGTTTTATGGATCGCCCAAAGGGCCTGTAGAAGCGGCCATCGCCAAGGGCCAGGACGTCCTATTTGACATTGATTGGCAAGGCGCGCAGCAGATTTCGAACTCCGCATTGCAAGAGCATGTGCTGTCAATTTT
This sequence comes from uncultured Planktomarina sp., assembly GCA_943788425.1. Classification (GTDB taxonomy): domain Bacteria; phylum Pseudomonadota; class Alphaproteobacteria; order Rhodobacterales; family Rhodobacteraceae; genus Planktomarina. The sequence continues at coordinate 149,245 of CALSQF010000001.1, forward strand.
CATCCTGCCACCCTCTATCACAGAACTTAAACGCCGACTTGAGGGTAGGGGACAAGACACCGCAGAAACCATTGCCAAGCGCATGCAAAAGAGCTGGGATGAGATAAGCCATTGGTCTGGTTACGATTACGTCCTGATCAACGATGATCTCGATGCCACGGAAGAAAAGTTGAAAACCATTGTCACAACAGAGCGCCTGCGCCGGAGCCAACAGCCCGGTCTGGTCGAACATGTCCGTGCGTTGCAAACCGAATTTGAGATGAGCAATGATTTATAAATTATTGGAAAATATTCCAAAATTTCCTAAAAATTCTGATTTCTGGGTGGCTCCAGATGCCAATGTGATCGGAAAAGTGCGCCTTATGGCTGGCGCTTCGGTCTGGTTTGGCGCGACGCTGCGTGGGGATAATGAGTGGATTGACCTTGGGACAGGTTCAAATGTGCAAGAAAATTCTGTGCTGCATACCGATATTGGCTATCCGCTCAGCATCGGTCACAATTGCACCATTGGGCATAACGCAATTTTGCACGGCTGTACGATCGGCGATCAAAGTCTGATTGGTATGGGCGCCATTGTATTGAACGGCGCTCAGATTGGCCGCAACTGCTTGATCGGCGCAGGCGCTTTAATCACCGAAGGCAAAATTATTCCTGACAATTCTCTGGTGGTGGGCGCGCCAGGCAAGGTCGTGCGGAGTTTGACCGAAGCGGAGATCGAAGGTCTCCGAGACTCTGCTGTGGGCTATCAAAATAATATGCGGCGTTTTGCCAAGGGTTTAACGGCAATTCCTGATGTGTGATCGTGTAAAGTGTTGCTGATCGCTTAGCATATATTTAACATAATATAGATTATGCAATTTATATATGCGCCAGAAAGCTTATCTACGCGTCTCGCCTCACAGAATGACCGCAAAATATTGTGTGCATCGGGATCAACGTAATATCACCCGCCTGTCCAGATCGCCCTAAAAGCAAAAAGGCGTCCCAAGGGACGCCTTTCAAATGCCGGTTCGGGGTGTATTAACCCTTCATTGTCTTTGCAACTTCGGCGGCGAAATCTTCCACCACCTTCTCAATGCCCTCGCCCACTTCAAGGCGCACAAAACCTGTGACCTCAACGCCGGCTTCCTTGGCAGCTGCTTCAACCGTCAGATCGGGATTAACTACAAAAGCTTGACCCATCAACGTGGACTCGGCCATGAATTTTTTCATCCGGCCCACGATCATCTTGTCAATCACAGCTTCAGGCTTGCCGCTCTCGCGGGCAATATCCATCTGAATTTGCTTTTCTTTTTCCACAACGGCCGGATCCAAAGAGGCTTCATTCAGCGCAGCAGGATTGGCCGCGGCGATATGCATAGCCACCTGTTTGCCGAATGCCTCATTGTCACCAGACAGACCAACCAAAACGCCGATCTTACCCATACCCTCTGTCGCGGCATTGTGCACATAGGAAACAACAGTCTCGGCCGAAACCGTCGCCATGCGGCGCAAAGACATATTTTCGCCAATGGTGGCAATCGCATCTGTGATCAGATCAGCCACAGGCTTGCCGTCCACAACAGTCGCAGCCAAGCCTTCTGTGCTGTCTGCGGATAAGCCAGCTGTTGCGATTTTCGCAACCATCGCTTGGAAATCTGCGTTTTTGCCGACGAAATCAGTCTCTGAGTTCACCTCAACCGCAACACCCTTGCCCGCTTGAACGGCCACAGCCACAAGTCCCTCAGCCGCAGTCCGACCGGATTTTTTTGCAGCTTTGGCCAGACCTTTGGTGCGCAGCCAATCCATTGCCGCTTCCATATCGCCATCGTTTTCGGTCAATGCTTTTTTGGCATCCATCATGCCTGCGCCGGATTTCTCGCGCATTTCTTTCACCATTGCAGCAGTAATCGCCATAATCGTGTTCCTTTTCCTATAAGAGAATCTCGGCTGCGGTTTCCAGCAACCGATGTAAACTTCCAATCTGGGCTTAAGCCTCAGCGGCTGGAGCGTCTTCTGCGGCGGCTTCAACAAGAGTCTCTTCCGCGACAGCCTCTTCCATAGAGCCGAGATCAACGCCAGCGGCGCCGAGCTGTGCGGACATGCCTTCCAAGGCTGCGCGCGCGGCGAGATCGCAGTAAAGTGCAATTGCACGTGCCGCGTCGTCATTGCCGGGAATGACGTAGTCAATGCCATCGGGTGGGCAGTTTGTATCCACAACAGCCACCACTGGAATGCCCAGCTTTTTCGCCTCTGCAATGGCCAGATCTTCTTTGTTCACGTCGATGACGAACAACAGATCAGGAACACCGCCCATTTCACGAATGCCGCCCAAAGAGGCTTGCAATTTAGCTTGGTCACGTTCCATGCCCAAACGCTCTTTTTTGGTCAAACCGGCAAAACCCGTTTCCATTTTCTCATCAATGTCTTTCAGACGGCTGATGGATTTGGATACGGTTTGCCAGTTGGTCAGCGTGCCACCAAGCCAACGGTGATTCATGTAGTATTGCGCACATTTCTCAGCGGCTTCTGCAACTGGGTTTTGTGCTTGACGCTTTGTGCCAACAAACAAGATACGGCCGCCTTTTGCGACGGTGTCTTGAATGGCTTTCAAAGCTGCATCGAGCATTGGAACGGTCTGTGTCAGATCCATGATGTGGATGCCGTTACGCTCCCCATAGATAAATTGACCCATACGTGGGTTCCAGCGTTGTGTTTGGTGCCCAAAGTGCACCCCAGCTTCCAAGAGCTGACGCATTGTGAAATCTGCGGCCATTGCCATTTCCTTTCCGGTTTATGCCTCGGCGGGGATGTCAGAGATTGCTCTCAACCGGCGGACTTTTGAGGATTTCTCCCTCAAAGGCCCAAACCCCACCTGCGAAGTAGGGCTGCTTTAATTGCCCCCCTGCCCCTTGGCAAGCGAAAAGCGGCGTAAATTAAGCATATTCAGCCGTGTTTTGCGCGATTTGTGGCCTTTGAGGGTAAAAAAGCAAAAAGGGCGCGCCATTTTTCGGCACGCCCTTTATAAATTTCAAAGATATCGGCTCCCAATCGGATGCCGGCCCTTAAGCCAAAGCGATGTTTGTCGCGCTTTCGCGGCCGTCACGGCCAGGTTCGATATCGAATGTTACTTTTTGGTCATCATTCAAGCCAGTCAAGCCTGCGCGCTCAACAGCAGAGATGTGTACAAATACATCTTTAGAGCCGCCATCGGGAGCGATAAAGCCGAAGCCTTTTGAAGTGTTAAACCATTTGACGGTGCCAGTAGCCATCGTCGTTCTCCTTGTTTGATCTGCCCGCGGAATGCAGCAGTGTGGCTAAGTCAGTGCTAGATCGAAAGACTGAGCCGTAAGGAGCAGTTATGCCGATAGATGTAACGTCGCATGGGTTCTTTAGGATATTTTTAACAAAATAGCAAGCTCTTACTCACGCCCCTGCTTGGCACATTTGTTAAACCACGAAAAGCGAGGCCTGCTGCGCCCGAATGCGCAAAAGAACTTGTCTCTCATAGATCAGTTTGCCACAAACCCATATGACGCAGAGTCCAGATATATTGTGCATCGGTTCGGTGCTGTGGGATGTCATTGGCCGCTCAACCCGTGCCATGCAAGCCGGGTCCGATGTGCCGGGCCGTATTACGCGGTTGCCGGGCGGTGTCGCCATGAATATTGCGATGACTTTAAAGCGATTTGATCTGCATCCGGCACTTTTGTCCGTGGTTGGACAAGATCTTGATGGGCAGGAATTGATTGCGGCCGCAGAAGTTCTGGGGCTCAATACCGAGTATCTCTACCGCTCCCAAGACCTACCGACCGACCGCTATATGGCCATTGAGGGCAGCAACGGCCTAATTGCGGCGATTGCGGATGCCCATTCACTTGAAGCGGCGGGAGACAAGATATTGCGGCCGCTGGCTGACGGACGTCTGGGACGGGCTGAGCAGCCATTTCATGGCTTGATTGCACTTGATGGCAATCTGACCGTGGGGCTTTTGGCGCAGATCGCCGCTTCCCCGCTGTTTGCCCGAGCCGATTTGCGGATCGCGCCGGCCTCTCCGGGCAAGGCGGAGCGATTGTTGCCGCTGCTTGGGCACCCGGGCGCAACGCTTTATGTCAATGTTGAAGAATCGGAGTTGATTTTGGGGCGTGACTTCAGCGACGCGGCCGAAGCGGCCTCGGCATTGGTGGCGCGTGGTGCCAATCGCGCAGTTGTGACCCATGGCCCTAAAGCCGCCGCTAAGGCCGATGGCGACGGCTGCGTTCTGGCCCTGCCGCCTGCTGTTTTGGCCAGCCGTGTCACAGGTGCAGGCGACACATTTATGGCCGCACATATCGCCGCAGAGCTGCGCGGTGCAGGTGCACTGCAGGCGCTGCAAGCCGCCTCAAATGCAGCCGCAGCCTATGTTTTAGGAAAATCAGAGGGATAGATTATGCAACTGACCTATAGCGCCGAGATTGAGGCTATTCGGACCGATGCTGGATTTTCCAAGCCGGTGGTGGCGCTGGAGAGCACGATCATCACCCATGGCATGCCCTATCCGCAAAACTTGGAAGTGGCACGGGCGGTTGAGCAAGAGGTGCGAGACGCAGGCGCCGTTCCGGCAACCATCGCAGTCCTGAACGGTTCGCTGCATATCGGGCTGGATCCGGAGCAATTGACAGATTTGGCACAGGCGCGCGATGTCGCCAAAGTATCGCGCGCAGATATGGCCTTTGTTATGGCACAGGGCAAAAGCGGCGCCACCACGGTGGCCGCCACGATGATTGCAGCGCAGGCGGCTGGCATTGAGGTGTTCGCAACTGGAGGCATTGGTGGGGTGCACCGCGGCGCAGAGCTCACCTTTGACATTTCGGCAGATCTGCGCGAATTGGCGCTCACCGATACTATCGTCGTGGCCGCCGGGGCCAAAGCCATTTTAGATATCCCCAAAACCATGGAAGTCCTCGAAACCTATGGGGTTCCTGTGATCGCCTACGGTCAAGATGTCATGCCGGCCTTTTGGTCGCAACAAAGTGATATCCCTGCCCCGCTGCACTGCGATACACCTCAGCAGATTGCAGCCAGCTTCAGAACGCGCCAAGCCTTGGGCCTGAGTGGCGGTCAATTGATTGCCAATCCAGTTTCCAAGAGCGATGAAATTAGCGCTGAAGAGATAGGCCCGATGATAGAGTTAGCCCTGCACGAGGCCCACGCGCAGCGCATCAGTGCCAAAGCGGTTACGCCGTTTTTGCTCAACCGCATTTTTGAGCTGACCGAGGGAAAATCTCTGCAAACCAATGTTGCTTTGGTGAAAAATAATGCACGGCTGGCCGCTCAGATCGCCAAATCGTGCTGGGAGTTGCCAAAATCATGAAGCGGCACGCAAAAAATCTTGTAACACAAGAGTGTGCTGGCTAAACCACGGGCGACAGGAACATAGGACAATCCATGGAAACGCCACCGGATCACAGACAGAGACGTCAAGGTTGGATGGGCGCAATGCGCTCAAATTTTTTTACCGGGCTGGTGATTATCGCGCCTATTGGGCTCACGGCTTGGTTGATTTGGTCGGTCGTGGGCTGGATCGACGCGCGGGTTTGGGCGATTGTTCCCGACAGCTATCAACCCGATCGCTATATCCAAACACTTTTCAATATTCACCTGAGCGACCAGTATGATATTCGCGGATTTGGTCTTATTGTCTTTTTGTTGTTCACCTTCTTCGTGGGCTGGCTCGGCAAAGGCTTCGTAGGTAGGTCTTTGCTGCGCTGGGCCGAAGGTTTGGTCCGGCACATGCCCGTGGTGCGCACGATCTACAGCGGCGTCAAGCAAATCGCAGAAACAGTCTTTAACCAAAAAAATAGCAGCTTCGATCGCGCGTGTTTAATTGAATATCCACGCAAGGGGATCTGGGTAATCGGCTTCGTCGCCACCACGGCCCGCGGCGAAATTGCCAACCACGCGCCTGATGGCGATCAATTGGTCTCGGTTTTCGTGCCGACAACGCCCAATCCAACCTCTGGTTTTCTTTTGTTTGTCCCAAGCAAGGATATCAAGGAACTGCAGATGTCTGTCGAGGATGCCGCAAAGCTGGTTATATCGGCGGGGCTGGTCTATCCGGAAGACGCCGCGCCAACCACTGAATGACACAGGCTTTTTTCACTGGTTTCATCACTCTGATGTCGCTGATTCTGGCGGTGGGTGCTCAAAATGTATTTATCCTGCGTCAGGGTATTCTCCGTCGGCATGTTTTGCCTCTTTGCCTCTTTGCCGCTGCAAGCGATGCGCTCCTCATTTGGACCGGGGTGGTTGGCTTTGCGATTGTGGCGCAACTGGCACCGGGTATCGCCCATCTTATGACATGGGGTGGCGCATTGTTTTTGGGCGCCTACGGCGTCCTGCGTTTCCGCGCGGCCTATCTTGGGGACTATTGTTTGGAGCTTGGCGAAGGACGGCAGAGTCTTAAAAAGACCCTGATCACACTGGCCGGTTTCACCTTTCTAAATCCGCATGTCTATCTCGACACAATAGGTCTCATCGGTGCTGTATCCGCACAATACGACGCAGACAGCCTGCGGTATGCCTATGCGATCGGTGCCAGCGTCGGCTCATTGGTGTTTTTCTGCGCCTTGGGATTCGGGGCCAGACTCTTGGCGCCGATTATGGGATCCAGCACGGCCTGGCGGGTGCTGGATATTTTGGTTGGCCTAACTATGTGGGCGATCGCAGCAGTGTTGCTGAGCTCTTGAGCCGGGCCATCGTGCCAGTGGGCAAAAAAAACGCCAGCACGAAGCTGGCGTTAAGTTATTGAGGCAGGTTTCATACAGGCAAGAAACCTATCGAGCAGTACGAAGACTATAAACAATCTGTTTAACGGCTCCAAGCTAAAAGTTTGAAAATCTAATATTCCCGCGCTAGCCTGTGGCCACAGCGCGGCAAAATCAAAGGACCGGCCCCCAATGCTACATGGACAAGAGATCAATTCAAAACTTATTGGAGCGGTTTTTGCCGCTGCATTTCTATTGGCCAATTTGGCGGCCGCAGACCCACAGCATGGCATAGCTATGTATGGTGACCCCGCATTACCACATGATTTTGTGTCCCTCCCTTATGCGAACCCAAATGCCCCCAAGGGCGGAACCATTGTGTCCGCAGAAGGCGGCACCTTCACTTCACTCAATCCGCATGTCCGCAAGGGCTCTGTGCCTTGGCAGCTGCGATTTCTGGCCTATGAGAGTTTGATGGGCCGTTCCTATGACGAGCCTTTCACCCTTTACACGCTTCTGGCCGAATCGATTGAGACCGATGAGACCCGCCGCTGGGTCGAATTTTCGCTACATCCAGAGGCCCGATTCTCTGATGGCAGCCCAGTGACCGTTGAGGATGTTATTTGGTCCTATGAAACATTGGGCACCATTGGCCATCCGCGCTACCATGGGCTTTGGAAGAAAATCGAAACGGTAACCCAGACCGGACCACGCAGGGTGAAATTCACCTTTGCGGCTGAGGATCGTGAGTTGGCTCTCTTGGTGGGACTGAGACCAATTTTGAAAAAAGCACAATGGGAGACGGCAGATTTCGAGAACTCCGGCCTTGATATCATCCCCATTTCCAGTGCCCCCTATGTCATTCGCGATTTTGACCCGGGCAACTATGTTCGCCTCATGCGCAACCCAAAGTATTGGGGCAAGGATATTGGGTTTCGGCGTGGCACAAATAACTTTGATGAAATCAGATTGGATTTTTACACCGATGGATCGGTACAGTTTGAAGCATTTAAAGCGGGCGAATCTTCCTCATTTCGAGAGTTGAACGCAGAACGCTGGGAAACCTCTTACGATTTTGAGGCCGTCCAGACGGGGAACATCGTTAAATCGATAATTCCCCACCAGCGCCCAAGCGGCATCACGGGGTTTGTGATGAACACGCGCAAGCCTAAGTTCGCAGATTGGCGCGTGCGCGAGGCTTTGATCGCGGCGTTTAACTTTGAATTCATCAACCAAGCCAATACCGGCGGCCGCCAAGAGCGGATCACCTCCTATTTCTCAAACTCGGTACTGTCGATGGATGCGGGACCGGCCAAGGGCCGGGTACGAGAGATGTTGGAGCCTTATGCAGACAGCCTACTGCCCGGCACGATTGAGGGCTACCGCTTGCCGCAATCGGATGGCAGTGCACGAAACCGCAAGAACATTCGCGCAGCTGATGCTTTGCTGTCTCAAGCGGGCTGGACTGTGCAAAACGGTCTGCGCCGCAACGCCGAGGGCTTGCCCTTTGAGATCAACGTGACCTTGAAACAAGGTGACACCGAAAGCCAATCAATGATGGATATTTATCAACAAGCGCTTGAACGCTTGGGGATCACCCTCATAACCGAGGTGCTGGATTCGGCGCAATATAAAGAACGCGCGCAAGTCTATGACTTTGATATGGCCTATTATCGGCGTGGCTTGTCGCTCAGCCCCGGCAATGAGCAAATGCTATATTGGGGCAGCTACGGGGTGGACCAACCCGGCACCCGCAATTGGATGGGCATGAACTCGCCCGCCGCCGAGGCGATGATCGCAAAATTGGTCGGCTCAAGCAGTCGAGAAAAGTTTCTCGCAGCCGCGAAAGCGCTGGACCGAATTTTAACCGCCGGTCGTTATGTTATTCCAATTCACACGAGTTCTTTCAGCAGATTGGCCCATGTCAAAGAAATCAAATATCCCGAACGCCTACCGATGTATGGCGATTGGATTGGATTTCTGCCGGATGTTTGGTGGTATGAAGCGCAATAAGCGCTGGGGTAGATATTGGAGTAGATCCACAATGAGAAATGCGGTTCTTGCGGAGTTTTTGGGGACAGGTTTTCTATTAGTTTCAGTGGTCGGCAGCGGAATCATGGCTGAGACTCTGGCTGGTGGAAATATTGCTTTGGCGCTATTGGCCAATGCCATTGCAACGGGCTGTATGCTCTATTGCATCATCACCCTATTTGGTGCGGTCTCTGGCGCGCATTTCAACCCCATTGTCTCCCTGGCCTTTGTGTTGCGCGGCGAAATGCCAATCACGCGGGCCTGCGCCTTCATGTCAGCGCAGATTTTTGGCGCAATAACGGGGGTGATCTTGACCCATGCAATGTTTGACCAAAGTTTGTTTCAACTGTCGCAAACCCCGCGGAGTGGTGGGCCGCTTTGGGTGTCCGAAATTTTTGCAAGTTTCGGGCTGCTGCTGATCGTTTTCGGCGGTTTGGCACAAAACTCCAAAGCTATTGCCACAATGGTCGCGCTTTATATCACAGGAGCATATTGGTTCACCGCCTCCACCAGCTTTGCCAACCCTGCGGTCTCCATCGCGCGGGCGCTGTCAGATACCTTTGCAGGCATTGATCCGGCCCATGTGCCAATGTTTATCCTATGCCAAATGATCGGAATGGCCCTGGCGCTTTGGGCCGTAAGGGCAGTATTTAACACCGAAACAGGCGGTTAACCAAGCGAGGTGACCCATAAAATTGTCGCATCTTCCGCGCTTTGCGTCACAACATTATGCCCCATAGAGGCATCGTAGTAGGCGCTATCGCCCCGGCGCATCTCAATCGGTTCGTAGAACTCCGTATATAGCTTAACCACCCCGGTCAGCACATAGAGGAATTCCTCACCATCATGACGCACCCAGCCATCGAATTCTTCCATCGACCGGGCGTGTACCACGGCGCGATAGGGCAACATGCGTTTCTTTGACAGGGAATTGGCTAAAAGCTCATGCTCATATGTGGCGGTGACATGGCTTTGCCCCTCGCCCGCTTTGGTATGGGCCAGGCGGCCGTTGATTTGATTGTTGACCGGTGGGGTAAAGAGCTGTGGCACGGAAATTTCCAAGCCAATGGCAAGCTTTTTTAACGCATCATAGGTCGGAGACATTTGCCCATTTTCGATTTTTGATAGGGTGCTGCGGGCCAGACCTGCTTGGCTCGCGGCTTGCTCTAACGTCCAATTGCGCGCTTTGCGCAATTCGCGCACGCGCAACCCAAGGTTGAGAGGCAATCCATCTTCAGAATTGCCATTTTCACGGGCGATTTGGATAATCGAACTGGGATCATTTTTTGTCATAGGCCCGTCATAAACTGCCCGCACAAGGCTTGCAACCTGGGGTGACGCGCGCTAGCCGAAGCCTATGGATGCTTTGATTGACCTTTCTCCTGCGCCCCCCTGCCCCCAGAACTTCAATCTGGCGGCCTATGTCCTGGCTGCCGCAAATAATACGCCCGGCAAGGTTGCTTTGACCGTCTATGAGGCGGGTGTTGCGCGCAAATACAGCTATGCGCAACTGGCGCGGGCAGTATTTGGCGTGGCCACAGGTCTGCGCCAGGCGGGGATTGCCGCCGGAGACCGTGTTTTGCTGCGCATCGGCAATACTGTCGATTTTCCCGTCTGCTTTTTGGCCCTTGCGGCGCTAGATGCTGTTGCGATGCCATGTTCAATCGCGTTAACGGACCGCGAGGTGCGAGTGCTGCTGGGCAAAACCCAGCCCAAAGCCATGATTTGTGACCCAAGCCATGGCTTGGCGGGGTTTGACGGGCTGACATTGCAGACCCCGCAGCTGCAGGCATTTCAAAATCTTCCCCCGGCCCGGCCGATCCTGGGTGATCCCAATCGCCCCGGCTATATCATCTTCACCTCCGGCACATCCGGCCAGCCGCGCGCCGTTCTGCATGCTCATCGCGCAGTTTGGGCGCGCAGGATGATGTGGACTGGCTGGTATGAGCTGACGCCGCAAGATGTCATGATGCACGCCGGTGCCTTTAATTGGACCTATACATTGGGAACGGGATTGATGGACCCTTGGGCAATTGGAGCCAGTGCTGTCATCCCCAACACGCAAGAGCCCGCCGAATTGTGGCAGATTATGCAGGCGGAAGAGGCGAGCATCTTTGCCGCTGCCCCTGGAATTTACCGCCGGTTGCTGCAACAGTCTTTTGTGCAGCCGCCTCGCCTTACGCCACGGTTTGAGCGCCGGTGATGTGCTGCCGCGGTCGGTGCGCCAAAGCTGGCAAGACCGCACCCAAACCCCGATTTGCGAAGCCTTTGGCATGACCGAATGCTCTACGTTTCTATCGGCGACGCCATCTGCGCCCGAGCATCTTGCCGTGCAACCCGGCCGCAAGATTGCCATCTTTGACGGTGATGACCTGGCCGAGCGTGGACAGATCGGGACCATCTCAGTCGATGGGCGGGATCCGGGCTTGATGCTTGGTTATATTGAGGATGCGGCGATCAACTTGCCCCTGAAAAACGGCTGGTATCACACGGCCGATCAAGGGCAGATGTATGCGGATGGTCGGATTGGCTTTGCCGGGCGCAGCGGGGATATTCTCAATGCCGGTGGTTACCGCGTCGCGCCTCGAGAAATTGAGCAAGTGTTAGAGGCCTGCCCCGGTGTGCAAGAGGTTGGTGTCACCGAAGTTGAGGTGCGCCCGGATGTTTTTGTCATCGCCGCTTTCGTTGTGGTTGAGGACCCCTGCGATCTTGCGCAGATCGACGCACTGGCCGCGCGGGATTTAGCACGCTACAAACAACCTCGCATCGTGCAAAAAGTGCCTGCCTTGCCGCGCAACCCAAATGGGAAATTAATCCGGGCCGCCCTGCCCCAATTGTGGAACTCTGAGTTATGATTAAGCTTGATATCATGTCTGATCCGATTTGCCCCTGGTGCTATATCGGCAAAACCCATCTTGAAAAGGCGCTGGCTGAACACCCAGATCACCCCTTCACGGTGGAATGGCATCCTTTCCAGCTCAATCCAGATATGCCGGCTGAGGGTATGGACCGCCGCGTCTATTTAGAGCGCAAATTTGGCGGCAAAGAGGCCGCGATCAAAGTTTATTCTCAAATTGAGCAAACCGCGGAAGCGCTGGGGCTGCCCATCGATTTTGCCGCCATGAAGCGCACCCCCAATACCATAGATGCCCATCGCCTTATTCATTGGGCCGGGTTGGAGCAAAAGCAAAATGCGGTGGTGGATGCGCTGTTTCAAGCCTATTTCTGCATGGGTATCGACATCGGCAACCGCGAGGCGTTGTGCGACATTGCCGAGGTGATTGGCCTGGAACGAGATGTCATCGCCCGGCTTTTGTCGAGCGATGCCGACCGCGCGATGATCCAAGAGCGTGACGCCCATAGTCGAAAAATGGGCATCACGGCTGTGCCGACATTCATTATTGCCAATCAACATGCTGTGCCTGGCGCGCAACCGCCAGAGGTCTGGACGTCCATCATTTCTGAGCTTCAGGGGCAATTGGCCGAAACCTAGGCTTTGCGTTTCGCTTCTGCGGCCACAAGCGTGGCAAGATCCTTGGCAATGGCGAAGGCGCCTTTGATTTTGTCGGATGTACGGCCCCAATCTCGGCGCACAACAACCTTGTTGTCACGGATTTTTGCAAGACCGCGTTGATCTTCCAAGAAAGCCACCAAACCGCCGGGCGAGGCAAATTTATCATTGTGAAACTGTATGGTCGCCCCTTTTGGCCCGCCGTCCAGTTTGGCGATCCCGGCTTTGCGGCACATGGCTTTAATGCGCACGATGAGCATCAACGTATTGACCTCTTTGGGCAGAGGCCCAAACCGGTCGATCAGCTCGGCTGCGAAGCCTTCCAGCTCAACTTTTGTCGCAAGAGACGACAACCGACGATACAAGCCCAAGCGCACATCCAGATCCGGCACATAGGCCGCAGGGATCAGGACGGACACCCCAAGGTTTATTTGCGGCGCCCATTGGTCATTATCCAGATTGGCTTCGGTCTCGCCCGACCTGATCTTGGCAATCGCGTCTTCCAGCATTTGCTGATAGAGTTCATAGCCCACGTCCCGCATTTGACCTGATTGCTCTTCGCCTAAAAGATTGCCGGCGCCGCGAATGTCCAAATCTTGGCTGGCGAGAGTGAAGCCCGCCCCCAAAGAATCCAGTGAGCCCAAGACTCGCAGGCGTTTTTCGGCGGTGGGCGTGAGTTTGGCACGCGGTTTGGTGGTCAAATAGGCAAAGGCCCGCGTTTTGGAGCGCCCGACCCGACCACGGATTTGATAAAGTTGTGACAGGCCGAACATATCTGCGCGGTAAATAATCATCGTATTGGCAGTGGGAATATCCAGACCAGATTCCACGATGGTTGTGGCCAAAAGCACATCATATTTGCCGTCGTAAAATGCATTCATCTTATCATCTAATTCGCCCGCCGGCATCTGCCCATGTCCCACAACGACCGAAACTTCCGGCACATGCTCGCGCAAAAATGCCTCCATGTCGGGGATATCTTGAATGCGCGGCACCACAAAAAAGCTTTGCCCGCCGCGATAATGCTCGCGCAATAGCGCCTCTCTCAGGGTGATGGTGTCAAACTCGCTGACATAGGTTCGAATGGCCAGCCGATCGATGGGCGGTGTGCCAATGATGGATAGGTCTCGTACACCGGTCAAAGACAATTGCAAGGTCCGTGGGATAGGTGTGGCCGTCAGAGTGAGCACATGCACGTCAGAGCGCAATTGTTTGAGCTTTTCCTTATGCCCCACGCCGAAGCGTTGTTCCTCGTCAATGACCAAGAGCCCAAGGTTTTTGAAACGAACCTGATCTGCGAGCACCGCATGGGTTCCGATCACAATATCGACTGTGCCGCGGGCCAGCCCGTCTCGGGTTTCATTGGCCTCTTTGGCCGAGACAAAACGCGACAGTTGCCGGATCTCGAGCGGAAAGCCGCGAAACCGCTCGGCAAAGCTTTTCGCGTGTTGACGCGCAAGAAGCGTCGTCGGTGCGACCACGGCCACTTGCAAACCACTACAGGCCGCCACAAATGCCGCCCGCATCGCAACTTCAGTTTTGCCAAACCCAACATCGCCACAAATCAACCGATCCATCGGGCGGCCGGTGCCCAGATCTTCTATCACATCAGAAATGGCGTTCAATTGGTCGTCGGTTTCTTGATACGGAAAACGTGCACAAAAACTGTCCCACATGCCCAAAGGTGGATCTACCAGCGGCGCTTTGCGCAACGCACGTTCGGCTGCCACACGAATGAGCTTTTCTGCCATTTCACGGATGCGTTCTTTGAGGCGCGCTTTCTTTGCTTGCCACGCGCCGCCGCCCAAACGATCCAAAAGGCCTTCGTCATGGCCATAGCGTGACAAAAGCTCAATGTTTTCCACCGGCAAATAGAGTTTGGAATTTTCGGCATATTCGAGCAGCAGGCATTCATGATCGGCACCCGCTGCACTGATAATCTCCAGAGCTTTGAACCGTCCCACCCCGTGATCCACATGCACCACCAAATCGCCCGGGCTCAAACTTTGAGTTTCGGTGAGGAAATTGTCGGCCCGTTTGCGCTTTTTCGTGCTGCGCACCAAACGATCACCCAGAATATCCTGCTCAGAGATCACCAGGAGATCATCGGTTTCAAAGCCATGTTCCAGCGGCGAGACCGCCAGATATGTGCCGGCGCCGCGCAGGCCTTTTATATTGCTGATCTCAATCAGCTCCCCATGCCCCTCATCTTGCAACAGGCCCGACAGTCGCTCTCGGGCGCCCGTCGAGTAGGACGTAATCACTACAGGCCTGGCGGCGCGCTTGTTCTTAATATGGTCAGAGACCGCACCAAAGAGGCTCAGGGCCTCGTTCTGACGCTCAGGCGCAAAATTGCGGCCAAGCCGCGCGCCCGCATCCAGGACATTCAACCCCGTCGGTTGGGGCAAAACCGATAGGGCAACCTGCCGCCGCCCTGCCAAGGCCTCCTGCCAGGCGGAATCATTGAGATAAAGCAATTCTGGCGGCGCGGGTTTGTAGACCGTATCTAAACGCCCCTTTTGCGTGAATGCGGTTTTGCGCGCATCATATTGATCTGCAATGGTGTCCCAGCGGGCCAAGCGCGCTGGGGTCGATTGATCATCCAGAATAACCGTCGCATCGGGCAAGTAGTCAAACAGCGTGTCCATTTCTTCGTAAAAGAACGGCAGCCAATGCTCCACCCCTTGATGCTTTCGGCCGGCTGAAATGGCCTCATAGAGCGGATCATCGGTGCCTGCGGCGCCAAACTCAATGCGGTAGTTTTGTCGAAACCGCCGAATTGAGGCCTCATCTAGGATCACTTCTGACACGGGGGACAATTCAACCTTCTCAAGCGATTTCACTGTGCGCTGCGTTGCCGGATCAAATTGGCGAATGCCGTCTAGCGTATCGCCAAAAAAATCCAGACGGATTGGTTCAGACAGGCTGGGTGGGAAAATGTCGATAATGCCCCCCCGGATAGAATAATCTCCCGGCTCCATAACGGTTGGCGTTTGCGTGAAACCCATGCGCACCAGAAAAGCCCGCAGGGCTTGTTCGTCCACGCGGCTGAGCACCCAGGCGCGAAAGACCGCCGACTCAAGTGTCGCGCGCGCAGGCACGCGCTGGCTGGCGGCCGAAAGCGTGGTCAAGACAACATAGGACTTGGGCATTTGCGCAAGAAAACTGGCCAGGCTCGACATGCGCTGGGCACTGATATCAGCATTCGGCGATACGCGGTCAAACGGCAGACAGTCCCAAGCGGGAAAATGAAAGACGGGCAGCTCAGGGGCAAAAAACTCCAAAGCGGCCCGCATCGCCTGTAGACGATGGGCATCGCGCGCGACATGGATGACCCCGCTCTGCTGCGCTTCTTTGCTTACAATGGTCGCGTCAAAGCCCTCGGGGGCGCCGCTCATCAAGATGTAGTTGGATGTCATATCAGCCTGTCAAACCTTTTGTCTTATCAGTGTGTCAAGACCTCGAACCCGTGGCCAAATACCCCGGCGCAGAAAATAGCCGCGGCGCCTGTGGCATAGATCTTTAGATGCAGCTTTTTCAGATCTTTGATCGATGGCTCAAGCTCCTGATGATCAGCGCATATGGTCTGCGCCGTGCGATAACCCAATCGGAAAATCACCAATTCTGGGAGGATCAAAAGACTAGCGGCGGCACAGAGTTCAATCTGGTAGACAAACCCCAACATGAAGAGCACCGATACCAAAAACGACAGGGCGACCACAACGGCGAGCGGCGCTTGCTGGGCTGTATCAACCCTGCGTCGGGCGCGCCACTTTACAATCGTAAAAAGCTGCCCCCTGTCTTTGGATTGAAGGCAATCAACAGGCACTCCAAGGACTTGAGCACCATGCCAAAACCATTGCAACACAATAAGGGACCAAAACCATCCGCTGCCAAAGGCATCCCATGAAAGAAGTTCAAT
The DNA here is from genome assembly GCA_943788425.1 of uncultured Planktomarina sp. Taxonomy (GTDB): domain Bacteria; phylum Pseudomonadota; class Alphaproteobacteria; order Rhodobacterales; family Rhodobacteraceae; genus Planktomarina. Next base: position 165,434 of record CALSQF010000001.1, read on the forward strand.
GAGGCTCATTAAGGGTCACTTGAATTTGGAATTTGCATTTTTTCTCTGCTACACCTAAGCCGATCAGAAGAAAACCCAAACTATCTATGTAAATGAGGTTCCAGTCATGGCGTGTTTTCAAAACCAAGCCCCCTTTCCTGCCCTGCGTCCTCGGCGGCTGCGGGCCTACCCTGCACTGCGGGCGATGGTGCGCGAAACAAATCTCAGCCCCGATGATTTGATTTGGCCCATCTTTGTCATGGCGGGAGAAGATAGCCACGAACCCGTGAGCTCTATGCCTGGTGTCAGTCGCCATACGGTTGATCGGTTGCCCGCTTTGGCGGCGACGGCCCATAGGCTCGGCATTCCTGCAATCTGCATTTTTCCATATACCGACCCGGCATTAAAAACCGAAGATTGCAAAGAGGCTTGGAATCCTGACAACCTGTCCAATCGGGCCATTCGAGCGATCAAAGATGCTGTTCCTGACGTCATGGTCATGACAGATATTGCGCTAGATCCTTATAATATCAACGGCCACGATGGCATCGTGCGGGACGGTGAGATCATTAACGACGAAACTGTGGCCGCTCTGGTCAAAATGGGCGTGGCACAGGCCCAATCGGGTGCCGATATTCTTGGACCGTCTGATATGATGGATGGGCGCATCGGTGCTTTGCGTACCATGTTGGAGCAAAACTCCTTCCAAAACGTCAGCATATTGAGCTATTCTGCCAAGTTTTCTTCAGCTTTTTATGGTCCATTCCGCGATGCCGTTGGGGCCACGGGTGCGCTCACGGGCGACAAAAATACCTATCAAATAGATCCGGCAAACAGCGACGAAGCCCTGCGGATGATCGCGCGGGATTTGTCTGAAGGGGCAGATATGGTCATGGTCAAACCCGGCATGCCCTATTTGGATATTTGCCATCGGGTGAAGAGCGAATTTGGCGTTCCCACATTCGCCTATCAGGTGTCTGGAGAATATGCGATGCTGCAGGCGGCGGTGCAAAATGGTTGGCTTGATGGGCGCCGGGTCATGTTCGAGAGCCTCATGGCTTTTAAACGTGCCGGATGTGACGGGATTTTGACCTATTTTGCGCCAGAGGTTGCCGAAATCTTAAACGCCGCAAAGTGAACCTGGGGACCCTAGTGACAGCCATCGGGAATTGGTGTAAATTTGAAAGCAGATCCGAAAAATCGGACAGATACAGGTGGAGCTCCCATGACACAGACAACACGACGCAATTTCTCACTTGGCCTTCTTGCCCTCGGCAGCACAACGGCCTGTTCAAATGCAATCGGGTCCAATAAGGCACCGCAAATTGACGTGGCCGTAGAGACAAGTTTGCAGGTGATGTTTGACACCTACCCCGGCACCCAGCAATTGGCCAAGAACGCGACCGGCATGTTGGTCATGCCTTTGATTACCGAAGCCGGTTTTGGCTTGGGTGGCAGTTTTGGCCGTGGTGCACTGAAGGTTGGAGATTCCAACGTGGATTACTATTCTGCGGCAGGGGCCAGCGCAGGGTTGCAAGTTGGCGCGCAGCAATATTCACATGTTCTATTTTTCATGACCGATGACGCATTGGCCGGGTTTAGATCGTCACCGGGCTGGGTAGCCGGAGCAAATGTTGAATATGCATACCGCGATCAAGGCGACTCCTTCGCAGCCGACACTACCACCACGTTTAATCCCGTGATTGCAGTGGTCTTCGCACAGGCTGGGCTGCGCCTCGGCGCCACCCTTGAAGGGACAAAATATACGCGGATAATACCATAAAATTTTGATAATAAATAACATTAAGTCCGAAATGCAGGGCGATTCGCCAAGCTGCCAGTGAAAGTACCCTATGGATCGCATATTTGTATGGCTCATGCGTCTCATTCTCAGCCTGGCTGTCCTAGGAGCCTTGTTTTTTGCTTTCAGCTGGTATGTGTTGTCGAGATCCCTGCCGGAATACACCAAGACCGTGCAGCTCGAGCAGCTTATTGCCCCGGTCGAAATTGTGCGCGATACCGCCAATGTGCCGCATATTTTTGGCAAAAATGATCACGACACGCTGTTTGCCTTGGGCTATGCCCATGCCCAAGATCGTCTGTGGCAAATGACAATGCTGCGTCGAACGGCGCAGGGGCGGCTCTCAGAACTTTTTGGCGAGGCCACTCTACCGATTGATATGACAGTGCGGCGCTTGGCTATCTATAGTGCCGCCCGTCAATCTCTGTCGGCTCTTCGGCCTGATACGCTTGCGAAACTGGATGCCTATGCTCTTGGGGTAAACGCCAGGCTCAGTGAAATAAATGAGAGTGCGCTGGGGCGTGGAGCGCCTGAATTTTTTATATTTTACAACGCGATATCGCCCTGGACTGCAGCCGATAGCCTGGCGATTGTCAAGCTCATGGGGATTCAGCTCTCCAGTCATATGCAACAAGAAGTGCTGCGTGCGCGGGCGTCTTTGATCATAGATGGTGATCGCATTAAGGATTTACTTCCTGATATGCCGGGCAATAGCCAAGCTGATCTAATCGATTTTACGCGGCTATTTCCAGATCTATCACCCATTAAAACCTCATTGTCACGATCGCGCTCAGCCCTCTCGCCGTTCAAACCCATAGCCCTTGCGGGGGCATCGAATGCTTGGGCTGCCCTGCCCGGACGCAGTGCCTCACGCGGGACGCTTCTGGCCAATGATCCACATCTCGAACTCACCGCGCCCTCAATTTGGTATCTTGCGCGGCTTGAGCTCTCGACGGGCGGCGTCATTGGTGGCACCATTCCCGGCCTCCCATTGGTTTTGGTTGGACGCTCGGCAAAACTTGGCTGGGGACTAACCAGCTCAAATCTCGATGATACGGATGTTTTTATCGAAAAGCTTAACCCACTGGATCCGAGTGAATATAAAACACCAAAGGGCTACAAACGCTTTGTGAAAAAACAAAGCATTGTTCGGATTAAAGACAAATCACCCGTCACGTTGGAAATGTTCTGGACCGAAAATGGCCCGGTTTTGCCTGGAAGCCACGCCAACCTCGAAACTGTGACCCCTGCCGGTCACGTCACATCGGTGGCTTGGACGCTCCTTTCCAGCCAGGACACATCCGTAGAAGCTGGCTTTGATCTGATGGCCGCGCAATCGGTGCAGGAAGGTTTGGTCGCATCGCGCGGTTTTGTGGCCCCAAGTCAGATACTCACTTTGGCAGATTCCAAACAGATTGCGATGCGCACCATAGGTGCCTTACCCAAACGCGATCCGCGCCATCAATCCAAAGGCCGCCTCCCAAGCGCCGGCTGGCTGGCGCAAAACCGCTGGCAGGGCGTGTTCGATCCATCAGTAAATCCTGTTTTTCTAAACCCCGCCAGTGGTATTTTGGGCCATACCAACAATAAATATACCGACCGCAGCTTTCCTGAACACATCAGTTTTGACTGGGGTGACAGTCAAAGGGTTCAGCGAATGACGCGCCTGTTGCAAACCCGAGAGGCCCATACCCGCGACAGTTTCATAGAAGCGCAATTGGACAGCGTATCACCCGCCGCGCGCACGCTTCTTCCGCTAATTGGAGAAGAGCTTTGGTATCAATCACAATCCGAGCCAACCGATAGCCCGGCCAGCAGACGTCAAACCGCCTTGGATCTTTTGGCAAATTGGAACGGTGAGATGAACGAACACCTACCAGAGCCCTTGATCTACGCCGCCTGGCTTCGTGCCTTGCATAAGCGTCTCATAGTCGATGAGCTTGGCCCGTTGCATGAGGCCTTCACCCATGCGGAGCCGCTCTTCATTGAGCGGGTTTTTCGCGATGTGGCAGGAGCCGGTATTTGGTGTGACGTGGTGCAATCGCGCAAGGTGGAGAGCTGCGCTAAGATGTCTCGTTTGGCTTTGGATGATGCGCTTGCCGAATTGGTCGAGACCTACGGCAGCGAAATCACTGCGCTGCGTTGGGGCGAGGCGCATCAAGCCACACATGATCACCCTGTTTTGGGCGATGTTCCAATCTTGAAGTGGTTTGTAAACATTCGGCAATCGACCTCTGGTGGAGACCATACCCTACAACGCGGCAAAACCAGCGGCACCGGGCCAAACCCCTATCTTAACGTCCATGCAGGCGGCTATCGTGGGGTCTATGATTTTGCCGATCCGGACAGCTCTGTTTTTATCATTTCAACCGGACAAAGCGGTCATCCCCTGTCGCGGCATTACGACAATCTGGGCGAATTATGGCGCCGCGGGGAATATGTGCCCATGACATTGGATGAAACTTTGGCCCGCGCTGGTGCAACCGGCCTTACGACCCTGACACCAATTTTGGACCAAACAGATCGCTAAAGGCCTTCTTTTGCCGTGCTGTCCATGAGATTGACAGCGAAAAACCCTCTTGAGTTTGTTGCTCCGCGCTGACCAATCCTTGCTCGAACAACCAGGCCCGCGCGCGACCTTCCTCAAAGCCAAGTGAAAGCTTTGATTGGGTTTGATCAGGTGTCAACCGTCTCGATACAGCGTCCAAAAATTCAGGCACACCTGCGCCGCTCAACGCTGAGGTGATATAGACATTATCCGCCCGCTCCGCCGCATTTTGCAGCGCTTCTAAGGCGCTCGGGCCCAAGATATCGCTTTTGTTCCACATCTCGATGCGCGGCACGTCGCGGTCCAGGCCCAAAGTCTCTAGAATCGTGTTCACATCCTGCGCTTGCTCGGCGGTTTCGGGATGGGCGATGTCGCGCACATGTACCACCAATTGCGCAGCGGTCACCTCCTCCAATGTCGCACGGAAGGAGGCCACGAGCTCGGTCGGAAGATCAGAAATAAAACCCACCGTGTCTGATAAGATCACATCCATGCCACTGGGCAATTTCACCGCACGCATCGTGGGATCAAGCGTGGCGAAGAGCATATCTTTGGCCAAGACCTTGGCCCCGGTCATATAGTTGAACAATGTGGATTTGCCGGCATTGGTATAGCCCACAAGCGCCACGATCGGATAAGGCACCTTCGCCCGTGCCGATCGGTGCAACTCACGGGTTTTTACCACTTTATCGAGTTGTTTTTGCAACCGCACCAATTGTATATCAATAGCCCGCCGATCCGATTCAATCTGCGTCTCGCCTGGTCCGCCCACGAAACCAAGCCCGCCCCGTTGGCGCTCCAAATGGGTCCAAGCGCGCACCAAACGTGTTCGTTGATAGCTTAGGGCAGCCATTTCGACCTGCAAAACTCCCTCGCGTGTGCGCGCACGATCAGAAAAAATCTCAAGGATTAATCCAGTGCGATCAAGAATTTTAACGCTCCAATCTTTCTCGAGGTTGCGCTGCTGCACGGGCGAGACATGCCCATCTATGAGCACGAGCTCTATCTCTGCGGCTTTGAACAGCTCGGCCAGCTCTGAAATTTTTCCCTTGCCAAACAGCTTTCCCGGATGGGCGCGCGGCAAGCGTACGATTGTTTCGCCCATCACTTCGAGCCCAGGAAGCGCATGGGCCAAAGACACAGCTTCAGCCAAAGCATCCTGCGCCGCACGGGCGGAATAATCAGTTTTTATGTCGGGATGTAAAACCCAGGCGTGGGTCTCATGCACATCTGGCGTATTGCCCATATTGCCTATTCTTCACCGTCATAAAGCGAAATTGGCTGCGCTGGCATAATGGTCGAAATCGCGTGTTTGTACACCAATTGCGATGCTCCATCACGGCGCAAGAGGACGCAGAAATTGTCAAACCATGTCACGACGCCTTGAAGTTTCACACCATTGATCAAAAATATGGTGACAGGAACCTTGGTCTTGCGCACTTGATTGAGAAATGCGTCTTGTAAATTTTGTTTATCGGAAGCCATTTGCTAAGCCCTCTTTCTTGCGGGGACACACAAAATTACACCCCGAGATCAGGAGTATGAAGTGGTTTTTCATCAATTTCCAGTAGCAAACTGGCATAAATTGCCGCATCAGCGATAAATATCGGGATTTAACAAGGCCAAGATTGCCAAAACCTCAAGCCGGCCCAGAACCATCGCAGCGGCTAAGGTTAGTTTTGCCTGCGTTGGAAGCGCCATGACCAGCGTCTGAGCACCTCCACCGGTCGGCAAAAGCGGACCCGTATTGGTGACTGTGGCCAATGTGAGGTATAAGGCTTCTTTCACCGGGCTGCCTGAAACCGTTAACGCCAAGGTGATGGCCCCCAGCACCAAAATGAACAGCACCAAAAACACGCAAGCCAACATCGCGCTATGATGGTCGTGCGAGCGGCTCTCTATCTGCCCCGACATAACCTGTGATGGCGTAATGAGGCGATTGACCTCCGCGCGGCTGTGACCAGCCAAGATAAAAATGCGTAGGAGTTTTATGCCCCCCGCTGTTGTCGCCACACCGCCGCCAATCATGGCCAGCCCGACCAGGATGATTTCCACCGGATCCAAGTTTACGATCCCAGACGGAAAATAGTCGGATGTCAGCCCCGTTGTAGTCAAGAATGAAAGGCTTGTAAAAAATGCGCCCCAGATCAGCTCAAGACGCGGGCGAAGGCCCTCCAGACCCTGCGCCCCTTGGGCGATGAGGACCAAACTTGCAAAAAGAACCAAGCCAGCGGCCATGCGAAGTTCTCGATCTTCGGTCACGCGCCATTTGCGCGCCCGGGCAAAGACGGTTGAGAAGGTTGAACGTGACAGGGCAAACAGCATCACTACTGCCAAAATACCCTCTCCAGTGATGCCGCCCGCGCCAGTATGTCCTGGAATTTCAATTCCAAAGGTCGCAATCGTCGCCATGGCCCGTAAGATAGCATAGCTGGGATCCCCGCTGACGATCAAAAGCATTAATGCCGCTGCCAGGGTGATCCAAAGATAGACCGGCCCTAAGCGCAGCGCTTCGCGCCAGAATTTCTCTGCCGGTAGTCGCCCTCCGGAGCGACGCGCAGTTCGCGATTGGGTCATCGCCTCCCCACAGGCACTGAGGTGTTCAAACCCCCCCAGATTGAGCGGTGCGAAGATCGACCAGGCGAACACCCAAATCAAAAACCCACTGGCCCAGCCCAAACTGACCCGCCAAATGACCAATGTCTCGCTCAAACTGCCAGGCGCAAAGACCGGAAGACCGGTTGTCGTCACGGTGCTGACGATATCGAGATAGGCATCAATGAACTGGCCTGTTCCGCTGACTTCATAAAGCGGAATGGCCAAAAGGGCTGGAAAGCCCAGGAAAAAGGCAATTAAAGACCATAGCTGCGCACGGCGGTGCACTGGAAAAACAGTCCCTTGCAGCGAAAACCTCAAAAAAGTTAGGCCAAAGAGCCCCAAGAGCACCGCATAAAAAAAGCTGCGCCCCTTGTGGGAATCCCCAGATATAAACCCATGCAGAGATGGTATCATCAGCATCACAATTAAGAGTGTTGGAATTGAGATTGCCAGCGGCAATTTCTGAAAACGCGTCCACATGATTAAAAGAAATCTATTGTAACTTGCAGCAAACGTTCCACTTCACTCACATCCGCGGAGAGGGCGAATAAGACCACATGGTCGCCCTCATCAATACGCAGCCTGCCAGAAGGTTTTAGGATTTTCTCTCCCTTGCGTACCGCGCCGACCAGCACGCCTTCGGGAAATTCAATATCTCGAATATTCTGACCCGCAATCGAAGAGGTCGATAAGACCTGCGCTTCAATGACTTCCGCTTCCGCATCACCAATGGAATAGACACCCCGCACCCGCCCATGGCGAATATGACGCAAAATAGAGGATACGGTCGTCGCCCGAGGGTTCACATGCGCATCAATCCCCATCGCGCGCAGCAAAGGCTCCATTGATGGATCGTTAATCAAACAGATGGTCAGCGGACAGCCCATGGATTTGGCTCGAATGGCTGCGAGAAGATTGGTTTTGTCATCATCGGTTACTGCTAAGATCGCATCGCTGCGCTCAATATTGGCCTCAGATAGCATATCTGCATCCAAGCCGTCGCCATGAAGCACGATAGTTTTTTCTAACAGTTCTGCCGCTTGTTCGGCGGTAAACCGATCTTTCTCAATCACCTTTGCCCGGATGCGGCTGCTGCGGTTTTCCAGATTCTTAGCAACCGCAAACCCGACATTACCACCGCCCACGATGACGACACGATCTTGCACATGGGCGGTTTTTCCAAAAACCTCCAGCGCCCGTTGCACATCATGTTTTTGTACAAAGATATAGCAGGAATCTTCGGCAAAGAGTTGGTCGCCAGAGCTCGGAGCAAACAAGGTGCCATCACGCCGAATGGCCACTACCACAGCGGAGAGCGTTGAAAAGAGATCAGACAGTTGGCGCAAAGGCGTGTTGAGGACGGGACATCTGTCATCCAAGGTGATCCCAAGCAACTGCACATCACCGTTGAAGAAGAATTCAGTTTCAAAGGCAGCAGGCGTTTGCAATCGGCGTAATGCGGCCTCGGAGACCTCCTTCTCTGGGCTGATGACCACATCGATCGGCAGGTGATCGCGACGATATAGATCAGCATAGATTGCATCTAAATAGCTTTGCGACCGCAGACGCGCAATTTTGCGCGGGATATTAAAGACCGAATGGGCCACCTGGCAGGTCACCATATTGACCTCATCAGAATGGGTGGCCGCGATAACCATATCGGCATCCTCTGCGCCGGCACGCGCCAAAATATCAGGATAGCTGGCAAAGCCAACAATGCCTTGCACATCCAAAGTGTCAGTCGCTCGGCGCACGAGATCAGAGTTGCGATCAACAACCGTCACGTCGTTTTTTTCATTGGCGAGATGACGCGCGATTTGCCAGCCAACCTGACCGGCTCCACATATAATCACTTTCATGGGTGGTGCCCCCTTGAAATCAGACGAACTCTGCCAGCGGGTGTGTCAGACCGCATGCAGAAGGTCAATTCTTTCATTCACTCCGCCTCAAGCTGCGCGAGCCGCCCGCCGCTGCGATTTGAGGTCACCACGCCGAGTGATTTTAGCTTACGGTGTAGCGCGGAACGCTCCATACCGACAAAACTGGCCGTGCGGCTGATATTACCGCCAAAGCGGTTGATTTGGGTCAAAAGGTATTCCCGCTCAAAAAGCTCCCGCGCCTCACGCAACGAATAGGTAGCAACATTGCCCGAAATCACAATCTGGCCGTCCCGGCTGTCGCCCACGCCTGTGTCACTGGGCAATTCTTCGGGCTCAATATCTCCCGAGGGCGGACCCATAATCAAAACGCGCTCCATAAGGTTCTTAAGCTGTCGAATATTTCCGGGCCAAATCATACTTTCTAAAGTCGTGGCTGCGTCTTCGCTCAAGCGACGACTTGGTAGGCCAAGCTTTTCGTGAAATTCGACCAAAAAATATTCCGCCAGAACGGAAATATCTTCGCGACGTTCCTCTAGGCTGGGCACGGCAATGGGCACCACTTTGAGGCGGTGATACAATTCTTCACGAAATGCGCCGCGCTCAATCTCATAAGGTAAATCTTTCGCCGTGGCTGAAATCACGCGAATGTCTACCTTCTGTGGGGCGGTGCCATCCACTCGCGTGAAGCTTTGGTCCACCAAAACCCGCAAAAGCCGCGCTTGCACCGCCAGCGGTAAATCTGCGACTTCGTCAAAAAATAAAATGCCGTTATGTGCCGATTCCAATAGGCCGATTTGGTGCAGCCGACCGTTCACCTCCACGCCAAAAAGTTTTGCATCTGCCGTCTCAGCATCCAAAGACGCACAGTTGACCACGACCATCGGCGTCGTGCACCTGTTGGAATTGACGTGAATGTAGCGTGCCGCTGTCTCCTTGCCGACGCCCGATGGACCCATCAACAAAACCCGCCCATTTGACTTTGTCACCTTGTCGAGATTGCTCTTCAAGGTTTTGAAAACTGCACTTTGCCCAATAAGCTCCAAAGGGTGCTGATATCGGCTGCGCAGCGCTGTGTTTTCGCTTCGCAAATTGGCCACTTCCATGGCTCGGCGAATAACGACAATCAATTGATCAATATTAAAGGGTTTCTCGATGAAGTCGAACGCGCCTTGTTTGATGGCCGCAACCGCAATTTCGATGTTCCCATGACCGGAAATAATCACCACCGGTATATCCGGATAATTTGATTTCACCGACTTTAAAATATCGATCCCGTCCATCGCGCTGTCTTTTAGCCAGATGTCGAGGATCAACATAGCCGGGCGCTGATCCGCAATCAGACGCATGGCCGCATCCGAGGTGCCTGCGAGCCGCGTATTATAGCCTTCATCAATCAATATTTCGGAGATCAACTCGCGGATATCGCGCTCGTCATCAATAATCAAAATATCTGTCATGCTGGTATTCCTAGATCAATTTTCTGTGCAGCTCTATTAGCCAGACGGGGTATTTTAATAACAGCCTTGGCACCAGGCCACGCCTCTTCGTCAAAGGCCTCCGCATCGTTAAGCGCAAATGTGCCGCCATGTTCTTCTATGGTTTTCACAACAATCGAGAGGCCAAGTCCCGTCCCAGAGACCCGATTGGTCACATAGGGCTCTAGAAGACGCGCGCGATCTTCGGGCAATCCGGTGCCATTGTCTGATATTTCCACCACGACCGACCGATCTGTCTGCGTTGCTAAAATACGAACTTCACCCTGATGATCTGGCTGCTGCGCTTTGCGATCACCGATGGATTCGCCGGCATTCTTCAACAAATTGGTGACGGCCCGACCAATCATCGAGGCATCCGCATCAATCCAAAGCGCTTCATCCGGAAAATCCAATGTGAATTTCACATCTGGCTGCCCGCTTTCTTGCAACAAAACCGTCCCCCGAAGAAGGTCACCAAAATCTGTTGGGCGGCAATCTGGTTCTGGCATGCGCGCGAATTGCGAAAATTCATCGACAATTCGGCTCAGCTCATCGGTTTGGCGCACAATGACATCCGTCATACGTTCAAGCTGGTCTGAACCTCCGCCGACTTGTGGCGCAAATTTGCGTTTTATGCGTTCAGCAGATAGGCGGATAGGCGTCAAAGGATTCTTAATCTCATGGGCAATCCGCCGGGCAACATCGCCCCAAGCCGCCAAGCGTTGCGCCCTGACCAGGTCTGTTACATCTTCCAGAGCGATCACATAGCCCTCCGCATCGGACATTTCATCGGACCGGCGCGCAATGCGCACCAAAAGGCTCTCTAGCTTGCCCCTGCGTACTACCCGCACTTCACGCTGTGCCACATCCGAAAGGCTGGAGCAAAAATCTGTAAACATACTTGCCAACTCTGGCACCGCCTCCGCAAGGGCGCGCGGCTCGGCAGACCCAGGCAGATCCAATACCCGTTGGGCAGATTTGTTCAAAAACATAATATTGCCCGATTTATCTAGTCCAATGACGCCAGAGGTTACAGACGCCAGAACAGAATCAAAAAGCCTTCGGCGGCGCTCTGCTTGATCTGCACTCTTTATTAAAGTGTCACGCTGACCCTTCAAACGATGGGTCATTTGATTGAAGTAACGCGCCAACATAGCGATTTCATCATCACCCTTGATATTTTCAATCTGCGCATCCAAGTCCCCAGCACCCACCTGCTGCGCGGCAGCCGCCATCCGCCCCACGGGACTGGCCAATCTTTCGGCGAACCAAAGCCCAAGCCAAGTCGCTGTCAAAATCAAAATCACCGCAAAGGCAAGATACAGCAAGCCAAAGTCAAACAAGAGCCGTCCACGTTCCGATTCAAGCTGATTATAGTAGCGCGCGGTTTCTGTTGTCTCTTCGAGCAAAGCTAAAAGAGACCCCTCAACACTACGAGTGAGATATAGGTAGTGATTGGTGTAACTTTGCAATCGGATGAGCGCGCGCATCTCATTGCTTGACCAATCCGTAATAATCACCGGCTCTAGTCCATCGGCGGCTGTAATTTGCGCTTCGCTTGGCTGTTCGTAATCAAACAAATAGGAGGACGGGCCGCGTAGCCGCAACTCTCCTAGATTATTGATGATGTATATTTCTTTGAAGCCTCGCTCAAACTGGGTCTGAAGGCGGATGAGCAAAGGGCTGAGCTGGCTGTCCATATCCATGCTACGAGAAAAAAACTCCCTTTGGTTCAACGAATTCAGACGTTGCGCGAAAATCTGTGCATCCGAAATGACCCCGTTGCGAGTCTGGGTCTCATAGGCCTGCGCAGCGCTTAAAGAAGCTCCCACAGCATTGCGCACCCTTTCAGAAAACCACCCTTCCAAGGCTTGATTGACCGAGAGCACCGCAAATATCGCAACCAAAATAGTTGGGAATAACGCAATTACGCCGAAGGCCGTTGTGAGGCGGAAATGTAACCGTGAGCCTGCCGATTGCGCCCGCCGGGCAGCAGCCAGCTGAACAATTCGGCGGATCAGCAGGGTTGTAATAAACAAAATATAAACAAAATCTGCGGTCAAAATAAACCGCAGCGAAGCCCGCCCGCCTTTGATCGGCTGCATGGCATAGAAGGTGAGAAACACCAACAACGGCCCCGTAACCACCAATACAAAGGTCAAGTTCGAGTTGACCTGCGGGTTTGCGCGCAGATCCGCAATTTTGTCTAATAGAGAACTGACAAGCCCTTGGCGCATTTCAGCTGACCCTTTTGATGACCATGCGCCGCACGCACTTCGGAAAAGTGCCAAAATACCACGCCTGTTGCGTTTTTACATCATTTTGCGCCGACGTGTCACTACAATTTCGAGATCACTGATCTTTTTGCGCAGGGTATTGCGATTGATGCCGAGCAAATTTGCGCATTTGGCTTGGTTGCCAGAGGTTGCCGCCAGTGAAATCTCAATCAGAGGCACTTCAATTTCGCGCAAAATTCTTTGATACACCCCGTCCGGCGGCAGGTTGGCGCCGTGAAGGTCAAAATACCGCTGCACATGCAGCCCGACAGATTCGGCTAGGCTTTCGGAGGGTAACAATGCGCTCATCGCGCCGCTTGGCCCTGCTTTTTGTAAAACCTCTTTAACAGCATTGCCATCCAGCAATGTGTTTGGCGATTCCATCATCAGTTGACCGATCACATTCTGCAATTGCCGCACGTTGCCCGGCCAGTTGTAATCGCGCAGCGCCGCGACGCCGGCCGGGCTGAGCTCAAACTTGACATCCGACTGCAACATCGCAATGAAATGCTGTGCCAGGACTGAAATATCCTCAACCCGCTCACGCAGGGCTGGCACGGTCAGCTGAAGACTCGACAGGCGAAAAAACAAATCATTGCGGAAATTTCCATTTTGTACATCTGCCAAAATATTGGGGGCGGCCGAAGAGACCAAACGCAAGTTTTGATTACCCGGCTCCCCCAAAATATGTAGCAATCTCAATTGGGCCACGGGGCTCAGGTCGCTCACCCCATCCAAAATCAACGTCCCAGAGCCGCAGCGCATGAGCGCATCGCGAATGGTCGATTGGCTTTCCATCATCTCAGGATGCAAAACCACCATCGGTTGATCCGCGCGTTTTGAAAACTTATGTAAACTTAAGGCAATCAGGGACTTCCCCGTGCCGGCCTCACCTAACACAAGAACAGGCGCAGGCGCATTCATAGCGCGGGCGATCAACCGATAAAGCGTTTGCATCGCCGCCGATTGACCCACCAGCGGGATATCCGCATCCTGCGCTTCGGTCATCTGCGCTATGGCTTGCGGCGGACGGCGGCGCTCCAATGCTTTGGCCGCACGATGCATCAATTCGGGCAAATCAAAGGGTTTGGGCAGGTAATCAAAGGCCTTGGCCTCATTGGCGCGTATCGCGGTCACAATTGTGTTTTGAGCAGAGATAATGATGACCGGAAGATTGGGGCGCATCTTTGTGATTTTTGGCAGATTCTCCAGGCCGTTACCATCCGGCATGACCACATCGGATACCACCAAATCGCCTTTGCCATCCTCGACCCAGCGCATCAAGGTGATCAGCGAGGATGTTGCGTGCACTTTACATCCAGCCCGTGTGAAGGCCTGGGTTAAGACCGTTCGAATCGTTCGGTCGTCATCGGCGATTAGAATCGTTCCATCCATAGCGTTAACTCCTACTCTCGTTTTGTATCGCCAATGATACTCTGAAATTCGTATGGCCTGGCTGTGATGCGACACTGATCCAAGCGCGATGCTGAGCGATGATTTTAGACACCAGGGCCAATCCGAGCCCCTTGCCATTGTTTTTTGTGGTCACAAACGGCTCAAAAACATGATTGGCCAGCGCCTTGGGTAAGCCCGGGCCGTTGTCGATGATCTCCACATGCAACGGCAGGCGGCGTCCTGTCCCATCCGGCAGCGGCAGACGCAAGCTTGGGTCGTAGAAGGTGCGAATAGTCACTTTTCCCTCTCGACCCAAAGCCTCACAGGCGTTTTTGACCAAATTAAGAAAGACCTGCACCATTTGATCCGCATCTGCCCAGACTTCCGGTAGGGAGGGGTCATAGTTCTTGTGAATCTGGATCTCACCAGCAAATCCAAACAAGGCCGAGCGTGCGGCTCTATCGAGCACATCATGAATATTTACAAAGGCACAACTTGGCGGCGTGACATCGCCGAATTGTTCGACCTGATCAAGAAGGCTGACAATGCGTTTGCTTTCTTGGACAATCAGATCCGTCATTTCAAGATCTTCAGCAGGCAGAGACAATGATAAAAACTGCGCCGCGCCCGTGATGCCGGCCAGTGGATTTTTGATCTCATGGGCAAGCATTTCAGCCATGCCAATGGCAGAATGCGCTGCCGAAAGCGGCGCGGTTTCTCCAAATTGACTGCCGAGCGTTTCATGTTCAATGAGCAAAATCATGATCTGCTCCTCTGCCCCTGTCATCGGACAAAGATGGACTGCACAGGTCTGGGGTGCCGTTGCACGACCGTGGGTTGTGATCTGCGAAATAACGATGGGCCGCGAGGTCGCGCGTGCCCGCTTAAGGCCTACTGGCAAAATTTCCTCCCCCCTCAGGTAGTTCCAAATGGGTTGACCTAGGATAACCTTGGCGGAAATTCCGAGGAATTGTTCGGCGGCCAGGTTCAACTCTTGCACGTTATCATCGCCCGTCACCAGCAAGGCGGGGATTGGAAGCTGTGACCAAAGTTCTCGATATAGTCTCACGCCGCCACACCTGCGGAAGGCACCTCGACGGCGCGCCAGATCAGCTCGCGAATTTCAGCAAGATCAAAGGATCTCAATACCGACTGGCGCAGCTCAGGAGCCACATTCAAGCCATCTAAATACCAACCCAAATGCTTGCGGGCGTTTTTAAGCCCAAGCGTGCCCCGGTAGAAGTCAACGATTGCCTGATGATGCTGTAAAATTAACTGTGCCAGTTCAGAACCGTGGGGGATATTTGGCGCTGGGGTGCCATAGAGCGCTGACGCGATTTGCGCCAATAGCCAAGGCGCGCCCTGCGCCCCGCGCCCCACCATGACCCCATCGGCGCCCGATTGCTGCAAAGCCTGGCGCGCAGAGGCCACATCCACAATATCGCCATTGGCAATCACGGGAATCGACACAGCCCGCTTCACCCGGCCAATGGCCTGCCAATCAGCTGCGCCTTTGTAAAACTGGCAGCGCGTGCGCCCATGCACTGTGATCATTTTCACACCCGCGGCCTCAGCCCGTTTGGCGATCTCTGGGGCGTTGAGGCTGTTGTCGTCCCAACCAAGACGCATCTTCAAAGTGACATCCAGCGATGTAGCTTGCACAACCGCCTCGACCAACTCCATGGCAAAATCTGGCGTGCGCATGAGAGCCGAGCCTGACTGGCCGCTGGTGACCTTTTTGGCAGGACAGCCCATGTTAATGTCGATTATTTTTGCGCCGTTGGCCTCAATAATCCGGGCCGCTTCGGCCATCAAATAGGCGTCACATCCGGCAATTTGCACCGACGTGCTTTCGATCCCGAAACCAAGCTCCGCTCTTTCGCGCACACCTGGCCTTTTTTGCACCATCTCGTGGCTGGCCACCATTTCGGACACAACAAGACCAGCCCCAAAGGACTGAACCAAATTGCGAAAAGGCACATCTGTGATGCCAGCCAGAGGGGCCAACAGAACAGGAGGAAAAACAGTTTGATTTCCTAATACGAAGGTCAAGATCCCATCTCCAAACGTTCAACAAATCCACACGATCTGACCCGCGGGCGACAAGCCCTTCTTCACGTTACATCCGCATTTTTATACATTTGCACAAAAATTGAGCAAAATTCCAGCCAAAACCAAGGATTGCATGCAGAAAATCAAAAGATATAAGCACAACCTATGACAGATGCACCCAAAACTATCGCGATTGTACTGGCGGCCGGCCGTGGCACGCGCGCTGGCGGCACAGTGCCGAAACAATGGCGAATGCTCCTGGGCAGGCCACTTACAGCTTGGTCTGTGGATGCGTTTATGTCTCACGCCGAAATTGGTGCGGTCGTGGTGGTGCATCACCCGGAGGATCAAGATCGGATCGCGCAGCTGCCGGCAGCGGTGCGCTCCCTGCACGGCGGCGCAAACCGCGACGATTCTGTGCGTTGCGCCCTTGAGGCTCTCAAAGATCAGGCCCCAGATTATGTTTTGATCCACGATGCCGCCCGCCCATGTGTGACCCACTCTGTGATCTCTCATTGCGTTGAGGCCATGCGCGCCCAGGGCGCAGCGGCGCCCGCAGTCGCGGTGCAAGACACCTTGTGGCGCGGCGGTGATACAGTGACGGCGCAAGTAGATCGCAGTGATCTATGGCGGGCCCAAACGCCCCAGTGCTTTTCTTATCCGGTGATTTATGCGGCACATGCGGCCGCGACAGACCCGGCGACGGATGATGTGCAAGTTGTTCGCGCCGCGGGACACCCGGTTGCCATTGTCCCCGGAGAGGCCGATAATCTGAAAGTAACAGTGCCCGGTGACTTTGCCCGGGCGGAACGAATTTTGCGAGGCCGCATGAAACTACGTTTGGGCAACGGGTTTGACGTTCATAAATTTGGACCGGGTACAGAGATCACGCTTTGCGGTGTCACCCTGCCCCATAAGGCCGGTCTGCTGGGCCATTCGGATGCAGATGTTGGGATGCATGCGGTGACCGATGCCATTTATGGCGCATTGGCACGCGGCGATATTGGTCAACATTTTCCACCCTCCGATCCCCAATGGAAGGGCGCCCCCTCGGATATTTTCCTAAAACACGCGGTGCAGCTGGCCAAAGACCTTGGCTTTCACATTGAAAACGTGGATTGCACCTTGATTTGCGAATTTCCAAAAATCGGCCCCCATGCACAAGCGATGCAGGCGCGGATGGCACAGATCATGGGTCTGGAGTGCGATCAAGTCTCCATCAAAGCCACCACGTCGGAAACCCTTGGGTTTACGGGGCGCGAAGAGGGCATTGCAGCCATCGCCACCGCGGCCTTGGTGAGCCAATGAGCCATATAATTGCCACCTTTTTTTACATCGGGCATTTGCGCCCGGCTCCGGGCAGCTGGGGCAGCTTGGCCGCGTTGATCAGTGGCGCCGCTGTGATAAATGGCGCGGGGCTCATTGGGCTTTGCATTGGAATTTTCCTGGCTTGCCTGCTGGGCTATTGGGCCACAGCGCGCGAAACAGCTGGAAAAAGCGACCATGATCCTTCGGAAATAGTCATTGACGAGGTGGCCGGGCAATGGATTGCCTTGCTGCCGCTGGCGATTTGGCCCCTACCCTTTGACAGCGCCGCTTTCTATTATCTGTTCGGTTTTGTCGCCTTTCGCCTGTTTGATATCACAAAACCAGGTTTGGTCGGATGGGCCGATCGTCTTGTTGGCCCTCTTGGCGTTATGCTCGATGATATCATTGCCGGGGTGATGGTAGCCTTGGCCATGGCGCTTGTGATGGTGGCCTTATGAACCCTATCGCCGAAGAAATCTTGCGCAGGGCCCAGGCTTTGGGCTTGAAAATCACCTGTGCCGAAAGCTGCACGGGCGGGATGATTAGCGCCGCTTTGACAGATATTGCCGGCAGTTCAGCCATATTTGAACAGGGCTTTGTCACCTATTCCAATGGGGCAAAGCAGAAGATGCTTGGGGTGCGCCACAAGACCCTTGCCGATTACGGCGCGGTCTCGGAACCCGTGGCGCGCGAAATGGCTGAAGGCGCATTGCGCCAGTCACAGGCCGATATTGCAATCTCAGTCAGCGGCATTGCGGGGCCGGGCGGCTCTGAATTTAAGCCCGAGGGCCGCGTATGTTTTGCCCTGGCCAGCGCTCACGGCACCCAAAGCGAAACCCAGGAATTTGGCGCGCTCGGCCGGGCCGCGGTGCGCCAGGCTGCTTTAAATCATGCCTTAAACTTAATCCATGTGCATCTCAACTTAGCCCATTGATTAAACCCGGCGCGTTATTTTCGCCCAAAATTTATGCAAACTTTGAATAAGCCCTGAAAAACATCAGCGCGCCCGGCATGACGCTTTCCATCACCTGCGCTTATGGTCGAGAAGGCCGGCACGTGATTTAGGAGGTTACTATGAACGCTGCTGATACAGCTTGGATTATTGTTGCCACGGCATTGGTGCTATTCATGACACTGCCTGGGCTGGCTCTGTTTTACGGGGGGCTGGTGCGCGCGCGAAATGTTCTGAGCGTATTTATGCAATGTTTCGGCA
This sequence comes from uncultured Planktomarina sp., assembly GCA_943788425.1. Lineage (GTDB taxonomy): Bacteria > Pseudomonadota > Alphaproteobacteria > Rhodobacterales > Rhodobacteraceae > Planktomarina. Next base: position 183,959 of record CALSQF010000001.1, read on the forward strand.
TTGCTTGTCTCATGAGTGTGCTTTGGTTGGCCTTCGGCTATTCCATCGCCTTTGGGTCTGGCACCTCCGGCTATTGGGGCGGTCTGAGCCATGTGTTCCTGAACGGTGTTGACGCCAGTACGGTCCGCGATGGCACCACCCTGCCAGAAGTTCTGTTCTTTGCCTTTCAAATGACCTTCGCCATCATCACCCCCGCCTTGATCGTCGGCGCCTATGTCGAGCGGATTGGCTTTGGGTTTGTGATGACATTTTCCGGGCTTTGGATGCTGCTTTGCTATGCGCCGGTTGTCCATTGGGTCTGGGGCGGCGGCTTCCTGGCCGATGGCGGCCTGTTTGGCGCGACGGGATTAAAGGATTTCGCGGGCGGTGTTGTGGTGCATGAAACAGCGGGCCTGGCGGCATTGGTCATTGCTGTGATGCTTGGCGCGCGGCGCAATACAACCACCCCGCCGCACAACCCTGGCTTTGTCATGCTCGGGGCTGCGATGCTTTGGGTTGGTTGGTTCGGCTTTAACGGCGGATCGCAATTGGCGGCCGATGGCGGTGCAGCTATGGCTTTGACGGTTACGCATATTTCTGCCGCAGCGGCCTCGCTCACCTGGGCGCTCTGGGAGCGGATCAAATACGGCAAAGCCTCACTCGTGGGTATGGTCACCGGCACGATTGCAGGGCTGGCCTCGATCACACCAGCTTCTGGCTTCGTTGGTCCAATTGAGGCACTCCTCATCGGTTCAGTCGCAGGCATCCTGTGCCAGGAAGCGGTAAATCTGGTGCGCAACAGCCTGAAAATAGACGATACATTGGACGTCTTCGCCGTCCACGGTGTCGGCGGGATCTTTGGAACCATCATGATCGCAGTCTTTGGAGCAGGCGCATGGGTCGCGCAAATTGGCAGCCTTGTCATTGTCGGCATCTTCACGGTGGTTGTCACCGTGGTGCTGGTCAAGCTCGTGTCTCTCGTGACCCCTCTGCGGGTCAGTGAAGAAGACGAATACACCGGGCTTGATCTGGCCGCCCATGGCGAGCGCGCCTATGATCACACGTCGTAAAACCTAAGGTAAATACGCGAAAAAGGCTCCCATTTGGGGGCCTTTTTTATGGCCGGGCTTGCCCATAGAGCGCATCCGCTCGGGTCTCAAACGCTCGCACGATCCGCAGCATGGCCTCATTAAAGACCAGACCAATCACACCTTGTAAAATGGCGTTCTTGAACTCGAAATCAACAAAGAATGTAACAGCGCAGCCTTCGGCTGTGTCCTCAAACTTCCAGGTCGATTTCATATATTTGAATGGTCCATCGAGATATTGCGTGTCGATGAACTTATCCTTGGGATGCAAGATCACCTGACTGCCAAAGCGTTCGCGAAATACTTTAAAAGAGATCACAAGATCCGCCGCCATGATTTGCCGCGATCCCTCATCGGTCACCGATTTCACGCGCGCGGCGGCACACCAAGGCAAAAATTCCGGGTATGAGGCCACATCTGCGACCAAATCATACATGCCCTGCGCAGAATATGGCAAAATTTTTGTTTCATTATGCGTAGGCATTGTGTTTCCCGCTGACTTTGAGCGCAAGATGTCCTAGAAAGCTGGGGAAAATTCAAGAGGGTACTATGTCGCAAAAACCTTATGTCATCGACAATATGATTTCTGCCAAGTCTATCGCGGCCAGAATAGAGCAATTGGCCGCAGAAATTGAGCAAGAATTTGCAGATACTGATAAACTCGTGGTGGTCGGACTTTTGCGCGGCTCATTTGTTTTCATTGCTGATTTGGTGCGCGAGATTAATTTGCCGATTGAGGTCGATTTCCTGGAGGTCAGCAGCTATGGCGACGCCATGGAAAGCTCGCGCGAAGTGCGTATACTGAAGGATCTGCGCGGCACCATCGAGAATCGTGACGTCCTTATTGTGGAGGACATCGTCGACACCGGCCACACGATGAAAAATGTCACCGAGCATATTTTGCGCCGTCAACCCAAACGCATGCGCACCATCGCCCTGCTGGACAAGCCCTCACGACGCGAGGTTGACATCAAGACGGACTTCTTAGGCTTTGAAATTCCAGATGAGTTTGTGGTAGGCTATGGTATTGATTTCGCCCAACGCAACCGCAACCTGCCCTTTATTGGAAAAGTTCGTTTTACATGAATCCAAGATTTTTTCTAAAAATGGCGCGGATTGCGCGCCATCCACCCTCGAGAAAAACCATCCTCTTGTGGATTGCCGTTGTGGGGATCGCTTTGGTCCTCTTTGGCATCGAGCGATTGATCGGCTGGCCAGATTGGTTGACGGTGAATTCGCATCGCGGCGGCATAGGGTTTTAACGCAGCCTTTGGCCCTAACCCTGCGCCGCCTGCCGTGCCTTTTGCATTTTCGCAAAATCATCACCCGCGTGATAAGAACTGCGGGTTAAGGGGGTCGCTGAGACCATCAAGAATCCCTTCCCTTTGGCCGCTTTCTCATAGCTGGCAAATTCCTCTGGCGTGACAAATCGGTCAACCCGGTGATGTTTGAGCGTCGGTTGGAGATATTGGCCGATGGTGATAAAATCTACATTGGCCGCGCGCATATCATCCATGACCTGATGCACCGCTTGGCGATCCTCGCCCTAAACCGACCATGATGCCCGATTTGGTAAACATCGTGGGATCGAGCTCCTTGACCCGTTGCAGCAGCCGCAGTGAGTGAAAATACCGCGCGCCGGGGCGCACTTCGGGATAGAGACCCGGGACGGTTTCTAGATTGTGGTTAAACACATCGGGTTTCGCCGCCACAACCTCTTCCAAGGCTTCAGGGGCGCAACGAATTAAATCGGGTGTCAGGATCTCAATGGTTGTGTTGGGCGATTGCTTGCGAATCGCGCGAATGGTTTGGGCGAAATGCGCCGCACCGCCATCTTCGATATCGTCGCGATCCACTGAGGTGACGACAACGTGGTTGAGCCCCAATTTTTTTACGGCATCGGCCACCCGGCCCGGCTCGAACACATCTAAATCTTCTGGCGGTTTTCCGGTGGCAATATTGCAAAAGGTACAGGCCCTCGTGCAGACCTCCCCCATGATCATCATTGTGGCATGGCCTTGATTCCAGCATTCCCCCACATTGGGGCAGCCGGCCTCTTCACAGACAGTCACGAGCTTATTGTCACGCATGATTTTGCGTGTCTCTTGGTAGCCTTGCCCGACAGGGGCTTTCACACGAATCCAAGCCGGCTTTTTCGGCTGCGGATTGTCCGGCCGTTTCGCTTTTTCAGGATGGCGTTGCTCGGGAATTTTTAAATTGCGCATGTCAGTAGTCCTCAGTTGTTTTAAACTAACACAACCCGCGTAAACAGCCACCCCCAAGGTTGGGAATATCCGTTATGCACTGAGGCGTTAGCCGACCAAGGCTTCAGCCGCTTGCGTGTCTTGGTAATGGCGCGCCAGCCTTTGCAGTCGGGACCGCTTTTCCAAAATGGCACCCCACTAAGATTTTGATAATAAAAACCTTATTAGGGTTCGGTCGCATCCCCAGCGCGCCACATCCGATATTTTATTGCCACATTGGCAGAATACAGCAGTCTTAAAAAGACCTAAGGACCAAAGGCCAATGCCCTAAACAAAAGCGTCGGGCATCGCAGCTTTTTTGTCAGCCACATATTTCTCAAGCGCCGCCAAAATCTCAGGATCGAGCGGCGGTTGCTGATAACTGGCCAATTGATGGGCCACGCGGTCTACGGCCAAGCTATACGTGTCACGCGCGCCCTCTTCGTACCAGGTCTCAAAGGGCTTATAGTCAAACAGATTTGACCGCCAAAAAGCAGATTTGAAGTTCCTTTGCGTGTGGTCACAGCCAAGATAATGGCCGCTTGGTCCGACCTCTCGGATGGCATCCATCGCTTGGCCGTTTTCATCGGCTGAGACCCCAAGGCCCATTTTCTGCAAAGTGCCTAGGTGGTCGGCATCCATAATGAATTTCTCAAAGGACGCCACCAGCCCGCCCTCCAGCCAGCCGCAGGAGTGCAGCATGAAGTTCACCCCACCCAAGAGCGCAGCGTTGAGCGTATTGGCGGACTCGTAAGCGGCCTGCGCGTCGGGCAGTTTCGAGCCGCAAAGGCCACCGCCTGAGCGAAACGGCAAGTTCATCCGGCGGGCCAATTGCCCGGCTCCGTAGAGAATTTGGCTGGCTTCTGGCGTGCCGAAAGTCGGCGCGCCAGAGTTCATATCAATGGAGGTCACAAATGTGCCAAAAATTACAGGTGCTCCCGGCTTGATGATTTGGCTATAGGCAATACCGGCCAAAACTTCCGCCAAAACCTGGGTCAATGTTCCCACAACCGACACAGGCGCCATCGCGCCCCCCACGATGAAGGGCGAAATAATGCTGGCTTGATTGTTGGAGGCAAAAACCTCTAAAGCGCCCATCATGATGCTGTCAAACGTGAGCGGGCTGTTGATATTGATCAGCGAGGTCATCACGGTGTTGTTTTGGACGAAGTCTTTGCCAAACAAAATTTCGCACATATCGACGGAATCCTGCGCGCGGCTTGGTTCGGTCACAGATCCCATGAACGGCTTGTCGCTATAGACCATATGCGCCAAAAGCATGTCCAAATGGCGCTTGTTGACAGGCACATCTGTTGGCTCGCAGACGGTCCCACCAGAATGATGCAAATATTTCGACATGTAGCCCAATTTAACAAATTTTTTAAAATCAGCCAAAGTTGCGTACCGGCGACCGCCATCTCGGTCGCGCACGAAGGGCGGACCATAGACCGGCGCAGTCACAAGGGATTTGCCACCAATTTCGACACTCCGCTCAGGGTTGCGCGCGTGTTGCACAAACTTAGATGGCGCCGTTTTGCACAGCTCTCTAGCAAGGCCGCGTGGGATCCTTACACGCTCGCCCTCAATATTCGCGCCCAACCGAGCGCCAACGTTCTAAGGCTACCGGACTGTCCACGAAGTTCACGCCGATTTCCTCGAGTAAGGTTTCCGCATTATACTCGATTATTTCGAGTGTCGCCTCGTCCAAGAATTCGTACAGAGGAATATTACGCTCAATATAGCGCTCTGTTTCGACGCTCACCGCTGTGCGTTCGGCTCGGCGGGCGGCGCCACCGCCGCTGCGGGATCTACGCGCGCGTGTCTCGGACATTTTGAAACCTCAAATTTAAGTGTCATGACGCTTCTAAGCATTTCTTCGGCCACAAGACGTTAATTTCCGCCACTTCGGACGGGAAAACGACATAAGGCGTAAAATCTTCTCTTTCCTTGGGTTGAACCTTTTTAACGGTCAGAATATCGGGGACTATGGAAAATATGCATCAAAAATTACTTATCATCGACTTTGGCAGTCAGGTTACGCAACTCATCGCACGGCGTTTGCGCGAGCTTAATGTCTATTGCGAAATTCATCCGTTTCAGAATGTAACAGAAGATTTTTTGACGCAGTTTGCGCCGAAGGCTGTGATCTTGTCGGGCGGGCCTGCCTCAGTGATTGACGAAGGCTCTCCGCGCCCTCCAATGGCTGTATTTGAGATGAGTATTCCAGTTTTAGGAATTTGTTATGGCCAACAGGTGATGATGCAATGCCTGGGCGGCAAAGTGGAGCGCGGACATGGTACAGCCGAATTTGGTCGCGCCTATGTGAGCCCAAAAGCCCCATTGGGCCTGCTGGACGGTTGGTTTGAAGACGGCGATGAGCAGGTCTGGATGAGCCATGGCGATCATGTCAGCGCCATTGCGGCGGGGTTCGAGGTTTACGGAACCTCGCCCAATGCGCCATTCGCGGTCACAGCAGACCCGGCCCGCGAATTTTACGCTGTTCAATTCCATCCAGAAGTACATCACACCCCCAAAGGGGCGCAACTCTATGAAAATTTCATTCGTCGAGCCGGATTTGTTAGGGATTGGACCATGGGAGCTTATCGCGAGCAGGCATTACAGGCGATCCGCGATCAAGTTAGGAATCAAAAAGTGATTTGCGGCCTTTCAGGTGGCGTTGACAGCTCTGTTGCGGCGGTTTTGATCCACGAGGCGATTGGCGACCAGCTGACATGTGTTTTTGTCGACCATGGCTTGCTGCGCGAAGGTGAGGCCGATGAGGTCATCGGTATGTTCCGCGATCACTATAATATACCATTCATCCATGCGGATGAAAAAGAGCTCTTTCTTGGCGCTCTTGATGGTCAATCCGATCCGGAAACCAAGCGAAAGATCATCGGTAAGCTGTTTATCGACGTGTTCCAAAAACATGCCTCGGATGTTGGAGGCGCCAAATTCCTGGCTCAGGGCACCCTATACCCTGATGTCATTGAGAGTGTTAGCTTCTCAGGCGGACCGTCGGTGACCATCAAGTCACATCACAATGTCGGCGGATTGCCTGAAAAAATGGGCTTGAGCTTGGTTGAACCTCTTCGTGAGCTGTTCAAAGATGAAGTGCGGGCCTTGGGTCGCGAGTTGGGCCTACCCGCGTCTTTCATCGGTCGCCATCCCTTTCCTGGCCCCGGCCTTGCAATCCGCTGCCCGGGAGAAATTACCCGCGAGAAACTCGAAATTTTGCGCCGCGCCGATGCGATTTATATCGATCAAATTCGTAAGCACGGTCTCTACGACGAGATCTGGCAAGCTTTCGTCGCGATCCTGCCTGTTCGCACCGTCGGCGTTATGGGCGACAGCCGAACTTATGACTTTGCCTGTGCACTGCGGGCTGTCACGTCTGTCGACGGGATGACCGCAGACTATTATCCGTTTTCCCATGAATTCCTTGGCGAAACCGCCACGCGCATTATTAACGAAGTGCAAGGCATCAACCGAGTGACCTATGACATCACTTCCAAGCCTCCGGGTACGATTGAGTGGGAGTAGTTATTTAATTATAAGTCATTGATTTAATTTATTTAGTGACTTATACTTTTGTTTCACATAAAAAATCAGTCGTTGATTTAATTGAGGTTTTCGCGTTCAGTTACACAGAATGTTGCACAAACGTGTGACTACTGAAAATCATAGTAACTCTGCGAGCAAACTTGGCACTGAAGAAACAGCAATTCGCAGAAGGCGAAATAGCCATATTTGACGAGGCTTGTATCTACAAGCGAGCTGAGTATTGGCAGTTTCGTATATGGTTGCCAAAAGAAAAAAAGTACGCACGTAAAAGCCTACGCACACGCAGTGAAGCGAGTGTTACGTGGGTACGTTGGCTATATGTGCAGTATGACGGCGACAGAGCGTCACACACAACTTTGTAAAGAATTTGGGTTCACCGCCGGAATGTTGCAAGGCGTATTGGCCAAGGGCCGCAATCGCGCCCCCAAAACCTAAAGTACTTCATAAGGCGGAGATTTTCTCCGCCTTATGCTGTCTGAGGCTACGGAACGGCCCAACTTCGTTTTGTGGCTTGCGTAGGGCGGATTTATGTCATTGGGTTGGCCAAGATTGTAAGAGGCTTGCAAAATGAACAACCGCCGTGCCGCGCTGTGGATGATTGGTGCTATTTTCTCTTTTACATCAATGGCCATCGCTGGCCGGGCAATATCCGGGCAACTCGATACGTTCGAGATTATGTTCTATCGTTCCATTATGGGCTTTTTAATCGTTCTCGGCGTGGCGAAATCTGTGGGCACGCTAGGCGAAATAGACCTCAAGTATTTTCGCCTTCACCTTCTGCGCAACATATTTCATTTCATCGGGCAAAATCTTTGGTTCTTCGCCTTACCGTTAATTCCATTGGCGCAATTATTCGCGCTTGAATTTACCTCACCCATCTGGGTTTTACTACTAGGCCCGTTAATTTTAGGCGAAAGTTTAACGCTTCGCAAATTGGCGATTGCGGCCTTGGGGTTCATCGGCGTTTTAATCGTCGCTCAACCGGAAATAGGTGCGGTGAACATCGGAATATTAGCCGCCGGCTCTGCCGCCATTGGCTTTGCAGGCGCGGCAATTTTGACTCGCAAGCTTACGGAACAAAACTCATTGACCAAAATCTTGTTTTTTCTCACTGGGTTACAAATTCTCTTTGGGTTGCTTTGCGCCGGTTACGACGGGGATATCGCCCTGCCCCAGCTAGCCACGGTGCCTTGGCTTATCGTGATTGGCGCCACCGGGCTGGCCGCACATTTTTGCATGACGAAATCTCTATCTTTGGCTCCGGCGAGTCTGGTGATGCCTGTCGATTTTGCACGCCTGCCATTGATAGCGGTCATCGGCGTTGTGTTTTATGAAGAGAGCCTAGATCTCTACCTGGTTCTTGGTGCTGTATTGATTTTGGTGGCCAATTACCTAAATCTTAAACGCCAAGCCTAGCGCAAGGTCTTTTCCAATCGACCATATTGGCCTATGATAAAATTGAAGCTTGGGATTATAAGCCATGATTTATGAAAACGGCGCACAATGGGCCGGTGCCAAACAGAAAAAAGCCCTGCTGTTTGCAATGTCGGGTCTGGGAAAAACCCATATATCTTCCATACTGCGCCACCGAGGGAATTGGTTTCATTACTCGATAGATTATCGCATCGGCACGCGCTATATGGGCGAGCATATTGTTGATAACTTCAAGAAAGCCGCCATGGCTGTGCCTTTTTTGGCTGAGTTATTGCGCTCAGACTCTATTTCTATGTCCTCGAATATTACCTTTGAGAACCTTGCGCCGCTATCCACATATTTGGGAAAACCGGGCGATGTGTCAAAGGCCGGCATTCCATTTGATGATTATTGCAACCGCCAAGCGCAACATCACGCTGCCGAGCGCGCCGCGCTTTTGGATACGCCTCACTTCATTGAGCGGGCCAGTGATCTTTATGGTTATGACAACTTTATCTGCGACAGTGGAGGCTCGATTTGTGAAGTTGTCGATCCTTGGGATGCGGCCGATCCGATTTTAACCGCCCTATCGGATAACCTGCTGATGATCTGGATTGCCGGCAGTGAGGATCACACGGCCGAATTGGTGCGGCGCTTTGATTTGGCGCCAAAACCTATGTGCTATCAGCCGGAATTTCTCATGACCTGTTGGTCGGACTATAAGCGCGAAACAGGCGCTCAGCCCGATAAGGTGAATCCCGATGATTTCATCCGCTGGACCTATGCGCGCGCCATGGCCCATCGCCAGCCACGGTATGCGCAGATGGCCAAATGGGGCATTACGCTTCAAGCCAATGATGTGCAAAATTTAAAGACGCCTCAGGATTTCGAAGCTCTGGTGGCCGAAACCCTAGACCACCACGCCGCAGCATCGCGATCCAATGGCGGCAAGGACTGAACTTTATGCCAATTAAGATTCCCGCAAATCTGCCCGCCCACGATGTTCTGAGCGCCGAAGGTGTGATGGTCATGGACCCCAGCCAGGCAGACCGCCAAGACATCCGTCCACTCCGCATCGCATTGCTCAACCTCATGCCGCTCAAAATTCAGACGGAAAATCAATTTGCCCGCCTCATTGGGGCAACCCCGTTGCAGATTGAACTCACCCTCTTGCGGATGACGAGCCACCAAACAAAAAACACCTCCTCCGATCATATGGAGCAATTTTATAAAGCCTTCAGCGCGGTTCGGAATGAAAAATTTGATGGGTTGATCATCACCGGTGCGCCGATTGAGCATTTGGATTTCCAAGACGTCACCTATTGGCCAGAAATGGTGGAGGTGATGAAATGGACTCAAAGCCATGTGCATGCCACCTTGGGGGTCTGCTGGGGCGGCATGGCGATGATCAATCACCTGCATGGGGTAAAAAAACATGATTTGCCGCAGAAGGCTTTTGGCTGTTTTCGACACCAAAACTTAGACCCCTCCTCGCCTTATTTGCGTGGGTTTTCAGATGATTTCGTGGTGCCCGTCAGCCGCTGGACAGAGATGAAGCAGGATGAAATTGCCGCTGTGCCGGGTCTCAAAACCCTGCTTGGGTCGAGCGAGACTGGTCCTTGTTTGGTAGAGGATTCGGCCCATCGCGCGCTGTATCTCTTCAATCATTTTGAATATGATAGCAATACGCTCAAACAAGAATATGACCGCGACACTGCCAATGGCACCCCCATCAATATACCGGGTCATTATTATCCCGGGGATGATCCCAGACAAACGCCCCTCAACCGCTGGCGCTCGCATGCGCATCTTTTCTATGGCAATTGGATCAATGAAATCTACCAAACGACGCCTTTTGATCGCAACGAAATAGGCCGCTAAATTTTCTGGACTGCAACCCTGCCTTTGGGCGAAGGTGGATTGGATCCACGATGCAAATACGCAGATATCATCACGGCAACTTGCGTCAAGCTTTGGTGGACGCCGCGCTTTTGTTGATTGAAACCAAAGGCCCAACCGGCTTTACCCTATCGGAAGCGGCCAAGAATTCCGGCGTAACACTAGCCGCCGTCTATCGCCATTTCGAGGGCCGCGAGGATCTGATTGCTGAGGCCGCATTGCAGCGCTTTGCCATTTTTGCCGAGTGCATGGAAACCGCCTATAACGGTCGACACCCCAACGCACTTAGTGCCTTCGAGGCGACCGGCCAGGCTTATTTGAATTTTGTCCGCACGCACCGCGGCCCTTACGTCGCCATGTTTGAAAGTGGCCTACCGCGTCAACCCAGCCCCGAGCTCAATCACGCCGCGATGGAGGCGCAAAAGGTTCTGCAAGCCGCGGCAGTGGAGCTGAGCAAGCATATCCCAGCGGAAAAACGCCCACCACCGCAGATGTTCGCTGCCCATATCTGAGCACTCAGCCACGGGGTGGTCGAGCTGTTTGCCCGCGGCGTACCCGGCGGGCGCAGCCCTATTCCGGCCGAGCAACTGCTTGAAAGCGGCATGGGCATCTATCTGCGCGGCTTGGGTCTCATTGCTCCGGATTGATCGAATGCGCTAAAGCGCCACGATCAGCAAGCTGACAGAAATATTGATCAAAGCCAAAAGCGTCAACACCATACCGCCAAAGCGAAGCGGCATGTTAAACTCCATAAAGCCAAAGCAAACCCCATGCATGACCCGCCCCAGTAATAGCAAGGCACCGGTGATGTGAAGCCGCAGCGGCGAGAGTTCTGCAGCTTCTGCCAAATACATCATCAGCAAGACCATTGGGACATATTCAATAAAATTTCCGTGCGCGCGCACGGAGCGTTCTAATGCCTGCGCTCCAAAGTTGTTAAAGGCCAGCCATTTTAACAGGGTGACGCCTCGGAGCGCCAAAACGCGGAAGGTCAAAATGGTGAAAAACAAGCCCAAAAGCGAAGCGTAAAATGCAGTGATCATAGCGTGATTTCCTCGTGTAAGCTGTGATGGGCTAACCGTTTATATAGTGCCAAGCAACACCTTTCTGGGCCAGCTGCAAAATGATCTGTAAGCCCGCAGGAAGTCATTGCATAAACGCCAGCAAGCGGACATGGTATCAGTCCAAGCCACAAAAGAGACCGAAATGACCTCAAGATTTGCCAATTACCCCAGCCTGCGCGGCAAAACCGTCTTTATAACAGGAGGCGCGTCGGGTATCGGCGCTGAGCTGGTCAATACCTTTGCCGAACAGGGGGCACAGGTGGGATTCGTTGATATGGACATCACAGGATCAGAGGCGCTTTTAGCCAAGCTAGACGGCACGCATAGCTTCGCACCCTGTGATCTACGCGACATTGAGGCGCTCAAAACCGCTTTCGCCGATTTGGAAAAAAAGCTGGGGCCAGCGCAGGTTTTGGTCAACAATGCTGCAAGAGATGATCGGCATGATTGGCGCAGCGTGACCCCAGAGTATTGGGATGAGCGGCAAAACAACAATCTGCGCCATATGTTTTTTGCCATTCAAGCAGTGGCCGATGACATGATCGCGGCTGGCGGTGGCTCTATTATAAACATGGGGTCGAACTCATGGTGGGAAGCCGGTGGCGGCTTTCCAGCCTATACCACTGCCAAGGCAGCGGTGCACGGGCTGACCCGAACCATGGCGCGCGACCTGGGCGATCATCGTATTCGGGTCAACACAGTTGTGCCCGGTTGGATTATGACCGAGCGGCAAAAGGAGCTTTGGGTCACTCCCGAAGCACTCGCTAAGCAAATTGATCGCCAATGCCTTCCCGATGCTATCGATCCAGTATATGTAGCCCGAATGGTGCTGTTTCTCGCCTCCGACGATTCTGCTGCCTGTTCGGCGCAAAACTTTATGGTCGAAGGCGGATCAATCTAGAGCTAAGCCCGCAATTTCTCCCCCTTGGGATCAAAGGGGGCTTCGGGCAGAACAATCGCATGATGCCGTTTTCCCAAGATCATAACATCCAGCTCATCACCCGCGTTCACATTTCTCAGGTAACACAGCGCCAAGGACTTATTCACCCCATAGCCATTGGCGCCAGATGTCACCCGTCCAACACCTGCTCCAGCCTTGTCGAAAATGGGCTCACCGCCCGTGGCATCGGCATTATCTGGCGCCAGGATTTCAACGATGCAAAGCCGCTCGCGCGGGTCTTTATCTTTGATGGCCAGATAGGCCTCTTTATGCAGAAAATCCTTGTCTAGCTTGATCAATCCCGCGAGACCAACCTCCTGCGGCCAATATTCCGGGCTATATTCCCGCGACCAAGAGCCGTAGCCTTTTTCCACTCGAAGGCTCATTAATGCACGGGCCCCGACAGGGCCTGCATCAAAGTCTTTTGCGCAGTCCAGCAGGGCCTCATAGAGCCGCAACTGGTCTTCTGTTTTGCAATGTAGCTCCCAGCCCAAATCCCCTGTGAAAGAGACCCGCAGCGCGACGCAATCCACGCCGGCCAGCTCAATACGCTTGGATCGCATGAAAGGGAAATCCTCAGTGGCCAGCGACGTATTAGTCAGACGCTGCAGCAATGCGCGGGATTTTGGCCCCGCAACATTAAAGCCGCAAAGCGCTTCGGTCAGGCTTTCAAAGCTCACGCCTGCAGGCATCGGAACCATCTTCCAGAACCGCTGATGATAGCGTTCGGCCATGCCGGAGCCGATGATCATAAATTCATCTTCAGCCAACCGCGTCACTGTGAAATCGCCAGCAATCCCCCCGCGCACACCGATCAAAGGCGTCAGGCAAGAGCGGCCCACCGCCTTGGGCATCGTATTGGCGAAGACGGCGTTAAGCCACTCCTCCGCCTGCCCGCCACAGACGCGATATTTGGCAAAATTCGAAATATCTATGATCCCAGCCGTATTGCGCAGCATGCGGCATTCGCGGCCCACAGGCTCGAACCAATTTTGCCGGGTGAAGCCATTTGTGTCCTTTGCGCCGGGGTGATCGGCAAACCACTGCACATGCTCCCAGCCGTAGTTCAGCCCAAACACGCCGCCAAGGGCCGTTTGCAAAGCATGAGCGGGACGGGTGCGGAGAGGCCGGCCAGCGTCGCGCTCTTCATTGGGAAAATGGATCGCAAAACGCTTGGCATATTGGTCGCCCACCCGCGCCTTGGTAAAGGCCTTATCGGCCCAGTCGCCAAAACGCGCGACATCCCAAGCGAACATATCATATTGGCTTTCGCCTTCCACCATCCATTGCGCCGACATCAAACCCATACCGCCCGATTGGCTAAAACCAGGGATGATCCCATTACAGCAGAAATAGTTTGTCAGATCGGGATGCGGGCCAAACAATACATTGCTGTCGGGTGACCAGATCATCGGCCCATTAATCACGCGTTTGATCCCAGCTGTGCCTACGGCGGGCACGCGATCAATGGCACGCATCATATTGTCTTCGATCCGGTCTAGGTCATCGGCAAAAAGTTCATGGGCGAAATCAAGCGGCGTGCCTTCTTCGGCCCAAAACCGCAGATCCTTTTCATAGGCGCCAATCAAAAGCCCCTGCCCCTCTTGGCGCAGATAATATTCGCCATCACGATCCGCAACCGACGGCAGGCGCTGGCTCATCGCGGCCACCTCTGGAATGGTTTCGGTCACGAAATATTGATGCTCTGTTGGCTGAAGCGGCAAGGTAATGCCGGCCATCGCGGCCACCTCTCGCCCCCAGAGACCGGCGGCATTCACCACCCATTGCGTGTGAATGTCGCCCTTCGGGGTGCGCACAATCCAGCTGCCATCGGCCTGGGCCTCTGTGCCCATCACCGGGGTGAAACGATGAATTTCCGCACCCCGCGCCCGCGCGCCGGCCGCATAGGCATGGGTGACACCTGAGGGATCGACATTGCCGCCATCAGGTTCAAACATGATGCAGCGCACCCCGTCATAATTGACCAAAGGATGCAGCCGCTTCGCCTCCTCGCGGCTGACCTCGTGAAAGTTCATGCCGTAGAATTTGGCCTTAGCCGCCTGAAGACGCAGCTGATGTTCACGGTTTTCTGTTTGGGCCAGATATAGGCTTCCGGGCTGAAACACGCCGCAGCTTTGTCCGGTCTCGGCTTCCAGCTCATTGTAAAGGTTCATCGTGTAGTGTTGGATACGGCTGATATTGGTGCTGTCATGTAGCCCATGAATATTCGCCGCCGCATGCCATGTCGAACCGGACGTCAGCTCGTCGCGTTCCAAAAGAACCACATCACTCCAGCCCAATTTGGTCAGATGATAAAGTATAGAACAACCAATGACACCGCCACCGATTACAACTGCTTGAGCATGGGTCCGCATTTTCGGCACTTTCTTAAATTCTCTCGCATAGAGTATCGGCAATGCCTCGGGATGACCATTGCCCCAAGGCGACATCCTATGTCTGATTTGAACCATCTGATCACTTCTCGGACAATTCAAACCGAGCTCCATGGCCGCCTCCGAAAATTTTGGCCGTTTTATGTCGGGAACTGCTATTCTTTTACCCCTATCCCCGCCATAATCTTCCCAACACAGCAGCAGGAGACCTATCATGAAAACCACCACCCGAGTCGCAATTATCGGCGGAGGCGTCGTCGGATGTTCGGTTTTGTACCATCTGACCAAACTTGGCTGGTCTGATGTGATGCTGCTCGAACGCTCTGAGTTGACCTCGGGGTCCACCTGGCATGCGGCCGGCGGATTTCATACGCTCAATGGTGACACCAATATGGCGGCGCTACAGGGCTATACCATCAAGCTTTACAGGGAACTTGAGGCAATCACTGGCATGTCTTGTGGTCTGCATCATGTGGGCGGCGTGACGCTGGCAGACAATCAAGATCGGTTTGATATGCTGGTCGCAGAGCGGGCCAAACACCGCTATATGGGGCTAGAGACAGAGATCATCGGCCCTGACGAGATCGCAAAAATAGCCCCGGTGACCAATATTGAGGGGATCATCGGCGGGCTTTATGATCCGCTTGATGGGCATCTCGACCCATCGGGCACAACCCATGCCTATGCTAAGGCCGCCAGAATGGGCGGGGCGCATATTGAGACCCATTGCAAAGTCCTCTCCACCACGCAGCGCGCCGATGGCACTTGGGATCTGGTGACAGATAAAGGCACTGTGCACGCAGAGCATATTGTGAATGCCGCCGGCCTTTGGGCGCGTGAGGTGGGCGCCATGGCGGGCGTCTATTTCCCACTTTTACCGATGGAGCATCAATATCTTGTCACTGAAGAGGTTCCCCAGATTGCAGATATGATTGACGCAGGCGGCGAGCATCCCCATGTGATGGATCCCGCAGGAGAAAGCTATCTGCGCCAAGAAGGTCGCGGCCTTTGCATCGGATTTTACGAACAGCCCTGCCGTCCTTGGGCTGTAAACGGCACGCCTTGGGACTTTGGCCACGAGCTCTTGGCCAATGACTTTGACAAGATCGAAGACAGCATCGCCTTTGCCTATCGGCGGTTCCCAGCGCTTGAAAAGGCCGGGGTGAAATCCGTGATCCACGGCCCCTTCACCTTCGCCCCCGACGGCAACCCTCTGGTGGGGCCAGTGCCCGGGATGCGCAATTATTGGTCCGCCTGTGCTGTCATGGCGGGCTTCAGCCAAGGCGGCGGCGTTGGCCTGACGCTGGCGCAATGGATGGTGGAAGGCGAGCCGGAGCGCGATGTCTTCGCCATGGATTGCGCCCGCTTTGGCTCATGGATAACGCCGGGCTATACGGTGCCAAAGGTCGTTGAGAATTATCAACGGCGTTTCTCTGTCAGCTACCCCAATGAAGAGCTGCCCGCCGCCCGCGGCCTGCGCCGCACCCCGATGTATGACCATTTCAGCGCCATGGGCGCGGTCTGGGGCGCGCAATTTGGGCTCGAAGTGCCGAATTATTTTGCCCAAAATGGCGAGCCTGATTTTGAGACCCCTTCCTTCCGCAGGTCGAACGCTTGGGGCGCGGTGAAACGCGAGGTCAAGGCCGTGCGCCGCGGCGTTGGCATCAATGAAGTGCATAATTTCTCAAAATTCTTGGTCAGTGGCGCCCATGCACGCGCCTGGCTCGACCGGATCATGGCGGGGCGAATTCCGCAAGCCGGCCGCCTCTCGCTCACGCCCATGCTTTCGCCAAAGGGTAAGCTTATCGGTGATTTCACCGTTTCTTGTATCCGCGAAGGCCTGTTCCAACTGACCGCCAGCTACGGCAGTCAGGCCTATCACCAGCGCTGGTTCGAACAGAATATGGAGCCTGGCGTCACGCTGCAAAACATCTCCGATCAACGCACTGGCTTTCAAATTGCCGGGCCGAAGGCGGCAGAGGTGCTGCAGGCCTGCACCACGGCCAATGTGGCCGATATTAAGTTCCTTGATGTCACAGAGCTGGTGGTCGGCGCCACAGCCTGTCTTGTGCAACAGGTGAGCTATACGGGCGATCATGGCTTTGAGCTCTATTGTGACCCCATGGCCCAAAGGGCGCTCTGGGACAGACTATGGGAAGCCGGGAAGCCGCATGGCATGACCCCTTTCGGCATGCGCGCGATGATGTCCCTGCGCTTGGATCGTTTCTTCGGCTCTTGGCTTTCGGAATTTTCACCCGATTACACCGCCGCTGAAACCGGTCTTGATCGGTTCATAAGCCTTCCGCAAAAATGTGGATTTCATCGGACGTAGCGCTGCGGAAGCCGAACGTCTCACCCCGCCAGAGCGTCAATTGGTGATCTTCGAAGTGGACGCGCATGATGCGGACGCCGTGGCCTATGAGCCGGTGTTTATCAACGGAACGGTTCAGGGATTTTGCACCTCCGGCGGCTATTCGCATCATGCCGAAAAATCCATCGCCTTTGCCTTGGTGCCCCGCGCTGAGGTGACGGATGACTTGCAGGCTGAAATTGAAATTCTAGGCCAATTGCGTCCTGCCAAACGTCTGTTGGAGCCCTTGTTATAACTGTTGATGCCACCACTTTCGCGCCGCAGATCTTGATCTGTGCCGCTGGAGCCTCGCGGCGTATGGCGCCCGATGACAAGCTCATGTTGCCCCTGCACGGCCGCCCACTTTTGCGCCATATGGCCAAGCGTGTGCTAGAGGTCTCTGTGCCCACGCTTGTGGCTCTGCCGCCAGAGCCGCACCCAAGATGGCAAGCCTTGAAAGACTTGCCTTTGCGCAAGATAAGCTACCCAGACAGCGCCGAAGGACTGTCCGGCACCCTGCGCGCGGCCGTGGCAGATCTCCCCCCGACGGTCACACATCTCTGCGTGGTTCTGGCAGATTTACCGGAGCTTGCCCCGGTAGATTTTGCGCAGCTCTTTGAACACAGACGGCAGTATTCTGACTGCTTGATCTGGCGCTCACTTAGCCCAAACGGAAAACCAGCGCATCCAACATTGTTTCACCGGGACACGTTTCCCGCTTTTGCTCAGATCTCCGGGGATGTTGGCGCACAACCGGTGATCGCCAAGTTCAAATCAGCTTTACACGAATTTACCAGCTCTCGCCGAGCTGGATCTTATGATATTGATACGCCGCAGGACTATAAAACCTATCTGAAAAGCCAGGTGTAGGCGCATCACCTAGGCCGACGGCGGTGCAATTTTGCGCAGAATACCCGACGCAAGAAACACCCCCACCGCCACGAGGATCACCCCAAAAACCTTTAGAGGTGTGACGGTTTCCCCCAAAAACCACACACCTCCCATAAGTGCCATCAAAGGGGTCAACGCCCCAAAGGCAGAGGATTGCGCCGCGCCAAGCAGTTTCACCGCATAGCTAAATAAAACCATCGCCAATATTCCAATGATGAAACTTTGAATGATGATCATGATCCAAATATCCGGCCAAGGCACGCTGGAAAAACTGACGTTTCCGCTCAGAAATAGCACCGGTACCGCGGCCAAAGTGCCCCAAAACAGCCCGATCACCAAACCCTGCATCGGGCTCAGACCACTTTGGCGAAACACCACGGAATATATCGCCCAAAGGCCAGAGCCGCTCAGAAACATCAAATGCCCGCGCCAAGCGCCATCGCTGCCACCTTTGAGGATGGGCCAAAGACTGACGAGCAGCGCCCCCAGCAGGATCATCGCCAGGCCGGCCCGACGGCGCGGCCCCGGCACTTCGCCAGCCAAGGCATAGGCGGCCACAGCGGCCCAAAATGGCAACATCCCCGGCGCCAATGCCCCGCCGTCAGAGGCCGGCGCGAAGGCAAGGCCTTTGGAGACCACATAGGGGAAAACAGCACTGGCGCCGACCATCAGCATTGCCGCGCGGGGCCAAGCCATCTTTGGGGGCATGACGCCCAGCTTCCACATCCATGGCAGCATGACAATGGCGCCGGGCAACAGCCGCAACACCAAGAGCTCTTCTATCGTGAAATCGCTTTGCACCGCAAATCGGGTGATGAGCATAAATCCTGCCCAAATCGTGACCGTAGCCATGGCCGCGATCAGGCCAAACGCCCGTGTTTCCAAAATTGCCATCACCACCTGCCCTTATCGTATCAAAGCCACGGCACAGTCATCGCCGCCAAGACGATGTACCGACCACCCTTTGCCAATGTAACCAAAGCCACAAACGGCCAAAAACTTTCCCGCAGCGCGCCTGCCACCACCGTAATCGGATCGCCAACGATCGGCAGCCAGCTCGCCAGTAAAGACCACCTACCGTAGCGCAGATACCACCTCTGCGCGCGTTGCATTTGCTCTTGAGAAGCTGGAAACCAAGACCGCCCTTCAAAGCGGCGAAGTGCGCGTCCCAAACCCCAATTTATCACCGCCCCCAGTACATTGCCCAATGTGGCGATAATGAGCAGATAGGCAACAGGTTTCTGACCGGCAACCAAAAGTCCGACCAAGACTGCCTCCGATTGCATCGGTAAAATAGTTGCGGCCATTAATGCCGAAATGAACAATACCGTGTAAGAGGTCATCACAGGGCCCTAAGGACGGGCATTGAATACAAACAGCGCTTCACCGCCAATTTCATAACCGTTGATGATCCTTTCGGCGCGCGGTGAGACCAACCAATTTTCCAAGGCCTGAGCCGCTTGCGCTTTGACATGCGCATGGCGTTCTGGGTTAACCGGCAGGTAAGAATATTGATTGAACAAGGCAGGATCACCGGCAAAGAGCAGGCTAAGATCGCCTTTATTGCCAAAGTTCAACCAACTGGCCCGATCTGCCAAAATATAGGCATTCATGGCTGAGGCGCTGTTCAGACTGGCCCCCATCCCCGCACCGACCTCCCTGTACCATGCGGCAAAATCTGCTGGGTCGTGATCTGCCGTAGCCCAGAGCGCCATCTCTTTTCGATGCGTGCCGCTGTCATCTCCGCGGCTGACAAAGGTCGCTTGAGCCGATGCAATGCTCTGAAGGGCCTCGATTGCCGATGTGGCCGCGCGCACCTGCGCGGGATCGCCCGATGGGCCAATCAGAACAAAGTCGTTATACATGATTTCGCGCCTGTGGCTGCCGTAACCCGCAGCCACAAAGGCCAGCTCGGCAGATTTGGAATGTACGAGAATAGCATCCACATCGCCGGACTGCCCAAGCCGGATGGCCTGCCCGGTCCCCACCACCAAAAGCTGCACGTCCAGACCAATATCCTGTGCAATGGCCGGCAAAAGCACGTCCGATAGGCCGGAATTGTTGAAACTTGTCGTGGCGGCAAGCCGCAAAGTCTCGGCAGAAGCCGCCGTTCCCGCAATGGTGAGAGCGATCAATATGGCGCGGATCATTCTATGATATCCCCATTCAAAAAGGCGATAGCGCCGGGTGATTTGGGCGCAGCGAAAAAGCGATCAGCCGGCCCCTGCTCTTCCACCTGCCCCTTATTGAGAAATAAAACCCGATCCGCAAGGCGGCGGGCTTGGCCGAGGTCGTGGGTGGTCATGATGATCCGCGCGCCGGCCGCGCTTGCGTCGCATAAGATATCTTCAATCTCACGGGTCGAGCGCCCATCCAGATTGGAGCAGGGTTCATCGAGGAACACTGTATCTGGCCGGCGGATCAAGGCGCGTGCAAGGGCAAGTTTTTGTTGCTCGCCGCCGGACAAGCGCGGCGCCGGAACATCGAGCTCTGCGCTGAGCCCAATCCGCGCCGCCCAATGCGCCACACGCGCGGAAATTTCCGCTTTCGGCAAGCCCAACAATTGCAAAGGATAGGCCAAATTCGCCCGAACCGAGCGCCGCAGCATAATTGGGCGTTGAAAGACATAGGCTTGACCCTGCCGCACCGTTTTGGCCGGTACAGTCCAGCTGACAGAGCCGCTGGTGAGCCGATCAACCCCATGCAAGACCTTGAGCAACGTGGTCTTTCCCGCGCCATTCGGTCCCAGAACAATCGTGAAACCGCCGCCGGACAGATCAAGATCAAGCGGCCCCAGAACAGCCTTGCCGCGGCGTCTTCACCACCACGCCATGCAATTGAGCGTAAAGGTCTTGGCTCACCATCGGCCCTCCCGTTCTGTGCGCGACAGAGTATGAATGGCCAGATTGACACATAGGCTCAAAGCGATGAGCACGAAGCCCAGCCCGAGGGCCAGTGCGAAATCCCCCTTGCCCGTTTCCAAAGCAATGGCCGTGGTTAGGACCCGTGTGACGTGATCGATATTGCCGCCCACAATCATAATGGCGCCCACTTCCCCAATGGCCCGGCCAAACCCGGCCAAGGCGGCGGTCATCAAGGCGCGCCGCCCATCCCAAATGAGCGTTGCAATTCTTTGGCCATGCGTGGTGTTTAGGGAAATTAATAGATCATGATAGTCCGACCAAAGCTCGCGCATGGCTTGGTGAGTAATGGAGGCAATCAGAGGCGTGATGATAATCACCTGTGCGATGATCATGGCGGCGGGTGTAAACAGCAGTCCCAACACACCAAATGGGCCCGCGCGCGACAAGAGCAAATAGACAATCAACCCCACCACGACAGGCGGCAGGCCCATCAATGCATTCATAGTGGCAATAACAAAACGGCGGTGGCGGAACCGGCGAATGGCCAACCAAGTCCCCAAAGGCAAAGCCAAAGCGGAGGCGATCACCAATGCGCTCAAACTCACTTGCAAAGATCTTAGCGTGATATCGATAAGGTCCGCGTCGAGGGACCATATCAGCAGAAATGCCTCCGCCATTCCGGCCCATATTTCACTCATGTCAAAGCCGTCCCGGTCATTACGCCACACTCATGGATCGGGCCAAGACACGGTGTCGAACGCGCGGGTTTGGCATATGATCCCGGTTCGACTTAAAACCAGCTTCGCAACGACCGCAATGGGGCGCGCGGCAAATTGGCTGCAAAATTGAGATTTCAAGCTCGCAATAACCTTCCCCGACCTAGGCCGCCCACCGCCGTTGCACGATCAATTGCATTTTTCGGCTGAGTGCTTGAAGGTGCACCGCATGGGCGGCGCGCAGGCGCCCCTGCGAGCCAACGGGGATAAGATCCATGTCAGAGACATCCGCCACTTTCGATTACGTCATCATTGGCGGCGGCACTGCCGGCTGCTTGCTGGCCAACCGCCTAAGCGCGGAGCCAAACCATCGGGTCTTATTGCTCGAAGCGGGCAAAACAGACAGCTACCCGTGGATTCACATCCCCGTCGGTTATCTATATTGTATTGGTAATCCGCGCACAGATTGGCTGTATCACACAGAACCCGACGCGGGCCTAAACCATCGTGACACAGCGCTATCCACGCGGCCGGGTATTGGGCGGATGCTCCTCGATCAACGGCATGATCTATATGCGCGGCCAAGCGCGAGACTATGACGCTTGGGCGACATTGACGGACGATGACAGCTGGTCTTGGCACAACGCACTTGCCGATTTCAAAGCCCATGAGAATCACTACCGACTAGATCAAGGCGCCGATCCGATGACTGGGGACAACAGCCGATTTTCAGATATGCACGGCTCCGGCGGCGAATGGCGTATAGAAAAACAACGTCTACGCTGGGATGTGCTGGATAGTTTTGCCGATGCCGCCGAGCAGGCCGGGATTGAAAAAATCGACGATTTCAACGCCGGTGACAATGCCGGTGTCGGTTATTTTGACGTCAATCAACGCTCCGGTTGGCGTTGGAGCAGCTCTAAGGCATTTTTGCGCCCAGCACGGTCACGACCCAATTTGACAATCTGGACCGAAGCACAGGCAAAAAAACTCACCTGGTGCAGCGGAGACGATGGCCAGCTGCGGTGTACAGGCCTATGCGTGATGCGCGGGGGGCAACCTGTCCTTGTCACAGCAAAGCGCGAGGTGATCTTGTCTGCCGGCGCAATCAATTCGCCACAAATCCTACAACTCTCCGGAATTGGTCCAGCAGATTTGCTGCGATCCCATGGGGTTGAGGTGATCCACGATGCGCCGGTGGGGGAAAACCTGCAAGACCACCTACAAATCCGTGCGGTGTTCAAAGTCAATGGTACTCAAACACTCAACACTCTGGCCAATAGCCTATTTGGGAGGTTTAAAATCGGTGCGGAATACCTGCTGAACCGCTCAGGCCCGATGAGCATGTCCCCCAGTCAATTGGGCGCCTTCACCCGCTCAGATCCCGCCCGACCCCACGCCAACCTCGAATACCATGTGCAGCCTTTGAGCTTAGAGGCCTTTGGCGAAGATCTCCATGATTTTCCCGCCATCACCGTCAGCGTCTGTAATCTCAACCCAACCAGCCGTGGCAAGGTGCACATCAGCTCCGCCAATTTCCGAGATCCGCCTAAAATTATGCCAAACTACCTCAGTACCGCTGAAGATCGACAAGTTGCGGCCGACAGCCTGCGTCAAGCGCGGCGCATTATGGCGCAACCGGCAATGCAGAACTACGCGCCAGAAGAATTTAAACCGGGGGTGCAGCACCAAAGCGATGAAGATTTGGCACGGCTCGCAGGCGATATCGCCAATACAATATTTCACCCGGTAGGTACTGTAAAAATGGGCCGTATGGACGACCCCTCAGCGGTTCTAGATCCGCAGCTGCGTGTTAAAGGCGTGCAAGGGCTGCGCGTGGTCGATGCCAGCGTCATGCCAACCATCACCAGCGGCAACACCAATGCCCCCACCCTGATGATCGCCGAAAAGGCCGCCGCCTGGATACGAGAGGGCCGTGTGAGCCGCGTCGCAAATTTGCCGCCGCGACCCGGTGGACAATCGGCGAAATTCTTGATTATCTCGACATCTCAGACAGTCTGAACTGTATGGTTTGGGGAGGTGCCGGAGTGGTCGAACGGGACGGATTCGAAATCCGTTGTACCTGCAAGGGTACCCAGGGTTCGCCGACTCAAAAATCACCTAGTCGAACGGATTTTTGCTTTCTTCAATAGATTTGGAGACAGACAATGACAAACATCACAAACTTTCTGAACAAGCATGCTGCCTACATTTGGGACACAACTGACCTGCACCATAAGGAAAGTACTGCAAAACTGAAGGTATTTTTAGATTTTGGTGACAATGCTGATAAACGGTTGGATGAAATCAGCGGGGCTGACATACTTGATTTCTGCCGCTGGCTAAAAGAGACACGAGGTATATCAGACAATACTATCAATCATTATCGTTCAGCCCTGAGCAGGTTCTTTAATTATGCCAAAGATTATTTGGACCTACCAAAAATTCCAAACATCAAATTTGTTAAAGTTAAGAACCAGCGTGTGCGCTTTTATAGCCGCTCTGAAGTCAAACAAATCAGAGAATATCTGGCTGGCCACAAACACGCATGGCTGCTGCCAATGTTTAACATCGGTATCAATACAGGAATGCGCCTCAGTGAGATATTGCGTGTTCGACAAAAGGACGTGGTGTTCATAAATGATGTCCGTCATGTACGTTTAACTCACACGAAAAACGGAGACCGCCGAAACGTTCCACTTAGCGATGACGCTTTTAACGCATTTGAAGCGTTAAACTGGAACGCAGAGACCATGTTTATTGAGGGTGCACATTATTATGCTTGGAAAAATATCAGGCTAAATATTTGTGATGGCGACAAGTCTGCTGTTTTCCATTGTACCCGCCATACCGCAGCTACCGTGATGGCTAACGAGATGAACATTAATCATCTGTTAATTGGCGCTATGCTTGGTCACAAAGACCCCTCGAGCACGATGAAATATGTTCACACCAATCCAAATACGATGGGGACGATTGCTGCACGTCTTGCAGATATTATCAATTCTTGAATGAGTTAAGCGAAAAACTTAAAGTAAAATAAAAAAGGGCCCTTCAGGCGTACTTTACAGGAAGATTAGGATGGCAAAAGGCAAAGGAACTTAAGGTAAAAAAGTAGGTCATTTACCAAAGAAAAAATGAGCAGTCTGGCGGGGGGTATCCCCCCACCAGATTTATTTAGGCATGCGTCGCTTTATCGATTTAAAGCCCAGACATTTGATCCACTACAGACCCTATATTTTCATCAATTAATTGAGCGCCCTCTTCATGATTTCTTTTGCGTTCCTCCAGAACGGAAACACGCTCTTTTTTGAAATCAGCTTCATTTGCATAAGTCGTAACAGAACCATGATGATTATCGTCAACCTTGAATAAGACAGTATCCTCAGCAATCATATTTGGCTTGCGGCCGCGCAACCAATCTTGGACAAAAGCATCCTCAGGCACACCATCTTTCCAAAACCATTTACTATACACTACAAACTTGGCCATCGCATTAAAAGAAGGCATATCGTTTTGTTAAGCATTAGCTGGCACGTATGCCTTCATAATACGCTGCGCCGCTGCTACTACTGGCCCGTTATCGATACACTCATGAACTTCTAAACTTGCAAAAGTACCAGATGCGTGAGCTGCAGCCATAACACCCATCGCTGTCGCAGCATCAGGGACATTAAAATCAACAATAATGTCCATTCTACCACGCATAAAACTTGCAAAATTAACGCTACCACCAGCGGCTTCAGCAACCGTTTTGACTGCAGCCATCCGGTCAGAGCCACCAATTATACCCTTAGCGCCCTCTGCGTTATAAGAACCCATCATTATGCATCGAATTGACATCTCTTTTTCCTCCCTAATTTCTATATTCACATTTTTTCACTCTCAAAATTGTGCATAAGATAAACTCAAAAACTACACTAAATTATAAATCAGTTTTTCTTCTATTACTTTCATATACTTGTTATAACTGACCAACTCCAAACCATATTAAACAACCATCTTTCATTTGAATATAAGTGGGGTCACGCACCGAATGTTCCCGTGACGAAACTGATGGAACGCTATGGCAAAGAGATAACGGTCAAGGAAGTCATAAAGAAAGCCAGATGCTCCAACTATGGACAAAAAAACAGCTTCGAATTTCGAATTATCTATATTGGCGGCAGTTATAACGCGATGCTGGGCGGAACTACCAAGCCCAAAAAACCTAATTCGTAACCGATCTCGATTTTACACAATAAATGTCGCTATTATCACCGCTGCGATAATCAATATGACGACACATATAAATCAGATCGTCAAAAGTCACTATAAATTTCACCACAGTTACATACCTATCAGTGCGATTATCATCTAGTTGCGTACTAAGTATTTTGCCCTGCGCTAAAACTATTTCTGGATTGGGGTGAAAGGGTTCGTTTGCTGTGCGAGGCCATATCAATGTTTCGTTCGCCATCGCAGATGTAGCCAAAATTAAGCAAACAAAAATTGAACCAATAATCCTTTTCATTGTAACCTCCTCCTCTGGTCAGATTTCATGCCTCTTTAGGCAGACGGACTAAGTAACGAAAACATAGGCCACATGCGTGTGACAACCCCTGAGAGTAGGAACAACGGTCATTTCCCCTTATCAACACAATTTTGTAATAATAAAATGACCAACTTAACAGCGTCCCACTTTGGTGTAGTTAGTGGCGCGGCGGCTAAAGTTGAACAAACAAAGAGATGATGGCTTCGCTGCATAAAACGCTAGCAGAGAACCTACCACTTCGCATCAAAGACCCAGAGGCTAAATCATCAGACCTGAATGTCACCCGTCAGTTTCTGAAAGACAACGGTATAGACGCCGTACCTGTCGAGGGGTCGCCTCTGAGTGACCTAGTACGCACCCTGCCCGACTTTAGCGATGCTGATTTCGACGTTAATGAGTTAATGGTAAATTAATTTATCACTTAAATGTTTCCCAAAAACTCCAAACAACGACAGAAAATACGACACCACTAATTATCCAAGCAAACGCATAAAAGCGTTTCGATTGTGACGAGTTTAGACTCCCGCAATTTAAACATTCCTTAGTATCAACGAATGAAAATTTCTTACACGAGTTACAGGTGGGCAAAACAGACGCCTCCAATTAGAATAGCTATAACTAGAACAGGTAGATATGTTTAAAGCAACAACGTCGCTCGGTATTACGATAGCGAAAGACCCACTCTCAGATTTCAGAAAGTTTCTGTTCGTTATCTGGAAGCATCTTAACCTCCCCGACCCTACGCCAGTTCAGTATGATAAAGCTTATAACCTACAACACAGCGACAAGCGAATGATTATTCAAGCATTCAGAGGGGTGGGCAAATCTTGGATTACTTCAGCCTACGTCGTCTGGCTGCTCTACATGAACCCGCAGTTAAACATTTTGGTCGTCTCAGCGTCTAAATCTCGCTCTGATGACTTCACCACTTTACTCTAAGGCTCATCAGCGAGATGGACATCCTGGCACACCTGAGGCCAAAGACGGACCAGAGACAGTCGAAGATTAGCTTTGATGTAGCCCCTGCTGCAGCGTCTCACGCACCCTCAGTGAAATCTGTGGGTATCTCAGGTCAATTGGCTGGCTCACGAGCAGATGTAATCGTCGCAGATAACATCGAAGTCCCAAACAACTCCATGACCCAAGGTATGAGAGATAAGCTCTCAGAGGCTGTGAAGGAGTTTGACGCTATTCTTAAACCAGATGGGCGTATCATCTACCTTGGGACACCACAGAACCAAGAGAGTTTGTATAACAAGCTACCCGACCGTGGATACAAGGTCAGTATCTGGCCAGCACGATACCCGAACGCTGACCAAACTGTTGGCTACGATTCAAAGTTAGCCCGTCTTATCTCAAATGCTATGGCAGCAAATGATTTACTTGTAGGTGAACCCACAGACCCTGCCCGTTTCTCCGAGTTTGACCTATTGGAACGTGAAGCATCCTACGGACGCTCAGGTTTTGCACTGCAGTTTATGCTCGATACGAGACTCTCTGATGCCGAAAGATACCCTCTCAAGGTGTCTAACCTAATCGTGATGGATATACCCCCTCAGGAGGCCCCTGAGAAGGTCTCATGGTCATCTGACAGCCAGTATATCGTAGAAGAATTGCCGAACGTGGCATTCAACGGAGACCACTACCATAAGCCTATGTTCATGAGTTCTGAGTTCGTAGAATACACTGGCTCGGTCATGAGTATTGACCCCTCAGGACGCGGTAAGGATGAGACAGGCTACGCAGTCGTAAAGATGCTCAATGGTTATCTATACGTCCGTAGATGCGGTGGCATCGCTGTTGGCTATTCAGAGGAAGCACTCAAGAAACTTGCAGTCATCGCCAAGGAAGAACAGGTCAACGAAATCATCGTCGAGAGTAACTTCGGTGATGGGATGTTTAACCAGCTGTTTATGCCTGTGTTGAACAAGGTCCATCCTGTCACGACGAGTGAAGTTCGTCACAATAAGCAGAAAGAACGCCGCATCATCGATGTTCTTGAGCCTGTGATGAACCAGCATCGTCTGGTCATCGATAAGAAGGTCATCCAGAAGGACTTCGACAGCTGCCAACACCTACCCCCGGAGCAGGCTCTTCGTTACCAGTTGATGTACCAGCTGACCCGCCTGACGGCCGACAGAAGCGCTCTGACGAATGATGACAGACTGGATGCGCTTGCTATGGCCTGTCAGTATTGGGTCGATGCAATGGCTCAGGATGCCGAGCAGCGCATAGGTGCACGTCGGGAAGAACTGATGAGTGTTGAGCTAGACCGACTGCGTGAGCAGGCGTCCTTAGGTTTCGCTTTAATTACGGGTCACCAGAGTGAGAAGACCAACACCACCACTAGCCTTAGATGGTAGGCAACTTAATCTCTGCTAGCAGCTCATCTGATGGCAAACAATTCGTTATAATCTCAGCTAGAAGCTCACCTGACGGCAATAGTTTGTTCGTTTCATCGATAAACTGCATTTTACGTCCATATTTTATTGCCTCGCACAGTGTGCCTGATGGTACCCGTGTTTCACAATGCGCTATTACTGCTTCAAAGTTCAAAAACTCTTGGTGTATGGTCATTGGAATTGCTCCTTTGACTAGTATTACGGGGAAGTACTAAAATTAGATTACTTCTATGCTGCGACATTTGAGACCATCCTGAGTGATGACTATAGGTCGACCTATAGGTCTGGTGCCTCTCATGTAAAAACCCTTATAAATAAGACCAATTTCAATTGTTGCACTTAAAGATAAGCGGAGGGGGAACATATACCTATAGTTTTCCCTAAAGCTATCCCCAGAAATGTAGATAAAGGTATGACATCGACAGCATCAATCCATAGATGAACTATTAGTAGAACTTTAGTTTAACCTGTAGCCCCACCAAAAAAAGACCAGCCACAGACTCGTAAGTTTAGCCTAGTTCGGCTTTTGCCTGCTGACGACGTTCTCTTTCTTCGAAGCTCAAAGCCACGGATGTGCGGATGCCTTTACCCACAAAGTCCATCATGCCGGAGACAACACGCTCATTGGAGTCAATCCCTGCGCAAGACAGAACTTCGCAGCCATCACGAGAGCGCGCCCATCGAGCGATTTTCTCGGGGCCATTGCCATATTCCTTTTCATCCTCAACCGCGTCATCTAATGCGGCCAGTACGACTGCTGAAAATAATTTACGGGCGCGTTTACCCTGCTCGTGGATAAACTGCCCGTCGTCGAAATCATTCATCTCAAATCCTTTTAGTTCACGGTGTAGCAATTCTAGCGCGCATCATCGCCAATGGAGGTAGATGGCTGAAGGTTCAACCTAAAAGTTTTGGCGTAAAAATCTGAGGTGGTAACTATAGGTTGACTTATAGGACTGGTGCCGCTGTTGTAAAAACCTCTATAAATAAGACCAATTTTGAAGGTTTCCCTATAGGTTAAACGGTGGGGGAACTTATACCTATAGTTCTCCCTAAAGCTATCCTCATAAATGTGGATAAAATGGCAAGGGAGGGCCAAATCCATAGTAGAGCTATTAGTAGACCTTTAGTTCAACCTGTAGAGATAGGGGCGGATGACTAACAAGCTGCGGTCACCCACAGTTGCTATTCATCCAACGATGTGCGCTTGCCGCAAAACAAACACCAATCTCCCCCGGAGAAGAAAATAGCTATGAGCCATTTCCGAGTTAGATAGTGGTTCGACTTTTGGTGATTTCAAGGAAAAAAACGCCAGCCACTCATTTAGAGAAAGCTGGCCAGTACACCCTGTAATTGACCCTGGGAATGGGGTTACTGGGTGATACCTCGAGGGGTACGTTTAAGTTTTGAATATGGTTTAAATATGAGGCAAAACAATTGCTGGCAATGCGCCAATCAAAAAGGCAAACTATGGATAATTGCGCAGCCCTTAAGCAGTTTAAAGTATATCGCCATTAATTTAGGCGAAAAAATGTGAGGGGGTTACGTGTAATGGTCTCTGGCAAAAATCCCCCATGCTCCGCTCGGGCTGGAAGACGCGGTGTATCGACCAAATAATTGGGGCCAAAATACAATCCCA
The DNA here is from genome assembly GCA_943788425.1 of uncultured Planktomarina sp. Taxonomy (GTDB): domain Bacteria; phylum Pseudomonadota; class Alphaproteobacteria; order Rhodobacterales; family Rhodobacteraceae; genus Planktomarina. The sequence continues at coordinate 213,938 of CALSQF010000001.1, forward strand.
TCGCTATTACAAAACAATATGCCCCAGCCAAAATGTCAAAATTAGTATTATCATAAATAATGACACAAATTTGTTATAAACAATATGGGATTTTCGACGCTCATCCAAAATTTTTTTGGTCTTTACAGCTCCTCTATCATTTTAGAACCTACAGTAATGCGCTAGTTTCCTACTATGCTACCTCTACAGACCAAAAGATGGCTTATCGTCAGCGCATTGCTAATCTTAACGCTTGGTCTTGCCCTGCTCTTAAAAATGTACGGGATACTCATGCCCAGCGTCGTCATATAATTGGGTGTTTTAAACAAAAAATAACACCAAAGTCATTAACCCAACTACAAACTTATCTGATGACTACTTTTATATTAATTCCAAGATTTTTGAGACGAAGTCACTGGGTAAAATAGCAACGAAAAGAACGATGCAAGCTAACATGAGTTTCATTGGAATCGCCCCCTAAATACATTGTGTTAATCAGAACGCTTTAAAAGTTTGGATCGTGTAAGTGCGCTCGATTCCATCAATATTGAGCAAATTGTCATTTATAAACATACCAATATCCTCGCCATTTGGCACATAAAGCTTCATCATCAAATCAAAATCGCCACTGGTGGAATAAAGCTCTGAATGAATTTCGCGCATGACGATTTGCGCCGCGACTTCATAGGCAGTGCCGGGCCGACAACGTATTTGTACAAAAAGACAAGTCATCGTAAATCCATTACCTTTAAGGTTCTAATTAAAAAACCACACTCATTTTACCAAACAGTACATGCAGCTGATTTTGCTAATCGCTCGCGGTGATAGCAGACGTCCAAAATGTATAAACTGAGCTTAGCATATGCCATCAAGTTTTAAACAGGGCTATTTTTAGCTTAATATACGGAATAATCAGCCCTCTTTTTCAGCTTTTTTACGCGCGAGTTTACGTTGACGGCTAAGTCCTTCTTTTGCCTGACGAGCCTTTTTCTCAGATGGTTTTTCGAAATGCTGCTTGAGCTTCATTTCACGATACACACCTTCCCGTTGCAGCTTTTTTTTCAAGGCCCTAAGAGCTTGGTCAACATTATTATCACGAACACTTACTTGCATTGTCTTACCACCATATTTGACAGTTGCCGCAAGCTTCATTGCATTAATTTTCAACCAAATCAAATCTAATATGAACACTAGAGAAATTTTCAAACCTATAAGACAAATTGCGTGACCAGACGCCTTTAGGTTTTGCCGTTATTGGAGGCACCAGAAGAAGACAACTTATCTTAGGTGCTAACTATAGGTTTAACTGTAAGTCTGAGTCCGATTTAGGGGGATTAGGTATAACGGTATCGACCCCCTCAGGCTCTGCCCCTGCCCTGATTTGGCCCTCGGCGGCACTTTTACCATCTTTTACCCCCAAAACCATATACATAGGGGTTGCAGGGGGTATAAATAACCACTTCTAGACTGATGATTATATAGGGTACAGTAATTTAGATTAAGAATAACATTCTTATCTTCTCTATTGTTTTTTTGATATTTCTTTATCACAAAATCTATTCTGTTTTGAAAAATAAATTAACTTTCGAGAAAAGCATTTATACCTAAAAGTGGTCTAACAGTTGAATTTCAAATAAAAACAAGCTCTCTTTGTGATTGTATTAGTAACCATAGGCATAAACCGTGGTCCAGGACCTGATGCAAATTATTAGTCCACGCTCTACGTCATACTTGCTGCACACGGTTGGCATCAGCGGGCGCTGATTTAAGACCATTGTTGGATAGACGGGTCTTTTCATCCTCGAGATTACCAGACGGTATTGATATTTTACCCCAAGGCGCATCGATACTGCTGTCACCTGGCCAGCGTCTAAGCCAAGCCACTACACGCGCACAAACCCTATGCTTTTTGCGTTGCATTTCAGAATCCGTTTGATATGAGAAAGTCACTTGAAGGCAAACTTCATGTGCGGAGAGGTGCCGGAGTGGTCGAACGGGACGGATTCGAAATCCGTTGTACCTGCAAGGGTACCCAGGGTTCGAATCCCTGTCTCTCTGCCAAAACTTACTATATACCAATCATCTAACTGAAAAAATCTCTATTAATGCTTTTCATTTCCAAGCGCGCCCCACATTTGACGAGCGAAAGCTGAGATTTGCTCTGACAACTTGTATAATTGAACAATAGGCATCCAGGGTGACCTGCCCCCCGAGATTTCCTCCAGTTTGATGTAGAGTTCACTCAACCTCTTTAAGGAGAAGACAGGCGCTTCAATACTAAAAAGGTCATTAGCCACAGAGTCGCCAGCAAACGAGTTTCAAGCGGGCTCAAAAAAATGGCTCGCAATTTCCTGCAAGCCATTGTTTTTTAAGTTCTGAAAATACAGAATTATCGTTTGGAGAACTGGAAGCTCCTACGGGCTTTGCGCTTACCGAATTTCTTACGTTCCACAACCCTGCTGTCGCGCGTCAGGAATCCGGCGGCTTTCAGGGCGCTGCGCAGGCTGGGTTCATAGAGCTGCAAGGCTTTCGAGATGCCGTGCTTTACGGCGCCTGCTTGGCCTGTCAAACCGCCGCCTTTGACTGTGGCAACGACGTCAAATTCGCCTTCAACACCAGCCACCTGCATCGGTTGACGGAGGATCAGCTGCAACACAGGGCGCGCGAAATAGGCGTCTTGGTCTTTGCCGTTCACTGTCACCTTGCCGGATCCTGGTTTGATCCAAACACGGGCAACCGCATCTTTACGTTTGCCAGTAGCGTAGCTTCGGCCTAATTCGTCGCGAACAGGTTCCCGAGGTGCTGCGATTTCAACCACAGCAGAGGTGCCTTCGGCGACCGCTGCGAGGTCTTCGAGAGATGTAATTTGATCTGACATCGCTTATACCCGTGTGTTTTTTGTGTTCATGACTTTTACATCCAATACGTCAGGCGACTGCGCCGCGTGTGGATGCTCGGCGCCTGCATAGACACGCAGATTGGTCATAATCTGACGCGACAGGCGGTTACCTGGCAACATGCGTTTGACAGCTTGTGTCAAAACGCGCTCAGGATACTTGCCCTCCAGAATGGTGCCCGTGGTGCGGGATTTGATCCCACCTGGGTATCCGGTGTGCCAGTAGTTTTCTTTGTTGCGCTTGTTGCCTGTCAGCTGAACTTTTTCAGCATTGATCACAATCACATTGTCGCCCATGTCCATGTGCGGTGTGAAAGTGGCTTTGTGTTTGCCACGCAAGCGCATTGCGATAATCGAAGCCAAACGACCCAAAACCACGCCCTCAGCGTCGATCAGAATCCATTTTTTGTCGATATCTGCAGGTATTGCAGAGAAGGTTTTCATTTTTCTTACCCATTAAATTTGGTGGTGAGAGGTTTATAGAGATTGCTAAGGTGCAGTCAACACCAAAATATTGAATAAAATTAATTAAAATCAGCTATTTAAAAATAAGGTATTATTTTACCCCAGTCCACCCCTTACTGTTCCCCCCCCACCCATCGCGCGGAATAGCATAGGTAAGATTGGCGCGGGCGACCGGTTGTGCTTGATCCGCCGAATAGATCAAACTTTGACATACAGCTAAGGATCGACCGAGTTTGACCACCTCATTCTTGCACAGTAAGTCAAACTGGGCGCTGGGTTTGCGCATAAAATCAATTCCGCAATTCGTCGTTACAGCTAAGGCTTTCGGGCCGATGAACGCGAGAATATGCAGATAGGCGGCCACGTCAGCCAGAGCGAACATCGAAGGCCCAGAGACCGTGCCACCGGGACGCAGATGCTTATCCTGTACGCGCAGCGCCACCTCAAGCCGCGTGGCGCTGAGCTCAACCATCTCAAATTCATCTGCCACCTGCGGAAATTCGAGCCGCAAAAAAACCGACAGTTCCGCAGCGTTCATTTTAAGTGCCATTGTCGCGCTCCCTAGCTTTTGGCTATGGTGACGACGAAGTTAATGGAGAGCAAGATGGCAATTTTGACACGTCGCGACGAAAACGCAGTCACCTACCTCACAATGAATGCGCCGGAACGGCTCAATGCGCTTTCAGATGAGATGCTGGCTATACTTCAAGAAACCTTGAACACACTGAAGTCAGATAAAATGATCCGTGCCGTTGTGCTGGCCGGAACCGGTAAAGCCTTCTGCGCTGGCCATGATCTCAAGCAAATGACGGCAGCGCGGCGAAATGCTGATGGTGGCGCGGCGGCCTTTAAAGATCTCTTTGATCGCTGTGCAAACTTCATGCAAACTGTGCAGGACATCCCCCAGCCTGTTATCGCCCAGGTGCACGGGATCGCCACCGCCGCCGGCTGTCAGTTGGTGGCAAGTTGTGATCTGGCCGTTGCGGCGGAGGGAACCAGATTCGGCGTCAATGGAGTAAACATAGGCCTCTTTTGCTCAACACCTATGGTGGCCCTTTCCCGCAATATCGCCCGCAAGCGCGCATTTGAAATGTTGGTCACTGGCGAGTTTATGACAGCCGATGAGGCCAAACAGGTCGGACTCATCAACCGTGTGGTGCCAGAAACAGAACTTGCCTCAAGCACCCGCGCTCTGGCAGAGCTCATCGCCTCCAAACTGGGCTCTGCGGTCAAAACCGGCAAAACGGCCTTCTATCAGCAAATTCAAATGCCACTGGATCAAGCCTATGCATACACGGGCAAAGTTATGGTGGATAATATGCTAAACCGGGATACGGAAGAAGGGATTGCCGCCTTTATCGAAAAACGTGATCCCAATTGGTCGCAAGACTGATCCCTTTCCTTATGCCGCGCACGCCATTACATAGCCCGCCATGACACAACGATTGAATATTATAGGCGGCGGCATGGCCGGCTGCGAAGCGGCATGGCAGGCAGCACAGCTTGGCGTTCCAGTGACGATTTACGAAATGCGTCCAAGGGTGAAGACCTTTGCCCATCAAACCGGTGATTTGGGTGAGATGGTGTGCTCCAATTCCTTCCGCTCGGATGATGATGAGCAAAACGCTGTGGGTTTGGTGCATTGGGAGATGCGTGCCGCGCGCAGTCTCATTATGGACACTGCCGATAAACATCGCATTCCCGCAGGCGGTGCTTTAGCGGTGGATCGCGAACCCTATGCCAAAAGCATCACGGCGGCGATCCAAGCCCATCCCTTGATTAACGTCACCTATGAAGAGATCACCCATCTGCCCGATGAGGGGCAGTGGATCGTCGCCACTGGACCATTAACCTCAGGCGCATTGGCCGAGGCAATACAGGCAGAGACCGGCGCAGAGGCTCTGGCTTTTTTCGATGCGATTGCACCTATCATCTATGCGGACAGCATCGACATGAGCCGCGCCTGGATGCAGTCGCGCTATGATAAGGGCGAGACCGAGGAAGAACGCACAGCCTATCTCAACTGTCCAATGAACAAAGACCAATATGAGGCCTTTATCGATGCGCTGCTGGAGGCGGAGAAAACCGAGTTCAAGCCGGGAGAAACGGCCGGATATTTCGACGGTTGCCTTCCAGTTGAGGTCATGGCAGAACGTGGCCGCGAAACCCTGCGCTTCGGTCCAATGAAGCCAGTTGGGCTTTATAACGCCCATGATCCAGAAACTAAACCTTACGCGGTGGTCCAACTGCGCCGGGACAATGCTTTGGGGACGCTCTTTAATATCGTTGGGTTTCAAACCAAGATGAAATATGGCGCACAAACCCGAGTCTTTCGCATGATTCCAGGCCTTGAGGAGGCTGAGTTTGCCAGATTGGGCGGAATTCACCGCAATTCCTTCATCAACTCCCCGACCCTGCTGACCCCACAAATGCAGCTAAAAAGTAAGCCCAATATCCGTTTCGCTGGCCAAATCACCGGCGTTGAAGGATATGTCGAAAGCGCAGCCATGGGGATGGTCGCAGGCCGCATGGCGGCCGCGGAACTCTCTGGTCGCAGCTTGCCAGCGCCGGGGCCAGATACCGGTTGTGGTGCTTTGATTACCCATATTACCGGTGGCGCCGTGGCAAAGACCTTTCAACCGATGAATGTGAACTTCGGGCTGTTTCCCCCGGTTGACACTGTGAAAGGCGGACGCAAACGGCGCAAGGAGCGCTACAAAGCCTATACCGACCGTGCCAAAGAGACATTTTCAGCCTGGCTGGCGCGTTGATCTATTGCCAAAACGGCAACAAGCTCTAGGCTACTGCCATGACACAGGACAGCAATTTATCCACCAAATTCCCGCTTTGGGTGCCGCGCCCCGTGGAGGAAACTTTGGAAATCTATGCGGATTGGGCCGCCCACTATGATGCGGATTTGGCCGAAGCCGGTTATAACACCCCGCACCGAATTGCCGCTGCCTTAAAACCCTATGTGCAACCGAGCGCACGCATTTTGGATTTCGGCTGCGGAACCGGCCTGTCTGGCCTCGCGCTCCAAAATGCCGGATTTACAAACATAGATGGATTGGACATCTCAGCACCGATGCTTGAAAAGGCCAAGGCGCGGGCTCTTTATGGCAACCTTTGGCAAGGTCGCCCTGGTGAGATCACGGGTGTGACCGCTGGGCAATATTCGGTGATCGTCGCGGCGGGTGTTGTGTCGCTCGGCGCTGCGCCGCCTGAAACTTTGAGCCTGATCCTTGATCACCTCGCCCCGGGTGGCTTCATCGGCCTGTCCTTTAATGACCCAACTGTGGCCCATGGCAGTTATGACGCTGTTTTGGATGCCGAGATTGGCAGTGGCCGGGTAGAGCTGTTGTTTCGAGAAAACGGCTTGCACCTGCGAGAGCCTCCCATGGGCTCCGACGTTCTGATCCTGAGGCGCCTGTGATCCGCACCCGCTTTGCGCCATCTCCAACGGGCCCGTTGCATCTTGGACATGCCTATTCCGCCATAATCGCGCATGATTTTGCGCGGCGGCAAGGCGGCGAATTTATACTGCGGATCGAAGATCTCGATCAAAGCCGGGCGCGGCCCGAATGGGAGGAACAGATTTTTGATGACTTGGCCTGGATCGGCCTGACTTGGGATAGGCCTGTGTTGCGGCAAGCCACACGCAGGGCGGCCTATGAGGCGGCACTCTGCTCTCTGTCAGACCGCGGGCTGCTCTATGGTTGTGCGTGCAGCCGCCGCGATATTGCTGAGGCCGCCTCTGCGCCGCAAGAAGGGGTGGAGCCTATTTGGGGACCCGACGGGCTGATCTATCCCGGCACCTGTCGCCCGCCAAAAAGCAACGCGACTGATGACCGGGCCGCACAGAGGCTCAATATGACGGCTGCGCTTTCTGGCCGCTCTAAGATTGCCTTTCAAGAGCTTGCCGCTGATTTGCAAACAGCCAAAAATCACATGACATTCGCATCTCATTTTATTGATAATATTGGAGATGTTGTATTGTCGCGCCGGAGCGGTGATGCAGCTTATCATCTGGCCGTCGTGGTGGATGACGCAGCGCAAAACATCACCCATGTGGTGCGGGGCGCGGATCTTTTGAGCGCCACACCCATCCATGCCTTGCTCCAACATCTCCTGAATTATCCAACGCCGATATACCACCATCACGCTCTCATACGAGATACCGACGGCAAACGCCTCGCCAAAAGAGACGATGCCAAAGCCATTGCAAAATTTCGTGACGAAGGCGCAAGTCCGGATGACATCCGCGTAATGGTCGGACTCCCCCCGCGTTCCAAATTGTGAAAACTATCTCTAATTCAAACTATTGGTTGACTTATTTCACGTGGCTCACTTGTCATAACCGATGTGTAAAAACAGCTGCGGCGATTGGTGTGGCAGGCGGGTCCCTCTTGAATTACGATCAGCAAGAGACAATCTTGATCGCAATCGTAGCGCATATCGACCAAAGTCTGCCGATGACCGCTGGTCTCCCCTTTCACCCAAAAACTTTGTCGTGATCGAGACCAATAGGTCACGCGTCGACTGCTTAAGGTTTCAGACACCGCCTCAGCATTCATCCAAGCCAGCATTAGAACTTCACGCGTCTCCGCGCATTGTGCGATGACCGGCAACAATCCGTTGCTATCATATTTTAGCGTTTCCGGGTCAAACATGTTGGCGCTCCTCTTGCATTCCACGACTGAGACTTATCTATTGCTTGCAACAGGGAATGTCCAAACCATGACTGAACAAATCGACTTGATCAAACTTTATTCCACTCGAATTCTCGCCCTCGCTGCGCAGATGCCGCATGTGGGTCGTCTCGCCAATCCAAGTGCCAGCGCATCGAAACGTTCACCGCTTTGTGGATCGAAGGTGACTGTTGATGTAACTATGAAAAAGGGTAAAATCACTGAATTTGCACAAAATGTTAAGGCCTGCGCCCTTGGGCAGGCGGCCGCAAGTTTAGCAGGGCAAAATATCATCGGTCGCACAGCTGACGAAGTGGCGCGTGCCCGCGATGAACTGGCCGCAATGCTCAAATCCGGAGGACCGCCGCCTGGCCCGCCGTTTGACGGCTTTGAAGTGCTGGCGCCCGCCTGTGATTATAAAAACCGCCATGCAAGCATTCTTTTGTCCCTCGAAGCCATGGCGGAGGCTTGCGCCAGTATCACTTCTGAAAATGCACCGGAATAACAAATGCTATTAACATAGAATTAACCATTTCTGGGAAGGATGACTGCAAATTTAATCAAATTTTTGATTAATCGTCCCTATTATCAAGAGCGCAGTCACAATGCCCGACCATACCCTGCATGCTATCGATGGTACCGCATCCAATGTTTTGGGCAGTGGATTCAGTTGGGGCAGCACTGGATCGTTCACCTATGACGAAGCAAACACACAGATCGACACCCTGGTCTTTACCAACAATGATGCTCATCTGACATTCACCAATACCAGTTTAGAGCTTCTCAAATCAAAAAATGGTATCCTGCAAAACAGCAACGCGCGGGTCGGCGGTTCATGGACGGTCACTGGCTCAGATGGATCAAGTTTTAAGGTTTGGCGAATGCTTGAACCGTCGCATCTTGTGGAAGGTTACCTGCTTTTCTCACAAGACCGGGCGGATGGGGTGACGTACAGCTTTTCGAATTTCGCCGTGGGCGATCCAATGCCCTATGCAGACATTGCCCAGCAAACCACGCCCTGTTTTACCGCAGGGACTTGGATTGAAAACCCTTCGGAGCGAGGCGCGTGGAAACGCACCGTATCGGCGATCCGGTCAATACGCGACATCACGGTCCGCAAAGCATCCGTTGGATCGGAAAAAGTTCGATAAAACTCGCACCCAATTTTCCCGAAAATAAATTTAGGCCTATCCAAATCTCTGAGGGCGCTTTGGGACAGGGTCTGCCCTGCACGCCCTCGCGACTATCCCGCTAACATCGACTTTTAGTGTCATCCCCCATCAGTCAGCGCATGTTTGGAACGCAAGACTGCCTGATTGCTGCGATAAAGCTTACAGATTTGTCCGGAATTGCGATCGACATTGATTGCGGTGACGTGACATATGTCCACCTATTGTTTGATCAACATGAAGTTATAACTGCCAATGGCGAGCCCTGCGAGAGCCTTCACACCGGTCCAGAGGCCATAAAATCGATCCCCGCAGCCGCCCGCTCAGAGCTATTTGCCATCTTTCCAGAGCTCAAGGCAAAGTCTTGCCCACACCCCCTAGCCGCGCTTTGCCCCGAAAATCGCCAACAGCGCCAGTTGGTCGCGCGGCATAAGAAGAATAAGAAACACCTTCTTTGCCTGTGAAACGACGCACTTCATCCAGAGCCAAGCGGAGATATGCGTCTGCGCTCGGGCTTAGAGACTTGGAATAAACAGACCAATGTAGAGCATCGCGATAATTGCAAATGCACCAATGGCATCCTTGATCGCCTCTTTCGTTTCCAAGCGGCGGGCTTCATCGGCATGCGATTTGCGGCTGTTTGCGAAAAAATTGTCCATGTTCTGCTCCCAACGAATAGTGTTGCCACTTTGTTCTCACGAAACACGACGCAAGTAAAGAACATTTACAGAACATTCGTGAACAAAATATTTAACCCACTGATATTAAATGGATCGCTTGATCCTGTTCCATCAACCAAAGCAGGGTTCGCGCCGCCTTGCCACGGCTGCCCGTCAGGGACGGATCGCTTTGCAGCAGCATACGTGCGTCTTGATGCGCGGTCGCCATCAATGCGCTTTGATGCTCGATTTCGGCGACTTTGAACCGTGGCAAGCCCGATTGTGCGGTGCCAATCACATCCCCAGCCCCGCGCATCTTCAGATCTTCCTCTGCAATCAGAAATCCATCTTCCGTGTCGCGCATAATGGCCAGTCTGCGTTCGGCGGATTTGCTCAGCGGCGCTTGATACATCAGCAAGCAGGTCGAGGCGGCCTCGCCGCGGCCCACGCGCCCGCGCAATTGATGCATCTGTGCCAGTCCAAAATTTTCCGCACGCTCAATCACCATGATCGTCGCATTTGGCACATCGACCCCAACTTCAATCACTGTGGTGGCGACCAAGACTTTTGTCTTACCCGCCACAAAATCTGCCATGGCGGCGTCCTTCTCAGCCGGCGCCAATTGCCCATGGACCAAGCCGACCAGATCACCACCGAAGGCCGCGCGTAAAATCTTGAACCGCTCCTCAGCCGCGGTCAAATCCATGGTTTCACTCTCTTCAACCAATGGACAAACCCAATAGGCCTGCCGGCCCGAAGCAATCGCAGCCTTCAGTTTGGCGATCACATCCGCCAAACGTGACAGCGGGACCGCGGCGGTGGTAATAGGTTTACGTCCCGGCGGCTTTTCATAGAGGGCAGAGACATCCATATCGCCATATTGGGCCAATTCCAAAGACCGAGGGATCGGCGTGGCGCTCATCACGAGCACATCCACTTTGGTCCCCTTAGCGCCCAATGCCAGACGTTGTTGCACTCCGAACCGGTGCTGCTCGTCAATGATCGACAATCGAAGATCTTTAAAGGCAACCGACTCTTGAAACACCGCATGTGTGCCGACAAGGATATCAATTGAGCCATTGGCCAAATCATCGAGCTTTTGACGACGCGCTGCGCTTTTGTCCCGCCCGGTGAGCATATCGACCCGCACCCCAGCGCGATTAGCCAAAGGCCGCAAACCCTCCAAGTGTTGGCGGGCCAATATTTCGGTTGGAGCCATCAAGACGCCTTGTCCGCCACTTTCGACCGCCTGCAATAGGGCCATAAAGCCCACCAATGTTTTCCCAGCTCCCACATCGCCCTGGAGCAGTCGATTCATCCGCCGGGAACTGGCCATATCCGCTCCAATCTCGGAAATGGCTTGGCGCTGTGCTCCAGTGGGCGCATAGGGCAATTGCTCCAAAACTTTTCGCTGCAAATCACCGGTACCGGCGGTGATCCGTCCGGTTTTTACGCGCGCTTGCGCACGCGCGATCGCCTTGGTCAGCTGGTGAGCCAGAAATTCGTCATAGGCCAAGCGTTCCCGCGCCGGGCTATGGGCCGCAACATCAGCCGCGCCTTTGGGCGCATGGCAGTGGCGAACAGCGGTGGTAAAATCTGGCCAGCCATTGTCGCGCAGCACAGAGGGCTCGATCCATTCATGCAAATCTGGCAGCTTGTCCACCGCCGCCCGCACGGCTTTGCCCATGAGCTTTCCCGAAACCCCGGCGGTGAGCGGGTAGACAGGTTCAAATTGGGGCAACTCGTCTTGTGCCTCAGGCCGCAGAATATACTCGGGATGCACCATTTGGGCCCGGTGATCAAAAACCTCAAGTTTGCCAGAAATTAGTCGCTCCTCTCCCAGGGGCAAGATCCGCTCAAGATAATCCCCACGCGCATGGAAAAAAATCAATTCAATGGTACTCTGGGCGTCCTCAACTATTATCCGATAGGGTTTACCGCGGCCCCGGGCGGGTACATGTTTGACCACACGCACGCGCACGCTGAGGGTTTGCGGCGCCGTCAAGCCTTGCACGCTTTGCACCACGCGCCGATCAACCACCGAATGCGGCAGGGTAAAAATTAAATCGCGCGGCTTGGTAATTTTCAAACCCGCAAAGGCCTTGGCGCTTTTATCCCCCACACCGGTCAGAGTGTTGAGCTCGGCGAAAAGCGGGAAAAGAATTTCGGGGCGCGTGTTCATAGCCCTTCAATCAACGCGATCCAGCCCTCTTCATCAAGGGTCTCAATTCCCAAATCAGCCGCTTTCTTTGCCTTGGACCCCGCACCGACTCCAGCCACCAAAATATCTGTCTTGGCACTCACGGAGCCGGAAACCTTCGCACCGAGCATTTCTGCTCGGGCCTTTGCCTCCGCCCGGGTCATCTGGACCAATGTGCCGGTAAAAACAACGGTCTTGCCGGCCACCGGGCTGCTTGCAGTGTCGATCTGCGGCGCGGGGATAACTTGCAAATGCGCCACCAAAAACTGCAAAGCTGCAAAACGCTCAGGGTCTTGAAAAGGTTCAACCACCGATTGGGCCATAACCGCGCCCACCCCATCAATATCAACCAAGGCGGCCGCCGCTGCGCTGCCCGGCACAGCGGCAAGCATTGCTTCGCTGAAGGCCTCCCAAGTTACAAAGCGATTGGCCAGAAGCTTAGCCGCGCCTTCGCCCACATGGCGGATCCCAAGGGCAAAAATCAAACGGTGCAGCTCGATACTGCGCTTCGCGTCGATGCCATCAAACAATTTTTGCGCAGATTTTTCGCCCCAGCCTTCCAGCTTGCTGACCTGCTGCAATTGCCCGGGACCAAAGCGAGTCTTGAGGGTAAAAATATCCTCAGAGGTGCGAATCCAACCTCTATGATAGAATTGTTCGATCTGCTTCGCGCCTAGCCCTTCGATATCAAAAGCCTGCCGCGAAACGAAATGTTTCAATGACTCAATGGCCAAATCCGCCAAGGGTTCAGCGCCGCTATAACGCCAAATTGCATCCCCCAGCGCGCGCTGGCCCTGGATGCCCTCTTGTTTGAGCTTTTCTGCGAAGTCAAAAGCCCGGCTATCGGCCGGTCGGCGCGACAGATCCACATCAGCGATCTTCGGAATAACATCGCCGGCACGGTAAATTTGAACCCAATCACCCACGCGAATATCCTTGCCGCCACGGATGCTTTGACCTTTGCTGTCACGGCCAGCGATGTAATCTTCATTGTGCAACGTAGCATTAGAGACCACCACGCCGCCGACGGTCACCGGATTGAGACGCGCCACGGGGCTTAAGGCGCCTGTGCGTCCAACTTGAATGTCGATGCCCAGCAATTCAGTCCAAGCCAGCTCCGCAGGAAACTTATGGGCTATGGCCCAACGCGGTGTGGTGGCTCGAAACCCAAGCCGGGCTTGCAACGCCAGATCATCCACCTTGTAGACCATGCCATCTATGTCATAGCCAAGATCCGCCCGGGCCATTTCAACTGCGCGGTAATGGCTGATCAACTCTTCAGACGTGTCACAGGTTTTAAACAGGGAGTTGGTGGAAAACCCCAAAGCGCGCAAGCGCGCCACCGCCTCTGACTGGCTTGGCGCTAAAGGCTCGGAGAGATCGCCCCAAGCATAGGCGAAAAACAACAATGGGCGTGCCTTGGTGATTTGAGCGTCCAATTGCCGCAACGATCCCGCGGCGGCGTTGCGTGGGTTTGAGAACGGCTTTTGCCCGGCCTGCTCTTGCGCGTCATTGAGAGCGACAAAATCTGCATGGGTCATATAGACTTCGCCCCGCACCTCTAGAATATCTGGCGCCCCACTAAATGCTTTGGGAATATCGGCAATGGTTAGGGCATTGGCCGTCACATCTTCACCGGTTTCACCGTCCCCGCGCGTTACCGCATGAACCAGCTGCCCCTTTTCGTAGCGCACGGCCAGCGAAAGCCCGTCGATTTTTGGTTCGGCCGTCATGCGCATATCGGACTGGGGCGTCAGATTTAAGAATTTTTTAAGACGGGCGACGAAGTCTTCCACGTCTTTCGCTTCGAAGGCATTTGACAAAGAAAGCATCGGCTGGCGGTGACGGATCTTGCCGAAGCCCTCTTTCGGTTTTGCCCCGATTTGATCGCTCGGGCTATCGGTTCTCTTCAGGTGTGGAAACCTTTGTTCAATCTGTGCGTTGCGCAGCTTCAGCCGATCGTAGGTCGCGTCATCGATCGACGGGCTGTCATCATGATGATAGGCGCGATTGGCCTGTGCCAAAGCCAACGCCAAGCGCTGCAATTCACTGCGCGCCTGGTCTTCGGACATGTCTGATATTGGTGGATCTTGCGCCATTCCGCCCCCCGGATTTTTCGGGGTAAAATAGGGATTGGATCCGATCCCGTCCAGAGGCCTTATGCTATGCGGTTTGCATGTCATTGCAGCGCCCATAAGATTGGACCGTATCTGGAAGTTTAGCAATTCACGCTAAGATCTTACAAGGCTGCACCCAGATCTCACTGCGCGCAACGCCAGCTCGAGGCGAGCGATTGCCACGGCTATGACCAGAATGCCGATTATGAGATATAATTTTGTCTGTTATGCCGAGATCGCCATATCCTGCACCACATCTTCCAGCTTGGGATCACGCAGCACATATCCGCGCGCCCAAACCGTTTCGATATGATTTTCACGGCCGGTGGCTTCGCTCAATTTCTTACGCAATTTACAAATGAAAACATCTAAAATTTTAAGCTCAGGTTCATCCATACCACCGTAAAGATGGTTTAAGAACATTTCCTTGGTCAGCGTTGTTCCTTTGCGCATACTCAGTAATTCTAACATCTGATATTCTTTACCAGTCAGATGTACGGTATTCCCACGGTCTTCTACGGTTTTTCCGTCCAAATTCACCTCGATATCACCGGTCTTAATGATCGATTGGGAATGCCCTTTTGACCGGCGAATGATGGCGTGAATACGTGCAATCAACTCCTCCCGGTGGAACGGCTTGGTCAGATAATCATCAGCGCCAGAACCAAATCCGCGCATTTTATTTTCTGTATCGGTCTCACCAGATAGAATTAAAATCGGCGTATCAATCCGCGCCACACGCAGCTGCCGCAGCACATCATGTCCGTTGATATCCGGCAGAACCAAGTCCAGCAAAATCAGATCGTAGTCATAGAGTTTGGCTAAATCGATGCCTTCCTCCCCTAGATCCGTCGTATAAACGTTGAAGTTTGCATGCCCTAGCATAAGTTCAATACTTTTAGACGTGGCAGGATCATCTTCGATCAAAAGTATCCGCATAAAAATCCCCAATGACAACTAAATACATGTTGAAATAAACTGATTAATTTAATGTTACCCAAAAATTCTATTTGTGTAAACTATTGATCAAATTGACGATACCTTTTTAAAGCGGTGGCGCGGAGGGCAGATTCGCCGTGCCGGGCCACTGCTGTTTGCCAACTGCTGTATTCATCTTGTGTCAAATCATAGAGGCTACAGGCCTCTTCCAATGAAATCAGGCCAAAACGCACCGCTTTCACAACAGCGGCCTTGTGTGAAGCGACCCAGCGCTTTGTGTTGGGCGGTGGCAGATCTCTGCGGCTTAAATACCCACCATCGGGCAACTGTGCTGTGCGCGGACCGCGAACCTTACGAATATGCATACTGCGGGCTCCTTTCTCGCGGCCAAATGAGCGCAAAGCACTTAATGTGTTGTGAAGCGCGCGATTTTTGTTATTATAATTCCGCTAAATTCTGTAGGACTGAGCACCTCCCATGCGCCACGACACCCCGTTAAATTCCCTTGGTTTTGCCAAGGCACCGGCAGACACGCGTGTGGTTGTTGCCATGTCAGGCGGGGTAGACAGCTCGGTTGTTGCCGCAGAATTGGCTGCACAAGGCTATGATGTTGTTGGCATTACGCTCCAACTTTATGATCATGGAGCGGCACTTGCCAAAAAGGGCGCTTGCTGTGCTGGCCGCGACATTCACGACGCGCGCCGCGTGGCAGAGGAGCTCAATTTTCCACACTATGTTCTGGACTATGAGAACACGTTTCGCGAGGCTGTCATCGACGATTTTGCTGAAAGCTATCTTGCTGGGGCCACACCTGTCCCTTGTATTCGCTGCAATGAGCGTGTGAAGTTTAAAGATTTGCTGCAAACGGCGAAAGATCTTGATGCAGATTGTATGGCCACGGGCCATTACATCCAACGCAAAATAGGCCCGAAAGGTGCACAATTGCACATGGCCGCAGATCAAAATCGAGATCAAAGTTACTTTTTATTTTCGACCACCTCCAAGCAGCTCGACTATCTGAGATTTCCGCTCGGGCATTTGACCTCAAAGGCTGAAACCCGGGCTCTGGCGAGCAAATACGGTCTTGGCGTGGCCGATAAACCTGATAGCCAAGATATTTGCTTCGTGCCAGATGGTGACTATGCAGCGGTGATTGAAAAGCTGCATCCTGGCTCAGCAAAGCCGGGCGATATTGTCGATCAGAGCGGCAAAGTCCTGGGAACCCATGACGGCATTATCCATTACACTATTGGTCAGAGGCGCGGTCTTGGAATCGGCGGGTTGACCGATCCAATCTACGTGGTCCATTTGGACATCGAAAACCGGCAGGTGGTTGTCGGACCAAAAGAGATGCTGGCGACACGGCAAGTGCGACTTAAGGAGGTCAATTGGCTTGGTGATAAGCCTCTGACCGCGCAGGCCGAATGGAGAATCGCCGCCAAAGTCAGATCCACCCGCCCGCCGCGCGACGCAGTGCTGCGCCCCTTGTCCGAGACTGAAGCGGTGGTGGAGCTCATGATAGCCGAAGAGGGTGTCGCGCCGGGCCAAGCCTGCGTTTTTTATGACCCCGAGGGCAGCCGAGTTTTGGGTGGGGGGTGGATCACCCGCGGCTAAGCCCGTCCCAGCCCCGTAAGCACAGCCCGTGCCGCACGATAGTGCAGGTCGGGATCTCCACGGCCTAGGCGTGTCATTGTCGCCTCGATGGCCTCCTGCTGCGCCGTGGGCGCCGTTAATATGTGCTGCAAAGCGGGTGCAATACGCTCGGCTTTACAGTTTTTACCGATGAACTCTGGAACAGCGCGGTTCTCTGACACTAGGTTAACCAACGTCACAGTATCAATTTTAAGCATAGAACCGATCACCAGCCGCGAGACAAGGCCCATGTCATAGGCAATCACCATCGGAGTGCCCGCTGCAGCCAGCTCAAGCGATACGGTGCCAGATGCCGCCAGAGCCGCTGTTGCGGCACTATAGGCCACCAGCCGCTCCTCAGCCGCGGCTTTCGCGCTGTGTCCGGAGCCTGTGATCAGCCGTTTTTCCTGCGGCAAAGCACTGATTTCGGCCTGCAAGAGCGGCGCCAGATGTGGCAATGTTGGAAAAATGAGCTGAAACTTTCCAAAACACGGCTGCGATAAGACCTCGCAGAATACGGGCAACAGGCGCTTGATTTCTGAGGCTCGAGAGCCCGGTAAAATCACTAAGGACTTCAACGCTGTATCTAAGTTGAAATCAGCTTGAAATTGGGCAATTTGTTTGGAGGTGATTGGCGCTTGAGCTGCAATCGGATGGCCCACAAAATCGCAGGCCATGCCTTCCGCCTCCATATAGGACGGTTCAAATGGCAGGAGCGCCAGCACATGATCGATGTAGCTTGCCATTTTCTTGGCACGCCCGGCGCGCCACGCCCAAACGGAGGGCGCAACATAATGGCAAGTTCTGATCCTAGGGTCAGCACTCCGCACAGCCCGCGCCACCCGCAAACAAAAATCAGGACTGTCGATGGTGATCAAAATATCTGGCTTCCAAGCCAGGACTTCAGCCACGGTCTTATGCAACCGACGCTTTAGGGCAAAATATTTTGGCAAAACCTCAGCCAACCCCATGACAGAAAGCTCTGACATGTCAAACAAGCTGTCCAAACCTTCGCTTTGCATCTCCGGCCCAGCGACCCCGCGGAAGCTCACATCGGAAACCAGATGGCGCAACCCGCGCATAAGATCCGCACCAAGACGATCGCCCGAGGCTTCACCCGCCACCACAAACACTTTCACGGCTCGGCCTCACAAACCCAAAGGAAAAGGCCCAACCGATCGGCCTCGGCAATGATTTTTGGTAAATCCAGCGCAACCACGCCACCTTGCACAATCGCAACGCCCGCCAGCCCCGCCTGCGCGACCTGCTCCATCGTCTCAGGACCTATAGCCGGCAGGTCCACGCGCCGCTCTTGCCCCTCCTTGGGAGCTTTATAAAGCAACCCGCCCTCAGGCCAATCTGTAGGACGGTCAGATGAGAGGCTGGACAACATCCACCGAGTGCCACCAAACACCTCAACGGCCAGCACATGACCAGAAGCCACCACGCAGCCCTGCCCCATATCCAAAGCTGAGAGTCCCGCAATCACTGAATGAGCCCGCGCCACATCGCGTCGCTCTTTTCCCATTGGCTGGCGGATGCTCAACACACCGCCCCGCGGCAAAAGCTCTGGGACGAGATGGGTAAACCCAACCACTTCAAACCCAGCCTGTTCGAAAATATCAACAACGGCGCGTAAAGCGGCGTCATCGCCACCAGAAAGCGCCCCAGAGATTTGCGCCACCAAGGGCTGCGTGGCCGCATCAATTTGCTCGGGATCGATCTTTGGACGCCTGATCGCACCAGCAAAACAAACCTGCAAGACACCGCGCTTTTTCAATGCCTTTAAGAATGTTCCGAGGGTTTCAAGCCGAAATGTCAAATCAACAGCAAGACCCTCAGGCGGAAATTGCTCAAGAGCCGCAATCACAGGCGCATGGGACAGGTTGCGAACAATCAGACCAGGCAAGGCGCCCTGCCCGCATATCAGCGCCAGCATCTGTTCAACCCGGTGTCAAAAAGGAGCGACCGCTGTCGCCCAGAATAAAATCGACAATCTCCTGCACATAGGCACTGTCGGTTTCCTCACCCAGCCGTTTCGCCCGATCTTGAAACGCACCTTCCCCTTGGGCCAGCATCTGAAACGCAGCGCGCAGAGCCGTGATGTCCTTGCGATCCACGCCACGGCGCTTGAGCCCAACCAAATTTAGGCCATCCAACTCGCCCCGTGACGCCTGCACCAAACCGAAGGGAATTACATCATTGGTCACCATGGTCACAGCGCCAATAATCGCACCCCTTCCCAGGCGCACGAATTGATGCACGCCGCAAAGGCCGCCAACAATCACCTCGTCTTCGATGATCACATGGCCGGCAATGGCGGCAGAATTTACAATAATGACCCGATTTCCCAGATGCGCGTCATGGGCAATATGGCAGCCCGCCATCAGCAAACAATCATCGCCAATCGAGGTGACGCCGCCACCCCCTTGAGTGCCTAGATTGATGGTAACATGCTCTCGGATGGTGTTGCCTTGGCCGATCTTCAGTTGTGAGACTTCGCCTTTAAACTTCAAATCCTGCGGAATTTCCCCAATTACTGCAAATGAGAAGATACGCGTTTCAGAGCCGACTTTGGTTTGCCCGCGAATAACCACATGCGAGCTGCAAACAACATTCTCGCCGAGCTCCACATGCGGTCCGATCCAACAAAACGGACCAATTTCACAGCCCGCCCCGATGCGGGCCCCTGGCTCGACAACCGCTGAAGGATGAATCTGTGCAGTGCTGTCTATGCTCACTTGCCGGTCTCCGGCAAATCCATCATGGCGGTAAATTCGGCTTCTGCTGCCATCTCGCCGTTGACCAAACCACAGCCCTTAAATTTCCAGATTTTGGACCCGCCGCGGAGGGTCTCCACATGCAATTCCAAAACATCGCCGGGCACAACTTTACGACGGAATTTGCATTTATCAATGGCCATAAAATAGATCAACATATTCGTATCTGCCAGGTTATGTGTTACCCCGACCATAACCGCCGCGGTTTGCGCCAGAGCTTCAACAATTGTGACACCCGGCATTATGGGCGTGCCGGGAAAATGGCCTTGAAAATGAGGTTCATTCATCGTGACGTTTTTGATCCCACGCGCCGATTTCACCCCGTCGATACCTTCGACACGATCTACCAAAAGGAAGGGATAGCGATGGGGGAGGATAGCTTGAATCAGTTGGATGTCAGCGCATGCGAGTTCGGTCATGTATATAATCCTTTATTTTATTAAAGGTATCAAACCCTGGCGCGCCGTGCAACATTTGCCACAGCCGGCTTTCCAGCCCATACTCTAAGCGAAGGGGACAACGAAGGTTTAATTTTCGGCCAGATAGGCCTTATCAACCCGCTCGACCAAAAGTTCTGTGATGTCTATGCCCTCAATGCTGCGCAAAATTGAGCTTTTCTCCAAAATCACCGTCGCATTGAGTTGCTGCATAATCAGGTCAAAAAAGGGCTCAATACGTTTGAAAAATTGTGGCTTCAGCCCCTTAAATTGCTCGTCCACCTGTCGAATTTTTTCAAGCCTTGCACTGCGAATTTTCTGCACTTTCACGTCAAATGCAACGGCGGCGGCGGCGAATTCTTCAGCAGACAAAGTCGCACGATCCTCAGTCAGCTGCAGCTCTTCATCTTTCAAGGCATTAAGAATGAGCGTATTTTCCGCGGCCACGTCTTGGTTGTCTTTGCGAAACTGCTCGCGCATCGATTTGCCATAGATGGAAATTTCATAGGCCCGATCAAGATCCACCACTAATATAGATGTCCCCTGCGCCGCTAAAGGCGCTGCGAGGAGTGTCCAAAACATGATGAGCCGCAGAACAGAAAGCCGGACTGACCCGGCGCAGGCAGCCATCAAAAAGACGTCGAAACGGTGAGATCAAAATTCTGCTCAACGTCATATTCTGCAGTCTTAACCGCATCAGTAAAGTTAAAGCGCAGCGGACCAATTGGCGTGTTCCAGAAGATCGACACACCAGCCACCGCGCGCAGGGTGAATTCATCGTGGTAAATTGTATTGGCCGATGCTTGACTGGTCCCCGACCCCACATGGGCTGAGTTTAAGCCCCATACGGAGCCCGCATCTAAGAACGCGCCAAACTCAATGCCGTATTCCTCTGGCAGACCGATTGGAAATTGCGTTTCAAATCGCGCAACGGCGTAGTATTCTCCCCCCAGCGCGTCATTAATTGAGTTGCTGCTGTCTACTTCGCGCGGGCCGAGACCGCCGGGCGCGAAGCCACGAAACAGGCCAGCTCCGAGGAAAAAGCGATCCGTGACCTGGCTCGAGCTGCCACTCGCATAATTGAGTGCGCCACCTTGAAGCGTCGCTGTGACTTTAAAGTCTTCATTGCGCACATAGGTTTCAGCACCC
Organism: uncultured Planktomarina sp.; assembly: GCA_943788425.1. Lineage (GTDB taxonomy): Bacteria > Pseudomonadota > Alphaproteobacteria > Rhodobacterales > Rhodobacteraceae > Planktomarina. The sequence continues at coordinate 235,048 of CALSQF010000001.1, forward strand.
AATTTCAGATTCGTGCGGACAAATCGCGCATCACCGGCCAGTCCAAAATCTTGGGACAAACGTAAGAATATTCCGGCCTTCGGATTTAGACCTGTCCGGCGGTTGTCAAGAGAGTAGCTATAGCCCAAGCCGAGGGTTTTGCGGTCGCCCTCTGCCGCTTCTCCGGTAATAACTGCTGAAGATGTGGTCACATCTGTCAGCTCTTCCTTTTCATAGAAGAATTTCGGTGTCATATATCCAGATTCGCTGACCGGAAAGGCCAAAGCTGCGTCAAATCCGAAGGCACCAGTATTATACCGCGCGTTGTTCTTGCTTGTGCCTTGGTAATCAAGCCCAAAACTCAAGCTCAAATCGCGGTTATATAGCGACGGTTCTTTGAAGCCAAAATTAAAATTGCGGGTGCTTGAGGTGGTATTAACGCCGAAACTGGTGGCTTGGCCCCGTCCCAAGAAATTTGCTTCGCGAAAACTGGCCACCAACCCGACCCCATTGGCGGAGTTATAATTGGCACCGAATTTCAAGCTGCCGGTGGGCTTCTCAGTCACCTCAACTTTGACGATCCGTTGATTGGGCGCAGACCCCTCCTGGGCGGTTACATTAGACCGTGCAAAGAACCCCAGAGCCCTAATCCGTTCCGCGCTGGCGCGAATTTCACGCGGGTTCAGCGCATCGCCCTCAACGATTTTGAACTGTCGCCGGATCACCCGATCCAGCGTGGTCGTATTGCCAGCAATATCAATCCGCTCAACAAAAACGCGTGGGCCTCGAGATAGGATAAAATCAATATCCAAAGCCAAGCTTTCATTGTTACGGGTCACGCGCGGCTCAACACGTACGAAATCAAGCCCCAGCTCCAAAGCGCGGCGTTCCATACGGGCAATGGTACTTTCGACCAGGGCCGGAGAGTAGATATTCTCCTGCTCGACTTTGATCGCCTTGTCGAAATTGGCCGCGTCTACATCTTCGAGACTTGATGTCGTTGTAATTTTGCCAAAGGAGAATTGCTGCCCCTCTTGAACGCGGAAGGTGATAAAAAAGGAATCGCGGGTTTTGGAAAGCTCTGAGGTCACAGATTGGACTTGAAAATCGATGTAGCCGCGCGATTTATAAAAATCAGTCAGAACTTGTTTGTCGAATTCAACCCGGTCCTCGACATAGGCATCGCGCTGAATGAATGCCCGCAGAAGGCCGGCTTGCTTGGTGTTCAAAACGCGGCGCAAACGCCGGTCCGAGAATTTTCGGTTGCCAACAAAAGAGAGTCGTTCGATCTCTACAACACCGCCCTCAACGATCTCGAAAACAACATCGACCCGGTTGTCCGACCGCCGGATGATACGCGGCTCAACTGAAGCGGATATACGGCCTTGATTGGCATAGGCCTCGGCAATTGCATTGGCGTCATCACGCACTTGGCTCACCGAATAGACCCGTCTTGATTGCGAGCGCACCAAAGCGCTTAGCTGATTGCTGCCAAGCCGGTCATTGCCTTCAAACACCACTTCATTGACCGTCGGAAATTCAACAACTGTGACCTTGAGACGGTTGCCCTGCACCTCGGCCGATACGCTTTCAAACAGGTTTGAGGCACGCACGCGCTGCACCGCGTCATTGACCGCACCTGTGGTCAATGACGCGGGGGTTTCAATCTCTGTATAGCTGCGAATCGTTGCCGTCTCGATCCGCCGGTTGCCATCCACGATTATTTCATTGATTTTAAAATCATTTGCTTGCGCCGACTGCACCAACCAGACGCAAGAGATCATCATGACACTAAAGGCGCGGACCAAAATATTCACCCTTGCCGTATTAGCTCCAAAAAGTTTCATCACAATTGTCCCTGTTGATGACCTGATTAATAATTCGTCAACTTATCGCCTCGCCGGCAGTGTGTCAAAACCAACTGCGCGCCAATTGCCGCATTTAGTGAGGTTTTCAGCCACTGGGCCGAGTTACGGGCACATGAAATTCATGACCACTGCAAAGGCCGTCAGCGATAAAACCAAAAACAGCCCAATCGTCATCAAAACCCGTAAAGCGGAATCACTTGGTTTGCACCCCGTGATTGCTTCATAGGCGCAAAATAGCAAATGTCCGCCATCTAGGACCGGAATGGGAAAGAGGTTCATCAAACCAACCGCGGCCGACAGCCCCGCAATCAGCGCAACAAAGGGCATCGCCCCTTGACGCGCCATCTGCCCAGCCGTCTCAGCAATCGCCACAGGTCCGGAAATATTACACGCGCTGATCGAGCCCAGAATCATCTGCTTCAAACCTGCCAGCGACAGGTTAATAATCGACCAAGTGCGCTCCGCCGCCGCAAGCAACGCCACGCCAATGGGCAATGGGTCCGTGCCCGGCTCAAAGAATGTACCACCAGAAATACCTACCAATCGCCGGTTCACAAAATCGCCATTGGCGCTGGGAATTGCAACTGATTTAGCAGTTAGGCGCACATCAAATTCTGTGCCCGTCCGCCAGACCGAAAACCCCATTTCATCCCCATCCGCCTTAGCCACGGCCTGTTGCAGCTGTGAAAACCCATTAATCGGCAGCCCATCAATCCGCAAAATAACGTCTCCGGCCTGCAACCCCGCCTCAATCGCAGCAGAGCGCGGCTGGACCTGCGCCACCAAAGCCGGGAACGGTACGGGCCCAACCACTGAGCGACGATTCCCATCGCGCAACACTGTATAGCGCACGGGTGCCTCAAGCGCCTGACCGATCGTCGCAAATTCTTCGTAACTGCGCACCTCCTGCCCCTCAACGGCTAGGATTTCATCTCCAATCTCGAGGCCCATTTCCCCAGGCACGGGGGTTAATTGGGCGATTTTCAAACTGCCATCATATTGGCCATGCCACATGAAAAGTACGCAATATAGAATAATCGACAGGATAAAATTGAATACAGGCCCGGCCGCCGACGTCGCAGCCCGCGCCCAGATTGGCGCCCCATGCATGGTTTTGCGCCGCTCCTGAGCACTCAGCTTCGGCAAAAGCGCCGCATCAGGCGCGCTGGCAGCACTGGCATCGCCTTTGAAACGCACAAACCCGCCGAACGGCAGCGCTGCAAATTGCCACCGCGTACCATGCCGGTCGACCCGCGAAAGCAGCACGGTGCCAAATCCCACCGAAAAAACCTCCGCATGGATGCCGCACCAACGCCCAACAATGTAATGGCCGTATTCGTGCACCGCCACGATGATCGATAAGGCGATCACAAAAAAGAAGAACATCCAAATAAATCCGCCAAAAGAGGCGGAGAGTGCAGCCATATCAAACATCTATTGTCCGGGCCCTTTCGCGCGTGGCTTGATCGGCTTGCAAAACATCTGGTAAATCACGCGGCGCCGTGCCCAAAAGCCCAGACCGGTCCATATCGTGCAAAGCTTTTTCGACTAATATAGCCATATCCAAAAATCCAATGTCACCAGCAATGAAGCGATCTAACGCCACTTCTTTGGCCGCATTGAAAGCGGCGCCCCAAAGATGGCCCTGCCGCATAACCTCGCGCGCCAAACGAAGCGCAGGGTAACGCGCCTCATCGGCCGCATAGAAGCGAAATTGGCCAATCTGCGTGAGATCCAATCGCGCAACATCCAACGGTCGGCGCATAGGATAGTGAAGCGCAAAGCCAATGGCATGGCGCATATCCGGCGGTCCGACATGAGCCATCATCCCACCGTCTTGAAACCCAACCATTGCATGGATCAAACTTTCGGGGTGAATAATTGTCTCAATTTGCGCCTCACGAACCCCAAAGAACTCTTTGGTTTCAATTAATTCCATGGCCTTGTTAAACATAGAGGCACTGTCAATGGTAATCCTTTGGCCCATGGACCAATTGGGATGGGTTTGGGCCTGCGCCGGGGTGGCCTTGGCCAAATCCGCTTGCGGCCAATCGCGAAACGCACCGCCGCTTGCCGTAATGATAATCCGCTCAACATTTGCAATGTCTTCGCCAATTAGGACCTGAAACACCGCGGAATGTTCGCTGTCTACCGGCAGAATTGTCGCCCCATGTCTCCGGGCCTCTTCCAGTAAGATTGGACCTGCGGCCACCAGCGACTCTTTGTTGGCAAGCGCCAAGGTCGCGCCTTGCCGCACGGCATGTAAACTGGGCGTCAGCCCCGCCACGCCCACTATGCATGACATGATCCAATCCGCTGGCCGATCGGCCGCGCGCGCGATCGCCTGCGCGCCCGCCTCAACCGCCACACCAGATCCGGCCAGTGCCGCTTGCAACTCTGGCAAGAAATCTTCAAAGGCCGTGACAACCACTTCGGGGGAAAATTCAAGCGCGTCTTTGGCCAGCTGCGCAATATTGCGGCCGCCGCTCAAAGCCACCACGTGATAGGCCGCTGGGTCGCGCCGCAAAAGATCCAAAGTATTTTGCCCGATGGATCCTGTGGCGCCGAAGATTGAAACCCGGCGCGTCACGACAGAAACAGCGCCGTAATCAAGCCAAACGTCGCGGCCCCGCCAATGAAGCCATCAAGCCGATCTAAAAAACCGCCATGCCCTGGAATGAGTTGCGAGCTGTCTTTAACGCCCTGGCGGCGTTTTACCCAGCTCTCAGCGATATCCCCCATCTGCGCGCCGAAGGCCACGCATATAGCCACCGGAACGGGCCATATAGCGCCGATTTGTTGCGTCAGATACAGACCAAAAGTCCCTGCCAAAAGCCACCCTGCCACAGTGCCGCTCCAAGTTTTTTTGGGGCTTACAGCTGGCCAAAACTTCGCGCCGCCGATCCATCGTCCAGCGATATAACCTCCAATATCCGAAAGAATGACCACAGTGGCCAAGACCGCGATGCCAAGCGCCCCAAACGTCAAGGCAAGATACCAATAGGACAGCATACCAATCGTCAAGAGACCGCCATAACCGATGTACATCCTACGATTATGAGAGATGAACACCGCGCCCAGCATGATTGGAAGAAAGCCCGCTGCGGCTGCTAGGGTCAAATTCTGGGTCAAAACTGTTGGCAGCACGGCCATAGGCAACCATTCTATGCCGGCCACAGCCGCGACCGCCAGCAAGCGCCATCGATTTAGGCCAAACATGCGTGCCAATTCCCATTGCATGGCGACCACAGCCACCACGCCAAGGACCAACACCCCGATACGTCCAAAATAGAGAGAGGCAGAAAAAATAAGTAGCAAGGCCACAGCAGAGGCCATGCGCAGCGGCAGATCTGCCCATCGGTCCTGTGTCATGCGTAGATCGCTCCAAATCGGCGCTCACGAGCCCCAAAATTGGACAGCAATTTGGTGAACTCATCAGCATTAAAATCAGGCCAAAGCGTATCGATAAACTCATATTCCGCATATGCGGATTGCCACAGAAGAAAGTTGGAGATGCGCGCCTCGCCGCTGGTGCGGATCACCAAATCCGGATCGGGCAATAAATGCGTGTCCAAATACCGCGCCAAGACTTCGGCTGTCACATCCTTTGCGGCCAACACGCCGCTTTCCACATCTCCAGCCATACGCTGCGCCGCGCGCGTCACCTCATCACGTCCCCCGTAATTGAGCGCGATCGTCAAATGCACTTTTGAATTATGCGCCGTCAATGCCTCAAGCTCATCCATAAGTTTGATCAACGTTTTATCAAGCCGCAGACGATCCCCGATGAAGCGAACCCGCACGCCCTCACTTACCAAATCTCTGGCTTCGCTCAATATGTAACGCTTGAACAGTCGCATTAAACCACCAACTTCCGCCTGGGTGCGTTTCCAGTTTTCTGTTGAAAACGCGAATATCGTCAGATGCTTAACGCCAACATCCGGACAGGATTGAACGATTTCACGAATCCTTTTGGCCCCCTCGTGGTGGCCCGCTAACCGCGGCAGGCCGCGTTGCTGCGCCCAACGGCCATTTCCGTCCATGATAATCGCAACATGTTCCGCCGATTGTGCCATTGAACCAGTCCGATCTAAACCATCATAATTTCGGTTTGCTTGGTTTCTAAAGCGGTATCTATCAACTTAATTTGCGCATCGGTCAGGGACTGGACCTCTGTTTCCCAGAGCTTTTGGTCATCTTCCGGCATACCGGCCGCCTTGGCCTTTTTGATCTGATCCATTCCGTCCCGGCGGATATTGCGCACCGACACCCGGCAGTGCTCTGCGTAGCCCGCCGCCACTTTTGTTAACTCCCGACGCCGCTCTTCGTTCAGTTCCGGGATAGGCAGCATGATGATTGTGCCGTTAGTTTGCGGGTTTATTCCCAGACCGCTTTCGCGAATGGCTTTTTCGACTTTGCCAACCAGTGTTTTGTCCCAAACATTAACCGTAACCATCCGCGATTCCGGGACATTGACTGTGCCAACTTGGTTTATGGGGGTCATCTGCCCGTAAGCGTCCACCATCACCGGATCAAGAATAGATCCACTGGCCCGTCCTGTGCGCAGCGAGGCAAATTCTGTTTTCAACGAGGCCATTGCACCGTTCATGCGACGTTGAAGGTCATCAATATCAATATCTAATGGATCATCGGACATGCTATTTCTTTCTTAAGTTGGTTAACCGTGAACCTTGGTATAAGTTCCGTTGCCGGATAAAATTCCCTTAAACCCGCCAGGCTCATCGAGTGAGAACACAATGATCGGTAAATTATTATCACGCGCCAAAGCGATTGCTGAAGCATCCATAACTTTTAAGCGCTTTTGTAAAACCTCATCATAGGTCACCGACGCGTAGCGTACCGCGTCTCTGTGTTTCTTGGGATCTTTATCATAAATACCATCAACCTGTGTGCCTTTAAAAATTGCCTCGCAGGCCATTTCACTCGCCCTCAAGGTGGCCGCGGTATCGGTGGTGAAATAGGGATTGCCCGTCCCTGCTGCAAAAATCACCACCCGCTTTTTCTCCAAATGGCGCACTGCGCGGCGGCGAATGTAAGGTTCACACACCTGATCCATTGGGATCGCAGAGACCACCCGGGTATGAACGCCCTGCTCTTCTAATGAGCTTTGCATCGCAAGCGCGTTCATAACAGTTGCCAGCATACCCATGTAATCCGCCGTGGTGCGCTCCATACCCTGCGCAGAGCCCTGCAACCCTCGAAAGATGTTACCGCCACCGATGACCATGCAAATCTCGGCACCAACATCATGAACAGTTTTCACCTCAGTGGCGATCTGCTCCACGGTCGGTGGATGAAGACCGTATCCTTGATCTCCCATCAAGGCCTCACCAGAAATTTTCAATAGAACACGTTTGAATTGAACTTGGGAACTGGGAGTTTGGTGCATTGTGCCCTCATGTTATTTTTGCTTAAGATGTCTCAAAAATTGACCAAGAGCAACGGCGTGTGACAGAGCAAATGAAAAAAAGTGGAGAAATGCGATAAATGGTGCGAAATTCTTTGCTCTCAACGCTGGGGGAAACTCGCCCGGTTTTGATTGCTGGGGCAACCGCAAGTGGCAAATCCGCCCTTGCGCTAGATATCGCGGCAAAATTGGGCGGCGTCATTGTCAATGCCGATGCGCTGCAAGTCTACAGCGGTTGGCGCCTTCTTACCGCACGCCCCTCAGATGAGGAAGAAAACGGTGCACCGCATGCATTATATGGTCACGTGGCCAATCATGAAAGCTATTCAGTTGGCAATTGGCTGCGCGACATTGGCCCAATTCTGAGTGGAGACAAACGTCCGATCATTGTGGGCGGCACCGGGCTTTACTTTCGAGCTTTGACGGAGGGGCTCGCAGATATCCCCGCCATTTCTGCCAATATTCGCGCCCAATCGGCGGATCTCCTGTCCCAGGGCGGTCTGCAGCAGATGTTAGATGATTTAGATGCGGAAACACGCGCGAGGATTGACGTGCAAAATCCGATGCGGGTTGCGCGGGCTTGGGAGGTTTTGCAGGGCACCGGGCAATCTATTGTAAGTTGGCAAGCAAAAACTCCGCCGCCTCTGTTACCCCTGGCAGCCTGTCACGCACTGCATTTGACTAGCACTGTTGATTGGCTAAATGACAGGCTCAAGCGGCGCTTTGATATCATGATCGCGCAAGGAGCTCTAGAAGAAGCCCGTAGCAATTTTGAGACTTGGGACCCCGAGTGGCAGTCCTCACAAGCTATTGGCGCCCCTGAATTGATCGCGCATCTGTCTGGGCATTTGAGTTTAGAGGAAGCCACTGTCCTCGCCGTGACAGCCTCAAGTCAATTTGCCAAACGTCAAAGAACATGGTTTCGAAAACGTATGGCGTCTTGGCAGAGGTATAATGCTGACCAACTTTAAAATGGCATTGTTACATTATTAGGTAAGGCGGAGATATAGGCCCCGCTATTCATGGACATGTTGCAAACGATGACACCTGCCTAATTTTTAAGTCAGGCAGAGCGGCTGTACCGTTCTCGACTTGCGGGAACACCATTGCTAACCTAATATAAAAAATAAAAACTAAAGTTTTACCCCTCAAGCATGCGGCAAACACCGTCAATAACCAATCCGTATGCCCAAGGTTGTTGTAAATTAGAGAGCCTGTTCCTTAATACACTCAAAAACAATGCGCACCTCTTTACGCTGGCGACCCCCAATTGGCGTCAATAGGTAGAACGCACGGCTTGGAGCTAGATCGATTGTAAATGGCTTGGTAAGTTGACCCTTCGCAACATCACCGCCCATTAACGGGAACACTCCTAGCGCCACACCCTGCCCGTCTTTTACCGCACGCTGAACCATGTTTAAATCCACTATCACAACTTCGCTTTTGGGATTGAGATTAGGGCAACCCGCCTGGGCAAACTAGTTAATCCATTCACTACATCTTGAAATAACGCATTATAGGTGACAAACGTCGTTTTTGGGTTGTTGCTAATATACTTTCACGTTGACCTGAGCTGATTTTTAAGCATGAATAAGGTTCGAACAAGCTAAATGCAGAAGGCCAAATAAATAGCCAAAATTTTAGTTTTAATGACTTTCGGCGTCACAGGGAGAAAAAAATGACCCAAAAAAAAATATCCATGCATCCAGCTGCAGAAATGTATGCTAACGAAGTAAAAGAGGGCAAGCTTGACCGTCGCGAATTTATGTCCCGTGCAACAGCCCTCGGTGTAACAACCGTAGCGGCGTATGGCCTGTTAGGTATCAACACCCCGCTAAAAGCGGGCGGACACGCCAAACGAGGCGGTACAATTCGCATGCAGATGGAAGTTCGCGCTTTAAAAGATCCTCGAACTTATGACTGGACTCAAATTGCTACGGTAACTGCGGGTTGGCTAGAGTATCTGGTTGAGTATAATTCTGACGGTTCATTTGAGCCAATGTTGCTGGCCTCATGGTCCGCAAATGCAGACGCCACGCAATATACTTTGAAAGTTCGCGAGGGCGTTAAATGGAATAATGGCGACGATTTCACCGCGGATGATGTAGCTAGGAATATTATCGGTTGGTGTGAAAAAGATGTTGAAGGGAACTCAATGGCCGGTCGGATGGCTTCGCTGATTGATCCAGATACGAATAAGGCCCGAGATGGAGCTATAGTTGTAGTGGATGCATCGACAGTGCAGTTGAATTTATTGGCACCGGACATCACAATTGTACCTGGTTTCGCGGACTACCCTGCAGCAATTGTCCACAGCAGTCACAATCCTGACGATATGATCGGTACCGCAGTTGGGACTGGTTTTATGAGACCAGAATCCTACGAGGTGGGTGTTAAAGCAGTCAATGTTCGTAATGACAGCCACGAATGGTGGGGATACGCTGCCGGCAAAGGCGGTTTCTTGGACCGGATTGAATACATAGATTACGGGACAGACATGTCAGCAACTGTTGCGGCCTATGAATCAGAAGAAATTGACATGAACTGGGAATCAGTTGGTGAATTTTCTGATATATTCGACAGCATTGGACTCGTGAAATCAGCCGTTACTTCAGGATCCACTATCGTGGTTCGCACTAATCAAACGCATGAGCAGTATAAGGACAAACGGGTTCGGAAAGCCATTGCAATGGCTGTTGACAATAATGTACTTCTCGAGCTTGGGGTTAATGGTCAGGGTATCGCAGCAGACAATTGCCATGTTGGGCCGATACATCCAGAGCATGATCCGTCGGTCACTCGCATACCGCATGATCCTGCAGGAGCACTAGCTTTGATGAAAGAAGCTGGTATGGAGGACTATGAGCACGAGCTGATATCTATAGATGACAATTGGAGAAAAGACACAACTGACGCTGTTGCAGCCCAACTTCGGGATGCAGGCATTAAGGTAAAGCGTACAATCCTTCCAGGATCAACTTTCTGGAATGACTGGGCAAATTATCCATTTTCATCCACAAACTGGAACCACCGTCCATTAGGAACACAAGTTCTTGGCCTTGCATACCGTTCGGGAGAGGCTTGGAATGAATTTGGTTGGTCAAATCCTGATTTTGACGCATTGCTAGCAGAAGCCAATTCATTGGCAAACGCCGACGAGCGGCGAGTTGTAATGGGAAAAATGCAGGCTCTAGTAATTGAAGAGGGCGTAACTATCCAACCGTACTGGCGCCAGGTCGTTCGGCATCATACGGACAACTTAGTCGGCGTTGATATGCACATAGCATATCTGCCACAAGTTTATAAGTGGGCCTTGAAAGCCTAATTTCATAATTGGGCCGCTTCAATTATTTGGGGCGGCCCATCATATAGATAAATAAAAACTTTTATCAGTACCCTAAGGACCCCAAAATATGGGAATATTTTTAATCCGCCGCATATCATTAATGTTGCTCACAGCCCTATCTCTGACATTTATTGTCTTTGTGATGACCAATTTACAACCAAACTTGGAAAAATTAGCCAAAACACAGGGCAATTTCCGTATGTCAGAAGCGGAAGTATCGAGTTATTTAAGGGACCGTGGTTTTGAACGCCCCGTTACACTTAAATACGGGGAGTGGCTAGGGGTAGTTCCAAGTTATCGTATCGAAGGGCGAGATGGTGAAACCCGTAGTCGGTGCTCTGCCCATGGGGTAATTCAATCAAATACACCTAGATATTGTGGCATCATTCAAGGCTATTGGGGGCAAAGTTGGGTATTCAAAGAACCTGTCGCTAATGTCATTGCGAAGCGGCTATCCGCAACCGGTGTTTTGATGTTGTGGGTATTTCTAGTAATGATCCCGAGCGCATTATTTTTAGGTGTGTTAGCCGGAATGAAAGAGGGATCTCGATTAGATAGGACTTTGTCGACGGGCGCAATTGCAACGACTGCAACACCCGAGTACGTGTCAGGGGTAGTTTTCATTGCTCTTCTAGCATCATCAAAATTTGGCCTAAGCCCACTTTTTAGCTCTCTTGGTTGGTCAGATAAACGGATTTTATTCAAAGGATCTGCGACTTCGGCGGCCAAAGAAATACCAGCTGACTACGATGTATACTGGCTGCCAGATTTTTTAGAGGGTTTCTGGTGGAAAGTCGCAGAAGCCCCAACATTAGAAAATTTTATGTTACCGGTTCTTACAATTGCGCTTTATGGCATGGGGTACATTGCGAGAATGACAAGAGCTTCAATGGCGGAAGTAATGACAAGTCAATACATCCGAACAGCAAGGCTGAAAGGTGTTAATTTTAAAAATATTGTAATTAAACACGCGCTACGAAACGCTTTAATAGCCCCATTTACAGTGATTATGTTACAAATACCCTGGCTTCTCACAGGTGTTGTGATTGTTGAGACGCTTTTCAATTTTAAAGGGTTAGGCTTTGCACTAGTGCAAGCAGCGGGAAATAATGATATCGATTTACTTCTCGCTGTATCAGTTGTTTCTGTAATAGTGGTCCTAGTGACCCAACTGATATCAGATATCGGTTATGTCTTCTTAAACCCGCGCATAAGCATTTCATAGGAGCTGTGAGCAATGGAAGCTTTAACTTGGACAGGTAATGTTGGTGGTTTTTTAAACCCGATACTGGGTATATTTTTACTAATTTTATTAGTGGGATTTATGCTTCAGCTTATAAGCGGGTTGTTCATTCCCTCAGCACGAGGTTATGATGCTGATGGAAGCCTAATGGAACATCCCTTTACCGCAAAAATCAATCTAGCAGTCTCGATTAGCTTTGGTTTGTTTGTTGGAGTTTCGTTACTTTACCTTGTTCTCGGAATGATTTTTGGTTTAGAGGGTGGCGGTATCGTCGGAGGTATTTCAAAACAGCTCACCCCCGTATGGTTAACACTAATTTTAATTTTTGTTTTTTCAGTTGCATTTAAAAGAAAGCTCGGACTTTACGGCAAATTATTCGATAGCCCTGTAGGAATGGTTGGCCTCGGCCTGATTTTATTTTGGGTTCTCGTCGCTATTTTTGGTGGCATTTTTGATATGATCGTAACTCACAATGAACTTTCTCAAGTTTCTGGAATGAAAAATAAATTGCCTGGAACTCCCATGCGAGGCGCCGAAGGCACCGACTTTCAGTATTTTTTATTGGGAGGGGACGGCCTGGCAAGAGATGTATTCAGTCGAGCCGTCAAGGGTTCAGCAATTGTCATAGTTGTGGCACCGTTAGCGACGTTATTCGCGTTTATGGTTGGGATAACTTTAGGAATACCCGCTGGCTATTACTCAGACCCAATTTTAGAATTTGGCAATCGTGCCTTTCTAATAGCTTGCATTGTGGGCGCTCTTTTTATTTCGTTATTAACGTTTTTGGGCGCGGCTGTAGATATTATAATTTTATTAATTTTGATGGTGGTACTTATCCTTTGGCTTCTTGTTAAGTCCTCACTTGATACAGTTTTAAGTTTTTTAGCCAATTTAATCCTCGCTTTTCCAGTTATTCTCCTTTTCTTTCTTCTTGTGACCCCAGAAATAGTGAAGACGGGACTGCCAAATTATATGGCATTAATTTTATTTTTCTTTCCTGTCGTATTTCTCACTGTTTTGTTGAACTCTAAATATCATACACGTCCGGATGTCCGTCTATGGATTGTCGGCGGAGTAACAGTGTTATCTATGTGGGTCTATTTGTCCATGATATCCGAACCGGACACCGCAATTCATATTTTACCCATACCACTTGATTTTATATCTATGCCTCCTGAGATCCTGGTTGTTTTCGTATCAGTAGTATTTGTTAATTCCCCCACAGTATTTCGAATTGTCCGAGGCTTGACGCTGGATATTAAGTCTCGCGACTATGTCGCAGCGGCTCAAACACGCGGTGAAAGAGGATGGTACATTATGCTTTGGGAAATTTTACCAAATGTTCGTGGCCCACTAATCGTGGATTTTTGCCTAAGGATTGGCTACACAACAATCCTCTTGGGAACGCTCGGTTTTTTTGGATTAGGTCTTGAATCTGAAAGTCCGGACTGGGGTACAACCATTAACGCAGGCAGGCGTCTCTTGTCTATCGCACCGATACCAGCTCTGGTTCCAGCAATTGCACTCATGTCACTCGTGCTTGGCTTAAATTTACTTGCAGATGGTCTGCGCGAAGAAAGTTTGAGAGATTGAAATGAGCAAGAATGAAAATGAACCAATACTTGAAATTGAAGGACTATCAATTTCATTTTTTACGCGAATCCGGGAAATACCGGCCGTTATGGACTTCAGCTGTACAATCCAACCCGGCGAGGCGGTAGGACTGGTCGGCGAATCTGGATGCGGCAAATCCACTGTGGCACTTGGGGTCATGCAAGACCTGGGGGTTAATGGCCGTATTGTTGGTGGGTCAATAAAATTTAAAGGCCGCGACCTTAATCTCATGTCTGACGAGGAGCTTCGGGATATTCGTGGCTCCGAAATTGCGATGATATACCAAGAACCCATGGCTTCGCTAAATCCTGCTATGAAAATTGGCAAACAATTGATGGAAGTGCCGATGATCCACGAGGGGGTCAGCAAAGAGGCTGCCTATGCCCGGGCTTTGGAAGTCGTTACGGATGTGAAATTGCCAGATCCAGAGCGGATCTTAAAATCCTTTCCTCACCAATTGTCCGGTGGCCAACAGCAGCGCATCGTTATCGCCATGGCGCTTATGTCGAAGCCAGGTCTTTTGATCCTTGACGAACCGACCACTGCTTTGGATGTTACTGTTGAAGCAGCAGTTGTCGAATTAGTGAAAGATTTGGGCAAAAAATACGGCACCTCAATGCTGTTCATTTCGCATAATCTTGGCTTGGTCTTGGAAACCTGCGACCGAATTTGCGTCATGTACTCCGGCGAAGCGGTTGAGACTGGGCGCATTGAGGATGTATTCGACAAAATGCAGCACCCATATACGCAGGCGTTGTTTCGTTCGATCCCGCTGCCCGGCGCTGATAAGAACGGTCGCCCACTTATTGCCATTCCGGGCAATTTTCCGCTGCCGCATGAACGGCCAAATGGATGTAACTTCGGGCCCCGCTGCGAATATTTTGAGGTGGACCGATGTGATCAGGGCTATATATCAATGGACATTGTGCCCCATGGGGAGCGGCACGGTTCCCGTTGCCTGCGCTGGGGTGAAATTGATTGGGACGCCTCCCCTGAGCTGGCGGAAACCAAGGTCAAGACTGAGCCGGGTAAAGTTGTTCTTAAAATTGAAAATCTGAAAAAATATTATGAGGTGGCGGCCAATGCCCTCTTTGGAAGCGGCAACAAAAAAGTGGTAAAAGCCAATGAGACCTTAAGTTTCGAAGCCCGTGAATCCGAAACCCTAGCCATTGTCGGTGAATCTGGATGCGGAAAGTCCACTTTTGCCAAAGTTTTGATGGGCCTAGAGACGGCGACGGACGGAGATATACTTTTGGAGGGCAAAAACATCGAAAGTATCTCAGTTGAAAATCGTGACACCAAAACGGTGTCCGATGTGCAGATGGTCTTCCAAAATCCCTTTGACACGTTGAACCCCTCTATGACGGTCGGCAGCCAAATTGTCCGGGCATTGGAATTATTCAAAATTAGTGAGAATGCGGCTGCGCGCCACGAACGGATGCTGGAGCTTCTGGATTTGGTGAAATTGCCCCGCGAATTTGCGGACCGCATGCCGCGGCAACTCTCAGGTGGGCAGAAGCAGCGCGTGGGTATTGCCCGCGCATTTGCAGGCGACGCGAAGATTGTTGTCGCCGACGAGCCGGTGTCAGCGCTCGATGTCTCCGTACAAGCGGCCGTGACCGATTTGCTCATGGACATTCAACGCGAGCAAAAAACCACTTTGCTTTTTATCAGCCATGATTTGTCCATCGTGCGCTACCTATCGGACCGGGTTTTGGTCATGTATCTTGGACATGTGGTTGAAATGGGCAGCACTGAGCAAGTATTCCAACCGCCCTATCACCCGTATACGGAAGCGCTGCTCAGCGCGGTTCCAATCGCAGATACCTCAATTGAGAAAAAACACATTGTTCTTGAGGGAGATATTCCATCAGCGATGAACCCGCCATCGGGTTGTCCGTTCCAAACCCGTTGTGGTTGGAAATCGAAAGTCCCCGGCGGTCTATGTGAGAGCGAAGTGCCTAAGATCCGAGAACTGGCCGATGGTCACCAGATCAAATGCCATCTCGCTGATGATATTTTGGACAAAATGGACGCCGTGATTAAAATCGCCGCCGAATAGTCGTCACATCGCGCGCATTGCCCGTCTCATTTGGGCTATGCGACCTTTCCTTGGTTCCGGCTGCGTAAAGAAAACTCATCCTCCCCCCTTTCGATGGTTGCACAGCGGGGCAGTTCCAGAGATATATAGCGCAACGGGGTTCTGTCAGCCAGGCGGGGCTTACTTAATCAAACTTAACTCTAATTTAGCATAAATGCTGAATTAATCGAGCAATAACTTGGGAGCAATGGCCATGGCCGGTTCAGTAAATAAAGTGATTATCATTGGGAATTTGGGACAAGATCCTGAAGTGCGCAGTTTTCCAAGTGGCGGTAAAGTTTGTAACTTCTCTGTAGCGACTTCCGAAAACTGGAAGGATCGCAACACTGGGGAGCGCCGTGAAAAAACCGAATGGCATCGTGTCTCCATAACATCAGAGCCTTTGGTGCGCGTGGCCGAGCAGTATTTACGCAAGGGCTCAAAAGTTTACCTTGAGGGCCAGTTAGAAACGCGCAAATGGCAAGATCAATCTGGTCAGGATCGCTACACCACAGAGGTGGTTCTACGCCCCTACCGTTCTGAATTAACCATGCTTGACAGTCGCGGCGAAGGCGGCAGTGGTGGTGGCCAAGGCGGTGGATATATCGGCAATCAAGATGGCGGTGGCCAAGGCGGTTATATGGCCGATCCCAACCAGGGTGGCAATCAGGCGGGCGGTTATAGCAACCCCGCGCCCTCAGCTGATCTCGACGACGAAATCCCATTTTAAATCCTACCCCAGCACAAATGTCCCCTGCGCTGGGGTCAGTCCGCCTCGGCGTTTTCGGGTGCGGCTATACGGCTGGCGCGGCCATCGACTCCTCCAGCACAGATAAGACAACCGCCTGCGACACATCCGTTGTCACAAACGCCTGACCAATATCGCGGACCATAATAAAATTTAACTGCCCCGCAATTACTTTTTTGTCCTGCCCCATGAGCGCAACAAGAGCCACCGGATCAGGCAGTGCACCATCGATATCGGAAATATCGGTTTTCATCCCCATGGCCTTTAAATGTGCCCGCACCCGCGATGGAGCCTCTTGGGAACACAATCCCAAACGGGCAGAGGTCTCGAACGCTAAAGAGCAGCCAATCGCCACGCCTTCCCCGTGCAGCAGGCGATCAGAATATCCCGTGGCCGCTTCCAGCGCATGGCAAAACGTATGCCCGAGATTGAGCAAGGCGCGATCCCCCTGCTCTGTCTCATCACGCACCACAATATCAGCTTTCATTTGGCACGACATCCGCACAGCCTCGCTGCGCGCCGCGTGATCTCCAGCAACCAAGGCAGCTCCGTTTTGCTCAAGCCACTCAAAAAACGTCGCATTGCCCAGCAGTCCGTATTTCACGACCTCACCATAGCCAGCAAGGAAGTCCCGCGGGGCCAGCGTATCCAAAACATCTATATCAGCCAAAACGAGACTGGGTTGATGAAAGGCCCCGATGAGGTTTTTGCCCTGAACGGCATTTATCCCCGTCTTGCCGCCTACGGAGCTATCCACCTGCGCGAGCAAGCTGGTCGGAATCTGAATAAAGCGCACGCCGCGGCGTAAGATAGCGGCAGCAAAACCCACCAAATCTCCAATCACCCCGCCGCCCAAAGCGATCACCACATCCCGCCGCTCGACTTTCTCAGTCAAAAGAAAATCTATGGTCTCGCTGAGATGCGGCCAGCTTTTCGTCGCTTCGCCCACAGGCAGAATTAGAGTGGAAGAGGCAATGCCCACGATTTGCAAAGCCTCCGTCAATCGTTGGGCATGCAGTGGGGCGACGTTGCTATCAGTGACAATCGCCACTTTAGCCCGCGGCAAAACCGGTCCAATCAAAGCGCCGGCTTGATCCAAAAGACCACGACCAATGTGAATATCATAAGCCCGACCTCCCAAAGGGACGTGAACCACCTGTGTCATGACTTCTCTCCTGATGGGCTGAACACTCCGGGCTGCGCGCGCAATGCGGCTATCACCTGCTCTGCCGTCTGAGCAATGGAGTAATTTGGATGGGATTGAACGGTAACATCGGCCAGCAAATATTGATCTCTTCGCGCTTCAAATAAGCGGGCCAAAGTCGCCTTGGGATCTGCGGTTTTGAGTAAAGGGCGGGTATCCTTGCTGCGCACCCGCTCCCATAGCATTTCTAAATCAGCGCTCAGAAATACCGAAATGCCAAGTTTTGAAATAAGCGTACGATTGTTGCCAAACATGAAGGCGCCACCGCCTGTTGACAAGACGCAGGGCGGACCTTGCAGCAACCGCTCCAGCACTTTCGCTTCGACTGAGCGAAAAAATGGCTCTCCATCGCGTTCAAAAATCTCGGCAATAGAGCGATTGGCGGCCAGAGATATCTCTTGATCCGAATCTTTGAACGCAACATGCAAGGCCGCTGCCAGTGCTTTTCCGACGGCAGTTTTACCAGATCCCATCATCCCGACCAGAACGACTGTTTTGTTGAGCGACATCTGTCTTATTCCATGACTTAAGATTAACTTGCCTTGCGTCTTCAATGGCGCGATTGTTACAAAAAGACCATAAACAAAACCGCGCCAAAGGAAAACTCTTCAAAATGTTAAGATTGCTCAAATATCTTTTCTACCTTCTCATCGTCGCAGCGGTCGCATTTGTGGGTTTTGCCTATTTGGGGCCGTTCTTTGGTGTGGATTTTTCAGCGCATATGCAAACGATTCAATTACCACTGGCTTTGGATATCAATTGATATGAAGATTGCGCATGTTTGTTTTGTCGGCCTGCTCATGGCCCAGCCGGTTTGGGCTCAAACCGATGCGCCAATCTCAGCAATTGATTGGCTGTCCCAACCCGGGCTAACGCCGCTCAGCGAAGAACCTTTGGTCGTTGGCGATCCCGCACGCGGTGCGGAGCTGGCTGAGATTGATGTTATTGAGCTTGATGCCCCTGTTGAGAAAACCTATGGGCTGATTCCAAGCAAAATTTCTGGAATACCGGAAAATTTCTGGACTGACCTTGATCCTCGAATGCTGCACCAAATCCTCAATACTGCGCCTCTGTCAGGGCTCCCGGCGGCTGATGATTTGCTGCTGCGCGCGCTTCTAGCCGAAACATTGGGAGATGAAAGCGTTTTAAATACGCGCGTTCAAGCCTTGATTGAGCGCGGTGCGGTCCGGGCCGCCTATAGCCTTCTGGGTCAGAGCCAGATCAAGTCACAAGAAAGTTTTATACATTTTGCAGAAACCGCTCTTTTGACTGGCAATGTGGAACGGATGTGCCGCCAGCTTAACCTGTCGCGGCATATAACAGAGGATGAAGCATTAAAAGTCTATTGCCAAGCCCGTGTAGGATCATGGAACACAGCGGAGGTCAATTATTTTACCCTCGACACACTCGGCGCTTTCACCCCGACCCTATCCACCCTTTTGGCCGTAGATTTGGATCCAGAGCTTGCCGATGGTTTGGAATTGCCGAATGTGGATCCGAACCAGTTAACTGCCTTAGAATTCCAACTGCGCGCCGGCGCGGGTCAACCCGTGCCAACACAGGGTTTGCCACTGAAATTTGCGCCCTCTGACTTGAGCTCGTCCAGTGGTTGGAAGACCCAGATTGAGGCCGCCGAACGTTTGGGCGCGGTAGGTAGCCTGCCGGCGGCGCAATTGCTTGAGCGCTATAAATCCGGCCAGCCGTCAGCCTCTGGCGGTATATGGGACCGGGTAGATGCGGTCCAAAACCTTGATCTAACCCTGGCCGATCCGATTATCGACCCCAGCGAAGCGCTGCTTGCCTTTTGGACCATCATGCGTGGCCAAGGCCTTGTCGCCCCGCTGGCGCATGCTTGGTCACCGATGTTGATGAAATTCGACGCGTCACGCGATGGAGACGAAATTCTATTCCAGATGCAAGTTCTCAGCCGTTCAAATGCCTTTGTTTTTGAACCAACCATGACCCGTTTGCAGCGCATAAACCCCCATATTTTACCCAAAAATTTTGATCGCTTGATGGCAGAATTCACTCAAGAAATTTCTGCAAGCCTGCCCTTCCGCTCCGCCAATATGCTTCGAGCAATCGGATTAATTGCCAATGGATTAGAGGGAAATGAGCTGGCCTTGATTGAGGCGCTGGCGCTTTTCCGCGCGATGGGTCTGACACCAATTGCGCAACAATTGGCTATGGAGTTTATGATCTTGGCCGATCCGCGATGACTCTGTCGTGGATCTCCGTTTTCCTTGAAGCGCAGGCCGCTGATTTTGGGGCCGCGCGCAATACGCAGGAGGCCTATGGGCGCGACCTAAAAGATTTTCTCGCCTATCTTGAGGCGCGCAGCGTAGGATTTGCCACTGCCACGCGCGCGATGGTGGAAGATTATCTGGTGCACTGCGATGCGGCCGGCCTTGCCAGCGCCACCAAAGCCAGACGGCTCTCCGCAATCAAACAGCTGTACCGTTTCGCCTTCGAAGAGGAGCTGCGCAAGGACAACCCAGCCATTCAAGTGAAAGGACCGGGAAAGGTTAAATCTCTGCCAAAATCACTGGATCATGATGAGGTCGACCGCTTGCTGCTGCAGGCAAGGCACATGCCTAAAAAGCGCCATGACAAGCTGCGGCTTACCTGTTTGATGGAACTTCTTTATGCCACAGGCATGCGGGTGACAGAATTAGTCAGCTTGCCGGCCGAGGCGGTGCGCGGCGAGCCGCAGATGATTTTGGTGCGCGGAAAAGGCGGCAAAGAGCGGATGGTGCCACTTTCCACAACAGCCCGCGCGGCGACACAACTTTGGCTTACACTGCGTGATACCGACCCGCAGACCAAAAAATCCGCCTTTCTCTTTCCCTCACGCGGGAAATTGGGCCATTTGACCCGCATTTGGTTTTTTCAGCAGATCAAGAAACTGGCCATATGTGCTGGTATTGATCCGGCTAACGTCACGCCGCATACTCTGCGACATGCCTTTGCCACCCACTTATTGGCCGGTGGTGCTGATTTAAGGGCCATTCAAACGCTTTTAGGCCATGCGGATATTGCGACAACCGAGATTTATACGCATATCCAAGAAGAACGGTTGCGCGAGCTGGTGCTGGAGCATCATCCTTTGGCGCAACCACTTAAAACAGGTCTATGATGGAAAATTTTGACTTTGACACTGGCTTTTGGATTACCTTTGGGGCGATTTTCGTCTTATTGATCCTATCGGGCTTTTTCTCTGGCTCAGAGACAGCCTTGACCGCAGCCTCGCGCAGCAAGCTGCAAGCGCAGGCTGATAAGGGCTCGCTTGGAGCCGCCAGGGCTTTGAAGGTAACCAATGACAATGAGCGTTTGATCGGTTCGATTCTTCTCGGCAACAATTTGGTCAATATTCTGGCGACCTCTTTGATTACGGCGCTGTTCACAAAGATGGTGGGCGAGAACGGCATTCTTCTGGCCACATTGGTCATGACGTTTTTGGTTTTGGTCTTCGCCGAAGTGCTCCCCAAGACCTATGCAATCACCAATGCTGAAAGTGCCGCCATAAGGGTCTCGCGACCCATATCCTTAGTCGTCTTCGTCTTCGCACCAGTGGTCAGCTTCGTACGCCTCCTGGTGCGTGGCGTATTAGGGCTATTCGGCATCGCCACGGACCCTGATACAAATATTTTGGCCGTGCGCGAAGAAATCGCTGGAGCGCTCACTTTGGGCCACCAAGAGGGTTTGGTTGAAAAAGAGGACCGGGACCGCATCTTGGGCGCCTTGGATCTGGCCGATCGCACAGTCGAAGAAATCATGCTGCATCGCTCAGGTATTGAGATGATTGACGTCTCTTTGCCAGCTGAGGAAATTCTCTCTCAATGCCTCGAAAGTGCGCACACGCGATTGCCCCTCTACCGCGGCAATCCAGAAAATATCGTTGGGGTGATCCACGCGAAAGATTTGGCCCGAGCCATGGTTAAGCTCACCCGCGACAGCGCAGCCCGAAGTGAAGATCTGGCCAAGTTTCAGGTGCTAGATGTGGCGATGGAGCCCTATTTCGTACCCGAAACAACACCTTTAGATGATCAAATGCGGCAGTTCTTAAAGCGGCACACCCATTTTGCCTTGGTGGTGGATGAATATGGCGCGTTGCAAGGGCTGATCACTTTAGAAGATATTTTGGAAGAAATCGTTGGCGAGATCACCGACGAATTTGACACAAGCGACCAAGGGGTCACAGCTGCGAAAGACGGTCATGTTGTGGTTGATGGATCTATGACAATTCGTGATTTAAATAGGGCGCAAGATTGGAGCCTACCAGATGATGAGGCCAACACACTCGCCGGCTTGGTTATCCATGAAGCGCAGATGATTCCAGCCGAGGGTCAAGTCTTCGTGTTTCACGGTTTCCGCTTTGAAGTCGCGACCCGCAGAGAAAATCGCATCACACAACTAAAAATATACAAATTGTGAGCGTCAAGCAAAATAAGCGCAAACACCGTAGCCTATGCGAACGAAATTTTAATGATCTCGCGCTATGAGCGAGGAGTGATGGAAGTTTCCTTCATGTCATAACTCCTTGTACTAAACCGCGCCTTCGGGCGCGGTTTTTTTAGAAATTGGCATAAAATTCACATTGACGTTTAAAATATTATTTGTTTCTTTCACCCCTTAGCTGGCGAGCCCGACAGGGAGAAAAATAAAGGCAGAGGTTTTTGGAAACAAATCCTCTCCTTTAATTTTTTCAGATTGGGCTGCCACCGATTGGCTGGCACATCAGTATAAATTTTAAGATATTTATGGCAGGATCACTGTTCATACTCCGTGCGATAGAAAGGACTTTTTGGTGTTTAAAGTAACAAACGATTTTGGCGCGCTCCTATATCTTCTGTTGTCCTACACCGCGCTACAGGCGCAAACGGCTCAAATGCCGGCGGCAGAGGAATTCTCAACCGGCGAAGTGGTGAACAGCACTCCAGCAATGGGCGAATACTATGTCAAAGGCACCTTTGGGGATTGGACGCTGCAGTGTCTGAAAACGGAGCAAGCGCAAGACCCATGTCAGCTCGTTCAATTGATGCATAGCCCCGATGGCTCGCCCGTGGCCGAATATAATTTAAACCCAATCCAATCCGACGGGCTCGTTTTAGCCGGAGCAAATGTCATTACACCTTTGGAGACCCTTTTAACCCAACAGTTGACCATTCAAGTGGATGATCAAAAAGCTAAAATATATCCTTTTGCCTTCTGCATGCAAATGGGTTGCGTGGCCCGCATCGGGCTCACCGAAGACGATCTCAACAGCTACCGCTCCGGCGCGCAAGCAATTATCACCATGTTTCCCGCGGCGGCGCCCACCCAGCCCGAACGTCTCACACTATCTTTAAAGGGATTTACAGCGGGGCATGAGGCCTTGATGGACGTAGCAGAGAATTAAGTGCAGATAAGCTCTAAAACGCTTTCAGCGCCAATACCGCATTCATGCCCCCGAAGGCGAAGGCATTGGACAAGGTCGCTCTTACCTTCGCTTGCCGCGCCACATTTGGCACCACATCAAGCGCGCAATTGGGGTCTGGATGCTCGTAACCAATCGTGGGCGCAATGACCCCATCTCGCAACGCCATGAGGCAAGCAAGTAATTCCACCGCTCCCGTGCCTCCTATCAAATGCCCATGCATAGATTTGGTCGATGACATCATCAGGTCTTGCGCATGGGAGCCGAAAGCCTCCTGTACCGCAGCACATTCGGTTTTGTCATTCGCCGCGGTTCCAGTGCCATGAGCGTTGATATAGCCAATATCTTGCGGATCTAGGCGGGCATCGCAAAGCGCGCCGCGCATCGCCCTTACAGCACCCTGCTGGTTCGGCATCACAATATCACCCGCATCTGAAGTCATCGCAAACCCTATGAGTTCCGCGAGTATCTCAGCACCGCGCGCCTTAGCCCCCTCATAGGTTTCAAGCACAAAGATCCCAGCACCTTCACCCTGGACCATTCCCGATCTATTGGCAGAAAAAGGCCGGCAGGCGGTTTTGGACATCACCCGCAGCCCTTCCCAGGCCTTTATGCCACCAAAGGTCAGCATTGCATCAGCACCACCGGCGAGCATCACCTGCGCCATGCCGCTGCGAACCATCTGAAAGGCCAGTCCGATAGCGTGATTTGAGCTGGCGCAGGCCGTTGAGACCGTCAAAGACGGACCTTTGATGTTATAGGCGATCGAGAGATGGCTAGCCGCCGCATTGTTCATGAGTTTCGGAACGACGAAAGGGTGGACCCTATTTTTGCCATCTTCATACACAGAACGGAAATTATCATCCCAGGTGTTCATCCCACCCGCAGCGGTTCCAAGCACCACACCCGTCGATTCCGACAGTTCGTCCGTGATCTCCAAGCCAGACTGCGCCATGGCCTCACGGCTGGCCATGAACGTCAGCTGTGTCACACGATCATACAACGCCAATTTTTGCCGATCAAAATATATCTCGGGATCAAAATCTTTGATTTGCGCACCAATCTTAACCGATAACCTGTCTAAGTCTCGCATGTGCAAGGGGCCGATCCCAAGCCGCCCTTCGCGCATGGCTTGCAAAGTTTCGGGCACTGTTGCACCCAAGGCATTGATGGTCCCGGCCCCAGTAATCACCACGCGGTTCATGGGCTAGGTCTGCTCTGCAACTAGGGTTTCAACCGCAGAAATAATGGTCGCCACAGAGGAGATATCAAATTCACTTTCCTCTGGAGCATTTGCATTAAACGGCACTTCGATATCAAATTCCTCTTCAATGGCAAAAATACTCTCAACCACGCCAAGGCTATCAATGCCCAGGTCCTCAAGCGTTGCCGATAGGCTTACATCAGCCACATCCAGCAAGCCTTGTTCAGCGATGATTAGAATGACCTTGTCTTTTACACTCATAGAAACGCCTTTTACCCATTAATGGCGGTTGTCAGGGTCGGACAGTGACTTTTTCAGCCGCGCAATCTCTTTTAACATCCGCGGCAGACGCCGCAAGTTTTTGTAGACCTCAAGCTGCGCGTCCATCTTCATCGCTGGATATCCCAGCATCACGCGCCCAGCTGGGATATTGCTGAGGACTTTCGTAGCACCGCCCGTTATGGCGTTGTCGCCAATAAACAGATTGTCACTCACCCCAGTCTGCCCCCCTAGAACCACATTATTTCCCAATACAGAGGAGCCAGCGATCCCAACCTGTGCACAAATCATACAATTCTTGCCAATTTTCACATTATGGCCAATCTGCGCCAAATTATCAAATTTGCAGCCATCCCCAATCTGCGTATCGCGGATCGTGCCGCGGTCAATACAGCTGTTGGCACCGAACTCCACATCATCGCCAATCACCACCGAGCCAAGGGAATGGATGCGAACGAAAGCTTGCGGTTTGGCCCCCTTGCTATCGCCGAGCGTCTCGCGCACATTCTCGATCGTAGAGCGTTCACGGGTCACAAAGGAAAAGCCATCTGCGCCGATCACCACCCCCGGTTGCGCTACGAACCGCGCGCCGATGCGCACATCCGCACCGATGCGCACGCCCTCCATCAATGTGGCGTCAGAGCCAATCGCACAGCCTTCGGCAAGGCTAACATGGCTGCCGAGCCAAGCATTCTCTCCCAGGACCACCCCCGCAGCGATATGGCAAAACGCGCCGATCCGCGCGCCGGCGCCAATCTGTGCCCCAGGTTCCACACAGGCCTGGGGATGAATTCCAGGCCGACCCGATCGCCACCTGCGATCCAAAGCTTGTGTGAGACCAGCCATGGCGAAGCGCGGTCGCGGCACAAGAACCGCGCCCGAAAGGTTGAGGGCTTGCCAATCTGTTCCCTCTGCCAGGAGGGCCACACGGGCTTGACCAAGCTGCAAGCGCTCCGCATAGGATTGGCTTGTCGCGATAGCCATAAGACTGCCTGCCGCATCTTGCGGCTCGCAGGCACCCGTGACCTGCAGCGCAACATCGCCCACTGCTTGGCCGTTGAGCGCCTTCGCCAGATCTTGTAAGTTATATTCGCTCATGAACGGTCGCCCTTTGCTTCACGCCCCGTTTATCCTGTGATCTCACCCATAACCACCCCTTCGCGTTGCAAAGCCTGCCAAATCTTTGCGTCACGGCCATAGACATCGGCGCGAAACTCCAATCCGCCTTCCGGGCGCGCCAGGGCCGTGCGATAAATAATGTGCACAGGTATGCGGCGCGCCAAATCGATCTGCACCTCTTCGCCGGAGTCCAAGGCCTCCTGAAACACGGCCTTCGGCGTGTCACTTTGCGCCGCGAGCAGCGCATAAGCGAAGTCAAACGGATCTGCCAGGCGAATACAGCCGTGGCTGAAGGCACGCACTTCGCGACCAAATAGGTTTTTGGCTGGGGTATCGTGCAGATAAATATTATGCCGATTGGGGAACATAAATTTTACCAGCCCCAAAGCATTGCCAGGGCTGGGCGGTTGACGCATGCCAAAGGGAAAGGTTTCCTCATCAAAACTGGTGAAATCCAACCCGTCCCGCGCCACGACATTGCCCAGATCATCGCGCAGCTCGAGATATTCCACCGACGCGGCGTCCTCTTGCAACATCGGCAGATATTCACCGACAACGATAGATCGCGGGACATACCAGCTCGGGTTGACGACCATATATTCCATAGTGTCGGAAAATTCGGGACTGCGGCGATCATCATCGGCAGCTCCGACCACCGAATTGGTCTCAAAGGTAACCCTGTCGAAATCGACAATTTTCGCCTTGAAATCGGTGAGATTGACCGAGATATGCCGCGCGCCCAACGATTGATTAAACCAACGCTCCCGCTCCAAAGCGACCATAACCGATGCCAAACGCTCCGAGGCCGCAATATTGACCTGTTCGAGCGTCAGTTTGTTGGCCTGACCAGTCACCGCCAGACCATGATCGGATTGAAAGCGCGCCACGGCGGCTGTCAGCGGTCGGTCATAGGTGCTGGAATAGCTTCTACTCAGATAGCCCATGGCAACCAATCGGTGGCGCAAAGCCACGACCTGCGCGCCTTGCTCCCCTGGTTTTAAGTCTGTAGCGCTCACAGGCCGGCCCCAGCCGCCCGCTGCAACCTGCCTCTCTAGACGCAGTTTTTCTTTGACGAGCCCCATGTATTGACGGCTTTGCGGCGGCAATGATTTGAAAAAGGCCTGCGGCGCGCTGGCTTCCAACTCCTCCAAGAGATCAAGCGGTTTGCTGTAGCGCACTTTGCGAACAATTTCCTCATCGATCTCTGATGGGATCAACAGACCTGACCGCACGGCGCTAGCATAATCTAGAAACGCCTTTGTGAGCTCGGCTTCCAGCTGTCCCAAGGCGCTTTCACTATCGGCCGCCCGAAGCTTGGATACCACAACCTCCGCATTAAACCGCGCTTTCGGCAGGCCATGCATGTCCGCGTCAGCAAATGCAGTGATAAGCGCCTGTAATCGCGCACGCTCTTGCACCGTCGGACCAGTCCAAAACGAGCGATAATCCCGCGCGCGATAAAAACTGGAGATACTGCGCTCCGAAACGGTATATTGCGCCAAAGATTGCTTAAATCCAATGGACTGCGCCGCCAGCTCAGTGCTGAACAAAAGTGCCAAAACACTCACCATGACCTTGCCCATACGAAACTCAATTCGACCCATCATGTCGCGGCGCGCCCTCGTTAGAATTCGGTTATAATGAATGCGCATTTCGAGAGCAAAAGTCTAACGCCTTTTGCGCAGTGAATACTAGATTTCGAAGATTGTTACACTGAAAGCACAAAGTTCAGACTGGGTTTTCAGCACAATGCGCAAGCGTCTGGCACCCCACCTGCAAGAGCCAGCTCTGCGGCAAACCGCCGAAATTTAGATAGTTCGAATTGAAACGATATTGGGCTTTGCAAAAAACCAGAAAATATGTCATATGGAAAGCGCACCTGGAAAAAGCGGTCATGCGCTGCATTGATCGCGGTGCACGACTGGGACAGAGAATGACTAATAAACCGACCGTAATTTCACGACGCGGCGTATTGCGCGCTTTTGCAGCCACAGCCTTGGTCGCGGCGCCAACATATTCCAATGCTGCCGGTTTTTTGCGTGGCGCGGGCGATATTCGGCGATTAAAAATGTACTCACGGCGGACGGGCGAATCCTTGGACGTAATCTATTGGATCGAAGGTGACTACATCAAAGATGCTTTGACCGAGGTGAATTGGTTCATGCGCGATTGGCGCAGAGATAGATCCCGCGCCATTGACACGCGCACCGTTGACATCATCGCAGCGACACAACAGCTGCTCAACACCTCCACCCCCTTCCTCATGCTGTCCGGTTACCGCACACCCGAAACCAACGCACTGCTGCGTAAGCGCTCGCGCGGTGTCGCAAAAAATTCCCTGCATATGAAAGGGCAAGCGGTGGATCTGCGTATGCAGGGCAAATCGGTTCGTCAGGTGGCCACAGCCGCCGCATCCTGCGCTGCCGGCGGGGTCGGTCGTTATTCACGCTTCAATTTTGTCCATTTAGATTGTGGCGAAAAGCGCCTTTGGGGCCGCTAGTCTCTGCTGCAAATCTCGCCGCCACCCAGAAGGATCGGCAGCACCTCTGTGCCACGGCACCCGACAACTGCCGAGCGGATCGCCCCTAAAATCGCATTTTCAAGGCCGCCCTCCGGGCAATATGGGAAATCCGCGGAAAATGGGTTGTAAGGCCTAAGCGGCTTGATATAGAAGAGCCGTATCAGGTCTGACACGGCCCGTGTAGAGGTCCGGAGCGCCGCTTTGCCTCCGCCTTGAAAGACAAATGGTCCCGTAGCTCAGCTGGATAGAGTACTCGCCTCCGAAGCGAGGGGTCACAGGTTCAAATCCTGTCGGGACCACCATTTTCCTTGAATAATGCGGCACACCACCCTCGCAATTGCGCAGCGCGCAGGCTAGCCTTGCCCGCGTAAAGAGGAGTTTGCGTTCATGGTTCAAGACGTCTGGCACGATCCGATTGATGCTGTCATCACATGGGTTGATGGATTGGATCCGGCGCATCTGCAAAAACGCCAGATTTTCATGGGGTCAGCACCACATCTTTTTCATGAAAATGCCACAAACCCGCATCGTTGGGCCTGCAATGGCGAAATTTATCTCTGCCTGGCCTCGCTGGAGCATAATGCCCCATGGCTGCGCAAAATTTGGATCATCGTCGATCAGCAATCACCCAATTTGTCACGCCTGAGCGCCGCGCTGCGTGCCAAAATTCGCTTGGTTGACCACAGTGACATATTCGCCAATCATGGCGCGGCACTGCCAACGTTCAACTCCTTGGCTATAGAGACATTTCTTTGGAAAATTCGAGGGTTATCGGACCGATTTATCTATTTCAATGATGATGTTTTTCTGACGGCGCCCTGTCAGAAAAGCGATTTCTTCTCCCCAAGCGGCCCAATTCTACGCGGAGCCTGGGCTGATTTCGGCGCTTTGCAAGACGATCCGGTCCAGATGGCTGATCCGGCTAAGTTCAATCACTATATGCAACTTAACGCAGCGGACCTATGCGGCGTCCCGGCTCAGCGCCTCTTTCGCGCAGCACATGTGGCGCACCCCTGTTTGCGCCGCACCATGGTGCACCTTCACAGCCGTTTCGAAACTGCGTTTCGAGACAATGCCCGCTATCAGATGCGAGATATTCGACAGTTTTCGCCGCAAAGCCTGCACAATCATGCCTGTATTTTGCAAAAAACCGCGACGCTGCATCCAGTCAAAGATCACTATCATATCTATAGCGGACAAGGGGTTGGAGCGGCAGACGGGACAATCCCCGCTCTGTTGCAAACCATCAAAGACACCCCGGACCTCAAGATGCTCTGTGTCAATGACCTGCCACAACTCGAGGCGCTCTATCCTGATATTCGTACCTGGCTGGCACAGGCGGTGACCGGCGCTCTGTAAAAAGTCATCAACGAAAGTAGATACCGCAGTTTCAGATCAAAACTCGGAGATTGGGCAGCTAACAGCACCTGTCAAATCCGATACACAACAGTCTTTACCGAGTGAGCACAGCCGATAGCGGCGCGATAACGCTGTCGCCGCGATCGGAATGCAGCAGCCAAAAGCGCAGAACAGCCCAAGTCTCCGCAGGCGGATCCAGTGCCACGATCGCATGTCCGGTCTGCACAGCTTTCTGTGCCACGACGTCCAGAGCGCTCAACACATCTGAAGCACGGGACATCTCATCAGAAATCGTCAGGTCTGCCCTTGGCAAAAACCCAAGGTTTTCTTTGGCCAGATGGTCTTGCAACAGGCGCAACTGCGCCGGAGACCTCGGGCCGTGGTCATAATCCGAAGCCCAGAGCCCCGTCGCCATGGGCACAGCCTGCACTGAGGCATCGGCGATCAGAGCCACATTCACCGAAGTGAGGGTCTCGGGCAAATGCATATTGGTAAAAATCTCAAAACCCGCGGCTCGGTAGCGTAACATTTTAGCGCGCGCATCCGCTGCTTTCCCATCAATTGCCACGGCAATCGGCATCCCAATATCCAACAGCCAATCTGGCGGGTCCACGAACGGCCTGTCCATCAAGACAATGCTGATAAGCCCTTTGCCCGCGCTTGCCTCAAACTCCAGAGCATAGCGCAGATAAGTAACCTCAGGCAGCGGATCGGTTTGCAACAATCGCGGCGCGCTCACCTGCATAGCGCTTGTGTCATCGAGCACCGTGCCACTCGGGCGGCGCATCCCGGCCAAACGGGTGGGCGACTGCGGCAAGAGCAAGGGAGAATCTCCGAGGTAGACCTGCGGCATATTCGTAGAGGGGCGCCGTTTTTGCACCATCGGCAATGTGGCCAAAGTCTCCATCTCTCCGCTTAATACCGGTTTTTGCGCCGACAGGGTGAAGCTGCGACCTAGGCTGGCTGCGGTTGGAGCTTGCGACACCACGGCGGGCGGTGCGGAATTTTCCAACGGTGGATCCAGATCAATCACCGTTACCTCCGAGGCTGTGGCCATATCTGGGCTTTGACCGACCGGCAGCACAGTCACCTCTGGATCCAGGCCTTGGAGATTCAAAATATCATGGGACAGTGAAAGGACCACCAGCCCCGCACCGCCGATCAGTGTACCCCAAATCAGACCATTGAAGAACGGTAGTTGCATCTGTCACCTTTCAATCACCAAAAACGCCCTGTCACTCTTGACGATAGCTTCGTTCCCTGAGCATCTATACCGCGACCAATCTGCCAATTGCGAGACCCATTGTTCCGAAAGAGCGCCCGTGGGGCAAAAAAACATAAAGGACGACCCATGTTACTGCTGATCGATAATTATGACAGCTTCACTTATAATCTGGTGCATTATCTCGGGGAGTTGGGCGAAACGGTTGTGGTCAAGCGCAATGATGCCTTGGACGTGCAAGAGGCTATGTTGCTGGGTGCCTCATCGATTCTCTTGTCGCCAGGCCCATGTGATCCCGCGCAGGCCGGTATCTGTCTGGCCTTGACCGAGGCCGCAGCGGCCGCCCGCGTTCCGCTTATGGGGGTCTGTTTGGGGCATCAAACCATTGGGCAGGCCTTTGGCGGCTCTGTCGTGCGCTGCCATGAAATTGTGCATGGCAAAATGGGCAAAATGCATCATACCGGCCAGGGCCTTTTCGATGGGCTGCCCACACCTTTCGAGGCCACGCGCTACCATTCGCTGATTGTCGAACGCGCCACTTTGCCGGACTGTTTACAGGTGAGCGCGGAGTTGGAAGACGGAACGATCATGGGGCTTGAGCATAAAACCTTGCCCATTCATGGAGTTCAATTTCATCCCGAGAGCATTGCCTCCGAACATGGGCATCATCTGATGCGCAACTTTCTTAACATGGCAAAGGAACTGGCATGACATCTGCTTTGCAATCCTTGATTGGAACGGCCGCCGACCGTCCACTGACCCGCGCTGAAGCGGAGGTCGCCTTTGAAACACTGTTCAATGGTGAGGCAACGCCAAGTCAAATTGGCGGTTTTTTGATGGCGCTGCGCACACGCGGAGAAACGGTCGATGAATTTGCGGCCGCGGCCGCCGTCATGCGCGCCAAATGCAACGCCGTGCGCGCTCCTCAGGGTGCCATGGACATCGTCGGCACCGGCGGTGATGGCAAGGGCACATTGAATATTTCGACCGCAACCGCTTTCGTGGTGGCCGGTGCCGGCGTGCCCGTGGCCAAACATGGCAACCGCAATCTCAGCTCCAAGTCCGGCGCCGCCGATGCTTTGGGCCAGATGGGCATCAATGTGATGGTGGGTGTGGATGTGGTCGAGCGCGCATTGGAAGAGATCGGCATCGCCTTTATGATGGCCCCTATGCATCACCCAGCTATTGCTCATGTGATGCCCACGCGCACTGAACTTGCGACACGCACAATCTTTAATATCCTCGGTCCCTTGACCAATCCTGCCGGGGTTAAACGTCAGTTAACGGGCGTGTTTTCGGCAGAGTTGATCCGCCCGATGGCCGAAACCCTTTTGGCGCTCGGCAGCGAGGCAGCTTGGCTGGTGCATGGCACCGCTGATGGCACTGATGAGTTGACCATCACAGGCACCAGCGCCGTGGCCGCCCTCGACAATGGCCAAGTGATTGAGTTTGAAATTCATCCAGAGAAGGCGGGCTTGCCGGTGCATCCCTTTGAAGCCATTCTCGGCGGTAGCCCCGAAGACAATGGCAAGGCCTTCGCCGCGCTTTTGGATGGCGCCGCTTCGGCCTACCGGGATGCAGTCTTGCTCAATTCTGCAGCCGCGTTGCAAATTGCAGGCAAAGCCAGCTCACTGCGGGAAGGGGTCGAACGAGCGGCGGCGGCGATCGACAGCGGAGCGGCCAAAAGCAAAGTCACCGCCCTAGCTACACTCACCAACGCCGTATAACATTTGGACTGATAAATGACTGAAACTATTCTTGATAAAATTAAAGCCTACAAGCTGGAAGAGATTGCAGCACGCAAGGCCGCAGTCTCCTTGCTCGAGGTCGAGGCCGCCGCCCGCGCAGCCTCCCCCCTGCGCGGCTTTGCCAGCCGGCTCAAAGAGGCCGCACAGACCGGTTATGCTTTGATCGCAGAGGTGAAAAAAGCCTCGCCGTCGAAAGGTCTTATTCGTGCAGATTTCAATCCTCCCAAATTGGCCCGCGCCTATGAGCAAGGCGGTGCGACCTGCCTGTCTATTTTGACAGATGGGCCGTCCTTTCAGGGTGATGATAGCTATCTCACCGCCGCCAGCGCCGCCACAACACTGCCGGCGCTGCGCAAAGACTTTATGTATGACACCTATCAGGTCGCAGAAGCCCGCGCCTTAGGGGCCGATTGTATCTTGATCATCATGGCTTCTGTCTCGGACAGCCAAGCGGCAGAATTGGAAGCCGCCGCCAGCGCCTGGGGCATGGATGCGCTGATTGAAGTGCATGACGCGGCGGAATTGGAACGCGGCCTTGCGCTCAAGTCTACCTTAATTGGCATCAACAATCGCAATCTCAACACCTTTGACGTCACGCTGGACACCACCCGCGAACTTGCGCATCGGGTGCCCGCAGGCAAAACCATTGTTGCCGAAAGCGGAATTTACACGCCCGAAGATTTGGCCGATCTGGCCGGCTATGGCGCGCGCAGTTTCCTGATTGGCGAAAGCCTGATGCGTCAGACCGATGTCGCGCAGGCCACACGAACTCTTTTGGCCAATCCGCAGATGCCAGATAGGATTTAAATGTCAAAACTTACCCATCTCGATGAGGCTGGACAGGCGCATATGGTTGATGTTTCGGAAAAATCCGACACAGACCGGATGGCAACAGCCACGGCAATTGTGCAGCTGACGCCAGAGGCAATGGCCGTCCTGCTTGCGGGGGATATAAAGAAAGGTGATGCGCTAGCCGTGGCGCGCATAGCCGGCATCATGGCGGCGAAAAAAACCTCTGAGCTGATCCCCCTGTGCCATCCTTTGCCGATCACTAAGGTCAGTGTCGATTTAGAGCCCGATCGCACCACCCATCAAATCTTGGTCACCGCCAGCGTGAAAACGCGCGGTCAAACCGGAGTTGAGATGGAGGCGCTCACCGCCGCCAGCACAGCGGCCCTCACGGTCTATGATATGATGAAAGCCGTCGATAAGGGACTTACCATCACCTCTATTCAGCTCGAAGAAAAACAAGGCGGAAAATCCGGTCACTGGAGACGTTCGGCGCTATGATTTCGGTTCACGAGGCGCTTGACCATATTTTGGCACTTAGAGGCAGGCTGCCAAGCGAAGAAATTCCCCTCCAGCAAGCACAGGGGCGGGTTCTGGCCCAAGCTGTCACAGCCACCCGCGATCAACCGCCCTTCACCGCCGCGGCCATGGATGGCTATGCGATCGCTGCCAGCGACCTCGCAGCCGGCATGCAAACATGGCAGGTAATTGGCTTATCTGCAGCCGGGCACCGTTTTTCAAATCCCGTTGCCGCAGGCCAGACCACACGGATCTTCACCGGCGCACCAATGCCGCAAGGTACAGATCATGTCCTCATCCAAGAGAATGTCCGAGCAGAAGACGGAAAAATCACGCTTATTGCAGGTCCGAATGACGCGGCCTATCTGCGCCCAGCTGGCAGCGATTTCACCGAAGGCTATACGCTGAGCGCCCCGCGGCGCCTGTCCACGCAAGATATCGCGCTTTTGGCCGCTATGAATGTCCCGCGCCTCAAGGTGACCCGCAGACCGACAGTGGCCCTGATCGCCACGGGCGATGAGTTGGTGCAACCCGGCGATTTCCCCCGCGACGACCAAATCATCGCGTCAAACAGCTATGGCCTGGCCGCCATGTTGCAAAAATCAGGCGCAGAGGCGCGAATTTTGCCGATTGCCCGCGACAGGATGGGCTCTTTGGCAGAGGTCTTCGCCCTGAGTCGAGATGTTGATCTGGTGCTCACCATTGGTGGGGCCTCGGTGGGCGATTATGATTTGGTGGCGCAAGCCGCTGCGGAGTTGGGGCTGCAACAATCGTTTTACAAAGTGGCGATGCGGCCCGGGAAACCTTTGATGGCCGGGCGCATGGGTGGACGGGCGATGATCGGGCTGCCGGGCAACCCCGTTTCCGCTATGGTCTGTGGCGAGATCTTCGTTGTGCCGCTGATCGAAAAAATGTTGGGGCTGCCAGCCGGTCCGCGCGCGTACCGAACCGCGCCGCTGGCCCATGATCTTCCCGCCAATGGCACCCGAGAACACTATATGCGCGCCACCTTAGTCGATGGCGCTTTGCATGTTGCCCAAAGGCAAGACAGCTCTTTGCTGAGCGTCTTGAGCGTCGCGAACGCTCTGGCGATTGCCCCAATCAATGCCCCGGCCATGCCCAAAGGCAGCGAGATGCGCTACATTACCATCTAACGCGCCGCTACATCTTGACACAAAAAGAGAACGGGAGTAGAACATAATACAAACAGACCGAAGCAGCTCAATCTCGGGAGATGATGTCATGCTAACCAAAAAGCAATTGCAACTGCTCAACTTCATTCATGCGCGCACGCAGGTCAATGGCGTCTCCCCTTCATTTGACGAAATGAAAGAGGCACTTGATCTCAAATCAAAATCCGGCATTCATCGCTTGATTACGGCGCTCGAGGAGCGCGGCTTTATTCGGCGCTTAGCACATCGTGCACGGGCCATTGAAATTTTGCGGATGCCCGAAAAGATGCAACCTGCGGCACGCGAATTTGTGCCGCAACTGATTACAGGAGATCGCCCTGAGCGGCCGCGCGATGCCATTGATGTGGATGCGCAGGGCATGAGGTCATTGCCGATGATGGGGCGTATCGCAGCTGGTGTGCCAATTTCAGCGATCCAAGATTATGCGCACGACGTGGCTGTGCCAGGCGATATGATCTCAAACGCTGGCCAGCATTACGCGCTGGAGGTTAAGGGCGATTCTATGATCGACGTGGGAATCAACGACGGGGATGTGGTTGTGATCCGCGAAGCCAGCACGGCCCAGAATGGTGATATCGTTGTGGCCTTGGTCGAAGATCATGAAGCCACTTTGAAGCGTTTCCGGCGCAATGGCAGCGCCATCGCACTTGAGGCGGCCAATCCTGCTTATGAAACCCGCGTATTTCGCGACGACCAAGTGAAAGTACAGGGCAAATTGGTGGGCCTGATCCGCACCTATTAAGGCGCTTTACAACCTGCAATATAACGACCTTTCGCTCATCGCAGCTCGGGCTGTTCCACAGCCTGTGACCAATAGCCTGTCTGACTGTGACCCAGTGTAGCCTGCCTGACCTATCGAAGCGCCCGGCCACGCCCCCCGCTGTTGCGAGACGCCCCAAATCAAACCCATCGCAGGCCAGATCAGATCGCCATGCTTGCACAATCACCAATCGAGCTTGACAAGGGTACTGCGGTTCAGATCCCTTGCGAACAATGTCTATCCAAGACGGCATATCCCCATGCGCCGCCCGCTGAGAGATGGGGCGTCCGTCATTTTGAAGCCAACTGCGCGCCACAAACCCCGAGCCTTTCGCGACATTGAGAACCCGCGCGCCCTGACCATCACCCCAATCAAACGCCCATCACCGCTGATCAACACATCCGGTTGCGGAAAATTATTCCACAAAACCAGAGCTGCAAAAGCGGGAATAACAGCTAAAATCCGCATGCGGCCGCGCCAAAGGATGCCAAATAGCACAGAGGTCGCCAATATCCCTAAGGCCCTTGGCGGTGATGCTTTGATATATCTGATCGAATGGGGCAGATCTACGACATGGGTCGCCACATCCAAAATTGCGCCGAGCCCCAATGTTATGCCCCAAAGCCCCAGTGCCTCCCCGCCAAATGGGGCCAGTGCTGCGGCCAAAATCGCAGAGGGCATGACCACAAACCCATAATCGGAACTGCGATCACTTTTGCCAACACCCCATAATGCGGCAATAGGTTGAAATGCGCCACCGCAATGGGTGCCGTCGCAAGGCCCGCAACCATGGCCAAGACCACTGAGCCTATCAAATAGGTCGCAGCCCCCGGCCATCGCGACACCCATGTCAATTGATTCATCGCGTTAAACACGATGATCAAAAGACCAGTGGCAGAAAAGGACATTTGAAAGCCCGGCCCCAGCAGGGCCTCTGGCCGAAGCAGCAAAACCAAAATTGCGGCAATGGCAAGCGCTTGCAAGGTGAGCCCGCGCCGCTCAAGCAGCACGGCTGCGAAGATGGTAAAGGCCATTATATACGCACGCTTCGTTGCGACACTGGCACCCGACAGCATCAGATAAGCCGCCCCTGCCCCTATGCTCATAAGCGCGGCAATTTTTTTGATCGGCCGGTTTAAGATTAGATAGGGCAGGCAAGAAAAAAGCGCCCGTGTTAAAAAGAACACCAGACTGGTGAGCAAGCCCATATGCAGGCCAGATATCGCCAAAAGATGCGAAAGATTGGCCGCGCGAAGCGCTTGCTGCACGTCGCGATCCAGATACATTCTATCACCAACCGTAATGGCCACAGCCACGCCGGCGGTGCGGACAGGCACATGCGCGGCCATATGTGCACCGATCTTCTGACGCTATTTTTGAACTGTGAGCCCATCGCGATCCGCCGGTGCTGCGCGCCAAGTCATAATGGCGCTGCGCGTGTAGCCTACGGCGCCCAATTGCGCAAACCAAGCCTGTTTTTGAAAATCATAGCCATAGGGCTCCGCAGGCCCAGGCGGCGGCGATAGATGCGCCGCCAGTAGCACAGGTGCCATTCCATGCAGAGCCACGCGTATACGCAGCGGCGTAACCTGTCGCGGCAAAGTCTCCAGCACCAACTCATCCAAAGTGAGGCGCGGCCTTTCAGACAGGCTGCGGTCAATGCTGATGACCCGCCCTTGCACCGCAACATAAAATCGGTCCGACAGCACGGGACCAAAGACCGCATGTGCCCTATATTGGCACCAAGAAAAGCCCGCTGCGACCGCGTCGATCACGATTAAAAACCGCGCGATCCCGTCGCGAAATCGGATTGCAAGAATAACACTAAGGCCGGCAACAAGGCTGCTGGCCAAGAAAACCAATGCTCCAGGCTCGTGGAATATTCCGAAATAGGCTGCGATTCCCAAGCCAAAGCCGAAGGCGGTCCAACGCATGAGGTTTTGCGCCTGCGCTTGCAACGCAGGCTCCCCCGCTGCCCATATTCAAGACCAATGCCGCACTTGTCCTCTCTGTGGATGCGCCTTAGGTACAGTCTGCGCCCTTTTCCTTTGCGAAAGATAAACACCATGTCAGACACTAAAATCGTTACCCGTTTTGCCCCCTCCCCGACCGGAACATTGCATATCGGCTCGGCGCGCACGGCCCTGTTCAACTGGCTCTTCGCTCGGCGTCATGGCGGACAGTTTTTGCTGCGGGTTGAGGATACAGATAAGGAGCGCTCAACCGAGGCCTCCACTCAGGCGATTTACCGAGGTCTGGCATGGCTTGGGCTTGACTTCGATGGGGTGCCCGTCAGTCAAGCGGCCAATGCGGCGCGCCATGCAGAGGTGGCAAAGGAAATGCTGGCAGGAGGGCACGCCTATAAGTGCTTCGCCACACAAGAGGAAATTGCCGCCTTCCGAGAAGCGGCGCAAGCGGAGAAACGCTCGACCCTGTTTCGCTCCCCCTGGCGCGATGTCGCAGAGGCCGATCACCCGGACGCGCCCTATGTGGTGCGGCTCAAAGCCCCGCGCGAGGGGCAGACGATCATCATGGACCAGGTGCAGGGCGATGTTGTCATTCGCAACGATCAGCTTGATGACATGGTTCTGCTGCGTTCCGATGGCAGCCCTGTTTATATGCTCGCCGTCGTGGTGGATGACCATGATATGGGAGTTACCCATGTCATACGTGGCGATGATCATCTGAACAATGCAGCGCGGCAAATTCAGATCTACCGGGCCATGGGCTGGGAGCTTCCGACCTATGCGCATATCCCGCTCATTCATGGGCCAGACGGAAAGAAAATGTCCAAGCGCCACGGGGCGACTGGGGTCGAGGAATATCAAGCGCTTGGCTACAGCGCGGCCGGAATGCGCAATTATCTGGCGCGTTTAGGCTGGAGCCACGGGGATGATGAGTTTTTCACCGATTCCCAAGCGCAATCTTGGTTTGACCTTGAGCATATTGGCAAATCGCCTGCACGGTTTGACTTCAAAAAATTAGCAAATATTTCGGGCCAACACATCGCGCAAACCGATGATGCTGCGTTGCTGCATGAACTGGAGGGATATCTGGCAGCAACCGATGCTGCCCCCTTAAATGATGCCCAAAAATCACTCTTTATGTCCGGCGCATACTGCGCCAAGGAACGCGCGAAAACAATGGCAGAACTTTTTGATAAATCTTTATTTATGTTTCAGTTTCGCCCTTTGGATCAGGAGGCAAAGGCCGTTCAGGTGCTTGACTCAGTATCCATTGGTATACTGAATCAATTGACGCCGCAGTTGCGAAATGCTATCTGGACGCGAGAAGAACTGGAAGCCTTGGTTGAACGCCTTGCACTGTCCCATGAGACCAAAATGGGCAAGTTGGCAGCCCCGCTTCGGGCGGCACTTTCAGGACGCGTTACCTCGCCGAGTGTATTTGATATGATGCTTGTGTTGGGCCGAGATGAAACCATAGCACGGCTAACCGATATAAGTTAAGCGGGCTCCGCGTGACCATGCTGAATTGGGAAGATGAGACTAATATGACAGAAGACGTACAAAAAACTGCCAAATTAACCCTGGATGGGACCACTTATGACCTGCCAGTCATGTCACCGACAGCCGGACCGGATGTGATTGATATTCGAAAACTCTATGCGCAGGCTAATGTCTTCACCTATGACCCCGGCTTTACCTCGACCGCCGCTTGCGACTCGACCATTACCTTCATTGATGGCGAGGCCGGTGAATTACTGCATCGCGGCTATCCCATCGACCAGCTCGCCTCGCAAAGTCATTATTTGGAAGTGTGCTTTTTGCTGCTCAACGGTCACTTGCCCAATGCAACCGAGCTCGAGGAATTTGAAAGCCTGGTGACAAATCACACCATGCTGCACGAACAGATGGTCAATTTCTTCCGCGGGTTCCGCCGCGATGCTCATCCAATGGCCATTATGACCGGTGTTGTCGGGGCCATGTCTGCATTCTACCATGACTCAACAGATATCACCGACCAGCACCAGCGCGAGGTCGCCTCCATTCGTTTGATCGCAAAAATGCCAACGATCGCGGCCATGGCTTATAAATACACAGTCGGGCAGCCCTTCGTCTATCCGC
Source organism: uncultured Planktomarina sp. (assembly GCA_943788425.1). Classification (GTDB taxonomy): domain Bacteria; phylum Pseudomonadota; class Alphaproteobacteria; order Rhodobacterales; family Rhodobacteraceae; genus Planktomarina. Next base: position 274,772 of record CALSQF010000001.1, read on the forward strand.
GGAATGATGTGGACTATGCCTCAAACTTCCTGCGCATGTGCTTTGCGGTGCCTGCCGAAGACTATGAGGTAAACCCAATCTTGTCCCGAGCAATGGACCGGATATTCACGCTTCACGCAGATCATGAGCAAAACGCGTCCACCTCTACGGTTCGCCTTGCCTCGTCCTCTGGCGCCAATCCATTTGCTTGCATTGCCGCGGGAATTGCCTGTCTTTGGGGTCCGGCACATGGCGGTGCAAACCAAGCCTGCCTTGAAATGCTCAATAAAATTGGCACTGTGGATCGCATTCCAGAGTTTATTGCCCGCGCGAAAGACAAAAAAGATCCTTTCCGTCTTATGGGCTTTGGACACCGGGTCTACAAAAACATCGATCCGCGCGCCACGGTTCTTAAAGAATCAGCAGATGAGGTTCTGGAGCTTTTGGGGGTTGAAAATAACCCCATCTTGCAAGTGGCCAAAGAGTTGGAAAAAGCAGCCCTAGCCGATCCCTATTTTGCAGAGAAAAAACTCTTCCCCAATGTTGATTTCTACTCAGGCATTATCTTGGAGGCCTTGGGCTTTCCAACCTCAATGTTCACACCGATCTTCGCCCTGTCTCGGACCGTCGGATGGATTTCTCAGTGGACAGAAATGATCTCAGATCCAACAATGAAAATTGGCCGCCCGCGCCAGCTGTATTGCGGCAATACTGTGCGGGATTATGTTGATATCGAAAATCGCTAGAACAAAAGTTCTCTATCCCTATTCCCACAAGGTGCCACTTCGGTACCCGGGAATGGGGATTTGACCGGCGGCTTTCGCAGAAATGCTTGGGGCCAATTTTCTGGACTGCCGCTATCTCACCTACAAATTATGTCTCACTGAGGCCGGTTCACCGACCTTCAAATTTTGCAGTGCGTTTATCGAGGAAGGCAGTTACACCCTCTTTGAAATCGCGTGTGCGGCCACAGGCGCCTTGCAAGCGCGCTTCCAGCTCAAGCTGGTCTTCCTCGGAATTGGAAAAGCTCTGTCGAATTGCCGTTTTTACATGTCCATAGGTCTCCGTGGGACCTGCGGCCAAATGCGCGGCTCGGGCCTGCCATTGGGCTGCAAATTTTTCATTGGCGACAGATTCCCAGATCATTCCCATCTCACTTGCCTGCTGGGCGGAAATTTTATCGGCAAAAAGCGCGGCGCCCATGGCCTTGGCCAGTCCCATTTGCCGCGGCAAAAGATAGGTGCCGCCCGCATCAGGAATGAGACCGATACGCGTGAAGGCCTGCACAAAATATGCCGATTGTGCCGCAATCACGACATCCGCTGCGAGCGCCAAGTTGGCCCCTGCCCCGGCGGCCGGACCATTGACCGCTGAAATGGTCGGAACAGGACATTCCGTAATGGCTTTAAGCATCGGCACGTATTCATCTTTCAATGTGCGCTCGAGATCAATATCTGCAAAATTTCCCTCAGCGCCCAAGTCCTGTCCCGAACAGAACGCCCGGCCCGAGCCGGTGAGGACCACCACCCGCGCAGCCTGACCGGCCTGGCGCATGGCATGCGTTATTTCAGCGCGCATCTGTGTATTGAGCGCATTCATCACCGAGGGGCGATTAAGCGTGATCACGGCAACATCACGATCGATAGCGTAGGTGAGTGTTTCATAAATCATGATAACATCCTATGTTTTCGGCGCCTTGCGCCCTGCCCCAATCAAGATGAAAGGAGTTTTTCTATTTCTTTCTCTTCGTCTTCTGTCAACTGATCGATGGTCTCGTTGCGTTTGCTGCGCCGCTGTACGGCAATTAATCCTGCCAGTGAGACGAAAAACAAAGCTGGACCCGCCAACCAAAGCACGAGGTTAGTACCCAGCCCATTGGGCCGCAGCAAAACATATTCCCCATATCGCGCAACAACATAGTCCATAACCTCTGTGTCGCTATCACCTTCCAACAAGCGGGCGCGCACCAATAACCTGAGATCTCTGGCAATGCCGGCGTTGGATTCATCAATGCTCTCGTTGCGGCATTGTAAACAGCGAAGTCCTTGCGAAATTAATCGGGCTCTATCTTCCAAAATTGGATCCGATAAAATTTCATCGGGCTCCACGGCCGCTGAAATACCTGCCCAAACGATCAAGAACACGACAGCGAGAACCTGCCTCATGGCAGTGCCACCCGGCCTGGGTCGCGAGCAGCGCCAGGTGCCAAGCGGTAGCGCCGATCAAACAAGCTCAAAAAGCCACCCAAAGCCATAATGATAGCCCCAGTCCAGATCCAATTGGCCAAGGGTTTTATAAAAATCCGTACGGCATAACCACCCTCAGCTTGCGCATCTCCAACAACCACATAAACGTCGCGCCATACTCCGCTATCAATACCTGCCTCCGTCGTTGGCATCTCTGCCACTGGATAGTATCGCCGCTCCGGATGCAGCATTGCGATAGGGTTGCCTTGCTTGGACAGGGCGACATCAGCCATCGTGGTCAGGTAATTCGGTCCGCGCCGATCCTCGACAGCCTCCAATGTGATGGTGAAGCCCGCAACCTCAGCAGATTGGCCAATCTCGAGAACGCGAATATCTTCAACCTGCCATGCGGTAATGCCAGCCACGCCAAAGATGGTGATGCCAAGCCCCGCGTGAGCTATTGCCTTGCCCCAATCGGCCAAAGGAAGCCGCAGCAACCGGCGCGCTTTGCCCGCGCCCCGTCCACAGCGTTGATAAAGCTCAATCGCCACGCCCATGACCAGCCAAACACCAAGGCCCAGCCCAACCGGACCTATCAAAGAGCGTCCGGTTTGCATGGCCCATGCCAGCCCAAAAATCGCTAAACATAAAAGTGCCACAGGCCAAAGCCGGGTGATATGCACCCTGCGCGCCCGCTTCCAAGGCAGGGTTGATCCAATCGGCAAGATCACCGCCAAACCCACCATAAAGGGTGTGAAGGCCAGATCAAAAAACGGCGGACCAACGGAGAGCTTACGGTCCATTAATAATTCGGCCACCAAAGGCCAGACCGTGCCAACAAAAACCACAAAGCAGCTAATCGCCAATAGCAAATTATTGGCGATTAAAGCGCTTTCACGGCTGACCGGCGCGAAGATCCCCCGACTATCCATGGCCTTTGCGCGCAGAGCAAATAGCAGCAATGCCCCACCGAAAAACACGGCCAAAATCATCAAGATGAACACACCTCGCTCCGGATCATTGGCAAAAGCATGCACAGAAGTCAGAACGCCCGAACGCACAATGAACGTGCCAATCAGTGAAAAGCCAAAGGCCAAGATTGCCAATAGAATCGTCCACGTCTTCAGCGTATCGCGTTTTTCAACCACAATGGCTGAATGAAGCAAGGCTGATGAAATCAGCCAAGGCATGAAACTTGCGTTCTCCACAGGATCCCAAAACCAAAATCCGCCCCAACCAAGCTCATAATAGGCCCACCAGCTGCCAAGACCTATGCCAATGGTCAGAAAAATCCACGCCGCCAAGGTCCAAGGCCGCACCCAACGTCCCCAAGCCGAATCCACCTTGCCTTCCAGCAGCGCCGCAATGGCAAAAGAGAAGGTGATCGAAAGGCCGACATATCCGAGATATAGAAACGGCGGGTGAAAGGCCAAACCGGGATCTTGCAGCAATGGATTTAGCCCCTGCCCGTTAAAGGGCGGAAAAGCCACCCGTGTGAATGGATTGGATGTCAGTAAGACAAAGGCCAGAAAGGCCGTGGTTATGGCGCTTTGCACGCCCAAAACCCGCGCCAAAAGGCTTTGCGGAAGGCGGCGGCCAAAAATGGCGGCGCAAGCGGCAAAAAATGTTAAGATTAAAATCCAAAGCAGCAGTGAGCCTTCATGATTGCCCCAAACCCCAGCGATTTTATAAATCATCGGCTTGAGCGTATGAGAGTTGAGCACCACTAACCGCAAGGAAAAATCCGATTTCACAAATGCGAGCGTGAGCACCCCGAACGCAAAAGCGACCAACAAAAATTGCAATGTGGCGAAAACAGAGGCCAACTGCATCCAGCTGCTGCGGCGCAATGTAGCCCCCAGAAGCGGAATGATTGTCCCAAGCACCGCAAAACCAAGCGCGATGTTCAGACTGAAATGAGCGAGTTCATTAAGCATAGGTTTGGTATAGTGGCTCAAACGCGCTTGGCAAGAAACTCCGCTCCGATTTGACGGCGCAAATGGTCACAACCCCAGCGCCGAGCACCGTCAGCCAGCTTTGGATCAAGACCCTTCGCCACCTTGATAAACGCCTTGCTCTTTCAAAGCGTCGATGACCTCTTTGGGCATATAGGTTTCATCATGCTTTGCCAAAATTTCTGTGGCTTCAAATAGGCCATCTGCAAACCTCCCCGTGGCGATGGTGCCCTGCCCCTCCTCAAAGAGATCCGGAGGCAGGTCGGTGCCAATATATTTCACGGCCACGGTGTTGGCGCCATCCGTTATGTCGAAATAAAAATGCACACCCTCGCCTTTGCGAATGCTGCCTTGCGCAACCAAACCGCCTAGACGAAATACTTCCCCCGGCGCCGGGGCGGCTTCGGCCACCTGTGTGGGCGAGCGAAACAGGTTGATCCCGTCGCGCAGTGCAAAGCCGATCAACCCGGTCGCGCCCACTAAACAGACCAGCGCCAGTACAATCACTTGGATGCGCCGTTGTTTCTTGAGGCCGCGCATTATGGAAACACCGGTGGCATCATCAGAGCAGTTGTCTCGTCACACCCAAGCATGAGATTGGCGTTTTGCAGCGCTTGACCGGAGGAGCCTTTGGTCAAATTGTCCAAGGCAGCCAATACGACAACCCGACCAGAGATCCGATCTTCGACCACGCCTAAATGGCAAAAGTTAGATCCCCTGACATGACGCGTGCTGGGATGGGTGCCCATGGGCAGCAGCTGCACAAAAGGCTCAGCAGAATAGGCCGCCTCCAGGGCGCCATAAATTGCATCCGCCCTGCCCTGCACATAGACCGTCGCCAATATACCGCGGTTGGTTGGCATCAAATGCGGTGTGAACTGCACAGACACTGGCCGGCCAGCCAATGCGGAAAATTCTTGATCAAATTCCGCCAAATGTCGATGCTGACCGCCCACCGCATAGGCATGAAAACCTTCAGAAAGCTCTGCATGCAGCAGATTTTCTTTCGCTGAACGTCCAGCGCCAGAGACCCCGGTTTTGAGGTCAATAATAATCTGATCGAGATCAATCACACCAGCCGCGATCAAAGGGCGCAATGCAAACTGTCCCGTTGCGGCATTACAGCCCGTACCTGCCACCAACCGCGCTTTAGAAATTTCAGCACGATAAAACTCTGTAAGCCCATATACGGCACTCTTTTGCAAATCTGGCGCGTCATGGGGCTTGCCATACCATTTGCTGTAGACATCAGAGTCATTGATGCGAAAATCTGCCGAGAGATCAACGACCTTCACATGAGCTGGCAGCTTGCGAATGACAGACTGCGATGTGGCATGCGGCAAAGCGCAAAACACCAAATTGGCATTGCTCATGTCAATCTCGTCGATTTTTTGCAGGAGTGGCAAAGACAAATGCGACAGATGTGGAAAGACGTCACGCATCGCGAGGCCAGCCTTCCGATCCGCGGACAATGCAACAATCTCCATTTGCGGATGCAATGCAATCAGGCGCACAAGCTCCGCACCGGTGTAGCCGCTCGCGCCAAGAATGATAATCCGATGTGACATTGCAAAATCCCCTGTTCTCCATCGGATATGGAACGAATGCCGGCGATTTTCAAGCCACCTTTGCGCCGCACCTAGCCCGCTTCAAACTGCATCGGGCGTTTGAGAAACTGCGTGGCGCGTTGGGAGACTTTGACCGGATTCCCAGTTGTTAAAAATTTGCTGGCTGTGGCCGCGCCCAATTTGTCTTGATGGCGCTGCAAATAATCTTCTAAGCTTTGCGCAACCAAATCCGCCTGTGAGAAAATCTTAACCTCCGGCCCAAGCGCTTGTTGAAACGCATCATGCATCAAAGGGTAATGGGTGCATCCCAAAATGGCGGCTTGCGGATGTGGCATTTTGCGGTGCAGCGCGTCCACATGGCTTTGCACCAAAGCTTCGGCAAGAATGAAATCACCATCTTCAATAGCATCCACCACGCCGCCACAGGCCTGTGCTTCCACATCCACCCCAATGGCGCGAAACGCCAATTCGCGCTGAAAGGCTCGGCTCGACACGGTGGCGGGCGTCGCAAAAAGTGCCACATGTTCCACCGCAACTTGGCGGGGCGGAGAGTTGTCGCCCCAGTGTCGCTCAGTCAGCGCTTCGATCATTGGCACGAAGACTCCGAGCACCCGTTTGTCGTCTGACACCCAATGTTCCTGCATCCGGCGCAATGCGGCAGCCGAGGCCGTGTTACAGGCCAAAATCACCAAATCACACCCGTGATCAAAGAGAATTTGCACCGATTGGGTCGTGCAACGGTAAATATCATCCACATCGCGCACGCCATAGGGCGCATGCTTATGATCGCCAAGATAGACTATATCCAAATCAGGCATCTGTTTGTGGATGGCGTCATAAACCGTCAACCCACCCAAACCGCTATCAAAAATTCCGATTGCCATGCTCAAATTTTCCGTATCTCACCCACTGCACTGTCACAAGCATAGCTTAAGGCACCTGACTTGACCATTCCTATGCCTCAAAACAGCAGCTTAGGCGGCAGAACGCTCAGTGTCACGGCCCGCTGTCAGCTGATCGAGCAACTCCTTCCAGCGCCGCTGCATAGACTGCGCATTGGCCAGTTTGACTGGACCAAAACCGCGGATATTCTGCGGCAAACCTAAAAGTTCGCGCCAAATGTCCAGCTGAGCCGGCTCGTATTCTAGCAGCATCCGCGCGACCAAGATCTCAAAATCTTTTATCAATTGCCGCTCCATGCGCCGCTCAGCACTGTATCCGAACGGATCGAATGGGGTTTCTCGCAAAAACTTTAGACGCGCCAACCCTCGGCTTACAGGGTCAAACCAAGCCCCAAAGCTGCGCTTTTGCGGCCGACCGTCCGGGCCTTTATGCGCCAAAAGCGGTGGAGCCAAATGATATGAAATTTCGTAATCTCCCTCAAATCGCTCTGCAACCTGTGTCTTGGTAGCCAGAAGCAAACGCGCAACTTCATATTCATCTTTGTAACACAGCAGCTTGTGATAGGACTGCAAGGCCACTTCTAGCAATCCTGCCTCTACCCCCGCAAGTTTGCTCCGCATGGCCTCATAGCGCGGCAAACGACCCGTACCATAGGCATGCAACCCCGCCAGTCGGGCTGCCTCTGGATCTTGAACCGGCGCTTCTGCTCGGGCAAATTTCATTTCTAAATCAGCATCAACCATGGCCCAACGCCCCAGCGCGAAGGCCTGCTGATTCTGGGTTACTTTCACACCATTCAGCGCGATCGCCTCAAGCAAAGCCTCTTGAGTGAGCGGAAGCAATCCTTGCTGATAGGCCGCGCCAAGCAAAATCATATTGGCATAGACCGTGTCACCCAAAGCTGTTTCTGCCAAGAGGGTCGCATTGAATAGCCGCGCGCGCTCGTGCAATCTTGCAGTGAGCGCTAAGTGCAAATCAGCGCCCGGAATTGCAAAACCGGTATCGCGGGTGAATTCCCCTGTTATTATTTCGTGCCGATTGACTACAGCGCCGCCTGTAGGTGCCATTAGGCCCAGAGTGTTGCCCTGGGCCGAGACAACAAGGTCACCGCCGATCAACGCATCGCATTCCCCTAAAGCCACGCGAATTGCGGAAATATCTTCCGGTGTCTCACCGATGCGGCAGTGAATATGCACCGCACCGCCCTTTTGAGCCAGACCAGCCATTTCCATGACCCCGGCCGCCTTGCCATCCAAATGCGCTGCCATCGCTAGAAGCGCACCGATGGTCACCACCCCAGTGCCGCCCACGCCAGTAACGACGATATTATGTGTGCCTTTAAGCGTGCAAAGCTCCGGAGCAGGCACCTCCGGAATCGACAACACCTGAGCCAGTGGACGGCGCAGCTGCCCGCCGCGCACGGTGGCAAAAGAGGGACAAAACCCATTTATACAGCTGAAATCCTTGTTGCAGCTGGACTGATCGATCTGCCTTTTTCGCCCCAATGGGGTCTCGAGGGGCAGCAAAGAGACGCAATTGGATTGCACCCCACAATCACCGCAGCCTTCGCAGACATCTGGATTGATAAACAAGCGCTGATCTGGATCGGGAAAGGCCCCCCGTTTGCGTCGGCGCCGCTTCTCAGCCGCGCAGGTTTGCACATAGACAATAACGGAAACGCCAGACAATTGCCGAAAGCCCTCTTGCACTGCATTAAGCTGCGCACGCGGATGTATTTGAATGCCAGCTGGAAAATCTGCCGGAGAGATGTCTTCTTTTTCGTCATAAACCACAGCAAGGTTTTTCACCCCGATCCCGCGCATCTCTTGCACGATCCGCGCCGCATCCAATCCCCCATCATTGTTTTGTCCGCCTGTCATCGCTACGGCGTCGTTGAACAAAATTTTGTAAGTCATGGTCGTGCCAGCGGCGACCGCTGCGCGAATGGCTTGAATGCCTGAGTGGTTGTAGGTCCCATCGCCAATATTTTGGAACACATGTGACCGGGTGGAAAACAGCGACTCGCCGATCCAGTTGGCCCCCTCTCCGCCCATTTGTGTGAAACCCAAAGTCTGCCGATCCATCCATTGCACCATGTAGTGACAGCCAATACCGGAATAGGCGCGGCTGCCTTCGGGAATTTTGGTTGAGCTGCTGTGGGGGCACCCAGAGCAGAAATATGGCACGCGACTGGCCAAAGTGGGCCCGTTATTCGCAGTATGCGCCGCGTCAATTCGCTCCAAGGCACCTGTTAGGCGAGCCGAGCCGCAACCCTCAGTAATCAATATGTGACCTAATTTTTGTGCAATCACTATCGGATCGAGCGCGTAGCTATCGGCAAAGAGCAAGGCACCTTGCGCATCTTGCCCCCCAAACACCCGGCGGCTGCCTTTTTGGTTGAAGAGTGCCTCTTTGATCTGGCCCTCAATCAATTTGCGTTTCTCTTCCACAACAACAATGCAGTCCAAACCTTCCGCCCATTCGGCAAAAGATTGCATATCAAGTGGCCAGGTCATGGCGACTTTATAGGTTGTCACGCCGTGGCGCACGGCCGCCTGCTTATCAATGCCGAGCACCTGCATAGCATGGGCCAAATCGAGCCAATTTTTCCCAGCAGCGACAAAGCCAATTTTTGCGCCAGCCTGTCCCAATACCCGCTTATCCATGCGATTAGCGCGCGCATAGGCTTGTACTGCGCGACGCTTGTGGTGAATGATCCGCGCCTCTTGTTCCTGCGGCGTATCTATGAGGCGAATGTTCAAGCCACCATCGGGCATGTCGAACTCTGGCGTGACAAATTGCAACCGCTGAGGATCGCCATTGACCACAGAGGTCACTTCAATCGTGTCTTTGATGCATTTCAGCCCAGCCCAAACCCCGGCAAAGCGTGACAGGGCAAAGCCGAAGAGCCCGTAATCAATCACCTCCTGCACGCCCGCAGGCGACAGCACCGGCATGAAGCTGTCCATCATGGTCCATTCGGACTGGTGCAAAGTGGTCGAACTTTCTCCTGTGTGGTCATCCCCAAGTGCTGCCACGACCCCGCCAAGGCGGGAGGTCCCAGCCATATTTGCATGGCGAAAGACATCACCGGAACGGTCCACGCCTGGCCCTTTGCCATACCAAAGTCCAAACACACCCTGAAATTTGCCTTCACCGCGCAACTCGGCTTGCTGGCTGCCCCAAAGGGCCGTTGCCGCCAAATCCTCATTCAACCCTTCTTGAAAACGCACCTGCGCTTTTTCAAGCTCCGCCGATGCGCGCGTCATTTGAAAATCAACTGCGCCGAGCGGCGATCCGCGATAGCCCGTGACATAGCCCGCTGTGTTATGTCCCGCCGCTCGATCTCGCGCTGATTGCATCAACATCATCCGCACCAAAGCCTGGGTGCCGTTCAACAAGACTTGTTTTTTGGTCAAGTCATATCTGTCAGCGAGTGAAACATCGTGCTGCATGGTCTGCGGCCTCCTGGAATGCATAATCAACTGTTAGGTCAAAAACTATGACCTAACAACGAAAATTTCCGTGACCTAGTCTCAATTTGCATGTTATGGCAACCGTAAGCGATCAGAGAGGTGGGCCAGTGGACTGGGATAAATTGCGAATCTTCCATGCGGTTGCTGATGCCGGGTCGCTGACCCATGCAGGAGGGACTTTGCATCTTTCGCAATCAGCCGTGTCACGGCAAATCAGAGCGCTTGAGGAGTCGCTCGACGCGACATTGTTTCACCGACATGCACGCGGGTTGATACTCACAGAGCAGGGTGAGCTGTTATTTGAAGCCACGCGCGCCATGAGCAAACGCCTTGATGCCGCTTCAGCGCGTATTCGCGACAGTGAAGATCAAGTATTTGGCGCACTTCGCGTCACCACAACCACTGGTTTCGGCACCCTTTGGCTAGCGCCCCGCTTACCGCAGCTCTATGAAAAATACCCGGACCTCAATGTAGAGCTGATGCTTGAGGAAAGGGTATTGGACCTGCCGATGCGTGAGGCCGATGTCGCCATTCGCATGAAAGAGCCGAGCCAAGCAGATTTGATTCGAAAACGCCTGATGACGGTCGAAATGGGGCTTTACGCCAGTGAAGACTACCTCAAATCGCGCGGCACGCCGCAAGCTCTCGACGATATGGCCAATCATCGGTTGATTTGCCAAAATCCGAACGCGCCTCAAGTGGCGGTCAGTGCCGCATTGGTGCAGAATTTGATGGGGTATAGCCCAAAATCCACTTTGACCGTCAACAATTACTTCGGTGTCTTGCAAGGCGTGATCAACAACCTTGGGATAGGAATTTTGCCCAATTACGTCACCCATGATTTTCCAGATCTGGTGCGTGTTTTGCCTGAGCTTGAGAACACAGCAGTCCCCGTTTTTCTTGCTTATCCAGAAGAATTGCGCCACTCGCGCCGCATCGCGGCCTTTCGTGACTTTGTCCAAGATGAGATCATCGCCCGCCGTCGGGAAGAACGCGGCCTTGAAATACAAAAATAGCTATGCCCTGAGCGCATAGCGGCTTTGCGCTTACAGGCCTTGCAGGGATGCAATGGCGCTCCCAGATACACATTATGAGATCGGTGCACATCGGCGCGTCTCATCACCTCCCTGTTGGACTTTCGCCGGGCCATGTGCCCGGCTTTTTTTTGCTTGGCCCGCATGGCGGTTGCGCTGCCAATTTGCCAATTCAGCCATGCTTTTGCGCAAAAGCGGCATTTAATAGCTATTCCAACCTTCCCTCTGCTCGTTAATTTTCGTAACAGGGTGCAAATTTGCACCGTGGGGGATGACAACTTGCAAGATCCAGTGATAACGCCCGACCTCATAGCCGCCCATGGGCTGAGCCCAGACGAGTACGATGGTATTCTGGAAATCATAGGCCGGGATCCAAGCTTTACGGAAATGGGCATTTTCTCTGCCATGTGGAATGAGCATTGCTCCTACAAATCCTCAAAAAAATGGCTTCGCACTCTGCCCACGGAAGGACCACAGGTGATTTGCGGCCCGGGTGAGAATGCGGGTGTTGTTGATATTGGCGATGGGCAGGCTGTCATTTTCAAAATGGAAAGCCACAATCACCCAAGCTATATCGAACCCTACCAGGGTGCAGCCACCGGCGTTGGCGGTATTTTGCGTGATGTCTTTACAATGGGAGCGCGCCCAATTGCGGCGATGAACTCTTTATCCTTTGGCAGTCCCGATCATCCCAAAACCAAGTCCTTGGTCTCTGGTGTGGTGGCTGGTGTTGGCGGCTATGGCAATTGCTTCGGTGTACCGACCATCGGCGGCGAAGTGCGCTTTGATGCGGCATATAATGGCAATTGCCTGGTGAACGCCTTTGCCGCCGGGCTCGCAGATACGGATAAGATCTTTTATTCGGCTGCGTCTGGCGTCGGCATGCCTGTGGTTTATCTGGGGGCCAAAACCGGGCGCGACGGGGTCGGCGGCGCGACGATGGCCAGCGCTGAATTTGACGACACCATTGAAGACAAGCGCCCAACCGTGCAGGTTGGCGACCCCTTTACCGAAAAGCGCCTTATGGAAGCCACATTAGAGCTTATGGCAACTGGCGCTGTGATTTCCATCCAAGATATGGGTGCCGCGGGCCTGACCTGCTCTGCGGTCGAAATGGGTGACAAAGGCAATCTAGGTGTGCGGTTGGATCTTGAAAAAGTGCCAACGCGCGAGCTGAACATGACGGCCTATGAGATGATGCTATCTGAATCGCAAGAACGCATGCTCATGGTGCTTAAACCAGAGCTGGAAGAGCAAGCGAAGGCTGTCTTTGAAAAATGGGATCTGGATTTCGCCATCGTCGGCGAAACAATTGCGGAAGACCGCTTTTTGATCATGATGAACGGCGAAGTGAAAGCCGATCTGCCGCTCAAAGCCCTCTCCGGCAATGCGCCAGAATATGACCGCCCATGGGTTGAGATTCCGGCAGCTGACCCTCTGGGAGATGTGCCACAGATTGATCCGATTGACGGTCTAAAAATGCTTATATCCAGTGCGAATTACGCGTCCAAACAATGGGTATATGAACAATATGACAGCCAAGTTATGGCCGACAGTCTGCGGACGCCCGGCATGGGCTCGGGCATCGTGCGGGTTCATGGCACGCAAAAGGCTCTGGCCTTTACATCGGACGTGACGCCTCGCTATGTTGCGGCCAATCCGTTCGAAGGGGGCAAGCAAGCCGTGGCCGAGGCCTATCGCAACCTCTCAGCGGTCGGCGCCCTGCCCCTGGCCACCACCGACAATTTGAACTTTGGCAATCCTGAGAAACCAGAAATCATGGGGCAATTTGTCGGAGCGCTAAAGGGCATTGGCGCCGCTGTCGCCGCTCTTGATATGCCGATCGTCTCCGGCAATGTGTCCCTGTATAATGAGACCGACGGGTCCGGCATTCTGCCGACGCCAACCATCAGTGCCGTTGGCCTCATTGCGGATGCCGATGACGCCATTACAGGATTGGCCCGCGAAGGCCATATGGCGATCTTGATTGGTGAAACCATCGGTCATCTTGGGCAATCCGCCCTTTTGGCCGAGGTCTTTAACCGCGTGGAAGGTGATGCACCGCCTGTTGATCTGGAATCTGAAAAGAAACATGGCGAATTTATCCGCGCCAATTGCGCCTGGATTACCGCCTGTAGTGATCTGTCCGATGGAGGTCTAGCGCTGGCTGCTTTTGAGATGGCTGAGGCCGCAAATATCGGCGTTAGCCTGGATGCGGAAGGAACTGCGGAGCTCTTTGGTGAGGATCAAGCGCGCTATCTGGTGGCCTGCAACTTTGATCAGGCCGAAGCGCTTCTGGCTGCGGCTGGCAATCTTGGAGTTCCGGCCACCTGTGTTGGGCGTTTTGGCGGCACGCAGGTCAGCTTTGGCGCGCAACAGGCGGAGTTGTCGGAGCTCAGCACGATTTTTCGCAACAGTTTCGCAAATGCGGTCACTTGAAAAGAACAACGCTCGGCTCTACCTTCGAGTTATAGGAAGCGAGGAACTGCCCAATGGCCATGGCCGCACAAAATATTGAAGCGCTGATCAGGGAGACATTTCCAGAGGCGCAGATCACGATCACAGATCTGGCTGGGGACGGCAATCACTACGCCGCTGAGGTGACCGATGCCAGCTTCGCAGGAAAAAATAGGGTGCAACAGCATCGCGCTGTTTACGCCGCGTTGAAAGGCAAAATGGACGGGGCGCATGGGGAGTTGCATGCGCTGGCGCTGACCACAAAGGCACCGAGCTGATATGTTTAACTGGGGTCTCATTGCATATCTTTCCCTTGCTATACTGATCCTGTTGTTTTTCAGGGCCTTTTGGGTGGTCCGGCACGAAAAAGACCAAGGCCGCGGTTCCTTGCCCGGTCAGGGAGATCACGAGGTTCGAGCGGACTATTTTTCCGGCGGTGCCGGAGGTGGACATTCGGGCAGTTTTCGGGTTCCAAAAGACCCACAGAAATACGCACAGCAATTTGTGCCCAAAGACAGAAAGCCAAAAGATGAGCGCTGAAGATCAAATCCGCGAAACAGTGACATCCAATGATGTTGTGCTGTTCATGAAAGGCACCGCCTCTATGCCGCAATGCGGCTTCTCAAGCCAGATTGCTGGTATCTTGAACTACATGGGTGTGGCATATCAGGACGTGAATGTTCTGGCCGATGATGCCATTCGCCAGGGAATCAAAGATTACTCCGATTGGCCCACTATTCCACAGCTCTACGTGAAAGGTGAGTTCATCGGCGGTTGCGATATTGTCCGCGACATGACCCTATCGGGGGAATTGGATGGGCTCTTGGCAGAAAATAATGTCAGTTACAATCAAGATGCCGCCAATGAAATTCGCAAGGCAAACGCACCTGACTAATTATACCAGGCTCGACTGAGCCTGCCACCGGGACCAAACCCGCGAGATTAGCCCATAGTGCTAATCAGCAGATTGGGCGATCCGCTCTTCCAGATCATCCGCCGCGGCTTCAGCGCGCGCGGACAGCTCCGCCAGGCTCTCCAGTAGGGCTGGCGGAACCACGGGAACTTCAACTTTTTTTTCTACTGGTTTGATTTCTTGAGAAACTTCTCGAGGGGCCTCTTGCGCCTGTTCTAGAGCTGCTTCTGTGGCCCTGAGCTGTTCTTGCAAAGCCAAGGTACGATCTGCAAGCATAAGACCCGACATTAGCAACATCTGAGCTTCTGGCACACGCCCGACTTGCGCCAGCAGAGTGCTGGCCTCTGCGTCTAACGCGTCCCGGGCCTTTTGCAGCTGCGGCTCCTCACCTTCCGGGCAGTTGACTTTATAGGGACGTTGACCGATTTTAATGGTGACTTCAGGCATCGCGCGGCTCCTCACTGGTTTGGGTCAAGGCCTTCAGCAACATTTCAAGTTGCGCTGCCTCGGCGGCCCGTTCCACGGTTAATGTGTCAATCTCTGCCTGCATCGCGGCATTGACCAGACTTGCATCCCCCAGACCTTCAGCATTGGCCGCCCGCAATGCTTGATTTGACGCGCGCAATTGCGCATTGGACTTCATCACTTGTGACAACTGCGCATCAAGAGCGGCCAGAGCATCAATACCAACATTTTCCGGCGCAGCGGTCTCGGTCGGTGCTGGCGCCACTACACCACCGTTGGGCAAAACCGCTTCTGTCGCCGATGATATGCGCTGAATTGCAGCGGTAATCCTTTGTTCAAAAACAGAAATATCACTCATTGCTCATCTCACACCCCTGCGCCGTTGCCATCAACAGCTGTCTCGAATCGCGTTAACCACCCTTAGGGTAGGTTAAATTAACCTTAACGTCCAAGAGTCAGCACTTGAAACATTTTTTAAGAAATGGATCAGGTTACTTGATATTCCCTCTTCACTTGATAGGAAGCAACAACGTTTGCCCTTACAGAAAGTTAGCTCCGTGGATCTCAAAGCACTCGCCGCCAAGAACCCTGAACATTGGAAAAAAGCCGCTGCCATTCGCGCTTTGACGTTGGATGCGGTTGCCGCCGCAAATTCAGGTCACTCAGGTATGGCGATGGGCATGGCCGATGTGGCGACTGTTCTGTTCGAAAAGCACATGAAGTTTGACGCCTCTGCCCCCAATTGGCCAGATCGCGATCGTTTCATTCTCTCTGCGGGGCATGGGTCGATGCTGCTCTACTCACTGCTGCATCTGACCGGCTACGCCGATATGACGCTCGATGAGATCAGAAATTTCCGCCAATGGGGCGCGAAAACTGCGGGCCATCCAGAGTATGGCCACGCTTCTGGCATCGAAACAACCACGGGTCCACTTGGCCAAGGGATTGCCAACTCTATCGGCTTTGCCATGGCCGAGGAAATATTACGCGCCACATACGGCAAAAAAATTCAGAACCATTACACCTATGTCATCGCCGGGGACGGTTGCTTGATGGAAGGCATCAGCCAAGAGGCCATCGGGCTTGCAGGACGCCATGAGCTGGGTCATTTGATTGTGCTTTGGGATGATAACAACATCACCATAGATGGGACGGTTGAGCTCTCTGATCGGACAGATCAGGTGCAGCGTTTCAAAGCCTCAGGCTGGCATGTGCAAGCCATTGACGGCCACGATCCGGTCGCCATTGACGCGGCTTTGACCGCGGCGCGCAAATCAAAAAAACCCTCAATGATTGCCTGTAAGACCCATATCGCGCTGGGGCACGCAGCGCAGGACACGTCAAAAGGGCATGGCGCTCTTACGGATGCGGCGCAATTGGCTGATGCGAAAGCCAGCTATGGATGGCCCTATGGAGCATTTGAAATTCCAGCCGATGTAAAGGCCACTTGGGAGACCATTGGGGCGCGCGGCAGTGCAGAACGCGCCGAGTGGGACAACCGGTTCGCCGGTCTTTCTGCCGCGCGACAGGCGCAATTCAACCGCGCCTTTGCTGGCGCAGCCCCAAAAAAACTGGCCGCTGCGATCCGCGCCATCAAGAAAGATGCCGCCGACACCAAGCCAAAATTGGCCACCCGCTCAGCCTCGGAAAAAACCTTGCAGGCGGTTAATCCTGTGATGCCTGAAACCGTGGGCGGCTCGGCTGATTTGACCGGTTCAAACAATACAAAAACAGCGGACATGGGGATTTTTGATCCCGAAAATCGCGCTGGGCGGTATATCTACTACGGCATCCGCGAACATGGCATGGCTGCGGCAATGAACGGCATGGCGCTGCACGGCGGGATTCGCCCCTATGGTGGCACCTTCATGTGTTTCACCGATTATGCCCGCGGCGCAATGCGCCTCTCGGCTTTGATGGGCGTTCCAACCGTCTATGTCATGACCCATGATTCCATCGGCCTGGGTGAAGATGGTCCGACGCACCAGCCAGTCGAACATTTGGCCATTTCCCGCGCCACGCCAAACACTTTGGTTTTCCGCCCAGCCGACATAACGGAGACGGCAGAGGCATGGGAAGTGGCGCTCACTCAGCCAAGCACACCGACCGTCATGGCGCTTTCTCGTCAAGGCGTGCCTGCGGTGCGTGATGCGTATAAATCCGCAAATCTCAGCGCGCGCGGCGCCTATGTTCTGGCCGAGGCCGAGGGCAAGCGCCAAGCAATCGTGATGGCAACCGGTACGGAGGTCTCGCTGGCACTGGAAGCCCGCGATCTGCTGCAAGCTGAAGGTATTGGTACCCGTGTCGTCTCGATGCCTTGCATGGAGCTTTTCGCTCAGCAAGATGACGCATACCGCAAACGTATGTTGCCAGGGGGCGCAGTGCGCGTTGCCGTGGAAGCGGCTGTGCGCATGGGCTGGGATCAATGGTTGCTGGGGGAACGGGGACGCGAGTCCAAGGCTGGTTTTGTTGGCATGACGGGCTTTGGCGCCTCTGCCCCTGCCGATCGGCTCTATGAAGAGTTTGGCATCACCGCAGAAGCAATTGCACAGAAAGTCAAATCTTTGCTCTAAAACGGCCAGGGCTGCGGCAGGCACCGCAGCCTTTTTGCCGGGCGCAATTTTGATTCAAATTGTGTTATCGCAAGCAGTTATCGCTAACGCAAATGTTTTCGCTAACAAGTTGAAAATCAGCCGGTTTTGAACTTTAAATACCCCTCTGACCTTGCTAGTTCACCGGCAGGAATTTGCAAAAGGTGAGAGCGGTGACAGTAAAAATTGGCATTAACGGTTTTGGTCGCATTGGTCGCTGCGTTTTGGCACATATTGTGTCCTCTGGCCGCAAAGATGTTGAAGTTGTAAAAATCAACGCAACCGGCCCGCTGGAAACCAGCGCACATTTGATGCGATATGACAGTGTACACGGACGGTTCAATGGGGAAATTACTGTCGGCGAGGGCACGCTGGATCTCGGGCTCGGACCGATCAAAATGTTCTCGAGCTATGACCCCAACACGCTCGACTGGAGCGGCGTTGATGTTGTTTTGGAATGCACCGGAAACTTCAACGACGGTGAAAAAGCCAAGATCCACCTGGCGCGAGGTGCCAAAAAGGTCTTGATCTCAGCCCCGGCTGTCAATGTAGATCGCACCATTGTTTTGGGCGCCAATGAGGCCGCACTCTTGCCCAGCGATGTGATGATCTCGAACGGATCTTGCACGACAAATTGCCTCGCCCCGCTCGCCAAGGTGCTCAACGACGCCATTGGCATAGAGCGCGGAATCATGACCACTATCCACAGCTATACGGGCGACCAACCGACCCTAGACCGTCGCCACAGCGATCTTTATCGCGCTCGGGCCGCAGCCATGGCGTTGATCCCAACCTCCACCGGGGCGGCCAAGGCCCTTGGCGAGGTTTTGCCAGAAATGGCCGGGCGGCTTGACGGGACGGCTATTCGCGTCCCGACCCCAAATGTTTCATGCGTCGATCTAACCTTTGAGGCCGCGCGCGAGGTTACAAAAGAGGAGGTCAACGCCGCGGTGGAACGCGCAGCAAAGTGTGACCTGGCAGGTATTTTGGGATATGATCCTGCGCCAAAAGTCTCCATTGATTTCAATCACACACCAGAATCTTCAATTTTTGCGCCCGATCAAACCAAAGTGGTTGGCAGGACCACTGTCCGCGTATTATCATGGTATGACAATGAATGGGGCTTTTCTGTGCGCATGGCTGATTTGGCAGCAAAAATGGGGCAGCTTCAATAGTTCTTTGGAGTGACCATGACCCCGGGCCTGGCTCTATATGTTGCACTCGCCGCAATTGCTGCCATTGCAGCGGATTGGTTGTTGGCGCAAGTCAGTGCAATTTTATACCTGGCGCGCGCGTTTCTTGACCTAATCGACACAATTGCCTTCTGGCGATAACCGCGCCGGTTGACTTTTGCTGCGACCTATGATGTTAGCGCTATCAATGGAAAATGGGACACAGAAATGACATTAAAAGTTGCAATCAACGGATTTGGCCGTATTGGCCGCAATGTGCTGCGTGCGATTGTTGAATCGGGCCGAACAGATCTACAGGTCATCGCAATCAATGACCTGGGGCCAGTGCAAACCAATGCACATATGTTTAAGTATGACTCCGTGCACGGGCGATTTACAGGCTCAGTAACCCATGGGGATGACTTTATTGATGTCGGGCAAGGGCCCATTCGCGTCACAGCCATACGCAATCCAGCGGATCTGCCTTGGTCAGATGTGGATGTGGTTATGGAATGTACGGGTATCTTCACCTCAAAAGCCGATTGCCAAGCCTATCTCGACAACGGCTCCTCCCGCGTACTGATCTCAGCACCTGGAAAAGATGCAGATAAAACCATTGTTTACGGGGTCAATCACCATGCATTGACCTCAGATGACTTAATTGTTTCAAACGCATCTTGCACCACCAACTGCTTGGCGCCCATTGCCAAGGTTTTGCACGAATCCATCGGAATCAAGCGCGGGCTGATGACGACGATTCACAGCTATACCGGCGACCAGCCAACTTTAGATCGCACCCATAAAGACCTATACCGCGGCCGCGCTGCTGCTCTGTCGATGATCCCAACAACCACCGGCGCCGCCAAAGCCGTTGGCCTGGTGCTTCCAGAGCTGAACGGCAAATTGGACGGTGTAGCCATCCGGGTGCCAACTCCGAATGTCTCAGCTGTCGATCTAACCTTCGAAGCTGGACGCAGCACGGATGCCGCCGAAATTTTAGCGCTGATGCAGGCCGCGGCCGAGGGGCCACTCAAGGGCGTGCTCGATGTCGTGGATGCGCCTTTGGTTTCATCTGATTTCAACCACGACCAGCATTCCTCGATCTTTCATGCCGACCAAACCCTGATTATGGGCGGAGATATGGTGCGCGTGCTGTCTTGGTATGACAATGAATGGGCATTTTCCAATCGCATGGCCGATACAGCTGTCGCCATGGGCAAATTAATCTAGGATCCAATAAACGCGATACGTTATGACTGGCGCAGGCGGCGCTTCAAAGCCGCCTCGACAGCCGGGGTTACGAAGTTTGACACATCCCCATTCAAGCGGCAAATCTCTTTGACCAGTTTTGAGGCAATCGCCTGATGCTGCGCTTCGGCCATCAAAAAAACAGTTTCAATCGAAGAGTCCAACTGCCTATTCATACCAACCATCTGATATTCGTATTCAAAGTCTGAAACCGCACGCAATCCGCGCAAAATGATTCCGGCACCGACGTCGCGGGCGCAGTCAATCAAAAGGTTTTCGAATGCGTGCACCTGAATTTCGGTGCCGGTCTGTTCCGCGAGACGCGCTGCCTCAACTTCAATCATTGATACGCGCTCATCAAGATCAAACAGCGGCCCTTTATCGCGATTGATCGCAACACCTATGACCAAGCGGTCCACCAATGCGCAGCCACGACGGATAATATCAACATGTCCCAGCGTTATCGGATCAAAGGTTCCGGGGTAAAGGCCTATGCGCATTGTGACTTCTCCGACTTGATATAGCTACCAAGCCATAAATTGAGCGAATTGCAAGCCAACACGGGTTAAAAACACTGCATCAGATTAAATTTTAACACCCGGCGTTTCGGCCCAAGCCTCAAGTCTTTGAATTTCCGATCGCAAGCCGCTGACCAAAACCTGCGCGAATTGGTTGAGACGGCGGTTATGGCGATCATCTGCGGAGCGGACTAAAAAGAAACTGCGTATCAGGCTCAGTTGATCCACTAAAATTCGACGCAATTCCGGGGCAAAAGGCAGGGCAAAATCGTGCACAATGCCGAGCCCAGCACCTTGCCGCAACAGATTCATTTGGACAGAAATGGAATTGGATGCCAGCTGCACCCGCCGCAGGCCGAGCGGTTCAAGGTAATCCAGCTCTTTGTCAAAGATCATGTCCTGAACATAACCAACAAAGGGCAGCTCTTTGAGATCGCCCAGGCGTTCTGGCCTTTTGTGGCTCTGCCAAAGCTCCGTTGAGGCCGCGAGATGCAGCCGATAGTCAGCAATTTTTTGTACCATAAGCCGCCCAGCCGTGGGTTGGCTCACCCCAATCGCCATATCAGCCTCGCGCCGGGTCAGGTTAAAAACCCGCGGCAGAGCCACGATTTGAATGTCCAGATCTGGATAAGTTTTCGTAATGTCGCCACAGACCTGTGGCAGCAGGAAATTGGCACATCCATCCGGCGCACCGATACGAATTTGACCCCGAAGCCCCGCCCCGTCACCGCGCAAAGCTCCAAGTCCCGCATTCAAAGAGGCTTGCGCAGCGTCCACATGCGCCACCAACCCGTGCCCCGCTTCCGTTAACTCATAGCCCTTTGGAGATTTTGAAAAAAGCGGCGTTGCATGGGTTTGCTCCAACCTGGCAATTCTGCGACTGACTGTTGCCGGGTCAATTTTTAAAACCTGCGCCGCAACCGTCAGGCTGCCCGATTGTGCCACAGTCAGAAAAATGCGGAGATCATCCCAGTTTTCCATTACAAACCTACAATTTCGCAAAATGATTTTGGATTATTTTCGCTTTTAATTACATTATTGCAAGATTAAAAGCAAAACAAACAAGGAGACCCCCTATGCAAAAGTTAACCCACTATATCAATGGCGCCCATGTCGAAGGCACCTCTGGTCGTTTTGCCGATGTCTACAACCCAGCCACGGGCGAGGTTCAAGCCAAAGTGCCACTGGCCAATGGCGCAGAGCTGGATCAAGCCGTGGCCCATGCCGCCGCCGCCCAACCCGCATGGGCCGCCGTCAATCCCCAGCGCCGAGCGCGGGTTTTGATGAAATTCGTGGATCTTTTGAACCGCGATATGGACAAATTGGCCGAGGCTCTGAGCCGCGAACACGGCAAAACTTTGCCAGATGCCCAAGGCGATGTAATCCGCGGTTTGGAAGTTGTGGAATATTGCATCGGTGCGCCGCAATTGCTGAAAGGTGAATTTACCGACAGCGCCGGCCCCGGTATTGACATGTACTCTATGCGTCAGGCTTTGGGCGTCACAGCCGGCATCACACCGTTTAACTTTCCAGCCATGATTCCAATGTGGATGTTCGCGCCGGCCATTGCCTGCGGCAACGCATTTATCCTTAAACCCTCTGAGCGCGACCCATCTGTGCCGTTGATGTTGGCAGAATTGCTCGAAGAAGCTGGCCTGCCCAAGGGCATTTTGCAGGTTGTGAATGGCGATAAGGAAGCGGTAGACGCGATCCTGCATCATGATGTTATTCAATCTGTAGGCTTCGTCGGCTCGACCCCTATCGCGGAATATATCTATGCGACCGGTTGCGCCAATGGTAAACGGGTGCAGTGTTTTGGTGGTGCGAAAAACCATATGATTATCATGCCCGATGCGGATATGGACCAGGCGGCCGATGCGCTCATGGGCGCGGGCTATGGCGCCGCCGGTGAACGCTGCATGGCTATTTCCGTCGCTGTTCCCGTGGGAGAAGACACAGCAGATCGCCTGATGGAGAAATTGATCCCGCGGGTTGAGGCACTGAAAGTGGGCCCCTACACGGCCGGCAATGATGTAGACTACGGCCCGGTTGTCACCGCAGCTGCCAAGGCAAATATCGAACGTTTGGTGCAAACCGGCATCGATCAAGGTGCAAACCTCGTGGTGGATGGGCGTGATTTCAACCTCCAAGGCTACGAAGACGGCTTTTTTGTCGGTGCGCATTTGTTCGACAATGTGACCAAGGACATGGATATCTATAAATATGAAATTTTTGGCCCCGTACTGTCCACCGTTCGCGCCGAAACCTATGAAGAAGCGCTCGGGCTGGCAATGGATCATGAATATGGCAATGGAACTGCGATCTTTACCCGTGATGGCGATACCGCCCGCGATTTTGCCAACCGGGTCAATGTCGGCATGGTGGGCATCAATGTGCCGATCCCTGTGCCTTTGGCCTATCACACCTTTGGGGGTTGGAAAAAATCAGTCTTCGGCGATTTGAACCAGCACGGTCCGGATGCGTTCAAATTCTACACACGCACCAAAACCGTGACCTCGCGCTGGCCTTCGGGCACCAAGGAAGGCGGCGAGTTCTCTATTCCCGTCATGGAATAGGTCATGCTGCGTGCCGGTGGCCAGCACGCCCCGGCGCGCGCAACAGGCAGCAGACTATGCCTTCAAAATAGAAGCTGGATTCCTGGCTTGGGATTTGCTTCACTTGCCGCAACGCAATTACAGGAGCTGTCTCATGGATTTTGCCCTTTCCGAAGAACAATCCGCGATTTTTGATATGGCCCGCGATTTTGGAGCCAGCCATATTGCGCCTTTTGCACGGGACTGGGAGGCGGCCGGCGAAATTCCAAAGAGCCTTTGGCCACAATTGGCTGAATTGGGCTTTGGCGGGCTATACGTCCGCGAAGAAAATGGCGGATCGGGTTTAAGCCGTCTGGATGCCACTTTGGTGTTTGAGGCGCTTTCAATGGCCTGCCCGACGGTGGCCTCCTTTCTGTCCATACACAATATGTGCGCCGCGATGATCGACAAATTTGGCTCTGAGGCGCTGCGCGACAAATATCTTCCCCAAGCTTTGACTATGGAGACCTTCTTTTCCTATTGCCTGACCGAGCCGGGCTCGGGGTCTGATGCGGCAGCGTTGAAAACAAGGGCGGACAAAAGCAACACCGATTACTCCCTCACCGGCACCAAGGCCTTTATCTCGGGAGGAGGCTATTCGGATGCCTATATAATCATGGCCCGTACCGGTGACGACAGTCCCAAAGGCATCTCTGCCTTGATCGTGGAAGATGGTGCAGAAGGGCTATCCTTTGGCGGGCTTGAAGATAAAATGGGCTGGCGGGCGCAACCCACCCGGCAGGTACAGCTGGATGAATGCAAAACACCGATCGAAAATCTTTTGGGCGACGAAGGGCTTGGGTTTTCCTACGCCATGGCTGGGCTGGACGGCGGACGGCTCAATATTGCCGCGTGTTCTCTGGGCGCCGCGCAACAGGCCTTTAACGCAACCCGCGCCTATATGGCCGAGCGCAAAGCATTTGGGAGATCCATTGATCAGTTTCAAGCCCTGCAATTTCGTCTGGCCGATATGGAAATTGAGCTGCAGTCAGGGCGTATATTTCTGCGGCAAGCCGCTTGGAAACTGGACAATGGCGCACCAGACGCGACGCATTTCTGCGCCATGGCCAAAAAGCTGGTGACAGATCTGGGCAGCAAAGTAGCCAATGACTGTCTGCAACTGCACGGCGGCTATGGTTATTTGGCCGATTACGGCGTTGAGAAAACCGTGCGCGATCTCAGAGTGCATCAAATCTTAGAAGGCACCAATGAAATCATGCGGATGATCGTTGCAAGGGGATTGCGCCCGTGAGTGATCTCATCGCGCGCAAAGACGGAAAAGCGGGGCGATTTACGCTCAATCGCCCCGGCGCTTTGAACGCTTTGACCTATGAGATGTGCCTGCAAATCGAGAGTTACCTTGGCAAGTGGGAAGCAGATCCTGACATTGAATTGATCCTTTTTGAAGGCGCGGGGGAGCGGGCATTTTGCGCCGGAGGCGACATAACCGCCATGTATAAGACCGCCTTGGCCGGGGACTATGATTATGGCCGACAATTTTGGACCGATGAGTACCGCCTCAACGCAAAACTTGCCACCAGCCACAAACCAATCGTCAGTTTTCTGCACGGTTTTACAATGGGTGGCGGCGTGGGGCTGGGCTGTCATCTGCCACATCGCATTGTTTGCGAATCCAGTCAAATTGCCATGCCAGAATGCGGCATTGGCCTTGTGCCAGATGTCGGCGGCTCCTTACTTTTGGCCCGAGCACCCGGGCGCTACGGTGAATATCTCGGCACAACAGCCAGTCGTATGGGGTCAGCTGACGCTATTTTTGCAGGCTTTGCAGACCATTTTATCCCGCAAGACCATTGGCCCAGGGTGATCCGCGCCCTTTGCGACACGGGCGATGTTTCGGCCATTGCCGAGGCAGCCGGCCCGGTGGGCCCGGCCCCGCTATTGCAGATTGAAAAGCAAGTGAATGAGTTTTTCCGCGGCGAATATTTTGGCGATATCGTCAACAATCTCAATCACACGGGCGGCGATTTTGCCGAAGATTGCATCAAGAAACTGGCCCGCTCCAGCCCGCTGGCCATGGCAGCGACCATCGAACTGATCCATCGCGTGCGCGGGCTGGATGATATCGTTTTGGCTTTGGGCATGGAATATCGCTTCACCTACCGAGCCGCCGAACACGGCGATTTCATCGAGGGCATCCGAGCTATGGTGATCGACAAAGACAAATCCCCAAAATGGCGACACGCGATGACGGAACCGCTCCTGCCAGCGGCCAGTGCCATGTTGCGCCCTTTGGGAGCCCATTCCCTTGATCTCACGGAGACTTGATATGAATATCGGATTTATCGGACTTGGAAATATGGGCGCGCCTATGGCCAAAAACCTGGCCGCTGCGGGCCACGTGGTCTTGGGATACGACCCAGCAGGTATCACAACGGAAGGTGTGACCGCAGCTGCCAGCGCCGAAGCGGCGGCAACCGGCGCCAATGTGGTCATAACCATGCTGCCCAATGGGAAAATCGCCCAGACAGTGGCCGATCAAGTCCTGCCGGTTATGGGAAAAGGCACAGTCCTGTTGGATTGTTCAACCATCGACGTGGCGACAGCCCGCAGAATTGACAGCCGCGCCGAAGACCATGGGATTGGCTTCCTCGACGCCCCGGTTTCTGGCGGCGTCGGCGGAGCGGAGGCTGGTACGTTGACCTTCATGGTCGGCGGGTCGGCCGAGAGCTTTGCGGAAGCAACCCCCCTGTTTGACATCATGGGACGTACAGCCGTTCATTGCGGCGGCGCTGGCAATGGACAATCGGCAAAAATATGCAACAATATGATTCTTGGCATCACGATGATTGGCACCTGTGAGGCCTTCGCACTGGCCGATAAACTTGGCTTGGACAGGCAAGCCATGTTTGACGTGGTCAGCACCTCCTCGGGCTACAGCTGGACGATGAATGCCTATTGCCCGGCGCCCGGCATAGGGCCGCAAAGCCCCGCGGATAATGGCTACGCGCCTGGCTTTGCCGCAGATCTCATGCTCAAAGATCTACGCCTATCACAACAGGCTGCACAAGATGTGGATGCCGACACCCCCATGGGAGCGGCGGCGACTGAACTTTACAAAATATTTGTCGAACAAGAGGATGGTAGCGGTCGAGATTTCTCTGCGATGCTGCCACGATTCGAGGGCCGCACACGATCCTAGGAGCCACAAATGTTGATGCAAGACTTTGCCGCAAGCCTGTCTTATCAGGACCTGCCTGAGGATGTTCTCAAAGTTTTGAGGCGCTCTCTGCTCGACAGCCTTGGAGTTGCGGCCATTGGCTCGCAAACCGAAATGGCAAAGATAGGAACAAAAACCGCAAGAATGCTGTTCGGCGCCACTTCGGCCTCCGCTGCACGCTGTCTTTTTGATGGGCATTTGGCCAGCTTGGCCGGCGCTGCGATGGCCGGAGCGATCTCGATTGACAGCATCGATGCCCACGATGGCACCTCCCCTTGCAAAGGTCATGCGGGATCTGCGATCTTTCCAGCACTTTTGGCTCTGGCCGATGAACGCCCGATGACAGGGCAGGATTTTGCAACCTATTTGGCATTGGCCTATGAGATCTCCTACCGAGCCGGGCTGACACAGCATGACACCTGCGCCGATTACCACACATCAGGAGCCTGGACTGCGGTTGGGGTTGCAGCAATGACCGCGAGGGTTATTGGCTGCAATCCCATGCAGATCCATGAGGCCGCAGGAATTGGCGAATATCATGGTCCACGCAGCCAAATGATGCGCTGCATTGATCACCCTACGATGGTGCGCGACGGGGTTGGCTGGGGTGCGCCCACCGGGCTCACGGCGGGATTTTTGGCCCTCAACGGATTCACCGGCGCACCGGCGCTCACCTGTGAGGGGCCGCATTGGCACGGCTTGGGCGAGACCTGGAATTTGGTGAGCGACACCCATTACAAGCCCTACCCGTGTTGTCGTTGGGCCCACCCAAGCATCGATGCTGCTGCCGACCTTATGGCCAAGCACCAAATCACCCATCAAGAGATCAGCTCTGTGGAGATCAAAACCTTCCACAATGCCACCCGCCTGGCCGGGCATCGCCCTTCAACAGCCGATGAATTTGCCTATTCGATTGCCTTTCCTGTGGCCTGTATGATTGTGCGCGGCCAAATCGGCCCAGAGGAATTGATGGCCGAGACGCTCAAAGATCCCGAAATCTTGCGCATAAGCACCGCGACTGAATTGATTGACGACCCACATTTAACGCAGATCAGCGAGGGAAAACGCTGGGCGCAGGTGAGCCTGCGCCTGCGCGATGGGCGCAGCTACGACAGCGCGCCACGCAGCCCACGCGGCGATGTCGATATGCCCCTGGAAGATGCAGAAATTTCCCAGAAATTCCACCTGTTCGCGGATCCCATCTTAGGGTGGCACAATTCGAAAATTCTCGAAAATCTTTGCGCAAATTTTGACCAACTGGATCCGCCCGGACTGCAGTCTTTGCTGGAATTGGTCCTAAAGAAACCCGAGATTTAAAGCGCTGTTTGCGCCGCGAGCATTTGCTTAAGATAGCGTCCAGTATGGCTTTGCGGAACTTTTGCGACGGCCTCGGGCGTTCCGTTGGCCACCACCTGCCCTCCGCCGTCGCCCCCCTCGGGGCCAATGTCAATAATGTGATCGGCGGTTTTCACCACATCCAAGTTGTGTTCGATCACGATGACAGAATTTCCCTGATCAACCAGCTCATGCAGCACTTCGAGCAATTTACGCACATCGTCAAAATGCAGGCCTGTGGTCGGTTCATCTAGTATATATAAGGTACGGCCCGTGCTGCGCTTGGACAGCTCTTTCGATAGCTTCACCCGTTGCGCCTCGCCCCCTGACAGGGTTGTGGCTTGCTGACCCACTTTAATATAGCCCAGCCCTACCCGCATGAGCGCATCCATCTTCTCACGGATAGAGGGCACAGCCTTGAAAAAATCCTGCGCCATCTCAACGGTCATATCCAGCACGTCCGCAATGGATTGCCCTTTAAACTTTACCTCAAGAGTTTCACGGTTGTAGCGCGCGCCCTTGCATGTCTCACATTCTACATAGACATCCGGCAGAAAGTGCATTTCAATTTTGATCACCCCATCGCCCTGACAAGCCTCGCAACGCCCACCTTTGACGTTAAAGGAGAACCGCCCTGGTTTATATCCGCGTGCCTTCGCCTCAGGTAGGCCCGCGAACCAATCGCGGATCGGTGTGAATGCACCCGTATAGGTGGCCGGATTGGAGCGCGGCGTGCGGCCAATTGGACGTTGATCAATATCGATAACCTTGTCGAGATGCTCCAGACCTTTGACTGTCTCACATGGGGCCGGTGTTTGCCGCGCACCATTCAGGTTCATTGAGGCTGTTTTGAACAGTGTCTCGATGGTCAAGGTCGACTTGCCCCCCCCCGAAACGCCCGTCACGCAGACAAACTGTCCCAGCGGAAAATCTACCGTAATATTTTGCAGATTATTTCCCGTCGCCTTGCGCACGGTGACTTTCTTTTTGTTGCCCACACGGCGTGTGCTTGGAATTTCAATGCGCCGGCGTCCCGACAGATAATCCCCGGTGACAGAGGCCGCATTGGCAACGATCTGCTCAGGTGTGCCTTTGGCTACGACCTGCCCGCCATGCACGCCAGCGCCAGGTCCGATGTCGAACACATAATCGGCCTCCCGAATGGCCTCTTCATCATGTTCAACTACGATAACCGTATTGCCTTGATCTCGAAGGTTTTTGAGCGTGGTTAAAAGGCGGTCATTGTCCCGCTGATGCAGGCCGATGCTCGGCTCATCAAGCACATAGAGCACGCCCTGCAGCCCAGAGCCAATTTGGCTGGCGAGGCGAATCCGTTGGCTTTCACCACCAGACAGCGTGCCAGAACTGCGCGCCAAAGTGAGATATTCGAGCCCAACGTTGTTCAAAAACCCGAGTCTTTCGCGAATCTCCTTCAAAATTGGCCCGGCAATGGCCAGCTTTTGTCTACTCAACTGTTCTGGCACGGATTTGCACCATTCAAAGGCCTCCTTAATAGACATTTGCACCACTTGCCCGGCGTGCAACGCGGCAATTTTGACCGCCAAAGCCTCTGGGCGCAGACGATACCCGCCGCAGGTGCCGCAGGAGCGATTGTTTTGATACCGCTCAAACTCTTCGCGGATCCAATTGCTGTCGGTCTCGCGGTAACGGCGCTCCATATTGGGAATGACACCTTCAAAGCTGCGGGTCACCTGATACACCCGCCCTGCCTCGTCATAGCGAAATAAGATTTCTTCCTTACCAGAGCCATACAGAAAAACCTTCTGCACGTGTTCCGGCAGGTCTTTCCACTTGGCAGAAGGCTTGAAATCGTAGTGTTTGGCAATTGATTCAATTGTTTGAATGAAGTAAGGCGAATTGCCTTTGCGCCAGGGGGCCAAGGCACCATCGGAAATTTTTAGGGTTTGATCAGGCACCACGAGACGTTCGTCAAAGAACAATTCAACCCCCAAGCCGTCACATTGCGGACAGGCGCCGAAGGGCGCATTGAAGGAGAACAGACGCGGTTCAATTTCAGGGATGGTAAATCCGGATACAGGACAGGCGAATTTTTCGCTGAACGTATGGCGCTCGGGGTCGCCCTCATTGGGTGCAGTTTCAAGTATGGTAATGCCATCAGCCAGATCTAAAGCCGTACGAAAACTATCGGCCAAACGGGTTTCGATCCCTCCACGCACCACGATCCGGTCAACGACCACATCAATGTCATGGCGAAATTTTTTGTTGAGCGCAGGTGGTTCGTCCAAATCATAAAACTCACTATCAACTTTGACACGTTGAAAGCCTTGTTTGCGCAGCTCGGCGAATTCTTTGCGGTACTCGCCCTTCCGGTCGCGCACAATGGGTGCCAGTAAATAGCCGCGCGTGCCCTCCTCCATAGCCATGACCCGATCAACCATGTCTTGAACCTGTTGCGCTTCTATCGGCAATCCAGTTTCCGGAGAAAACGGCGTGCCAACCCGCGCGAACAACAGCCGCATGTAGTCATAAATTTCCGTCACCGTACCGACAGTGGAACGGGGGTTTTTTGAGGTGGTTTTTTGCTCAATGGAGATCGCGGGGCTCAAACCGCTGATGTGATCAACATCAGGTTTTTCCATCATATCAAGAAATTGTCGCGCATAGGCAGACAGGCTTTCCACATATCGCCTTTGCCCTTCCGCATAGATTGTATCAAAGGCCAAAGAGGATTTGCCCGAACCCGACAGCCCGGTTATGACCACCAATTGATCGCGGGGTATATCTACATTTATGTTCTTTAAATTGTGCTCGCGTGCACCGCGTACTTCAATGTTTTTTAGCTCAGCCATTTTGGACCCCAAATCTTTGAACATAACATAGTGTTAACTCGCAGCGGGGCCACTTAAAAAATGAGATCATTTAGGAAACATAGAGTTTTATTACACCAAAAGATCGGATTGAGAAACACCAGCGCAAAGGACATCGCTTTGCGCTGGTGCCTTGCTAAATGTTCCCAGATTTCAAATGTGGATGGCGCGATCCCAAGCGTCTAAAACACTCTCATGCATCATTTCCGATAAGGTGGGATGTGGGAAGACAGTTTGCATCAAATCTTCTTCCGTAGTTTCCAGCTGCCGCCCAACCACATAGCCTTGAATCAGCTCTGTGACTTCCGCGCCAATCATATGCGCCCCCAGGAGCTGACCTGTTTTGGCATCGAAAACGGTTTTGACCATACCTTCCGACTCGCCCAAAGCAATCGCCTTGCCATTGCCTATGAAAGGGAAGCGCCCAATGCGCACCTCATGACCTGCCTCCTTTGCCTGTGCTTCGGTATATCCGACGCTGGCCACCTGCGGCGTGCAATAGGTGCAACCGGCAATACTTTCGGGCTTGACCGGATGAGGTGTGCCGCCGGCGATCATTTCAGCCACCATGACCCCCTCATGACTGGCCTTGTGCGCCAGCCACGGTGCTCCAGCCACATCGCCAATGGCATAGACACCGGCCACCGCAGTGCGGCAATAAGCATCGGTTTTAATATGGGTCCGATCCACTTCGACGCCAAGCGCCTCAAGCCCTAGATCCTCCACATTGCCCACGATCCCAACAGCAGAGATCACCGTGTCAAACACCTCAGTTGTGACTTTGCCGTTCTGTTCGATATGCGCTGTGACAGAGCCTTGACCGCGATCAAGTTGTTTCACAACGGTTTTTATGCGAATTTTCATTCCCTGCTCTTCAAAAGCCTTTTGAGCGAAGGCGGAAATTTCTGCGTCCTCCACGGGCATCACCCGGTCCATCACCTCAACCACCGTGGTATCAACACCGAGCGTGTTATAGAAATTGGCAAATTCGATACCAATTGCGCCGGAGCCAATCACCAAGAGCTTTTTCGGCATGCGCGGCGGGGTCAGAGCGGTTTTATAGGTCCAAACCAGATCCCCATCCCCCTCAACACCGGGCAATTCGCGCGCCCGCGCCCCGGTGGCAATGATGATATGCTTGGCCGATAAGCTCTCCTCACCTTTGGCCGTTTTAACCGAGACCTGGCCGGGGGCCATGAGGGTCGCCGCACCCATCAGGGCGGTCACTTTATTCTTTTTCAGCAAATGGGCGACGCCGCCATTCAGTTGTTTTGCGATGGCTCGAGACCGCGCCACAACAGCATCGAGATCATAGTCAATTCCCTGAGCCGACAAACCAAATTCCTTGGCACGCTGCATCAAATTATACACCTCAGAGGAACGCAGCATCGCTTTCGTAGGAATACAGCCCCAGTTGAGACATATGCCTCCCATATGCTCGCGTTCCACCACGATAGTTTTTAAACCCAATTGCGCCGCACGAATTGCCGAAACGTAGCCCCCTGGCCCCGCTCCAATCACGATCACATCATATGCATTCTCAGCCATCACAGGACTCCGTTTTGAAACTAGTTTAATATTAAACTATAATTCAAGCCAGTACAAATCGAAATTTTGCAAGTACCGATGCTGGCGCCCATAGCAGCCATGCCGAGTCCTTACGGGTTTGCAGAAAGACTCTTAAGCGTAAAATCATATCCGCCCGCTTGGGTATAAGTCACCTCCGGCGCTGTTGCGCGCCGGTTCAACGCAGCATTGCGCGCTGGAAAGCGGCCAAATTTGCGGATGATATCCCGATGCGCCTGAGCATGGGGCAATTGCACGGCCTTGCCCTGTGGCAGGCGAGATGTAATCAACCGCACAGCACGATCTTGATCTGTAAGGCTCTCAGAATGCATCAAGGGCATATAGAAAAACTGTCGCGCCGGCTCGTCAATCTTCAAATCCCATCCATTGTGCAACGCAGCTTTGGAAGCCGCTCGGGCATGGCGATCTGATCCAAATGATCGCGCAGTTCCCCGAAACATATTACGGGGCACTTGATCCATCAAAATCAAATACGCAAGCGTGCCAGTCGCATAGGTCAACCAAAGCCCGTTGGCCCCATTGAGCGTATTCCACCAAAGCTGTTCGAACCGCCTGCGCACCTCATTATCGAGCGCCTCATCGGCATCATACCATCTCTCTGGTCCAACTTCGTCCAGCCAAAAATCAACAACTTCGTTAACAGTTGTCATATGTCCGCTCCGGTTCGTCTGACTTTCATTAATTTCTACCCATCTAATTCAGAAGTGCAAAGAAAAAGGTAACTCTATGTTTCATTTGTTTCATCTTCCAAGGCTGTTTCGATGTAATATTCCGAAGCGACCTCGACCGCGACCGGGCTGGCCGAGGGCAGAACCGGCGCATATGCACCATCGTCGATGCCCGCACGCGACCGCTGAGTCATCCGGTAAATCGCGTAACTCGCGAGGACGAGCATCAAAAGGGCAATCATACCAAAGAATGCCTGGGCACCAAAACTGTCCATCATCCAGCCCGTCACCAAAGGCCCGGTTATCGCGCCCATGCCATTAATAAATATCAACCCTCCTGAGGCCGCGGCCATATCGTCTGGATCGAGATAGTCATTGGTATAGGCGATTAGAAGTGAATAGAGCGGATTGGATGTGCCCCCGATCACGAAAGCGGCCACTAGAAGTGCGCCAAAATAATAATCGAAAAACATCGCCAGAAGCGAGAAAATCCCGCCCGCTGCAGCGACGAGCATGATCACAAGCCGACGGTCCATACGATCCGAAAACCAGCCAATCGGGTATTGCATCAGCAAGGCGCCGACATAAATGCTTG
This sequence comes from uncultured Planktomarina sp., assembly GCA_943788425.1. GTDB lineage: Bacteria > Pseudomonadota > Alphaproteobacteria > Rhodobacterales > Rhodobacteraceae > Planktomarina. The sequence goes on from CALSQF010000001.1 coordinate 308,043, forward strand.
AAACAAAAATCGATATTTGTGCAATCGTCAGACCAGCAGCAACGCCATAGACCGCAGACATGCCAAATTGTGCCGAGAAAACGCCGCCCAGAAGAAACATGCCAAAACAACCCAATGGAGATGTCTCCAGCAATGTCCTGAGCGGCATAGGTTTTGCGGTTTCAAAGGCTGGCGTTGGAGAAATGGACAGCAAGATCGGCGCGAAAGAAATTGAAACTAAAACGGATGACAAAATAAACAAGGCGTAGCCACTTGCATCCCCCATAGCCAAAAGCGCTTGTGCGCTGACAATTCCAAACATCTGTACGATCATATAGATCGAGAGCGCCTTGCCCCGATTGGCGTTGTCGGAAGAATTATTGAGCCAGCTTTCCGCAGTGACATATACACCTGAGAAACAAAACCCGATCACAACGCGCCCAAAAGCCCAAGCCACCGGATGAGCAAAGGCTGGATAGAGGATCAAAATAGCCGAGATAAATGACGCGAGGGCCGCGAAGACCCGCACGTGTCCCACGCGGCGGATCATTTCCGGGGCCAGGCGTGAACCGCCCAAAAAACCCGCGAAATAGGCTGCCATCACAATGGACATCTCGAAGGTGGAAAATCCTTCGATCCCGCCTCGCACGCCGAGCAAGGTGCCTTGCAACCCATTGCCCACCATCAACAACATCATGCCGATCAGCAGCGCCCAAGAGCGCGACAAAACCTGAAACATTACACTTCCTCAAATTAAAACAGGGACAAAGCAACCGTTAGGCACGCGCTCTTCTTTATCCAAACGACATTATGACGCAAGAAGCAATGATGCATCGCCGTAACTGAAAAAGCGATAATTTTTCGCCACTGCATGAGCGTAGATCGCATCCAAATGTGGTTTGCCCATCAAAGCGGCCACCAACATTAGGAGGGTCGACTTCGGCAGGTGGAAATTGGTCATCAGCCCATCCGTAATCTGAAACTCAAACCCCGGATAAATGAAAATATCAGTATCCCCTTCGAAAGGCCGAAGGCTCCCACCGCGCGCGGCCGTCTCTATCAGGCGCAAAGCGGTCGTACCCACCGGAATAATCCGACCACCCGCCGCGCGGGTTTGCTCAATTTCTGCGACGGCCTGCGGCGTCACATGGCCCCATTCGGCGTGCATTTTATGGGCTGTAACCTCTTCCACCTTGACCGGAAAAAATGTCCCTGCCCCGACATGCAAGGTGACATAGCTTATTGTCACCCCATGACCCTGCAAAGCGGCCAAGGCTGCTGCATCCAGATGCAAAGAGGCCGTTGGCGCCGCCACCGCACCGCGATGCTTGGCCCAAACGGTTTGATAATCGCTGTGATCTTGCGCATCGGCGGCCCGTTTTGACGCGATATAGGGTGGCAGAGGCATTTGCCCGCTGACATCCAATGCCGCATCCAGCTCTGCCCCTTGAGCGGAGAAATTCAGCACAGCTTCACCATCGGTTTTGACAACACAGCGAGCCGATAGGCCGGCTGCAAATATGATCTCTTCACCGACCGCCAATTTGCGCAGAGGCTTTATGAGGGCTTTCCAGCGCCCGCTGGCCTGCGGTTCCAACAGGGTGACTTCAATCTTCGCCTCAACTCTTCCCTGTGCCGATTGCCGCGCCCGTATCCCCGAGAGGCGTGCCGGGATCACTTTGGTATCGTTCAGCACCAAGCGATCCCCTGGCCGTAAATAGCTGCAAAGATCACGAACAAGCGCATCTTCGATCTGCCCAGCTTGGCTCACCAAGAGTTTGGCGTCACCGCGCGGAGACATTGGGCGAATCGCGATCCGGTCCTCTGGCAAGTCAAAATTAAAGTCTGAGAGTTTCATAGCGCACCACTTGAGAAGCGCTCCCATTAGCGGCAATCAAATCATTTGGCAAACCCGAAACCGGCGCCGCTTACTCTTGTTGCGGCGGTCGACGGCGAAAAATTTCGCGAAACATTCCAGGTGTCAACAAGGACAAAGGATTGACCGCCGCTTGCGGAGTTTCCAATGCGCCGCGGAGGGTGAAATTAAAGCCAATCAACCCCTCCCCACGCCGGGTGAGAACTGATCCCAAGCCATTGAGCAGGTAAAAGGGTGACAAGACACCTTGCATGTCGAGCTGTTTGCGTTTGGTATCGACATAGCCGTCCATGGACATGCCAAGAGAAGGTCCGACCGCACTGGAGCGGAAGATCGTGAACAGCTCTTTGTTAATATTGAATTCACCCTCAATGGTCGCAAAGAAAATGCCTTTTCCATCCAATTGATCAGGCAAGCCGATAATTGACGCAGCGCTGAGCAATTGTGCAATCGCCGGAGCATCATTGACGCGAACCGAGGTGATATTCATGACGCCGTTCCAGCCATCGGCATGCGGTGCGAGATCCAGTATCATCTCGCCGCCGCTGGCCTGTCGCAACAATCCTGCATCGCGCAAAACGCCGCCTGCGTCCTGCGATGTGACGGACAGGCGCAGTCCCGCACCCTGGCCGGACATTTGACCTGTGATGCCCAAACCGCCATTGACGCGACCGCTAAAGGCCCCGCCAGCCGCGAGACCGCCGTCAAAATCGGCCTTTACGTCACTGAGAAACAGACTGTTCGACAGCTGCAGCCGGCCCAAATTGAAGGACAAAGGCATTGGCCTCGTCGCGCCCGTAGGCGCAGGATCACCGCCCTTCAATTTTCCGAAGCTGCGCAGATCCATATCTCCAGACAATAGCATGCGCATGGGAGCGCCAGCTCCCCGGTGAATAATGGTTGCGGCCCCATCGAGCCAATCCCCAACATCCAAGCGCGACAGCAAGATACGGTCGAGACCATCGTCATCGAATTGAACCGCGCCCTCAAGAGACAAGCCCTGCGCCTCAAGCGACAAAAGATCCACCTGCAATGGCTTGCCAAAAACCCCTTGCACCCGCAATTGCGCCAATTGCGCCGTCGGCTTTGACCAGTTCAATGCGGCAGATTGCAACTCTGTGCCCATCAGATCGGACGTCAGCTCAAAGCCCACTGGCTTATTTTTCGCGATATTCAAAAGCAAAGCGCCCTCTGCGCGCCCTTTTAAACTGCCCTCTGGCAGACCGATATTGAGCGCTTTGAGGCTCTTCGGGGTCAGCTCAAATTTTGCAGTCACTTGGCTGGACAAATTTGGTGCACCCAGTGGTTGCGACCAACGGCCCTCAAATGGAATATCAAAGACTCGCCCGGCTCCTGAAATTTCGATCAAATCTGGCGCCCCTGTCAATTGCAACAGCTCAGCCGTGAAGATGCGCCCCGGCACCAAAACCTCACTGCGCAGATCGTGCAACGTACCGGTTAAATCATAGGCCACTTCACTCGGTTTGACCCCCGATTTCAGACGGGTTTCAATTTCAATGGCCAGCTGCGCCTGCCCTGAAACATCATCAATGCCGCGTTTGGTCTTTGTGGGTATCTCAAAGGGTTTGTTGTCCATGAGAGACATCACGGTTGGAACGGATCCCGTGCCTCTCAGATCAAATATCACCGGCGGATCAGGCACGCGCACATTGGGCACACGCATGATCGAGCCATCCATATGCAAGCGCCCGCCCTCAGCGGCTTGGACATAGCCACTCTCCAAGGCCAAAATAAATTCATCACGCTCGAAAACGCCGTAGCCGATACCCTCCGAAATCACCGGCATATGCCGCATGAATTTCACGTCCGCCTTTTCAAACTGAAAGCTACTGGCCAAGATCGCCGCTGTACCCGCTGTTTGACGCAGATCCACGGTCAGATTTTTGAGTGTTCCGTTGCGCACGTTTCGCCCAAACCAGCGCCGGCTTTTGGTATTTAACATCTCCGGCCACAGGGTCATGACGGTTTCGGTGCCTACCGAAGGCACCCGCCCCTGCCCGTCATATGACCAACCTAAGGGCGTTAGCGCAGCTTGGCCAGAAAGACTCAGATTGGTCCCATTCACCTCAGCCTGCAACAAGCCCAAATCAAGCGTAAGCGGATCATAATTCAGCTTCACCTGCCCACTGGCAGCTGTCACGCGTAATGGCTCCGGCCACCAGGGTGTTTTGTCAAATATTGCGCTGTCCACATCAAGATTCAAGACCATCCCGCTAGAGCTGCGCTGCGACGACCCGCCCAGCTGCAACAATGCATAGCCCTCTGCCGAGATCGCGCCCCAATCACTCTTGATCAAGGCACGCGAGACATCGAGGCGCGCGCGTTTGGGATCATATGTGAAATAGGTTTTCGCTTCACTGTAGGAGACCGGAGAACTTTCTGGACCGGCGCTCAACGTGCCTGCGCCAAAATCGAGCAAGGCGTTCAATGTGCCAACTTTGCCTTGGGCGCGCGCGCTGCGAAAACTTCCCGACAGGGTGCCCCCCACGAAATTGAGCCAGGTCAGCGCTTTAGATTGGACTGCAAGATCCTGCGCCGGCAGATTGTCGAACTCAGCCCCCAAAGTACCAGCGCCCGGCCCTGTGGCATTGTAAAACAATCCCAAAGTGGCCAATTCGCCCCCTCCAGCTAAAAGCGCTAAATCCCCCCGCAGAGCCATCAGTCCATTTTCACGCAGCGCAGATAAGCGGCCGCCGTCTAAGGTCCAGGCGCGCTTGGTCACTCGGTCAGTATAATTAACGACCAATTGATCCAAGCGCGCTTCAGTCAGGCGGCTAAAATACTCACGTTCGAAGAACGCCTCTGTGGCACTCAATATCTCATCCAAAGAGCCTATGTCGGTCGCATTTTCTGAGATAACAAAGCCAGCGTCAAAGCTTCCATCAAGCCTACGCTGCAGATCGACAATGGCATCCGTCAGCGTCAGAGATCGGGGCGAGATCTCCCCGAATAGCAGCGCCGGCCCATGGATCACCACATCCAAGGCACCAAACTGTACCCCAGCGCCGGTTTGCCCATCCGAAAGGTGCACCCCATGCAGCACCAACTGAGGATGAAACAATTCGGTAAGTCCCAACTCGGCATGGCTAAATTCCACGATTGGCAATGTACGATTAGCGTTCAAAACTTGCGATAACTTCACCCGTAAGAGCTCAGGCACGGGGAGCGTGCGATCTTGCATAATCGCCACCAACAACCCGAAACACAGCAAGACCGACCAGCACAGCGTATAGACCGCCACAGCTAGCCGGGACACTGGCCGGCGGCGCGGGGGCGCTTTGGTGTCTTGATCTTGCTGAGCAGATTGCGCCATTGTGCAAAGGGCCCCTTTCAATTTCTGCATTCTGGCCTAAAAGATAGTTCGTAACAATGGCTCTCAGATACCCCGAGGATATGATGATCTCAATCGGCGATAATGCACCGCAATTCACCCTGTCAACCAACGGAGGCGGCCAGTTTTCTTTTGCGGAGGCTGCCGGCAAATATTTGGTCTTATATTTCTACCCAAAAGACGACACCCCGGGCTGCACCAAGGAAGCCATTGGATTTTCCGAAGAACGCGCGGCCTTCAAAGCGCAAAATGCGTTGGTGGTTGGTGTGTCGCGCGATACAGTCCAAAAACATGATAAATTCATCAGCAAACACGATTTGCACATCCCTTTGATTTCCGACGAGGAAGGACGCCTCTGCGAAGCATTTGGCACATGGGTTGAGAAGAACATGTATGGCAAAACCTATATGGGCATAGAGCGCGCCACGTTTTTGATTTCTCCCGAAGGGAAATTGCTAGAAATTTGGCGCAAGGTCAAAGTGTCTGGCCATGTCGAAGAGGTTTTATCCCGGTTGCAATCGCTAAATTCATGATGGCTTTGGCACAAATGGCCTGCGCGGTGCTGAACACTGCGGAAGGGCGAGCCAAATCTGCCCTGTCCAGGGAATTTGCCGCGCAATGGAACGCCGCGCGCGCCGCCGAAGACGATGTCGAAATTGGCAGCTGCACGCCGCCGGACACGCCCGCTCGCCCGAAAGCGCCCGAATTACGCGCGCCGCGGGATGTACCGAGACGCAAAACCGGCTCCAGAGAAGGCCGCAACGCTCTCTTGCATGCGGTGGCCCATATTGAATTGAATGCAGTGGATCTTCATTGGGATCTGATCGCCCGGTTTTCGCATATCCCAATGCCTTTGGGATTTTATGATGATTGGGTAAAGGCGGCAGATGAGGAAAGTAAACATTTTAATCTGATGTGCGACTGTCTTGAAGCCCATGACAGTTTTTATGGTGCTATGCCCGCCCACGCCGGCATGTGGCGCGCAGCCCAGGACACTCAGACGGATTTTCACGGTCGGTTGGCGGTGGTGCCTATGGTACTTGAGGCGCGCGGGCTGGACGTCACCCCCGGCATGATCCGCATTTTCGAAAATGCAAAAGACACGCAGGTCGTTGAGGCGCTCAATGTGATCTATGCTGAGGAAGTCGCCCATGTGGCCTATGGCTCGAAATGGTTCCATTTTTTATGCGGGCGGGACGATTTAGACCCCAAACCTTTGTTTCACGACCTCGTGCGCCGATATTTTCATGGGCCTCTCAAGCCACCTTTTAACGAGGAAAAGCGTGCCGAAGCTGGGATCGCACCCGATTTTTACTGGCCCCTTGCAGATGAAATGCCGCCGCCACCGGCGATGCGTTAGAGGCTGTGAGCAGGAACAAGCCGATTAAATCAATTTTAAAGAACTTGCCTGTATCAAATTCGTTGCGACAGATTGACCATTTGGGTATTCAGTTCTCGACTGATACCGCGCGCGTCGGCCCCTTGTAGATTGGAATTGAGATTTGTTCAGTGCACTTCGGCTAAAGTCGCCACAATTCCTGGAACGGCTCATGCCTGAGAAACGGCTGTTTTTGCGCAGCGGAACCGGCACGCGTTTTATTCGCCTCTCACCGCTGTCACAAATTTTCGCCATTACCATATCAACCGCATTCATCGGTTGGGCAATTGTCGCAACAGCCATCGTTTTGCTCGATACCATCGGCACAGGCAATTTCCGTGATCAAGCCCGGCGCGATCAGGCCATATATGAAGAGCGATTAAATGCCCTCGCCGATGAGCGCGACACCCGGGCACAAGAAGCTTTGACAGCGCAGGAACGTTTTAACACGGCCCTTGCGCAGGTCTCCCAAATGCAATCGGAGCTTCTAGCATCAGAAGATCAACGGCGCGAATTGGACCGCGCGATGGAAGTGATGCAGGCCACGCTGCGCCGGGTCATGGGTCAGCGCGAGCTTTTGCAGCGCGACCTTGATCAACTGGCCGCGCAACTCGACAATGACGCGCGCAAACCTGTTGATGATAGCTCTTCGGAATCTGTGGCCAGCACGATGGATTACGTTACCGATACGCTAGAAGACGTGGCTTTAGAGCGCGATCACGCCCGCCGGCGCGCGTTCCAAGCACATGAAGAAATGGCCAATTTGGAATTGGAAATTCAATTCCTAGAAGAAAAAAGCGACCAAATTTTTCGCCAGCTGGAAGAAGCTATGAGCATTTCGGTTAAACCGCTCGACAAAATGTTCCGCAACGCCGGGCTGAATACCGACCGTTTGCTCGAACAGGTGCGACGTGGCTATTCGGGAAAGGGGGGCGCCCTCGCCCCGATCACCTACGCCCCCGATACGCTCAACACGGTTGATCCAACGGTTGACCGTGCCAATAATATTTTGGCTCAACTTGACAAGCTCAATATCTATCGCATTGCCGCAGAAAAGGCGCCCTTTGATATGCCGGTGAAATCTGCCCATCGTTACACCAGCGGCTTCGGTCCGCGCTGGGGGCAGATGCACCGTGGCTCTGATTTTGCTGCAACCCGCGGAACCCCCATTTATGCCACCGCCGACGGTGTGGTCACACGCGCGGAATGGGGGAGCGGTTACGGCCGCGTTGTCTATATCAAACATGCGTTTGGCATCGAAACTCGCTATGCCCATTTGGCAAAAATTCGCGTAAAAACTGGCCAGCGCGTTTCCCGTGGACAAAGGATCGGTGATATGGGAAACTCAGGCAGATCAAGCGGCACCCATCTTCACTATGAAGTCCGCGTGAATGGTAAAGCCGTAAACCCAATGACATTTATCAAGGCAGGAAGAGATGTTTTCTAAAAGCAAAATCAACGACCCATCCGCGAAACCTGACGCCGCTGCAGCCGAAACACCCGCTGCGCCGATCAACAAACCGGCGGCAGAATTCAAGCCCGCAGCACCAAAGGCAAAACCGCCCGCATCGGTCCTGTCATCTGATCTTCACGTCACGGGCAATCTGAAAACCACTGGCGACATCCAAGTTGAAGGCCGGGTAAACGGCGACATTCGCGCCCATCTCTTGACCATTGGGGAAGGTGCAACCGTTAAAGGCGAAATCATTGCTGATGATGTTGTCGTCAATGGCCATGTAATTGGTCGCGTGCGTGGTCTTAAAGTGCGGCTAACCTCAACGGCCCAGGTTGAGGGTGACATCATTCACAAAACCATCGCAATTGAAAGCGGCGCACATTTTGAAGGCTCCGTGCAACGCCAAGATGATCCTCTGAACCCAGGGACGGCCAAGAAATCGGCGCCAGCCCCGGCAGAAAAACAATAGATCAATTCCGTTTCGGGATCAAAAGGTGTGGCTTTGGCCGCGCCTTTTTTATTGGTGATCTCCTAGTCGCCCTGAGCCTCAGCCCGCGATTTTCCGGAGGCGTTCATCGCCAAAGTCGCCGCCATTAAGGCATCGAGGTCCCCATCCAATACCCCTTTGGTGTCTGAGGTCTCATAAGAAGTGCGCAAGTCTTTGACCATCTGATAGGGCTGCAGCACATAACTGCGGATCTGATTGCCCCAGCCGGCGTCTCCTTTATTATCATGCGCCTCGTTGATCGCCGCATTGCGCCGATCCAGCTCCATTTGATAGAGGCGGGATTTCAACGCCTTCATCGCGATATCGCGGTTTTGATGTTGTGATTTTTCCGAACTGGTCACGACGATCCCTGTTGGATGGTGGGTAATGCGCACGGCAGAATCTGTGGTGTTCACATGCTGACCACCGGCCCCAGAACTGCGATAAGTGTCGACGCGAATATCGGATGGGTTAACTTCGATCTCGATACTGTCATCCACCACGGGATAGACCCACACCGAGCAAAAAGACGTGTGCCGCTTCGCCGCGGCGTCAAATGGGCTGATCCTGACCAAGCGATGCACGCCCGACTCTGACTTCAACCAGCCATAGGCATTATGCCCCGATATCTTATAGGAAGCCGACTTTATGCCCGCCTCTTCACCAGCCGTCTCTGATTGCAGCTCGACCGTATAACCTTTTTTCTCAGCCCATCGCACATACATGCGCGATAGCATCAAGGCCCAATCACAACTCTCGGTCCCACCAGCGCCAGAATTGATCTCAAGGAAAGTGTCGTTGCTGTCCGCCTCCCCATCCAACAGCGCGTCAAGCTCTTTTTCCGCAGCCGTATTTCGCAGAGTCTTCAGAGCCTCTTCGGCATCGTTGACGACCTCTTCATCGGCCTCCTCAGCCCCCAACTCAATCATTTCCAAATTGTCCGACAGATCTTGGCGAATTCCCTCATAAGTCGCGATCGCATCGACGAGGATCTGACGATCCCGCATCAGCTTTTGAGCCCGGTCTTGATCATCCCAAAGACTGGGATCTTCAATCATGGCGTTGTACTCTTCCAAACGATAAGGTGCGGTGTCGTAGTCCAAACGCTTGGCCAAAAGCCCAAGAGACTTTTCGATGGCTGCCACAACATTGACCATTTCCGCGCGCATATCAGACCTACCAGATTATGAAGTTCACTTGAGATTGGTCTACCCAAGCCAGGAGCGCTTGCCAAGCGCTACAACTGATTTTCGTCAGTAAAGCCCACCGGACGACAAAGACCCAAAGGAGGCCTGGGGCGCCACAGTAATTGTCTTGCCAGTGGAGGTGATCACCTGTTGCATCTCTTCCGTCTCCCCTTCCTCAAACATCGGCATATTGCCGCTGACCTGAAACCCCCCGTCAAAAGCAACACCAAATATTGGTTCGGTTCCATCGCGGAAAAATTCAGCAACCACGTGATCGCCCTCAGAGTCCTCTTGCAAACGTGCGCCGGTAAAACGGTTTATGTTAATAAAGGTGCCATTGTCAGGCACGGTAAATTCACCCGCACCATAGCGCTCAATCGCAACTTCCATGAAGCGGTTGAAAACTGGCCCACACATGCCACCACCCCCGGCACCGCGGCCCAAGGGCTGCGGCTGGTCTATGCCCATATAACAGCCAGCCACAATATTACTGGTGAAGCCAACAAACCAAACATCCTTTGCCTCATTGGTGGTTCCAGTCTTTCCAGCAACCGGCACGGGAAGATTGACGGTCCGGCTGGCGGTGCCACGCTCAACCACACCTTCCATCATCGCGGTCAACTGATAGGCGGTGACCGGATCCATGACCCGCTCGCGGTTCGATGTAATCTTGGGCAGGAAACCCGCAATCAAATCGGGGTGGCGGCAATCGTCACAGCTGCGCTCATCATGCAAAAATACTGTTTTGCCGTTCCGATCTTGCACCCGGTCCACCAAGGTGGGCTGCACCCGCTCGCCGCCATTGGCAAACATGGCATAGGCAGACACCATTTTATATAGCGTCGTCTCTTCCGAGCCCAATGAGGCCGAGAGATAGGGACGCATATCGTCGTAAACACCGAATTTTTCCGCATAAATCGCAATCGTCGGCATGCCCAATTCCTGAGCCAAACGTACGGTCATGAGGTTTCGAGACTGCTCAATTCCCGTACGCACGGGAGTCGGACCGTAGAATTTATCTGAGTAATTCTTGGGGCGCCACAAGCCTTGTGGCGTGTCGACCTCAATCGGCGCGTCAATCACGATGGTCGCCGGGCTATAGCCGCTGTCGAGAGCAGCGGCATAGACAAAGGGCTTGAAAGAAGAGCCCGGTTGGCGTTTGGCCTGCGTGGCTCGATTGAACACTGAGTGCTGATAGGAAAATCCACCCTGCATGGCCAATACCCGGCCTGTCTGCACATCCATGGCAACGAAACCGCCTTGAATTTTTGGCACCTGACGCAGCGACCAATTTTCAAACACCCCATCTTGAGGGCTAGCAACCGGTGCAACCAAAACCACATCACCAACGGCGAGCAAGTCTTTGACACGTTTGGCCGCCGATTTGCTGATGCGCCCATCGTTATTTTGCTTTTTTGCCCAGGTCACATCGCTGGCCGGTAGGATATGAGCGTCGCCATCGATCCCTTCAATACCCAAGCGGGCATCGTTTTTCATCAATTCCAACACAACCGCCGGACGCCAAAGCTGATTGATCACAATATCACGCGGCACCACGATTTTGCGCAGCGCAGCGCGCCAATCGTCCAGCAGCTCAGCAGCGATCACCTGACCTGTGCCATGATAAACCCCCTGCGCCCGATCATAATCTTCGAGCCCCAGCCGCAAGCTTTGCGCCGCCACCTGTTGTAATGTGGGATCAATCGTTGCCCTTACGGAATACCCACCCGTGAAGAATTCCGCCGTGCCAAAGTCTCGAGTCAATTGCCGCCGTATTTCATCAGTGGGATAATCTCGCCCCGGCAGGCTGCTGCGAAAGCTGGCAAAATCGCCACTTTGAACAGTTTTGAGAGGTTTTTTGCGCGCAATCTCATACTCAATGTCAGACAAAAAGCCATTTTCATTCATCTCACGCAACACAAAATTGCGCCGGGCTATAGCCCGATCACGTTGGCGCACCGGATGGTACTTCGATGGTGCCTTGGGCAAACTCGCCAGATAAGCGACTTCCTCAGGCAAAAGATCTTCAAGAGATTTGTTGAAATAGGTCTGTGCTGCCGCCGCGACACCAAAGGAGTTTTGCCCCAAAAATATCTCATTTAGATAGAGCTCGAGAATACCTTCTTTATCCAAAGTGCCTTCAATTCGCGTGGCCAATATCAGCTCTTTAATCTTGCGCTCGGCAGAGCGCGACCCATCTAGCAGGAAATTTTTCATCACCTGTTGTGTGATGGTCGATGCGCCGCGCAAATTGGCACCGCGCGAGACAATCGCATCGCGCAGGGCTGCGGCCATCCCCGCTGGATCATAGCCCGCATGGCTATAAAAATTCTTATCCTCGGCAGAAATAAACGCGGCCTTCACCAAATCCGGTATCTCATCGGCCGATGCAAACAGACGCCGTTCAGTCGCGAATTCGTCGATTATATGCCCTTCGCCCGAGTAAATCCGACTGATCGTTTTCGGCTGATAGCGGTCCAATTCATCATGACTGGGTAAGCCTTGCCCGTAGATCAAAAAAATTGCGCCCAAAACTGCCGCACCAAATACCGCAGCCAAAGTGAATGACGAAAAAATTGCGCCCAAGATGCGCAGGCACAGCATCGAAAGGCGCGCGCAGGATCTGGTGACAAATTTTCCGAGGGCGCTTAGCCTGGACATAATGTTTTTGACTCCAAGTTTTGCGTCTCTATAGGCGGTGCGCCGGCTCAGGTCAAAACACGATTGCCCCAAATGTAAGCACAGAGCGGCTCAAATAGCGAACCAGCTTTTGTGCTGCCCGAATTTTGCTGAATTTTTACAGATATCGGTCGTGCATAAAGCGCTTCAACCGCCGCAGGCCCTCAATGATTTCTCCGGTCGCTTGCGCATAGGAGAGCCGAATTGTGTGGTGACCCCTTGTGGGGTCGAAATCCAGCCCAGGCGTCAGAGCGACCCCCGCCTCTTGCAAGACTTCCGCCGCGAAGCTCCGACTATCGACGCCAAACTCAGAAATATCAGCATAGATATAAAAAGCGCCATCGGGCGGCGCGATTTGCGTCAACCCAGCCTCAGGCAGCCCGTTCAGCATCAGGCAGCGGTTCTGCCTGTACACGGCCAAGTTTTCTTGCATTTCATCATGGCTTTGCAAGGCTGCCAAAGCCGCCAGCTGGCTGACATGCGGCGGGCAGATAAACATATTTTGCGCCAAGCGCTCAATACTGCGAAGATGGTCTTGCGGCACCACCAGCCACCCAATCCGCCAACCGGTCATCGAGAAATACTTAGAAAATGAATTGATCACATAGGCCCGATCCGTGACCTCAAGCGCAGTGACGGCTTTCTTGTCATACTCAATACCGTGGTAAATCTCATCTGAAATAAAGCCAATGTCTCGCGATTGCGCAAAATCTGCAAAAGCTGCCAAGCTTGGCTTGTCTATCATCGTGCCCGTGGGATTGCCTGGCGAGGCGACCAATAGCCCATCGAGCTGCCTATTTTGCAAATCAGCAACCTGTAATTGATGGCCTTGGCCGGCATGGGTGGGAATATCGACAGGGGTGAGCGCAAGGGCCTTCAAAATCTGCCGATAGGAGGGATAGCCAGGCGCAGCCACCCCCACGCCTGCGCCGGGATCGAACAATGCAGTAAATGCCAAGAGAAAACCTGCCGATGAGCCGGAGGTCACAACAACTCGTCCCGGATCCAAATCCACATCATACCAACGTTTATAAAGCGCGGCGATTTCGGCGCGCAGCTCTGGCAACCCAAGGGCCACCGTATAGCCCATCGCATCACGCGGCAGCGCAGCAGCAACGGCCTGTCGGGCTTTAAGGGGCGCCGATGTGCTCGGTTGCCCCACCTCCATATGCACAATTCGGCCACCTTTCGCCTCAGCGCTACGGGCCGCTTCCATTACGTCCATAACAATGAAAGGATCAACTTGACTTCGTTTCGACAACGGCATGCCTTTTCCTTTCGCAAACGCATTATTAGATGGCCCAAGGACCGATACATGTTCAAGAACTATTTGAAAGCAATTTTTCTCGCTATTTTTTGCGCGCTCAACGCCTCTGCGGCCCAAAGTATCAGCCTACTGCGCGATCCAGATATCGAACATGGGTTGCAACAACTGGCCGACCCGATATTGCGCGCGGCCAGCCTCAATAGTGAAAGCGTGAAGGTTTGGATCATTAATGACATGAGCTTGAATGCCTTTGTCATTGATCACAAGCATATATTTTTACATGCTGGACTTGTGCTTCAACTAAAAAGTGCCGCCCAGTTGCAATCGGTGATTGCTCATGAGGCGGCGCATATTAGCAATGGACATATTTCGCGGCGCCTCGCCAATGCCAGACGGGCCAAAATGGCCACATCCTTCGGGGTATTGGTTGGCGCTGCCGCGGTTGCTGCGGGCCATACTGACGCAGGTCTCGGGCTGGCCCTTGGCGCAACAGGATCGGTAAATCGTGTCTTGCTGGCCCATAACCGCATAGAAGAATCCGCCGCAGATCAATCGGCGGTGCGTTTCATGGAGTTGGCCAAGGTCGATCCCACCGCCATGGCTGAAGTCTTCAAACTCTTCATCGGTCAGTCCACTCTAAGCGAAGACTATCAAGATCCCTATACGCGCAGCCACCCCCTCAACCAGGACCGCATTCGCACCATCCACGCCTATGCCGCAAACGCGACACCGCATCGGCCAGATGCCAAGCAGGCCTATTGGTTTTCGCGCATTCAAGGTAAATTATCAGGTTTTCTGCGGGCGCCTCAATGGACCATTCGCCGCGCAACAGGTAGTTCAGATGTGAATCGGATGCGCAGAGCGATAGCCGAGCACCGCAGCGGTCGCAGCAGCACCGCGCAACAGACTATCGCCCAACTGGTTACAGACCATCCCAACGATGCATTTTACCGAGAGCTACAGGGACAAATCCTATTGGAAAGCCTGGAATTTTCAGCGGCCACAAAAGCCTATGCCAGCGCCGCCAAACTGGCGCCCAGCAATGCACTTATCTTAGGGGGCTATGGTCGATCTCTCCTGGCGCAAAACACCAAAAGTTCAAATGCGCAAGCTCTGAAAATATTGCAAAAGGCCCGCAACCTCGACAGTCGAGACGCAAGAATTTTACGCGATATAGGCACGGCCTACGCGCGCAATGGTCAGCAGGGACGGGCTTTTCTGGCCATTGCAGAGCGTTACGCATTGCAAGGAGATATGCAAAATGCCGCAATTCAGGCCAAACGGGCCGAAGACCTCTTGCCACGCGGTTCAGCGGCTCGGCAAAAGGCGCAGGATATTTTAGACACGGCTAAAACACCTTAACCGGCCGCTGTCTCCTCCGCAGCTGTTTCAAGTTCCAGCTGTGCCGCGCGGATCTCCACTTGGCTGACAATATGCTCAACCATTTCGTCATTTGATAATTTATGGCTTTGCTGCCCAGCCAAATAAACCATGCCCGCTCCATTCCCTCCGCCGGTGAAGCCGACATCGGTCATCAACGCCTCTCCGGGACCATTGACCACGCATCCAATGATCGAAAGGGACATCGGAGTTTTGATATGCTCAAGCCGGCGCTCCAACGCCTCAACAGTTTTGATCACATCAAATCCCTGTCGCGCGCAGCTTGGGCAGGAAATGATATTCACCCCTCGATGGCGCAGACCAAGTGATTTTAGGATGTCATAACCGACCTTCACCTCTTCGACGGGATCGGCCGAAAGGCTGACGCGGATTGTATCGCCAATGCCCATCCAAAGCAGATTTCCTAAACCGATCGCGGATTTGATCGTGCCGGACATCAAACCGCCCGCCTCGGTGATCCCAAGGTGAATTGGCGCGTCGGTGGCCTCCGCTAATGCTTGATAGGCCGCAGCAGCCATGAAGACATCACTGGCTTTGACGCTTATTTTAAACTCATGGAAATCATTGTCTTGTAGAATTTTTATGTGCTCCAGACCGCTTTCCACCATCGCATCGGGGCAAGGCTCGCCGTATTTCTCGAGCAAATGTTTTTCAAGCGATCCGGCATTCACGCCGATCCGAATGGAGCAGCCATTATCGCGCGCAGCTTTGATCACCTCGCGCACCCGCTCTTGGCTGCCGATATTGCCTGGATTGATCCGCAGGCAGGCCGCCCCAGCTTCAGCGGCCTCTATGCCGCGCTTAAAGTGAAAATGGATGTCTGCGACAATCGGAACCGGGCTTTCACGGACAATCTCCTTGAGCGCTTTGGAGGAGGCCTCATCCGGTACTGAGACCCGCAAAATATCGGCGCCGGCATCCGCGCAGGCCTTGATCTGCGCGATGGTCGCAGCGACATCAGTGGTCAGCGTATTGGTCATAGTTTGAACCGTAATGGGCGCTTCCCCACCCACCGGAACAGAGCCAACCATGATCTGCCGACTTTTGCGGCGGTAAATGTTACGCCACGGGCGAATATGATTGAGAGACATGCGACACTTTCACGAGTTACGTTTGTGGCCCTATGATTAGGGTTTGACGGGATCAGTTTCAAGCTCAAGCAAGAAACTATAAAGCGGCGACTGATCCTGCGGCGTGTAACGCTCATAACTTTGAGACAAGTTTTCCGCAGAGAGCTCAATATTTTTCGCCACACGCCCGCTGCCCCCGGCCGGACCATAGAGCGCGCCATTCACCAAAAAGAACAATGCGCTCGCGTTGCCCGCCCGCTCAATGACAGCGGGAGCATCGTTGAGTGGCACCTCATAGGGCGTGCGCGCATCCATGATGCGCTCAAAAATAACTGAACCTTCGGAATCTTTGACCCGTAACCAAACCCCTTGGGATGACACAAGCTGCACCGCCGCGGGAAAACTCTCGACCACTTGCAGCGGAGCTACAGGCTCAGGCTCGAATGCGGCCCCAACAATATCGGACAAAATATCTTCGACGCTCTCATCAACAGCGGCTGTCACCATTGGCGGCTCCTGGGCCGCGAAAGCGCCGCGTTGGTCTGGATCAATATTTGCGATTGGCCCATCGCGCGGCACTACAACCGGAAGGTCTAAGGCCTGTGGCTGATAAATACGACTATAGATTTCATCGCTTTGCGCATTTCGCAAAGACGACTCGACAGAGGCCGTCTCTCGTGGCCGCAGAGGATCCAGATCAGAGGCCACCAATGGGGCCTGTTCCACCGGGACCATCTGCACGCGCTGGATTTCTTGCACCACAGAATAAGCCCCATACCCAAGCCCACCCAGCAACAGCATCAGTACCAGTGATGATACAAACGCCCGCACATCAACCCGATTGAAAAAACTTTCCTTGGGCGGCAAAAATGGGGTTGTGCTGGTAATGGCACCAGCGGGCCGACGCGTGATTAAAGCGGCCAGGCGCTCTTCACGGCTCAGTCGCGTCGGCAGCGCACGCTCTGACATGCCGTGTATAGATTCAAAACCGCTTTCTTTACAAAACATGTCAAAAGAAGCGTCCGGGTCCATACCGAGATATTTGGCGTAGGAGCGCACATATCCAGCGATAAACCCCGGCGTGTCGAACACCGAAGGGTCGCAATCTTCCACTCCTGCGATATATGCAGCCTTGATTCTAAGGTCGTGCTGCACGTCCATGAGAGACTTGCCGCGCGTCGCACGCTCCCCACGCATCACATCGCCAAGAGTCACCTCAAAATCGTCAAAGCCCTTCAGCTTTAACGGTTTTTTAATGTCCTTGAGGCGTAATGACTTGCGGCCAATCATGGAGCTGCCCTGTGCGTTTTACCCCCGGGCGCCCCCAATGGCCTCCGGACGAGTGAAACATTAATAACACAGTGGCAAAAAAAACATAGAGCTTGGACTTATAATTTGGTTCATTAAGCGAGGTTTAGCCAACCTTTTTGCCCTTGAGCGCAGATTTTCATTCGGTAACACCTTTGATAGGCCCATAAATAGTTCCGAAATGCCCCGTGTTTTCGTTTGACTAACGGTGGTAATAGCCAACCAATGGGGAGGAGATTCGCGTTCTAATCCTGTTTGGAGATCCCATGTCCGCAGCTGTGCTCGACCCCGTTTTAGCTCACATTGACGCTCACATCGACCAAACAACCGAACATCTGTTCAACTTGCTTCGCATTCCGAGCATCTCAACGGATCCGGCTTATCGTCAAGACTGCGACAAAGCCGCCGATTGGTTGGTTGAGGATTTAAAGTCCATTGGCTTTGACGCCAGCAAACGCGCCACGCCAGGTCACCCGATGGTGATTGCCCATGCCGGCTCTGAAGGGCCGCATGTGTTGTTTTATGGCCATTACGACGTACAGCCGGTGGATCCGCTTGACCTATGGGACCGTTCTCCCTTTGAACCGGTTCTGGAGCAAGGTGATCTCGGGCCAGTGATCCGCGCGCGCGGCGCGTCAGATGATAAGGGCCAGCTGATGACCTTCATCGAAGCCTGCCGCGCCTGGAAAGCGGTCCATGGCTCCCTGCCCGGCAAAATCAGCCTATTTTTTGAAGGCGAAGAGGAGTCGGGCTCGCCCTCATTGGTGCCCTTCATGCGTGACAACGCAGAGGAATTAAACGCCGATGTTGCGATGATCTGTGACACGGGGCTGTTCGGCGATGACACCCCAGGTATTGTCACCCGCCTGCGGGGACTTTTGGGCGAGGAATTGACCATCACAGGCCCGTCTAAGGATCTCCACTCCGGCATGTATGGCGGAGCAGCTATGAACCCTGCGCGCGTGCTAGCCAAGATCATCGCGGCACTACATGACGACCAAGGCCGCATTACGGTCCCAGGATTTTATGACGGTGTGCCTGAGCTGCCACCTGAGATTGCCGCGCAATGGGAAGGCCTCAACTTCGATCATGACGGGTTTTTAGGACAGGTGGATCTGTCTGAGCTGGCCGGTGAGCACGGGCGTAGTGCCCTAGAAATGATCTGGTCGCGCCCCACCTGCGAGGTCAATGGCATTTGGAGCGGCTACACAGGTGCAGGATTTAAAACTGTTTTACCGAGCCAAGCACATGCGAAAATCTCATTTCGCTTGGTTGGGCAGCAAGACCCCCATGCGATCCGCGAAAACTTTCGTGCGATGGTGCGTTCTCTCCTGCCTGCCGATTGCAGCGTCACCTTCAAACCGCATGGCGCCTCCGCCGGGTCCGGAATGTCGATAAAAAACCCGGCCTTTGACGCTGCTCGCGCTGCGCTCTCCGATGAATGGCCCAATCCGGCCGCATTTGTGGGATGCGGCGGATCGATCCCAATCGCTGGACATTTCAAATCGATTCTCGGGATGGATGCGATGTTGATTGGCTTTGCCCGCGACAATGATGCGATTCACAGTCCTAATGAAAAATACGACCTGCGGAGCTTTCACAAAGGCATTCGCAGCTGGGCGCGGATCCTGCACAGGCTGTATTGGTAAGGCTACCCGGCCTTGTACCTGCGTTACATCTTTGAATTATGGTGAAAAATGGCGCGGTTGACGGGGCTCGAACCCGCGACCCCCGGCGTGACAGGCCGGTACTCTAACCAGCTGAGCTACAACCGCGCATCTGTCTTTACAACGTCACAGTGGCGCGGTTGACGGGGCTCGAACCCGCGACCCCCGGCGTGACAGGCCGGTACTCTAACCAACTGAGCTACAACCGCCAACTGTGTGTCTTGTCAGACTGAGAGTTCTCTAAGCAAGCCACCCGGCAGCGTCAAGCGGCACGACGAGCTTTTGGCCATTATTTTGCATTTCTTTCATGGCCCACCGAATTTGGCAAAACACGCGCCGGATCAGCAATGCGACAATCCCTACGAATCAAGGCTCAATCCGCCGCCAGATTTGAGCTCCTCCATACTTAAAAGCGCTGTGACGTTAAACACCCGCACCTCCGAGATAAGTGCTTGGTAAAAACTGTCATATGCCCGAGCATTGGGCACGATGACTTTCAAAATATAGTCAATCTCCCCTGCCAAACGATGTGCTTCGAGCACCTCGGGACGGTTTTGCAACGCGGTCAGAAAGCTATCTTGCCAATCGGCCTCATGTTCAGAGGTGCGGATCAACACAAAAAAACAGGCTTCAAAGCCGAGCGCCTCAGCATCTAGCTCAACCGTAGTGCGCTTGATCACCCCCGCTTCGCGCAGTTTCTTGATTCTATTCCAAACCGGGGTTTTCGATGCCCCGATTGTCTTGGCAATTTCATCCAAGGACCGGCTGGCATCCTTTTGCAGCTCCGATAAAATTTTGCGATCCACCACATCCAGACGAACAGTCATCCGATTTTCCCTTTCCAATGAGAACAGGCGCGTGCATCCCACAGCCTTCCGAAGATTTCATCCTTATTATCGCAGATGTCTAGGCAAATACCAGAATAATTTTCTATTATAACCACCATGGAGGCGAAATAATGAAATATTTTCCCATTTTTTTGGATGTGGCGCAGCAGCCGATTGCCTTGGTTGGTAGGGGCGAAGCGGCGGTCGCCAAACTGCGGCTTTTGCTCAAAACCAAAGCCAAAATTACAGTTTATGACCCCGCCCCATCGGCGCAAATACAAAGCTGGGAACAAGATGGGCTGTTGAAAACTTCGAAGGGGGGCCTCACCCTTGACCAAGCACGCCAAGCGCAACTGATCTATGCAGCAAGCGAAGATGACAGTTGCGATTTACAGACCCAAAAGGTCGCACAATCCGCCGGAACATTGTTCAATTGGGTTGATAACCTACAGCAGTCACAATTTATTACTCCCGCCATCGTTGACCGCGATCCCGTGACCGTGGCCATCGGAACCGAGGGCACCGCGCCAGTGGTTGCGAGAGCCATTAAACGCCACATTGAGGAGCGTTTGCCACAAAACCTTGGCGCATTGGCTCGTATTGGCCAAACCTTCCGATCATTGGCCCAGGCGCTGCCTTTGGGACGCACACGCCGAGATTTTTGGAGCAGCTATTATTTTTCCAAGGGCCCCGGCGCCTATGCAGCTCGGGGGGGTCAGGGGGCCAGGCAGGCTTTGCATGAATTGCTTGCGGAATATCAAGATGCGCGCCCCAAGCAAGGTCATGTGGATTTTGTCGGTGCCGGCCCAGGTGATCCCACCCTTCTGACCCACAAGGCCCGCGTAATATTACATGAGGCCGATGTGATCTTGCACGATCGGCTGGTGGATCGGCGCATCTTAGAGCTGGCCCGTCGCGAGGCCACCATTATCGACGTTGGCAAAACTGGGTTTGGCCCGGCTATGGCGCAGGAAGATATCAATCAATTGATTACCCACCACGCTGCGCAGGGCGCACAGGTCGTTCGCTTAAAGTCTGGCGATCCAGCGGTTTTTGGTCGTTTGGATGAGGAATTAGAGGCGATTGCCGTCCATGATATCTCCTACAGCATTGTGCCGGGCATCACCGCGGCCTCGGCCGCCGCCGCTGCATTGGGACGCAGCTTGACCCGCCGCGGGCGCAATTCCCAGCTCAGGCTGATCACGGGTCACGATATGGCCGGTTATGCAGAGCAAGATTGGCGCGGCTTGGCCAAACCGGGCGCAGTCGCGGCAATTTATATGGGTAAGACAGCCGCAAGATTTATTCAAACGCGCTTGCTGATGCATGGTGCTGATCCGCTCACGCCTGTGAGCATTATTGAAAACAGCTCAAGCGCCGACGAAGTCATTCGGGCCGCCCCGCTTAATGCCCTAACGGAGGCGCTTTACGCCATGGCAGGACCGGTGGTGCTGCTTTACGGAATTTCGCCCCGGACGGCCGCGGCGCAAATTTTTCAAAACCAGGAGGCGGATCTATGTCTTTAACAGCAAGCTCGAAAGTCGTCACCGCCAATGATTTAAGATCAGGAGAAGTCTTGTACCTGCGCTTCCCACACAGCTGGACCCCAGAATTGGCGAAGGCGTCAGTGATCAAAGACAGTGATTTGGCCAAAGCAAGCCTTGCCTTCGCCCAAGGGCAACCCAATGCCGTTGTCGGCGCCTATCTGAGCGACGTGATCGACGAGATCGATGGTCCGAAGGCCAGCCATTTTCGAGAGACGTTTCGCAGCACCGGCCCATCCAATTATCGTCACGGAAAACAGGAAGTTTAGGATGTATGAATATTCTAGTTTTGACCATGAATTCATAGCAGAGCGCGTGACGCAGTTTCGCGCGCAGGTCGCCCGCCGTCTGGACGGTAGCCTCACTGAAGACGAGTTCAAACCGCTCCGCCTGATGAATGGGTTATATTTGCAGTTGCATGCTTACATGCTTCGCGTCGCCATTCCCTATGGTACCCTCAACAGCCGCCAAATGCGCCAACTTGCTATGATCGCCGAGCGATGGGACAAAGGCTATGGCCATTTCACCACACGGCAAAACATTCAATTTAACTGGCCAAAACTCGAAGATGTGCCCAGTATATTGCAGGCTTTGGCTGACGTCGAGATGCACGCTATCCAAACCAGTGGCAACACCGTCCGCAATGTCACAGCAGATCATTTCGCCGGGGCCGCGGCCGATGAGCTTGCCGACCCCCGCCCCATCGCCGAGCTGATCCGACAATGGTCAACCGATCACCCCGAGTTTCAATTTTTGCCCCGAAAATTCAAGATTGCGGTCACGGGCAGCCCCAATGATCGCGCCGTAACGCGGGCGCATGACATCGGGTTGCGCATGATAGTGCAAGATGGCCTGCGCGGGTTTGAAGTGATTGTGGGCGGGGGCTTGGGACGCACACCCATGATTGGCAAAACCCTCTCACCCTTTGTACCGCTGGACGATCTGTTGCCTTATTTGGAGGCCGTAGTCAGCACCTATAACCTGCTGGGTCGGCGGGACAATAAATATAAAGCCCGAATAAAAATGACCACCCATGAGCATGGAATAGAGGAAATCAAACAGCGGGTCGAGGCGCAGTTTGCCAAGATTAAACCTCGGTTTGCAGGTGCGGATTTGCAGCTTTTAAAAGATATTGAACAGCATTTCGCTCCGCCAAAATTCAAACCTTTAATCGCACAAGTTGAGGCAGATAGCGCCCCGGCGCAAACCCCTGTGTTCCGCGCTTGGTTGGACACGAACATCACCGCTCATAAGGCGCCCGGCTATGCGATCGTCTCTGTGAGTTTGAAAAAACCCGGCGCAACACCTGGGGACGCAAGCGCAGCTCAAATGCGCGCCTTGGCAAAAATCGCGCGCAATTTTGGCCATGACGAATTGCGCATTTCCCACGAGCAAAATGTAATTTTGCCTCATGTGCATCGTGCTGATTTACCCCAAGTGTTCCAAGCGCTGCGCCAAGCGGATTTGGCAGCTGCCAATATCGGGTTGGTTTCAGACATCATCGCCTGCCCCGGCATGGATTACTGCGCCTTGGCAACAGCCCGCTCCATTCCGGTGGCCCAGCAGATCGCGACACGCTTTCAAGCGCTCAAACTGGAACATGACATTGGGCCGTTGAAACTCAAGATTTCAGGCTGCATCAACGCCTGCGGCCATCACCATGTCGGGCACATCGGGATTTTAGGTCTCGAGAAAGCCGGTGTTGAAAGCTATCAAATCACACTTGGCGGCGATGCGACTACTGAGGCAGAGATTGGAACCCGTGCGGGCCCTGGCTTCGGCGCCGATGAGATTCTCCCCGCGATCGAGCGATTGCTGCTTGGCTATCTAAAGCTGCGCCTAGACCGACACGAGAGCTTTCTGGAGGCCTATCGTCGTCTGGGATTGGTGCCCTTCAAAGCCCTTTTATACCCGCAAACAAGAAAGGCAGCATGATGTCAATGGCAATTTTGAGACCCATGACCGACCCAGACATGCCTTGATGGAAAATGACGACCCCTCTATTGGGCATGCTGCGTCGCTCTGTCGCCCACCTACAGCACGGCAAATCAAAAAAACCGAATCCGGCATTTATTTGTCATCAAACCCATAAACCTATGAGGATTCCATGATTGTTATCGTGAATGACCACGGCTTTTCGCTGCAAAATGACCTGACAATCGCGGCAGATTTATCATCTGACTTTGACCCAGAGGAAATCACATCTGAGCTGCTACAGCGCAGTTGCATTCGTATCACTCTCGACAGCTTTGCCGATGGGCGCGGCTTTACCCTTGCCGCAAGGTTGCGGCAATGTGGTTACCAGGGCCATCTCAGGCTGGCCGGTTATGTGCTGGCCGATCAATACGCTATGGCACGGCGTTCTGGCTTTGATGACGTCGAAATATCGCAAGAGTTTGCCACACGCCAGCCAGAGCCCCAATGGCTGGCCCGCGCAGACTGGCGCGCCCATGACTACCAATCGCGCCTGCGCCGCCCTGCGGGCCCATCGCAACAAAATGTCGAAAGCCGCAATTGAACTTCCGACTTCGACAGAATACAGCTTCAAGGATCCTTAATGACCGAGCAAAGCACCGTGACACTTAGTAAAACAGAACCCGCAAGCCTGCCTGACGCCCAAACCGTCACAGAGGTTGAACATTATACTGATCGCCTGTTTCGCTTCCGCGTCACCCGGCCCGCCTCATTGCGGTTCCGCTCAGGCGAATTTGTCATGATTGGTTTGATGAGCGATCCTGATCCTGTAACGGGCAAAGAAAAACCGTTGCTGCGCGCCTATTCCATTGCCTCGCCGGCCTGGGATGAAACCTTGCAGTTTTATTCCATCAAGGTCAAAGACGGTCCGCTGACCAGAAAATTGCAGTACATCAAGCCGGGCGATCAAGTGATACTGCGCCCCAAACCGGTCGGCACTTTGGTGCATGACGCCCTAACCCCAGCCAAACGCATTTGGTTTTTCTCAACCGGCACGGGGATTGCCCCCTTTGCCTCGCTTCTGCGCGAGCCGGAGACCTATGAACGGTTCGAAAAGGTCATTTTGACCCACAGCTGCCGCGATCTGGCTGAACTCAAATTTGGTCAAGAGCTGATCGAAGAAACGAAAAATGATGTTTTGGTGGGTGAAGAGGCCCAATCCAAGCTGATCTATTATCCCACCACCACCCGCGAGACCTCGGCCACAGTGGGCCGTATCACCACATTGTTAGAAAATGGCGCGCTCTTTGCCGATCTGGGGATTTTAGATTTCAACGCAGAAAATGACCGCGCAATGGTCTGCGGCTCTATGGGATTGAACACGGATATGAAACGCATTCTTGAGGCCTATGGCCTTCGCGAGGGCGCCAATTCCGATCCTGGCGACTATGTGATCGAGAAAGCCTTCGTCGGCTAGACGCAAGCCCGCCTATAAAGATATGCCTTGAAACTACTCGGCCACGCCGCTAGGTAGGCGGCGTTAATTTATCCACAAAAGGACGATAGCTATAGCCCGCAGACCTCACAACGCGCCTCCGCAGCGCGAAACCGGCCCTCGTATCAACGACCGCATCCGTGGGAGCGAACTTCGCTTGATTGACGAAGATGGCGAAAACATTGGCGTGGTCACGCCAGAACGCGCTTTAATCATGGCAGAAGATGCCGGGTTGGACTTGGTTGAAATTTCACCAAATGCAAATCCACCTGTTTGCAAGATTATGGATTTTGGGAAATTTAAGTACGAATCTCAAAAGAAAGAAGCCGAAGCGCGCAAAAAGCAAAAGATCATTGAAATTAAAGAGGTCAAATTCCGACCGAACACAGATAAGCATGACTATGAAGTTAAAATGCGCAATGTGTTCAAGTTTTTGGAAAATGGCGATAAGGTAAAAATTACCCTGCGCTTTAAAGGGCGCGAGATGGCACACCAGGAATTGGGCCGCGATTTGCTGCTGCGCGTTGCCGAAGATACCAAAGAAACTGGCCGGGTTGAAAATATGCCAAAAATGGAAGGTCGCCAGATGATCATGCTGGTTGGCCCGCTGCCAAAATAGTCTCAAACACAAAGTATGTTGAAAACCCGGAGTGCAAGCTTCGGATTTTTTTGTTTCTACCATTTGCCGCAGATCCTTCGCCATGCGAGGGGTTGTACTCCGGTTGCGCTTAGATCAAATTCGCGGCAACTGATTAGGAGCAATCACCATGGTGGACCTCAAACCACAATTGGCCAATTTTAATTGGCCCGACCCTTTCTTGCTGGACAACCAGTTGAACGAAGATGACCGCATGCTACGCGACGCGGCGGCCCAATTTGCCCAAAATGAATTGCAACCCTTGATTATTGATGCCTACCGAGAAGCTACGGTCAATCCTAGCCTATTCCTCAAAATGGGTGAAGCGGGCCTTTTGGGGGCCACGATTCCCGAGGAATACGGCGGGCTTGGTGCCTCTTACACGGCCTATGGTTTGATCGCGCGAGAAGTTGAGCGGGTTGACAGCGGCTATCGCTCGATGATGTCGGTGCAGTCTTCTTTGGTCATTTACCCCATCCATGCCTATGGAAGTGAGGCCCAACGGCAAAAATTCTTGCCGGGGCTCTGCTCTGGCGCCTTGATTGGTTGCTTCGGTCTGACCGAGCCAGATGCTGGATCTGACCCCGCAGGAATGAAGACCCGCGCTGAAAAAACCACAACGGGATATAAGCTTACCGGATCTAAGATGTGGATTTCCAACGCGCCGATCGCGGATGTCTTTGTCGTTTGGGCCAAATCTGAAGACCACGGCGGGAAGATCCGCGGGTTTATCTTGGAAAAAGGCATGATCGGGTTATCGGCGCCGAAAATCGGTGGCAAGCTCTCCCTACGGGCCTCGGTCACTGGGGAAATCGTAATGGATGGCGTCGAAGTGGGTGAAGACGCGCTGTTGCCGAATGTCGAAGGTCTCAAAGGGCCCTTCGGCTGTCTCAACCGAGCCCGCTATGGCATTGCTTGGGGCGTTATGGGCGCAGCTGAGTTTTGTTGGCACGCGGCATTGCAATATGGTCTGGACCGAAAACAATTCAACAAGCCTCTGGCGCAAACCCAGCTGTTCCAGAAAAAACTTGCCGATATGCAAACTGAAATTTCCCTGGGTTCACAGTCGGCGTTCCGATTGGGTCAGATGATGGACGATGGCACGGCTAGTCCAGAGCTCATCAGCCTGATGAAACGCAACAATTGTGGCAAGGCTTTGGACATCGCGCGCGTGAGCCGAGACATGCATGGGGGCAATGGAATCGCAGAGGGGTTCCAGATCATGCGCCATGCGGCCAATCTTGAGACGGTCAACACATATGAGGGGACACATGACGTACATGCTTTGATCCTTGGGCGGGCACAAACAGGTTTGCAGGCGTTTTTTTAGATGTCAAAAAACTGTGCCACTCGGTTGATTTACCCCAGGTCCAGGTGAAATTTGTTTTTTGTGATCACAAATTTTTTTTCTGTGATCACAAATGTACGAAAAACAGCTTTTCTGCAATAAATTTACTATATCGCCACAATTAATGTGTTTTACATGCGATAAGTAATAAATTGCAGGATCAGCTCTATGAATATTCATGAATATCAAGCCAAAGCCCTATTGCGCAGCTACGGCGCACCTGTCAGCGACGGGCGCATTGTACTCAGCGCCGATGCCGCCAAAGCGGCAGCCTCGGAAATGGATGGTCCCCTATGGGTTGTGAAAGCTCAAATCCACGCCGGTGGGCGCGGGAAAGGCAGCTTTATTGAAGCCGACGCCGGCACAGCAGGTGGCGTGCGCCTGGCGCGATCGGTCAATGAAGCTGAAAAAGAAGCCAAGGCGATGCTGGGCCGCACACTTGTGACCAAACAAACCGGTCCTACCGGGAAATTGGTCAACCGGATCTATATCGAAGATGGCTCCGGTATTGAGAAAGAAATTTATCTCGCTATCCTGGTCGACCGCCAAACAAGCCGCATTTCTTTTGTGGCCTCCACTGAAGGCGGGATGGATATCGAAGAGGTGGCAGAAGCAACACCAGAAAAAATCCTCTCCTTCTCGGTGGATCCCGCCACTGGATATCAAGGCTTTCATGGCCGCCGCATCGCTTTTTCCCTTGGGCTCCAAGGCGCACAGGTCAAGCAATGTGTTAAATTGATGGGCCAGCTCTACAAAGCCTTCGTTGAAAAAGACATGGAGATGTTGGAGATCAACCCTTTGATCATCACCGATGGTGGAGATTTGAAAGTTCTAGATGCTAAAATTGGCTTCGATGGCAATGCGGTGTACCGCCATGCAGATATCGCCGAACTGCGCGACACCACCGAAGAGGACGCCCGTGAATTGGAAGCGTCCAAATATGATCTGAACTATATCGCCTTGGATGGCGAAATCGGGTGTATGGTCAACGGCGCTGGTCTGGCCATGGCCACCATGGACATCATCAAACTCTATGGCGCTGAGCCGGCGAACTTCCTCGATGTCGGCGGCGGCGCCACGAAAGAAAAAGTGACAGAAGCCTTCAAAATCATCACCTCTGATCCACAAGTGAAAGGTATTTTGGTCAATATCTTTGGTGGGATCATGCGCTGTGACGTGATTGCTGATGGCGTGGTCTCCGCGGTCAAAGAAGTGGGGCTTACGGTGCCTTTGGTCGTTCGCTTAGAGGGCACTAATGTGGATGAAGGCAAGCGGATCATCACCGAGAGCGGGCTGAATGTGATCGCAGCCGACAACCTCCGCGATGGGGCCAAAAAAATCGTTGCTGCTGTAAAGGCGCTGTAACGCGGCCCTGCGACCGCTGAATTGGAATTTTGCAGCCGGCCGAAACTGCCGCTGCTAACATACGAACGAGGAGCGCCGAATGGCTGTACTTATCGACGAGAACACCAAAGTCATCTGCCAGGGATTCACCGGCAGCCAGGGCACATTTCACTCAGAGCAAGCCATTGCCTATGGCACTAAAATGGTCGGTGGGGTCACCCCTGGCAAGGGCGGGCAAACCCATTTAAATCTGCCAGTTTTCAATTCTGTGCATGAGGCCAAATCTGTCACACAGGCCAATTCCACAGTCATCTATGTGCCGCCTCCCTTCGCAGCAGACTCCATTCTCGAAGCCATTGACGCGCAGATGGAAGTTATCGTCTGCATCACTGAAGGCATTCCCGTTTTGGACATGATGCGCGTTAAGCGGGTGCTTGAAGGCTCCTCGAGCCGGTTGATCGGGCCCAACTGCCCTGGGGTGATTACACCTGACGCCTGCAAAATTGGTATTATGCCAGGCCATATTCACCGCCGCGGCTCTGTCGGCGTGGTATCCCGCTCGGGCACTTTGACCTATGAGGCTGTAAAGCAAACCACCGATGTGGGATTGGGCCAATCCACCTGCGTCGGAATCGGCGGCGATCCGATCAAAGGCACAGAGCATATTGACGTGCTTGAATGGTTCCTTGCCGATGAAGAAACCCAATCAATAATAATGATCGGTGAAATTGGCGGCTCAGCCGAAGAGGAAGCCGCCCAATTTCTCGCCGATGAAAAGAAAAAAGGCCGCTGGAAACCAGTGGCAGGCTTCATTGCTGGCCGCACAGCTCCCGCGGGGCGCAGAATGGGGCACGCAGGCGCGATTGTCGCTGGCGGCAAAGGTGGCGCAGAAGATAAGATCGAAGCTATGAAAATGGCCGGAATTGTTGTCGCGGAGAGCCCTGCGAGCCTTGGCGAAGCGGTTTTGGCCGCGATCGACGCGTAATATGGGAGCGGTGGACATGACGCGTAGAGTCAAAGTAGATAATAGACGATCGCGCCCCGCATCAAAGCGCGCCCAAGGCGGCAAGGTTGCTTCTGTGAGCTCCCTTGCCGTGACACGTTCAACCCCTCTTTTTGTTCCTTACCAAGGTGTCATCCGATGACAGATCAGTCTGCAAACGATCAGTTCCATGCCTCAAGCTTTATGCAAGGCCACAACGCGGAATATCTAGAACAAATGCATGCCCGCTTCAGCGCCGACCCTGTGTCAGTCGACGCACAATGGGCAGAATTTTTTGCAGCAATGGGCGATGAGGACTGCGATGTTCGTGCCAAAGCCTCTGGCCCCTCATGGGCGCGCAGCGATTGGCCGCCCATGCCGATGGATGATCTCACATCTGCTTTTACCGGCGAATACCCAGCTGCGGCCGAGGCGCGCGACGCGGGTAAGAAAATCAGTAATAAGGCGGCTGAAACTGGGGCGTCCCTAAATGAGGATCAACTCAAACGCGCAGTGCTTGACGGTCTGCGGGCTTTGATGCTGATCCGTGCCTACCGCATCCGCGGCCACCTGGCGGCGGATCTGGATCCTTTGGGCATACGCGAGGATGATCCGCGCCCCGAGCTGGATCCAGCCAGCTACGGCTTCACCGAGGCCGATATGGACCGGCCGATTTTTCTCGATAATGTTTTGGGGCTGCAATTCGCCTCCATGCGTGAAATTTTGGAAATTGTTCGCCGCACCTATTGTGGCACTTTCGCTCTGCAATATATGCATATTTCCAATCCTGAAGAATCCTCTTGGCTCAAAGAGCGCATTGAAGGTTACGGCAAAGAAATCAGCTTCACCCGCGAGGGCCGCAAAGCCATTCTCAACAAATTGGTCGAGGCTGAAGGCTTCGAAAAATTTCTCCATGTCAAATATATGGGCACCAAACGCTTTGGGCTTGATGGCGGCGAAAGCTTGATCCCAGCGATGGAGCAGATCATCAAACGTGGCGGCGCCCTGGGCGTTAAAGACATCATCATCGGTATGCCCCACCGGGGCCGCCTGTCGGTGCTGGCCAATGTGATGGCCAAACCCTACCGCGCGATCTTTAACGAATTCCAAGGCGGCTCGTTCAAGCCCGAGGATGTCGATGGATCTGGCGATGTGAAATATCACCTCGGCGCCTCCTCCGATCGCGAATTTGATGGCAATTCCGTACATTTGTCGCTCACCGCCAACCCAAGCCATCTGGAGGCCGTCAATCCGGTCGTTTTGGGTAAAGCGCGCGCCAAACAGGATCAAAATCACGATACCGAGCGCACGGGTGTTCTTCCCATCTTGCTGCATGGAGATGCGGCCTTTGCAGGTCAAGGTGTCGTGGCAGAAGGGTTTGGACTATCGGGCCTTAAAGGGCATAAGACCGGTGGCACCATGCACATCGTGGTGAACAACCAAATCGGGTTCACCACCGCGCCGCACTTCAGCCGCTCCTCCCCCTATCCCACTGATATTGCTTTGATGGTTGAAGCACCAATTTTCCATGTCAACGGCGATGATCCAGAGGCCGTGGTCCATGCTGCCCGCGTCGCCACAGAATTCCGTCAAAAGTTCAAAAAAGACGTGGTTGTCGATATCATCTGCTATCGCCGCTTTGGTCACAACGAAGGCGATGAGCCGATGTTTACCAATCCGTTGATGTACAAAAAGATCAAAATACAAAAAACCACCCTCACACTTTATACAGAGCGCCTGGTGCGTGATGGCCTGATCCCCGAGGGCGAAATCGAAGATTTGAAGGCCAGTTTTCAGTCGCTTTTGAATGCGGAATTTGAAGCCGGTAAAGACTACAAGCCCAATAAAGCCGATTGGCTGGATGGGCGTTGGTCGAAAATGAATCGCCGCGGCGAAGAGTATCAACGCGGCGCCACTGCCATGGCCGAAGAGACATTTGATGAGGTCGCTCAAACCCTCTGCCGCGTGCCACAGGGCTTTACAATCCACAAAACCGTCCAGCGCATGTTGGATGCCAAATCAAAAGCACTGAGCAGCGGCGAAGGCATTGATTGGGCCACAGGCGAGGCTTTGGCCTTTGGTTCTTTGCTCACAGAGGGCCACCCGGTTCGACTGTCCGGGCAAGACAGCACACGCGGCACCTTTAGCCACCGCCACTCTGGGCTGGTCAATCAAGATACCGAAGAGCGCTATTACCCGCTCAACAATATCCGAGAAGGACAGGGCCAGTATGAAGTCATCGATTCCATGCTCTCCGAATATGCAGTCTTGGGCTTTGAATATGGCTACAGCTTAGCCGAGCCCAATGCTTTGGTCATGTGGGAGGCGCAATTTGGAGATTTTGCCAATGGCGCGCAGATCATGTTTGATCAATTCATCTCCAGCGGGGAGAGCAAATGGCTCCGCATGTCCGGTCTGACGATGCTGCTGCCCCATGGGTTTGAAGGCCAAGGGCCAGAACACAGCTCAGCCCGCCTTGAGCGCTTTTTGCAAATGTGCGGCCACGACAATTGGATTGTCGCCAATTGCACCACCCCGGCCAATTATTTCCATATTCTGCGCCGGCAAATTCACCGCACCTTCCGCAAGCCTTTGGTTCTCATGACGCCAAAATCTCTTTTGCGTCACAAGATGGCGGTGTCGAAGCGTGCAGAATTTACCACCGGATCCAGCTTTCACCGGGTGCTGTGGGATGATGCACAATATGGCAATTCTGAGACAAAATTGGTGGCGGACAAAAAGATCAAACGCGTGGTGATCTGTTCCGGCAAAGTCTATTACGATTTACTCGAAGACCGGGATGCCCGCGGCATTAATGATATCTATCTACTGCGGGTCGAGCAATTCTATCCTTTCCCCGCCATCTCGATGGTCAATGAATTGGAACGCTTCAAACAGGCTGAAATCGTCTGGTGCCAAGAAGAGCCGAAAAATCAGGGCGCTTGGAATTTTATCGAGCCAAATATTGAATGGGTTCTGACACGCATTGGCGCCAAATACAGCCGTCCGGCCTATGTCGGACGCGCGACCTCGGCCTCCCCCGCAACCGGGCTTGCTTCTATACACAAATCACAACAAGCCGCGCTCGTCGATGAAGCGCTTACGTTGAAAGGATAAAATCATGGCCACCGAAGTTCGTGTTCCCGCCCTGGGCGAATCTGTGACCGAGGCCACTGTCGCGACGTGGTTCAAAAAAGCCGGCGATCAAGTTGCTGTGGATGACATGCTCTGCGAGCTGGAGACAGATAAGGTCACAGTTGAAGTGCCAAGCCCCGTAGCTGGCACTTTGGCAGAAATCGTCGCTGCCGAAGGCGCAACCGTCAATGCGGAAGCGCTGTTGGCACAGATCAATGAGGGAGCCTCTGCCGCTGCCTCTGCCCCCGCGCCCACGGCCGCCACTCCCGCCGACAACTCAGCCGCTCCGGCGGCGCAAACCATCGCGGTAATGGTGCCGGTCTTGGGCGAATCAGTCAACGAAGCCACAGTCTCCACATGGTATAAAGCACCCGGCGATACGGTGGCACAGGACGAAATGCTCTGTGAACTGGAAACCGATAAGGTGAGTGTCGAAGTGCCTGCTCCGGCCGCTGGTGTTTTGGGTCAAATTCTGGCTGCTGAAGGCAGCACCGTACAAGCGGGCGGCCAATTGGCTGTAATTGGAGGGGAAATTTCCAGCGAAGCCACCCCGGCACAGGCAAGCGTCTCAGCCGCTGCTGCGAAAAGCCATGATGTGGAAGATGCCCCATCAGCGAAAAAACTCATGTCCGAGGCCGGCCTCACCCGCGATGCGGTCACCGCATCAGGCAAGGACAACCGCGTGATGAAGCAAGACGTTCAAAAAATCCTAGCCGCAACCCAGGCCGCAGCCGCGCCCCAGGCCGCTCCGATCCCGCCAGCCACTCCCATTCGAGCGGCGGTTTCTACAGATGACGCCACGCGCGAAGAGCGTGTGAAGATGACTCGCCTGCGCCAAACCATCGCCCGGCGGCTCAAGGATAGCCAGAACACTGCCGCTATGTTGACCACATACAATGAGGTCGACATGACCGAGGTAATGGCCCTGCGCAATGAATATAAAGATCTGTTTTTAAAGAAACATGGCGTGAAATTAGGCTTTATGTCTTTCTTCACGGTCGCTTGCTGCCATGCGCTGCGCGAGGTGCCAGAGGTCAACTCGGAAATTGATGGCGCTGATATTGTGTTCAAAAACTTCGTCCATATGGGCATCGCCACAGGCACGCCGACCGGCTTGGTGGTCCCCGTCATCCGCGACGCAGATTCCATGTCTTTTGCTGAGATCGAAAAAGCCATTGCCGAAAAAGGTGCCCGCGCCCGAGATGGCAAATTGTCCATGGCGGAAATGCAAGGTGGCACCTTTACCATTTCCAATGGTGGCGTCTACGGCTCGCTTATGTCTTCCCCAATTCTCAACCCGCCGCAATCGGGCATATTGGGTATGCATAAAATCCAAGATCGTCCGATCGCCATCAACGGCAAGGTGGTTATCCGCCCCATGATGTATCTGGCTTTGAGCTATGATCACCGGGTCGTCGACGGCAAAGGTGCGGTCACTTTCCTTGTGCGTGTCAAAGAGGCCTTGGAAGATCCACGCCGCCTGTTAATCGATCTTTGATCCGGCCGCGGTCAAACGCCACTGGCAACGGCCATAGTGTTCATTTTGGACAATTGTCCGTTATGATCTTTTTATGGCCTCACATAGTCTGAGTTCGGAACAGAAGTTCAACCATGGGCCCAGGGGCCCAACCTGAAAATAAAGGACCTTCGTTATGGCTTCTTATGATGTAATTGTGATTGGCTCCGGACCGGGCGGCTATGTCAGCGCTATTCGATGCGCTCAGCTGGGTCTGAAAACCGCCTGTGTCGAGGGGCGTGATACGCTGGGGGGAACCTGCCTGAATGTCGGCTGTATACCTTCCAAAGCCCTGCTGCATGCCAGCCACCAATTACATGAAGCACAACATAATTTTGCCAAAATGGGTTTGATTGCCGAAGATCCAAAGGTCGATTGGGCGAAGATGCAGGGCTACAAAACCGATGTGATTGATGGCAACACCAAGGGTATTGAGTTTCTATTCAAGAAAAACAAAATTGACTGGCTGAAAGGCTGGGGCAGCATTCCTGCGGCGGGTCAGGTCAAAGTTGGCGATGACATCCACCAGGCCAAACACATCATCATCGCGTCGGGCTCCGAGCCCTCGAGCCTGCCTGGAATTGAAATCGACGAAAAAACAGTCGTAACCTCCACAGGCGCTCTGGCATTGGAGAAAATTCCGAGCAAACTGGTGGTGATCGGCGCGGGTGTCATTGGTTTGGAATTGGGATCTGTTTACGCGCGGCTGGGCGCTGAGGTTGAGGTCATTGAATTTTTGGACGATGTCACCCCCGGTATGGATGGCGAGATCCAAAAAACCTTCCTCAGAATTCTCAAAAAACAGGGCCTCAAGTTCACCATGGGCGCCGCAGTGCGATCGGTTGCGGTCAAAAAAGGCAAAGCAACTGTTTCTTATGTCAAGCGGAAAAAGGACAGCGAGCATGAGGTCGAGGCCGATGTGGTGCTTGTCGCCACGGGACGACGCCCCTATGTCGACGGCCTCAGATTGGACGCGCTTGGCGTCACTCTCACTGAACGCGGTCAAATCCAAACTGATGCACATTATGCCACCTCTGTTCCAGGTATTTACGCTATTGGCGACGCAATTTCTGGCCCCATGCTGGCCCATAAGGCCGAGGATGAAGGCATGGCCGTGGCAGAAATTTTGGCCGGGCAAGCCGGTCATGTGAATTATGATGTGATCCCCGGTGTGATCTACACGCATCCGGAGGTCGCCACCGTTGGCAAAACCGAAGAGCAATTGAAAGAGGCAGGCCGAGCCTATAAGGCCGGCAAGTTCTCTTTTATGGGCAATGGTCGAGCGAAAGCAAATTTCGCCTCCGATGGCTTTGTGAAAATCCTTTCGGACGCTCAGACCGACCGTATTCTTGGCGCTCATATCATCGGCCCGATGGCAGGAGATCTGATCCATGAAATCTGCGTGGCGATGGAATTTGGCGCCGCCGCTGAAGACTTGGCCCGCACCTGCCACGCTCATCCCACCTATTCCGAAGCTGTGCGCGAGGCGGCTTTGGCCTGTGGCGATGGGGCAATTCACAGCTGAGCACACCACCGTCGTCTGGGATTTGCATTTTATGTATCTTCAGCCCTGCGCCCATGGGCCTGGGCCTTAGCGCGCCAACATGCGTAAGCCCTGGGTGACATCCGCCCGCACGGCCACCCTCAAGCCCGGTTCGTCGCCGGCTTTTAAGGCCGCAAGAATTAGGCGGTGATGCATTGGCGGATCCTTGCGTTGCAACCGGCCATATAGAGCCCGCATCGTCGGGCCCATTTGCAGCCACACCGTCTCGACCGTTGCCAGCATCGCCGGCGCCTGCGCCCGCAAATAAAGCGTGCGGTGAAACTCGAGATTGGTGCGAATGTAAGTCACAGCGTCCGCCTTCGCCACAGCAACAGAAATGGCGTTATTTATGGTTTGCAACCGCTCAACCAGCGCCATATGCGCGCGCGGCAAGGCCCGCGTAGCCAATTCCACCTCAATCAACGCCCGCAGGGCCGCAAGCTCCTCAATCCGATCATTGGTCAGAGCCGGCGTTTGGAACCGTCCACTCACCGAAATACTCAAAGCCCCCTCTGTCGCCAGCCGCTTCAACGCCTCGCGCACCGGGGTCACTGAGACCGAAAATTCCTCAGCCACGCCGCGCAGGGTCATCGCCTGCCCCGGGCTCACTTCGCCGTACATGATCCGCATGCGCAAACTGCGGTAAAGCTGGTCATGAGCGGCCAAATAGCTGTCTTGTAATTTCTTTGCCATTTGCATTTGTGATCACAATTGACCATGGCTGTCAAACGCCAGTTGCCTGTAGCCGGCACGCGGCGCGCACTCGGTCGCGGCTAGAAGTGATAACGGTGCAGATCTTCACCATGACGCTTGAGCCAGTCGCGCTGTTGCTGATGACCCGGAAAGAGGCGCTCAACAAGCGCCCAAAATGCAGCCGAGTGATTCATCTGTTCCAAATGCGCCACCTCATGAGCCGCCACATAGCGCAGCACCTGGGGTGGCGCCATGATCAAGCGCCAGGAGAAGTTCAGATTTCCCTGTATCGAACACGACCCCCATCTTGAGGTGGTGTCCCGCAGCGTCAGGCGTCCATAGGGCCGCCCGAGATGTTCGGAGTAGTGATTGACAGCCTCGTGCAGCGCGAAACGCGCTTGCAGCTTCAAAAAGGCTTTCACGCGCGCAGGAACCAGAGATTCGTGACCCGGCACCAACAGATGCGCCCCTTTAAGCACAACCTGCCGCCCCGCGCCGGTGCGAATGGTCAACTGTCGACCCGCAAAGGGCACTTGACGGTCCAAACCAGCATGAGCCACTTGCGGCAAGTCGGCCAAATGCGCACGGATCCAGGATTCTTTTTCCAAAATAAAATTTTTTGCCTGCTCCACCGGGCAAGACAAGGGCAGGCTAAGCGTCACCTGCCCTTTGAGGCGCGAGATCCGCAGTGACAGCCGGCTTGCCTGGCGCGATGGGCGCAGCTGCACCGTAATTTCAGGCCGTCCGGGCAGTATGAGCTGCCGATCAGCGGTATTTGAGTGCAGATTCATCCCAGATATCCAAGAATTAATAGATTTCACCTTTGACACTGCCTCTTGTGTATGGCACTCGGCACAGATTGTCACCGATTGCGAGAGGGGAAAACCCATGCCGAACGAAGAATGGGGTACCAAACGTATTTGCCCCACCACAGGCAAGCGTTTTTACGACTTGAATAAAGATCCGATCATCAGCCCCTATACGGGCGAAACTGTTACGCTTGATGCAAATAAAGGCCGCACGATGGTGGCCGATGCGGAAGACGTGCAAACAACAAAGATGAATGAAGCCGATACCGATGCCGAGACCGATGAAGTGGTGTTGGACGATGATGACGTCGATGTAGATTTGGGCGATGATGTGCTTGATGACGACGACGACGACACGGTTTCATTGGATGAGATCGCAGATGTCGCCACAGACGACGACGAAAGCTAAATTTCTTTGCTTGGCGCGCTGATTTCCTCTTGATCCCGCGCCGGGCCTTGCCTAGACAGCATGCTATTAGAGGGCCCTTAGCTCAGCTGGGAGAGCGCCTGCATGGCATGCAGGAGGTCAGCGGTTCGATCCCGCTAGGGTCCACCATTTTCCAAAATTTTTAAAACAGCGATCTGTGTTTCAACCCTCGATTAACGGGTAAATCACCGGCATCCGTCACAATTCACACATTATTGAGTTTGCGAATCTGTACATTAAAATTTACCTAGATGACTGAGTGGTATGGGAGGACTGATATGAAATATTCAGTTCTCACAATTAATTGGGGTTCAGAATTTTTTTCTGAACATGTGAACATATTGTTCAGGGCCGCAAAAGATATGAGCTCTTTGGATTTTCCAGTTTATCTGTACGACCGATGATCCCAAGGGTTTGGATTAGAATATCATCAGCTTGCAGATTCCAATTAGCGGGCTTGATGCGTTTCCCAAAACAGAGGGCGCTTGGCCCAAACTGTGTTTGTGTCATCTTGAGATTGCCGAGACGCTCGACATCGTGGTGTTCTTAGATATTGACACTGTCTTGACTGGCAATACGGATCCTTTCTTTGAGGATCCTAGTCAATCGCTCCGAATGCTGAGTTGCGGCCCACGCTGGAGGCAGTTTGATCCGAGTTTTGAGCCCATGGGAGCCACGAGCGTTTTTACCTATCGGCCCTCTTTTCACACAAACATCTTTGATGCCTTTCGCAAAGATTCGGAATGTGCATAAACGAATAACGTTGTTGAGCAAGGATTTGTTGCCGCTCATGCGCGTGAGAAAGATTACTATCCACTGGAATGGATACAGAGTTTCAAATATCATTTGCGGCGTCAGTATTTTATGGACATATTTGTGCCGCCCTTGAAGCCTGCCCCTGAAACCCTAATGGTCGCTTTCCATGGCTTTCCGCGTCCCAACTTCGTTGTCGACAAATCAAGCCGTGGGGCGAGATTCCCACGCTGAGGGCTGCACAGACCGAAGTGGTTGATCGACTATTGGGATAAATATAAAGATATTTGATAATTTTAGCTATTATGCCTGCTCTGTCGTCTCAAGGTTTTCTGGTCCGGCCATTCTTGTCGCAGGTCTCAGCCCATGGTTTCAGAACCCTGCCTAAACAGCCGCTAACTTAAAATTTTATTGATGACAGCGGAGAGTAAAACCCAGATTACAAAAGTGCTTACCAGCAACAAGATTGATATGCTCCCAAATAATGGCTCGGTCAGCATCGTCGTCATCAATGAGTCCTGAAAATAAAAATGCCAAGGCGCCATGCCCGCAAAAACCCATTCATGAAGGGAATAAAAAACTCTTTGAGGACCAACTGCCAATACAATGCCACAACAAAATAACAAAAGTGTCAGCATGCTCAAAAATGATTTTGCGATAGTGTAAGGTGTCCATATATCGATATTTTTCCAAACTTTGCATATCCAGAAAGCCATCACGAGAACACCTAGAATGGCCGCAAGATATGACAATATTCTACTGAAATGGCCGATTAATCGTGCCACATCATTTAAATGGTCAATTTCTGGCTGCGTAAGAAACGTATCAATTATTTTGCCACCGGTGTCCCGATAAACAATTTCTT
Organism: uncultured Planktomarina sp.; assembly: GCA_943788425.1. GTDB lineage: Bacteria > Pseudomonadota > Alphaproteobacteria > Rhodobacterales > Rhodobacteraceae > Planktomarina. The sequence goes on from CALSQF010000001.1 coordinate 346,982, forward strand.
TTAGACCCTTACCGCCATTATTAACGGATCGAACAATTTCCCCAAATATTTTTACCCGCTCCAACTTCGTTGTCGTCTCAAAACCATTTCGGTTCCTATTTTGAGGGCCGAATTTGTCAATTTGCTCCTCAATTCCGTTGTATTCATATATTTGGGAAAAAAAGAAATTTGTCTCCGACAATGCACGCCATGACAACATTAAGCAGACAGCGAGTAGCATCAACGATAGGGTTGAATTTATGAGAGCTCTTACCAACAGTCTAAACTCTGATACCATTAAACATCTCAAATCTATCGGATTTTATTGGCGCCGTCAAGTTGATGGTTCCATTCTACACGCTCGCAACCGTTTGGACGCTATCTTTCAAAGACCTCTGCATAACGCCATTTCCACAAAGACATGTGGGCAGCGCCTGCCGGGGTGGGCGCATAATTGCGGTAGCAAAGTGTTATGGCTTGGCAGCCGGGTTATGCAGGGGTCTATTAAAGCGTCACAAAAATGGCATCTCCACCAGCCTTGCCTCGACCATCCGGCCGCCGGCGCGAGACAAAGTTACTTTGTCGCCTACCATGCAGCTGCGTGAGATCAACGCGTAGCCAATATTTTTGTTCATACGCGGAGACCAAACACAATTGGTCATATCACCGACTTTCCGCCCATCAACGGTGATATATTCCCAAGAAAAGCCCAGAGGATCAGGCGTTTCACCGTCTAAGATCAAACCAAGTTGATGACGCTTAGGCCCCTCCGCATGGATCCGGCGCAGCGCCTGAATGCCGATCACGTCATCCGGCACATCCAAGTCAATATAGTTGCCCAAGCGCACCTCATAAGGATTGGTGGTGCCATCGCTATCAGAGCCACAGCTCACCAGACCGCTTTCGGTCCGCTCAGGTGAGGTTGGGCCACCATTGCCGATGTCAAAAGTAGCGCCGGCTTCTTTGACAATCTTCCACAGCTCATCGCCGCGTGTTCCATCGCGCAGGTAAATCTCAAACCCGCCTTGTTTTGACCACCCCGAGCGTTGCACGGCCACTGGAATTCCATTGATTTCAGTTTCAGAGAACCAAAAATATTTCAAATCATTTACCCAGTCGCCAAAGATTGACGAAACAACCGCTCCGGCTTTTGGCCCTTGCACCGCCAAGGGCGAAACATCCGGCTCAGAAATTTTCACATTCAAGCCACGTTCAGCAGCGATCGCACGGGCCCAAAACCAAATATCACTGTCAGAAATCGAAAACCAAAACAGATCTTCGCGCAGTTTGAGTAAAATTGGATCATTGATCAAAATACCTTCGTGATTGCAAAGCGGCACATATTTGCCTTGCCCGATCTTGCATTTTGACAAATCGCGCGGGCTGAGGATCTGCGCCAATTTAGCGGCATCGGGTCCTTCAAGCTGCACCTGCCGCTCCGCACCCACGTCCCACATGACGACCCCATTCAACAGGTCCCAATATTCCTTATCCTTATCGCCAAAACTGGCCGGCAAAATCATCCGGTTGTAGATCGAGGCATTTGTACAGCCCTCGGCAACCACCGAGTTGAAGAAGGGCGACGGACGCAACCGCGCAGTGGCATGGACCTGAAACATTTTGAGCTCCTAATATGACGCTAAAACGCGCTTTAGTGCAGGCAGGCCCCGTCTGGCAATCCCCGGAATTGCAGCTGCAATGTGACCTTGCGTCATCAGTATGACCAAGACATTAAATCCGGGGCCCGTTTCGACCAAATCGCATAAAGTTGCGCATCAGAATCCAGGTCGAAAACTGCGTATTTTCTTTGCCGCTTTGTCACAAAAATTGAGCTAAATCCCTTCCCCTGCTGCCACATTCTGTTAACCTGAAAACACGTTGGAGGATGAAATGCAAAAGCAACCTGTGCGCCTGGGCGTGGATATTGGCGGTACATTTACGGATGTCGTTTTAGAGCGTGGCGACGACCTGTTTTCCACCAAAGTCTTGACCACCTATAGCGCCCCAGAGGAAGCCATTGTCGAAGGCATGGCGCGCGTTTGCGCACAAGCCCAAATAGATCCCACGCAGATCACCCAGATCATTCATGGCACCACTCTGGCCACAAATGCTCTGATCGAGCGCCGCGGTGCCAAAACCGCTTTAATCACCACCAAAGGGTTCCGCGATGTGATTGAGATGCGCACCGAAAGCCGCTTTGAACAATATGACCTCAACCTAACCCTACCTCCACCGCTTCTGCCCCGCAATTTTCGCTATACAATCAAGGAGCGGATGCAGGCTGATGGGCAAGTGCTCAAGCCGATCAACCGCGCTGAGATTGAATCCCTGGTCAATGAAATTAAGCAGGCCGGTTTTGAAAGCATCGCCGTGGGTTTTCTGCATTCCTACGTCAATGACGCCCATGAGCGCCTCGTGGCTGAGGTTGTGTCTGAGAAAATGCCCGGCGCCATGCTGTCTCTGTCTTGCGAGGTCAGCCCGCAGATGCGCGAATATGAGCGTTTCAACACCACAATCGCCAATGCCTATATCAAACCCTTGATGAAAACTTATTTGGGCCGTCTCAAAGGGCGTTTGAACAGTGAAGGCGCACGATGTCCAATCTTTTTGATGCACTCCGGCGGCGGCATTATCAGCCTGGAAAATGCCGCTGAATTTCCCGTTCGCTTGGTGGAATCCGGCCCGGCCGGCGGGGCGGTTTTTGCCGCCCATATCGCCGCGCGTCACCAGATTGATAAGGTGCTCTCTTTCGATATGGGCGGCACCACGGCGAAGATTTGCCTCATCAAATATCAAACTCCAAAAACCGCCCGTGTCTTCGAGGTTGCACGCAGCTATCGGTTCAAAAAAGGCTCGGGCATGCCCATTTTAATTCCCGTAATTGATATGGTTGAGATCGGCGCCGGTGGTGGCTCTTTGGCCTATGTCGACAGCCTGCGGCAAATCAGGGTTGGGCCAGAAAGCGCCGGTTCCGAGCCGGGCCCGGCCTGCTATGGCCGTGGTGGCACCCGCCCGGCGGTGACCGATGCTGATTTGGTCCTGGGACGGCTGGATCCAGACAAGTTTGCAGGCGGGCGCATCACACTGAAGCCGGCGGCGAGCGCAGCCGCGCTTGCGGCACATTTGGGCGATACGCTTGGTATGGATAGCCAAACTGCCGCCTTCGGCGTCTCCGAGGTTGTGGATGAAAATATGGCCAATGCCGCGCGGGTGCATGCTGTTGAAAACGGAGAAGATCTCAGCGATTACACGATGATCGCCTTTGGCGGCGCAGCGCCTTTACACGCGGGGCGATTGTGCGAAAAATTGGGCATTGCCCGCCTCCTCGTGCCCAGTGGCGCAGGGGTCGGGTCTGCGATTGGCTTTCTGCGCGCGCCATTCAGCTTTGAAGCCACCCGCAGCCAGTTCATGCGTTTGGCTGATTTCAGATCAGACCTGGCGACCGACTTGCTGGTGGAATTGACTCAGGAAGCCACTGCCTTTGTGCGCAGCTGTGACGCGAAGGCCGAAATTGATGCGCAATACAAAGTCTATATGCGCTATTCGGGCCAGGGATGGGAAATTCCCGTAGCCCTTGACGCCACCTTGGCTCAATCGCCCGATGCAGCAAAGTTTGAAGCGCTGTTTGAGCGCGAATACAAAACCCTTTTTGGCCGCAGCGTCGCAGGTATGGACATCGAGATCACCGTTTGGTCGGTCAATGCCGCAACCACCATCGCAGCTGCACAGCCCCTGGCGCCCCAGCCGGCTGGCCAGCGCTTGACGACCACCCATTACCGCAGCCTATTTGATGCCGCATCGGCGCAAATGACACAGGCGGCCCAATGGCGCCGCGCCGATATGGCCATAGGCGCAGAGCTGGACGGGCCTGCGGTGATTGAAGAAGAGGAAACCACCATCATCGTGCCCAAATCCCGCCGCGCGCGGTCGATGAGTGATGGCTGTATTGAACTGACCGCGCGGCCAGTAGACAAAGGAGCGGCGCAATGATCGCATCCACGCCCCCCCGCGCCACCTCTGAGGTGCAGTATCAAGTCATGTGGAACCGCCTGATCTCTGTGGTGGAAGAGCAGGCGCAAGCGCTGGTGCGAACGGCCTTCTCAACCTCTGTGCGCGAGGCTGGGGATCTTTCTGCCGGGGTCTATGATGCGCAAGGGCACATGCTGGCCCAAGCGGTCACCGGCACCCCAGGCCATGTCAATGCCATGGCCGACGCGGTGGACCATTTCATACGCCGGATTGGCCGCGAAAATTTCGCCCCCGGCGATATTTACATCACCAATGACCCTTGGGAGGGCACCGGCCACTTACATGACATTACCATTGTAACCCCCAGTTACTACAGCGAAACCTTTGTGGGCTTCTTTGCCTGCACCGCGCATATCGTTGATATCGGGGGCCGAGGGTTTGGAGCGGATGCCAATAGTGTCTATGAGGAAGGTCTCTACATACCCATTATGAAATTGGCCGATCGCGGCGTGGTGGATCAGACCTTGATGCGAATCATCCGCGGCAATGTGCGCGAGCCTGATCAGCTGGTGGGAGACATCTATGCGCTGGCCAGCTGCAACGAAATTGGCCACCGCCGCTTGATTGATATGATGAAGGAATTTGAGCTTGCGGATCTGTCCGGGATTTCTGAGTTTATTCTGTCCAACTCCCGCCGCGCGACACTTGAGCGGATCAACGCGCTGACGCCCGGCATGGCCCGAGGGGAAATGCGCACCGACGGCTATGCGCAGCCGGTTGATCTCAAAGTGCAGCTCACCATCGAAAAAGACCGTATTTTATGCGATTTTTCCGGCACTTCTGGCCTGGATAAGAAGGGCATCAACTGCCCATTGGTCTACACCAAAGCCTATGCCTGCTACGCGCTCAAATGCGCCATAGCGCCGGAGATTCCCAATAACGCGGCCAGCCTGGCGCCCTTTGAAATCACGGCGCCAGAAAACACCATCGTGAATGCCCTGCATCCCGCCCCTGTGGCGCTGCGCCATATCATTGGTCATATGGTGCCCGACGCGGTCTATGCGGCTTTGGATCAATTGTTGCCCGGGCTGGTGCCTGCTGAGGGCGCGGGTTGCCTGTGCAATTTCCAAGTCTCGCTGCGCCCCCGCAGCGATGCGCCCGCCCCGCCTCATGCCCGGCGCGCAGAGGTTTTGACCTTCAACTCCGGCGGATCTGGTGCACGACCCAGTTTGGATGGAATGAACGCCACCGCTTTTCCCAGCGGAGTGATGACCATGCCCGTCGAAGCCACCGAGCAGGTAGGCCCGGTATTGATCTGGCGCAAAGAGCTGCGTGCCGACAGCGGCGGCGTAGGCCGACATCGCGGTGGATTAGGTCAATATATGGAGGTTGGCGCGCAAGAGGGTTACGAATTTGACATCCAAGCCATGTTCGATCGCGTCAACCACCCAGCAAATGGTCGCCAAGGCGGATCCAAAGGCGGGCCCACCACGATCGCGCTTGACGATGGCGCGCCCATGCGCGGTAAAGGCAAGCAATTTGTGCCACATGGCAAAAAGGTCATGATGGCTTTCCCCGGTGGCGCAGGATACGGACCTGTCTGCGAACGCAGCACCGCAGAAATCCTAAAAGATCTGGCTGGCGGCTATATCACCGCGCAGGCGGCAGAAGAGCTTTACAGTCTGGCGCCACAACAGATCGCCGATGTTCTGGAGCGGGCGAAAAACGGTGAGGCGTTCTAAATGGCACAGCCACAGCAAACTCCAAAAGCGCATAGCTATGACATAATCTTTATTGGAGGCGCTATGTATGGCAGCTCCATCGCCTGGTGGCTCAGCCGCGATCCGGGATTTGACGGGTCCATTCTTGTGGTGGAGCGGGATTTCAGTTTTGAATGCGCGTCCACAAGCCACACCAATTCTTGCATCCGTCAACAGTTTTCAAACCCAACCAATATCCAAGTCAGCCAATTTGGCGCAGAGTTTATCAACAATTTTCAAAGCTATTTTGATCACGACCCGCGTGTTCCGAAAATCCATATACAATCTTTTGGCTATATGTATTTGGCCAATAGCGCCGCTGATGCCGAAAGCCTGCGGCACAGTCAAACGCTGCAGGCACAAATGGGCGCTGGCACGCGGCATATGACAGCCTCTGAAATTCAGGCCGAATATCCGTTTTATCATGTGGGCGACATTACCGTAGGCAATCATAACACCGTCAACGAAGGCTATTTTGACGGCGGCACGATTTTTGATTGGTGCAAGCGCGTGGCCCAAGAAAAAGGCGCTGAATATGTGCAAAATGAGGTTGTGGCGATGGACCGGCACGCAGACCGCATCCACAGCGTGACCCTGGCCTCGGGCGAGAGGCTCAGCTGCGGGCTCGTGGTCAATTGCACAGGCCCGCGCGCCGCGCAAACTGCGCGTATGGCCGGGCTAGACTTGCCAGTTGAGCCGCGCAAACGCTACAGCTTCGTCTTTGATGCCGAGCAGCCGCTGGCGCGCGACCTTCCCCTCACCATCGACCCCTCTGGCGTGCATATGCGTTCGGAGGGGCGCTATTATCTTGCCGGCTGTCCGCCCGATGATGATGCGCCCGTAGCCTATGACGATTTCACCCAAGACCACAGCATCTGGCAAGAGAAGGTCTGGCCCATCATCGCCGCCCGTGTGCCGCAATTCGAAGCGATCAAGCTGATCAACAGCTGGGCGGGACATTACGCCTATAACACCTTCGATCAAAACGCGATCATCGGCCCGCATCATCAGGTCGAGAACTTCCTCTTTGCCAATGGTTTTTCGGGCCACGGCTTGCAACAATCTATGGCCATCGGGCGCGGATTGGCCGAATTTATCACCTATGGCGCCTATCGCAGCATTGACCTTTCCCCCTTCGCATACAAACGTATCGAAGAGGGCAAACCCTTTTTAGAAAAGGCAGTAATTTGATGAAAAAACTCGTGTTAACCGGTGCCGCGGGACGGCTGGGCTCCTATCTGCGCGAACCGCTAAGCCAGATGTGTGACCGCCTGGTCTCCACCGATTGGACCGAGGACATCGGCAAGCTTTATCCCAGTGAGACCTACGTCAAAGCAGACCTAGGCGATCTGGAGGCAATGGAGGCGGTGCTTGATGGTGCGGATATGGTGGTCCATTTTGGCGCAATTGGTGATGAGGCCGCCTGGGACAAGATCCTACATTCCAATATCATTGGCGCCTATAATGTGTGGGAAGCAGCCGCGCGCAAGGGGCTGCGCCGCGTGGTCTATGCTAGCTCTATCCATGCGGTGGGCATGTATCCCAAAACCCAAAGGATCGATACCGAGGTGCCGCACCGCCCGGACACTTACTATGGTTTGGCTAAATGTTTTGCAGAGGATCTTGGCAGTCTCTATTGGGACAAGAAGGGCATTGAGAGTGTGCACCTGCGAATCCTTTCCGCCGCACAGATCAACAACCCGCGCGCGCTCGGCTCCTGGCTGTCCTATGACGATCTGATCCACTTGGTTCAGCAGGCCATAACCACACCGATCACGGGCTTTTCCGTGATCTATGGCGTGTCCAATAATGACCGGGTCACGGTCGACAATCACAAGGCGGCCTTCTTGGGATATCGCCCGAAAGACAATGCCGAGCAATTTGCAGAAGAGGTCCTGGCGGCCGCCGATCCAGCAGCCCCTCATGACCCTGGGCAAATGTGCCAAGGCGGACCGTTCGCGTCAGTGGAGATTGGATTTTCAGGCACAGCCAGCATGAATATCGTGCAAGACAAAAAAGAGATATAACACAGCAATGGCGGTGGACCCAACCTCTCCCAACTGCTGCGCGCCACCCGGCCCCCAGGGTACCCCCTCTCAACGTGTCTCGCAAACTTTGAGCGGTGGAGCGCATCGCGGGGCGCTATGCCCCATACCAGGCGGAACAGCTTTCATGGGGACCAACCGACCGGTCAACAAACTAGACGGCGAATTCCCGCAGCGGCGGGTCAAGCTGAAACCCTTTCTGTTGGGGCAGACTCCGGTGAGCAATGCCGAATTCTCCGACTTCGCAGAACAGACCGGCTATGTCACAGAGGCTGAAATTTTTGGCTGGTCGTTCGTCTTTCATCTCCAGGTTCCAGCGCGCCAGACCACCTGGCAAGGCGCGGCAGCTGCGCAATGGTGGCGGCGGGTCGATGGCGCAAATTGGCGGCGTCCCACAGGCCCTTTAGGCGCCAAAGGCCTGCCCGATCACCCTGCGGTGCATCTATCTTGGACAGATGCGCAGGCCTATTGCGCCTGGGCGGGGGGACGTCTTCCGAAGGAAGCAGAATGGGAGCATGCCGCCCGTGGTGGTTTGGGAGATGTGACCTATCCCTGGGGCAATGCGCCACCCGATGATCATGAGCATCTGCCCTGCAATATCTGGCAAGGCAATTTTCCCACCCAGAACACCGCCGCCGATGGCTATGCTTTCACCAGCCCGGCTCGCTCCTTTGCCGCCAATGGATACGGGCTTTATGGCATGGCCGGCAATGTTTGGGATTGGACCGCCGATCTGTTTCGCCTCAAATCCCTCTCCAAAGCCGGCAAGGCTCATGCGGCGGCCATGCAGGGGTATCGGGTCATCAAAGGCGGCAGCTTTCTGTGCCATGCCTCCTATTGCTCGCGCTACCGCATCGCCGCACGCACAGGCAATTCGCCAGAAAGCACCACCAACCATATGGGATTTCGCATTGCTTTTGACGCGCCCGCCACGCGCGCCAGTCAGCCCTCCGATGAGCCTACAAACCAGGACGAGGATGAAGTTCACTGTTAGCTAAGGTAGTTAAGGCCAACGAAATCTAATCAGCTCACTCGTTATCGTAGCTATATTGCCTGACCTAGCCCCCCAGCGCGCTCAACGGCCGTAAGGGTTGGGCGGTGCAGGGGTGAAGTCCGCCAGTGTTTTAGGCGCATAGATCTCGATCACCAGTGGATGGCATTGCGCTGTGTCACTGGAATGCTCTGCGCCGCAATCACCGCCCGGGCAGACAGAAAGCCCCAGCGTGATATCAATCTGTGCCTCTAGTTCAAGGAAATCTCCCGGACGTACGGGGCTGGCCTTCATGAAGTATTGATGTGTGTCGCGGGTAAACCCCGTTAACATAAAGACATTGAGCACATCATGCACATGCCGCTCCGCTTCCTCGGGCAGCAAATCAAAGTGATCAGCAACGGCGCGCGTTAGGTTGGAGTGGCAACAATTATGGTAATCTGTGCCACTGAGCAGGCGGCCCGTATAGGGGTCACAGCGCGTGCCGATCACATCATGCACCGAACCGCCATCCGCGTCATAGCCATACCAGTCAAGCGTGTCACAGATGATATGCGCCAAGGGCCGCATGAAGGGGAAGCTCGACCAAAGGCTGTCTCCCGTGCTGACATGGGTGCCATGCAAAGCGCGTGTTTTGCCGCTGTAGAAATGCTCCGCAAGGTTGTGGCTGTTCCAAATGTTCAGATCTCCTACCTGCGGTCCCCCCACCGAAACAATCCGCGCGAAATGCCCCGCTGGCACATCAATACAGCCAGCCGACCGGGGCGGCACAGAGAGCCGCTGTACCAAATCTGCGCCCTCCCGCCTTGCGGCTGAAGCCGCCAGAGTCACCTGTGGCAAGGTTTCGGTTGGATAGCATACAACCACCGAACGCGCCCGCCGCGTCTGCGCATCTTTGGGCTCTGGGTGCAAGGGATGTTGAAGTTTCATGCAATCTCTCTATCTGGTTGCGCCCATGTTAAAGGCACGCTACGAAATTGACAATTCCGCGCTGTGACAGGTCGCATATAGGCTTGCTCTTTCGGATGCGATGGGCTCCATTCACGGGATGGATATATTGCAAAACCCCCACCGCAACATTGGTTTGACTGTCGACATCCTGCGCGACATCCCCGCCCCCTCGACTGATTCCGCCGCCGTGCAAGCCCTTTTGGCCGGTTGCCCCAATGCTGCTGAAACTGAAATGCTGCAAGCTCCGAATATTGCGCAAGATCTGAATATCGCGCAGCTCAGCGTGAAAGATGAGCGCGGCCGCATGGGCCTGGGCAGTTTCAAAGCACTTGGCGCAGCCTATGTCATCGCCCATAGCGCCATCGTCCAAGGCGAAGCGCAGAGCGCCAAAACCTATGTCACCGCCAGTGCTGGAAATCACGGACTCAGCGTGGCGGCAGGCGCAAAAGCCTTTGGCGCCGCCGCAGTGATCTTTCTCAGCCAGAGCGTGCCAGAAGCCTTTGCCAAAAGATTGATCGCGCATGGCGCAACCGTCGAGCGCGCCGGCGAGACCTATGAACAGAGCATGAGCGCAGCGCAAGCTGCGGCCAAGGATAACGGTTGGACCTTGTTGTCGGACAGCTCTTGGCCAGGCTACAGCGATCTGAGTCATCGTTTAATGGAGGGCTATACTGTCTTTATGGCCGAAGCCGAGCGGCAAATCTCTGCTCCCAGCCATATATTCTTACAAGCTGGCGTTGGCGGATTGGCCGGCGCCGCAGCAGCGATGGCACGCAAAACTTGGGGCGAAGCACCGGTGATCGTGGTGGTTGAACCATGCCACGCCCCGGCTTTGCTCGGCTGCATTCAGGCCGGTGATTTCATCGCCGCGACAGGCCCGGGAAGCGCTATGGGTCGGCTAGATTGCCTAGAGGCCTCTTTGATTGCTCTGAAGGGGCTGGCCAAAGATGCCGATGTCTTCGCGCTGATCAGCGAAGAGGAAGGTCAAGCCGGCGCCAATTATGCCGCGGCGCATCAAATGGAGAGTACACCCTCCGGAGCCGCGGGGCTGGCGGGTCTTCTAGCCTCACCTGCCCATCGTACGGCGCTCAAACTTGACGCAAACTCTCATGTGCTCGTCATACTTTCAGAAGGCCCTGAATAATGCCCCAAGGCTTCACAATCGCAGAATTTAAAGCACGCCTGAAACGTGCCCAAGGCCGCATGGATGACGCTGATCTCGACGCCATTTTGCTGACCACTGAGCCAGATATTCGCTATTTCACAGGCTATCTCACGAGGTTCTGGGAAAGCCCCTGCCGGCCTTGGTTCTTGGTGTTGCCCCGCGCTGGTGATCCTATTGCCGTCATCCCCTCAATTGGCGCGGCGTTGATGGCCCGTACGTGGATCTCAGATATCCGCACATGGCGCGCGCCAGATCTCGACGATGACGGAATAGGCCTTTTGGCCGAAACCCTGCGTGCATTAGGTCCGCGCATTGGCACGCCCAGTGGCTTGCAGTCTCATCTGCGCATGCCGCTGGATGACTTTGGTCGGCTCAACGCCGCTCTGCCCAAGCCTATCGGTGCGGATGCTGGCATTCTGCGGAGCCTGCGTTTGGTGAAATCTGACGCTGAGATAGAGAAGATCAAAACCGCGTGTCACGTTGCCACCCGCGCCTTTGAGCGCGTGCCAGAGATTGCCCGCGTCGGTCAGCCTTTAGAAGCGGTGTTTCGTGATTTTCAGCGCCTTTGCCTGGAGGAAGGCGCCGATTGGGTGCCCTATCTCGCCGGTGCTGCGGCCCAGGGCGGCTATGGCGATGTGATCTCTCCAGCCGACGAGCGTCCGCTCACGGCGGGAGATATCTTGATGCTGGACACCGGCTTGGTGCATGATGGTTATTTTTGCGATTTTGATCGCAACTTTGCCATTGGCAGCCCATCGCCAGATGTTGCCGCAGGGCACAGCCGTTTGATCGAAGCCACATATGCCGCTTTTGAGGCCGCGCGACCGGGCAAAACCGCCGCTGATCTGTTTCACGTTATGGACAAAATTGTCACCGGCGGCGCCGGCGGGTCCGAAGCTGGCCGCTACGGCCACGGGCTTGGCATGAACCTCACAGAATGGCCCAGCTTGATCCCAACAGATCACACGCCGCTGGTCCCGGGTATGGTACTCACCTTGGAGCCAGGGATCGAACTGGCGCCGGGCCGCGCTTTGGTTCATGAAGAAAATATTGTCATTCGCGAGAATGGCGCCGAATGGCTTAGCCAGCCCTATGGCGCCGAAATGCGCAGGATTTAACATGCGATTTCTACCATATAATTTGTTTCAATTGATAAAATTCGAATTGGGCTTGTGGTCTTGCAATCGGATGAAACCATAGAGCGCGATATGATGCAGATGCGCGGTACCGCGGATCTCTTCTTTAGCCGCGTGCCCAGCGGGCAAGAGGTCACGGCTGAAACGCTGCAATCTATGGCCGGGCATATTGAGGCCTCAGCGGCGCTCTTCCCCCAAACCCTGCGCTTTAACGCCGTGGGCTATGGCTGTACCTCTGGCACCGCTCAAATTGGCGTGCGGGAGATTGATCGGCTGGTGAAATCCGGCACGAAAACCCAAGCGGTCAGCCAGCCCGTGTCGGCACTGGTGGCCGCCTGCCAGCATCTCAAGCTCAAGCGTATTGCGTTTTTGTCTCCCTACTTGGAAGAGGTCAGTGCCAATCTGCGACAGGTTTTGCAACAAAACGGTGTCGAAACTCCAGTTTTCGGCACCTTCGGCGAGGCGGAAGAGTCAAAGGTTGTGCGCATTTCTGGCGCCTCCGTTCGAAGTGCGGCCCGTTATCTGCTGGCCGGCGGCGGACTTGATGGAATTTTTCTCAGCTGCACCAACCTGCGCACCATAGATTTGATTGCCCCAATGGAAGCCGAGCTTGGCCTGCCGGTACTGTCGAGCAACCTTGTGTTAGCCTGGCATCTCGCAAAGCTGTCTGGCGATCCACAGGCTTTGCAAGGGCCCGGTCAGCTCTTCGCCGCGCAAGCCGTAAAGTGAACGCCTGCGGCAGCATTTAAACCCGCTGCAAAAAATCCAAAACTGGCAGAGTAAAAGCCTCTGGCACTTCCAACAAACCCAGATGTTTGAGCTGCGGTACAATTTGGCACCCTGCCCCCGGAATTTCAGCAGCTATATCCCAGCTCATCTGCGGCGTTGAGCCTACATCTTCCGCACAGGTCATCACCAAACTCGCGTGCTTTAAAGGCGGGGCTGGACGAATTAACTCCCTAACACCATGAGCCAAAACCCAGGCCGACTGCCCATAGCTCGCGCGATCCGCCTGCATGCGCCACGATGCAACCTGCTGAGGAGTTTGTGCATTTGAAGCCAGAAATTCTGGCGTGAACCATCGCTCCAAAGCGGCCTGTAGTGTCGCCTCCGCACCCTGATCCAGCGCCTGGCGTGCCCGCGCCTCGACCTCCTGCTGCATCTGCGCACCGCGATCATGGGGAGAATTCAGTATTACCAATGACCGCACCAAATCTGGATGGTCCATAGCGACGCGTCGATTGATCATGCCGCCAATGGAAAACCCGACCAAATGGGCAGGGCCCATCGCGGTTTCCTCCAGCAATTCAGCGATTTGCTCCGCAAAGACTGACAGGTTGAGCGGGCGCTCTGCTGGGCGGCTCTGCCCATGTCCGTAAAGGTCATATTTCAATACCCGGTAACGCGCGCAGATCGCTGGCAAATGGGCCTGCCACAGCGATGAACTCAACCCCAAACCATGGATCAACACCAAAGGCGGTCCATCTTCGGGCCCGTCAAGCCAATAGGCCGTGCCATCAGCTGCTCTAAACACCGGCGGGATTGTCCACATCGCGGCCCATATCCCGCAGGTCATCATAGCGGTTGCCAATCCGGTGCAAAGGATGACCGCCAATGGAGGCGCCAAGCGCAATCAATATTTCATCGCCGGCAGGCGCATCGGGCACGGTGGTATGAATGGTTTGATAATGGCTGCGCATGCCGCCATCATCTTTATGCATCAACGGGATCATCAAGGATGTGCCCGCGCCGCCGCGGGTATTGGTGAAAGCGAGATAGGACTTGGCATTGACCGCCTCGCGGAACTGATTGCCGAAATGCAGCGTGTGCGTCATCGCTTGTGCGTGCTCGATCTCACCCCCCATGCCAACAATACTGGCTTTGCCGCAGCCCTCGATCTTATCCCCGCAAATCTCAAGCAATAGATCGGTCAACAACTTGCCCAGCACCGGCCCGTGCTCTTGAATTTCTGGGCGCAGGTTCTCAACCCATCCCCGACCGAACCAAGGGTTTTTGACGATCGCAATGGCGCTCACCAATTTGGTTGGCACAGGCACGGCCTTGCCGCCCTCTTCATAGGTGGTTTGAACAAGAGTCAGCGTGCGGCGAATTTCGATACTCATAGCGAAGTCCTTTAGGTGAATTCTGGCATTACATTATCAATGAAGCTCTGAAGTGAGCGTTTTTGCTCCGCCATCCCCAATCCCATCGAGGCATAATAAATGAAGGCATCTACCCCCAACGCCTCGTAGCGGCGCAGTTTTGCAATCACCTGTTCGGGCGATCCGAACATCAGGTTTTCTTCAAGCATTTCGGGGTCCACGCGGACATTGCCCGCCAAATCCTCAGCCGAGACCGCTTCGGGAAAGCCATTGCGCACCGCTCCTGTTTTGGTCATCAAATTGCCAAATCTGCCCAATACACTGCGAATGGCATGCATAGCTGCGGCGCGATCTTCAGGCGTTTCGTAGACCGCCGCGTGCCGCATCATGGCGAATGTGCCATCCCAGCCATTGCCCGCAGCCTCGATCGCCTCATCAAGCTGGGCTTTATACTTTTCAGCCTCTGCAAAGGGCATAGAAAACGGCCATGACATGATATTGCAGTGATTGGCCACCGCATAGTCAAAGGTGATGGGCGAGCGGGCTGCGACCCACATCGGCACCTCCCCTTGCAGCGGCTTCGGACAGGATGTGGCCGAGGGGAATTGCCAATATGTCCCTTCGTGAGTCACGTCCCCCTGCCAAAGTTTGCGCACCAAAGGCAGCATTTCTTGCATATAGCGCCAGCTGTCACTTTGCGCCAATCCGGGCTTCATACGGTCAAATTCGCGTTGATAGGCCCCAGAGCCCAGCCCCAAGTCCAACCGCCCATTCGACAGGAGATCGACCATTGCCGCTTCACCGGCCAAATTGATCGGGTGCCAATAGGCGGCATTGGCCACGCCACATCCCAGACGGATGCTCTCAGTATGATTCGCCCACCAGGTCATGATTTGAAACGGATTGGGGGCGATCGTCATTTCAAGCGCGTGATGCTCCGCCGCCCAGGCAATTTCAAATCCCGCTCGATCGGCCATCTGCACCATATCGAGCACATGATCGCGCACTTCGCGCATATCCGTCTCGGCGTCCATGCGTTCTAGATTTATCGCTATGTGAAACTTCATTTTGTCACCGTGGTTGAAAAGGGTTGGCGATCGGATCATCGGACAGATTGACCCAGATGGTTTTGGCACGGGTGTAATCATACATCGCTTGCAGCCCAGCTTCCCGCCCATGGCCAGAGGTTTTTACCCCACCAAATTCAGCAATCGGCGAAATCATTCTATAGGTGTTGACCCAAACCATCCCTGATTTCAGCGCTTTTGCCAAACGCAATTGCCGGGCACCATCGCGGGTGAACAGCCCCGCGGCCAGCCCGTGCTTGGTATCATTGGCCATCTCCAAAACCTCGGCTTCCGTGCGAAACCGTTGCACGGCCAGCACCGGCCCAAAAAGCTCCGTATCGACAATGGTCATGTCTTGGCGCGGGCATTCGATAATGGTGGGTTCAAAGTATAAGCCCGGCCCAGAGAGACGGCGCCCCCCACACAGCAGCTTGCCGCCCTCCTCGATCGCCAGGGCCACTTGCCGCTCAATATGTTCAACCTGCCCAAGCGTACACAGCGGGCCCATTTCTGTCGCATCGGCCTGGGGATCTCCAATCACGATGCCGCGGGCGATTCTGAGCATGCGCGCCAAGAAGTCATCTGCGATATCATCATGCAAATAAAGCCGCGAACCCGCGACACAGGATTGACCGCTGGCCGCGAATATCCCAGCGATCGCACCATTCACAGCGCTCTCGATATTGGCATCGTCAAAGACAATGATTGGAGACTTGCCCCCCAATTCCAAACTCACCTCCGCAAAATTTTCCGCAGAATTTTTGACCACCTGCGCCGCGGCCGCCGGTCCCCCCGTGAAAGCGACGCGGGCCACTTTCGGATGACGCGTTAATTCGCGACCACAAACTGCACCATGACCCGTAATGATATTGACCACACCGGGCGGGATACCAGCCTCAGCAATCAATTTTCCAAAAGCCAACAGGGGCGCACTGGCGTGTTCTGATGCCTTCAACACGATCGTATTGCCCGCAGCTAAGGCCGGTCCGAGCTTGGTGGCGGTGAGGAACATTTGGCTGTTCCAAGGGATCACGGCCGCGATAACCCCCAAAGGCTCTCGGTCGGTAAAAACAAACATATCAGGCTTATCAATCGGCAATGTGTCACCGCTGATCTTATCGGCCGCACCCGCAAAGAAATGCAAATATTCGGCAATATAGGTCGCCTGCCATGCTGTTTCCTTGAACATTTTACCGGTGTCGCGGGTCTCGATACGCCCAATCTCTTCAGAATGGGCGGCCAAAAGATCTGCAAGCCGGGCCAAATGCTTGCCGCGCTGTGTGGGGGTCATCTCCCCCCAGGGACCCTCCAAAGCCGACGCGGCCGCCTCCACTGCCCGGTTCACATCGGCATGGCTCGCCTCTGGAATAAGGGCCCAAGGGATCCCCGTAGACGGATCAATACACTCGAAGGTGGTCCCATCGGAGGCTGAGCACCACTGGCCATCAATCAGCATCTGCAAGAGTTCAAGTTCGGCCATAGTTCCCTCCACCGTTTTGCCTCCAGAAGCCTAGCAGAGTTTCACAGCAAAAAAGGAAAATTGCGTCGCTTATCCCCATGAAAACCGACGCTCTGTGATAATTTTCGCTTTAGGACGGGGTCACGCCACGCAAGCGCTCTGATCGCCGGCGCAGCAACTCAACGGTCGTCAAAAGCAAGATCGAGATAATGACCAAGATCGTCGCAACAGCCAAGATCGTAGGTGAAATCTGCTCACGAATACCGCTGAACATCTGCCGCGGGATCGTGCGTTGGCGCACATCCGCCAGCTGCAACACCGCCACAACCTCGTCAAAGCTGGTGATAAACGCAAAAAGCGCTCCGGAAATTACTCCAGGCAGGATCAACGGCATTTGTACCTTGAAGAAGGTGCGGATAGGCCCTGCCCCCATATTTGCACTGGCTCGGGTCAAGGATTGATCAAAGCCTGACAAGGTAGCTGTGACCGTGATGATCACAAATGGTGTGCCCAAAGCCGCATGTGCCAGAATGATGCCGAGATAGGTTTTTGCCAAGCCCACACTAGAGAAAAAGAAAAAGAGACCCGATGCGGTGATCACCAAGGGCACAATCATCGGTGAAATCAGCAAGGCCATGATTGGGCGGCGCCAAGGCATATCGCTGGAGGACAGACCAACGGCAGCCAGCGTACCGAGAGCCGTTGAGATCATAGTCGCCCAGAAGCCAATGAAAAAGGAGTTGCGAATGGAGCGTATCCACTGCGCATTCGACCACATATCACTCCACCAACCGACAACCGCCGCCGGATCCACCATGCCATTTTGCAAAATATCGATATACCAGCGCATCGAATAGGCCAGTGGATCAAAGCGCAACATCCCAGGGGTAAAGCTGAAATATGGCTCTTGGTTAAAGCTCAATGGGATCAAGACAAAGATCGGCATAATCAAGAACACAAAGATCATGCCGCAAATCACGCGAAAACTGTAGAACCAAAGCACTTGCCGCGCCGTGGCATAGGGCGGCAAGTTCAATCGATAGCGGCCCGAAGCCAGCCAACAGGCCATGCCACCGGCAATGTAACCCACAATGGCCATCAACACGCCGTAAGCAAAGCCAACTAAGACCGTCCCCACAGCGAAGAAGAAGATCACACCCAGCCAAGCGGCTAAACGTCGACGATCCCCAAGCTGGGTCATGGCAAAGGAAAATGCCGCGAAAAGCACCGCGCCAATAGCCAGAAAGGGCAGCATGAGCCCCGTATCGCCTTGAGCTGTCATCATACCGGTCAAGCCGCCAAAGCCGGCCAAAATTCCCACAGTGAACCCAAGCGGGGGTTTCGGTGGGATATAACGATATTCACCTGTCATTGGTCTTACCCCAGTTTCATATTGTCGATGCCCACCACGCGATCATAGACCCAGAAGAGGAACATCACGAACACCAGCATCACCAACCCAAGGGCTGCCGCAAGGTTCCAGTTCAGTGATTTTCGCATGTGGAAATCGATGATGTTTGAGACCATCTGCCCGTCTTGCCCGCCAACCAGCGCAGGGGTGATGTAATAGCCAATGGCTAAAATAAAGACCAATAAGGCCCCTGCCCCAATGCCTGGCACGGATTGCGGAAAATAGACGCGCCAAAAGGCCGTCCAATCCGTTGCGCCCATGGACTTGGCCGCCCGCACATAGCTTGGCGGAATAGTTTTCATGACAGAAAACAGCGGCAAGATCATAAAGGGCAGCAGTATATGGGTCATGGCAATCAATGTGCCGGTTTTGTTGTAGATCAAACTGAACCGATCCTCATCTGTCGCCAGACCAAATACCACAAAAAGGTCATTCATCACCCCTTGAGCCTGAAGCATGGCGATCCAGGCCGTGGTCCGCACTAAGAGAGAAGTCCAAAACGGCAAAAGCACCAGGATCAAAAGTAAGTTAGACGTGCGCAGCGGCAGGGACGCCATCAGAAACGCAATTGGATACCCAAGGATCAAACAAAATATCGTAACCAAAAAGGAAATTTCCATCGTCCGCGCAAAGAGCTGCACATGAATGCGGCGTTCCTCGCTTTGCTGTATGATCGAACCGTCAGCCAGCATTTTGCGGTCCAAAGCCGCCACGATATAGGCTGGCGTATAAACCCGGCTGGCGGTTTTCATCGCGTGCCAAGTTTCAATATCGGCCCAATCCTTATCTTTTTTGATCAAAGCCTCCATATATGGTGGCTTCATTTTCTTGGCGTTGCGCGCAGTCTTGGTAAAGAGGCTACGAGTTCCACTCAACTCACGGTTGACACGCGTGGCCACTTTACCGATGGTTTTTTCTTTTTTCGCAATAACCAAATCAGCCACTAACGCGGCAGCCATCTCTTCGGTCGGTGCAGTGCTGCCATCCCAATCAGCCATTGCCTCAGAAGTGGCTGGCATAAGCGTCGCAAACCGAGCATCATATACCGATTGGCGCAAGAAATCCAAAATCGGGTAGACAAAAACCACAATGATAAACGCCAAAAGCGGAAGAGCCAGGCCAAAGGCCCGCACTCGGCTTCGAAACATCGATTGCGCCAATTTCCGCCTTAGGGGTGTACCATCTACCGCAAGAAGCGATCCAGAGGAGTCCATCATAGATTCAAGATCCTAGAATAAAAAGAGAATGGGGCGCCCGAGAGCGCCCCACCAAAGTCAAACTAGTTGATCAACCAAGCATTGAAACGCTCGTTGAGCTCATCTGCATTATCAGCCCAGAATTCAAAGTCGTTCGGAATAGCTGTTGCCAAGTTTGCCGCAGCAGTTGGCATTTGAGGACCCATTTCTAGGTCAGCATTGCTATGATACGTTGTCACATAGGGTGCTGATGATTTTCGAGCTGGGCCGTAGGCGATGTAGGACGCTTGCGCAGCCAACTGCTCTGTCGCAGTTGAGAACTTCAGGAAGTCCATTGCCAATTCAGCATTTGGTGCGCCCTTGATGATCGCCCACATGTCAACGTCGAGAACTTGTGCGTCCCAAACGATTTCAAAGGATTTACCTTCACCGGCAACTGCGTTGAAAATACGTCCGTTATAGGCTGTCGTCATAGCAACCTCGCCATCAGCCAACAATTGTGGAGGCTGCGCGCCAGCTTCCCACCAAACAACCATGTCTTTGATGGTGTCAAGTTTTGCGAATGCTCGATCAACCCCTTCATCTGTTGCCAAAACATCGTAGATGTCTCCGGAGGCAACGCCGTCAGCAGCCAAAGCCATTTCCAAGTTTGCTTTTGGTGACTTGCGCAGACCGCGCTTACCAGGGAAGGCATCCACATTGAAGAAATCTGCAATAGTTTTCGGGCCATTGGTCGTCACAGATGAATCATAGGCAAAAATAGTGGACCATACAATGTTGGCCACAGCACAATCTGTGAAAGAGCCAGGAATGAAGTCATCCACGGCAGCTGTCCCATCGGAACCCGCTGGCAATGACGTCGGATCGATTTCCATGAAGAGGCCTTCATCACAACCGCGCACTGCGTCTGACTTCTCAACGTCGATGATGTCCCAAGTCACGTTGCCAGCTTCCACTTGCGCTTTAACCTCAGCGATACCCCCTGAATAGTCCTCAGACACAACCGTGTTGCCAGTCGCTGCAGTCCAAGGCTTGTGGTAAGCTTCGATTTGCGAAACTGTATATGCGCCGCCCCACGAAACTGCAGTGATGCTTCCTGTATGGCTACCAGCAAACGCGCTGGTAGTGCCAAGGGCCAGAGAGGTTCCGGCCAAAAGTAGAGTTGTCTTTTTCATTGTAATAGTCTCCCAGTTAAAACTTAGTTATTTGCCCCAATCTGCGTCGGGGATCGTTGTCCGGCTTGGAGGCGGTTACGCATCCAAGGCGCGGCAATCTTCGGGCATCCAGCCAATCTCAATTTGCGTGCCTGGGGTCAGGCGAACTTGATCTGGCGCGTTGCGCGTTTTGATAATGAACTCATCATTGCCGGCCACACGCAACCGAGTCCGGAAAATGTCGCCCATGTAGATAAATTCAAGGACCTCAGCTTTAAGCGTGTGTGCACCTTTTTGCAAACGATCCTTATTATATTCGACCCGCTCAGGACGAATGGACACACGCGTGCGCTCGCCCGGCTTGCTAACATTAACCGGTTTACTATCGATCAAATCGCCGCTGTCCAACTCAACCAGTGCGACACCACCGTTGATCTCTTTGACCACGCCTTCAAGCGTGTTATTCTCACCGATAAATTGCGCCACAAAGCTGTTTTCAGGGCTTTCATAGAGCTCATCGGGCGGGGCGATTTGCTGGATCACCCCATCATTAAACACAGCGACCCGATCCGACATCGTCAGAGCTTCGGTTTGGTCATGGGTCACATAGACCACTGTGATGCCCAGCTTATGGGCCAGGTCTGTGATCTCAAATTGCATCTTTTCGCGCAGTTGTTTGTCAAGCGCTCCCAAAGGCTCATCCATCAGCACCAGTTCTGGCTCAAAAACCAAAGCCCGCGCCAATGCGATACGCTGCTGCTGGCCGCCAGACAGCTGCGCCGGACGGCGAGAAATAAAATCTCCCATTTCAACCATATCCAACGCGCGTTTAACTTTAGCCTCACGTTCAGATTTGCCGAATTTGCGCACCTCCAAAGGAAACGACAGGTTCTCACCCACGGTCATATGCGGGAACAAGGCATAGTTTTGAAACACCATACCAATGCCACGTTTGTGGGGTGGGATATTGTTGATGGGCTTGCCATCAAGCAAAATTTCTCCGTGGGTGGCAGTCTCAAACCCAGCCAACATCATCAGGCAAGTGGTCTTGCCTGAACCCGATGGGCCCAACATGGTCAAAAACTCTCCGCGTGGGATAGCCAAATTCAGGTCTTTGACCACTAAAACTTCGCCGTCATAACTTTTTTGCACGCGTTGAAATTCAACAAATGCTTTCGTCTGTGCCTCAGCCAACCCTTGATCCCCGCATTCTCCAATCTCATTGGATTGGTGTTTTATTCAAACGATTAACGAACAAACATCTGGATGACGCAACAGTAAACTTGAAAATATCATCAAAATTGCCCATTTTTTTCGTCGCGGCTTCCTCACGCCGCGTCATGGGATCAGAAATTTTCTATATATCGCTTTTTGGGGAAAAATTCATCTAGACTATTAGGTCAGGCCAGCATCAAACAGAATCAACCACGCCAAATCTACCCGCCTAAAATTTCACCAGTCACATGACCTAAGAAAAGACCCATATCGCCATTGAATTATGCCCCAAAGACGGTATGTCTGGTGCACGCTATTTTCGCGACAGAGACTGGACAAATAATGGTTGACCGCAGCTTATTTATCGAGGCTATGCGCCATGTGGCGCAATCGGTCACGGTGGTTACAACGCTGGGAGAAGACGGCCCCACAGGCGCAACAGTCAGTGCCTTCTCCTCGCTATCGGCCGATCCACCCTCTGTGTTGGTCTGCCTAAGATCTGACAGCCGGATTGGTCTGGCCGTGGGACGGAACCGAGTGTTTTGTGTAAATGTTCTGCCCGAAGGCGCAACCGCGTTAGCAGGCCGCTTTGCGGGCCGATTTGACGAAGAAGAGCCCGATCGTTTTGGTGCCATCGGTTGCCGAGACTCAGCCAGCGGGCCAGTCATCAGCGGCGCCACCGCCTTTGAATGCACCGTGGATCAAATTATTTCCCATGGAAGCCACGATATTTGCATCGGAAATGTGACAGCCATCACCAATGCTGCCACGCCGCCCTTGGCCTATATGGACGGCAGCTTCCAAGTTGTCCGCCCCAAGGGGGCCTCCTAGCCCCCAAGCGCGCTTATTTTCAAATTGTTAAATGCCAAGTGATCGAGAGCTTTGAGCCGCCATATCCCATGGTGTGCGGCGCGAGGGTGCTCCATATTGACGAATGCTACACAACACCATTCCACGGGATGAAGTCCATCTTTTGAACTTAAAATATTTTACAATATATTTTGCCACTCGAGATTGGACTGTTCTTATGAAGCCAAAGCATTTTAAATATCTGCAGAAATTCTGCAGATATAAAAAACAATGGCTGGCACAAGGCGGAAAAATAACCCGCGAGTTTCGCAACCTGTCAGATTACGCCGACACTGCCGGAACCGTTAAGGGCCATTATTTCCATAAAGACTTGCTGGTCGCACGGTTCATCCACGACCACAATCCAATGCGCCATATTGATATCGTCTCTCGTGTAGATGGGTTTGTTGCACATGTGGCCGCCTATCGTGAGATCGAAGCTGTTGACGTCCGCCCCTTGCCAAAATCCGAACACTAAAACATCACATTTCGTCAGGCTGATCTGATGAATCCACAGGATTTAGGTCAAACAGACACTCTGTTTTGTCTTCACGCGATTGAGCATTTTGGCCTGGGACGCGACACAGACCCAATCAATATAAATATTCATATCTGAGGCTTAACGAACCTTGTGAGCTTGGTGTCTAAGGGTGGTCGTTTGTACATCAGCTTTCTCATTGGATAAGCCGCCGAGGTACATTTTAACGCCCATAGGGTGTTTCACGTCACCTCTATCTTCGATCGCCCATCCATTAGGCAGCACATGACGTTACGACGATTTGATTATGTGGATGATTCCAGTGATTTGCACCTCGATACTTCTGTGACAGAGGTCGACAAAGCCGTTAAATACAGCTGTGGAATTTATACTTTTGAAAAATCAGATTAAAGACCTCTGCGGAGCAGACGATTTCAGCAGATATTCTCCACCCAGTGACAAAAATTCCACGAAATATTCACCCAAACGCACGAGTAAAAAGGGGCATAATTCCCTTGTTTATTTATTTATTCTCAGGATCTTATAACGCGGCCATAACCTCGTCGCTGACCTCAAAATTGGCTGTGACCCGCTGCACGTCGTCATCGTCTTCCAAAGTATCAATGAGCTTCATCAGCTTTTCCATACCATCCAGATCTAACTCGGTGGTCGTTTGCGGCTTCCAGATCAACTTGGCGCTTTCAGATTCGCCCAATTGCGCCTCTAGGGCGTTGGAAACCTCGTTGAGGTCTGTATCAGCACAAAAAATCGCATGGCCGTCTTCGGTGGTTTCCACATCTTCCGCACCGGCTTCCAGCGCGGCCATCATCACAGTGTCCTCATCGCCCGCTTCCAAAGGATAGAGTACCTGACCTTTGCGATCGAACATGAAAGAGACCGAGCCTGTTTCGCCAAGATTTCCACCGCATTTGGTAAATGTAGAGCGAACGGTTGAGGCCGTGCGATTGCGGTTATCGGTCATCGCTTCCACAATCACCGCAACCCCGCCAGGTCCATAGCCCTCATAGCGAATTTCATCATAGCTCTCAGCATCGCCGCCCTGGGACTTTTTAATCGCCCGATCAATCACATCTTTCGGAACGGATTGAGATTTCGCCTCTTTCACCGCCAAGCGCAGCCGTGGATTTTTATCGGGATCAGGGTCGCCCATCTTGGCCGCCACGGTGATCTCTTTGGCCAGTTTGGAAAATAGTTTCGACCGTGCCGCATCCTGCCGACCTTTGCGGTGCTGGATATTTGCCCATTTGGAATGGCCTGCCATGACAGTCCCCTACGTTTAATTATTTCGACCGTTTCTAGGCGGGGCAGCGGAGCAATTCAACCCGTCTTTAGCGGCAATTCATGCCAATCTGCCAAAACTAGGCGGGGAGGAAAGGCGTAGATGTTTGGGCCATAGCTGAACGTGCGATCCTGTCGCGCTAGCCCGATTGCTGCTGTCTTTATTCTTGCGGCTATGGGTTTCTTGCGCCGTCAACCTCAAGGATAGAGCGGCCAGAACCATGGGATGTACAGTGATGCCAGCACGCCAATTGACATGTTGAGCGGAATACCAACCTTCAAAAAGTCAGTGTATTTATAGCCACCCGGCCCATAGACTAACATATTGGTTTGATATCCAATGGGCATGGCAAAACTCGCGCTCGCAGCCACCATGACGGCTACCACTACGGGTGTGTTGCTCACCACAGCCGACGCAAGAACCAAAATGCAAACAAAAATCCCAACCCCAAGGCCGGGCTCCTTTGGGTCAGGCGATGCGCCAATTTGATAAATCCGTCAATGCTGCCAGTACGCACAATTGGCGCCATAACCAAAAACATGGCCGCAATGGTCCAAGGAGCAGGATTGAACAAAACCGCAAGCGCCACTCCATAGGGCTGCACCCCGCTGATGAGCAAAACAGCAACGCCAAAAATCGCAACGACCTCCGTTGCGAAGCTTTGCGTAGAAACAACAAAAATATCAAGGCAACCACCCCAAGCGAGAAGAACGCTTGGCTTTGATCAGTCAAAATGAGGTTTTCCATTTTGAGTGTCCTTTAAATTCGGGCTGACCAGATAAATGCCCATGAACATCAAAGCCAACGCAAGCCATATTGGTCCTGCGTAGCGTTCGCCTAAAATCAACATGGCCCATCCCAGCCCAGCGGCGGTCACAACATAGCTTACCTGCACCGAAAAAACTGGGCCAAACTGGCGCACAATCATTACATATAAAGTATAAACAACAGAGTGGATCAAGGCCGAGGCGACCACAGCCACATCCGCAACACCCCAGTCATGCAGCGGGTTGATCCATTGCCCAGTGCTGTAGGCCAGCGGCCCTGTGATCCCCATGCCAATGATCGAAGCGCCCAATAGCAGCTGCAATGGACCGGCCCCACCGGTGCCAAAACGAGCTACGAAATTGCCCTCAAACGCATACATGAGGCTCGGCAGCAGCCCGAGAGGAATAAAAGCCAGCATCGCCGCATTTGGCAAAGCCTCTGGCACACCCACAATCAACAAGACCGCAAACAAACCAAGCGACAGACCGGCCATGCGTTTGAAGCTGAAACGATCCAAACCCAGCATCAAAGCGATTGGAAACGCGATCATCGGGATCAAGGATAAAAGCAAGGACATGATCCCCGCTGGCAGAACCGTATAGGCTTTGTAGGAAGCCGCATTTGGAATAATCGTCCCAATCAGCGCAATCGCCAGATAAAATGGAAGCACCCGCCGATTGATCGGTAACGGTCGGCGACGGATCATATTGACCAGCCCCAAGACAACAACGCCGATCAACATTTGCCAAAAGATGAGCCCCAAGGGTTGATAGCCGCTGGAAACAGCGATTTTTGCCAATGGTAGTGTGGCGCCCCAGCTGACACCGATAAACAAAAGCCACCCATAAGGAATGAGATGCCTCACTCAGATGGCACCCCGGCTGATTGGCTGAGCACCCCGCCATGGCGGATCATCTCAATCGATTTGGCTTTGCCCGTGCCATCTTCTGTTTCCACCAAAAGACCACAGAGCGTCGCCGGTCCCAGGGCCGGTTCAAAGCGCGCTTTGGGCATGCCAGTGATAAACCGGCGGAGCGGCTCAGCCTTTTGCATGCCAATGACAGAGTTGTAATCACCGCACATGCCAGCATCACTTTGAAAGCCTGTGCCACGTTCCAAAATCTGCGCATCGGCAGTCGGCACATGGGTGTGCGATCCGACAACCATGCTGGCCTTGCCATCACAAAAATGCCCCATCGCCATTTTTTCAGAGGTGGCCTCACAATGCATATCCACCACCGTCGCGGCGACCTGCCCACCCAAGGGGTGGCGCGACAGTATCGCATCCACAGCGGAAAACGGATCATCAAAAGGCCGCTTCATGAACACCTGCCCCAGGACTTGTGCCACCAAAACCTTGCGCCCGCGCGTGGCGGTGAAAATCGCAGCGCCGCGCCCTGGCGCTGATTTGGAAAAATTAAGCGGGCGAATGATGCGTGGTTCGGTTTCGATGAACTGCAACATATCCTTTTGATCAAAAGCATGATCGCCCAGCGTGATGCAATCGGCGCCCGCCTTGAGAATCTCCTGGGCATGATTGGCCGAAAGCCCCATGCCACCAGTGGCATTCTCACCATTAACCACAACAAAATCCGCTTTCAAACGCTGCCGAAGACCGGGCAGTTCATTTGAAATTGCCAGCCGCCCGGAACGGCCCATAACATCGCCAAGATACAGAATTCTCATGGCACCCCTTTAGGCCTCAGTTGGCGCTAAAGCAAGATGCGTGGCGGGTCTTAGGGTTCTGCAAAGTCGTATTGCGCTGTGATGCGAACGGGGAAGTTGACAGATCTGGCTATAAAACAGACATCATGGATCTTGCCATGCACCGCATCCGCCGCCCATGGATCCATTCCGGGCGCGAGTGTGATCTGCGGTCTCAGCGTTGCCGCAACAAAGCGCCCGGCCCCAGAAGGCGCGCTCTCACCGTGACCGATGGGGTTATCTTCATAGCACATCACAATGATCCCAGCATTCAATGACAAATGCAAAAACCAGAGCATATGACACGAACTCAGCGCTGTGATCAGCAAGTCTTCAGGATTGTGCAGCTGTGGATCGCCCCCCAACAGCGGATCGTTAGAGCATTCTATGATCGGCTTTCCCGGGCTACACAGCTGCCAACTCCGATCATAACCGTCGTAAGTTGCATTCCCGTCGCCCCGATTGCCGGTCCATCGTATCTGTGATGTATAGTCATTAAGGCAGAAATCGATCTTAATCTCCTGTTTTTATTTATTTTTATTATATATCCAACACCCTTGCACTTGCGAATTTGTTTGAGAGCGCCAAGGCTCAACGCATCGGCCGGGCCTCTGCCAGAGATTGACCCGCATCCGCACAGCGGCTGAGTAAAGGCGAGACCTTCCAGGCGATTGGATCCTCCTGTGCCAAAATCTCAAGCTGCGCCACGATTGTTTCAACCCCAAGACTGTCCGCATAATGCATCAACCCACCACGCCAACGTGGGAAACCGTAACCAAAAACTGTGACCAGATCAATATCACCGGCCGATTGCGCAATGCCAGCATCCAAAATATCGGCCGCCTCGTTTATCATAGCCAAAACAAGCCTTTGGCGCATTTCCTGGCTGGAGTAATCGGTGCGCGTTATGCCAGAAAAATGTGCCTCCTCTATGGCCAAGTCAGCCACAATGGGATCCTCCACCTTGCCCCCACCCCCGGGGTAGCGATACCAACCCGCACTTGTCTTACGCCCCAATTTCCCCAACTCAATCATTCGATCGGCGATGGGGATATAACGCCGGTTTGGATCGCGAGTCGGCGCCTGACGTTGCCGATTGGCATAAGCGATATCCAAACCCGACAAATCCTGCGCTTCATAGGGCCCCATGGCATACCCAAATTCGACCATGGCGTCGTCCACCTCCCAGGGGGTTGAGCCATCCATAAAGACCGTGTCGGCCGCCTCACGATAGCGCGCTAAAATGCGGTTGCCGATAAATCCGTCGCACACCCCCGCGCGCACCGGTACCTTGCCTAAGCGTTTCGCCAAAGCATAACCTGTGGCAATCGCCCGATCACTGCTCTGTGCCCCTTGGACAATTTCCAATAATTTCATGATATGGGCCGGTGCGAAAAAATGTAGGCCAATGACACGCGTGGGGTCCATAAGCGGCGCCGCCATCTCATTGATATCCAAATAGGATGTATTGGTGGCCAATACGGCATCAGCGGACAGCACCGCATCTAATTTGCCCAAAATTTCCTGTTTCACCGCCATATCTTCAAACGCGGCCTCAATCGCCAATTGCGCCGTGGCGGCCTGGCTATACTGCGTGCTAAGCGTCAACCGACTGCGAAGATCCGCAGCACGAGCGGCATCTATCATACCGCGCGTCAAACTGGCTTCGATGATTTTGCCAATATTGTCTTCAGCACGTTTCAAACCGGCGGCATCGGCCTCCAGAATTGTCACCTGCAAGCCTGATGATAAAAGCGCATATGCGATCCCCGCGCCCATCGTGCCGCCTCCCACCACTGCGGCGTGCAGCACCTCCAACGCAGCGCCCTTCAAATGCGCCGGCGCTTTCGCGGCCCGCTGCGCAAAGAACAGATGTCGCAGGGCCTTAGATTGCGATCCAGTTTTTAGCTCCAAAAACACTCGGCGTTCATATGCCAAGGCCGCATGAAACGGCAGTGCAAGCCCTGCCTCGATCACCTCAAGCGCCCGCACAGGCGCCTCTTGCCCTGGCATTTTCGCCTGTAGATTTTCGCGAGCCATGCGGAACAGATCAGCGTCATGCGCGGGCGCATGATACTCCCAAGTGGGAACAATGCAGCCCAGCGCTTCACTGTTAACCAAGAAGGCCGCCTCAATCGGATCATCTTCCACCGTATGGACCAATCCCACAGAGCAGGCCGCCTGCGCCCCGATGGGCTTTCCTGTGGTGATCATCTCAACGGCTTTTTGAAGTCCTACCAGCCGCGGCAACCGCGCGGTACAACCAGCGCCCGGAATAACCCCAAGCGTTACTTCCGGCAGGCCAATGCGCGCGCCCGGCGCCATGATGCGCATGCGACAGGCCATGGCAATCTCTGCGCCACCGCCTAAGGCCACGCCCTCAATGGCCGCAATCCACGGCACGAAGCTTTCATCAATCGCATTCAAAACCTCCGGCAAATGCGGCTCTTGCGGCGCGGCGTCAAATTCTTTCGCATCCGCGCCAGCTGCGAAAATACCCCCGGCACCCGAGACAATAACCCTGTCCAACCTGCCCCGTTCAGCCCAACGCACCGCCTCAAGAAGACCCATGCGAAGGACCTGGCCGATGGCGTTCACCGGCGGATTGCTCAAAGTCACATAGCCAACATGATTTTCACTGCGCATGGTCACCTGCATCGGAAGCCTCCCTAAGAATATGAACAAGCGGCGCGCATCTTACACCGCACGAGGATTTAGAATTTGGCAGCCCTCAATAAGCTGGGACAATTCGATCTGGCTTTGCTCCACCGACTTACCGCTGGTGTCCAAAACGTGATCAGACCGCGTATAGAGCGCCTCGCGCGACCTCAAAATTTGCCGCAATTGAATCATCGCCTGTGGATTGTCCTGCATGGGGCGTACATCGCCTTGCGCCCGCACGCGTTCCATATGCTCCGAAGCGGAAGCTTTGAGCCACACCGTATGAAAGCGCGACAGCACGTGATAAAAGCTGCCTTCCTCAGACACTATGCCGCCCGCAACGGCAACAATGGCGCGTTTGTGCCCCTCAATTATGCCGGTCAATGTATCGGCCTCAAGCTGGCGATAGCCTTCTTGCCCGTAAAGGGCGATAATCTCTCCAAGCGCCATGCCGGCATTCTTTTCAATCTCCCGGTTCAACTCAATAAACGGCGCCCCGAACACCTTAGCCACCCGTGCACCCAGGGTTGATTTACCCGCCCCCCGCAGGCCCACCAAACAGAGACGCTGCGCTTTTTGCAGCCGCATGCGCTCAGGATCCAGCACCTGTAAGACCCGCGCGCGCACAGAGGCATCTGCGCGCGCATAAAGCTGCGAGACATGCGGCAAGTCAAAATGAAACACAGCATCCGCCATCAAAAAATGCTCAATCGGCTGCTCCAGCGCCGCTGCCAGTTTGATCAAGAGGCCGATAGAGATATTGCCATCTCCCGCCTCAATCTTTGCCAAATACCGTGGTGACACTCCAGAGCGCTCTGACAGGCTGCGACGGCTGAACCCTTTCGATTTGCGCATCTGCCGCAGGCGCGTACCCAAACTGCGCAAAAGCGCTGCGCTTTGCTGATCGAGCTCCGCCGCAGCGCCTGCTGGAGCAAGACCCGCGCTGTGTTGAATCCTCATCGGGCCGGCTCCGGGATGGCGCTCAGAACAATTTTACGCAAATCTATTGGCGGGGTGCATTTCTTAAAGGCGTCTGAGGTGACGAATACCTGCACCGACCGACTAGAAAAACACCGCTGTCCCTCTTGTTCGCCATCGACGCAGAAGGTGATCGACGTCTCCCCCAAAGCCTCGGGCCATACATAGCAAAGCAACGGATGGCGGGGTGTGACCGGGCGGACAAAATCCATTTCCAGCCGCACGAAAGGCGTTCCTAAATTGCGCTCAACTTCAAGCTGGAACCAGCCATCACCGCCCAACTGGGCTTCCCACCAGCCATTAATTGCGTCCAGTGCAAACCATGGCAGGCGGCCCGTATAGACGATGCGCGCTGGATCACAATCACCCCATGTCACATTGATTTTATGACAAATTGCGCCAATGGGGCGCGGGTCCATCTCAGTAGGTTTCGACATGATAGCGTCCAGCTTCACGCAGGGTGTCGCGCAGATCAGGCCAGTTGCCTCCAAAGCCTTGGGCAATCTCCTCGAAGGCCGCCTCCACGCCCGCTTCCATTTCCTTCAAGCCACAAATGTAAACATGGGTCTGGCCATCTTGCAGCATCCCGGCTACCAGATCCCGCGCCTGTAGCATACGATCTTGCACATATTCCCGCGGTCCACCCGCAACGCGGCTATAGCTGAGGTGCTTTTGCAAAAGAGACTCGGGCAATTTGTTGAGCGGGCCGAAATAGGGCAGGCTTTCGGGCGTCCGCGCGCCAAAGAACATGACCATACCCCCATCTTTCGGGCCGACGCGGCGTTGCCGGGCCATTGTGAAAGCCCGCATCGGCGCCGAACCCGTGCCTGTGCAAATCATCAACAAGCGCGCCTCTTGATCTGCAGGCATCAAGAAGGTGGCGCCAAAAGGCCCGGTGACATTCACCCGGTCACCGGGCTGCAAATCACAGATGTAGTTGGAGCACACACCCTGTGCCTCGCGCTTCACGGTCAAAGACACATTGTGATACCCTGGCCGCTCGCCGTCCTGCGGGCTTGACACAGAATAGAGCCGGGGCAAATGCGCCTTGCCTTCGGAATCCTCGCCAGGGGCAAGAATGCCCAAAGATTGGCCCTCAAGCACCGGAAAGGGCCGGCCTTGGAAGTCTAGGATGATATGGCGGACATCGTGCTCTGGATCTTGGGTCAACGGATAATTGCCCTGCACCACCGCCTCAACGGGATGACTAAGATTGTAAAGATTCACGGTTGGTTTTGCGGCAGAGACGGGCGCCACCGCCCGACCACCCGCGCCTTTTTGCGCCTCGGCCAGAAGCGCGGCGATCGGGTCTTGCTCTCCCTCTTGTCCGTCCGCAGGATCCACTGGGGCGGCCAGCTTTTCCTGGTCAGGCAGCTCCTCCCACTCATATTGCGCCTCAAGCGTGTAGGGCGTTTCAACCACCCGCCATTCGTCAATGGAGCCTGTGGGGCAAACGGGAATGCAATCCATGCAAAAATTACACAGATCCGCATTGACCACCACATTGTTGTCATCATGTTCAATCGCCCCAAGCGGGCAGGTCATCTCGCAGGTGTAACAGCGGATGCAGATCTCTGGATCGATCAGATGTTGTTTGAGCGGCGTGTTCATATCGGTTCCTTCCGTGCCGGTCGCAACCAGGTCTCAGGCCATGTGCAACTTGACATATTCAAAGTCACCAGGCTTGTTGTCGATGCCCACCTTGGGCGCTGCGATCCAAGGTGCGAATTTGCCAGGCTCAAAACAAGGCACCATCAGTGATTGAATATAGGCGCCATCCTCCTTGGTCGGCAGCCATTCTCCCGCCTGCGCCTCCCACTCTGCTTGGGAAATCACATCACCTGCCGGGTTGGCTTTGATCGCAGCAAAGACGCCTATTTGACGGTGGAAGGCCTCATGCGGCAAAGCCAGTTCAAACTCAATTCCTGTCTTGGCAATGAGTTTGTTCCACCGACCAATTCCGCCAGAGGCATCGCGGATATAATCATCCCGCAAACGCATATTTATGGCGGTCAGCGCCGGAACCTCTTGGGCAACAATCTGGCCATCGACGATGCTACGCACGGTGTAGCTGTCATGTTTGAGCTGGTGGTCGTCTTGAATCCGCTGCTCCATATAGCGGCCTTTGATGCCGGAATTGAAGGCATTGGCCGCATTGGTCGAGACTTCTTGACCAAACAGATCCAGCGACAATGAATAATGCAGATTGAGCTTTTTTTGGATGGTCGGCAGATCAATCACGCCCAGATCCCGCACCTTACCGATGTCATAGGGATCTGTGATCCCGGCTTTATTCATCGCCTCGCAGGTGGCCTGCACCACACGGCCCACACCAGTCTCGCCAACGAACATGTGATGGGCTTCCTCGGTAAGCATAAAGCGGCACGTGCGGCTGAGTGGATCAAAACCTGATTGCGCCAGGCTTTCCAGCTGCATCTTGCCATCGCGGTCGGTGAAATAGGTGAACATGAAAAACGACAGCCAATCTGGTGTCTCCTCATTGAAGGCCCCCAGCATGCGCGGCGCTTCCTCCGAACCTGACGAACGGCGCAGCAAGTCATCCGCCTCTTCGCGCCCGTCTTTGCCAAAATATTTTTGCAACAGATAGACCATCGCCCAGAGGTGACGCCCCTCCTCCACATTCACCTGAAACAGGTTGCGCATGTCATAAAGTGATGGCGCCGTGAGGCCGAGAAATCGCTGTTGTTCCACAGATCCCGGCTCCGTATCGCCTTGGATCACGATCAAGCGCTTGAGCATATTGCGATACTCACCGGGCACCTCTTGCCAGGCAGGCTGCCCGGCATGCTCCCCCATCGGGATCACGCGATCTTCCACTTGCGGAGCCAAGAGTACACCCCAGCGGTATTCTGGCATTTTTACATAATCAAACTTGGCCCAACCCTTTGGATCCACGCTGACCGCTGTGCGCAGATACACCATGCTGTCTTGAAAATTCTGCGGGATTAGATCATTCCACCAATTGATATAACCCGGATGCCATTTTTCCAACGCTTTGAGAACCTTGCGATCCTCAGACAGGCCCACGTTGTTGGGTATCATCGTGTCATAGTTGACGTTTATTAGATCCAGCATTTCTATCTCCTGTTGATCAAACCCAGCAGTGGCGCATGGCCCTACGGTGAGCATTCATGGGCGTTTATACCCGTTCCATATCAAAATTTCCGCGCAAGCCCGTGCCATACCGTTGCAAAGCGCCCTCTTGGCCCACCGCATTTGGACGATTGAATATCCAATTTTGCCAAGCCGTCAGCCGACCAAAAATGCGTGTTTCCATGGTCTCTGGACCGGCAAATCGCAAATTGGCCTCCATCCCCGTCATAGCGTCAGGAGAAAAACTGGCGCGTTCTTCCATGAAAATGCGCAGCTCGTCCTCCCAATCAATGTCATCAAGGATCATTGTCACCAGGCCCAGGGCATCGGCCTGCACCGCGGCGAGCGGCACGTCGATCATGGCCTGTGCTTGCTCTACACGCTCAGGCTCGCCCAGAAACCGTGTTTGCAACCTGGTCAAATCATTGCCCATGGGGACCCCGCCGAAATTCGTGGCCGATAGGCATATTTCTGCCTCGGGCCGCGCATCATCTTCGAACTCCCCCTCCATCATATAGGTTCGATCCACGGCAAAGAGTATTTCCGACAAAAGCCCGACAAAACAAGAACCATTTTCCACAAAGGCCGCCAATGAGCGCGAGGTCACATCGATCCGCTTAAGCGTACGCTTCCAGTAATGACGCATTTCAACCGCCAGCCAGTGATCGCTCGCCGCAATCACCGCCTCATGGGCCAGAAACGCCGCGCCATCGCCTTGGGATTTAAACACCCAAAGCCCGAGATTCATCTCATTAAACCGCAGGTGCAAAATCGCATCCTCAAGCTCGCGGCAGAGCTTCAATATATAGGCTTGATCGCCCTGCGCTTGCAGCGCTGCCATATCGGTTGGCGCTGGGGCTGTTGGGCCTTTGAGTGTGATCTCCGCCCGGCGATGCGGGCGATCCAAAGTCACTTCAATATGCTCATAAACCATGCGGTCTTCGGTGATCTGCCGCTCAATCGCACCCAGTGAAATTCCCTGAGACGTTTTGGCTTTGTCAGACGCGAAGGCAAATTCTGAGGCGCGCTCCTGAACGGTTTGGTCAAATTTAGAATTAGCAATGACCTCATCAACCAAACGCCAATCTTTGGCGCGCTTACCCTTCACACCCTCTTCGATCGAGCAAAAAATATCCGCCAAATCTCGGCGCATTTTGCGCTTGTCGGTAATGCGGGTCAGACCACCCGTGCCTGGCAAAACTGCCAGCAATGGCACTTCGGGCAATCCGACGGCCGAACTGCTGTCGTCGGTCAGCATAATATAGTTGCACGCCAGTGCCAGCTCATAGCCCCCGCCAGCACAGGCCCCTTTGATGGCTGCAATATATTTTTGGCCACTATCGGCCTCAGCCGCCTCATAAGCGTTGCGTGTTTCATTGGTGAATTTGCAGAAATTGACTTTGTGGCTATGTGTCGCTCCACCCAGCATGCGAATATTTGCTCCGGCGCAAAAGACTTTCTCTTTGCCCGATTGCATCACCACAACCTTCACCTCAGGATGTTCAAACCGCATCCGCTGGACGATGTCGTTCAGCTCGATATCCACCCCGAGATCATAGGAATTCAATTTAAGCTCATAGCCTTCAAATAATCCGGCCGTCTCATCCACATCCATGATCAAATTGACAACATCCCCATGGTAGGTAACGCGCCAATGTCGGTATTGAGCCGGATCAGTCCGAAAATCGATGATTTGGGTCATGCGCGAAGCCCTTCTATGGTATGCAAGTAGGCTAAAGCAGAAATCGGGGCAGGTAAACGTTATCATGCATAATAGAACATAAAATTATATATTCAATTTCAATAATTTACAAATAATAAATTCTATTTTCTGTTATTTATGCACTATAATACATCTTCAACATTAGATTCTACAGTCTCCAAACATTCGACAATCTGAGAAATTTCTTGGCCCATGAGCCGCGTTGCAGTCAACATTGTCAACAAATCGCGCACCATCATGCACAGACGTCTCGCGGCCTTAGGCCTTTGCATCTTGAGCTTAAGCTGCGCATTGGCGAGCTGGATCAAGGCCTGAAGAAACCGGCGGTCATCACTCCCCTCCTCCAGCGCCATCCAGACAGGCTCAAACAGCTCATGAGCTTCCCAAAAATATCCGCGCCCTAAATAATGCAGTCCCGTACAAAAGGCCTCGCTTTGCGCCAATTGGGCTGGGCTCATGCCCTGGCGTGCCGTTGCGCATATGAGTGCGAACCGCCCCTCAACATGGCGTGGCGTCTGTCCCGGAACATAGGCATGCTCCGGCAAGTCTCGATCCGCTCGAGTCAAGATCCAGCACCTGGCCGGACCACGTCAGGCTCCAAATCCGCACAAAACCGCGTTAGCTCTGTCAAAACCCGATCTGGCCGCTCATAGCAGGGATCATGCTCGCAATCGGGCAGAACAACCCGTCGGGCTGGCGCGGGGCAGCGGCGTTCAATTTCATCGATTTGTGCCAATGTGCCATATTGGTCCTCTTGCCCTTGAATGGCCAAAACCGGCACGCGTATCTCATCAAGCACGTCTGAAACATTCCAATCTTTAAACTCTGGATGCAGCCAAACGTCATTCCAGCCGCGAAAACAATTGTCGGGATCACGGTGATATTTCGCCAAACGAGACCGCAAGTCTCCGCATTCAAAGGCCTGTTTCGCCCGCGCAATTTCCGTCAGACCAATCTCTTCAGTAAAAAAATGCGGCGCGATGGTCACAAGGCCGCGCAGCCGCGGATCGTGCACTGTCCCCGCGTAAATCGCAGCAATCGTGGCCCCGTCACTGTGGCCGATCAAAAGGCCGCGTTCAAATCCTATGGCGTGCAGAACTTCAGGCAATACCACGCGCGCCTCATGGGTCATATAATCCAATGGGCGCGGCAAAGCAGCCGGCTCAGAGCCACCATAGCCCGCCCGAGAATAGGTGCAGACCCCCCAGCCCGTCGTAGCATTGAGACGCTTGGGAAAATCACGCCAAAGATCGCGTGACCCCAACCCCTCATGCAGCAACACCAAGGTTGGAGCCTGACCAGGCGCTGGCCCGAAGCAGCTATATTCCAGACAATTGCCCCCCGCCTCGAAAAGTCCCGCATCGGCCCATCGGTCACTCACGAGCGGCCGCGCAGTTTGAAGCGTTGGATTTTACCCGTTGCGGTTTTCGGCAAGTCATCAATGATCTCGATCCAACGCGGATACTTCCACTTCCCGATTTTTTCTTTAATAAACGCGCGTATGCCCTCCAGCTCCTGCGCTCCATACCCAGGTTTAAGCACGACAAAGGCCTTGGGTTTTTCCAACTCATCCTCATCTCGATGGGCCACCACAGCGGCCTCCAACACCGCTGGAAACGCAACAAGCGCCTGTTCAATCTCAAATGGGCTGACCCAGATACCTGATACCTTAAACATATCATCTGTGCGCCCACAATAAATGTAGCGGCCCGCCGCGCTACGTTCGTATTTGTCACCCGTGCGGGTCCATTCCCCTTCGAAAGTTCGTCGGGTTTTGTCGCGTTGGTTCCAATAATCGGCCGCAGCAGATCCACCACGGACCAAAAGCTCCCCGACCACGCCAGCGCCGACTTCGGCGCCATCCTCATCCACAAGCCGAACGTCATAGCCCGGAACCGCCGTGCCCGATGTTCCATACTGCACATCTCCGGGCCGGTTGGCGAGGAAAATATGCAACATTTCCGTTGACCCGACCCCATCAATAATATCGAGGCCCATAAGGTCACGCCACTTGCGGCCAATCTCTTCTGGCAATGCCTCTCCAGCTGAGGTGCAGCAGCGCAGCGGCACTTGAGGCGGCGCCCCGTCGGTCTCCCATTTGTGCAGCAGCGCGGCAAAGAGCGTCGGCACACCGCAGTAAACCGTCGGTTGATAGGTCGCTAAAATATGGCTGACGGTGTCCGGCGTCGGCCGGCCATTAAACAAGACACTGGTAGCCCCAACCGACATGGGAAAAGACATGCCATTGCCCAGCCCATAGGCAAAAAACAACTTGGCAGCCGAAAATACCTTGTCGTTCTCCTGAATATCTAAAACCTGCTTGGCGAATGTTTCGCAAGTCTGGCGCAATGCGGAATGCACGTGCCGGACGCCCTTCGGTGCCCCGGTTGAACCCGATGAATAAAGCCAAAATGCGATTTCATCACCAGAACACTCCAGCGTTTCTGCGGGTGTGGTTCCGGCCACAAAGACCTCCCAAGCCAGGGTTCCTTCTGGCGCTTCTGGGCCGATCACAACAATCTGGCGCAGATACGGCGATGCTTGCAACGCAGGCCACACCATGTCCCAGAGCTCTTGCGAAACAAAGGCAATCTCAGCACGGCTGTCGCGCAGAATGGCGGTGTAGACTTCACTGGACAACAATGTGTTGAGGGCAACCGGCACAACACCAGCCTTGAGCGCTCCCCAAAAAATCAGTGGAAACTCGATTTGATCGAGCACGAACATCGCCGCGCGTGCTTCTCGGCAAATGCCAGAGCGCGTCAACGCATCGGCCACCTGCCCCGCGCCCTCGGCCAGCGCCCCATAGGTCAGCTGCCGCCCGCCCTCCCAAGCTTCCTCAAATGCGGTTTTCGCGCCGCGCCCCTCTACGATGTGCCGATCCACAAACCAATGCGCCGCGTTGCCCGTCATGATCAGATCTCCTCCCAAAGAACGTTGAACCAG
Organism: uncultured Planktomarina sp.; assembly: GCA_943788425.1. Classification (GTDB taxonomy): domain Bacteria; phylum Pseudomonadota; class Alphaproteobacteria; order Rhodobacterales; family Rhodobacteraceae; genus Planktomarina. Next base: position 385,103 of record CALSQF010000001.1, read on the forward strand.
AGGTGCTGCAAATGCTGTCCAGCCCGATATGCCGCCGGGCTTGGGTCAGCTCTTGCCAAGACCCTCAGTTTTTTAGAGCATATGAAATTTGAAGCCGCCCGCAACCCAGTAGGCCACCCACGCCAAAAAACCGCATTTTTCCCTAAAGACGTCTGCAAAACCCAGCCGCCGAGCCAAGCCTTGGATTAGCTGGAAAATTGCACGATCCGGTCTTCCGTCACAATCATATCAAGCGGTTGATCCGTGGGCTCTAAGGGCAGCGCCTCCGCCTGTTGCGCGTTGAACGCAAAGCCAATGGCCAATACCGGCCCACGGGCCCGCAGCCCCTCCAGCGTGCGGTCATAAAACCCGCCGCCATAGCCCAGACGCCCGCCCTGCGCATCCCAAGCCACAAGCGGCACGATCACAATTTCTGGCACCATCCATGTGCGTTCAACCGGAATCAGCGCCTTAAACGCCCCCTCCACCATTTGCATGCCGGGTGTATAGAGGGCAAAACGCAAAGGCGCCCCAGCCGCTTCAATCACCGGCAGGCCGACCGGTCCATGAGCTGAGGCCCTCTGCCAAAGCCGGGGACGGGTCAATCTCCGTACCGATGGGCATGAAGCCTGCCACGGGCGCGCCGCGATAACCGGCCAAAACATCCGACAATACACCAGCGCTTGCCCCGCTTTGCGCCGCATGGGCCTGTTTGCGCCGGGCAAAAGCCGCGCGCCGTGCCTCCATCTTTTGCGCCTCTGAACTCACAACAACATCCAGGCAGCAAGCCCCAGAAAGGCGAAAAAGCCGACCACATCGGTCACAGTGGTCACAAAGGCACCCGAAGCCAAAGCCGGGTCGATGCCAATTTTCTCGAGCACCACCGGGATCACCGTGCCGGCCAGCCCTGCCACGACCATATTGAGCACCATGGCCAGCGCCAAGACCCAACCAATGATCGAAGAACCAAACCAGAAATATCCGACGAAACCCAAAACCAGCGCAAAGATCATGCCATTGAGAAGCCCCACCAGGACTTCCCGGCGGATAACCCGCCAGACATTGGAGGTCGTCAAATCCTTGGTCGCAATGGCCCGCACGGCCACGGTGAGCGACTGCGTTCCGGCATTGCCACCCATCGATGCGACAATCGGCATCAAAACCGCCAGCGCCACAAATTGCGCAATCGTGGCTTCGAACATAGAAATGACCAAAGAGGCAATAATCGCCGTTGCCAAGTTCACTGCCAACCAGGGCAAACGACCCCGTGTGGTGTCCAATACACTGTCCGACAGCGAGCCCTCCCCGACCCCCGCCAGACGCATCATATCCTCTTCATATTCCTCATCGAGCACGATCATCGCGTCATCAATGGTGATCACGCCGACAAGTCGATCATCGGCGTCCACAACCGGGGCAGAGATGAGATGATATTGATTAAAGGCATAGGCCACATCTTTTTCCGGCTGATCGACCGGAATGGTGCGAAAACTGTCTTCGGCAATCTCAAGCATCGGCGTGGCGCGCTTGGTGCCCAAAAGCTTGCCAAGTGTGACATAGCCCGTGGGACGCAGACGCGGGTCGATGAGGATCATATGGTAAAACTGTTCGGGTAAATCTTCTTGCCGGCGCAGGTAATCAATCGCTTGGCCCACGTTCCAATGCTCTGGCGCCATGACAACTTCGCGTTGCATCAAACGGCCGGCCGATTCCTCTGGAAAAGACAGGGATTGCTCGACAACAACCCGTTCCGCATCATCCAATGCGCCGAGGATGGCCTCTTGTTGCGGCTCGTCGAGATCTTCGAGCAGATCCACCACATCGTCGGAGTCCAAATCGCGCACCGCAACGGCCAACTCGGCCGCGTCCAGCCCATCGATGATATCTTCGCGGATGCTATCGTCTAGCTCCGACAAAACATCGCCATCAATGCCGTCTTTCCACAGGCGCAAGATCCCCGCACGAATGGAGTCGCTCACCTGCTCTAAAAGATCAGCAATATCAGCCGGATGCAAAGGGTCGAGCAGCGTGTGGAGCCGCTGCGCGTCTTCATGTTCCACCGCCCCACGCACATCAGAGACCCTTTGGGCATCCAAAACATCGCTTGGCTCGACGGAGGTTTCATAAAGACCTGTCATACCTGCCTTTACGAAGTCTCATTTCATATGACAAGATATAGCCAGATAAAAGAATTTTTGGACTGCTTTTAATGACCGACACACTTCTCCTCGGACAAACCCTTTGTTTCAGCGGTGATCCCTTCCAGGCGCCCTGGCAGGAGGTCACCACGCACAGGCGAGATGGTGCTGTATTGCTGCGGGGTGGACAAATTGCTGAGGTGGGCGCGCGTGCGGCGCTCTGCCAAGCCCATCCTGGGGCCAAAATTGTCGATTATGGCGCGGATTTAATTGTTCCGGGCTTTGTCGATGCGCATGTGCACTATCCGCAAACCGCCATCATCGCCAGCTGGGGCAAGCGATTGATTGACTGGTTGAACAGCTATACATTTCCCGAGGAAATGCGTCTGGCAGATCCCGATTACGCCGCCAAGATTGCTGGTCGCTATCTCGACATTGCCCTCAGTCATGGCACGACGACCATGGCCAGCTATTGCACCTCCGCCCCTGTGTCTGTCACCGCCTATTTTGAGGCAGCCCAGGCGCGCGGAATGCGAGTGGTGGGCGGCAAGACCTGTATGGATCGCAATGCGCCAGACGGCCTGATCGACACGGCGCAATCGGCTTATGATGACAGCAAAGATTTGATCGATACATGGCATGGGCGCGACCGCTTGAGCTATGCCATCACCCCCCGGTTTTCACCGACATCAACCCCCGAGCAGCTCGCCGCCTTAGGCGGGCTGTGGCAAGAACGTCCAGACTGCTTGATGCAAACTCACCTGTCCGAGCAAACTGAAGAAATCGCCTGGGTGCACAGCCTGTTTCCAGAGGCACGCGACTATCTCGAGACCTATGCGCAATTCGACCTGCTGGGCCCGCGCGGCCTTTACGGTCATGCCATCCATCTTGAGCCGCGCGAGATCGACCAATTGGCCGAAGTCGGCGCCTCTGTGGTGCATTGCCCAACCTCCAACACCTTTATCGGATCGGGTCTTTTTGACCTTATGGGCCTGGCCCAGGCAGGGGTGAACATGGGACTGGCCACCGATATCGGAGGTGGATCCAATTTCTCCGTGCTGCGCACCATGGCGGCGGCCTATGAGGTGGCGCAATTGCGCGGTCAAGCGCTGCATCCAGCGCAGCTTATGTGGCTGGCCTCTGAAGGGTCGGCGAAAGCGCTGCACCTGTCTGGCACCATCGGTCATCTGGGCGCAGGTGCCGAAGCAGACCTTTGTATTCTCAACCTGAGCTCAACGACTGCAATCGCCCAGCGCTATGAGCATGCCAATGATTTTTGGGAGAGCCTGTTTCCCACGATCATGATGGGCGATGACCGGGCCATTCGGCAAGTCTGGGTCGCGGGCGTTCCAGTCTAGGAAAACCTCTGCGTAACCCAACCGCCAAGCCAAAACACTTTGCCCGGTGGCAACACCGGGTTGCGCCTGCCTGCCCCCCGGCAGGCGCATTCACCATCTCAATATACTTGTATATATGGTTATTGCTCAAATTTTGCAGTAATTTCACCACCAGACATATGCGCCCGCCCAGGCCGGCGCTGCCCTCATTTCGTGTTGAAATCTCGTCATGCAGAGGTCTTTAACAGAGAACGCAGGCAGGCCTAGGCGCGCTCCTGCAGCGCACGCATCTGTAGATTTTGCCGGCGGGCCAAGGCGCGTTGATCCAGCGTGGTGATGCGCCCCTCTGCGACCACCTGCTGGCCGTTGACAAAAACGTCGCGTGCCAAAGTTGGCCCAGCCAAAAGGATTGCTGCGGGGTCCCAATTTCCGGCAGCATTTACATCACCCATATCCCAAATCACCGCATCAGCACATTTTCCGGGCGCCAATGCGCCGCAATCCTCGCGGCCCAAAACCTGAGCCCCACCCAAAGTGGCGATCTCAAGCGCCTCGCCCGGTGACATTGCACCGGCGCCATAGGCCAGCCGTTGCAGCAACAGCGTCTGGCGCGCTTCGGCCATCAGGTTGCCTGCATCATTCGAAGCCGATCCGTCGACCCCAAGCCCGACCGGCACGCGCGCATCTCGCATCGCCCGTACCGGCGCAATGCCCGAGGCCAAACGGCAGTTGGAACAGGGGCAATGAGCAACCCCGGTTTGCGTCCGCGCAAACAGCGCGATTTCCTTCGCATCGAGCTTGACGCAATGCGCATGCCAAACATCCGGCCCGGTCCAGCCCAACTCTTCGGCATATTGCCCGGGGCGCATCCCAAATTTTTCCAAACTATAGGCAATGTCTTCGTCATTTTCCGCCAAATGGGTGTGCATCATCACCCCTTTGTCACGGGCCAAGAGCGCGGCATCGCGCATCAATTCGCGGCTGACAGAAAAAGGCGAGCAGGGCGCCACCCCAACCCGGCACATAGAGCCGGGGCGCGGATCGTGAAAGCCATCGATGACACGGATCATGTCCTCGAGAATATCGGCCTCCCGCTCGACCAAACCATCTGGCGGCAGGCCTCCGGCGCTTTCACCTATGCTCATAGCCCCCCGTGTGGGGTGAAACCGCATGCCGATCTCTTGCGCGGCGTGAATCGTATTTTCCAGTCGCGTTCCATTAGGATAGAGATACAGGTGATCTGACGTAGTTGTGCAACCCGACAAAAGAAGTTCCGCCATCCCTACTTGAGCGGAGACAAAAAAGTCATCCGGGCGCATGGCCGCCCAAATTGGATAGAGCGCTTGTAGCCAGCCAAAAAGTGCGGCGTCTTGCCCAGCGGGCACCGCGCGGGTCATGGTTTGATACAGATGGTGATGGGTATTGACCAATCCGGGCGTGACCAAACAGCCCGCTGCATTCACCACAGTGCAGCCCGTCGTCGGTAGATCACGCCCCACCGCCACAATGCGCCCATCGCGCATCAACACATCCCCCGACGGGACAGCCCGCCGCATCTCATCCATCGTCAGCACCAAGCCGGCGTTTTGAATAAGCGTATCAGCCAAGCGGCACCTCGCGCAAAATGTCCAAAGCAGCCGCATGCAGCTCCGGCGTCGCCGCGCACAGACATCTGCCTCCGTTCATCGGATTGCCGCCACGCCAATCACTGACCACCCCACCTGCCGCTTGCACAAGCGCCATAGGGGCTTGGATATCATAGGCGTTCAAGCCGGCCTCAATCACCAAATCGATCTGCCCCGCAGCCAAAAGCGCATAGGCGTAGCAATCCATGCCGTAGCGGGTCAACTGACACTGCTCAGCCAGGGTGTGGAAGGCCTCAGCCTCAAGGGGGCTGCCGACCTCTGGAAAGGTGGTGAAGATCTTCGCTTGAGACAAATGCCGCGTCTTGCGCGTGGCCAGCGAGGTTCTGATCCCATGGCGCTCCATAAAGGCCATCCCAAGCCCACCGACAAATCGCTCGCCTATGTAGGGCTGATCAATCATGCCAAAAATCGGCTCGTGGCCATCATTCAAGGCAATCAAAGTGCCCCAGGTGGGCGTGCCACTGACATAACCGCGGGTGCCATCAATCGGGTCAAGCACCCAAGACAGACCAGATGTGCCAAATGTGTCCTGCGACTCTTCGCCAATCACGGAATCCTCGGGCCGCTGCTCTTTTAAGATTGAACGCATGGCAAGCTCCGCCGCTTTGTCGGCCTCGGTGACCGGATCAAACCCTTCCGCCCACTTATTTTGCGTCACCAATGCCGGGGCGCGAAACCACTTGAGTGTGTGTTCGGCCGCCCCATCAGCCAACTGCGAGGCAAGAGATAATATAGCTTCCGGGCTGGGCGTCTGATCGGTCATACGGCCTTCTTTCATAAGTCGGCCTATCTAGGAGGAGGTGCCCCACTTGGTCAAGTAATCCTCCCAGCCGGAATAGAAGCTATCAAGCCGCTTGGCTCAAGACCCGCGCCAAATCAAACAGGCGTTTGCGCTGGTCCTTTGGGATGGCGTAATAGCAGCGGAACAATTCTAAGGCTTTTTATCTCCCAAATTATTTTTCTTGCGCGCTGTGTCGCCATCAATCTCCGCAAGACCTTCAAAGAAAAACTCACCGGGACTTCCATGACTTCTGAAATATCCCCAAGCCTCGATGAGCTGACCCGGTTGGCGCCAGTTTAATACTTTTGAACTTATTGAAATTTAATACCTACTTGTTCGGCCAATTGCTGTTGGGTCATTCCTAACAGGCAGCGCCTTTGTCGCACACGTTGTCCGACATGTATGTCGACCGGATGTGTCATTATCGTCTCCTAATATTGTCTAAGCTACAGAAAGTACAAAACCTGCGGCTGGTCTGACGTACTTTCGGATACCACAAAATCTCTTTCGCAAATAAATCCAAAAATTAACCATTTATTAACAAATTTTTGAATCTACGCTCTCAAACCTCCCAACCTTCGCTTCCGAAATGATCTTTGAAGTGCCGTTTCTCCAGAAATATAATCTATTTTATAGCCAAATTCTTACCGTTCACGACAGCGCGGTTTCGATGCTGGAATTTCCGGATCCCGGCGCCTATAAAGGGTGAAATGGTTAACAAACAGGTTGATTTCAGCCCATGCGCGCCCTCCAAGTTCAAGACCACAGCCAAAAACCTGTCTTTTTAGACAGGTCCATGCCGACGCTTGCAGCGAATCAAATTCTCATCCGCACGGCTGCCTGCGCTCTGAATTTTGCAGACCTGCTGATGATTCGCGGCACTTATCAGGAGACCCCTGCCCTCCCCTTCACCCTTGGCATGGAAGTCGCGGGCGAAGTTGCAGATCTCGGCGCTGACGTGACTGACTTTCAAATCGGTGATCGCGTTGCGGGGTTTGCAGGGTCTGGCGGTTTGGCCGAATATTGCCCAATTGAGGCCACGCGCTGCTTGAAGCTCACGGATGGTATGCCATTTGACACCGCCGCCTCTGCTTTGATCAGCTATGGAACGTCGCATCTCGCCCTGACCCATCGCGCAAAACTTACATCTGACGACACTCTGTTGGTTCTTGGCGCAGGTGGCGGAGTAGGGTTGACCGCTGTGGAAATTGGCGCGGCCCTCGGCGCAAGGGTCATCGCTGTCGCCCGCGGGCCGGAAAAATTGCAAGTGTGTAAAGACAGAGGCGCCGACATCACCATTGATAGCGCCCAGGAAGATGTCGTGGCCAAAGTCAAAGCCCTTGGCGGCGTGGATGTGGTCTATGATCCGGTCGGCGGGGACCCTTTTGTCGCTGCACTCAAATGTTGCCGGCCCGAGGCGCGCTATCTTGTAATCGGCTTCGCCAGCGGTGATGTCCCACAAATCAAAGCCAATCATCTCTTAGTCAAAAATGTGGATGTGTTGGGTTTTTATTGGGGCGGATATATGGGATTTGCACCGCAGGTTTTACGCGACAGCCTTACAGATGTCCTCGCAATGATTACAAAAGGGCTGCTCAAACCTCATATCGGCGGCAGCTATGACTTCGACCAAGCGCTTGAGGCATTGGCCGATCTGAAAGCACGAAAATCCATCGGCAAGCTTGTGGTTCGCGGGCCGGTTTAACCTTTCCGGCACCATTTTTTCAGCATTCGGCGAAAATTGCACAATTTAATGGTCAATCCTTGCGGTTTCCCTTGAAATTTCACCCCAGAAGCCCGATATTTGAAACAATGGCGCCTTGCGCGCCGAACGCGTTATTTTTGGAGAGCAACATGGCAGATTTTAACACGATATCCGCAAATGCAGGCAGTCGCAGTGCTGCGATCGATGCCGGCCTGCGGGCACATATGAACAAAGTCTATGGCACAATGTCCATTGGAATGGTGATCACCGCCGTTGCCGCTTGGGCCATTGCCGGCCTGGCCACGACGACAGATGCCAACATGGCAGCTGCGCAATTGCCGAATGGTAAACTTCTCACCAGCTTTGGTCTGGTGATTTATACCACTTGGCTCAAATACGTCATCATGCTGGCGCCGCTTGCGGTGCTGTTCTTGGGCATGGGCACAGTGATGCGTCGCGCCAGTGCAGCTGGGGCGCAGCTGTTCTTCTTTATCTTCGCCACTTTGATAGGCCTGTCGCTCAGCTCAATTTTCATTCGTTATACAGGCCACTCAATCACGCAAACCTTCCTGGTCACCGCCATCGCATTTGCGGGCCTCTCGCTCTATGGCTACACAACCAAGAAAGACATCTCCGGATGGGGCAGCTTCCTGATCATGGGCGTCATTGGTCTAGTCGTCGCGATGATCGTTAACATCTTCCTGCAGTCGCCCGCGCTCTTGTTTGCGATTTCAGCAATTGGGGTGTTGGTATTTGCCGGTCTCACCGCCTATGACACACAGACCATTAAGAATGAATATCTGGCGCATGCCCATCATGGTGATCAAGAGTGGCTTGCCAAATCCGCCATCTTCGGCGCCTTGAACCTCTACCTTGATTTCTTGAACATGTTCCAGTTCCTGCTAATGTTCATGGGTAACAACGAGTAAGCAGGCCTCTTTGGCCTACGCAATGCGCACCTCGCCAGAAATGGCGGGGTGTTTTTTTTGTGCCTAGGCTGTCATCAGAGCCTTGACTGTCTTTACATATGCACAAAAAAAGCCGCGCAACTTGCACGGCTTTTTGCAAATTGAAGGGGGCTTTCGCCTACTTAATTTTGCCTTCTTTGTATTCAACATGTTTGCGCGCAACCGGATCATATTTCCGGGCGACCATTTTTTCGGTCATTGTGCGTGCGTTCTTTTTAGTCACATAAAAGTGGCCAGTGCCCGCGCTGGAATTCAGGCGGATCTTAATTGTGGTTGGCTTCGCCATGGTACGTCTCCTACGGGCGCAGCCTCATGGCCGCTTTGATCCTGATCTGACGGCTTTTAACGCTCTCAGCGGTGCTGTCAACCGATTCACGTGGCCAAAGCCAGTCAAATATGCGCGGGGAGCCTATAAGCCGGATTTTGTCCAGATCGACGCTGTTACCAGCACAATCTTGGGCAATCATTCATCTCAGCGGCCTGTTGCCAGGACGCTCTAGCTGCCAACCCGAACCTGCGGGGCTGAAACGACCCATATGCGGTTCCTATTTGGCATTGCTCCCGGTGGGGCTTGCCGTGCCACGACTGTTGCCAGCCGTGCGGTGGGCTTTACCCCACCGTTTCACCATTACCTTGCATGCAAGGCTGTCTCTTCTCTGTGGCGCTATCCCTAGGGTTGCCCCCGCCGGGCGTTACCCGGCACCGTTGTTTCACGGAGTCCGGACTTTCCTCGAAGGTTGCCCCTCGCGATTGCCCAGCCCCCCGCGCACTGCTCTGTTACGAGCCCTGCAACGCCGGGTCAAGCCAACTGCGCGTGCAAAGTTCCGCCTCCTGCCATCGATGAGAAGAGGTCTGCATAGGGCAAGTCACCGCGCTAGAATACCTTGGCAGCGGGGTAGGTTTGCGCAAGATCGGATAGGATTTTCAGATCGTCTTCGCCGAGCGGACCAGTGGCCTTCGGGCGAAAACGTTGTCGGAAGGTTTCGAGCAGGGTTTGTTCGGAATTTGCCCCTTCAGGCCTGCGATATCCGAACCGCTCGGCCGCCTCGAGGAAGGGCAACTGGTGCCTGTGGGGGGCGCCGCGGTACACCGTAAGGCCATCCCTGGCTAAATCTTGCCACTCAAACCAGCGCCCGGGGTCCTGTTTGCGCCCCGGGGCCATATCAGAGTGGCCAATCACCCCTTGCGCCGAGATATCCCAACGCTGCATTACCTCTTTGAGCAAGGATTTAAGCGCTTGGATCTGCGCTGCGGGAAAGGCGTGATCGCCTGCATTGCACAGTTCAATCCCAATAGAAGCGGAATTTATATCCGTGCAATCGCCCCAGGCACCCTCCCCCGCATGCCAAGCCCGCTGTGCCTCGGGCACAAGCTGAACGGCCCCACCCGATTGATCCAAAAAATAATGGGCCGAAACCTCGTGGGCTGGATCACTCAACCGCTCCAGAGCGGCCTGCGCATCTGGCATGGCAGTGTAATGAAGAACGATCAACGAGGGCGGCACCCCACCCTTGCGCGGCCCCAAGTTTGGCGACAGGCGCCGCTCTACGCTCAGAAGGCTCAGTTTCCCACTGCCAAGCGGAATGGTCGCGGATCCCAACCACAGGCAAATCCATCTCCATCAGGATCCAAGCCATAGGCATCACGCTGCGGACCGCCTCTGGACAAAAAGTCCTGCTGCGCCTCATCCTTAGAGCGATAGCGATCGCAGCCACCGGAGCTGATAACCTTGAGCCCCGTGCCGAAACGACTGTAGAGCTGCACGCCGATCGGATTATTGGTCCGAATAGCATATTCCACAACATTGGGTCGCCGGCCCGTGCGCTGCGGCAAGGCTTGCACCTCCATCACGATATATTTCGCCCGATTTGCGGCAATCCGCTCTGCATCGCTTTCCACAGTCTGCGCAGTGGCGACGACTTCAAAATCCTGCTCATTGGAGATTTGGCTCACAGGCGCTGGGGACTCCGCTGCAGCATCCGCAGCCGTCTCCATCGCCATGACATGACCTGCGCCAATGACTTCGGTCGGAATCGCGCGCTGGCACCCGCTTGCGAACAAGGCCAGAGCGATTATCATACCATATTTCATCCGCATCTCCTATTGGCCGGGGCCACTCAAAGCTGGCCAAGTGGCGCTAACGCCACCATTGGTTTGGCTTCGCATTAAATCCAAGAGCCTGCTCCAAGGTGAAGGCTGTATTGAGCAAATCTCCCTCTTCCCATGGACGACCGATCAATTGCAGCCCAAGGGGCAGGCCTTGGGAATCCAGCCCCGCTGGCACAGAAATGCCCGGCAATCCAGCCAAGTTTACCGTGACCGTAAAGACGTCAAACAGATACATTTGTACCGGATTCGCATTGGCCATCTCCCCCAAACCAAATGCCGCAGATGGGGTTGAGGGGGTCAAAATGGCATCGACACCAGCGGCAAAGACATCATCAAAATCTTTTTTGATCAAAGCGCGCACCCGGCGGGCACGGTTGTAATAGGCATCATAAAACCCAGCCGAAAGCACATAGGTGCCAACCATCACGCGGCGCTGGACCTCTGGGCCGAAACCTTCGGCACGGGTTTTTTCATACATTTCTGTAATGCCATCGCCAGCCTCCAACTTTGCACGATGACCAAAACGCACCCCGTCATAACGGGCCAAATTTGAGGACGCTTCTGCTGGTGCAATGACATAATAGGCTGGCAGGGCATATTTCGTATGAGGCAGGCTGATATCTTTGACAACCGCCCCAGCATCGCGCAGCATTTGGCGCCCCTCAGACCACAGGGTTTCTAGCGCATCAGGCATGCCATCCACCCGATATTCCTTTGGAATACCGATGGTTTTTCCGCGAATATCGCCTGTCAGAGCCGCTTCGAAATTGGGCACCGGCAGGTTCATCGAGGTGCTGTCTTTAGCATCAAAGCCAGACATCGCCTCAAGCATTATCGCGGCATCGCGCACATCTTTGGTGATTGGGCCAGCTTGATCAAGCGAGGAGGCAAAGGCCACAATACCCCAGCGCGAGCAACGCCCATAGGTGGGCTTGATCCCCGTGATCCCTGTAAATGCAGCAGGTTGGCGGATGGAGCCGCCGGTATCTGTGCCGGTAGCCGCCAGACAGGTCTCTGCGGCCACAGCCGCCGCCGAGCCGCCGGACGAGCCCCCAGGGGTCAAAACGCGTTCATCGACTTTCCAAGGGTTCACCGCATCGCCATAGACCGAGGTTTCGTTGGACGAGCCCATGGCGAATTCATCCATATTCAACTTACCCACCATGACGGCACCGGCGTCAAACAGCTTTTGTGATACGGTGGATTCGTATTGCGGTTTAAACCCGTCCAAAATTGCGCTCGCCGCTTGGGTTGCAACGCCTTTGGTGCAGAACAAATCTTTCATGCCAATTGGCAAGCCACACATATCGGGAGCATCGCCGGCATGAATACGCGCATCGGCAGCCTTTGCTTGCGATCGGGCAATCTCTGAGGTGTCATGTACGAAGGAATTCAAAGGCTTTGAAGCGGCAACGGCTGCGAGCGAGACCTCCGCCAGCTCAACGGCCGTGGTCTCTCCAGCACGCAGTGCATCCCGGGCACCAGCCAGCGTGAGTTTCATTAAATCAGACATTATTCCACCACCATCGGCACAGCAAAAAATCCCTCGCGGGCATCGGGCGCATTGGCGAGCACAGCGGCTTGCTGGTCACCAGCAGTCACAGCATCAGACCGACGGTAAAGCCGTTGCGGCGTTACTGAGGTCATCGGCTCAACCCCATCCACATCCACCTCATTCAGCTGCTCAATGAAGCCTAAAATATTGGTAAACTCCTGAGCCAAGGCGGGCAGATCTGCCTCTTCCACCTTAATCCGAGCGAGCTTTGCCACGCGCCCGGCGGTTTTTGTGTCGATCGACATCGCGGATCCTTCACTATTTCAGTTGCTTCCTCGCTTACTAGCTTGGGATTTAGGCCTTGCCAAGGGCTCTGGCGGCCGCCCTGGGCTCACCAGCGTTTTTGCGCGAAAAAACTTCGCAACAGAGCGGCACATTCTTCTTCGCATATGCCCCCAATCACCTCTGGCCTGTGATGGCTTTGTGCATGGGAAAACACACGCGCGCCGTGATCCGTGCCGCCAGATTTTGGATCGGCGGCTCCATAAACCACACGTGATATTCGGGCATGGGCCAAAGCGCCGGCACACATGGCGCAGGGCTCAAGGGTCACATACAGCGTATATCCACCCAAGCGCTCCTGCCCCAAAGCCGCCGCAGCGGCCCGGATCACCAGGATTTCCGCATGAGCCGTCGGATCGCTATCGCGCCGCGTCCGGTTTCCCGCCCGTGCCACAATTTCGCCGCGCGCATCCACCAAGACCGCACCCACGGGCACCTCGCCGGCCTCTGCCGCCTTGCGCGCCTCAATCAGTGCCGACCCCATTTGACTGTTAAAACCCATTTATCCCCGCTTGGCATTGCTTTCAACACAGTCTAAGCCGAGCTTATGGCAGATGAAACACCAAAGGGCGATCGGATCGCGAAAGTTTTGGCCCGCGCAGGCGTGGCCTCAAGACGCGACAGTGAAAAACTGATTGAAGCGGGCCGGATCAAAGTGAATGGCAAAAAGATATTCGGCCCAGCGCTGAACGTGCAAGCCAGCGATAAAATCGAATTCGACGGTGAACCGATCGAGCCGCCCGAAGAGCCCCGGCTCTGGCTCTATCACAAACCCATCGGCCTTGTGACCAGCGCGCGTGACGAAAAAGGCCGCGAGACTGTGTTCGATAAATTACCTGAAGGGCTCCCCCGTGTGGTCTCTGTCGGGCGATTGGATATGAACTCCGAAGGTCTGTTACTGCTGACCAATGATGGCGGATTAAAACGGACCCTTGAGCTGCCCAGCACCGGCTGGACCCGCCGCTACCGCGTTCGCATCAAAGGCTATCCGCGTGAAGGGGCCTTTGAGCCTTTGACCCAAGGCATCACCGTTGACGGCGAGCGGTTTCAACCAATGACCATTCAAATGGACCGGCAAACCGGCGCAAACTTTTGGCTGACCATTGGCCTGAAGGAAGGCAAAAACCGCGAAATCCGGCGGGCGATGGAATTTTTGGGCTTTACCGTGAACCGTCTAATCCGGATTTCCTATGGACCGTTTCAGCTGCGCGAATTGAAGCCCGGCGAGGTCGAAGAGGTCAAACGCCGGGTGTTGGCCGACCAACTGGGTTGGTCGAGCAAACCCAAAGTCTTGCCACGCAAATCCCGTGGCCCAAGCAGAAATACATAGGAAAAAATAGCTGTTTGCGTCTTAGGTGCCAATGCCAGCCGGATCAAAAGCGGTGGCTTTGACGATGGCGAAAATCGTTTGTCCCACTGCCAGCTCCATTTTTTGGGCCGAATATTGTGTCACACGGGCCAAAAAAAGCGTACCGCCGGTTTGAAATTGCACCATGACGCCCGGGCCCTGACCTGAATGAAGCTGAGTGATTGCTCCTTCAAAAACATTGAGCGCAGACAGGCCTCTGGGTTTCTCACGAGCCAAAACAATATCCTGCGCCGGGATGCGAATGCGAATGTTATGGCCCTTGGTTTGGCTCAGTTCCGGCAAAATCAACTGGCCACCGTCAAAGCCGATGACCGCAAGACCAGTAGTGGGATCGGGTGCCATGACCTGCCCCGAAATGACTGTGCCCGCCGCGCGCACCCCAAGATAGGGCACCGCGGCAGGATCCGACAGAATCGCCTCAGCGGGTCCAGATAGGACACTGCGCCCAGCCTGCATCAACACGATATGATTGGCCAATCGCGCCATCTCAGCGGCATCATGAGTGACATAGAGAATCGGAATGTCCGTACGGGCGCGCAGCCTCTCGAGATAGGGCAGGATCCGGTGCTTTAATCCTTGATCCAAAGCAGAGAGCGGCTCGTCCAAACACAGGCACTTCGGCGCGCTCAGCAAGGCGCGTCCGAGCGCCACCCGCTGCGCTTCCCCGCCAGAGAGGGCAAAAGGCGCTCGGCCCAAAAGAGGATCAAGCTCTAGCAAAGCAATCACCTCATCAAAGCTCTGACCCCTCACCTGCCGGCCCATTCTTTGCGCAAATTTCAAATTGCCAAGGACATTTAGATGCGGCAGCAAACGAGGTTCCTGAAAGAGATACCCGACAGCGCGCCGATGTGCGGGCTGCTCAGTCATATCCGAGCCATCAATCACAATCTTCCCATGATCGACCGGCTCTAGCCCAGCCACGGCGCGCAGTAATGTGGTTTTGCCGCAGCCCGAGGGGCCGAAAATAACCGTCACCCCGGCTGGAGCGGTGACTTGAACCTCCAGTGTGAAACGCCCGCGCCTCACATGAATGTCGAGATCCAAACTCATCGGCGCACCATTTTTCTTGCCAATATTTCAGACAACAACAGCGCCCCAAAAGACAAAAGTAGCGATAGGACAATCATCCGTCCAACCGCCGCCTCTTGGCCTGGCACTTGCAACACCGCGTAAATTGCCGAGGCCAGGGTTTGCGTTTCACCAGGGATATTGGAGACAAAAGTAATGGTCGCGCCAAATTCCCCTAAGGCCTTGGCAAACCCAACCACGGCCCCAGCAACAAGTCCCGGCAGCATGAGCGGCAAGGTGACAAAGGCAAAGACCTTAATCGGCGATGCGCCCAGCGTGCCGGCAGCCTCTTCAAGCCGCGGGTCCACCGCTTCCAAAGCAAGGCGGATGGCCCGCACTATCAACGGAAAGGCCATGACCGCTGCCGCCAGCGCGGCCCCGGCGGAGGTAAAAGCCAATTGCATCCCAAGCGCCTCCAGCACAGGGCCAAGGGCGCCTTTGCGACCAAAAACCACCAACAAAAGATAGCCTGTCACAACCGGCGGCAAGACCAAGGGCAAATGCACCAGCGCATTCAGCAGCCCGTGCCCCCAAAACCGACATCGCGCAAGCACATAAGCCATAGCCACCGCCAACGGCAGGCTGAGAGCCACAGCCACCAATGCAACCCAAAGCGACAGGCGCAGCGCATCCAGCTCAACCGGGCTGACAGAAAACCAGCTCATGGCGCCAAAAACCCTTGAGCCGCGAAGACCTCACGGCCCGTTGCGCCAGCCAAATAGGCCACAACGGCCTCACCGCGCGCGGTCACTGAAGCAGCAAGATAGCGCACTGGTTCATGGGTTTCTGGTGCAATATTGGCCACGACATAGACACCAGCTGTGCTTTGAACATCGGAAGCATAGAGCAATCCTAAAGGGCATTCTTGCCGCAAAACAGCGATTAAACTGGCCCGGGCGTTGTCTTGTTGCGCCAAATGCGGCCGTAACTCGTGCAGCAGCCCCAATGTTGTCAGAGCCTGTGTGGCATAGAGTCCCAAGGGCACAGAAGAAATCAGCGGCACCGCCAAGCGACCACCGTCCAGACGTGCCATAATATCTTCGACCTCTAATGTCACAGCGGCGGGGGTCGCGGAGGCCAGCACCAAGCGGTTCGCTGCAATCACGCGGGCCGATTGGCTCAATACACCCGCATCATGAACGTAGCTCATCCAATCAGAACTGGCGGACACAAACACATCTGCCGGAGCCCCCTGCTCAATCTGCCGGGCCAAAACGCTCGAAGCGGCATAGGAGAGGCGCAATGCTTGACCGGTTGCGCGCGCGTATTGCACGGCGATCGCGTCAAGCGCGGGCTTCAGACTGGCTGCGGCAAACACATCAATCGGTTGCGCAGAGCAAAGACCCGCTCCAAAAACCACAGCGCAGGACCCGACGATCCGCGCGATGCGGCGGATCGGGATTAAAATATGAAGAAGAGTCTTAAACGGCTCGCGCTTTTGTATATCCATCTCGCTTGTGTTATAAACACTCAGCAACAATGAAAACAACTCCGCACTATGAGCCCCTCAAAGCCCAAACCTCTACCACTTTCGATCGATCCGATACAAAAACGCATGGCGCGGGCACAATTTGGTGCTCTGTGTTATCGTGTCGAAAAGGGGATGGTGCAAATATTACTCGTTACCTCCCGAGGTACAAAGCGTTGGATTGTGCCTAAAGGATGGCCTGAAGATAGCTTAACCCCAGCCGAGGCCGCCGCTAAGGAAGCGGGGGAAGAGGCGGGTGTTACCGGCAAAGTCAAACAGCGTCCCATCGGCGTTTATAGCTATGAAAAACATATGGAAAATGCAGAATCCCTGCCCTGTATAGTGACACTCTACGCGCTCAAAGTGAAAAAACAACGCGACAGCTATGCCGAACAATCCGAACGCCGCCGCAAGTGGTTTTCCTGCGAGGAGGCCGCAAGCCAAGTGGCAGAACCGGAACTTGCACGATTGATTAAGGCCTTTGTGCCATAATCTGTTCTATCTCGCCTCTTGATTTGAGCGACGCAATCACTCAAGTAAAGGTGAACCGCATAGGAGCATTCCCCGTGATCCACTTTTCGCTTAAATGCAGTCAGAACCATAGCTTTGACAGCTGGTTTCAATCCTCGGATGCCTATGAAAAATTGGCAAAAGCGGGGATGCTGACCTGTGCTGAATGTGGCGATCGCACGATTGAGAAATCGCTGATGGCCCCAAAAATATCGACCCAAAGCCCATCGGACAGCCAGTCCTTGAGCGCGCCCATGAGCGAAGCCAAGCGCAATTTGGCGAAGTTAAAACAACAGATCGAAGCCAATTCCGATTATGTCGGCATGAATTTCGCCCATGAAGCCCGCGCCCAACATCTTGGCGAGAAACCCGCCCGAGCCATCTATGGAGAGGCCAAGGCCGAAGAGGCCAAAGCGCTGATCGAAGAAGGAATTCCCGTCGCCCCGCTGCCGTTTATGGCGAAGCGTCACACAAATTAGAGTGAAAATCCGGGCCTGCTGCCCTTGCCCTTAGGCGCACAACAGCCTAACACCCCGCCGAAACTTCACAAAGTTGGATGACATATGCCTCGCTTGGTAATGAAATTTGGCGGCACGTCCGTAGCCAATCTCGATCGTATTCGCAATGCCGCCGAGCGTGTTCGGTTGGAAGTTGCCAAGGGCTATGATGTCATTGTGATCGTCTCAGCCATGTCGGGTAAAACCAATGAGTTGGTGGGCTGGGTCAATGAGACCTCGGCTCTCTATGACGCCCGCGAATATGATGCTGTGGTCTCCTCGGGAGAGAATGTCACCGCGGGCCTCACGGCGCTGACATTGCAAGAAATGGACATCCCAGCGCGGAGCTGGCAGGGCTGGCAAGTGCCCGTGCAAACCACAAGCGCACATGCAAATGCCCGTATTGAAGCAATTCCCTCGGCAAATCTGGACGAAAAATTCGCCCAAGGCATGCGCGTGGCCGTAGTCGCCGGCTTCCAGGGCGTCAGTCCTGAGGGCCGGATCACAACCCTAGGGCGTGGCGGCTCTGACACCACGGCCGTTGCATTTGCCGCCGCCTTTGATGCCGAGCGCTGTGACATTTATACCGATGTCGACGGGGTCTATACCACCGACCCGCGCATATCGAGCAAGGCACGCAAACTCGAAAAGATCGCTTTTGAAGAGATGCTAGAACTGGCCTCTTTGGGCGCAAAAGTTCTGCAAACCCGCTCTGTCGAATTGGCCATGCGGTTCAATGTGCGCCTTCGGGTGCTTAGCTCTTTCGAAGACCCATCAGATACAGCAGGTACATTGGTATGTGCCGAGGAGGAAATCATGGAATCAAATGTCGTAGCCGGCGTCGCCTACAGCCGGGATGAAGCCAAAATGACCCTTATTTCCGTTGCCGACCGTCCTGGTATAGCCGCCGCCATTTTCGGCCCGCTGTCAGAGTCCGGCGTGAATGTTGACATGATCGTTCAGAACATCTCAGAAGATGGCCGCACCGATATGACCTTCTCTTGCCCAACCGAACAGGTGTTGCGCGCAGAGAAAGCGATGCAAACCGCCAAGGATGCGGGGATTATCAACTACCATGACCTTGTGGTCGACGCAGCCGTGGCAAAGGTCTCTGTGGTGGGTATCGGCATGCGCAGCCATGCGGGTGTGGCCGCGCAAATGTTCCAGGCACTCCACCGTGAGGGGATCAATATTAAGGTCATCACAACCTCAGAGATAAAAATTTCTGTCCTCATAGAGCGGAAATATATGGAATTGGCCGTTCAGACCCTGCATGATGCTTTTACATTGGAAAAAACAGCCTAGAGGCACCAGTCTAAATGGTCCAAACCTCCGAGAGTGAAAGCCGCAAATTACTTGGCGCCCTGCGCGATGCCATGGCCGAAGATTCAGCCGGTCAAGCGCGGCTTGATAAGATCGTCCAACTGATCGCCAGCTCGATGCGCTCGGAGGTTTGCTCAATCTATCTCTTTCGCGATCAAGAGACATTGGAGCTCTGCGCTACAGAGGGCTTGAAGGCCGCCGCGGTTCACCAAACCCGGATGCGCATCGGCGAGGGTCTGGTGGGCCGTGTGGCCCGCTTCAATCAGGTCATCAACACCGCCGACGCCCCCTCGGCCAAGGGCTTTCGCTTCATGGCCGAGACCGGCGAGGAGATCTATTCCTCTTTTCTTGGCGTTCCCATTCAGCGTCTCGGCGACTCGCTTGGAGTCTTGGTTGTTCAATCGAAAGCAGCCCGCGAATTTTCCGCCGATGAAATTTACGCGCTTGAAGTTGTGGCGATGGTCCTGGCAGAGATGACCGAATTGGGCGCCTTTGTCGGCGACGGCGATGCGCTCTCTGCACGTCATCAGAAACCTGTGATGTTTCATGCCAAAAGCGCGCAGGATGGCGTGGCCGAAGGTCTGGTCTATCTGCATGAACCGCGGGTCGTTGTGACCAATCCCATTGCCGATGATCCCGAGGTTGAAACGCAGCGGCTCGAGGATGCGCTTGATCGCCTGCGCATTTCCGTCGACCAAATGCTCACAAATGCGCGCAGCGGTGATACCGAGCAATTGGAAGTCCTCGAAGCCTACCGCCTCTTTGCCAATTCCAAAGGATGGCGGCGGCGCATGGAAGAAGACATCCAGCGCGGCCTTTCCGCAGAGGCCGCTGTTGAAAAAGAACAATCCGCTGCCCGCAGCCGAATGGGGCAGTCCAAAGATAGCTATCTGCGTGAGCGCCTGCATGACTTGGACGACCTTTCCAATCGTCTATTGCGGCTCCTGACCGGGCAAGGCAGCGACACAGGCGCCGAAGTGCCGCCCAACCCGATCCTTGTCGCCCGCAATATCGGACCCGGTGAATTGCTCGACTATGGCCGCAGCTTGCGCGGGATTGTGCTGGAAGAGGGATCTGTCGGCTCCCATGCGGCCATTGTGGCCAGAGCGCTGGCCATTCCACTGCTCATTCGCGCCAAAGGCATTGTGAGTGAGGCGCTCAACGGTGACGCGATAATGCTTGACGGTGACCAGGGCTATGTGCATCTGCGCCCAGATGAAGGCGTGCAAAAGGCGATGCGCGATAAAATCGCGATGATGCGTCAGCAGGCGGATCGCTATGTTGAGCTGCGCGACAAGCCCGCTGAGGCGAAATGCGGCACCGTCGTGCACTTGCTCATGAATGCCGGCCTCATGGCTGATCTGCCGTCTCTACCAAGTTCTGGCGCTGAGGGCGTGGGTCTGTTTCGCACGGAATTGCAATTTTTGGCACAAAACCAGATGCCCAAACGCGCCGAGCTGGTCTCGCAATATACACGGGTCATGGATGCCGCCGAGGGGCGCAAGGTGGTGTTCCGAACGCTGGATATCGGCTCTGACAAGGTGCTGCCCTATATGGTGCCACAAGATGAGCCAAACCCGGCCATGGGCTGGCGGGCCATTCGGGTCGGACTGGACAAGCCCGGAATTTTGCGAATGCAATTGCAAGCACTGCTGCGGGCCACGGCCGGGCGCGACCTTTGGGTCATGTTCCCCTTTATAGCTCAATTTGATGAATTTCACGGCGCCTTAGCAGAGCTGGACCGAGCAAAGGCCCGCGAAACCAAACTTGGCCACACCCTGCCGAAGCATATTCAAGTTGGCGCTATGCTTGAGACCCCCTCTTTGGCATTTGCTCCCGATCACTTTTTCAAGGAGGTCGATTTTCTCTCTATTGGCGGAAATGACCTGAAACAGTTTTTCTTTGCTGCAGATCGCGAGAATGAACGGGTGCGCCGCCGCTATGACACGCTAAACACCAGCTTTCTGAGCTTCTTAGAGCAGATCGTCACCCGCGCGCGCAGCAGTCAGACGCATCTGTCCTTTTGTGGCGAGGATGCAGGCAGACCGCTGGAAGCGGCTTGTTTTGCAGCTCTGGGCATTGGCACCCTCTCCATGCGCCCAGCCTCTGTTGCGCCTGTCAAACATTTGATTAGGCGCATTAACCTAAAAGAATTGAAGGCTGTCATTGATGCGGCCCGGGCGGCTGGCAACCAATCCGTGCGCGGCCCTGTGACCGAATGGCTGAAACATAACAGCGCGCATTGACCGGGGCATCTCGAAAAGTTGGGAGGCGGTCGATCTCTCCTGGCCCGTTCTGGATCGTCTCAGAATATCTTTGGCAGGCCATGAAGATATTTTACAAGGGACACTAATTTCTGGTAATTGAGCACAGGTTTAAAGAAGAGTTTAGAATGCGAAAAACCGTGTTCGTTGGAGCATTAGCCTTCGTGTTTGGCGGCGGAGCGGTGTTTATCTACCTGAGCCACAGCGCCCAATCGACTGCCTACGCCACAATGCGCGAAAGGCATCACGGCACATCTGGCACAACCCCCCAAGCTATGCGGCACGGGCATATGCATGATGAGAGCACCATGCCGGGCCTGCAAGGTAAGGACACGACCGAAACCGAAGTCGCCGATCTGCGAACGATTTTTCAACAGCATATGGACATCGAACGCCGTGTCACCAATCTTACCAATGTTATTTCTACAATTATCGTCTCCGAAAACCCTAAGGTGCGCGCGGCGATTGTCTCGCATGTATCAATGATGGTGACCCGGCTTGCGGAGGGCAGGAACCCGGAGGTGATCATCCAATCCCCCACCCTTACATGCGCTTTTTGACGTCCATGACGAGATTGAAACCGAGATCGAAGTGACCGGCACGGGTGTTATCATAGTTCAAACCTCCAGCAATCCCGAGTTCGTAAGGCTCTTGCAAACCCATGCCGCCGAAGTCAGCGATATGTCCGATAGAGGCATGGCCGCGGTGCATGAGCGAATATCTCATTGACCCGGCAAAACCTCGAAGAGAGGCGGTTTTCTTGTAAGAACCGGAACCAATGCCCAGTAAACCGTTTGTCTAGTGGTCATGATTGCACCAAACCTGAGACCGATGGCACGGCGGGCCGGCATAAAGCTGCCTTAGCAGCGGGACCTGGAAAATCCCCTATCCAACGCGGCCCATCCATGGCAAAAACCCGGAAATTGTTGTTGGGGTCACATGATACATCGCCTTTATACTTGGACCTTGTCGCTGGCTGAGCATCCTCGGGCGCTTTGCGCTTTGGCCATTGTCGCCTTCATAGAAAGCTCTTTCTTTCCGATCCCGCCGGATATCATGCTCATACCAATGATCCTAGCGGCGCGGAGCCAAGCGTTTCGCATTGCTTTAGTGGCGGTTGTGGCCTCGGTTGCGGGCGGGCTTTTTGGTTATGCAATTGGGGCCTTCGCCTTTGAAAGCCTCGGCCAGCCCATCTTGGCCTCATTGGGCAAGGAGAGCAGCATGGCCGCCTTTAATGATAAATTCAACGCCTATGGGACCTGGGCCGTGCTGATTGCCGGGGTGACGCCCTTCCCGTTCAAAGTGATCACGATCATGTCGGGTTGGACCGGAATGGCCTTGGTTCCCTTTGTGCTCAGCGCCTTGGTCGCGCGGGCCTTGCGGTTTTTTGCAGTCGCCCTTTTACTGTATTACTTCGGCCCACCTATCCGCCGCTTTATCGAAAGACATTTGGGCTTGGTCTTTACCGCTTTTATACTCATATTGAGCGCAGGCGTTTTTGCAGTCAGATACCTTTAAACGAGGCCGCGCTATGTTGTCACAATCATCCCGCCACCTGGCATATCTTGCAGCCGCAGGTTCGGGCGTGCTTCTGGCAGGTGCTTACCTTTTTCAGACACTCGGCTATGCGCCATGCCAGATGTGTTTTTGGCAAAGATACCCCCATGCGCTATCCATGGCGATCGGTGCGTTGCTTTGGTTCTGGCCAAACCGTTTTCTGGCCGGGCTTGGCGCAGCGGCTGCACTGACGACCGCCGGCATCGGCGCATTTCACGCCGGAGTTGAGCAAAAATGGTGGGACGGTCCCAGTTCCTGTACCGGTGATGGCGCCGGGTTAAGCGGGCTGTCAGGACAGGATCTCCTGGCAACCGACACCCTCGAAAAGCTTGTTATGTGCGACGAGATTTCGTGGAGCTTTGTGGGCCTATCTATGCCCGCTTGGAATGCTGTCTTTTCGGCTCTGCTCTGCGCAATCTGGATCACAGCGTTGCGGCGGCGATAACGCAGAGATTTCCGCACCAGGCGATTCTCAAATCACCCAGTGCCGCGGCAATTTTTAGGGATTTTTGAGACAAAATTGGACGGAAATCCGATGCGCTCGCAATAACTTCATCACAATATCTTACTCATCCAGCCGCAGGGGCTCTAAGCGTTTGCATCGCATATGTTTGGACAGTAATGTGTCAGACAACTAAATATGGGAATATCCCAGACAGGCGGCCAAAATGACAGATGAAACACTCCCCCCCGAGAGCAGCGAGACACCAGCTCCAACATCCTCCGCCTATGACGGCCCGGCGATCAGCATCACGCAGGAGATGAAAACCTCCTATCTTGACTATGCCATGAGCGTGATTGTCAGCCGTGCAATCCCGGATCTGCGCGATGGTCTCAAGCCCGTACACCGCCGGATTCTCTATGCTATGCATGAAACGAATAACACCCATGACAAGCCCTACCGAAAATCCTCGCGGCCGGTCGCAGAAGCTATGGGGAAATACCACCCCCATGGGGACGGCGCAATCTATGATGCTTTGGTGCGCATGGCGCAGGACTTCTCAATGTCTTTGGTGCTGTTGGACGGTCAGGGCAACTTTGGCTCAATGGATGGCGATAAGGCCGCCGCCTACCGCTACACCGAAGTGCGGATGGAAAAATCGGCACAAGCGCTTTTGGCGGATATCGACAAAGATACAGTTGATTTTCAGCTCAATTATGACGGCAAGGATACAGAGCCTACCGTTCTGCCGGCCCGCTATCCCAATATGCTGGTCAATGGGGCTGGCGGTATTGCAGTGGGCATGGCCACCAATATCCCGCCCCACAATCTCGGCGAGGTAGTTGATGCGACCTTGGCCTTGATCGAAGATCCTGATCTGACCTCAGAGCAGTTGATTGAGTATATCCCCGGTCCAGATTTTCCCACCGGCGGCGTAATGCTGGGCCGCTCAGGTGCCCGCAAAGCCTATCTCGAGGGCCGCGGTAGCGTGATAAACCGCGCAAAAACCCGCTTTGAAGAGCTGCGTAAAGATCGGTGGGCCATCATCATTGAGGAGATCCCCTATCAGGTCAACAAAGCCGTAATGATTGAGAAAATTGCCGCAGAAGTGCGTGAAAAGCGCATTGAAGGGGTGGCGCATGTGCAAGACGAATCTGATCGCAATGGCGTGCGCGTGGTTGTCGAGCTGAAACGCGATGCCACGGCGGAAGTGGTTTTGAACCAATTATTCCGCTACACGCCAATGCAGACCTCCTTTGGCTGTAACATGCTGGCTCTGAATGGTGGGCGCCCCGAACAGCTTACCCTGCGGCGCTTTTTGACCTGCTTTATAGATTTTCGCGAGGAAGTTGTGGCGCGCCGGACGGCCTTTGAGCTGCGCAAGGCGCGCGAGAGGAGCCATGTGTTATGCGGGCTTGCGGTGGCGGTGAGCAATGTGGATGAAATTGTTGCCACCATCCGCGCCTCAAGCGATGCCGCAGAGGCACGTCTCAAATTAATGGAGCGGCGCTGGCCTGCGGCGGAAATTTCCGATTATATCCGCCTGATCGACGATCCAACCCATACGATCAACGACGATGGCACCTACAATCTATCAGAGACGCAGGCGCGGGCTATTTTGGAGCTGCGTTTACAGCGGTTGACACAAATCGGTGTCAAAGAGGTCACCGACGAGCTGGCTGTTCTGGCCGCGAAGATCAAAGAGTATCTTGAAATTCTGTCTTCTCGCGAGCGGATCATGGGGATCATTTCCGATGAGCTGCGCGAGGTTAAAGACAATTTCGCCGTTCCGCGCCGCACGGAGATCATTGAATGGTCCGGTGATATGATGGACGAAGATTTGATTGAGCGTGAGGAAATGGTCGTTACAGTCACCGCCGGCGGCTATATCAAACGCACGGCCTTGGCCGATTTCCGGGCGCAAAAGCGCGGCGGCAAGGGGCTGCAGGGCATGTCGACCAAAGATGAAGATGTGGTCACCACACTCTTTGTGGCCAATACCCATACCCAGCTGTTGTTTTTCACAACCGATGGTATGGCCTATAAGATGAAGACCTGGCGGCTGCCGCTCGGAGGGCGCACGGCCAAGGGCAAGGCGATTGTCAATATCTTGCCCATTCCGACCGGCGTCTCTGTGGCTGCGATCATGCCGGTTGACCGTGATGAAGCCGAATGGGGCGATTTGCAAATCGTCTTTGCAACCACACAAGGCGATGTACGCCGCAACCGCCTGTCTGACTTCACCAATGTACGCTCAAATGGCAAGATCGCCATGAAATTGCCCGAAGGGGTGGAATTGGTCAACGCGCGGATCTGCAGCGAAGATGATGATGTTATGCTCACCACCAACAGTGGCCGAGCCATTCGCTTTGCCTCGAACGATCTGCGGGTGATGAACTCTCGCGCCTCAACCGGTGTGCGCGGTATTCGTCTCACTGGCGACGATATGGTTGTCTCCATGTCCGTTATTCGCCATTTTGAAGCCACACCCGAAGAGCGCGCCGCCTATCTGAAGATGCGCCGCGCTCTGGCGGGCGTGACCGATGCGGAGGCCGGTGAGGACGATGTTACAGCCGATCCGAACTTCTCGCAAGAACGCTATGAGGAAATGGCGGCGGTTGAAAATCTGATCCTGACCATTACCCGTGGCGGCTCTGGCAAGCTGTCGTCCAGCCATGATTACCCGGTGCGCGGGCGCGGCGGGATGGGCGTGGCCGCGATAGATAAGGCGATGCGCGGCGGTCCAGTGGTCGCCAGCTTCCCCGTTGAACTTGTCGATCAAATCATGCTAGTTACAAGCACAGGTCAATCAATCCGTTGCCCCATTGACGGCATTTCCTTCCGCTCCCGCAATGCCGGCGGCGTTCGGGTGTTCAATACAAGCAGCGATGAGCAAGTGGTCAGTGTCGCCTATATACCGGATCAAGGCGATGGCGAAGACGCGCCAGAGGAAAACACACCCGAGATCAACGCTTAAACCAGATATGTGACCGTGCAGGCAATTCTGTGCGGTCACTGTGTTATTTAACAAAATTCATATATATAAAGCTGCTTATATACATAGGTGTATATATACCTATACGGCAAAGCCAACCACAAAGCCCCACTCAGGCTCACCCTCGCCTTCTGATTGTGTAAACACTTTGTTAATAAATGTTTCATGTCTCAGGTCTAATGAGTGTTTAGCACCAAGTCGCAAGTAGCGAGTTCATTGTGGCACCAAAGTGCTTCAATTCGGCCCTTCGACGTAGCTAATTGATTATAAAATGTAAAGTAATGTGCAGATGCGGCGATTATGTATTTTAGAGGGTTTTCCAAGCATAATACGAGTGAGGGGATGCAACGGCGGCATCATGTTTGATCTGCCTTAGCATTGCATAAAGCACGGTCTCTTGGGTGAGGGACCGTGCTTTTTAATTTGCCGCATTACAAGCTAAGGTCGTAAAGATCTGAAAATTTATCCTGCAGATAGGCCAGTAAAGGCGCTTCACTCGGCACGGCGCCACAGGCCTGCGTGATTGTCTCACGCGGCAAGTTCAACGCTCCATGACGCTGCAAGCTCTCCTTCAGCCAGGCCGTCGCCTTACTCAAATCTCCAACCCGAAGCTGATCGTCCAAATCAGGATTAAGCGCCGTCATCCGCTCAAAAAGGCAGCCTGCGTAGACATTGCCAAGCGAATAGGTTGGGAAATATCCGAACAGACCCACAGACCAATGGACATCTTGCAAACACCCCTTCGAGGCACGCGGCACCTCATATCCAAAATCAGCCGCAAAGCGATCATTCCAAGCGCTCTGCAAATCTTGCACTTGCAAATCGCCCGCAATCATCGCGCGCTCCAGATCAAAGCGCAGCAACACATGCAAATTATATTGCACCTCATCGGCCTCAGTGCGGATAAAACCATTGCGTACCGAATTCACCGCTTTGTAAAATTCATCCGCGTTTTCAATGCCAAAATCACCAAAGCCCGCGCGCATTTTTCCAAAGAGAAACTCGGTAAAGGCGCGGCTGCGGCCCAATTGGTTTTCATAGATCCGCGACTGGCTTTCATGAACGCCCATAGAGGCACCCTGCCCTATGGCCGTCAGCGGATACTCTGGATCAACATTTTGCTCGTAACAGCCATGCCCCACCTCATGAATGGTGGAATAAAAGCAATTGAACGGATCGCTGGAGTCCGTGCGTGTGGTGATCCGGACATCCTGCCCTGATCCGGAGGAGAAGGGATGCACCGCCTTATCAATCCGCCCACAGTTCAAATCATAGCCAAAACACTGCGCCAATTCACTAGCGATCTGCAATTGCACAGTCTCATCAAAAAACCCTTGCAGTGATTTCGCCGGGGGTTTCTCTAAGATCTCACCACGCAGAGCCACCAATCCGGGGCGCAGTGCCCCAAACATCTGGTCGAGCTCAGAGGCTGTCGTGCCCGGCTCATAATCGGCCAACATGGCATCATAGACATCCCCGCCGGCCGCCAGCGCCTGCCCTTCTTCGCGTTTGAGCGCCAAAACCTCCTGCAAAACAGGAGCGAAAGCTGCAAAATCATCCCCCGCGCGTGCCGCCGCCCATTTGCCCTGCGCCATTGAGGTTGTGCTGGCGATGGCCTCTGCCAAATCGCTCGGCACTTTCACCGCGCGCTCATAAGCGGTTTTAATCTCGCGCAGCTGCGCCTGGGTCACCCGGTTAAAGGCCTGCCCGTCACAAGCCGCCAACCAATCGCCTACGCGCGGATCTGACCTGCGCGCATGCAGCACCCCTTCGAGCGCGGCCATCTCTTCGCCGCGTTGCGCAGATGACCCGCTGGGCATCATCGTTTCTTGATCCCACACCAAACGACCTGAAACCTGACCCAATGCCTGGGTTTGGCGATCAAAATGTAGAAGTTCCGTTAAAGCCGTCATGTGGTCCCCCGAACAGAAGTGGCAATCGGATAGCCCGCCAAAAATCGCGCTCGAAGCACCGCAAGCCACAAAAGCACTGCGGTAAACTGGTGCAAAATAGCCAGGTTCCAAGGAGATGAATGCATCACCGTCACGACACCTAAGATCATCTGAAACGTCAAAACAAGCCCGACAGTGCCAAAGGCGGCGCGGGTCACCTTATGGGCAGAGGCCTTGGCCCGCAAAGCCACAACAATGGCAAAGGCAAACAAGAGATAGGCGCTCATCCGATGAATAAACTGCACCAAGCCATCGTCCTCAAAGAAATTCCGCCACCAAGGCGACAGGCTGAACATATCGGGAGGTAAAAACCCACCAGCCATCAGCGGCCAATCGGTGTAATTGCGCCCAGCATCAATCCCAGCAACCAAGGCGCCCAGCAGCACTTGCAGCGCCACGAAATGCATCAAGCCGGTGGACATGCCAAACAGCTTGCGCTCCCGCGCGCGGCGCGCCTGCAGCAACTCCGCCTCAGAGCGGGAAAATATCTGCAAACTCCAGTAAATATACCCCAAAAGCGCAAAAGCCGCCCCGAGATGCGCCATAAGCCAATAGGAGGCCACATCAAGCCGCACACCATCCAGACCCGAATGGACCATCAGCCAGCCGATTAACCCTTGCAGACCGATAAAAGGTCCAATGGCAAAGAGAGACAGGCGCCGGGCCTTGGGCAGTTTGCCCGTGGAAAACAACAGCGCGTACCCAAGTGCCCAGGTCAGACCAATGAAACGCCCAAGCTGCCGGTGGCCCCATTCCCACCAAAAGATAACTTTGAACTCAGCCAAGCTCATCGCAGCATTTTGCACAGCAAATTCAGCGGTGGTTTGATAAGCGGCAAAGGCGGCCTGCCAGGCAGCGGCGCTCAAAGGCGGGATGGCACCCATAACCGGGTCCCATTCGGTGATCGACAGGCCACTGTCCGTCAGGCGCGTTAATCCGCCCACGGTGATCATAACAATGATCAAACCGACCAAGCTCCACAACCAAAGGCGCACCCAATGCCGATCTCCATTCCCTGCGCGCGCGATAGCACCCGCACTGGCGCTTGTGATCTTTGTATCGCTGCCAACCTCTTCAAAGATATTTCGCTTACTCGCCATGTTTAAGCCTTTCGTTTCATCTCAAGTTAGGGCTGAAAAATCCACGTTCAACCACGCTCTTTCCAACGGACCATTTGGCGCATGGTGCCATGCAGCATTTGCACATCGGCTTTGGTCAGCGGCATACGCGACCACAGGTTGCGCAGATGAACTTTCATACTGGCAGCCTTGGTTTCTGGAAAGAAAAAACCTGCTGTATCAAGTCTTTGCTCAAAATGTTCGGCCAATTTCTCGACTTCAAGCCCACTGGCCCATTCTGATTTTGTCACCTGAGCCGCAGGTTGCCCCACCTCGCCCACCTGCCTTTGCCACTCATAGCTGAGGAGTAACACACATTGCGCCAGATTGAGCGACGGGAAGTCAGGGTTCACGGGGACCGAGATAATCGCATTGGCGCGGATGATGTCATCATTTTCAAGACCCGCGCGCTCAGGGCCAAACATCACGGCCACCTTCTGTCCCGTACCAATCCGCCGTGCCGCTTCCGCCATCGCAAATTCTGGACTGTACACAGGTTTGGTCAAATCACGCGGCCGCGCGGTTGTGGCCATCACGAAGGTGGTATCGGCCAATGCCTCGGCCGTTGTGTCAAACAATCGTGCTTCATCGAGCAAACGCCCAGCTCCACTGGCCATCGCCACGGCCTTTTGGCTTGGCCAGCCGTCACGCGGGTCCACGATGCACATGTGATCGAGCCCAAAATTCCACATAGCCCGAGCGGCAGCGCCAATGTTTTCTCCCATTTGCGGGCGAATGAGGATGATTGCGGGTTGTTGCAGAGAATGACGTGTCATAGGGTCTCTTAGCGTTCACAGAGGCGCGCGACAAGCGGTGGTCAAAGCCAATTTGTCACGCTATAGCCCGTAGCAACACCCGTGCAATTTGGAGCCAATGCGATGAGCACTGAAGATTTGCCGCAGATCTACCTCGTCACCCCCAGTGTGATTGACCTGGAGCACTACCCCGATCAGCTGGCGCGTGTCTTAGATTCGGTCGAGGTCGCCTGCCTGCGTTTGGGCCTGGCCAGCAGTGACGAAGATCACATAGCGCGCACCGCAGATGCTCTGCGCGATGTCGCCCATGCGCGGGACATCATGCTGGTGATTGAAAGGCATGCGTTGTTGGTGGACCGTTTGGGTTTGGACGGGGTGCATCTGATGGACGGCGGGCGCAATCTGAGGCAATTGCGCAAGGATCTCGGCGAAGACGCAATCCTTGGCGCTTATTGCAACACCTCCCGCCATGATGGGCTGACCGCAGGGGAAGCTGGCGCCGATTATGTCAGCTTTGGCCCAGTGGCGGCCTCCGCTCTGGGTGATGGGGCGCAGGTGGATCCAGAGTTGTTGACTTGGTGGAGTGAAATGATTGAGGTGCCTGTGGTCGCAGAGGGTGGCCTGACGGTGGATTTAATCCGCAGCCTCTCCGATAAGGTAGATTTCTTTGCCATTGGCGCTGAGATTTGGACCCAGGACGATCCTTTGGCGCAGCTGCGTATGCTCGCCGCTGCCCTAAACGGCTAGGCCGCCCTGCAATCTACCAGCCGAGACCAGATTGACGCTTTGCCCTTAAGAGGTCGCATCCGCCCAAGGCAGGGCTGCGGCGACCTGCGCCTGTAAGTGCCGCGCCAAGGATTTGCGATCGGCAAAATCAATGGCCGCAACGGGTTCATGGTAGATCACCTGCACGGAGCCATGCCGCTTATATGCCAAAGACTGCAGCAAATGGCGCGCCAAGTCACTGTCTCCCCACCAGCCATAGAACCGCGGATCCTCACCTTCAGGGGCATGGAAGGCCAAAGTAATGGCCTGGATGCGCAAATCATCCGGCAGATCTGGCGTCAAAAAGGACTGAAACAGCGTGGGTTTAAATGGCAATACCCGCCGGCCGTCCGTCGAAGTGCCCTCTGGAAAAAACAGCAACCGATGCCCATGGCGCAAACGATGTTGCAACAGCTGCAAGTGCAGCTGCGCTTGCTTGCGGTCACGGGTTATAAATTGCGTACCGGTGGCGCGCGCCAACCAGCCAATCATAGGCCAATTTGCAACCTCTGACTTGGCCACAAAATAAATATCATCGAAGGCGTTCAGCGCGAAAATATCCAGCCAACTTGTGTGATTGGCCACCGCAACCGCGCTGCCCCGCATCGGCGTGCCGATCACCTCAAGGCGCATGCCCAGAACCCAAAATGCAAAACGGCAGACCGATTGTGTGATCTTTGGGGTCCAGGGCCGGGCCATTCCATAGACTGGCTTTTCCACCAAGCGCACCAGCAACAAAACGGCCAACCCGCCAAATGTGTAACCGCCCATCAATAGGCCGCGCCAAGCCACCCGCATCCAGCCCACAGCAGAAATTGGCACGGGATCGGGTTCGGTTTCAGACATCCAAGTTGGGAACTTCGTCATCCTGACCCTTTCAGGTAGATCGTTTTTTGCCGCGGGTTCATCGCCGGCACATCCAGCACCATGCAGACATCCACCGTATTGAACGCCGCATCTACATAGGCCCCCTCACCGACACAGCCTCCCAAGCGCAGATAAGCCTTAATCAAAGCTGGCATTGCGCGCAGCGCCGCCAGACGATCAATTTCAAAATTCCCCGAAGCGCCCAGCGGCACGGCGCCCGCTCCAATCGCTTTCGGGCGCAATGCAGCCTGCGCCAGATGCTCCCGGCCGAGCAAGGACAGTGGTGCGGTGAGCGCACAGAGATCAGTACCGGCAAAACTAGCCGTGCCAAAGAGGATTTCCGCACCCTGATGCGTCACATGCTGGGCCAAAGCTTGCCACAGATAAAACATCGCCACCCCTCCCCGGTAGGGCTTGCGCAGACAAGACCGGCCAAGCTCCATCATGGGCCGGCCGGTTTGCACCAGCGGCGCAAGATCGAATTCTGACGCCGTGTAAAACCCGCCTGCGGCCTCTGCGCCAGCTTGGGTCATCATACGGTAAACGCCTACAAGCTGCTCGGCCAAATCCGCGCCGCGGGCCCGGTCCAGCATCATCAAATGCTCAGAGTGGGCATCAAAAGCATCGGCTTCAATCTCGAGATAATGATTGACCGCCGGCCCGCTGGCGCCCAACTCCCGTACAAAAACATCATAGCGCAAACGCTGCACCGCCCAAAGATCTTCCGCGTCCTTGGCCAGCCGCACTTCAAATTCCGAAGGCATCAGCATCGCGGCGCACCCGCTTGGGACAGCTTGACAAAGATGATTATTTTAGCGTTACGTCTCAACATGTTATATTAATTAGTGTACTAAGATTAAAACAATACGAGACCCATCAATGACAACCTTTCCAGCTTCTGGAAAATTCACAGTGATGTGATTGTTGATGTTGGACTGCACCTGACCTATGCCCCAATCGGGCTGATTGGGGTGTTGCACGCGCTGACCGGGCTCTAAAAATGAATTTAAATTTTCCATGGACCCTCTTTTTCGAAGCCGTTATATGACAGAAAAACCCAATATAACAGCCCTTGTCGCAGCCCGCATGTGCCATATTTTGGCCAGTCCTATAGGTGCCATTTACAATGGCGTTGAGCTTGTGGAGTTGACAGGCAAAACCCTCGGCCAGGAGGGATAATTGGTCAAAGCCAGCGTCAACGCGGCCGTCGCAAAGCTAAAACTCTTCCGCATCGCCTTTGGTCAATTTAATGTGGATGAAATTTTAAATGCTACCGAGATTTCAGCCGTGCAAACAGCTTGGAATTCACCGGCCGTATTCACGTCGATTTTGTCCCCAAGCAATTACTGAAGACGGATATGAAAACCTGTCTTTTAATACTGCAATCTATCCAAGTCGCCATGCCGCAGGGGGCCAAAGTGGTGGTTAAAATTACAGAGTGGCGCCGGATCATCCATGCCATCGGTCCCAAGGTCACTTTTGATGACGCGCTATGATTCGCCCTCACGCAAGAGCAGATCGCGCCCGACATCCCCCCAAACATGTGCAATTTGCAATCTTAAAGGTGCTTGATTTGCCACTGCAACTCCATCGCAGCGCAATAGAAATGACTGTCAGTTTTTGACGGCGTCTTCGCCGCCGCGCTTGGGTGCACTTAGATTTAAGCGCGCACCGCGCCATCCCCACGCACCAAATATTTGAAACTTGTGAGCTGGGCCGCACCGACGGGGCCGCGTGCATGCATTTTTCCTGTCGCAATGCCAATTTCAGCACCCATGCCAAACTCTCCCCCATCGGCAAATTGCGTTGAGGCATTATTCATCAAAATTGCGCTGTCCAGCCGTTCAAAGAAACGGTCCACGGCGCGGCCATCTTCAGCCATGATACAATCTGTGTGATTGGAGCCATATCGGCGGATATGAGCAATCGCCTCATCGACATTGGCCACGGTTCTCGCCGCAATCTCCATGTCCAAGAATTCTTTGCCCCAGTGGTCAGCCTCAGCCGGTTGGGTGCCAGCAATCGCTTGTAGGGTTGTGTCCGCGTCAACCACAACTCCTTTGTCCATCAAAGCCTGGATCACCTCCGAGCCCCAGCTGGCGGCGATATGGTCATGCATAAGCAAACATTCAGCCGCGCCGCAAATTCCCGTGCGGCGGGTCTTTGCATTGAGCACTACATCCAGGGTTTTTTGCCGATCCGCTGACGCATCTATATAGATATGCACAATACCTTCCAAATGCGAAAAGACCGGCACCCGGGCCTCACGCTGCACCAATCCCACAAGCCCTTTGCCCCCGCGCGGCACAATCACATCGATCGTATCGACCATAGTGAGCATTTCGCTCACCGCAGCCCGATCACGGGTCGGCACCAATTGAATGGTCGCCTCGGGCAAACCTGCGGCAACCACCCCTTTGACCAGGGCCTTATGGATGGCGGTGGACGAATGAAACCCTTCCGATCCCCCGCGCAGAATGACAGCATTGCCAGCCTTAAGGCAGAGGGCGCCTGCATCCGCAGTCACATTGGGGCGGCTTTCATAGATCACACCGATGACACCCAAGGGCGTGCGCACACGCTTAATTTGCAGCCCATTGGGGCGTTGCCACTCTTCAAGCACCTGCCCCACAGGGTCTTCCTGCTCAGCCACCGCGCGCAGCCCATCGACCATGTTGCGAATGCGGTCTTCATCAAGCATCAAACGGTCCAGCATAGCCACCGAAAGACCTTTTTCGCGGCCGTAATCCATATCGAGCGCGTTGGCCTCTATGATATCGGCCTTTGCGGCCCAAACATATTCAGCCGCCCCAATCAGGGCCGCATGTTTCCGCTCAGCGGTGGCAAATCCAAGTTCTGCCGCGGCGGCCTTTGCGGCGATCCCAATCTGTTTAAGAGTTGCCTTCACATCCATCATCGTCTCCCAACAGTCTTATAGGACCATGTCATCGCGGTGAATAAGCGCCCCACGGCTGGCGTAACCCAATTTTTCTTCAATTTCGCTCGTGCGACAACCCAGAATTTTTTGCGCTTCCGCGCTGTCAAACCCCACCAAGCCACATCCCAGATCTCGTCCATCCTCAGCCAATATCCGTACCAGCTCACCACGAGCGAAATCGCCGGAGATCTCTGTCACCCCAGCCGGCAATAGGCTTTTGCCTGCCATTAGCGCCTTTAAAGCGCCTGCATCCACGTGCAGCGCACCTTGCGGCTTAAGTGATGAAATCCATTTCTTGCGCGCGGTCTTTGGATCCACCGATGGCAGAAACCATGTTGAATTTCTACAAGTTTCAATATATTTCAGCGGATAATGAGGTGAACCTAAAGTTATAACCATTGCACATCCCGCGCCCATGGCCATCTTGGCCGCCATCAGTTTGGTCTTCATCCCGCCCTTCGACAAGCCGGACCCTGCGTCCCCAGCCATACGCTCAATCTCTGGGGTCACCTCGGTGATGGTGTCAAACCGAATGGCGGCTGCGTCCTCATTGGGATTGGCCGAATAAAAACCATCCACGTCAGACAGCAGTACAAGATGATCGGCCCCAACCGTCACCGCGATTTGTGCCGCCAAGCGATCATTGTCGCCATAGCGAATTTCATCTGTCGCCACGGTGTCATTCTCATTCACAATCGGCACCACGCCGAATCGCAACAACTGCGCCAAAGTGGCGCGTGAATTCAGATAGCGTCGGCGATCCGCGCTGTCTTCCAAAGTCACCAAAACCTGCGCCGCGATCACCCCATGCGGAGCCAAATGCTGCTCATAAGCCCGCGCCAGTTGAATTTGCCCGACGGCCGCGGCCGCCTGGCTTTGCTCCAGTGTTAACTCTGCCGCACCAAGCCCGAGAACCGAGCGGCCCAGAGCAATGGAACCAGAGGAGACAATGACAACATCCACACCTTTTGCGCGAAAGCCAGCCACATCCTCAGCCAAAGAGGCCAGCCAATCTTGCCGCAAGGTGCCGCTGCTGCGCTCCACCAAAAGCGCCGAGCCGATCTTAACTACGATACGGTTGGCCTCAGTTAGGGCTGCCATTTCGGCGCCTCCCAATCCTGCGCGTGGACATGCTTAATCTGCTTCACCAGACTGCGCAAAACATCCGCTGTCCCCTCGCCCGTGCCGCCAGACATGGCTAGAATCGGCTGGCCACCCGTGGCACTGCGCAGCGCCCCAAGCCCAAAGCTCAGATCATCTTCATCCAATTTATCAATCTTGTTGAGCACAGTCACGCGCGGCTTGTCCACCAAACCGCCACCATAGGCTTCAAGTTCCTGCATCACCGAGTGGTAATCCTGGCCAATACTTTCCGAGGTGCCATCAATGATATGCAACAAAACCGAACAACGTTCGATATGACCCAAGAACCTGTCGCCAATGCCCCGACCCTCATGCGCGCCTTCAATCAGACCCGGAATATCCGCAATTACGAATTGGTCATCATCCACCTGCGCCACCCCGAGGCTCGGGTAGAGTGTGGTAAAAGCGTAATCCGCGATTTTAGGAGACGCATTCGTCGTCTCGCCTAAAAAGGTAGATTTCCCTGCATTTGGAAGACCCAAAAGCCCCACATCTGCAATCAGTTTGAGATTCAACCAGATTTCCCGCTCGACCCCCGCAAGCCCAGCATTGGCGCGGCGTGGGGCTTGGTTTGTGGATGATTTAAAATAGAGATTGCCAAAACCTCCATTACCCCCCTTGGCGATCACAACTTTTTGACCGACCTTTGTCAAATCAAACAAAATAGTTTCACCATCTTCATCCATGATCTGAGTGCCAACGGGCACTTTCAGGGTGATGTCATCACCATCTTTGCCCGTGCGCTGCCGCCCCATACCGTGCTGGCCATTCTTGGCAAAGAAATGCTGCTGGTAGCGAAAATCGATCAACGTGTTCAGACCGGCCACGGCCTCAACAATCACGTCGCCACCGCGGCCACCATTGCCGCCATCGGGGCCGCCAAATTCAACGTATTTCTCCCGGCGAAATGACACAGCCCCGCCGCCGCCGCTGCCAGACCTGATGGTAACCTTCGCCAAATCGAGAAATTGCATAACACCGCCTTTAAATCATCTAGCCTTAGCCGATAGAGGGTTACGGGCGCAGGCTCAAGCCTTGCCTGCAATTTCCCCACCCCCTTACCAAATTCTTGATCCCCAGCTTGCGCAAAACGGCGCCACCGGCCGCACAGTCGTCAAAATGATCCGCCCCAACCTCACAAAGATCGAATTTTCGCATAAAATAGTCTAAAAACACGCCCATGGCCTCGGAAGCATATCCCAGGCCCCAGTGCCGCGGATCAATGAAATAGGCAAAATTGCACGGGGTGTGCTGCGAATTTGGACCAATCCCTGCCACACCGATCACACCCCGCTGAACCATCACAATCGCCGCACAAAAGCGCGGCGTGCCGCGGTACGTCCGCGCAGTGAGCCAAGCCTGCACTGCCGCCTTAGGCAAGGGCGTACGGATCGAGGCCAGCATCAGCGCCACCGATGGATGACCGCCAATCCGCTGAATCGCAGGCCAGTCTTCCAGAACCAAAGGACATAGAAGTAAGCGTTTGGTCCTCACCTCGAAATGGCCTTCGCCCACTATATCTCAGTCCATCGACCTAAGATATGTCCAGGTGGCAACGGTGGTTTTACGGGCCACACAAAAGGATTCTGCATCGCCAAGATAGGAAAATCCCATATCGGTTAGCACCCGCGCTGAGCGCGCATTGTCTTGAAAGACTTCGGCAAATAGAGTTTTGCTTTCCTGCGGATTGGCTTGGATCAGTGTCTCCACCGCTTCACGCGCCAGTCCAATGCTCCAAAAAGCAGGGGCCAACCAATAGCCCAGCTCGCCTTGCCGACGATCAAGCCGTTTAAGCCCAATAATCCCGAAAACCTCCGCCAAATCAGATTTACTACCATCAAGAACCCAAACATCCTCGACGCGCGCGGGATTCTGCGCTTGCTCTATAAAGGCATCAATGGCGCCGGACGGTAGGGGATGAGGGATGGAGCGCGTGGGGCCGGACACGCGAATATCGCCCGCGTATAGTCCAATTAGCCCCGCATCAGATTTGCGGATTGGGCGCAGGGAGAGGCGCGCGCTTTCAAAGGTATACTGGGTCCGGATCGGCGATATCATGACCCAATTCCGCCACCAAACAGGGCATAAAATACCGTGGCTACAGTCAAAAATGACAGCAGAAGAAACACAAACCGCTCTGCGCGGGTGCCTTGTATCGTGACGGCAATCAGCTGCCCTGCCCCGGCCCAAATGGGATGGAGAAGCATCTGGCACGCCAGCAACACCGCCGCGATGCTCACTGTCGCCGTAAATGTCGTGGCGCTAGGGGTCACAAAACTGGTGAATGCCGCCGTAATCATGCCCCACGCTTTCGGATTAAGAGGATGTACGATCAAACCGGCCAAAAACCCTGGTGGTGGCCCATCCGTCTGATCAGCTTTGAGCCGCATATTGGCCACGCGCCAGGCCAAATAAACAATATAGGCCGCCGAGAGATATTTCATCGCCAAAAATACCCCAGGTGCCGATTGCGCCAGTTGCATTAAGCCAAAGCCCAACGGCCAGATGATCAGCTGTTTTCCCACAACAACACCAGCCACAAAAGGCAAAGCCCGCCGCAACCCATAGCCAGCCCCAGTCGCCAAAAGCGCCATATTCGCCGGTCCTGGCGTGCCAATTTGCGACAGGGCAAACAGGGTTAATGCAATGAGTTCAACAGGCATTGTTGGGCTCCAAACTTGGCCATGCAGCACAGCGCGCAAAGCACTTTAGGGAATACGAAAAAAGGGACCGGCCTTTCAGCCGATCCCTTAAATAGATAAACTTGAAAGGTTCGGCTTATTCAGCGGCTTCCGCGGCTGGCACTACTGAGATAAACTGACGTCTTTTGAGACCTTTGTGGAACTTTACATTGCCCTCAACAGTTGCAAAGATGGTGTGATCTTTGCCCATGCCAACACCTTCACCCGGCCAAAACTTCGTGCCGCGCTGGCGCACAATGATATTGCCTGGAATTGCGTCCTGACCACCATAGAGTTTTACACCTAAGCGACGTCCCGCTGAGTCGCGACCGTTACGGGATGAACCACCTGCTTTTTTATGTGCCATCTGTGATTACTCCTTATCAGCTGCTGGTTTTTTCGCCGCTGGCTTCTTAGCCACTGGCTTTTTAGCAGCTGCTGTTTTCGCTGCAGGCTTTTCAGCAGACACTTTCGCTGCCGCTGGCTTTTTTGCGGTTGCTGGCTTTTTCGCGGCTGCAGATTTTTTCGCAGCGGCAGGTTTTGCCGAGGCTTTTTTGGCTGATGGCTTTTTCTCTGCCGGAGCGGCTTCAACCACCGGGGTCGCCACATAGGGCACTGAGCCCGCGCCTATTGCGGCTTTCACGCCGGATTTGTCAGCGCCTTTTTCCAAGATGTCTTTGATCCGCACCAAAGTCAGCTTCTGGCGGTGGCCTTTTGTGCGCTTGGAAGAGTGCTTCCGACGGCGCTTTACGAAGTTGATTGTTTTTGGACCTTTGATTTGGTCGATGACTTCGGCTTGAACACCAGCGCCAGCGATCATCGGTGCACCGACTGTGCTGCCAACCATCAAAACTTCGTTGAATTGAATCATCTCGCCAGCATCAGCTGCCAGCTTTTCGACGCGCAGAACATCACCGGATTGTACCCGATATTGCTTGCCGCCGGTTTTCATTACCGCAAACATTTGCGTTTCCTTTGTTTTTTCGCGCCTTTCGGTCCCCGCTTGGGTGTTTTGGCCAAGGCCACCTCAGACAGCGCGCCTGCATGTACAGACGTACTACACTAAAATGCGACCCACTCTGGCCCGCATTCCGCGCTTATTCATGGGATTGGCTTTGAAGTCAAGCCTCTTCACAGCTCTTGAGTTGGCGTTAAGTTTACCATCTCGAGAGCCATGCGTTCAAAACGATCTGCCATAATGGTGAAGTGAATTGCATTCATCAACTCATAGACTTCCATCATCTGTGGCATCGCCAGAGCATCACGATAAATTTCCATTTCACGGTCTGTGAAATCACGGTAGGTAAAGGCATTGGCGATAATCAAATTGTCTGTCATGGTCTGGCGCACCTCATCGTCTTGCTGGGCCAACATGGCTCTAAGATCCACCTCATCAAACCGCTGGTCAATCAGGCCGGCCAAGGAGGCGGCCATCAAGAATCGCACCTGCACCTCCCGATAGGCTTTTATGGTCGCGCCCACATATCCA
This sequence comes from uncultured Planktomarina sp., assembly GCA_943788425.1. Lineage (GTDB taxonomy): Bacteria > Pseudomonadota > Alphaproteobacteria > Rhodobacterales > Rhodobacteraceae > Planktomarina. The sequence goes on from CALSQF010000001.1 coordinate 424,804, forward strand.
ATGCTCTCGGCCATATCGAAAAAATACTGCGGCTGCGGCGATCCACGCGCGGTCAGCGCCTGCGCCAAACGCGCGCCCTCAACCTCGCGATCTTCGAACTCCAGGGCATGGCTTTCGTTTTCAGCAGTCACAAGTTTCTGTCCAAGGTCTGAGCCGTAAAACCCCGTGGCATGGGCCAAAACATCCTCTGTCAGGGCCTTGTCCAAAATCTCCAAAGCATCGCTTTTTAAAGCCTCCGGCTCAAAGATACGATCAGCAAGCCGTGACCAGCTGAGGCCAAAGTCATCCGCATCAAGGCCCAACATCGTCGGCGCATCCCGCGCAGACAGGCGCATGGATTCAAGCGCCGCATCAAAACCAGTCACTGCCATAAATTCAGTAATCTGCGCGCGGTCTGCCGCTTTTGCCGGCATCACCGCCCAAAACAGCAGTGCTATCGCAAGTAATATTTTACGCATGGCCATCACAACTTTGCCCCTATGAGTTTCAATAGTATCTATAACCAAGCCTAAAAATTTCAACTAAAGATCAAAACATCACAGCGGTAGACGGATATCCGCCGATAATCCGCCGAGTTTCACACTATCACTCAAGACCAGCTGCCCCCCATGCAACCGCGCAACATCCGCAGCGATGGCCAGACCCAGTCCAACACCGCCACCTTGATTTTGCCCCCGCGCCACCTCAAGCCGCACAAAGGGCTTGGCTGCCGCGTCGCGCTGCGCCTCCGGAATGCCGGGCCCATCGTCGTGCACACAGATCCGCACGCCCGACTCCTCGAAATGAAGCGTCAAAATACTCTCGGAGCCATAGCGGCCTGCATTAACCAAAAGATTCTCAATCGCCCGTCCAATCGGCACCGGCCGCAGAGCACAGAGCCGCGGCACGCCGGCCAGCTCAAAACGCGCCGGAGGTGTCATCCGCTCAGCCAGCTGTGCGCCAAGCGCCAAAAGATCCACATCCTCCACCGGATCGGCCGCCAAATCGCGCGCATAATTCAAAAAAGAATCCACCATCATCTGCATCGCAGAGACATCTTTCTTTAAATCCTCAACCTCTGGCCCCTCCATGAGCTCCAAAGCCAGTTGCAAGCGCGTGATGGGGGTGCGCAAATCGTGGCTCACGCCGCTAAGCATCATGGTCCGCTGCTCAATTTGCCGTTCAATCCGGTCTCGCATATCTAAAAATGCCTGCCCCGCAGCCCGCACCTCCAGCGCTCCAGCCGGGCTAAGCGCCACCCGTTGGCCCCGCCCAAAAGCAGCCGAGGCCACCGAAAGCCGCTTAATCGGCCGCAATTGATTGCGCAAAAACATATAGGCAATCAACGTCATGAAAATGCCCGTAAAAACCATCAAAACGAGCACTTGATGCGGATTTGACGCGGAGACCCGATCGCGACTAACTGTCAGCTTTATGGGCCCCTTTGCGGTCATAAGCCCAAGTGCAACAAAATCCAAATCCGACAGATCAATCTCTCTAAGCCCATCAAGTCGGCTGCGCATCAACGGCATGATGGTGCGTCCAGAGATATCATAAAATACCATGCGATTGCCGCTTGGCACCCCGTCCCAAGAGCGCAGTTCGATCTTCAGTTCTTCCGCAAAGCCCTCTTGCACCTCGGAAACGGACTGCCTCTCAAGCTCGCGCAGCACCAACTCGACCTCCAGTAAAAGGTTATTTGTCATTTGTGCCGTGACATCTTCAAAATGTCGTTGCACAAAGACAGCAGCAACGGCCAATTGCAATGTCAGCATCGGCAAGAGCAAAATCGCCGCAGCACGGCCATAAAGTGTTCGGGGGGCGAATTGTTTTAAAAAGCGGCCTATCATGGGTGCAGCTTATCAACACGAGAGAGCAGAAGGAATGGCAGAAACACCGGTCCCCAAAATCCGCCGTATTTTGGCACCCAACCCGTCTCCCATGACACATACCGGCACCAATACCTATTTGCTTGGGCTGCACGACATAGCCGTGATTGATCCCGGCCCAGATCACAACGCACATTTTGCCGCTATTTTGGCGGCCGTTAGCCCGTCTCAAAAGATTACAAAAATTTTGGTGACCCACTCGCATCTTGACCACGCCCCCTTAGCGCGGCGCCTCAGCACCCATTGCGGCGCGCCGATCTATGCCTATGGGGACAGCGGCGCGGGACGCAGCGCGCAGATGATCGCCCTAAGTGAGGCTGGCACGATTGGAGGTGGTGAAGGTGTCGATTATGATTTCCAACCCGATATCACCCTAAAAGATGGCGCCGTTGTGGACCATGAAGGACAAGAGCTTATCGCAATTTGGACGCCTGGTCACTTCGGCAATCACATGGCCTTTTCCTGGAACGGAGCACTCTTCAGTGGGGATCACGTTATGGCCTGGGCAAGTACGATGATATCGCCACCCGATGGTGACCTCGGTGCCTTCCGCCGCAGCTGTACCCAGCTGCAACAGCGCCGCGAAAGGCTCTACCTGCCCGGCCATGGCGATGCGATAGACGATGGCCCTGCCCGGCTGCATTGGCTTTTGGCGCATAGGCAGGACCGAGAATCGCAAATCATCTACCATTTGCAAGGTCAGCCCAATACCGCACAACGCTTGGTCGAAGCGATCTACACCGACATCGATCCCCGCCTCATTCACGCCGCAACACGCAATGTTTTGGCGCATTTGATCGACCTATGTGAGCGCAATTTAGCCACCTGTCAGGGACCAATTGACCTTCAGGCAAAATATTCTGTGATCTGAGGCGATTTTCGAATTTTTGGGCTAGACCTCCCAAACTCGCCCCGATATATGCGCACTCAGTGTTCCGGCGTAGCTCAGCGGTAGAGCAGTTGACTGTTAATCAATTGGTCGTAGGTTCGATCCCTACCGCCGGAGCCATTTAAACTATAGGTGTCAATGACTTATGTCGCTGGCGCCTTTATTTTTGTGTATGACTAAAAGTTATAAACAGTTATAAACATTTTCAGATCAAAACTGTGAGTACTCTTGTTTCTTTTTGCCAAATGAAACACACTGGCTTTATGCCGAAGTACCTCAGAAATTTCACAGTGCTATTCTTCTCGATATTCGTTGGGGATTGGGCAATTGCGTGAGCAGCCTCATCTAACTGGGCCATGTTAATTGTTAGTGCATGATTGGCCTCTGATCCAGTGGTATGATGGTTTCAGGAGCTGGCGGGCGATAGCCCAACGCACTGTGTGGTCTCTTTGTGTTGTAGTGTTTCCTCCATTCTTCGATGATTATCTGTGCTTCTCGTAAGCTGTAGAAGATCTCTCCGTTGAGCAGTTCATCTCTGAACCTGCCGTTGAAAGCTCTCACAGTATCCGTTCTCCCAAGGGCTGCCTGGTTCGATATAAGCCGTCTTCGCTCCAACAGCTGCTATCCATTCTCTTACCGCTTGAGCGATGAACTCAGGGCCGTTGTCCGACCGTATGAATGCTGGAGAGCCACGCATTATAAATAGATCGGTTAGAGCATCTATCACGTTCGTTGAGTTCAGCTTCCGATCGACCTTGATGGCTAAACATTCCCGGCTGAACTCGTCTAGAATGTTCAATGTTCGAAAGACTTTACCATCATCGGTCCGGCAATGAACGAAGTCATAACTCCAGACATGATTGCGGTACTCAGGACGCAGCCGAACGCATGATCCGTCATTCAGCCAAAGTCTTCCCTTCTTCGGTTGTTTCTGTGGAACCTTTAGCCCCTCTCGTCGCCAGAGCCGTTCAATACGGCCATCGCTGACGGACCAACCTGCTTCTCTGAGCAATGCTGCAATCCTGCGATAACCGTATCTGCCAAACTGTCTGGCCAGCTCGATCATATCCGCAACAAGTCTGTCTTCATCGGCATGCCCCTTAGGGACATGTCTCTGTGTAGAGCGATGTTGCCCCAGTACTCGACAAGCTCGCCGTTCCGAGACCTTGAATTGGCTGCTCACATGATTAATACATGCACGACGACGAGCGGGGCTTAGAAGTTTCCCCTTGCGGCTTCCTTCAAGATCAATTTGTCGAGGGTCAAATCAGACACCGGCTCTTCTCAGCTGTTCATTCTCCTTCTGAAGACGCTTCAGTTCCTTCAATTGATCTACGCCCATTCCGCCGTACTGCTTACGCCAACGGTAATAGGTTTGTTCAACAACCCCGATCTGTCTGATCGCATCCAGACGGGACATACCTTGCCCCATCAACACCTCAACTTGCCGCAACTTCGTGATAATCTCTTCCGGCTTCGGTCGTTTGTTCGTCATTATCGGTCCTCCGTTTCCTAAACATAGCGCTGGACCAGTTCAGATGGGGAGGCTCATATTTTGATAGTCTTGTTCATTTTTTGCCTTTCAAATGATCACCAAGTGCCAAATTTAATTAAACATCCCCCAAAACCGTATTAAATTCAAGAGCGGTTTAAGGAGTATAGTGGTAATTTTTTTTATAAGTATGATCGTGTTTTGGTTGGATAAAGATCTGACCAAACAGTATAAAATAAGGATAGATACCATGAAAAATATCATTTTGGCAGCAGCCGTTGCTCACTACCTTCTCAAGGCCGTCATTGTTCAGGGCCTTAAAGCTTCTTGAGGAAACTGGCAGAATTTCAAAAGTATCTGACAAGAGAGGTTTCTATGCTCCGGCGAAAAACGCTGGCTCCAGTATTTTGGAGGTCTGAAAATCAATAATTTTAAACGAGATGTTTTATATAATTTTTCCTTCGTAAGCGTTGCTTACATCATCACGTTCTCTGTCACTCTTGGTTTTATATTTCCACTACAACAACTACTATTGAGCAACGTTCCCTCCTATATTGGGCTATTTTTCTTGCCCCACGGGGTACGAATTTTGACGCTGTATTTTTACGGTTGGCGGGGAATATTTTATCTCTTACCTGGCAGTTCGTTAATGTTAATACTGTCAGTAGATCTAACTGAGGTGGTTTTGGTTTCGTCAATAGTGAGCTTGCTTTGCTGCTACCTCGGCGTGCAATTCGTGCGGATTTTGTTCTCAGATACTGTAAGCGTATCGTTTGCAATCAAAGACTGGAAGATCATGTTCTGGGGTGGCGTATTGGGATCAGTCTTTAATGGCTTTGGCCTCACTTTGCTCAATCAAACCTATAAACCAACAGTGGATAACAGTGCTCTTTTACTGGAGGTAACGGGTTACGTTGTTGGTGATGTTTTAGGTTTGGTGTTTTGTCTCATATCCATTGTTTATATGTTCCGCATGATAAGGTTCATCAAAATTATACCAGATAAATAAGAGTTCAGTAGTATGATCCAGATCGTTTACACGGGTAACTCTGATATTGCGATGGATGGTGCTGCCACGTTAGCAGAAGACGCCTCAGAGCCAGTGTAACAGCGTCTGGAGCGGCATCTCCACTCGCCACACCTCAACACCGCCAAACTTAACCTAACTGCCCGTAGACGCCCCTACATTGAGCCGTGTAAAACTATCATATGAACAAACGCTTTAAACCCCAGTACCTGCCATACAATGACGATGCACATGCGTTGGTTGAGGCTCTGGCTGTGGAGCTTGGTCTGCCACTCAAGGGCATCACCGGGGCTAAGCACAAGACGATCCTAGCTCATCATTCTTATACTAGCGCTGGGCATACCAAAGCTGATGCCTTTCTCTCCAGTGTGATACGTCATCATCCCCACTGAGAATTGCATCAAGCCCTAACGTTTTAGGTTCGTCAGTATCGCCCTCATTCTTTGCGGTATGTCCAAGTTAGTATTTCCTTATCTACCTTTGAGATATGTTCGCCTACCTCCTCGTAGAAAGCCCTACGCATGGCTTCCTCTACTTCTCCACTCTCACCGTAAGCATGATGTAGGATGAAGCTGTCATGCAGAGGGCAAAGCAGTGTGGGAACTTTATCCTTGCGTCTAAATGTACTGATTTAGAGCTTTGACTCTAAGGCGCCTACGAAAACGGGATGAGCCTATAGGCCACAAACCTATCCTCAGTCGATATATTACGGCTTTGAAAGGAACGTGAACTCTAGCCTCAGAGAGACCACTGAATTGGTTAACTTAAAAGTTGTTCTTCTTCAGTGAATTTTCTCAGCGGCTAGAGCATTGGCCTTCAGTTTTATCTAGTTCGCAGAAGTCCAAGTATATTTCCCAGAAGTTTGATCGAAATCTACACCTTCAAAGATAAGATTGGCCGGCGCTAAGCCTGCATATTTTCCGGTGCCAGAAACAAAACCACCAGTGAATTTACCGATAGTCGGATCGAACTTTCCGATATAAACGGCAGCATCGCCCTGCGGGTCAATCGAATGGCATGTGTTATGGACTAAGCTAGGACTCTGTTCTCCCGTTGCAAAAATTAATGTCTGGTAGCAATTGCCAGACCCGCCTTTTCGGCCAACCATCTGGAGCGTTTGGTGTGTCCCAGATATCTTTAGTAACCCTGTACAAAATGGTACCACTTTTTCCCTCTTTGAGTCCCTGAGAAACAGTGGACCATTATCCAGAACCTGGAGCCTCATGACCATCGGCAAAAGCAAAGCCTGTCGTCGACGTTAGTAAACTTATTATGATCGCTGTTTTTTTCAAAAGTTTCATATCAACCTTCCTTCGTTACCGCTCAAAAGTGGACCAACAATCGAAAGATTTAAGGCGTTTGACGCTGCGTCTCGTTTATAAAATAGTTTTAGGATTATATATTTGCCTAAATAATTGGCATCTGCGGCTATCGAGCTGTCGCCTGAAATAAAAACCTAAGGCAACTAAATTTGTTACAGCAGCTACTAATCAATAATGCTACATGCGCTCCGCAATCCAAAGGTCTCTTCATCTTGCGTCTCAGGTCTTACTTTTTAAATACCTTACCTTTTGGATTTGCGGTTGATCGTAAAAGCGTCTAAGTTTCAAATTGAAGTAGATATATTTAAATTGGAGTACAAATGCGGCTGCTAATTTATGTTGCTTTGATGAGCTTAGCCACACATGCGCTGGCGAATAACATTATTGAAGGAAATCAGGGCTCAAAAATAAAGGGGAGCGTAGTTGAACGGTTTCCAAACCCCTGGGCCATGTCCTTTATTTCGCCTGACAGACTACTAGTTACGACGAAATCGGGTGATCTTTGGCTGGTTCATACAAGTGGTGAAAAGTCTTTGGTCGCCGGCGTTCCCAAAGTCTTTTATGGTGGCCAAGGCGGTTTAGGCGACGTTGTTCCTCACCCAAATTTCAAACAAAATAAATTTATTTATATCTCTTACATTTCCTCAGATACCGCAGGCGATACACGATACGCCACTGTGGTTAGGGCAGAATTGAATATAAAACACTCACCAAAGTTAGAAAACATTACAACTAGTTTGGAACCAAACCCCGGCGAGATCTGGTAACGGTCACTTCTCACATAAAATCACCTTAGGCACCACAGGGAAGTAAACATGACGGCAAAATCTTCATAACTTCCGGCGATAGGCAAGAGCAAGCGCCCGCTCAACACTGGGATAAAGCATTAGGAAAGATTATTCGTTTGAATGATGATGGATCCGTACCCGGCGATAATCCTTTCCAAGACAAGGGCGAATTAGCAAAAACATTTTGGTCGATTGGCCACAGAAATTCGTTAGGAATTGCATTTAACCAAAATGGTGAACTTTGGGCTCATGAAATGGGGCCAATGCATGGCGATGAGCTGAATCTAATCCTGCCCGGAGCAAACTATGGGTGGCCGATAGTGTCGGAAGGTAACCACTATAGCGGTGCAGTTATCCCAACGCACGATACTCGGCCAGAATTTCAAAAGCCAAAATTATTTTGGGTTCCCACAGTAGCTCCTTCCGGCCTATTTTTTTATCAAGGTGATGAATTCCCAGATTGGAACGGGGATGCTTTTCTTGGAGGATTGAAGGGCAAAGCACTCGTAAGAATAGAGTTCAAAAATGATCTACCCGTTGAAGCGGAGCGATTCAGTTGGTCGCAACGAGTACGGGACGTGGAGCTTGGAACCGATGGTGCCATCTGGGCCTTGGAGGATGGCAGGTCAGGCCGCTTGATAAAGTTTATCAAAGCACTAGAGTAAATGAGATCATATAAGAAGTTGGGTAATCGGTGTGGGGTGTGACACATAAGTTAAAGACGATATTGCTCAGTACGTGGTGATATCTAGACCCTTGGTGTCGGGTGTGTCAGGTAAAATCAAAATGATTTAAACATTGAAAGTTAACTTAGTGAGCCTCCCCATCTGAACTGGTCCAGCGCTATGTTTAGGAAACGGAGGACCGATAATGACGAACAAACGACCGAAGCCGGAAGAGATTATCACGAAGTTGAGGCAAGTTGAGGTGTTGATGGGGCAAGGTATGGCCCGTCTAGATGCGATCAGACAGATCGGAGTTGTTGAACAAACCTATTACCGCTGGCGTAAGCAGTATGGCGGAATGGGCGTAGATCAATTGAAGGAACTGAAGCGGCTTCAGAAGGAGAATGACCGGCTGAGAAAGGCGGTGTCTGATTTGACCCTCGATAAGTTGATCTTGAAGGAAGCCGCAAGGGGAAACTTCTAAGCCCCGCTCGTCGTCGTGCATGTATTAATCATGTGAGCAGCCAATTCAAGGTCTCGGAACGGCGAGCGTGTCGAGTACTGGGGCAACATCGCTCTACACAGAGACATGCCCCCAACGGGCACGCTGATGAAGACAGACTTGTTGCGGACATGATCGAGCTGTCCAGACAGTTTGGTAGATACGGTTATCGCAGGATTGCAGCATTGCTCAGAGAAGCAGGTTGGTGCGTCAGCGATGGCCGTATTGAACGGCTCTGGCGACGAGAGGGGCTAAAGGTTCCA
>CALSQF010000002.1 GCA_943788425.1 uncultured Planktomarina sp.
GCAGGCCCAAAACGACAGAGACCAATGTAATGGCCAAAAGCACAAGCACGATGGGCGAGAAAATATAATCAATCCCCTCAAAAAATCCTTTGCGGAAGCGGGATTGGGCGATTTGAATGGCTTGGTTTGCATAGGTTTCTGCTGGATTGGACAGAACAAAACCAATCAAAAAAGCAGGGCGCGACCAGTCAAAGCGGCGCATCAAAATTCCAAGAAAGCCAATGGCAAAAAGCGCCACAAGGTCCATCAGGTTTTGTCCAGATTGAAAGGCCGCGAAGCTAATGATCATGAACAAGAAAGGCGCCAATAAAACAAAGCGGATGGTTGTGAGCTTGGCGATCCCGCCTGAGGCTGCAATGCAAAGCACTGTGCCCACGACATTCGCCAGTGCAAGCAGCCAAACGATGGCATAGGTAATGTCGAGATTGTTTTTCAGCATGGCCGGTCCGACCTCAATCTGACCTGATCCCAGCAGGGCAATTGCGCCAATAAAGATTGCCATCGAGCCAGACCCAGGAATGCCGAACAGTAAGGTCGGCACAAGGCCACCCCCCTCTTTGGCATTGTTTGAGCTTTCAGGCCCGATCACGCCGCGCACATCACCTTTGCCGAAATTGGACTTGTCTTTGCTGGTTTGCACCGTGTGCCCATAGGCAATCCAATCCACAACCGAGCCGCCAAGACCCGGGATCACACCCACAATCACACCGATGATGGAACAGCGCACGGAAAGCCAAATATTGGCAAACCAATCTTTGATCCCTGCGATCCAACCGCCACCGATCTGCGCCTCCTGGCTGATGGCGCGGTCATTACGCAGCAGGGTGATAATTTCAGGAATTGCGAAAATGCCAAGGCCTACAATTACCAATTTCAGACCGTCGACAAGATAGGGAAAATCGTAAGAGGACATGCGCAAATCACCAGAAGAAGCCCCTTCTCCAATGGTGCCAATCAACATGCCCAGACCCGCCGCAACAATGCCCTTGATGGCCACACGCCCAGCCAAAATACCAACCATTGAAAGGCCAAAAATCGTAATCATCAACAGCTCTGGCGTGCGAAATTCCAAAACGATGGGCCGGGCGACCAAAATAAAGACCGTCAAAAAACTTGCGCCAACCAATCCGCCAAAAAGCGATGATGCAAAGGCCGCCGAGAGCGCCCGCGCCGCCTTGCCCTTTTGCGCCATCGGGAAGCCGTCCAAGACAGTGGCTTGTGACGCGGAAGAGCCTGGAATACCCATCAAAACAGAGGCGAAAGTATCAGAGGTTGGCACAACCGCCACCATACCAATCATCAAAGCAAGGCCTAAGATCGGATCCATGCCAAACATGAAGGGCAGCAAGAGCGACAGGCCCGCGATGCCGCCGAGACCGGGAAAGACGCCGATGCACAGCCCCATGAGCACACCAAGAACCAAATATCCCAGAACAACCGGCTGCAGGATAAGTGCCCAAGCCTCGCCGAAGGCGGGCAAGGCCTCCATGATAACTTCCAAGACAATATCCTCCCACTTTCCTTATAAAAACGCCCCACCTATCTTGAGTGGGGCGTTCTAGAAGAAAAGCTTAGTTTAGAGAAACACCGTATTTTTCTTGTAGCCAATTCACAATGAAGGCTTTGGCATCAGGGCTCACATTTGTGCCACTTGCTTTGGCAGCTTCGGCCGCGGCCCCGGTCATCTGCGGGTATTTGCCCAAACGCTTGCCCGAAATTTCTGCAAAATCAGCACGCGCTTTTACAGCTTCAAATGCCGCCGTATAGGTCACCATGGCATCCGCCGTTGCGCCTCTTGGCAAGAACACCATTTTTTGAGCCGGGAAGCCTGCAATGAAGAAGGCTTTCCAAGCATCCCATTTTTCGCCAGAGGTTTCACAACCATCGGTTGCTTCGCAAACTTCTTTGAAGGTTGGAATCTCCGGGAATGTGGGGTCGCGAACGATATCGCCCGCATCGCTCAAAGCACCCCAAGTCATCATTGGCACGGCTGTACCAGCCTCAACCAATGGTGTCACGCCGGACAAATAGGAAGAGGAGGTTTGATAATCGATATTCGCCTCGCCCCGTTCAAACATCAAACGCCCGTCACCGCGGCCTTTGATGCCCATGACGCTTTCAACGTTCAGACCCAGCATTTCCCAAGCCAATGTCGGGACCAAGTCAAGACGCGTGGCACCTTGGTTGCCATAGATGAAGTCTGTGTCTTTCAGACCAGAGGCATCCAAGCCGTCCATTTTGGCCGCAAGCTCAGGTGGAAGATAAGCCACGCCGCCTGTTCCAGAGGCCAAAACCACATTCCAATCGGCATAGTCGAATTTCACCCGCGGGTCGCCCAGCAAGAATGGAAATTGTGTTGAACCGGAGGAGCCGAAAATGAGCGTGCCGTCATCATATTCTTGCTCATGGAAATAGTTGGCACCTTTGGTTGAGCCCGCACCTGGCATGAATTTTACGACAACAGTCGGCTGGCCTGGCAAAGCTTCCGACAGCAAAGGCGCATAAAAATTTGCCCATTTGGCAGAGCCACCGGTTTCCGAAAACGGAATGATCCACTCAACAGTCTTGCCTGTCAGGTCAATCCCATGGCCGCCTGCATTGGCTTGAAGGCCAAAGGTGGCCGTCGCTGCAGCCACAAGGCCCATAGCCATGCGGCGTGTTGTTTTAAGTGTAGACATTAAATCCTCCCAGATTTTTTTAACGCGTCAGAAGCCGCGTAATTGGAATCATATTGAGGCATAAACCCCAGGTTGATGCTTGCTGTGTAATCTGCGAAGCTTTCATGAAACTTTCACGGATCGGAAAAACAGCAATGCGAATTACGCTTGTTGAAGACAATATCAGCCTGTCAAAAGGCATAACCTATCGTTTGGAAGATGCAGGCCATTCTGTGGATGCGATTGCCAATGGCGATGAGGCGCAAGACTATCTTGTTGCAGATGGAGCTGATCTTGTGATCCTCGACATCAACCTGCCGGGCGTGAATGGGCTGGATTTGCTGTCACAAATGCGCAAACGCGGCGATGCGCGGCCCGTGATCTTGCTAACCGCCCGTGCGGAAACGCAAGACCGGGTCAAAGGATTGGATGCCGGGGCGGATGATTATTTGATCAAGCCCTTCGAGATGGCGGAGTTGGAGGCACGGGTTCGCGCCCTCCTGCGCCGCCGGGCTATTCCACAGCAAAAACTGCGCAAAATTGGTTCTTTGCATTACGATCCAAATGCGCGGCAATTGTTTGATGGCGAAACCGCTTTGGAGATTCCGCGCCGAGAAATGTCGGTCTTTGAATGCCTGCTGAGTGCGGACGGACGGCTTGTATCCAAAAGCGCAATGCTCGATCACGTCTACGGCGTCGGGGCTGATATTGAGGAAAAAGTCGTCGAAGTTTATATCTCACGGCTCCGCCAAAGACTGAAAGATCACGGTGTTTTGATCCAAGCGCGACGTGGATTGGGATATCACATCACGGTGCAGGAGAGCGCATGAAACCCAGCTCTTTGAGGGCCCGACTGACATTGATCATCCTGCCCCCTCTGCTCATCATTTCGCTGATTGCCGGTGCTTGGCAGTTCCACAATACGACCCTGCGGGCCGAAAGCATCTTTGACAAAGGCTTGCTCTCCGCCGCAATTGCGATATCGCGCGACGTTGCGCTGTCGGATGGGGACGCCATTAGCCCCTCGACCCGTCGCCTGCTGGCCGATACCTCTGGCGGCACGATATTTTATCATGTGTTTGCTCCCGACGGTGTGTTTGTCACAGGCTATTCCACCCCACCGGTCTTACCGAGTATGGCCCCCAAAGGGGCCACAGATCCTTTTTACTACAACAGTGTCTATCAGGGCGAAAATGTGCGGGTTCTGCGCTTCCAAGATGTGACCTTGGTCAGCGGCATTGCCGGAATTTTCAACATCACCGTGTGGCAAAACGCGAGCGTGCGCAGCAGCTTTGTGCGCAATGTCTTGTCGCGCTCCTTTGCAGTGATTGCCGCACTGGTGATGAGCGTTGCCATTGTTGTGTGGTTCGGGGTGCGGTTGGGGCTGCGCCCGCTTTTAGAGCTTGAGCGCGCCATTGCAAAGCGCACGCCAAGCGAATTGGAGCCGATCCGCAGGGCTGTCCCAACCGAGGCTCAGGGGCTGGTGACCACTTTAAATGGTCTATTAAATAGGGTGTCCCGGCGCATCAGCTCGAAAGACGAATTCATCTCTAACGCGGCCCATCAGCTGCGCAACCCTATGGCGGGTGTCCTTGCGCTGGCCGAAGCGGTCACCACAGCACCAAACCCGCAAACCGCGCAGAAGCGCAGCGCTGAGCTCTTGCAAGCCGCGCGCGAGGCCAGCGATTTGACCAATAAGCTGTTGTCCTTTGAACGCGCAAGTGGCACCGATGTCTCGCAAACCGGCCGCCCAATGGATCTGAACCAGCTTATCGCCCATGCCGTCAGCACCTTTGAGCAAAACCACCCAAAGGCCAGCTTAACAGTCACCCAAGATCTGCCGCGCGAAAGCCTCTTGATTCAGGCCGATCAAACCATGCTCCAAGAGGCTGTTTTAAATATCTTCAGCAATTGTTTGGTGCATGGCGGGCCAAAGCTGACGCGAATTTGGGTCACACTCCGCAAGAACGGCGCCGGGGCGGAAATGCTCATCCAAGACGATGGCATTGGAATACCCGAGGATCGCCACATCGAGGCGCTGAGCCGTTTTTCACAGGCCGGCGGCGGCCCTGGCAGCGGGCTTGGCCTCGCCATTGCGGCCCGTGTGATGAAAAATCATGGCGGGCAGTTGAGCATCCTGCCCTCCCCCCGTGGCGCTAAAATCAAGCTGAGCTTTTCTTTGCTGGACATATGAACCTCTGACATGACCAATTTGCAGCCTGTCTAGCCCCCTATACTCGCCCATTGATTTTTGGTTTCTCTAATAAGGTTTCTGGGACGGGTGGGCGCATGTTTAATGCGTGATGAGGTCTGATCTGGTTGTATTGCCTGAGCCAAACATTGATAGCGACCTGGGCTTGCCGTGTGGTGTGGAACCATTCAGCGTTTAGCACTTCTTTTCGCAAGGTGCCGTTAAAGCGTTCGTTGTATCCATTTTCCCAAGGGCTGCCCGGATAGATTTGCATTGGTTTGATACCGATCCTCTTCAGCCAGTCCTGTAGATGCGTGGCAATGAACTCGGGTCCGTTGTCAGAGCGAATAAACTCTGGCTTGCCGTGTTTCATAAACAGTGGGTGCAATGCGTCCAAAACATCGTTCGCATTCATTTTGGGTCGCACTGCCACGCAGAGCGCTTGACGGGTATATTCATCTAGAACCGTCAGCATTTTATAGCTACGCCCATTGCTAAGCTTATCGTGCACAAAGTCGATCGCCCAAATATGGTTGGGATGTGTGGGCCGCAACCTGATGATGGAGCTGTCTTTGTGATAAAGCCGTTTGCGCTTCTTGTGCCGACGCGGCAGCTGCAAACCCTCCTCACCCCAGAGGCGCTCGATCCTCTTGTGGTTAACACGCCAGCCTTCCATGCGCAGCAGGGCTGTGACTTTCCTATAACCATACCACCCATACTGCTTGGCCAGCCGGATCATCGCCAAGCGTAGTTTGGTATCATCTACTTGTTTGGCTTGATAGCGCAGACTTGAGCGGGCTACATCCAGAACAGCGCAAGCACGCCGCTCAGAAATATCCAGCTTTTGACGCGTATGAATAACAGCCTGACGAAGCTGAGCCCGCGTCAGGCCCGCGGCTTTAGATGATCAAGGCTCTCCTTCAGGATCACCTTGTCTAACTGCAAGTCAGCGACGATCTTCTTCAAGCGCTCGTTTTCTTTCTTGAGCGATTTCATCTCTGAAACCTGTGAACGAGAAAGGCCTCCAAACTTCTTACGCCAGTAATAATAACTCTTATCTGAAATCCCAGCTTTGCGACACGCACTCACAACGTCCAAACCATCGTGCAAATGAACATCAATCTCGCGCAATAACTTCAACACATCTTCATCAGAATAACGCTTCCGAGCCATGTTTCCTTACTCCCTATGCCAAAATATACTGGCACAGTTCTAGGGGGCTAAGACATTGTCACGACTCAGCGAGAGCAGCGGCGCGGTTCAGCTTAAAATTGAGGCGTGAGTAGAGCTGGCGTTCCTGATTGAAATGGTTGTGGACTGAAGAGTGAACGGCCGCGAACGTCTGCAAACATCGGACCAAATCTATTTCATCAAAATCGAACTGTTTCATGGCTGCGATCGATACCTCGTTCGTGCAAAAGATCTTCCACATTACGGAGTGAGACCAGAAAACGAACATAAAGCATCACAGCCAGACGGATGATCTCTGGGTTCGTTTTAAAGTACCTGAATGGTGAGACTTTTATCATTCAGCAAGCCTACGAAACCACCCTGCACGGCTCAAGTTCGTTTTGTCTGACAGTGCCCGACCAACTCACCCTGCCAGCTCGAGTCAAGTTTTGGTCTAACATTGCCTATGAAGTGCTTTGTTAAGGGTGGTACAAACCCGCGTTTTTTGCCCTTAGCTGCGTCAAAGCCAAAACTGTGTCTATTGTGGGTGTCGCGGTCTTCGTTAGCGCTCCGAGCTCCTGCACGGACTTAACTAGCGCATCTATTTCCATTGGACGACCCTGATCCAAATCCTGCCACATAGACGTGCGATGCGCGCCAACGGCCGCGCCGCCATCAATGCGTCTCTCAACATCAATCGGAAATTTCACACCAAGCTTTTCCGCAATTTCCTGCGCTTCAACCATCATCCCACGCGCCACCGCTCGTGTGCCGGGATCGGTGCAAAGAACATCAAGCGTAGCGTGCGTGAGGGCGGAAATTGGGTTGAACGACAAATTCCCCCATAGCTTTACCCAGATTTCGTCACGCAATTTGGAACGCACAGGCGCTTTCAGCCCTGCCGCCATCAATGCTTTAGACAAAGCGACAGCTCTATCGGATTTAGACCCATCCGGCTCGCCAAGCGAAAAACGATTGCCCTCGATGTGTTTAATTACACCTGGCTCAATCACTTCTGCAGCAGGATAGACTACACAGCCCAGCACCTTGTCAGGCCCAAAGCCATTCCACTGCGCATCACCGGGATCAACAGAGGCAAGCCGTGTGCCTTCAAGCACGCCACCGACACCATAGAAATACCACCAAGGCACACCGTTAACTCCAGAAACAATGGTGGTGTTTGGTCCAATAAGAGGCGCCATTTTGGGCACCACAGCAGGAACAGAATGCGACTTGAGCGTCACGATGATGTAGTCCTGCACCCCAAGGTCTTCGGGATCATTAGATGCAGTCGGGGTAACAGTCGTCTCGCCAGTTTCTTCGACCAAGCGCAACCCATTGGATTTCATCGCAGCCAAATGCGGGCCGCGGGCGACAAGGCTCACATCGGCCCCGGCTTCTGCTAACTTGACGCCCATATATCCGCCGATCGCTCCTGCACCAAAAACACATATTCTCATTGGAACCTCCTCAGCTTAAACCAAGTTTCTCAGCAAGACCGATCCGCTGCAGTTTGCCAGTAGCGCCTTTCGGGATTTCATCGAGTATAAGAATTTTACGCGGAACTTTGAATGCAGCAAGTCGTTGACTTGCAAAATCGCGAATTTCGCGGTCCGTTGTGCTTTGACCCTCTTTCAAGACAACAGCAGCACCTACGTCTTCGCCAAGTTTTGCATGCGGTACAGCAAAGGTGACACATTGGCCGACTGCTGGATGGTCCGAGAGAATACCATCAACCTCTAATGGGCTAATCTTTTCGCCACCTCGGTTAATAATCTCTTTTAGACGACCTGTAAGAGACAAAAAGCCGTCTTCATCAAACTCGCCTTGATCGCCGGTTCTGAACCAACGCTTACCTTCTGCTTCGAAAAAATTCTTTTCGGTTGCTTCAGGATTAGCTTCATAGCCAGGGGTGACGTTCGGGCCAGATATGGAGATTTCCCCAACACCATTAATCAAGCGGTTTTCAATCTCATGAGCGATGCGCACTTCGGGACCCGCCGGAAGACCAACTGCACCGGGTTTCTGACAGCCCGGTTCAATAGGATTACAGCACATCTGATGAGCGGCCTCTGTCATCCCATAAGCTTCAACCACTGGTGCTCCAAAGGTTTCTGCCAGCTGGGTCATAACTGGACCCGGTAATGAGGATGAAGACGAACGCAAGAAGCGCAAGCGCGCGTTCTCGATAATCGCAGCATTCCGCGGCGCACGCGCTAAAATGGCCTGATGCATCGTTGGAACCGCTGTATACCAACTTGGGTCGACCTCTTCTAACCAGCTATAGAACTTCAGCGCGTCAAAACCTGGAGCACAGCTGATAGATGCCCCTGCTGCTAGCGATCCGCTAACGGCTGCGATCAAGCCATGAATGTGAAAAAGTGGCATAACGTTCATGCAACAATCATCTTTTGTTAAAGCAAGCGAATCCCTTACGTTGACGGCAGACGCTGCGACGTTTGACTGTAAAAGGGGGACGATTTTTGGTCGCGAAGTGGTGCCAGACGTGTGCAAAATAAGGGCAACATCATCGGATTTTGGAACAGTATCGGCTGCGCTGCCTGTTGCAGTGGTAGACAGGGTGAAACTACCCGCTGGATTATTTCCAGTAAGTTCGATCACAATCATGTCGAAACGCTTCGCAACCCTACGTGCAGGACCATCGTAATCCGTTTCAACGATAATAGCTTTTGCCTTCAAATCCTCAAGATAGAAAGCAAACTCATCTTCCTTGTAGGCCAGGTTTAGTGGAGCCGTTGTGGCTGATTGCGCTACGGTTACAAAAGCTGCTGCCATTTCTGGGCCATTGGGTAGCACTATCGCAACACGATCTTGAGCTCCGATACCAGCCGCGCGCAGAGCCTGGCGAACAGTTAAAGTTAGGATTTTTAGATCACCATAGGTCATCCAATCCCGGCCCGGTGCGCCAATTGCGTTATCCGTATCGGGATGGTCCTGAAACAGTTCTGCAAGTCTTTCCATAGTTTATCTTTCATTATTTCATTAGTTGCGGCTACTAATCTGCTATTGAACTTAAGGCGTTTTAGACTTTTAGGAAACCCGACCATTGCGGCGCAACAGCTTCAATGCAGGCAAGAGGATCAAAATGATTGCGATAACAGTTATTGGACCTGCGATTGGTCTAGTAAAGAAAATGCTAGGATCACCAGATGATAGAAGCAATGACTGTCGCAATGTCGGTTCAGCAATCGGGCCAAGGACAATCGCTAAGACTGCAGGTGCAAGCGGATAGTCAAATTTGCGCAAGAAGAAAGCTCCAAGACCGAAGATCACAATCATCCATAGGTCATGCATGCTCCGAGAAGCGGCGAAACCACCGATGATAGACAGAACGACGATCAAAGGTGCCAGAATTGTGAATGGCATGCGCAGCATCCATACAAACAGCGGGATGAATGCGAGGTTGATCAAAACTGCTGCAACGTTTGAGACATAAAAAGACCCAATCAAACCCCAGACAAATTCACTTTCATCCAGAAACAGTCGTGGTCCCGGTGTAAGCCCCCAAATCACCATACCGCCCAAAAGGATCGCGGTTGTTGGGGATCCTGGAATACCAAGCGTCAACATTGGCAACATCGCGCCGGTAGATGCGGAGTTATTCGCCGCCTCTGGTGCCGCAACGCCATCTGGCGATCCGTTCCCATATTCATGCGGGGTCTTCGAGATGATCTTTGCCACGCCATAAGACATTAGCGATCCGGGCGTCGCGCCAGCAGCTGGCAATACACCAACAAAAAAACCAAGAATGGACCCAATCCAAGTTCCCTTCCAGCCTCGCTGAACTGCCTCTTTCGCATCAGAGGCAAGGCCTTTTGCTGTCATCTTAGGGTTTGTTGTCGTGATCTCACCACGTGTTTGCTCAAGCGTCCAAAGCATTTCACCGATGCCATAGACACCGATGGCCAAAACGATAAAGCCAATTCCGCGGACAAATCCTTGGATATCAAATAATACAAGTCGCGGTGCACCTGAGATGGTGTCAAATCCAACAGTCGCAAGTACGAGACCAAAACATATAGAAAAGATGGTTTTAGGGATATCATCCCCTCCGAGACCAACGAACGTTGCAAAAGCCAACAACATAAGTGCAAAGATTTCGGGTGGCCCAAAATTTAGAGCAACAGATGCAAGAAGCGGCGCAAACAGAGTGAAAAAAACCGTTGCGACTGTGCCACCAACAAAAGACGCTAGGGCTGCGGTAACCAAGGCCAGACTAGCTCTGCCCTGCAACGCCAATGGCCGGCCATCAAACGTTGTCGCCACCGCCGTTGAAGCTCCCGGGATACCAAGTGTTACTGACGATATCGCGCCGCCATACATGGCTCCATAATAGATCGCCGCGAGGAAAATAATGGCCGAGGCAGGTGGTACCAAAAACGTAATAGGTAGCAAAATCGCCACGCCATTTACGGACCCCAATCCCGGCATTGCACCTATAAACAAGCCAACGGTCACACCAATCAGGATTAAAGCTAGATTGACCGGCTGTAGCGCAAGAAATATGCCGTCGGCAAGAAATGAGAATACTTCCATAATAGTCCTTTTAGCAGGGCTGCGTCAGTAGATGATGTCGTACATCAAGTCGAAGAATGGCTGTGTGAAGGGTAGGCCTTGTGGCATTGATATCTGCATTGCCCCTTCAAAAAAGAAAAAAAGAGCGAAAGGCAGCATCAGCGCCAATCCAAGTGTTAGTGGCCACGAATGCCTACCGAGGAAGCGTACATAATAGAGCATAAAGAGACAAACGGCGCCATACATCGACACAAATGGAATCAGAGCGACGAAACCGACTACACCACCCCCTACAAGCATGACTGTACGCCAACCAAACGCATCCATAAGAGGTTCGTCAGAAGCGGAAGCTGGGCTTTTATCACGGCTCCAATTCCATGCTATTATAACGCAACTTAGCAGCATTCCAAGAGACAGCCAGAAAGGCCAAAAACCACCACCCGGCCCTTGCCCACGAATGTATCCAATAGGCAGTTCTGCGCTCTTCCACATTAGATAGATAGAAAAGAGAGCAAGAACCCCTACAAGTGAAATTTCACCTTTTCGCATTTTTGCTCTCCTTCCACAGGTCCCGCTTAATTCTCAATTTCAGAAAGAAGCTGACGGTGGTTCTCGACCTGCGTCGCCCAGTATTTGCGGGTCGTAGCCTCATCCATCGGCAATGGCGAGAGGCTTTCAGATTTCAAATAACCCTGCCACTCATCACCCTCATAGACTTTGCCAAAGATGTCACGATAGTATGCTGCCGCTTGGTCCGACATGCCCGGCGCGCCAACGATTGCCCGCTGGTTGTAATAAGAAAAATCATGACCTTTTTCCTTCATCGTCGGAACGTTAGGATAGGCACCCATACGCTCATCAGAGAAGGCCAGCAGTGGAACAAACTCGCCCGCTTCGTAGAAACCCTTTGCTTCTGCAGGGTTATTAACGGTTGCCATGATTTGTTGACCGGCCAAATCCTTCGCAACTGCACCACCGCCGTCATAAGGAATATATTTTATATCAAGACCGTATGCGCCAGACATGTAGGCAATGACGATTGAATCTTCCTGACCCGCACCGGTGCCGCCCATTACATATTCGCCGTTCATGGATTTAACTTTTTCGACATATTGCTCAAACGTGGTAATGCCTGAATTTTTGTGAACCCAAAGAACAAACGGATCTACCCCCATCATCGTCAACGGCGTGAAGGATTCAATATTAACGTTCAAGGCTTCTTGACGGATCGGTGTCGTGTAGAATGAGTTAAGCGTGACCATGATCGTATGATCTGGGTCGCGCGCATCCTTCAAATGCAAGAGTGCTTCCGCGCCAGAGCCACCGCCACGGTTTGTTGGGACTAAAGGACGGTTTGTCATGTCATTTGCATCAACAACAGATTGAACGAAGCGTGCAATCTGGTCGGCACCACCACCAGCTCCAGCCATAATCGTAAAATCGATTGGCCGCTTGGGCTGCCAGCCATCGGCCAGTGCGATCAACGGCAGCGCTGTTAACGCAGTTGCTAATGTTAATCCAAGAAAATTTCTCTTTGATAGTTTCATACCTTTTTCCTCCCGTTAGTATGAGTTTGTTTTGGTGTTCAGTGCGCCATCAAAATAGGCATTTCAGTATTATCCACGATGCGCCCTGTGTTGCCGCCAAACAGCATTTCAGTTTCGTGACTGTGACTGTATGCTCCGATCACCAACAAGCTGGCTTTGATATCCTTGCTGGTCACAAGAAGAGCTTTTGAGGGCTCCTGCCCGCTAAATTTGACGACTTCGGCATTTATGCCGCGCGTTGCGTAATAGTTCATCAGTTCTTCGACGGTCGGGCCGTGCGGTTGGAGTTGTCCATCCGTAACTATGCTGACCCGTTTTGCGTATCGTACAATATCTAAAGACGACGCCACGGCGCGCGATGCTGGCAAGGAGCCATTCCATCCAATTGCCACATGCTCTGCGAAAGTTTCGTCAGGCAGCAGTTGCCCTGGGCAAACTAAGACGGGACGTCCAGCGCCATACAGGGCTGATTTTAAGGAGCTTTGACCAAGATTGCGCTCCCGCTGTGGTTTTGGCAAAACAATCAAATCAGCCAAACGACCTGCCTGTTTAACAACGTCGGCCATGCGCCCTTCTTTTTCGGAAAAAGTACAGGTCGCAAAACCATCAGAGGTTGGCTTGTCCGTCAGCCCAAATTCCCGCGACAGCCGACGCAAAATACCACGCAAGTGGTCTTCCTGGCGGTTCGCCAGCTCAGCGGCTTGCTCCATCATAACTTTGCGAGCAAACTCGTTAAGAGATAGCCCAGGTGGCATCAAATCATGCGCCTGCGCTCGACAATGCACCACGTCAACCTTTGCGTTGTGCTTTTTGGCCAACTCCGCCGCGTGCGCGAGGACTGTGGCAACCATACCATCTCCGCGTACCGGAACCAGTATCGAATTTATCATGACCAACCCCTCCTTATCTTAAGCCGATCATACCTCAGTATTGGACAGTCCAAACCAAAATTGCTTGTCCACTTCCTTAGCTATATGTAAAGGTAATTTTATGTCGTCAAGATAAATATTTTAGTAATTTTATTACGTATTCGATTTTTATTTGTTATTAAGACCTTGTATATTAATTATTTTTAGTACACAGTTGCATACCCGCTGGGTAAGGTCACTAATATAGAAACTGAGGGCACGGAGGACGAACCAGTCAAACCGTTCAGCCACTAAAGTGTGTACCATTTTTCAATAGAAATTCTGGAACTGGCGCCCTTATGTTTAGGGCTTGGTGATGGCGGAGATGGCTACACTGCTCTAACCATACCTTGATGGACTCTTGGGATACGTAAGACAAAACTAGCTTGAGGCGCTGTCAGACAAATGAGAACACCCACAACATTTTTGGCACAGCCCAAATATACACGATCATCAATTCACGCCGCAGTTGTTGCATCTGGCTCTCTGACGTACCTAATGGGCTGTGGTGTCGCCTCCTACAACAGCGATAAGGTTCGTAAATGGCAGTGGTTGGTTGAGTATAAAAGAGAGATGAACACTTAATTCTTTATTTCGTATCTCTTAATTGTTTTGCCCCACACCTCATCCATACCAACAAAAATAAAACCAGATGAAATTAAAATTTTTTCTGACGCAATATTATCAGTTAGCACAATACCAATGATCTTCTTTAATTTAAGTTGATCAACACCATATTTGATGACGCTATTTGCTGCCTCTTTTGCAATCCCTCGTCCCCACACCGACTGGCTAAATCTATACCCAAAATCAACCCCATAATTTTCCATTAAAAACCCACAAATCCCAATTGGGTTCAAATCCTCCCTAATCCTAACGGCGTATCGTCCAAATCCACGCTGCAAATAACTATCAATATTTTCAGAAATATATTGGCGAGTTTCGTCAATAGTTTTTACTTTTCCATCAATAAACTTCCTAACCGCTGGATCGGAATCCAAGTCTGTTAAAAACTGAAGATCGTTGAGGTTCAGATTGTTGATGACTAGACGTTCAGTTTCTAGATACATCTTTTATCTCCATATGAAGGCACGTTGATTTTATAGTATGGATGCGCCATCTACCGTATCGCTAGAGTTACCCGTGTAAACGATCTGGAACGTGTTGTTGCCCTTCCACGCCACAGTTATGACATCTGGCTCTCTGACCTACCTAAAGGGCTGTCGTATCGCCTCAAACGACAGCAATCAGGTTTGCTACCGCTAGCATCGTATGGTGCTTACAGAGGCCACAGGTGATGCTGAATTTCTACCGTTGAGGCCACAAGTCTGTAAGGATAAAGTGAGGCCAAAATAAGCAGGCCCCACCTTTGATTTTGAATTACACGTTTATAGATCTTGCTCTAAGCGTTTCGACGATCACTAATTAGGCAAGTGGTGTTGCCCCTGTTTCCATGCGAATAATTTGTCCATCTTTTAGCATGCAAACCAGCATCACGGCTTCTTTGGTATCGTCGGGGTAAGACATGAAATCATGTGAAACCAAAATCTCATCATTTTCATAAACACAACGAGATGCATCGTTCACGAACTTTGGGTTAGCCATCATTCCGACAACCATAGAGGCCCATTCACTTTTTGTGAACTTATTACCTGATTTATGAAATACAATTTCTGCATCTTCATGAATAAGTGCGACATAACCCTCGACATCCCGATCATCCATGACTTTTGATAGTTTCTGGTACAACGACATTTTTATTCCCCCCATGCCCCGGCAAACTCGTATACGACCGCTCGTTTTCCACCAACGCACCATGCATCATGGTTTGGCGAAATCGCATATGCATCACCAGCTGAATAGGTGGCTTCTGACCCATCATCACAGACGCAATGAATAGTCCCCTCTATAATGATCCCGGTATGCGTAGCTTGACAGCTTGGCGTGCCGACAATTGGTTTAATGTCTGTCGACCATTTCCAATCTGGCGCAAGCGTCAGCTTCATCACCCGCTGACCTAGAACGTTTACCGCTTCCATACGTGCGTTTGGCATATCCTTGGCTTCATCTGCTTGCGATGCAAAACTTTTAACTTCAATTGGCATATTTGTCTTCCTTATTTATCGTAAACTAAATAACTTGGCATGAACCAAAGCCAACCAGTACTATTATGTTCACCCCAATTAGCTGTGCGTCACCGAGTGAAGGACTCCCCACTCATTGGTGTTATCACGGTAGTTTCCAAGATAGCGCCTGCGGCGGCTCTTTTCACTTTGAGTTCCTCATGGCCAGCGAAAGCCTTCATGGCTTCAGGTGATTCAAAATCGATAATAACTGTTAACTTGTTATCATTATCTTTTTCGGTCCCTGCGAAAACTAGCTTCGCTCCAAGCGCATTTAAAGTTACCTCATTTTCGAGAAACATGTCTTTCCAAGGTTTAAAGCCACGAGCCAGGTCTTGCGTAAGTTTTACCATCATGATGGATTTCCTTTATTTTTTGGGGATATAATACAGTCCACAAGTTTTTGTTTGATTGTTTCGTGTCTTACCACTTGAAATCGTAAATGCTGTGGGTTGCATCAATTTGATATGTGGTTTGAAAACTTGGCTTCAGACTAATATTGCTATATTTTCCAGTACCACTGGTCAAGCTTCCTGTTCCCATGCCTGTGCTAGTATCAATGGCAGCAAGCCAAACTGAGGCATCCCCATCAGGGTCAACGGATTCACAAACGCCATTAATTGATGAAGGGGCTTGCTGTCCTGCTTCCATCAGTATCGTGTAATGACAAGTCGCCATGGCTGCTGTGGGCCAGCCTTCAGGGGCCTTTTGGTAATGCCAAATATCTTCTGAAATCATATGAGTAATTGAACCCGATTTTCCTTCTATAGTTGTGGAGGAAACCGTACTAGAGAAGCCTTGGCCATGTCCGTTATGTCCATCAGCAAAAGCTGTAACTGGAAGTAGTGAAGTGGCTGCTGCCAAAACGATGTTTTTCATGAAATTTTTCCTTAATTTAGACTGTTTAGCCAGGCATTCATCCGGCTAGAATAGTAACAAACATATCAAAAAAAATTACCACTACGCATCTTAAACTACTCTTGCATTATGTATGGTCTAAGGGGATTTTACATCAATTTTGACACTTGGTAATTATTTGGAAGGCAAAAAATGAACTAAACTATTAGATCCAATATTATAGATCCAATATTACTTCAAAAGCGCAAAACTATTGTCCAATTTCATTATGCGCCGAGATGATTGCTGACCATTGGTCGATAATCGTGCTGCGAGATATTCCCATATGCAATCAAAGAACCTTTCGATCAATTTTAGCAAATAATAATTAAAGGATTTCTAGTGGTGTGTTAGCTGGCCGTTTGAAACGATTGACTGACATTGGATTATTATACTTCAAGGATGATCCTGCGCATTCACAACGAAAGATCTATTGTTTAAGCCCAGCTGCAATAGATCTTGTACCAATTTTATTAGACATCTCAGCTTGGGTGCTGACACATACCTCGCCTTCTAAGGAGACAATCGAACTGCCATCGGATATGAACCGCCCACAGTCCCAATATTCAAAAGAATTAACGGATCGATTACGATCATTGCATTTAGATCCGGGCGGTACAGTTTAATTATTTAGCTGCACTTAAAGATGTTAGACTTACAGATGACGCACTGCTCCTGCCCATGCACAACAACGGTGTTCAGAGGTGACTGACGTCTGGGGCAACACTGCTAGTGTGCATTGGCTGGGTTTAAGAGGTTATCCAATCAGTAAAACTCCAAGCTCTTCACCGATACATCAGCAGTGTAATCCTTACCGTATGCGACAATACCTATAGTTTTGATCTTGCTTTGGTTGAGTGTAGTTCTCATAAGGGATGATGACTTTACAAAAGCCTCAAACGGAAGCCCTACCTCATTCCATGAACCATTTGTTTGAAAACTTTGCTGATAATAGTGCCAAGGTAATCGAGTGTTGGTACTCCTGATATGTAAATAATAAAGATCACCGTTGCCTTTAACAGTCAGTTTGATACCTGTTTTGTCCTTCGCCGCCTCCCATGCCACTGGTGACCGAACCTGAATAAAACCACCATTATTAGCTGTAGAAACTTCACCGCTCAGCCGAATGACTTGGAATGTTCCTTGATCTTCAAACTGTGCAGTTCCCTCGGAAATACCACCCATAACTGTATCTGCCAAATAAATCCATTGTCCTGTTTTGATGAGGTTATTAGCCATTGAGCCACCATTTGTGAGGAGCAGTAACAGAGTAAACAGAGATGCTGTAATCGTCTTCATAGCTTTCTCCTTTTGCTCGTATTGACGACATATTGTGAGTTGCCCGTGAATTAAGATTTACTTGTGAGCCGTTCCGTAATGTAATCCTATTAGTCGCTCTTCTTCTTGAACATATCTATCATCATCATAATTCTCATCACGAAGCCTTTGAAGGATTGTTTAGCGAACTCAGGTTTATCTGCATCAGGCATATCATATTTCCGATCTTTTAGCTTAATAAATGTTTCTGTAAGCCTAACTCCGCACGCTGTAACAAGTAAATCTTTACCTTTGATACACACCTGCAAAAAGGGCCAAACCAATTCGTTATGTTATGAATCTAGGGGGGCATTGAGGCCCACACAGAGGCTTTCAAAAGCACGATAGCTTAGGTTTATGAGGCAGTGTGCGCTAGGGAGTTCGGTGCAACAGGCAGCGTAATTGAGTGTTCTATCGACTTGAGCCTCCTCATTTTTACTGGTCCAGGGCTATGTTTAGGAAACGGAGGACTGAGAATGGCGAACAGGTGACTAAAGCCGGAAGATATTATCACGAAGTTGCGGCAAGTTGAGGTGTTGATGGGGCAAGGTATGTCCCGTCTGGATGCAATCAGACGGATAGGGGTTGTTGAACAAACCTATTACCGTTGGCGTAAGCAGTACGGCGGAATGGGCTTAAATCAATTGAAGGAACTGAAGCATCTTCAGAAGGAGAATGAACAGCTGAGAAGAGCCGTGTCTGATTTGACACTCGACAAATTGATCTTGAAAGAAGCCGCAAAGGGAAACTTCTAAGCCCCGCTCGTCGTCGTGCTTGCATTAATCATGTGCGCATCCATTTCAAAGTCTCGGAACGGCGAGCGTGTCGAGTACTGGGGCAACATCGCTCTACACAGAGACATGCCCCCAACGGGCACGCTGATGAAGACAGACTTGTTGCGGACATGATCGAGCTGTCCAGACAGTTTGGTAGATACGGTTATCGCAGGATTGCAGCATTGCTCAGAGAAGCAGGTTGGTGCGTCAGCGATGGCCGTATTGAAAGCCTGTGGCGACGAGAGGGGCTAAAGGTTCCACAGAAACAACCGAAGAAGGGAAGACTATGGTTGAATGACGGATCATGCGTTCGACTGCGGCCTGAGTATCGCAATCATGTCTGGAGTTATGACTTCGTTCATTGCCGAACTGATGATGGTAAAGTCTTTCGAACATTGAACATTCTAGACGAGTTTAGCCGGGAGTGTTTAGCCATCAAGATCGATCGGAAGCTGAACTCAACGAATGTGATAGATGCCCTAACCGATCTATTTATAATGCGTGGCTCTCCAGCATTTATACGGTCTGACAACGGACCTGAGTTCATCGCTTAAGCGGTAAGAGACTGGATAGCAGCTGTGGGAGCAAAGACAGCTTATATAGAGCCAGGCAGCCCTTGGGAGAACGGATACTGTGAAAGCTTTAATGGCAGGTTCAGAGATGAACTGCTCAATGGTGAGATATTCTACAGCCTACGAGAAGCACAAATCATCATCGACAAATGGAGGAAACATTACACCACAAAGAGACCACACAGTGCATTGGGCTATCGCCCACCAGCTCTTGAAACCATCATACAACTAGATCAGAGGCCAATCATGCACTAATAATTAAATTGGCCCAGTCAGATGAAGCTGCTCAAGATGATGATACGAATTCTCATCGAAAACTCCTCTCGGTGATCTCCAGGCATTGAGCCACGCAAGGTAATTGCCAAAATTTACGACAGTGACATTTAACACTGTTAAAGTTTACCGGATACTAATAGCTAACAGCAGGTTTTACAGTGATACAGATTCCAGTCGTCTATAACGATACTTACGACATAAATGTGCCAGAAAGTCATCGTTTTAATGGGACAAAGTTCTCTAAGTTAGTGAGCCAACTAAAACAGAGTGATTTTTACCGAAGGTTACATTTCCACCATTCTTCACCAGTTCGCTATCAAGATGTTTTACGAACCCATGCCATTGATTACGTTCAACGCGTTGTGCAAGGAACTTTATCTAAGGAGGAAGTACGGCAAATCAACCTGCCGATAGACAACCAACTGGTCAAACGCAGCTTTTTGGCTTTGAACGGTACTTTTACCACAGCACTAAAGGCTTTAGAAGAAGGCGTTGCCTGTCATGCCGCAGGAGGAACGCATCATGCGCATTATTCTAATGGATTAGGATTTTGTGTTTTTAACGACTTGGCTTTTACTGCTCTGAACTTGATAGAACATGGTTTAGCCGAAAAGGTCTTGATCCTAGACTTAGACGTACATCAAGGTGATGGAACCATTGACATATGCAATGGTAAGCCCGGCATATATACTTGTTCTTTGCACTGTGAGCAAAACTTTCCATTCCAAAAGCGTCAAGGTACCCTTGACATAGCACTCAATAGCCATCTGGAGGACACCGACTATCTAGATAAGTTGTGCAGTACTTTTAAATCCATCTCTAAAGATTTTACGCCGGACATTGTTTTGTACGATGCTGGTGTAGACGTATTTTTCGGTGACCAACTGGGGAATTTGGATTTAACGCTAGAAGGCATTTTGAAGCGAGATTGTGCCGTTTTAGAGTACTTTAAGAACCGCAACACACCAATAGCCACAGTAATCGGAGGTGGCTATAGCCCATGTGATACCGACATTGCACGGCGACACCTCTCCATTTTTCGAGCAGCTACAGATGTATTTTAGCAAAATCAGAGTTTATGAACTTAGCCCACAGTGGAAATTAAACCCCACGGCAAAGCACATATGCTTAACCCCTGATAATGCTTCGTAAGATAATGGTTCACATTATAAAGGCGACGTCGCCAATGTCATCAAATAACATCATTCACATGAGGCGACAGGACACGACACACCCCTATAGGGATGTCGGATGTCGTCTGTGATCTGTTGGAGGTACAAAAAGCTATGGGAGATTGATAACCATCTGAAAACTTTATGGCCAGCATCCAGCACCATGCTCATGGTGAAGGTCTTATAAATTATGAAGTTAAAGTGGGAGCCGAACATACAGCGTAACAGTCAGATAATCTCTAGGCTTGTTTTGGAATAGCGGAATGGAGAATGTTCTGTCATTCACGGACGCTACAAATACACCGTGTCCACTTGAACCGAGTTTGATCTGACATTGCCTCATTTTTTTTAGGCTATTCGTAGCCCGTCATTTCAAGGTAACCACGCCCCGTGTGGCTGCCTTGAACGGTAATCGGACCCTCCCAGTAAGGGACTGAAGTATTCATCCATGACTGCGGGTTGATCGCAGTCACCTCGACAGCCACCCCACGATCAGGCAACCGCACATTCCATGTGGTCGGCACATCACGTCCGCCAATATCAGAGATCGCAACCGGGTCAGCTTTAAACGCGCTGTTGGAATAGGAAGTTGTGGTGCCATCAGGGTCAATCCACGTTGCAGAAGTATAGACGCTACCATCGGTTTGGCGCAGGCGAAACCCCATTAATTTGCCATCCTCCAACGACAACGAGAACCAGTCCCATCCAGTTTGATTGTCAGAGAGCGGCTGAGATGACCATTCGCGATCTAGCCAAGCATCCCCAGCGACTTCTATGTTGCCCGTTGGAAGAATCAGGGTTCCTTCAATTGCGTAGAACGGTTGCGAGTAGTAAAATGAAGCATGACCCTCTGCCGATTTTACCGAGTATCCCTCATCGCCGTGAAATACTAAAGGACCGTCTGAATTCAGGACCATATCATAAGCAAAGTCAGGCCCACTCGCAGTCATGGTCAGCGTGGCAAAATCAGGGCCTACTAGCTGCCAATCGTCAATCCAAGCCTCAAACGGGTCGGCCTGTACCCCCGCCTGTCCAATACCACCACGGGCAAGACGCTCGGTCACGAAATGTGCGTCAGGAGTGGTGACCGCCGCATGACCCATCCACAGCTGGGGCGAAGACCACCCTTGCCCACCATCCGACGTAAGGGCAGAGCGAAACAGCGTCCATTGAAGACCGTACGGCGTCCCATCAAGACCTTCGAGGTTAGCAGTCAGATACCACCATTCAATCCGATAATCATCGTGGGAACCATGATCGATTGGAAAATCAAATTGTGCTGGGCGCTGCGGAGACGAAAAACCGTCGGCATCAGTGCCGAGGCCCGCGAAGCCCTGTGCACTTGCGGTGATGGGCGAGAGCAAAAGGAGAAAGACTCTAGCGTTCATTTGCAAACACTTTCAGCAAGTCCGCTGGCTGCGTCCGAGCAAGCTTTGTTGCAGGCCAGAGCGCGGCGATAACAGCAGCGGCCACCGCAAAGGCAGCTAGGCGCGCGTAGTCCAGTGGAAATAAGAACAGCGGCAAACGCCATCCGAAGGCCTCAACATTTACAACTGCCAACAACGTCCATCCCAGCGAGATCCCGAGCGGCAATGCAAGAGCCGTGGTGAGTAGCGCCAAAAGGACGGCACGGACGATTTCCAAACGGCCCAGCCGCGCACGAGTAATGCCCTGTGCCCAGACAGGAGCAAGTTGTGGGATACGCATGGTAGTGAGGGTCAACAAACTCATCAAAATGGCAAAGCCCGCCACGGCGAGTGTCAGTATATTGAGCGCACCTGTCACCGTGAAGGTCCGATCAAACACCGCTAATGAAAACGCCTTGATACCTGCTTGATTGATCATATTTACCTCATTGAGGCCGAAGTCTTTGCGAAGATCGAGAGATAGGGCCGTCACACGCGACGGATCCATGCGCACGCCGAACCTAAGGGGGAAGATATCGGGAAATAGGGCTGCGAACTTGGCTTCAGTAATGATGACCTGCCCGATTGGATTGCCATAATCGCCATAAATACCGAAAACTTTAAAGGGTTGCCCTGCAATCGTAATTTCATCACCAATTGCGATGCCCGCGCGACGGGCGAGTTGCTCATTAATCGCAGCAGCCTGTCCGGCTTCAATCAGCGGCCAAGCGTCGGGTACAGCATCCAAAAACAGCCAATTATCGCGGTATGTTGCATGAGCTATAGGACCGTAGATTTCAGATGGAAGGCCGCGGATGTCTTGATTAGCAGACTGAATTGGCAGAACCTTGTCAACACGGAGTTCAAGATAGGCGCGCAGGCTGGCGGCCTGTTGCGCGTCATCCGCATAAACGTAAAATTCCGAAGCAAGCCGTTGGTCAAGGAACCCTGTGAAGGTCAAACGGAAACTGCTCACCATCGTAGAGACACCAACGTTAGCAGCCATCGCGATCAAAAGCGCCATCAGCGCCAGCGACAGGCCCGGAAGTTGTTGGCGCGTATCCGCCCAGAACCATTCCTCTATAATCGATTTGGCATGGCGCACGGCAGCGGCAAGTAGACCGTCTAATATAACGGGTAGGGCAAGGGCCGCCCCAATCAGAAGAGCGGCAAGCATGGCAAAACCGGCCGCCAGCCCACTGCCCAACCAGCCTAGCAGACAGGCTGCAACAAGAAGGAACATAGCGAACACCGTTTGTATCAGGCGACTACGCCTGGCCTGCATCGCCCAAGCATGTGGCCGCGCCGACGCAAGCAGGGGCATACGTGCCAAGTTCCAAAGCGACGCGGCTGCCGCCAAAGCCGTACCACCCACAGCAATGAGAAGACCAGAGACCCACCATTCCGGCCGAAACTGCAAGGTGCCTGAAATTGATTGCCCATAAAGACCCGATATAGTGGCGGCAACGTCAGGCAACAGTGCGGCAGCTATGAAATAGCCAAGCCCGACGCCGATCATGCCAGCCAAGACTGAGATACCGACCAGTTCAAATGCGATAAGGGCGATCAGGTTCACTAGGGGAAAGCCCAGTGCGCGCAAAGTGCGCATGACCGGTCGACGTTGTTCAAGTGCGAGGCCGATGGTGCCATGCACAATGAAAATTCCCACTACAAATGAGAGGAGGCCAAAGGCCGTTAGATTTAAATGGAAACTATCTGTCAAACGCCCCACGTCCGATCCACTTTGCGGCGGGATCAGTTCGAAATTTGGGGCGATCACTTCAAGTGGGGGCTGTGTGATCGGTTGTTGTGGCGCAACGATTAGGCGTGAAATCTGCCCATCTAATCCCAACAATATTTGTGCAGTGCCAACATCTGTTAGAATAACAGCAGGGGGTAGATCGGATAACGGGAATTTGCGTACATCTACCTCACCCAACCGCTCAAGTGTTTCTTGGGTCGCAAACAAGATACCGCTTGTGATCATATCGACCGTCAACTTACCGTCACTCGGACCAACATGCGTCAGACCACCCGGAGATGTCAGGACATCTGTTCCAATCAAACGGATGCCGTCCAATCGCCCTTCAACAACAGGGCTGACAAGCCAGCCCGCACGTCGCAAGGCAATGAAATCTTCCTGCGGTATTGTGCCTGTGCGAGCAATTATCTGGGCGAACATCCCCTCACCCAAAGTTTCAGCGGCGGCATCATATGAGGCGCGGGCTTCGGTGTTAACCGCCTGAACTCCCGACCAAAGCGCTGTCGCCAAAGACAGCCCCACCACCAACGTGAATAACTGCATCGGATTGCGGCGCCAATGGGACAGCAACACTAAAAGACCCACATTCGTCATTTCTCAGCACATTCGATTTGGCCTGCGCGCAAGTGTAAGCGGCGGCCCATACGTCCCGCTAGCCGATGTGAATGGGTGACCAACAACAGGGCACAATCAGTTTCTATCGCAAGGGTCATCATAAGCTCCATGACCTTGTCGGCTGTTTCTTCATCCAGATTACCAGTAGGCTCATCAGCAAGAATGAGTGCGGGCTTCGACGCCAAGGTGCGCGCGATCGCGACACGCTGTTGCTGACCGCCTGAAAGTTGTTCAGGATATTTCCCCAATTGTGCAAACAACCCCAGACGGTCTGCCAATTCCTTGATCCAGTTCTGGTCTAAACGGCCTGAAAGGCGGGCATGGAACCCAATATTGGACGCCACGGTCAGGGATGGAATCAGGTTGAACTGTTGAAACACTACGCCAACCTTGTCACGGCGTATACCTGCGCGCCCAGCATCATCCATCGCCCCGATATCCACACCATCAACTGCCACAATACCGCTGTCAGGTTGATCGAGGCCTCCAATAATATGGAGCAATGTACTTTTACCACTGCCCGATTCGCCTGTGAGAGCAAGTGTTTCGCCCCGCGCTAGACGCATTTTAACACCCCGCAGAACAGACAAATGGCCATCAGGTCCGGCGTAAGACTTGTGCAGATCGCTTACGGATAGAAGCATGTGGTCGGTTGATCCTCCAGTAATTAGGAACTTAGTCAATAAACTAGCTGTCAGGCAAAAGATTGAAAGGTGTGTTGGGTTTTGCGAATATTCATCGTCGCAACTCCAGACTAGGAAGTTTGAGGTTGCTGTCAGTCAAACAGGAAGTCTTTGCGGGCGCACAGTGTAGCTTGAACCTATGCGCTCAACAAGTGGTGCTACTCAGCGAAAGCTGTGACACGGTTCAGCTTGCAATTTAATCGTAAAACACTCGATGATTATCCAATCTAGTTTATCCTTCTAATTCTAACATTTCTAATAATTTTTGACAATATATCAGATTTTATGGGTGCTGTGTTGCAACTGCGGGCAATCCAGCTACCTGACTCCGATGAAAAATAGACATAGTAAAGATGATGTTCTTCCCATTTCAGTTCCAGCCAGACGCATTGAACGATTGGGTAAGCTTGGTTCCTTGACTGCAGGTGTAGCCAGCAGCATGGCGCTAAATAGTGTTAAACAAATGGGACAAGGCAAACGCCCCTCTTTACGCAAACTGTTGTTGACGCCATCCAACGTCCAACGTGTGTCAGACCAATTGGCGCAAATGCGCGGTGCGGCAATGAAAATTGGTCAACTCATGTCTATGGACGCTGGAGATGTACTTCCACCAGAACTGTCGCAAATCCTGGTGCGTTTACGTGACGATGCACACCCCATGCCTCCTGCCCAATTAAAGAGGACTTTAAGCGCTGAATGGCCAGCGCAATGGTTACTGTCTTTTGATAAATTCGATGTACGACCAATCGCTGCAGCTTCCATAGGGCAGGTGCATCGAGGCCAACTTAAGGATGGACGCGATCTCGCTATTAAAGTGCAATATCCTGGTGTTGCCAAAAGTATCGATAGCGATATTGCAAATGTTGGTATTTTGATGCGTGTGTCTGGCCTGTTGCCCAAAGGTTTTGAACTGGCCCCGTATCTGGAGGAAGGCCGCAAACAACTACACGAAGAAACCGATTATAAGCGAGAAGCTACTCAACTTATACAGTTTGGTAATTTGCTGGCAAATAAGACGCAATTTGTTGTTCCCGAGCTTCACAGTGACTGGAGTACACCAAATATTCTGGCAATGACTTACGTAGCAGGTGTGCCAATTGAACGTGTTACGGAAGAACCCCAAGAAATTCGTGATCAAATTGCCAAAGACTTAATTGACCTCACTATACACGAGTTATTCTCCTATGGAGTGATGCAAACAGATCCAAACTTTGCCAATTATCTCTATCAACCAGACAGGCAGAGGATAGCTTTATTGGACTTTGGTGCAACCCACAAAATTTCGCCGCCGGTAGTGCAATTTTACCACCGGCTCATGCTCGCTGGTTTTGCTGGCGATGATGTAGCCCTAGAAGCGGCTATGAAGGACATTGGCTTTATCGATGAGAATACAAAGAACGACCAAATCATACAAATAGTCCATATGGCCAAATTTGTATTCGAAACATTACAAGAAAATCTATATCTAGATTTTGCAAACACAAAACTAGCAACGCATCTTCAGGATTTAGCAATTTCTCTGGCCAAGGATGGCTTTACACCACCACCATTACCAGTAGACGTTCTCCTAATACAGCGGAAATTTGGTGGGATGTTTCTCCTAGCAGCTAAACTCGCTGCTCGGGTCGATGTCGTGGCATTAATCGCAATTCACTTAAAAGGCACTGTACAGAGTTGCCAAACAAATCGAAGGGTTCTGTCAAACGAATAAAAACTCACATCGAATTTCTGGTGTAGCCTGAATCTATGCGTTCAATAATTGACGCCACTGAGCGAGAGCAGCGGCACGGTTCAGCTTAAAATTCAGGCGTGAGTAAAGGTGATGTTAGGGCAGCAGCTAACACCACACTTAGCCCTTGTTGCGCCATCAGCACAACCAGAGTCGCCACGTAACTGCGTTGCGAATTAAACAAGTTTGCGGCGATGCGCAGGCGTGCGGGCGCGTGGCGAAATTGCTTTTTCTAACGGACTAAGCAATACGCCCTTAAATGCTAAAAATAGCTTCAATCAATTGAGGAGAATCGTAAACTGCGAGGTAGCCAAGGCAATTGCTAGGCCCAAGTTCATAAGTCTTAATACGACATATGGCTGGGCAGAAACATCCTTGTAAGCATTCGTCTTTTTTGTTGCGGCGGAAGCATCTTTTATGTTGGCAATTTGCGATCTGAGCGTTGCATCACCCCAGACAATTGTAAAAAGCGCGGTAGCTAGGATTGGGACACTCAAGGCAAACTCATGGCCGGCGGTGTCCGCAAATAAAAGAAATGCGTAGTTCACGCTGCTTGCCATAAATGCAATTATAATCCCTACAATCTGAAAGCTGATAGCATAGAATAAGCCACTCAGACTCGTATCTTTTGTTTGTGTGACCAAATCATTCATTACTAAACCTTTCGTTCAGACATTTAGCGAGTAGGTGTGTCAAAGACTGTAAGTCTCATTTAGTTAACACTATTTTATCTCCAAGACCTGAGGCCTTTAGATGCTCCGAGAAATAGTTATTAAAAAATGGTAGGCCCTCGGCTAATTTCAAAAACTCTTGCCGTGTGACAACCAAAACCTTCGCATCCTCAACTGCAACCGCTGTAGCGATACGACGACTTGCACCTAAAAGTATAAGCTCGCCAAAATGCTCACCTTTGCTCAAAATACGGCTCTCTTCTGATCCAGTCTCGCCGTTAGTGCTTGTAATGCGAATTGTTCCTGAAACTATTGTATAAAGTCCATCGGCGCGGGAACCGTTTTCATAAATCCGATCACCCGCACGATAGTATACGTATCGCGTTCCAGGCTCGTTTTGTGAAATAATTTGTGCAACAGACCGTCGGGATAAACCATCCATCAGCCAATTCCACAAAACAGAAATACGAGCCTGCGTCCCTGGGAGAAGGGAAATATAATAAATCCGCCAAAGTAACCAGGCCGCCCTACCAGTAAGTCTCAATCCTAAAACCTCTGCAACCCCACGGCCAGCGCCTAGAGAGGCCAATGCACCTTTTGATTTATATTTAAAAGGCTTCGTATTTTTTTTCTCGATGACATTTTTGATATTTAAAGAAAGATGGGCCGCTTCGCGAACTGCAAACTGTGCGGTGGGTGGAGCGAAATCTTCTCTTTTGGATGCATTTTCATTAAGCGGTATAAGTGCGCAATCACCAATAGCCCAAATATTATCCTGCCCTTCAGCTTTAAAGTCACGTCCAACCAAAACACGACCATCCTGCAAACTAAGCGGCATATTTGCGACAATAGCAGAGGGGGTGTTGCCTATAGTTGCGACTATGGTGCGGGTATCGATCACCTCATTTTCACTCGTTACAAGCTGAGTGCCTGTCGCTTTGGCCACACCAACGCCCAGCTGAATTTCAATTCCACGTTTTTCTAAGTTGGCATATGCATAATTAGCCAAACTTTCAGGCATCTCATTTAAAATTCTCTTGGAAAACTCTAGTAAAACGACCCGTATCTCTGATGGCTGAATGTTAGGATATTCAACCAAAGATCGATCAATCAATTCCTTGATTTCACCAACTGTTTCAACACCCGAGAAACCACCACCAATCACGCTAAACGTCAAAGCTCCTTTTTTAACTTCCGGCAGCCGCGTGATGTCTGCGTGTTCGAGGCGTTCAATAATATGTGCGCGCAAACGCTGTGCATCGCTAAGAGTTTTCATTGTAAAAGCATGTTCACTCAATCCCGGCGTCTTAGACAAATCATTCCCCGATCCGAGTGCAATCACAAGATGATCATACTCTAATATCGTTGGGCGACGCTGCACGCCCTGAAAGACCGTTACCTGCTGTAATATAGGGTCTATGCTGTCAATCTCTGCCTTTCGCATTGAAACACCTTTAGTCAAAAACCGCAGTGGCGATACTGCATTGATTGCGGAAATAGCCCCTCCAGCAATTTCAGGCAAAAGAGGTTGAAATACAAAATAATTGTCGCGGCTCACAATTTCTATTTCGCCCTTTCGACCCATTAGTTTCTGAATATTACGCGCTGCGTATAACCCGGAAAATCCTCCACCAAGGATCAAAATTCGACAAGCCATAGCAGCTCTCCTTACCTTTAATAATTTACCATTTCATGCAGCATGCTGCCACTCTTGGACAATCGTATGCAGTCAGCTGTCAAGCAGTAACAGTTAATATCGGCTAAATTAGGTAAAATTAAAAATGCTGTAACCGCATAAAATGGCATTTCAGAAAACAGATTTAAGTTGCCACTAAGTTTGGGAGAATTAGCATCGGATTGTCGGTACAGCCAGAGCCCCCCCTCTTGGGTGTCTTGGCCCCCCTAAAACTGTGCCACTATTTGTTGCGCAAGGAGGTTACACAAAATGGTACTGAAACGGTATTCGGATGAGGATTGAAGATATTGCGCGAGATTGATGTTCATTTGCATGATGGGTTAGATGTTGTGAGCTATGAGGTTTGCTACCTTTAGAAGATTATGTTGCTGACATAGGCAAGAGGGTTAAACGCCCGTAGCGTTTATACAGGCTGGAATTTTATCATATTGTAACGATTCAATCGATCCATTAGCTCTCGATTATGAACCTATCAGCCTTAACCTTTAAAGATTTCCGTATTTATATTTGTGGTAATATTTTTGCATCTAACGCTGTTTGGATGCAAAGGGTCACTATAGGTTGGATCGCGTGGGATTTGACCTCATCAGCATCTTTTGTTGGCATGGTTGCATTTGTAAACTTTATACCGTCGTTACTGGCCGGCCCATTTTTTGGCGTACTTGTGGATCGAGTAAGAGTTAAGCAGGCTGCCATCTTTACACAATTCCTATCGTTTATGATCGCTATAAGTTTTTATGCATTTTTCGTTCTTGGGATTTTGAACGAACTTAATTTATTATTTTTAACGCTTTGTACTGGAATGGTGGTCTCAGCACATTCCCCCGTTCGAATGTCGCTGGGACCACGCCTGGTTGCCAGTACTTCAGTCGCCTCAGTTGTGACTCTAGGTGCTATCAATTTTAATTTAGCAAGATTAACTGGACCAGCAATTGCAGGATGGATTATTGCGTTTTATGGAATTCAGGCTTCACTTTTCGTTCAAATACTTTGCTACCCACCATTTCTCTTAGCTTTAAGCTTTCTAAGACCACGGCGTGAATTGGCTTTAAATGCGCGAAAAGAAGCATTCATGAAAGCACTAACTTCAGGAATTTTATATTCATTTAAAAACCCATTAATTTTAAAGGCACTTTTAATAACTGCGTTGTCTTCTTTTTTACTGCGCAGTGTTCTCGAAATTTTGCCTGTGATCGCGGATGGCTTCTTTGGACGTGGAGCAACAGGGCTGGGGCTGCTGACGTCATCCGCTGGATTTGGCGCACTATTAGCGGGTGTAGTTAAAGCGTTTTCTTCTAGTCAGCCTCCTGGGATATTGCCCAAGTATGTGCCTATAAGTATTTTTTTTGGTTTTGCATTTATTCCACTCATTGGTCTGTGCGGTTCGTGGTCTCTGACGCTAGGTTTTATTTCTTACTTGGGATTTGCTGGGACTCTGTCCGGGATATCGCTCCAAAGTGCTATCCAAATGGAACTGGAAGACAGTTTGCGGGGGCGTGTAATGAGCCTTTGGACCATGGCTGCAATTGGTGGTACGGCATTAGGCGCAGTTTTTTTAGGTGGATTCACTGATTACCTAGGGGTAGTGCCGGCGCTTGGATTGACTGGCTCGCTTGGTTGTTTATTGTTGGTTATCTTACTGAGTATTGCCGATAATTAAGCCAACTAGCGAACTTTTATGCAAAAATGCCCTCTTAATTTTTTGAACAAATCATCTTTATTGTTGGTAATATATAAATGAAAAGAAACGGTTTAGGGATAACAATGCAACAAGCTCACGATTATTTGGCCGAGGTTGACGAATTGTCAAATTTGTTGCGCGATCAGCTCGAAAGTATCTTTTTAAAAAAAACTCTTTTTAAATCGTGGACCGTGAATGACGTGATTGGACATTTATACATGTTCGATTTTGCAGCTTTAAAGTCACTGCAAAACGAAAATGAGTTTGCAAAGATCTACTCCAACGTTTCATCTCATCTAGATCAAGGGATGTCACTTTTAGAGAGCCAATATCCTTTTTTGACTGAGCTTAGTGGGAAAAATTTGTTTGAGCGGTGGTATGGTAACAGCAGAAAATTGGGGGCAGCTTTTGCTGGTGCGGACCCCAGTGTGCGTCTGAAGTGGTTTGGACCAGAAATGAGCGCCAAATCTAGTATAACCGCTCGTCAAATGGAAACATGGGCGCATGGTCAAGAAATATTTGATGTTTTGGGAGTAAAGCGTACCGCACATGATAGAATTAAAAATATTTGCCATCTTGGAGTCGCTACGTTTGGTTGGAGTTTCACGAATAGAGGCCTGAAAGTTCCAGACCACACCCCGTATGTTAGGTTAATCAGTCCCTCCGGGAAGATATGGGAATGGGGTGACAGCGGATCATCGTCATCGATCAACGGTAACGCATCGGAGTTTGCCGAAGTCGTCACACAAGTTCGTAATGTTCAAGACACGAAGCTAAAATCCGAGGGCGCAATTGCGAAAAACTGGATGAAAATAGCCCAATGCTTTGCCGGACAGCCTGAAAACCCTCCGCCCAAAGGCAGTAGATTTACGGTGCCGCGAGTAAATTTTGGGGTTTAGCCAACCTTCAAATACATATCTTTAGATGCAATTCAAAAGCTATGAATTTTGCCAGAGTATTAATATTAAAACGGTTGCACTCGGCCTATCTGTCATCATTCCTTTTCTTGTCCACTTGCTTATATTTTTCAATAACTAATAATTTCGACTTGACCTTCAATCCGTTTTGTTGCGCTGGTATTTTCATGCATTTGCAAAAAGATAATGATAGCCCTGCGGGCCTCGCCTTTGCAGTCTCAGCTTATATCCTTTGGGGATTTCTACCGCTGTATATGAAGCTGTTGGATCATATTCCCGCATTGGAAATTGTAGCTCATAGAGTTATTTGGTCTGTCCCTATTGCTGGTTTGGCCTTGCTAGTTATGGGACGTACGTCTAATTTGCGAGCAGCATTGTCTAGCGCCCAAGCAATTTCAATGGGCGCTGTTACAGCGGCTCTCATAGCGGTGAACTGGGGCATTTATGTGTGGGCGATCAGCTCTGGTCATGCCTTAGACGCCGCTTTAGGTTACTATATTAATCCACTATTCAGCATTGCTCTTGGAACTGTGTTTATGGGTGAGCGACCGAATAAATGGCAAATAGTTGCCATTGCTTTGGCGACTTCCGCGGTTATTGTTTTAACATGGTCTGCGGGAAAGCTGCCATGGGTTGCCATCGGACTATTTATGAGCTGGGGATTTTATGCTCTTTGTAAGAAAAAATTGCCAATCGGACCAAACCAAGGTTTTTTACTGGAAATATTGATATTATTACCATTCGCTCTTTTAGTAGCGACCTGGTATGCCGTTCGCAACGAGAGCCATTTGTTCACTTTAAGTTTCCGTGATGGCTTTCTCTTGCTAGGCTGCGGCTTAGTAACAGCAGTTCCTCTAATGCTCTATGCAAATGGTGCTAAACGATTGCGCTTAACCACCATCGCCATATTACAGTACATCGCACCAACTATGATCTTTTTATGTGCGGTATTTGTTTTTGATGAGCCTTTTGGACGGGAGCGTATGATTGCTTTCCCAATGATTTGGCTAGCTTTGATCATCTATTCAGTCTCTCTTATTAATCAAATGAAAAAAGACTTAGCTTAGAGGTTTTTAAGTCTGTTTTCATCAATTTTTTTCTTGTGACGCTGACATTTATTAACAGATAGAAAAAGAAAAAAGCACTAGAAAAAACTAACCTAGTTTGCAGCGACGCGCGGCCGTGTGACGGAGGTGTTATCTATATTGATGTAAAAGCGAATGTTGCGACATCCCATCTGCAAAAATTGCTTAGCTTTAAAATTATTCTTTACGGCGCTACTATTATAATCATTACTTTATTTGAATTAAACTTGGGCAAGGCGTTGGAGATCACAAATGATCGAAAAGACTGAAACTCTACATAACTTTAATCAACAATGCTTTATAGTCACGGGAGGTGCGCAAGGTCTCGGCGGAGCAATCACTCGAAGACTGGCCGCATCAAATGCAACAATTGCCATCTGGGATATAGATGCAGACGCAAGTGCGCAAATGAAAGAACAGCTAGGTAACAATGTCGAAATCTTCGAAGTAGATATTTCAAACGAAACCTCAGTCGAAATGGCTATGGCAAATACGATTGATTGGTCCGGTGTTGTACATGGTTTAGTCAATTCTGCAGGAATAGCGGGGCCGAATACACCGTTAGCTGACTATCCTATCGATGCATGGCGTCAGATTATGCAAATTAACGTAGATGGAACCTTTCTAACCAACCGTGCTGTAGTTCCTCTGTTACAGGCTCAGGGCTATGGTCGTATAGTCAACATATCTTCTGTCGCCGGCAAAGAGGGCAATCCAAATGCGTCAGCATATTCGGCATCAAAGGCTTCGGTAATAGCAATTACAAAATCTTTAGGTAAAGAACTGGCCGAGTTCGACATCGCAGTCAACTGCGTCACACCAGCAGCTGCGCGCACCCGAATTTTTGATCAAATGAGCCAAGACCATATCGATTATATGTTGTCTAAAATCCCCCGCGGTCGTTTCGTCGAACTCGAAGAAACATCAGCAATGGTATGCTGGCTACTATCCTCCGAAAACAGTTTCACTACCGGTAGTGTTTTTGATCTCAGTGGTGGTCGTGCCACGTATTAACTCAATTGACCAAGGTAATCTCTAGTGGGGCACTGTCAGACGAATGGGAACCCTGCCGTGAGACGCATTTTAATGTGGTAGTTGTATTTCATGTCAGTTTAGCTACCGTATTCATGTAACCAAATTTTACGGGGGTATAATAATGCGACATCTTTCAACAATTTTGACTGCGATTAGTCTAATTTGGGCTACGTCGACAGCGGCAGAACCAGCTCTTGGTGTTTGGAAGTCGGAACCTGGAGAAACGGGTGGTTACATCCACGTAGAAATCATACCATGTGAAAATAATTTATGCGGAGTAATCACAGAAGTCGTCGGTAACGACAATCGTTCGATAATCGGCCGTAATATAATCAATAATATGAAGATTAAAGGTAATGGTAAATATAATGGTGGTACTATTTGGGCACCAGATACCGATAAAACCTACAGATCACATATGACACTTGATGAAGACATACTTACTGTTAACGGATGCGTGGCAATGATTTTGTGTCGAGGGCAAAAATGGACACGCCTAGATTAACTTACCCACGGCAACGCACATACGCTAAACCCCCGATAATGCTTCTTAAGCTAACAGGTAATATCACAGGCTATATTTCCTCGACAGAACAACAATCACACCATTGTCTTGGCCCCCTAAAACTGTGCCATTATTTGTTGCGCAAGGGAGTTACGCAGAATGGCACTGAAACGGTATTCGGATGAGGATGCGCTAAAGACATTGCGCGAGATTGATATTCATTTGCATGATGGGTTTAATGTCGGTGTGAACTCTGGGCTTTTTGCTGGCCAGACGATCTTCCATGCGCACATACACTTGATCCCACGGAGAGAGGGTGATGTCGTTGATCCTAGAGGTGGCGTCAGAGGTGTGATCCCAAGTAAGCAAGGGTATTAGACTTGAGGCGCTGGGCTTTCGCTTCATGCGGTACACAAATCAGGTACACTTTCGGTACACAAAAATACAAGCGACCCGTTTTTAAATATTGTATTTAAACAATAAATATACAATAAACGCTCCCTACCGCTGGAGCCATTTAAAACAACACCTTAGAGAATTTCGCGGGTGTTTTTTTATGCGTACAGCTAAATTAGCTCGTGATTTATATAAGTATTCAAAAAATGTGGCTCTAACGAGCCTAATACCTTGTGACCCTTGAATAAGGGCCTCTAACGCCGCATTGCATGCAAGCACCAACTGATTTTGTGCTGTCAGATATATCAACCTTCGTATCGAATAGAGGGAACACCCTAGTCTATGAGCAAAAAACCAGGAGTTACTCCGCTAGATCAGCGACGCAGTCTATTTTGAATATTGAGACGCGCGTAGAGGTGGAGTTGGCGTGATGCAAAATTATTCCGGCAGCATCACTTTATGAGACCAAGATATCAGCAGCATAAACACAGCAATTTTCAGCCGGTAACTGTAGTTCCACACGGTCCACCGGTACGGCTATATCTCGCTCGACCTTAACTTTAGTGACATGCCCTTCAAACACTGCAGTCACGAGTTTGTAATTGCCCATATCTTCCACCCGTTGCACGTGAGCGGTAAACGTATTTGCGCCTTTTGCTTCGACAATTCGGATGTACTCAGATCGGATACCCAACTTTAATGGCGCTGATCCAACTTTGGACAAATCTGTGCCGGTCATGATCTCTGCACTGCCAATTGACAGCATATATCCCCCAGAGGCCTGACAATCAAAAAAGTTCATCGCGGGCGCGCCAATAAAATAACCAACAAAGGTCGTTTTGGGTCGATCAAACAGCTCAGCGGGGGAGCCCACTTGCACAATTTTCCCAGCATCCATGACAATGATATTTTCGGCAAAAGTCATGGCCTCATTCTGATCATGGGTCACATAAATCAACGTAGAGCGATATTTTTGATTGATTTCTTT
The DNA here is from genome assembly GCA_943788425.1 of uncultured Planktomarina sp. Classification (GTDB taxonomy): domain Bacteria; phylum Pseudomonadota; class Alphaproteobacteria; order Rhodobacterales; family Rhodobacteraceae; genus Planktomarina. Next base: position 35,312 of record CALSQF010000002.1, read on the forward strand.
CAGTTGACGACGCAGGCGAAATTTCAAATCTGGATCAATAACCGTAAGCGGTTCATCCATCAAAACTGCTGCTACATCATCGCGCACCAATCCACGCCCCAGTGAGATCAGCTGTTTTTGATCCGCGGTCAATCGGCTAGCCGATTTTTTCAGCAACCCCTGCAGACTTAACGCCTCGGCCACTTCCTGGACTTTAGCATCAATCACCGATTTTTCATAATTCCGGCATACCAAGGGAAAGGCCAAATTTTGCTTAACGGTCATTGTGCCGTAAATTACCGGGAACTGAAATACTTGCGCAATATTACGCTCAGACGTAGACAGTGTAGTCACATCCACACCATCAAAAAGCAGTTTCCCCTCTGAGGGTTGCACGATACCAGACATGATGTTGAGCATGGTCGTTTTACCACAGCCCGAGGGTCCTAAAATCGCATAACGGCCGCCATCAACCCAGGTCATATTAAACGGGTCCAACGCATAGTTCATATCCGCCGCCTGCGGATTGTACGAATGCGCAATATTTTTCAGTTCAATTTCAGCCATTATTTCAGTCCGCCATAGGGTGAAGATTTCAATCTTCCATCCGTTGCAAATGCATAAAGATGGGTGGTATCAAATTGCGCTGACACGGTCTCACCGATATTGAAATTCTGAACTGAATCCAACAGGCCCACCACCTGCACATTCTCATGCTTGAGATGTAGGAAGGTTTCTGAGCCACTGATCTCAGAAAGCTCAACGGTAAAAGGAAAGCCCCCATCTGCCAGGCTGATCGCCGCTGCCCTCAGACCAAAAATATAGGAGCCCTGCGGCAGCGCCTGACAATGCTCAGGCAGGTCAAAGTGAATTTCCGAGCTTAAAATAACTTTTCCATCGGCCACTGTTCCTTCAAACAGGTTCATCGCTGGGTCATTGGTAATTTGCGACACTTTGGTCGAGTTGGGGTTCTCATACACTTCTTTGGCACTGGCCTGCTGCAAGATGCGCCCTTCATCCATTACCAATATCTGCCCACCAAGTTGCATCGCCTCGACCGGGTCCGTCGAAGAATAAATCAAAATAGAATTTTCGGAGGCTTTTGCGCTAAAGATGTTTCTGAACTCTTCGCGCAATTGTTCGCGCAATTTATAATCCAAATTCACCAAGGGCTCATCCAGCAGCACGATATTAGCCTCTTTTACTAAGGAGCGTGCAAGCGCCACCCGCTGTTGCTGCCCACCCGACAAAGCTTGTATTTTGCGGTTTTCGAACCCATCCAGCCCCACTTGTGACAAGGCCCTCATAACCCGATTACGAATTTCGGTCTTCGGCATACGGCGCTGCTTCAGTGGAAAAGCCACATTTTCATATACGCTCAGATGTGGATAGTTGATGAATTGTTGATACACCATTGCCACTTCACGCTTCCAAACCGGGATGCGGCCAAAATCGCGACCGTCCAAAGTTAAGCTACCGCTCTCAGGCGCGATTAGTCCTGCAATAGTTTTGAGCAGGGTGGTTTTACCAGCTAAAGTCCGTCCGATAATTGTATAAATTTCACCTTTAGACATTTCAAAACAAACATCATTCAAGTGATATTCCGTATCTGGCTTGAGACACAGGTTCGAGGCAATGAGTGACATTTTATTTCAACGCTCCAGACAGGTTACCTTTTGACAAAAATCGTTCGACGATGAACGCAACGACAACCAGAGGTGCAACACTGACCAGCGCTGCCGCTGATAGGCTCCACCATGGTGTGATTGATGAATTTAGAGCCACAATCGCGACCGGCAGGAGTTGTACTTCAGTAAATGTCAGAATGAATGAAAAGAAAAAGTCGGTCCAACCGAAGATCATGCAAAACATACCTGCAACAACGATCCCAGGGATCGAATTTGGAAGCACTACTTTGTAAAACGCCTGATAGGGATTACAGCCATCAATCAGTGCAGTTTCGTCAATTTCGCGCGGCACTTTGTTGAAGAAATCAACCATGATCCAAACAGCAATTGGCATCAACAAAACAATATATACCAAAATGAGCCCCACGAGAGTGTCCAGCAACGAGAATTTGCCGAGCATGATAAAAAACGGAATCGCCAAAACAACAGGCGGCATAATACGCTGCGAGATGAAGAAGAAAGTTATATCACCGTTGCGAATAGGGCCCGCTTTGAAGGTAAACCGTGATAATGCATAGGCAGCCAACGTACCCAAAAGGATGCTAATCGCACTACCAGCAGCTGTTACAAACACACTGTTAAAGAATGGCTCAACAATGGCCACACCGCCTTGTGCCGGCGATTTCCAGAGCGCTCGCCATCCTTCCAATGTTGGCTCAAAATCTACCCAAGGGATGTAAGTCGCTCCATTGGTAACCGATTGGAAGTCTTTAAACGAGGTCGAAATTGCCCATAGAAAGGGTGCAATCACAAAGACGGACCACAGAGTGACAGCTAAGTATTTAAGAGTGGTGTAAAAGTAGCCCATGATTAATTACCCCGCACCATCAGTTTCACCAAAATCTTTGCAATAATCGTGAAGCTGATGATCATGATGATCAGATATGTCAAAGACAGCGCCGCAGAATATCCAAATTGGAACTCTCGCAAACCTTTGATAAAAATATAAAAACTTGATGTTTCGGTTGAAGTTCCCGGCCCTCCAGAAGTTAGCACATAAACGGTATCCATGATCTTTGACGCTTCGATCAGCCGTATGATGATTGCACCAATCGATATCGGCGCCATCAATGGAAAGGTCACATAAACAAACGTCCGAATAGGCCCAGCACCGTCGATAGAGGCAGCCAAATAAGGTTCTTTGGGCAGTGACAAAAGGCCTGCTAACAGCAACAGAAACATAAATGGGGTCCATTGCCATACCTCGACAAGAATAACCGTAAATTTGGCTAATATTTCGCTGCTAAGCCAAAGTGGATTCATTCCAAAGAGATTAAAAAAATCATTCACCGGACCAAGCGATTCATGGAAAAATGTGCGCCAGATGACGGTCATAATAACAGGTGTCGTCATCATAGGGATCAAAAAAAGCACTCGGAAAAATCTCTGGAAAACAATATCCTTCCACACCATAAGTGCGAGAGAAAAACCGATGACATATTGTAGAAAAACCGTGGTGAGTGAAAGCATGCTCAAACGGCCAAACGCTTCCCAAAACCGCAGGTCATCTGTAAACAGTCGGATATAATTCTCGATGCCAATAAAATCCAAACCTGGGTAGAAGCTGTCCCAACTTGAAAGACTTAAGCGGACCGTAAACCCAATCGGAAATATCAAAATGCCCAGCAGGACCAAAAGCCCAGGAAGCAAGAACATGTATTTATGTCTGAAGTTCATTGGTGATCACCCTATTTTGCATAGAGCGCCCCAGAAAGGGGCGCTCTAGTAATCTTTAGCTATGATGCGACTTACTCTGCGTCTTCCAGAGCTACACCAATAGCATAAGCTTCTCGGATTGTATCAGCGCCAATACGCTTTACAATTTTTGTCCACTCAGCGGCCACCTCATCTAGAGCTTCTTGTGGTGATAACTGGCCAGCCAACGCCTTAGAGGTGCCCGTTGCAACTGCGCTATTGAATTGGAAAACACCTGGCACCCGCAATGGGAACACACGGTTGGTGCTGCCTTCTTCCATTTCCATAAGAGTATCCGCATATTGCTTGGCAATCTCAGGATCCCAACCCTGACGCTCAACATAGATCTCAGGAACAAAGTCTGATTTCTTGAACGGGTTCACACCAAAGCGACCAATACCTATGTCAGCTTGGTGATTGGCGTCATTGGCAAAGAAGCAAAGATAGTCAAAGGCCATATCATGGTTCTTGCTTTTCTTGGCAACCGCAGCTGTCCAGCCCCAAACTATGTAGGGTGCCTGGTTAAACTCTTGTTCCCAAGCTCCACTATCACGGTTCCAAACTCGAGTTGCGCCTGGTAGTGGCGCTGCGCCGACTTTGTTTTTGATTGGGCTGTCATCTTCCATAGCCTTAACGAAAGCATCATCCCATGAGAAGCTAAACAGAGTTTGTCCACCGCCAAACGAGTTGATTTCATCGCCAAGGCCGAAGTTGATACCACCTGGCGGCACGTATTTCGTCGCTTCGACCCAATCGGTCAAAGCTTCAACAAAACCTGGCCCATTGATCAATGGCTCCATAGTTTCAAGGTCAAAGAAGAAACCACCCTTGACCCGTGGGTTCTTTGAATAGGCCACCGAACGGCTGAAAAACGCCGCAAACATCAGGTCGTCTTTCTTCATAACTTCGGCAGATCCATATTCGAGCTCACCGTCGTTATCCCAGTCCCAACCGTTGAAGAACGCAGCCATTTCAGCATATTCTTTCCAAGTCTGTGGAATGCGTAATTCATTGCCCGTTTCGGCTTTGTATTTTGCTTGATATTCAGGGTTATCAATCACATCTCTACGATACTTCAAGTAGTGACGATCCCCATCGATTGGAAACTGGATCATCTCACCATCCCAAGAATTCACGTCGATATGGCTTTGAGTGACATCCTGCATTTGCGCCATATTTACATATTTTGCTGGCACGGGCTGCAGATATTGCTTCCAATCGCGGATAAAGTTGGAAAAACCAAAAACGATGTCATAAGGAGCTTGGCCCGCCTGAAACGGAACCATGGCCTTTGAATACAAATCGCCTGCTGGCGTATGGATCACGTTAACTTCAGCACCCGTCAACGCACTAAACTGTTCCGCGTGAAGCGCTGTTGGCTCACCCATAACTGGTACAGCATGCGTGTTTATGGTCAATTTTTGGCCACTGTAATCTTTTTTCGACATGGCGTCATAGGAGCATTCACCCGCTATATCACCCGTATTTTTTATGTGTGGAAACTGATCGCTCCATTGATCTGCATGCGCAAGGCTGCCCAGCAAGGCAGTAGACCCCACTAAAACGCCCACTCTTATTGAATTTTTCATTATTCTTCCTCCCATTTATGTTGATTTAGTAGGTTAGTTATTAAGGTATCAGGACACCGCGTCCCTTCACCTTACCGTTATTCAAATCCTGCAAAGCCAGGTTGGCATCAGACAGTCTATATTCTTGCGTAGCCAAATTCACGTGGCCCTTGTCGGCTAGAGACATTAACTCCGTAAGTTCAGCCCATGTTCCCACTAAATTCCCAATTATATTTTTTTCTGTGGTGATCATCTCAAAGGCACTCACGTTGATATCTTCGCCATAGCCAACGACATAATAACTTCCCATATCGCGGGTCATAGCCAAGCCTTTAGCAGTTGTTCCGCGCTCAGCTACAAAATCTAATACGGCTTCGGCACCCTTGCCTTTTGTCAATTCCAAAACTTTTTGCACCTCGTTTCCGTCAGCTTTGACTAACGCATCTGCGCCACAAGTTTCAGCAAGCGCTAAAGCCATGTCGGAAGGATCAACAACAATAATTTCCGCCGCACACATTGCGCGCAAAACTTGAATGCCAATATGTCCTAATCCGCCAGATCCAATCACAACACATTTTTCACCGGGTAGGAGATGCCGCGATGCTTTTTTAGCAGCGCGGTAGGCGGTAAGCCCTGCGTCTGAATAGGCTGCAACTTCCTTAGGAACCAAAGTTTGTGGCAATTTTACAATATTTCGCACAGAGGTTTTAAGAGCCTCGGCATAACCGCCGTTGCAATCGACTCCAGGAAACATGCCATTTTCACCGTGCATGTCGTGCCCCCGCCGGCATGCCAAACACGTACCACCAGTTATTTTCGGGTGCACAATCACAGGGTCACCTTTTTTGAGACCCTCAACTTCACTCCCGACGTCTTCAATCCAGCCAGCGTTTTCGTGGCCCATTATGAGTGGCAGGAGTGTGCGATCCGCATCAGTCGCCTCGCGCCAAACACCTTCAATGATGTGCAAATCAGTCCGGCAAACGCCGGCACCGCCGATGCGGACAATAACATCGCTGGCTTTCTCAATTTTAGGATCCGGGACGTTTTCCAAGTCAACCCAAGACGGTGCTGTCAGGTGATCGTCATATTGTTTTAGAACTTGCGCGCGCATAATTAGCCTTCCAATCTCTCTGCCTACTTCTTCGTAAAGCTTCGACAAGCTGGCGCTTTCCAGCAAGATTAAAAAGTGTTCACTTCTGGTCATGATAGCCTGAAAACTGTTCACTTTATGAACACTAAGCTAATTTGCAGTTTAGCGAGAAAAGTCCTAAGTTTTACGCTAGGAGAAAAAAATGATCTTATTCAATGGCAACTTGGGCGGCGATCAAGGTGATCAATTAGCTCAAACCGCACTTGGTACAGAAATTGAAATCTCACAGGCTTCGCTAGCAGATAGTTGGAAGCGTAGCTCGTCTTTTGGTTTAGATCCAAATGGCAAACCAGTAGACGCCGTGATATCTGAAACTGAACTTTATCAATCGAACCAAAAAAACGAATACATTACACAGTTCGTAATGCCTGAACTGGAGCTTTTATATAATCAAATCGCCGGCACAAATTTTATGGTAGCCTATGCGGATAGTGAAGGCGTTGTCATAAATGCTCTGCGAGACGAAGACTTCAAAAACAGTGATGCCGGCAAAGCAGTTATTCCAGGGTCTATCTGGACTGAAGAATATCGTGGTACAAATGCCTTGGGCTTGTGCTTACATACGGGCTCTTCACAGATCGTAGCTGGACGCGAACATTTTTTTCACAAACTTGGCAATTTGTCTTGCTTTGCAGCACCAATTTACAACCCTAGTAACGAAATTGTGGGAATGATCGATGCAACATCTGATGCATCATCACGGCAACACCACACTCTTGCATTAGTTAAGCTGGCTTGCAAAAACGTTGAAAATCGCTTGTTTACCGATGCGTTTGAACACTCAATGATTATTAGTTTTCACGCTCGCCACGAATATCTTGGGACTACAAGCGCTGCATTATTAGCCATAGACGAGCATGGGTTTATTGATGGTGCAAACACCAATGCAAAAATGATGTTAAATGGCTTAAACTTGTCTCATAAACGCCATTTTGGCGATATTTTTTCTATTCCGTTTTCTAACATAATTAACAGGCTCTCTTCCAATGAGATTATACGCATCCACGATGTCATGGGATCTGCCGTTTTCATGGCGATGAAAGAAAGTACGACGAAACGCATTGTTGACATAGATTTACAAAGTCGCTCAAAGGCGCCCAGCATAAAATTGCTACCGCAGGTTTCTCACACAGACAAAAAAGATCCCGAAAATGTAAAAATCAAGCGGAGTTACATAGCGGAAGATGCCGGTTTAAAACGACACTTATTGATGGCTAAAAATGCTCTGAAATACGAACTTCCAGTGTTTATTGAAGGTGCCCGTGGTTCTGGTAAGAAAGCTACAGCAACCGAATTGCACAAACTTCTTTTCTGCGAACAGCCTTTGGTCGAAATAAAATGTAATTTATTAACGGCAGAGAATTACGAAGAAATGTTGTTTGGAGAGGCGGGAAGGCTGGCCTATTTTCAACCTTCATCCTCAATTTTTTCTGCAAGCCTTCTAGATAGGGCGCGTAATGGGAGCCTGTTTTTAAACGGTATCGAAGCGCTGCCGATCGTGGCACAAAAAGCCCTCATACAAGTCCTGGAAGAACGACAAGAAGCGCAAATTGACCAGGGCAAAACTGAAATTTCTGCTGTATTCTCTTCAAGCCGGTTATCTTTTACAGAGCTAAAAGCCAGTGAAGATTTAGACCCAGTCTTTCTTGAAGCGCTACAGGGATCGCAAGTTGTTCTGCCACATCTTTCACAAAGGTTAGACTTTCGGCTGTTAGCAACAGAGCTATTATACCAGGTTTCGCCCTCTCATAAGTTTTCCAAATCGGCTTTAGATGCTTTACAGAAGCGCGACTGGCCGGGCCAGGTCAAACAACTTAAGAGAACAATTCAAATGTTACTTGCTAATGCTGACGGACCAATCATCCGCGCTGAGGCTATCTCAGGTGGCACTCAACTTAAATCAGAAGAGTTAACACCATGCATGGCATGTTCCAATTCACCGGTGCGCAAAGAAAGCTGCGTTTTAATCAAAAAAACATGGCTTGAAACGGGGGGTAATGTTAGCCTTGTGTCACGCAGATTGGGTGTATCACGGACCACAATTTATAAACATCTCAGCAGCGAATAATCTCTAATGACGCTGCCAAACACATGAAGCCGCACCAGAGTGTTGGTCTCGCCCGGCTCTAATCGCTCAATAATTCGCGCCACTAAGCGCCACTGGCAGCCGCGTTGCGATTATTTTGACTTTATCGATCAAACCAACCTGCCTCGTGCAGACACTGGAATTGCCTCTATAATGGTATCACCCCGAACCGCCACGAGTTGATCAACCATATTCACAGTGACGCAGACGTGGTTCGGGATCACACGCAAGATATCGCCAACCGCTGGCTTGGTATGACAACGCGACAGATCAAGGAAACCGTGCTCTTCAGCAAATTTATGGATGCGCGCTTTCGGATGCTCAAGGATCAACCCATACCCGTCTAGACCACCAGTGTCAGATGTCAGTGTTTTGGAGCCTGCATCCAGAATACCGCGGTCCTCGCCTCCGCGGCTAACCACACTGGTAAATACGTGGAGTGCGCAATCGCTTTGCTGCGCAAACCCAGCTTCGATCATCATGCGATCATTGAAAATGCAGGTGCCTGCCCGATGTTCAGTTGCGCCTAACAAATTGCCAAGATTGGAAAAATTCGGGGTTCCTCCAGTAGAAATAATTCCGTGGCTCATACCGAACGCCGCCAGTCCCTGGGTCATTTTGTCCAGAAATATCTGTGTCTGAGGCCAAGTATCCAGCGCCGGATAAAATAGTAGGCCAGCAAAGTTGAGCATTGGATCATTGTGGATGATTTGGGCCAATGCGAGTGCTTCACCTGGCGTTTCAACCCCCGCACGTTTTTGCCCCGTGTCACATTCAATCATCACATCCAAAGGTCTGCCAGACTCACGCGCTGCATTAGAATAGGCATCAAGTACAACCGGATTATCAGCGCAGACCTTGAGAGCAAAACGCCGTTGTAAAGCTGCCAACCGACCCGAACGCGCCGCTCCCAACAGATTGGTTGCGACAATGATATCGGTGATGCCTGCATCCGCCATCACTTCGGCCTCACCTAGCTTTTGGCAGGTAATCCCACACGCGCCAGCCTCGATCTGCATCTTTGCCAAAAGCGGTGATTTATGGGTTTTGATGTGCGGACGGTTTGCCACCCCGGCCTCATCACATAACTTTTGAGCGCGTTGAACATTACGCTCAACGACATCAAGATCAATAATCAGACAGGGCGTACCAAAATTCTTTATAACCTCGGCCTTCAGTCTGTTTATCGCATCAGTCATTCTGTTCAGCCTGATTGAGGTACGCTTCAGCCAGTAAAATGGGATTGTATCTTGTGGGCACTGTCAAAGGTGTGTTCTCCGTCCAGATATTTTTTCATCCTAGCAATCCATTGCTATGCGATCAAACGAACGATTACTAGCGTCCGATTGCCAGCACAAATTTCACCCCTGCGGTCCAAACTTGATGCCTCTCAACAAGAGCAGCGGCGCGATTCAGCTTGAAATTTGCGGCCGCGTTAATCCAGTGATAGTCGCCATGCGAACCACATCACGACGAAACGCCTCTGGGTATCTCTTTGCCATTCTCTATCTCTTTCATAACAAACATTGCTCGAAAGAGCCCGGAACTCACCCGCCACAAATCCGCCCTGCCCTCATCCTAGTTTACTCTGACAATCTATACGTTCCTATTCTTGGCGTATCGAATTCTCCCAATTGCGTAAGAAGGCTTTTCGCTTCAAACGATCCAAGAACACCAACAATCCCGGGCCCAACCGAATGGGGCGCAGCGCCTTTTGTTTGTCAGATGCGCCCTCAAAAACTGGCGGTAAGCCAGTTGTTTTGGCCAAGCTTTCTTGCGTGGGCTTGGATAATAGAAAATCTATCATACGCCCAGCAACATCCGGATTTTGCGCGTTTCGCGGAATAAATGCGGTGCGCATCATCACCGTCACATAATCTTGCATTGGCACAATCGTGATGCCAGGTTCATGCGCCAGCCGATTTTCCGCATAAGAGCCCAGCACATTATAAGCCAGCGCCAAACGACCTTGGTAAACGTCGTCGATCATAGCCCCGGAACAACAATAAAGCCGGGTGTTAAGACGGCCCATCACCTCAGTCAAACGCCAAAAACTGTCTGTATTGCGGCTGTCTTGTGTCGCAAATAAATATCCAAGACCCGAGCTGCGCACATCATAAGTTCCGATGCGTTGATCGAAAATCTCTGGATGCGCGCGCAACAAATCGATCAGCTGTTCGCGATTTTTCGGTATTTCCAATCCTGCAAAATGCGCGTCCGAAATTACCAAAGCCGCAGGCTCTTGGGTGAAAGAAAACAGCTGGTCCTGCCATTGAGCCCAAGCAGGAAGTCGCGCAGTTTGGGGCGAAACATACTGTTGTGCAAAACCGTCATTGGCCAATTTGGTTTGCAGATCCATAGCTGATGAAATCACCAGATCAAAAGGCGCACCCTCGTCATAAATTGCAGCCATTAACTCGGTGCTACTGGCCACAGTATAATCAACCGTGATCCTTCGGTTGATTGATTGAAACCTACGGATCAATGGATCAAAGGCGGCGATGTCGGCGGTCGAGATCACCCTTATGGTTTGCGTGGGCATAGGGACCGTGTAAATCTGGTGATCTTCGATCTCAAAAGCGAAACTTGCGTTAAAACATACTAAAATTAGACCAATGGCAAATAAAATGATACGCATGCGCCGCCTCCTTTGGGGTCTGTATGGTTGGTAATTTCGACAAGCCCCCCATGGGCACGGGCAACCTCGTCCACAATGGTCAAACCGAGGCCAGAACCAACAATGTCATTGACGTTTGTGCCGCGTTTAAAGCGCTGTAAATGGTCGCTCAGATTGGCCCCGGCAAATCCGCGGCCTTGATCGGCAAAACTGAGGATGTGGTTATGGGCATCCCGGGCGAGGGTCACTGTTATGTTACTGTCGGCGGGTGAATATTTTATCGCATTGTCTAAGATATTTCGCAATGCGTTTTGCAGCAAAATCGGATCACCATCAAAGTCGAAATCGCCGCCCTGATCCTGCGTTATTATTGAAATATCCTTAAGTTCCGCCGTGGGCGATAGGCGCTCAACGGTTTCTGCCATCAATTTGCGTAAATCTATCGCCTCAGTTTGAAACTGATCGGCGCGAAAATTCACCATCGCATGATCCAGCAGTTGCCCCGCTGACCGCGAGCTTTCGTCAATAGCGCGTATCATCTCCCGCAAGGCAGTTTTGTTTTTGGATTTTTCCAATCCGCGGTGGATCACCTCGGCTTGTGTGCGCACCGTCGCCAAAGGCGTGCGCACGCGATGCGCGGCTTCAACGATGAAATCCTCAGATCGGGTAAGGCTGGATTTTAGCCGCTCGATCAACGAATTTAGCGCGGTGATCAACGGCACCAATTCCGCCGGTGCCTGTGTTTGAACAGCGCGTAGATCGCTGGGTCCGCGGCGGGTCACAGCACCGGCCACACGATTAAGGGGGGCAAGCGCGCTGTGGGCGGCCCATAGGCTAAGCCCAGTAGCGACAAAGAAAAAGGCGATACCAATGGCCACCGCCAGAAGCGTGATCCGCGACGATATTTGCACTAGCCCAAGGCGTGTCTGCGCCACGACGATGCGCACCAATGCCTGGTGGCTTTGGCTGCTAACAAGGCGTGTTACAACCACGGCGCGGACCTGTTCACCTCGATACTCAAAGGTGGAAAATTCCGGCTGTTTGGGCACGCCCAACGCCGCTTTAGCCACCAGATCATCATAGCCAGTTAAGGTTTCACCATCCACCAACACACGATAAAACACGCGATCTTCGCTGATTGTGCCCAACATGGACAACGCCGAATAAGGCAATTCAAGCCGCACCTGTCCGCCCTCGGCAAAAAGTGCATCGGCAATCGACGTCGCTGAAGCCGCCAAAATATTGTCCTGCGTATCAGCCGCTGCGCGTTCGGCCACGCCACGTACGATCACGAACAATACCAGCGACAATAGCAAGGCAATGAGCGACAATTGGATTACCAAACGCCTTTGCATAGACCCTTTTGGCAGCAGACTCGTCATGGCCTTGCGACCAAACGGTAACCCAAACTGCGCACTGTTTCTATTTCCGCGCCCGTGCCCGCCAGCTTTTTGCGAAGCCGCCCGACATAGACCTCGATCGCATTTTCAGAGACATCCTCAGACAGCGAAAACAGACGGTCCATAAGATGGTTCTTGGAAAAAATTTGGGCTGGTGCGGCAAAAAATATCTCAACCAGCCGTAATTCGCGGTTTCGAAGATTTTGACTGGTGTCATTGGCCGTCAAAGTGGCCTCTTGCGGATCTAAAATCACACCTGCGAACTCTAACCGATTCTGCGCCGCCCCGCCTTGCCGACGCAAAACAGCGCGACATCGTGCTTCTAATTCGGCGAAATCGAAAGGTTTCGTGACGTAATCATCGGCGCCCAAATCCAACAATGTTATTCGATCCGAAACTTGCGAGCGGGCTGTCAAAACGATTACGGGCGTTTTGTTTTTGGCCTGCCTATGCCGCGCCAAAAAATCGCGACCATCGCCATCTGGCAACATAATATCAAGCAAAATCAAATCGTAATTTGTTGTATCGACAAAGGCACTCGCATCATTCAGTCCAGTGGCGTGATCCACCGCGTGACCATCCAATGCAAAACGCTCGCAGACGGCACGAGCCAGTTGGGCACTATCTTCTACCAACAGAAATCGCATCAACTTCCACTTTCGTTCTTCATGACAGGTTGCTGTCAGCTTTACTGGTTCTGCTAGCACAATGTGCGGGGAACCCCGCCTATGTCAAATGGGAGAAACTAATGACAAATCGCTTTTTCAAGGCACTAGCAACCGGCGCTGCAATTACTGTTGGTGTGGCCTCTGCTGCATCCGCGGCTGAATGTATCGCCCCAGCAAACCCAGGTGGTGGTTGGGATTTCACATGCCGTCAAATCGGCAAAATCATGTATGATATTGGGGCTGTTGATAAACCAATTCAAGTTACCAATATGCCAGGTGCAGGCGGCGGCTTGGCCTTCAACACAGTTGTAAACGAACGCGGCGACGACGCCGATCTCATAATCGCGGCATCCTCCGCGACAACAACACGTCTGGCACAAAATGCTTATGCTGGTCGCACGGCTGGCGAGGTTCGCTTTGTGGGTGCCATCGGTGCGGATCCCGGCATCATCGCAGTTGCGGCTGACAGCCCCTATAATTCGTTGACAGATCTGGTGGACGCAATCCTTGCTGATCCGAGCTCTGTTGCCTTTGCTGGCGGTTCTGCGGTTGGTGGATTTGATCACTTGAAGCCATTGATGGTTCTAAAAGAAGCCGGTTTCACCGACATCACCAAAGTTAAATATATCGGTGTCGATGGTGGTGCAGATGCGATCACACAAACAGTTGGAGGCTTTACCCAAGCGATGACTGGCGACATGTCAGAAGTTGTATCGTTCTTGGCCAATGGTGACATACGTGTCATCGCGGTCCTCACAGACAAGCGCGTACCAGGTTTTGAAGACATCCCAACAGCAACTGAACAAGGTTACCCGGTTGTGGCTGTGAACTGGCGTGGTCTTTACGTGCCAAAGGGCGTTTCAGACGATACATTCAATTCGTGGGCTGACAAATTGCAAATGGTTGCAGACAGCGCGGAGTGGAAAGAAGCTATGGCCGCAAATGGTTTAGCGCCATTCACCAAAGTTGGTGGCAACTTCCAAGGTTATGTTGACGGCCTGGTGGCCGATATCAACGCCATGTCAAAAGAACTGGGAGTTATCCAGTAATGGCCTCTGACCGAATTTTTGGTTTGGTCACTCTGATCACGGCGGTCGCCTACATAGCGGCCGCCACTCAGATTCAAACAAACTTTTTCTCAGGCCAGTACTTGCCTAAACTTTTTCCTATCATGATTGGCACCGTGGCGGCGATTGCCTCACTGGTGATGATTTTTAAACCAGACCCAGAACCTGAATGGCCGGCAACCAGCGCTTGGATAAATATGGCCATAGCTGTTGTCGTCCTCGCGCTCTATTCCGTTTTTCTGAAACCGCTTGGTTTCATTCTACCAACGGCATTTGCGGCAGGCATCATCAGCTATCAAATTTTCCCGCGCAAGTTATCCGCCCTATGTTCCGGTGTGGGCTTGTCGCTAGGATTATTCGTCTTATTCAAGTTCCTCTTGGGCCTTGGCAACATCGTAGCATACCGCATTCCAACCGCCGCAAAACTGCGGGAAGCAATTTCAACTCTAATTCCATTTGTGGGGCACTAACGTGGATATTCTTGCTGATCTTGCGCTTGGTTTTAGCGTTGCATTGTCACCTTACACGCTGATGTTGGCCGTCTGTGGCTGTTTTCTTGGTACGGTCATCGGTGCATTGCCGGGCCTTGGCCCATCTAATGGCGTGGCGATCCTTATTCCAATCACCTTTACCCTCGGCCTTGATGCTACAAGTGCCCTGGTTTTGATGACCTCTGTTTATTACGGCGCCATGTATGGAGGGCGAATTTCATCGATTTTGTTGAACATCCCGGGTGATGAACCGGCCTTGATGACAACACTTGATGGGTATCCCATGGCCAAAGCGGGTCGCGCAGGGGACGCATTGGTATTATCCGGCGTTGCCTCATTTGTAGGGGCGCTCCTGGCCACAATCGGGCTGATGCTTTTGGCCCCGTCTCTAGCGCGTGTCGCTTTTTTATTCGGCCCCGCTGAATATTTCGCGCTTTACTTATTGGCCTTCTGCACCCTTGGCGGCATGGCTTCAAACAATCAGGCCAAATCAGCAATTGCTGCTTGTTTGGGCCTAGGCATCGCGATGATCGGTGTCGATGCCTCATCCGGTTTGCCGCGCCTTACCGGTGGCAATTTGCACCTTTATGACGGTGTTGATTTTCTTGTCGCCATCGTCGGCTTGTTTGCAATTTCTGAGGTGTTCGTTTTCATCGAAAGCCACGGAAAAGGGTCGTCCATAGGTATCATACTGGACAAAGTGCGCATCCCTTGGGCTGATATTTTTTCCACGAAATGGACGATGCTGCGCGCTTCTGGCGTTGGCTTCATTGCCGGCATCCTGCCCGGCGCGGGTGCCTCACTTGGATCGTTCTTAGCCTATATGACAGAAAAATCCATAGCCGGTGAAAAAGGTCGCTTTGGCACTGGCGTGCCCAAAGGCATCGCCGCACCAGAGGCCGGAAACAATGCCGCGGCTGGTGGTGCCTTAGTGCCAATGCTGACGTTGGGTGTGCCAGGTTCAGGCACTACCGCAGTTTTGTTGGCACTATTGATGACGTTAAATATTACGCCTGGACCGACGTTGTTTACCGAACGGCCCGAGGTTGTTTGGGGCCTAATTGCATCATTGTTGATCGCTAACTTTGTCTTGCTGTTGATGAACGTGCCCATGGTCAAAATTTTCGTCAAAATCCTGACAGTTCCCGCATGGGTTCTGTTACCCGGCGTAACCATGGTGTCATTCGTAGGTATTTATTCACTGTCGGGCAGTTACTTCGATCTGCTGATGATGGTGGGATTTGGTATGCTGGGATACATCTTGCGCAAGCTGGATATCCCGACAGTGCCAGTGATCCTAGGCATTCTTCTTGGTGGTCATATGGAAAACGCTCTACGTCGTGCAATGACATTGTCCGATGGGGATGTCATGTATTTGTTCAGTTCGCCGATTGCGATTGGTTTTTGGATCGCGGCAATTTCAGGCTTTGTTGCACCGATGTTTTTGCGTAAAATTCTGACAAAACCCCAAGCTGTAAAGGATTAATATGACAACACGTGTTTTGATCCCCTCTGGTGCCCTTGGCCTGAACTATGACCAAGTGGCGCTGGACCGTGGCATCGCGATGAAACCTGACATCATTGCGATCGACGGGGGATCAACCGACAGTGGCCCCGCCTATCTGGGACGCGGTGTGTCAAAATATTCACGCGCATCCACAAAGATCGAATGGCGCGGCTTGATGGAAGCACGCGCAATGGCGGGTGTGCCATTGGTTATAGGCACATCTGGCACTTGTGGGGCCGACGATGCGGTCGATTGGATGCTGGATATTACGCGCGAAATCGCCGCCGATCTGCAGCAAAGTTTGAAAATCGCAGTGCTGCGCTGTTCCCAAGATTCGGCGGTCATGAGCGCAGCCTTTTGCGATGGTCACATCACCCCCCTGCCCGCCGCGCCAAAAGTAGCCGCGCGCGATTTTACCAGCTGCACCAATATCGTAGCATTAGCTGGTGCTGAGCAAATCGCCGCAGCACTCGAAACTGGCGCCGACATCATCATCGCTGGTCGCACCACAGATACTGCCATTATTGCCGCCTTGCCCATAATGCGAGGTGATGATGCAGGGGCCGCTTGGCATGGGGCTAAAATCGGCGAATGCGGCGCGCTCTGCGCCTCCAACCCGCAATCAGGCGTCGTTATGATAGAATTTGACAATGACGGTTTTACCGTGATCCCGCTGGCCGATGGCGCGCATGCCACGCCCCATACGGTTTCCGCACATATGCTTTATGAAAATTCTGATCCGTTTATCCTGTATGAACCGGGCGGGCATCTGGATGTAACAGACGCGATCTATGCTGCGATTGACGATACGCGCGTGCGCGTCACAGGTTCAAAATGGGTGCCGTCAGATCGTTACACCGTCAAACTAGAGGGCGCACGACCTGCGGGGTTTCAATGCGTGTTGATGTGCCTGTTGCGCGATGCACATTATGTAAAAAATGCGCATATTTGGGCCGATGACATCATCAGAAAATGCCGCAGCAAGGTGATCAAGCGGCTTGGCTTGGCCCCAGAGGAATTTGAAATAGAGCTACGCCTGATGGGCCAGAACGCCAGCTTTGGCACACTGGAAACCCACGCGGCACAACCCCATGAAATAGGCGTGTTGGCGATTGTTACTGCAAACTCCAACGCATTGGCCATGGAAATCGGCCAATTCTTGAACCCCTATTTGCTGCACCATCCCCTGACCCAGGCTGAGGAACAGCCCACCTTCGCCTTTCCATTTTCACCGGCCGAAATTTCCCGTGGCCAAACCTATGAGTTTTGCCTCAATCACGTGCTGACGCTGGATGATCCAATGAGCACCTTTCGACTGGAGCAGATAGAAATTGGCTAAACTTGGTGACATAGTACAAAAAATACGATCCAAAAATGCAGGCCCATTTTGGTTAACAGTCGATATCTTCTGCGGCACAGCGCATGCCTATGCGCATGTAGTTACAAAGCTGCCGAGCGCTGCTGTCGCCAAAGCCTTTGGTATGAATACCCAAGACATCAAGCGTTTTGACATTGCTGACTTACATGTGGTGAAATTCAGCCTGCCCCGCCCCCATGTGCAAGGTTCAACCCGTGATCCCGACATGCACGGCGCCTCTTGGGCGGCATTGCTGGCCGAATTGTCGCTCGAAGAGTGAAATAATGTAAGCGTTTGAAAATGGTTTATTTATTACGTTTTTACCTTGGCTTTTTACCGGCAGGTCTGTCAGGCTAATAGGAACTCACATCAGATGGCATCCTGTGGCGCCATAAAATTTTTGCACTGTTTGTAAAAGCAAGCCAGTGTTTGCGCAGTGATTGAACACCGCCCTTGTATCTTGAAAATTGATAGATCACTTTAGCCCAATGATTAAGACGAAACTGATCTCACTGCTGATACTCCTATCGGCCTGGACCTCTGTCTGTGCCGATCAGATTGATTTTTCTAAGGGTTGGAGTGAACAGCGCTTTTCTTTATTTTCCAGTAATGAATTTGAGCCAAGCGGCGAAACCTTGCATATCCGTTCGGATGGGACCGTCTCCATGTTCTGGAGCCGCCTGCCTCCAGCGCTATGGGACAGCAATCAGGCCGTTTGGGATTGGGAGGTCATATCCTCCGTGCCGCCCACAGACCTCACAGTTAAAGGTGGTGATGATCGCAATGTATCAGTTTACTTTGTGTTCATGCCGGAAACCTCTCTCCCAAAGCCACAGGCAAAACTCACAGATTTATTGGGCAATGACCGCGCGCGCGTGTTGATGTATATTTGGGGTGGCGATCACAGGCGCGGAGAAATATTGCCGACACCATATTTAAATGAGCTCGGCAGAAGCCTGATTTTGCGACCCGCCAGCACCGGACAGGCACGCGAGCGGGTCAACCTAACAACCGATTTCCAACGCGCCTTTGGTACAGAGCCAACACGCCTCATCGGCATTGCCGTTTCTGCCGACAGTGATGACACCAACACAAAGATTGAGGCACGCATCTCCAATATGCGTATCGAAAAAGCGCTCTGAGCTGCCCTCGGGCCAGATCTGGGGCCACAACCTCCGGTCCATTGCAATCCATGGTCATGGCCAGACCAAAGCCACCACGAGCCGCGCGCGACACCTGAGATAAAATCAATGCGCCTATCGGCAGAGATCAGCCTGGGTTTTGTGCCAAAAAGTCTTTCATGCGCTTCAGGGCACGGGAGATGTTTTCTTGGCTGTTGGCATAGGAGATACGAATGTACCCCTCCCCAAGCGTACCAAAATCCGGCCCGCCAATCGTCGCCACACCGGTTTGCTCAAGCAGTTCACTGGCCAAGGCCTTCGCTTTCCATCCGGTTTGTGACACATTGGGAAAGGCGTAAAAGGCACCCTTCGGCGTGATGCAAGAGACCCCGGGGATTTCATTGAGCTGAGTGACCACCATTTTGCGCCTTGCATCGAACTGCGCCACCATTTCGCCCACTGCGGACTGCGGACCCATTAAAGCCTCCAATGCTGCATATTGCGCCGGCGCATTGACGCAAGACCAAGCGTTGACGGCCAATTTTCGGGCCATATTATACAATCTATCCGGCCAAATCGAATAGCCCAGCCGCCAGCCCGTCATCGCGTATGTTTTTGACCAGCCATTGAGGACAATCAACCGGTCGCGAATTTCGGGATAGCTCAACAGGCTAACATGTTGCTCCCCATCATAGAGCATTTGGTCATAAATTTCGTCGGACAGGATCGCAACATCGGGATAGTCTGAAAGACCGGCCACCAATTTGTCGATTTCTGCCTTGGGCGTAATGCCACCGCAGGGGTTGGCTGGGGAGTTGAGGATAATCAACCGTGTGTTGGGGCCAATCAGCTTCAATGTCTCCTCCGCAGAGAACGCAAACCCATTTTCCTCGCGGATCGGAATGGCAATAGGCGTGGCGCCAGTGTATTCAATCATTGAACGATAAATCGGGAAGCCCGGATCAGGATATAATATCTCTCCGCCTGTTTCACCGAACATCAAGATCGCGGTGAACATCGTCACTTTACCGCCCGGCACGATAAGCACATTGGCCGGGCTCACTTCTGTGTGATATCGGCGATGAAGATCGGCACTGACCGCTTCGCGCAGCGGCAAAATTCCAGTGGCGTCGGTGTAGCCATGATGCCCATCGCGCAGAGCTTTGACCGCCGCCTCAACGATATTCTCAGGCGTCGGGAAATCCGGCTGACCGATCCCGAGGTTGATCACATCCATGCCACCAGCCGCCAAAACCCCAGCGCGGCCCAAAACGGCAAACGCATTTTCTTCACCGATTCTATCGAAATTTGAAACTGTCTTCATGTTGAACCCTTTTTGTCCCTTGGAGTGATATGCGGGCGGACCGCTTTGGCGGCAAGGATGCGATTGCATTGGCCAAAATGTCCAGCGTCTTAGTGCGCCATTCACGCGCAAAAGCGCGCAGCTTGCATTTAAGTGAGTTTTGTAGCCCGGCATGCAAATCTTATGAGCGATAGAGTCCAGGCTCCACCCCACGCGTACAAGACAAAGGCGCTATGTTGCCTGAACCTCGCTCTATGATTTCGCGGCGCCCTGGCCAGCGCGGCGGCCAAATACGGCACCAGACGTCAAACCTGAGCCGCCGGGATAGCCGGCATAGAAAACACCACCAACAATTTCACCGCAGGCAAACAATCCTTTAATGTCCTCTCCGCCATCTGTCAGCACCCTGCCCTCCGAATCCACCTTCAATCCGCCATAGGTGAAGGTGATGCCGCCTGTGACCGGATACGCATAGAAAGGTCCTTGATCCAAGGTTTGTGCCCAATTGGATTTCGGAAGATCAAGGCCAATCGTGGCCTTGCCATCCAAAGCTGTCGGATCAAAAACCGTCGTTTGATCCACGGCCGCGTTATAGCGCGCAATGGTTTCGCTTGCGGCCGCCGCATCCACACCGCTCATCTGCTCTATCAGATCATCCAGCCGATCGGCTTTGACAAAATGCGCGTCTTCAAAACGGTACTCATCATAGAGCAGATCGTAGGTTTTGCTGTCAAAAACCTGCCAAGCAAATTGGCCGGGCTGTTCTAGGATGGCCGCGCCATATTGCGCATAGGTGTAATTGCGGAAATTGGCGCCCTCGTCCACAAAACGCGCCCCATCGGCATTGAGCATGACTCCAAGAAAGTAGGAGATCTTGCGATAATTCTTGCGCTCGCCCGGCGGCAAGTCAAGATTCCCAAAATCGGCCATATGCAGATCCATCGGCGTCGCGTGGCACCCCGCGTAAAGCCCATAATCCGCAGCGCCAAGTTCCAGCGCCATAAGCAGACCATCACCCGTGTTATGCGGGGTCCCGCGCACTTTCGCCGCGGCCCAATTTTCGCCCATATGCTTAACGCGCAGCGCATCATTGGCCTCAAAGCCACCGCAAGCCAGGATGACGGCATCCGCCAGCAGATGCTCCTCGCCCATTTGCACACCCCGAACGTGGCCCGCCTCAGTGATCAAACCGGTCACCGCACTGTTGTAACGCACCGTTCCCCCGAGCCGCTCAACAGCCGCCAATTCCATATCAAACAGGCCAACGCCCTCATTCTCTGCCGCCAATGTCAAGCCGCCCCAAAAGACATGCCGGCCCGCTTTTTCAAAACTCTGGCGGCTATAGATGGGTTCAAATTTGACCCCATGCGAGGCCAGCCAGCGCATGGTCGCCCCGGACTGATGGACCAGCGCCTCCTGCTCCTCAGACAAAGGGCGCCCGTCGTTGAATCCCAACAGGTCTTGGGTAAATTTTTCAGTCGTATAGCTGCCGAAATCAGCATTCTTCACCCGTGGATCATCCGGGTTGCGCAGCAGGGGCATCAGATCATCAGCGCCATCATAGGCAAAACGCATCGCCCCAGCGGTGTATTTTGTATTGCCTCCCGACAGAGATTTATCGGCCTTTTCGAGCAACGTAACCTTGGCCCCGTTTTCCAAAGCGGCGAGCGCTGCACATAGGGCGGCATTTCCAGTTCCGACTATGACGACAGATTTTGACATTGGCTTTCCCATTTTATTGAAGTATTGTATCCAAGCGGATACAATTGGTCTCTCTAAAATGAGCGAAACAGAATTGCAAGTCATGTCCCAAGGCGAGGCGGCATATCATCGACTCTACGAGGCGATACGCGCAGGCGATTTCCGACCCGGCGACAGGTTGCGCGAAATTGACGTGGCAGAACGGTTGACCCTATCTCGCACGCCTGTGCGTGAGGCCCTGCGCAAGCTGGAAAATGACGGCATCGTTGAACATCGGCCCCGATTGGGCGCCGTAATCCGCACATTGACCCCTTCCGAAGTTGTTGAACTTTACGAAATGCGGCTTGTTCTTGAGCGCACGGCAGCACAGATGGCTGCAAAACACGCCAATGCAGCTGAGATTGATCTGCTCAACGACATAAATGATCAAATCGCAGCGCTCGGTGATGAGACGCAACAGGCCGCGGCCTTAAATCAAGATTTCCATCACCGTATTTATCTTGCCAGCCGGAACCGCTTTTTATTGGCCTCGGCCCGGGGTCTCAACAATGCGCTCATGTTGCTGGGGCCCACGACACTGGACGATGAAGCGCGGATAAAAACGGTGAGCGCGCAACATGCTCACATCATCGAGGCCATCCGCGCAGGCGATCAAACCGCAGCCGGCGATGCGGCGGAGGCCCATTTGCAAACCTCTTTGCGCCACAGGCTCAAAGGGCTGGACCGATGAGAGCGCATATCTATGCCTTTTTATGTGCAGGTCTTGGGGTCCTGGCCTTTAAACTGTTGCAGCTGCCGTTGCCTTGGCTTTTGGGGCCAATCTTTGCCTGTTTGATCGCCGCATTGCTTGGCGTGCCCATGCGTGGTGTCAAAGTGATAAATGAAGCCATGCGCAGCATTCTCGGAGTAGCCGTCGGCGCCACATTTTCCCTCGCATTGCTGGTCTCGATGGGCAGCATGTGGTCAACGCTTTTGTTGATCCCGGTGATGACCACCTGCATCGGCCTGGTTGGCGTTTTTTATTTCCAGCGCCTCTGGGGGTTTGATTTTGCCACCAGCTATTATTCCGCAATGCCGGGCGGCCTGCAGGACATGCTGATCTTCGGTGAAGAGGCCGGCGGAAATGTGCGCACGCTCGCGCTGATCCATGCCACACGGGTTTTGGTCATTGTCGTGACCCTGCCCTTTCTATTGGCCTGGGTCTGGGATGCAGATCTGAGCAATCCCCCAGGCGCTCCAGCCGCCAGCATCGCGCTCTCACAGCTGGGTTGGATGATTTTTTGTGGGCTGGTGGGCTGGCAGCTGGCAAAACGTATGGGCATGTTCGGAGCTTCGATCCTTGGGCCACTATTGTTGGCTGCACTCCTATCCCTGACCGGCATCTTGCACCACCGCCCCCCCTCAGAAGCCATTTGGGCCGCACAATTTTTCATCGGAATGAGCGTTGGGTGCAAATACGCCGGCGTGACCATGGCGGAAATTCGAAAGGATGTGACCGCGGGGCTTGGGTTTTGCATCCTGCTTTTGCTGCTGGCGGTGATCTTCGCCGAAGGAATTCACTTGGCAGGGCTGGCGCCCGCGTTAGAAACCGTTCTCGCCTTCGCACCGGGCGGACAAGCAGAATTGACCGTGCTCGCCCTCATTGTTGGAGCGGATATGGCCTTTGTCGTGGCCCATCATGTCTTGCGAATATTCATCGTTATTTTGGGTGCACCGCTCTTTGCGCGCCTGTTCAGCCCGAAACCTGACGACGCAAAGCTATAACTCTAAACTCAATGACAACGAGAGATCCCGAAAGGGCGCGTCAGTGATAGGCCTCTGGATTGATCATATGAGTGGGCGCCCCCGCGGCATAGGCATTGATTTGATCGAAAATATCGGAAAACTGCATGTCAAACTCATCTTCAGTGACAAAGCCAATATGCGGCGTGGCCAAAACATTCGGGTGTGTCAAAAGAATATTTTCACGATCCAAAAGGGGCTCTTGATCGAACACATCCACGGCGGCGTGAAGCTGGCCCTTCGCAATCTCTGCCTCCAAGACACCGGGGGCCACAAGTCCAGAACGCGACGTATTTACGAACAGAGCGCGCGGCTGCATCTGACCAAGGTCCTCGGCCGTAATCAAACCGCGGGTCTCAGGTTTCAACCGGACATGTAGGCTCACGATATCAGACTGCCTAAAAAAAGCCTCGCGGGACGCAGCTACGGTTTCACCAGCCGAAGCGGCCCGAGCGCGGCCCGCCTCTGAGCCCCACCAAAGCACCTTGAGCCCCATTGCTTTGGCATAGCCCGCAACCGCTCCTGCAATGCGCCCATACCCGTAAAGCCCCAATGTCTTGCCGCGCAGGGTCCTGCCGACACCGGATTGCCATCGGCCTGCTTTGATTGAGGTCGCCTGATGCGGGATTTGCCGGTAACTGGCCAAAATCAGAGCCAGCGTATGCTCAGCGGCGGCATAGGATGGCGTGTCTGAATGCATATTTGAGCAGAGCAAAACACCATGGGCCGTGCAGGCCGGCACATCAACATGCGGATAGACGCTGCGCTGTGAGATGAGCTTCAGATTTGCCAAACGCCCCAATAACCCAGCTCCAACCTTGGTCCGCTCGCGAAAGAGCACCAAAGCCTCTGCATTTTGCAATCGAGCCGCGAGTTTCACGGGATCCGGTTCATGATCGGTCCAGACGGTCACGTCATGATTGGCCATTTTGGCAAAGCAAGGCAAGCTGCGCAGCGTATCAAACCAATCATCAAGAATATGGACCTTCATCACCCTATCACTCTTCTTTAAACTGCGGTCAATGACCGGCCCAAATTGACCTTGGAATAAACAGCTCTCCCGCCGCGATTTTTCGCGCGGTGCGTACGAGACCTGCCGATTTTATTTCAAACCCTGACACCGTATCAGCATAATCGACAGCCACTTCAATCTTGCCCGAGGCATGTTCCAAAATCACATTGGCCGGACTCTCATTTGATTTGGCGGCCATACCGTCTGCGACCGTCCCGGGGGTCAAAACACAGGAGGCAAGGCATTGCGCACCTGTCACTGCCATAGAGGGATGCGTGCTCCAGGGCATGAAATAACGGGTTGCGATTGTGCCGCCAGCCTGAGCCGGGGCCAGAAGGCCAAATTTCGGGGTCACCGATTTGGTGACATCCCCCATGCCCATCAAAGCCGCCGCCTTTTGCCGGACAGATTCCATTTGATCAAAAAACGCGCGGTTGCTGTCCAACTCAGCTGCAGTTTCATGGCCCGTCAATCCGAAACTCTCCGCTTTTGCAATCACCATAGGCATGGCAACATCCATGCAAGTCACAGCAATTCCATCAATCTGATCGATCCGATTGCCGGTCGGCAAAAAAGCACCCGTGACGCCTCCGACTGTCTCCATGAATTGAACAGCGATTGGCGCAGAGGTTCCCGGCACACCATCAATGCGCGACGCGCCCTCGTAGCTGACCTGACCACCGGGGGTTTGCACAACAGCAGCGACACGCGCTTGCGTGTTGACCGCGAGAATATTGACAGCCGTCTCACCCTCTTGCGCCTCAACCAACCCCATTTCAATGGCGGCTGGCCCAACGCCGGTTAAGATATTACCGCAGGTCGGCTTGAAATCGACCAATTGGTCTTCCACGCTCACCTGCGCGAAAAAGTAATCCACATCGGCCCAGGGATCGTTTGACTTCGACAACATGGCCACTTTGGTGGTCACCGCAGCGCCGCCACCGATCCCGTCAATGTTCAAAGGATGCCCAGAGCCCACGATCGCGATCAATACCTCAGCCAGCGTTTCAAGGTCCTCAGGAAGATCGGCACGGTTGAGATAGGGACCGCGGGAGGTTCCGCCGCGCATAAAAAGATAGGGAATCGCAGTTTGTGTCATCTGATATCTGTCATGTGAATGGCCATGGAAGGTTCGAATAGGCTTGCAAGAGACCGGGCGGAAAATCGCGGTTCAGTGCCCAGGCCATAGTGCAGATAAACGCGATGCCCGCAAGCGTATAGATCGCCGCAAAAAGCGGGCTGAGATTGGCTCTGATCCGCATGAAGCTGAACAAAAAGAGCCCCAAAGCAATGATAAACCCAAATAAGGCGGTTGCGACGAGGAGCGCTGCAAACCAAGCCAAGGTTGACCACAGGCTGTAACGTGCTTGCTCCACTTCGGCGCTGCGCTCGCTGTCGGCAAAAATCGTATCGGTTTCGGGAGCGAGTATCATGCGGACAATCATCACCGCACATCCAAGCAAAGAGACGCTGGCGACAAGCATTGGAAAGACCCGGTCGCGGCTATAATCGGGGATCGAACCGGCATCAAACAACGCATAGCCAATGAATGCGGTTAGAGCCAACAAGAACACCATGGGCGCGCGTTTCGAGCCTGATTTACTGTCCCCTTCGGCCAAAATATGTTTGGCTTGGCGTAGGCCCAGAACAACTGAGACCAGTGTGATCGCCAGAAGCACGAGTACGATGGGAGAAAAGATGTAGTCCATCCCGTCCCCAAATCCTTTGCGAAAGCGAGATTGGGCAATTTGAATGGCTTGGTTCGCATAGGTCTCCGCTGGATTGGACAGGACAAAACCAATCAAAAACGCCGGGCGCGACCAGTCAAAGCGGCGCATCAAAATCCCAAGAAAGCCGATGGCAAAAAGCGCGACAAGATCCATCAAATTTTGCCCAGATTGAAAGGCCGCGAAGCTTATAATCATGAACAAGAAAGGTGCCAGTAGAACAAAACGGATGGTTGTGAGCTTGGCGATCCCGCCCGAGGCTGCGATGCAAAGCAATGTTCCCACGACATTGGCCAGGGCCAAGCAGCCAAACGATGGCATAGGTAATGTCGAGATTGTTTTTCAGCATGGCCGGCCCGACCTCAATTTGACCAGATCCAAGCAGCGCAATTGCGCCGATAAAGATTGCCATCGAGCCAGATCCAGGAATTCCAAACAGCAAGGTCGGCACAAGCCCCCCGCCCTCTTTGGCGTTGTTTGAGCTTTCCGGCCCGATCACACCGCGCACATCGCCTGTGCCGAAATTGCTCTTATCCTTGCTGGATTGAACCGTGTGACCATAGGCAATCCAATCCACCACCGAGCCACCAAGACCAGGGATAACACCCACGATCACCCCGATGATAGAACAGCGCATTGACAGCCAAATATTGGCAAACCAATCTTTGACCCCTTCGATCCAGCCCCCACCAATCTGCGGCTCTTGGCTGATGGCGCGGTCATTGCGCAGCAGGGCGATAATCTCGGGAATTGCGAAAATTCCAAGGCCGACGATGACCAATTTCAGACCGTCGACAAGATAGGGAAAATCGTATGAGGACATCCGCAAATCACCAGAGGACGCACCTTCTCCAATGGTGCCAATCAACATGCCCAGACCGGCCGCTACGATGCCTTTGATTGCCACACGCCCGGCCAAAATACCCACCATTGAGAGGCCAAAAATCGTGATCATCAACAGCTCTGGCGTGCGAAACTCCAAAACGATCGGCCGGGCCACCAAAATAAAGACCGTCAAAAAACTCGCGCCAACCAATCCGCCGAAAAGCGACGAGGCAAAAGCCGCCGATAGCGCCCGCGCGGCCTTGCCCTTTTGAGCCATCGGAAAACCGTCCAGGACAGTGGCTTGTGACGCAGAGGAGCCCGGAATCCCCATCAAAACCGAAGCAAACGTGTCAGAGGTTGGCACAACCGCGACCATACCGATCATCAACGCAAGACCTAAGATCGGATCCATACCAAACATGAAGGGCAGCAGTAGCGACAGGCCAGCGATGCCGCCGAGACCGGGGAACACGCCGATACAGAGCCCCATCAGCACACCCAGGATCAAATACCCCAAAACAACCGGTTGCAGGATTAGCGCCCAAGCCTCACCGAAGGCAGGCAACGCCTCCATGACTACTTCCAAGACCATGTCCTCCCACTTTCCTTTATAAAACGCCCCACCAATCGTAAGCGGGGCGTTCAAAAAGGAAACTTTAGTTCAGAGAAACACCGTATTTTTCTTGGAGCCAGTTCACAATGAAGGCTTTGGCTTCAGCGCTCACGTTTGTGCCACTCACTTTGGCAGCTTCAGCCGCAGCGCCTGTCATCTGCGGATATTTACCCAGACGCTTGCTAGAAATCTCTGCAAAATCAGCGCGCGCTTTCACAGCTTCAAATGCCGCCGTGTAGGTCACAATGGCATCATTGGTCGCCCCTTTTGGCAAGAAGACCATTTTTTGAGCTGGGAAACCTGCAGTGAAGAAGGCTTTCCATGCATCCCATTTTTCCCCAGATGTTTCACAACCATCGGTTGCTTCGCACACTTCTTTGAAGCTTGGAATGTCTGGGAATGTGGGATCGCGCGTGATTTCGCCATCATCACTCAATGCGCCCCAGGTCATCATTGGCACGGCAGTGCCAGCCTCAACCAACGGTGTCACACCAGACAAATAAGATGATGAAGTTTGATAGTCGATATTCGCTTCACCCCGTTCAAACATTAAGCGCCCATCACCGCGCCCTTTGATTCCCATAACGCTCTCAACGTTCAGGCCCAGCATTTCCCAAGCCAGTGTCGGAACCAAATCAAGACGTGTGGCGCCTTGGTTGCCATAGATGAAGTCTGTGTCTTTGAGGCCAGAGGCGTCTAAACCGTCCATTTTTGCGGCAAGCTCAGGCGGTAGATAAGCCACGCCACCTGTCCCAGAGGCCAAAACCACATTCCAGTCAGCATAGTCAAATTTCACCCTTGGGTCACCCAGCAAGAATGGAAATTGCGTCGAACCGGACGAGCCAAAAATCAGCGTGCCATCTTCATATTCTTGCTCTTGGAAATAGTTGGCGCCCTTAGTTGAGCCGGCACCTGGCATGAATTTTACGACAACAGTAGGCTGGCCCGGCAAAGCTTCCGACAGCAAAGGCGCATAAAAATTTGCCCATTTGGCGGAGCCGCCTGTTTCAGAAAATGGAATGATCCATTCAACAGTCTTGCCTGTCAGATCAATCCCATGGCCGCCTGCGTGAGCCTGCAAGCCAAATGTGGCCGTGGCGGCAGCCACAAGTCCCATCGCCATACGGCGTGTTGTTTTCAGTGTAGACATTTAATCCTCCCAGATTTTTTTGCCCCGTTAGAAGCAACGTCAATAGAATCTCTTTGGAGCATATACTCCAGGTTGATGCTTGCTGTGTAATCTGCGAAACTTTCATGAAACTTTCATGAAACTTTCACGGATTGGAAAAACAGCAGTGCGCATCACGCTTGTTGAAGACAATATCAGCCTCGCGAAAGGCATTACCTATCGTTTGGAAGATGCAGGCCATTCCGTGGATGCGATTGCCAATGGCGACGAGGCGCAAGACTACCTCATCCAAGATGGCGCCGATCTCGTGATTCTAGATATCAATCTGCCAGGAATGAATGGGCTGGATCTGCTGGCGCAAATGCGCAAGCGCGGTGATGTGCGGCCGGTGATCTTGCTGACGGCCCGGGCTGAAACGCAAGATCGGGTCACAGGATTAGATGCCGGGGCCGATGATTATTTGATCAAGCCCTTCGAGATGGCCGAGTTGGAGGCCAGAGTCCGCGCCCTTCTGCGCCGCCGCGCTATTCCGCAGCAAAAGCTCCGCAAAATTGGATCATTGCATTACGATCCAAACGCACGCCAATTGTTTGATGGCCAAACCGCCCTGGAAATACCCCGCCGCGAAATGTCGGTCTTTGAATGTTTGCTCAGTGCAGACGGACGGTTGGTCTCCAAAAGCGCAGTGCTCGATCATGTCTATGGGGTTGGGGCTGATATAGAAGAAAAAGTCGTCGAAGTTTATATCTCGCGGCTCCGCCACAAATTGAAAGACTACGGCGTTTTGATCCAGGCACGCCGGGGACTGGGGTATCACATTTTGGCGCAGGAGAGCACATGAAACCCAGCTCTTTGAGGGCTCGGCTGACGCTGATCATCCTGCCGCCTTTGCTCATCATCTCTTTGATTGCCGGTGCTTGGCAGTTCCACAATACAACTCTGCGTGCCGAAAGCATCTTTGACAAAGGCCTGCTCTCCGCTGCAATCGCGATATCGCGCGATGTCGCACTATCGGATGGGGATGCAATCAGCCCGTCGACGCGTCGCCTGTTGGCCGATACCTCTGGGGGCACGATATTTTATCATGTGTTTGCCCCGGACGGCGTCTTTGTGACAGGATATTCAACCCCGCCAATCCTGCCCAGCAAGGCTCCCAAAGGGGTCACAGATCCCTATTATTACAACAGTGTCTATCAGGGCGAAAAAGTTCGAGTGCTGCGCTTTCAAGATGTGACTTTGGTCAGTGGCATTGCCGGAATTTTCAACATCACTGTGTGGCAAAATGCGCGCGTGCGCAGCAGCTTTGTGCGCAATGTCTTGTCGCGATCCTTTGCGGTGATTGCCGCGCTGGTGATGAGCGTTGCTATCGTTGTTTGGTTCGGCGTGCGTTTGGGGCTGCGACCGCTTTTGGAGCTTGAGCGCGCCATTGCCAAGCGCACGCCAAGCGAATTGGAACCAATCCGCAGGGCTGTTCCCACCGAGGCCCAAGGGCTGGTGACAACTTTAAATGGTTTGTTAAATCGGGTGTCTCGCCGCATCAGCTCAAAGGATGAATTTATCTCGAACGCGGCCCATCAGCTGCGCAACCCCATGGCCGGGGTTCTTGCGCTGGCCGAAGCGGTCACCACAGCACCAAACCCCCAAACAGCGCATCAGCGCAGCGCGGAGCTGCTGCAAGCCGCACGCGAGGCGAGCGATCTGACCAATAAGCTTTTGTCCTTTGAGCGCGCGGGGGGCACGGATGTGTTGCGATCAGGCAGCCAGATTGATCTCAACCAGCTGATCGTGAATGCCGTCAACGCCTTTGAACAAAACCACCCCAAGGCCAGCTTGAAAGTGACGCAAGATTTGCCCCGCGAACGCCTCTTTATTCAGCCGATCAAACCATGCTCCAAGAAGCCATTTTGAACATATTCAGCAATTCTTTGGTGCATGGCGGACCAAAGTTGACGCAAATTTGGGTCACGCTTCGCAAGAGCAACGCCACGGCAGAAATTCTCATTCAAGATGATGGCATTGGAATACCCGAGGAGCGCCACCTCGAAGCACTAAGCCGATTTTCACAAGCCGGCGGTGGCCCCGGCAGCGGGCTTGGCCTCGCCATCGCCGTCCGCGTGATGAAAAATCATGGCGGGCAATTGAGCATCTTGCCCTCCTCCCGTGGCGCGACAATCAAACTGCGCTTGCCTTTGCTGGAGATCTGATCCTCCGCCCGGTGCGGCGGCGGCAAGTGCTGTGCGCAAAACCTGTGAAGTTCTCGAACCGATGCAAAAAACGGAAGCGCCGGTAAAATTATTGTGGCGCTTCTTTGCGCCCATACGCTACACTATGTGTGTTATCCCATTCAAATGACCCGTCAATACAACTCCAAGAGGCCTGCTGCATGAGCGCTATCGCAGCCATCGATGTCCGTCTATTTCATATTCCCTTGGCAGAGGTGTTGGTGGATGCCAAACACGGCGACCATCATATTTTTGAGCTGATCACCGCAACCGTCCATCTTGAGGATGGATCATCTGGCACCGGTTATACCTACACGGGCGGCAAAGGCGGACATGCGATTGCTGCCATGATATCTCATGACTTGACCCCATTTCTTTTGGGCCAATCCGCAACGGATGTGGAAGGTCTCTATGATGCGATGCAATGGCACGTGCATTATGTGGCGCGCGGCGGCATCGCTGCATTTGCGATCTCTGCTGTGGATATTGCACTTTGGGATCTGCGTGGCAAACGCAGCGGCCAGCCTCTTTGGCAAATGGCCGGCGGCGCGGCGCAGTCTTGTAAAGCCTATTGCGGCGGCATTGATCTTGGCTTTCCCCTGCCAAAACTTTTGGACAGTGTCCAAAGCTATCTTGACCGTGGCTTCAACGGCGTGAAGATCAAGATTGGTCAACCCACCCTCGCGGAAGATATTGCCCGAATAAAAGCCGTACGCGATCTCATCGGGCCAGATATCACATTCATGGTGGATGCAAATTATTCGATGACAGTCGCAGAAGCAATCACCGCAGCCAAGGCCTTTGCACCCTACGATATTACATGGTTCGAAGAGCCAATCATCCCCGACAACTATTTGGGCTACGCTGAGATCCGCGCAGCAACGGGAATGCCTCTGGCGATGGGAGAAAACCTGCATACAATTCATGAGTTTGAGCTGGCATTTGCGCAGTCAAACCTGAGCTTCATCCAACCCGATGCCTCCAATTGCGGCGGCATCACCGGCTTTCTTCAGGTCGCAGCCCTGGCCAAACAAGCCGGTATCCCGATTTGTAGCCATGGGATGCAAGAGCTGCATGTGAGCCTTGTTTCCGGCCAAAAAAACGCGGGCTGGATCGAGGTCCATTCCTTCCCGATAGAGCAATACACACAGCGCCCGCTCGTCATTGAAAACCACGTGGCGCTGGCCCCAAATACCGCAGGGATCGGCGTGACTTTCGACTGGCAAAAACTTGAGGCCGCGAACCTGTTGGTAGGCTAGTGGATGCACCTATATGGGGTTACCAAATACACTGATCGCTGCGCTTTTGCCTCCCGATGCAGCCATTGGGCAGCTGGCGCGGCAACACTGCAATATGCAGCGCTCGGATCGCCTGGGCGGCGTTCCATCCGGTTGCTCATTGAAATGCGCAGAGCAACACTATGGCACCCAATATGTGCATGTGATTGTCATTGCGGATGGCCGTCAGCGCGACACTCACTTGAAATAGGCCGTAACAAAACCGCAGCAAGCTCAGTTTAGGCTGGTGTGAAGAAGCTACAGGCTTAGGAGCTACTCGGGATTTATAAATCCTCTTACAAACGGTGTTTGAATAAGTTGAAGGGGTTGTATGCCCGAGCTTAGAGACTACGCGCCCGGAGCAGCGCCTTCCGAATAAAAGCATCTTTCAACAGGCACTTGAGTTGGGTATTAAGCCGGTCATTATTCTTCAAAGCCTTGAGCTCATTTTGCGTTAGGCTGTAAGGGTCATCATCCAGCTTCCTACGCAGACTCATGTCGTTCCAAACCGAAGTGATAATTATGCGTTCTTGATCTGTCATACAAATAGTAACGGCAACACAAGCTTCAGTGTTAGTGGGCAGATACATTTATTCCCCCATGCCTAGGAACATCTCACGAGTCTCTATGCAGTATATGCTCAATAGCGGTGCGTGATACTCCAGAACCTGAAACTCATACGCGTTGATGCGCTGCGCCATCATGCTTGTAAGCGCTTATGTTACATGCACCTTAAGCGGTCTCTTAGTCCGATGAGGCAACCAGAGAGCTGTGCACGTTTTAAGCCGAAATTCGAAGCAAAATTCATTGTTGGTTATGGGTTAATCGTCCGGTGAGACCGTCAAAAGGCAATTTAACGTTGACATACCTCATAGCGTTAACTCCATCAAAGAGATGCGCGACGCTGCGAGCGTAAGGCGAAGAAGATCCGAAATGCAAATGAACTTATATATTCGTACATTCACAACACCTGTTGATGCACAGATGTTTAAAAGCGTGCTCCAAACAAAATGGCCTGAGATGATCGCTTCCATCGAGGGCGCCCGCTTTAGGCTGTTATA
The DNA here is from genome assembly GCA_943788425.1 of uncultured Planktomarina sp. Classification (GTDB taxonomy): domain Bacteria; phylum Pseudomonadota; class Alphaproteobacteria; order Rhodobacterales; family Rhodobacteraceae; genus Planktomarina. The sequence goes on from CALSQF010000002.1 coordinate 68,361, forward strand.
CAATGAAAGCACTCCGAACGTATCAACGGTGGGTTGGGAGTTTTCTAACTCTGAGGTACAAAAGGAGATAGAAGCACTGATCAAATCTGAGATTTCTAAGTTCACTAAGGCGTTACCGAACTGCCCAATTCATTATTCAGGTGCTGTTGAGCTTGATTTTGTTGGGAGAATTTAAGCAGACATACTTCCTGACGTCATGAAAACTCTTCACCGTTTTACAATTCAATGTCTGGCCTGAGTAATACCCGGGTGACAGCCAATCTAAGTGAGCTCAAATTCTCCAACATTCCTCAAGCCCTGGTTTTGGCACAGGGAAATTTATAATGCCGCGGCCCGCAAAACCACTTTAATCTATGTCGTAGTTTTTACCTTTTGGGGATTTTAGCCTCACTATGATACCACTTTCACAAAGGGGGGTTATTAGCTGTGATCGAACCGATGACCGAGACTGACAAAACAGCAGCGGATGTAATTCGGGCTTTCGCTGCGGTTGCCACGGGGGTGCAAGGTCTAGCTATGGGACAATCACCTCCAATCCCCGTTTTGACATGCAAGCAATCCAATAGTCAGATTTTAGTCGACATTTTGGATGTAATTTTAGCCACTGGAGGCCCACATGCAAAAGCTATCAATCATCAGGTTTAAACCTAAGCCAGGTTACCTCGATGAATTTGCCGCAAACTTAAGCGCTTACAATGAAACCAAGCACCGAGTGTTCCACTTAATGAAATCAGGCGAAGAGTTACATGCGATCGTCATAAGAGATGCCAATATACTTGCTCAGGATGCCGCCGATGGCGTAAAATTTCTTGATAGCCAGCGGCATCTTCTGCAGGAGTTTGACTCAGTGAACAGGCATACAATCCCGTTAAGCGGCGATTTAATACACACCACCGTGAAATAACTTTGAGTTTGCAGCTCTAAGACTAAAGGAAAATGAACGATGTTATTTATGGTAAAAGTTACGCATGATTATTCAACATGTCAGGCGCACCACCCCACTAAGGCAGATCTATATAAAAATACGTTAGCGAACTTGGGCGATCACGGCATTAAAGTTCACGGGCAATACTCAAATCGGCTCATCCATACAAACTTCATCATATGTGAAACAGATAGCTTTGAGGCGTTAGATGCGGCCTTTGATCCGATCCTTGAGATGGGTCATTTTGAGGCTACCCCTGTTATGAAGCGGGATTAACAGAGCCTGTAAGCAGCCCTCAATTCATGTGTGTTTGTCGGTTTTTGGTACCCAAGGCCGGACTCGAACCGGCACGCCTCGCGGCGGGGGATTTTGAATCCCCTGCGTCTACCATTCCGCCACTTGGGCTTATCGATTACACTGCGTTTCCTGCGTTCTCGCTTTGAAAATCTTGACTGTTAAATTGGGACCACGTCTCGTAAACGTCTACCAAATTTAGCAGCGGATCATCTGTGCAAGAAGATTTAACACAACTCGTCTTAGCCAAACTCGAACCCGAAGGAACTGGTAAGCGATACTTCGTCTACGGCTCGAATCTTGATGGATTTGGTAGTGAAATTTCTGCGAAAGGTAAAGCCAGTTATTCTGTCTAAATAGGAATAAACGGCAGAAGAAGCGCGACATGCGAAAAATATAGCTGCAATTGAGCAAAGCGCAGTATCAGATGAACAGGCCGAAGCGCAGGTAATGTTTGCCGATGCTCTAAAAAGAGCGGCCCGCAGTGACCAAGGCGACAGGGCTGCTGGAGAGCTTAGTAAAAAATCTTAAACAACTTGTCGAGAATTGCGTTAAATTGCGTCAAAATGTGCTGCGCAGCGATTGGGTCGCCGATCACCGCGACCGTAAGCTCGGCCGTGACCGCAGTGGTAAATCCCGCTGCAGCCTTCGCCAGATTGACCAGCCCGCGCATGATCTGGCGATTTTTCAGATCATCCTGCGCATCATTGAGGGGGGCTTCAGATATTGTCTCCTTCAGATCCGTATCAAGATCCTTGAAATATTCCATAACCTCCCGGTCTGCGATATCGCCCATTTTAGGATCTAGGTTGGCCTTTTTAAATTGCTGCTCAATCGCCACCGCATCCGCTGTGCCCGATGCCAAAGGTGCCGGGCCAATGGCCCCGGGGGCGCCAGCAGGCGGCTGCTCAGGCTGGAGGTATTTGCGCATCATTTCATGTTGCTCAAAAAGCGCTGTGGTGTCGCTTATAAGACTGTCGCTCCAGGCCCCCACCGCCGCCTCATCCTTGATGCTTTTGATGCGGCCTGTAGCGTTTTCATACCTATACAAATTTTTATTTTTATATTTTAAAACAATTTAATATTTGGATGTATTGATCTACAATACGCCCAAATCAAAGTTATAGTTGCGCGCTAAAAAATCAGCCCTGATGTTCTCAATGAGCTCTATGAAGGCCCTGCGCAGGTCATCCAGATCTTTGGGGTTATTTGCCGGTGGCGGCGTATGAAGCGGCTTATCTCCCAGGATCACCTTGCCGTTCCGCACTGCAAATTCAACTGCGGAGGCGGTTTCCAATTGCTGTTTCACATTTGCATCATCAGGATCCAGTTTTAGCTTGAGCGCCTCTAACAAACGTAAACTTTCCAGCGTATCTGACTGGCGATCCCAATCGGTCAAACTGGCATATTGAACCTCGCCAAAGCCATAGGGCAGCGGCGCGCTGTCAAGCTTGGCATGCATCAGCTTGCCCTGGCGTTTCCCCTCTCCGGCCTCCTCAATGACACTGTGTGATCGCACGCTCTGCTTGGTCCAAAGCGTGAGAACCGCCTGACACTGTGCCAAATTGCCTTTAATTCGGTCGCGCCACCGATCCCTCGGCACGATATCACCATTCCACCAGATGTTGATATTATGGGCTTGCAAATAGCGGACGATCCCAGCCACTTCTATCTTATTATCATGAGCATAGGGGATAAATACAAAGGGTGCCTCGGGCTGTTCCGGTACCACCTCGCTCCCCGGCGGTTCGGGCCACGCGTCTGGATAGGTGAGACGATCTGGTATGATCACCACCCGATCCACATTCATGTCTTCAAGCTGCCCCTACGTCAGACCCACGGTCTCGCCAAGATCTGTAAACTCCCTCTCACCCGCATCATTGATAACTGTCCGAAAGTCCGCCCCCAGCATGTTCGCCGCCAGCAGGTCCGCATCCCGCAGCTCCGCCCGCAGCAGGTTCGCTCTAGACAAATTAATCTTGACGCCCGATCGGACATATCGATTCCACACATCAACGCTTTGCTTCAATATTTCGAGCTGCTTGGGATCTGCCATAATCCTGCCTGTATTAAATACATACCTTCAATTTTTTTGGATTTTAACATGGTTTACAGATAGACGAAATAAAACTCTAATCATAGCGCGCAAGGCTTCAGCCGATCTTTGGTGCCGGGCGCTCCGCCGGAGAACGGAGGCCACAGGGTCATCTGGGGGCTGATGTCAGGCGTTCAGACTGAGATTATATCTGGCGTTAAAATCGGGCGCGGGTCACCTGACCTTGCACCCCTTCCCAAGCGGCGGTGGCCAAAGACATGCCCAAAATACGTTTGGGATTGGTGGGCGGCGGCATTTCAACACCGCTCAAAGGTCGAAATCCGAATCTTTGATAATAGGGCGCGTCCCCCACCAGCAGCACCTTGTTCCAACCAAGTCCTGGCGCCAAGGCCAGGCTTTCACGAATCAAATATCCCCCCAGCCCCTCGCCCTGCCGAGTTGGGTGGACGGCAATCGGCCCAAGCAAGAGCACGTGACGCTCCCCGACACAGACAGGCCAATAGCGAATGGCACCGGCCAGAATGCCATCTGGATCCCGCGCCACCTGTGACAGGGCGGCAATCGGCGGAGTTCCCTCGCGCAATCGATAGGAAGACAAAGCCTCCCGGCCCGGAGCAAAGCACAAATCATACAGCGCTTCGACTTCCCACCAATCTGCGTCTGTCTCGCGGTTTAAATGAAACACCGCCCCGTCCTCTTTCGTTTTGCAACTGGCCTAACACGCGGTTACGCTTGGCGCAAACCCAGAGGAGAGCACATGTTTTATCGTCCCGACGAGGGTCACGGCCTGCCCCATAATCCGTTTAATGCCATCATTGCCCCGCGGCCCATCGGCTGGATCTCAACGCAGGACGCAGATGGACGACGCAACCTGGCGCCCTATTCGTTTTTCAACGCCGTGGCCTATGTGCCGCCGCAGGTGATGTTTGCATCCACCGGTGCAAAAGCCGATCAGGATGGCACAAAAGACAGCGTCAGCAATATCCGCGAGACCGGAGCATTTTGCGTCAATATTGTCGAATATGCTATGCTAAACGCGATGAATGCCTCCTCGGCAAGTCTTGGAAAGCAAGAAGATGAGTTTGCACATGCAGGGCTCGAAGCCCTGGCCTGTGACACCATCTCAGGGTTTCGCGTTGCCGGCGCGCCCGCCAGCCTTGAGTGTAAGGTGACACAGATCATCACGCTGGCCGGGCCGGCTAATTTTGCCGTCTTCGGGGAAGTCACCGGCGTTCATATGCGTGATGATTGTATGGTGGATGGCCTGTTTGATGTGAAAAAATTTAAGCCATTGGCGCGTTTGGGCTACAAAGATTACAGCTTTGTGGATCACAGCTTTGCTCTGAGCCGCCCGGACGACTGATCCGGGCGGCTATGGTGCTTTGAGGTCTAATGCCCAGCCGCCAAAATGCCAGTGCGCACACCGTAATCCACAGCAATTTGATAGTCAGGGTCATCATCACTGTCGACGATCAAATGCCCGGCCTTGCTTAGAAGGTAATGGCAATCTTTGCTCAAGTGACGCAATTGAATGCGCTTGCCCGCCTCTTCATATTTCAGCGCCAAGGCCTCAATCGCCTGCAGAGCCGATTGATCCGCAACCCGGCTGTCTGCGAAATCGACAACCACCGTCTCTGGATCCTCATATGGGGTAAACAGCTCCGAAAACCCCTCTGTTGAGCCAAAGAAAAGCGGACCGCGGATTTTGTAAACCTTGGTGCCATCACTCTCAACCGCACGGTTCGCATGGATCCGGGTGGCGTTTTGCCAAGCATAGGCCAGCGCCGAGACAATAACCCCAACCACAACCGCGATGGCAAGGTCAGTCATCACCGTCACAGCCGTGACCAAGATGATCACAAAGGCATCCGTCAGCGGCACTTTTCGCATGATCATCAAACTGTTCCAAGCAAAAGTGCCGATCACGACCATGAACATTACGCCGACCAAAGCGGCCAAAGGAATTTGTTCGATCAAGGGAGAGGCCACGACGATAAAGGCCAAAAGGAACAACGCTGCGGCGGTGCCGGCAATACGGGTGCGCCCGCCGGATTTCACATTGATCATCGACTGACCAATCATGGCGCAGCCGCCCATTCCACCAAAAAATCCAGTGACGGTATTCGCGATGCCCTGCGCAATACTCTCTTGGCTCGCACCCCCTCGCTTGTTGGTGATGTCCCCCACAAGATTGAGCGTCAGCAGGCTTTCAATCAGGCCAATGGCAGCCAGAATCCCCGCATGGGGAAGGATGATCCAAAAAGTTTCTAAGGTCAGCGGCACGCTGGGGATATGAAACTGCGGCAAGCCGCCCTCAATACTGGCCAAATCGCCAACGCGTGGCACATCAATGCCAAAGGCAATCACAACCACCGCGACAATACCAATTCCCGCCAAAGGAGCCGGGACCGCTTTGGTCAGCTTGGGCATGCCCCAAACGATCACCATAGTGAGCGCAACCAGCCCCAGCATGAACAACATGGGCAGACCCGAAAGCCACTCCCCGCTCGACATGCCATGGCCCGTGTTTACCACAGATCCCGGCACTTTAAACTGTGTCATCTGCGCCAGGAAAATGACAATTGCTAAGCCATTCACAAAACCCAGCATCACCGGATGCGGCACAAGACGAATGAATTTGCCCCATTTCATAATGCCAACAAAAATCTGAATAAGCCCCATGAGCACCACCGTCGCGAAGAGATATTCGACTCCATGCTGCGCCACAAGCGCCACCATGACCACCGCCAGAGCGCCCGTTGCGCCGGAAATCATCCCAGGGCGCCCACCGATCAGCGCGGTGATCAGCCCAACGATAAAAGCGGCATAAAGCCCGACCAAAGGGTGCACCCCAGCGACAAAGGCAAAGGCCACCGCCTCGGGCACCAGCGCCAAAGCCACGGTGAGACCAGCCAAGAGCTCGATACGAATACGGCCTGGGGTCAAGGGCTCCCCAGCGCTCAAATTAAAGTTGGCAAAAGAAGATTTGACCGCCGATGCAGCCAATGAAACACGAGACATAATGGAAACCTTTTTGTCGAACAGTCGAAACTTTGCCGCCTCTTATCATATATTTCGCGGAGGTCACAGAATTCTTAACGCGCTGTGAAATTCTGAGCCCAAAGCCCCGGTCGGCGACTAGCGCGGCGCATAAAAACATGTAACAAAATGAAGATACTTCGACATCATTAAGGACGCAGACGATGAGCACAACAAAAATTGGAGTGATTGGTGGCTCCGGGGTTTATGACATTGATGGGCTGCAAAACCCTAAATGGCAACAAGTCGAGAGTCCCTGGGGCGTGCCGTCCGATGAGCTGCTCACCGGACAGCTGGCCGGTGTCGAAATGGTCTTCTTGCCCCGTCACGGGCGCGGCCATGTCCACGCCCCCAGTGATGTACCGTATCGCGCCAATATCGACGCTTTGAAACGACTTGGAGTTACAGATGTCGTCTCCGTAAGTGCCTGCGGTTCGTTTCGCGACGAGATGGAGCCAGGACATTTTGTTTTGGTCGATCAGTTCATAGACCGCACCACACAGCGGGCCAGCTCCTTTTTCTCCAGCGGTTGCGTGGGTCACGTCAGCCTCGCCCACCCGACCTGCCCTCGGCTATCAGCTGCTTGTGCTGCGGCGACAAGGGCGGAAGGGATAACCGTGCATGAGGGTGGCACATATCTCGCCATGGAAGGGCCACAATTCTCAACACTGGCTGAAAGCCGCATGTATCGTGAAAGCTGGGGGGCGGATGTGATCGGTATGACCAATATGCCTGAAGCAAAACTCGCGCGCGAAGCCGAATTATGCTACACCTCCGTGGCCATGATCACCGACTATGACAGCTGGCACCCAGATCATGGGGAGGTCGATGTGACGGAAATCATCAAGACTCTCATGGGCAATTCAGCGCAGGCCAAGGGGATGGTGGCACGCCTGCCGCAGCTTTTGGGCGCCACCCGCAACCTCTGCCCGGCTGGCTGCGACCGATCACTGGAATATGCTATACTCACCGTTCCCGAGGCCCGTGATCCTGTTTTGCTCAGCAAGCTCGATGCCGTTGCCGGACGGGTCTTGCGCTAAGGCGCTACATTGTCAAACACGGCAAATTGGGGCTCGTCTCTGCCAACAGAGCTGCTATGACGGGCGCGCCAGAAGAGGACTGTTTTATGAAAACCGTAAAAGACTATATCCGCACCATCCCTGATTTCCCACATGAGGGGATCATGTTCCGCGATGTCACCACGCTTTTTGCCGACCCGCGCGGCCTGCGTCTGGCTATTGATCAACTGCTGCATCCCTATGCAGGAATCCCGGTCGACAAGATTATTGGCCTTGAGGCACGCGGCTTCATTCTGGGCGGCGCCATTGCGCATCAGCTGGGTAAAGGTTTCGTGCCAATCCGTAAGCAAGGCAAACTGCCCGGCAAGACCCTATCACAGGCCTATACATTGGAGTATGGCGAGGCGGTGATGGAGATACATGAAGACGCCATTGAACCGGGTGAAAAGGTTCTGGTGGTTGATGATCTTTTGGCCACGGGCGGAACTGCAGCCGCAGGTCTCAAGCTCTTGGAACGTCTCGGCACAGATGTCATTGGATGCGCATTTATCATTGATCTGCCAGACCTTGGCGGCCGCCGTGTGCTGGAGGGTTTAGACATGCCCGTCCATTGCCTGTGCTCCTACGAGGGTGTTTAGCCTGCCTCTGTTTTACCGCGCCTATCAAAGCGGATCGCGGCATATAGCACATGGGAACGCCAGCGTCCCGCGATTTGCAAATAACTCTGCGCCACCCCTTCATATTTAAAGCCGCAGCTCTCCAATAAACCGCGCGAGGCGTGGTTTTCCGGCAAGCAGGCCGCCTCAATGCGGCTCAAATCAAGTTTGCGAAAAGCATGGGCCACCAGCCCGGTGACCGCCTCGCGCATATAGCCCTGACGCGCGAAGCGCTCTCCTGTCCAATATCCCAAAGTTCCTGCCTGAGCCGGGCCTCTGCGGATATTGTCCAATGTGACTGCTCCCACAAGCGCTTGATCGGTCTTACGGAGCAAAAATAACGGACAGCCTGAGCCATTTTTAACGGCGCGCTGTGCCCAGTATACCCGCGCCGTAAAGTTTCGCCGAGTCAAATGCTCCTCTGACCAGACCGGGTCCCAAGGAGAAAGAAAATTACGGCTTTCGCTGCGCAGCTCTACCCAAGCGCGAAAGTCATTGTGTTGAGGCAACCGCAAGATAAGCCGGTCGGTCTCACACACAGGCTTGGCATTACGGGCAAACATCAATCACGCCACCAATCTGGCCTGTACAGCCGCCAGATCGGGCGCATCGCTCACCGGTCCGTAAAGCGCCATAGCCGCCGGTGCGCCATCGGACATCGCCCCGGCATAGCTGCGCACAGTCTCAACAGTTACCGCATCAATTTGCGCCACGACCTCGTCCAAAACAGGAATGCGGTCCCAAATCGAAAGCATCCGCGCCAGGCGCTCAGCCCGCGCAGAGGGGCTTTCCAGCCCCATCAACATGCCCGCTTTCATCTGGGCCCGCGCTCGGGCCACTTCAACTTCGCTCATATCTTCTGCCGCGCGTTTTAGCTCATCTATGGTGATATGGGCCAAATCAGACAGTTTATCGCCGGAAGTGCCGGCATAGAGTGTCATCGTGCCCGTATCGCAATAGGCGCCAGCACTGGCAAAAATCGAATAGCATAGGCCGCACTTTTCCCGCACCTCTTGAAACAGCCGGGACGACATACCGCCGCCAAAAGCCGAGGAAAAAATCTGTGCCGTGTAGATATTGGGGTCTTTGTAATTCGGGCTTTCGAAAGACAAAGCAAAATGCGCCTGTTCAAGATCTTTCACGCGGCGAATTTCGCCGCCCTGAAATTGCGCCGGCGTCACCTGTGCCTGCGCCCGCGCGGTCAAATCGCCAAAAATATCCTCACATTGCCGCAAAATTTCCGCATGATCCACCGCCCCGGCCGCCGCCAGAACCATTTGATCAGGGCTATAATTTTCGTGCACAAATTGCGACAAATCCGTTCTTTGAAATTGGGCCACACGCTCCTCTGGCCCTAAAATTGATCGCCCCATGGCCTGCCCCGGATAAGAGACCTCTTGCAGCCAATCAAAGATGATATCATCCGGCGTATCCAACGCTTGACCAATCTCAGACAGGATCACCCCACGCTCGACTTCAATTTCAGCCGGATCGAAAACCGAATTGAGTACAATATCTGAAATCACATCGAGAGCCAAAGGCACATCGCTTTGCAATACCCGTGCATAATAGGCTGTCATCTCGCGGCTGGTATAGGCGTTGATATACCCACCCACATCCTCAATCGCCTCGGCAATCTGCACCGAACTGCGCCGCGCTGTCCCCTTAAAGGCCATATGCTCGAGAAAATGCGCAATGCCATTTTGTTCGATCCGCTCATGGCGGCCGCCGGCGTTGACCCATATGCCTACAGAGGCAGATTTAAGTCCTGGCATATGCTCAGTGACGATGCGAAAGCCATTTTTCAGGCGATGGGTTTGGACGGTCAAAGGGCAATACGCTCGCGAACTAGAGATTTCATGAATTGCAAATCATTGGGCATTTCGGTCATGCGCTCCTCGCGGTCAAACAAATCCGCCAGCGAGCGTGGCAAAGCAGGCCGAAGCCCTACAGCTGCGGCCACGGCGTCCGGGAATTTTGCGGGATGTGCCGTTGCCAGCGTTATCATCACAGAGCTGCCCAAGTGTCCCTCAGCCACTTTCACACCGACGGCGGAATGTGGACAAAGCACTTCGCCGGTGGTGGCAAAGAGGGTTTGGATCGTGGCGCTGGTTTCCTCTTCGGAGCTGCGGCCACTGTCAAAAGTCTTTGCGCAACGCATGCAAAGCACCCTGGCTGATGCCGAATCCGCCTTGCTTCATTTCCCCCATCAGCTGCGCCACGGCAGCTCCATCGCGGTTATAGGCATCAAAGAGCGCCCGTTCGAAATTCGAGGATACTTCGATATCCATGGAGGGGGTAATGGTGGGAAATACTTGATCAGTGTCATAGCGCCCAGTGGAGATGACGCGATGCAAAATATCGTTTCGGTTAGTGGCAATCACCAAACGGTCAATCGGCAGCCCCATGCGTTTGGCAATATAACCTGCAAAAATATCTCCAAAATTACCCGTAGGCACGGTGAAAGAGACCTTACGATGCGGGGTGCCTAGGCTGGTTGCAGCACTGAAATAATACACGACCTGTGCCAAAACCCGAGCCCAATTGATTGAGTTGACCCCTGCCAACTTCACCCCGTCACGGAATTCAAAATCATTGAACATGTCTTTGAGCATGGCTTGGCATGTGTCGAATGTGCCCTCCATTGCGATGGCGTGGACATTGGCCTCAACCGGAGTGGTCATTTGACGGCGTTGCACCTCTGACACTCGTCCATTGGGGAAAAGAATAAATACATTGGCCACATCCAAGCCGCGAAACGCCTCAATCGCGGCTGATCCGGTGTCGCCAGAGGTGGCGCCGACAATCGTCACCCGTTCCCCGCGCCGTGCAAGCGCCTTTTGAAACAGCTGACCAATCAACTGCATAGCAAAATCCTTGAAAGCCAGTGTCGGGCCGTGGAAAAGCTCAAGCAGATGATGGTTTGGGCCCAATTGCACCAATGGCGCGCGCGCAGCATGGCCAAAACTCGCATAGGCAGCTGTAATGGCATCCATCAATTCAGCATCGCTGAAACAATCCCCTACAAAGGGCTTCATCACGCGAAAAGCAATCTCCTCATAGGGCTGACCGGCCAGCGCAGCGATATCAGCGGCGCTCATTTGCGGGATGCTTTGTGGGACATAAAGCCCGCCGTCCCGCGCAAGTCCACTCAACATGGCCTCTTCAAATGACAAAACAGGCGCATTCCCGCGGGTTGAGATATATTTCATTGCCTTGACCCTAAGTTTTACTGTTACGGGATCGGTAAAGGAAATAGCCAGACATTCCAAGCCAGATTAATGCCAAAGAAAACCAGGTCAGCGCATAATTGAGATGGTCATTGGGGATACTGGCACTCATTTTTGGCAATGGCCTGGCCAGGTCATCGGCAAAGCTGCTGTTGCGCAGCACCAGCAAGATTGGTTCGGTCTGCAGATGTGCGGACAGTTTGGCAACATCGCGGGCAAACCATATGTTCGCAGCAAGATCATTGTCAGGGGTGAAGCTGTCAATTTCCTGCGGCCACTGCAAATTGCCCGTCACCTGGCCCGTGCCCTTGGGTACGGCGGGCAGAGCGGCGCGCACAGAGATGAAGCCGCGATCCACCATGATCTTGCGACCATCACTAAGTTCAAAAGCATTTATCAACCGATAGCCTGCACCGTAAATCTTTTGCGACACGAGGACACGGACCGTATCGTCACCAATATATTGCCCTGTGCCACGCACGGGCAAAAGGTCATGCCTTGCCGAGCTGACCTGAGCTGGGATATCGATGGCAGGCGCCAAGATCTTGCGCTCAATCTGCGCCAGAATATCCGTTTTCCAGGCCAAGCGCTGCACTTGCCAGACGCCCAGCCCCAGTAAGATGGCCGTGCCCACTGTGGCCAATAAAATCATACCCCAATAACGCATTTCATCCCCTTCAAAGCGCAAAAAGGGCAGCTGCACGCCGCCCTTTTCATAAAGTGACCGTCGCGCTGGTGCGCCGGCAAGCTCGGTTTAGCCGGCCCAGAGGTAGACAGCGGCGAACAAAAACAGCCAAACCACGTCCACGAAGTGCCAGTACCATGCCGCAGCCTCAAACCCTACATGGCTTTGCGGTGTGAAATGGCCCTTGGTGACCCGGATCAAACAGACCAGCAAAAAGATCGTACCGATCAAAACATGCATGCCGTGGAACCCTGTGGCCATGAAGAAGTTAGCGAAGGTGATCTCACCAGAGAACGTCCACCCATCAACGACCAGCAATTCGCGGTACTCATACACCTGAAACGCTGTGAAAACAGCTCCAAAAGCAATCGCTAGGATCAGCCCCATACGCAGATCTTTGCGGTTGTTGTCATGCACCAAAGCGTGGTGTGCCCAGGTGGCCGCACAGCCTGAAATCAAGAGCAAAAGCGTGTTGATCAAGGGCAATTCGAACGCGTTGATTTGGTGAAATTCAGGCTTCAGATATTCCGTGCCGACATATTCGTACATCGGGTAAAGCTGATGTTTAAAGAAGCTCCAGAACCAAGCCGAGAAGAACATGATTTCGGACATGATGAACAAGATGAACCCATAACGCAGGCCGATTTGCACAACAGGAGTGTGATCCCCCACATGGCTTTCAGCGACAACTTCGCTCCACCATGCGTACATGATATAAAGCACGCCAACAAAGCCGGCCAAGAAGATATAGGGCCCGTTGTCATGCATCCAAAGGATCGCTCCTGTTAGCATCACCAAAGCCGCCAAGGACCCCAAAAGCGGGTTCACTGAAGGGGGAAGGATGTGATAATCGTGGTTCTTTTCATGTGCCATAGTTGGGCCTCGTCGAACTTAGTTTCGTTTTATGGGTGTATCGATCTGCAACGCAGCCTGCGCCTCGGGCAAATCAATTTCGTAGAATGTATACGATAAGGTTATCGTATGGATATACTTACCTTCTGTGTCACTGACAATTTCAGGATCGACATAGAACGTTACGGGCATCTGCACCCGTTCACCAGGCATCAAAAGCTGCTCTTCGAAGCAAAAACAATCAATCTTGGTGAAGAAGCCGCCCGCTTGGTAGGGGGTAACGTTATAACTGGCCGATCCGGCTATGGGCCGGTCGGTGGGATTATAGGCCTCGTAAAAGGCCAAACCAGTCTCACCGATTTTCAATTCCATCGTGCGTTCAACCGGCTTAAAACGCCAATTCATGTCTTTATCGACAGAGGCGTCAAAGCGAATTTTGATGGTTTCGTCCAAGACGGTCTCACTGCCCAAATCGGCAGTGCCAGTCACGCCACCAAAGCCTGTGACCCGGCAAAACCAGTCGTAAAAAGGCACACTGGCCCAAGCGAGGCTTCCCATCAGGACCACAACCGCCAAAGTTTGGCTCAACGTTTTGGATTGTGGCGTCACTGACTGGGCTCCTCGGTCGCCGATGAACGCGGAGCGTGATCATAACCCTCGACCGGTCCTGTGCTGGTGATCTTCACCAAGCTCAGCACCGTGACCAATCCGATAAACAGCACCAAACACACAGCCACGCCAAGGTTTTGACTGCGCCTGCGCCGATGCATATCTGTCTCAACCCGAAAACTCATGACCAGCCTCCCAACCCATAGGGCGCCAAAAGAGCCTCTGCCAAAATCGCAAGGAAATGCACGAAGAGATAAAGCAGCGAAAACCTAAAGAAGGCCCGCTCTACCTTGAAATTATCCGCCTCCGACGCCAGCTCATCGCGCCGCCAAATGAGGACAGCATCTTTCAGCACGATCGCATTGCAGATCAACGCCG
>CALSQF010000003.1 GCA_943788425.1 uncultured Planktomarina sp.
CTGCTTAATTGCCCGTTTGAGAGCTTTTCTTAAGGCGCTTCCAAACCACCACACAGGCCAGAATTTCAATCGCAACTACGACAACATGCATACCAAAATCCATCGCCGGACTAGCAGGTGCATTTGCAATCGGGAAGAGTGGATCGATAATCGTCTCAGTGCCTTCGCGTAGAATGTTCATGAAAAGCACCACAAGGAATTGCCGCGCATTTTGCGTGATCATAACAAAGATCGACGCTGCAGCCATAGTTAACGTGCGACCACCCATCTCATAGACAAGATTCAAATCAGGCGTCCCATTGACCGTGACACCTGTTGCAGCAAGCAGATCATGATCGAAGAAATACATGTAGACCTGACCGAGCATGATCAAAGTCAGCAGAACTTGAAGGACGTTTACCCAGATCGGAATGTCTGATTTCAGGAACTTTTGCATTTTATGCAATCCGTTTAATCTTGAGCTTTGTCTTCAAATCCGTCTTGCAGAAGGCGTGCAGAAAGCACGTCTTCTCTGAAATATCGAGCATCTCTTGCGCGGTTGCATCGCTCTCAGAGGTTTCAAGATAGACATGTGTTTCAATCGGATCCGCACTACCTGCTTTGCCAGTGCCACCGCTCGCGCCACCTAGGCTAAAGTGCGTGTCCTGCACGATGCGGTAATCAGGTAAGTCGAGTTTCAGCATCGACACGAAGCGTCCGAACTGCGTCATAAAGCAAAAGCCGATGCCAGCAGAGATCAGAGTATTCGCATCTGGTGCGCGGCCATCTTCTGAACTGAGTAGCATGAACGATGTTCCATAGGGCGAGTATTGCATCTGCTGGATTTGCTTAATTCCATCCTTTCGCAATTCAGCCACCGCACCAATATTTAGACGTCGGTTCTGCTCATCACTCAGGGAAGACGCGTTGGTCGCAGTACCACCGCTTACATCTTTTTTTGGTGTTGGTCCAACCTTGGTCATCAAGCCATCTGTAGCATCCGTAGGCATCGCTTTGGCAAAATGATCGCCGGGGTCAGGCAGTATCGTGCCGCTAAATTCAAAAGCATTGGCGGTCGCTAGCTCTGAGCCGTTTTTGCTCAACTTAAACAAGCTCTCAATCTGCCCACGCATCAAGCCATTGAGTGGAGATGCATAGGTAGCGTTCACCAAAAAATCATTCAATGCAGCATCATCGAGATCACAATCAATCTCGACTTGTAGCTCAATATTTTCCGCTCCACCTACCATGGTACGCTTCATCATTGAGCCTTTCATAGTATAGTAATTATCCTGAATAAGCTTGAGCTTACGGATCTCAACACCCTGTTGTTCAGCTAGCGCTATGATTTCGTTCATGTAACTTGCAGCCATTCCGCAAGACAGAAACGCAAGTGGGCAGCAAGCCGCGTCATGGCCATTCAAGTACTGTCCTTCATCACTTACAAAACGCCATGTGTCGCCGGTCTTGGCAGAGCGCACCAAGGCCTCTTTCTGGAAACCACTCAACGAGCGCACCCATGTTCGATCCGCATCGCCTATGCGATTTTCAGGTGCTTGAATTCCAATCTCATCTGCATTTGCAACTTTGAAGAACGGTGTTTGAGTGCTTCTTCCAATAATATCTTCGCCAAGATGTGCCATCAGTCGAATTCCTTCTAGAAACCTTATTATTAGTGTTGGTTTAGTGTGCTTTTGGCCCAGATTCGAAATCAGGAGCCGTTGCTGGAGGCTTTACGTCCTCTTCATTCCAGTACCCGATAAGCACGCCAAACTTGTCCTCAAGACCGACCATTTGCTCCGCCCGTTCTTCTGATACGGTTTCGCGTTGGCGATACTGTAAAGACCAGTCAGCTAAAGCGTAGTGCATATATTGCCGGGCATCTGTGTGATCATCTGAGTTTCCCAAATCGACAAATTCGTCTGGGTCATTTGTTAGATCAAACAGAATTGGCAAAAATCCGGGTGCGTGGATGTATTTCCATCGATCATTCTTGATCATATAGATCCGGCACTCGAGCGGTGCGCGACCTGTCTTTGGGCTGAAGGACTGTTGAAAATAATCATATTCACTAACAACGAATTCGCGCCACGGCACGTCATTCCCTTGCAGTAAAGGCATTAGGGAACGACCATCAAGAATGTGCTTAGGCACAGCTCCACCAGCATACTCGATAAACGTCGGCACAAGATCAATTGCTTCAACAGGTGCGTTCTGCACACTACCGCGCGTATTGTCACATGACGGATCAGGGTCGGAAATGATAAGTGGGACTTTAACGGCAGGATCGTGGAAAAAATCTTTGTCCCCCATCCAGTGATCACCAAAATATTCTCCATGATCTGATGTGAACACAATCATCGTGCTCTTCATAAGATCCTTTTTTTCCATGAACTCGAAAAGTATGCCAAGTTGATCATCTATTTGTTTGATCAGCCCCATATACGCAGGTATCACAGTCTCGCGGGCCTCTTCCCTGGAGAAAGTTTGCCCGCAAATCCGTTCTTGGAAGTGCTGTGCAAGTTGGTTGGTATTTTCGCGTTCTGTTTCAGACCTGTGAACATCCTGAACATCCGCCGCTGAGTACATATCGTTGTAGGGCGCAGGTGCAATGTAGGGCCAGTGTGGCTTGATATAACTCAGGTGAAGACACCATGGCTTTTCGCCATCGTCTTCTTCGATAAATTGCATTGCGCGGCGGGTCATATAGGGTGTTTCGGAGTCTTCTTCACTTACCCGCGCTGGCAGTTGCGCGACATCATTGAAGAATCCTGAACGGATTTCGCCCCTGCGCTCAACCGAGTTCGCAGCCCAATGCCAAGGGTTCTCGTGGTCGTCATAGCCGCGTTCTTTGAGGTAATTATTATACGCAACATTCGGCTTCAAAACCAGGTCGGGATGGATACCATCATCACGCTCATAAGGTTCGAACCCGATTTGTGAATGATGCACACCGATCGGGCTCGCTGGGTCAATGCCGAGACGTTTCATCCCTTCTTGATCAGGGATCATGTGGGTCTTGCCTACTAGAACTGGGCGAATTCCCAAAGGCTTGAGATGGTCGCCAATGTTAAGTTCTCCCACGCGCAAAGGTACGAAATTGGCGGTCGCCCCATGATTAGATGGATAGCGCCCCGTGTATGTACTCATGCGACTTGGGCCGCAAATCGGAGACTGCACGTAAGCATTAGAAAAGCGAACACCGCGCTCTGCGAGAGAGTCGATGTTGGGCGTGTGCAAGGTCTTGTGACCTGCACAGGATAGGTAATCATAGCGCAATTGATCGCACATGATGAAGAGGATGTTCTTGCGCTGGGACATAAGGTTTAAAGGTTCACCTTGCCGCCATCGACGTTGATCGTCTGACCAGTGATAAAATCGCTGTCAGATGTGCACAAAAATATGAGCGTTCCAAGAAGATCTTCGGGCACCATTTCGCGTTTGATCGAACGGGAATCAACGGTGGGAGCGCGTGCGCGATCCCATTTTTTGTTGTCGCGAATAGAGCTGCTTTCGGTTAGGCCAACGGCTATTGCATTGATTTGAATATTCTTTTCACCAAGTTCGCGCGCATGACCACGGGTCAAACCGATAACAGCGGCTTTGGATGCGGTGTAATGTGATAGGCCAGGAGGGCCATAATAGAACGTACCAGAGGCGATGTTGACAATCTTGCCACCACCCGCGCGTACCAGCGCAGGAAGCGCAGCTTTAGTCGATTGGTGAATTGAGCGCGCGTTGATTGTCATAACCTTATCAAATTCGTCATTATCGATCTGGAAAAACGGTTTCAGTTCCAAGTTTGCAAAGAGACCTGCGTTGTTGACAACGATGTTGAGCGCACCAAATTCTTCTTCAGCTTTCGCGACCATCGCATTCAGATCATCATCTGATGTTACATCCACAATCATACCAACGGCACGGCCACCCTCTGCAGCGTTGATCTCGGCCACCACCTCTGCTGGGTCAAGAATGTCAGTCACCATGACGTTGGCCCCCTCATTGGCCAATTTTTTCGCATATTCCGCGCCAATGCCGCGCGCAGCACCAGTGATTGCGGCTGTTTTTCCAATTAGTCGGCCCATGTCAGCCTCCTCTATTTCCTAGATTTCAATTTCAAGAATCTTAGCAACTTCTGGCCAGCTTTTGATCCCGTTCTCACGCAGATCATTCGTGAGATCTTCGGGCACCCAGTCGATAAAGCAAGGTTTGAAATTCTCACGCGCTTCGATGGCCTCGAACCAGCGCTCCACATTGGGCAAACGTCCACCTTCCCACATGCCGCGCATCGACATCATTGCAAGACGATTGATGTAGGGTGTCAGCGCGATGTCAGCGATGGAGAATTTATTGCCAACCAGCCAATCATTACCAGTCAGCGCTTTGTCCATCTTGTGCAGATAGCTGTCGTAAAGTTTAACTTTTCCCAACGCTCCAGGTGCCTCAAAGCCTTGGCGCACGATAGCATCTTTGAAACTCTTCCAATCAGATGTGACAGAAAAATCTGGTGTGGAGGCAAGGAATTTATTTGCTCCTTCTTTACCAAGCTTGCGCAAAACTGTGTGGCGGTGCGAACATAAAAACGTCATCGCGCCACAAGCAGGATGCAGATCCTCATCCACCGCTTTGGTCCAATAGCGCGCCTGCGCGCGCTCCCAAGGATCTTTGGGATGAGTAGAATTTTCTGGTGCAATTTGATCGAGGTATTCGATGATCACAGTACTGTCTGGGATAACCAAGTCATCATGCACAAGTGTTGGCACAACCGACTTCGCATTGATCTTTTGATACTCGGGTGTGAATTGCTCACCTGCAAGAATATCGATGTAAACACCTTCCCATTTCATGCCTTTTTCCGCCATCGCAAAGCGAACCTTAGCAGCGCATACTGATGATCCGTGATGATAAAGTGTAAAAGTCATAATTGCACCGTAACCCATTTGAGTTCTGTCATTGCTTCCATGTCTGCGTCCGTGCCTTCGCGACCTACGCCGCTTTCGCCATTTCCGCCAAAGGGCACATGGGCCTCGTCGTGAATGGTTGGACCATTTATGTGGCACATGCCCGCTTTGGAATTACGCACGAAGTGGAAAGCTTTGTCGATGTCTTTGGTGAATATCGCAGATGATAGCCCATATTCAGTGTCGTTCGCTTTTTCCAATCCTTCCTCGTAGTTCTCAATTGGATAGATCGCAGTGACTGGGCCAAATGTTTCCGTTTGGCAAACAGTCATGTCCTCCGATACCTCTGTGAGCAAAGTCGGCTGGCACCGATTACCTTCCCATTCGCCGCCGATCACATTTGCACCTTTGGCGCGCGCGTCGTCGATATGGCTTTTTATTCGTTCTCGTTGTCGTGGCGAAATTATTGGCGCGATAACAGTATTCGGGTCGCGCAGATCGCCCATACCAAGTTTGCGGATGATCATCGAGAAACGCTTTACGAATTCATCGTATAAAGGTCGTTCCACATAGAAACGGCTCGACGCTATGCAGGCTTGTCCTGCGAACATAAAGACAGAGCGCGCGGCAAGCAGCATCACGTTGTCCAAGTCGGCATCTGCGAGGATTATCGTGGGGCTTTTACCGCCCAATTCCAGCGTGTTCGGCGTTTTATTCTTGGCGCAGATCTCGTTGATATGCTGACCCACCAACGTTGAGCCTGTGAACGTCAAAAAATCGATATCTTTGTGGCCGGTCAGATCATCGCCAATCTCTGCGCCCATGCCTGTTACCACATTATACACACCATCGGGGATACCAGCTTCTTCAACGATCTCCGCGAAGATCAAACTCAGATGAGGGGCCATTTCAGAGGGTAGATGGACAACCGTGTTTCCGACCGCCAAGGCATTGGCCACCAAACGTGTAGTCTTTATCAGTGGCACATTAAACGGTGTGATCACTGCGACAACACCAAGCGGTTCACGGATGGACATCGAGAACGTACCGGGGCGATCAGATGGGATCGTCTCGCCACGCACATTGCGACACAAACCGGCGGCGGCACGGATCATCGTCAAGCCTTTAGTGAATTCAAACATTGCCTTTTGCACGGGTGAGCCGATCTCGTCGATCAAGCAATTTACCAGATCTTTCTGACGCGCTTCCATGATTTCTGCGACCCGCAAGAGCCAGCGCTCGCGCTCGGTTGGCGTTGTTTCTTTGTAAGATGTGAAGGCTGCCTTTGCTGCCGCCACTGCATTGAAGATATCTTCGGTCGTTCCTTTCGCAGCAAAAGCATAATGCGAGTCGTCAAGAGGGTTAAACACTTCGAACATTGCACCAGCCGCTGCATCGACCCATTGCCCTGCAATAAAGTGCTTCAAGGATTTACTGTCTGTCCCACCATCCATGAAAAGGCTCCTTTTGCCGCGCGTTACTTGGCATGGGTCTGAACTTTATAACCGGTTTGGGATCCCAAAAAAAGAGCAGGCCACAGCTTCACGCTAGATTCTGTGTATTGAAGCCTATACAATTACCATTATGGATCCCAAATCAAGCACAAAATTTTAAAATCGATAAGTTTTGGTCGCAATGTTGACTTTGGGATCCCAATAGGCTGAATGGGCCTATGGAATCTATTGATACAGAACTTGCAGCGCGAATTCGCAATGACATCGTGCTCGGCAATTATGGTGAAGAAGAACGCATCTCCGAGGCGCGCTTGTGCGATACCCACAAGGTTTCTCGCACGCCGGTGCGCCTTGCTCTTCGTATGTTAGAGCATGAAGGGCTCATTCGACGCAGCGAAGGGCGCGGCTATTTTGTTAACGCACCAAATGTAAATGACGTCTTGCAAGCAGTGCAGGTACGCGGCCACCTCGAAAGCCTCGCCGCGCGGCTCATGGCGCAATCGCCTGATCGACTCAGCACACTTCCTATCTTGGAAGCGGCGATTGAAGAGATCGATAGGCTTATTTTAGTGGGCAAGATGGATCACGCTTCAATTCGCTTAATACAAAAACAGAATGCAGTGTTTCACAAAACGATTTTGGAATGTTGCGGCAATGATTTTATCGGCTTTACGTGTAGTCGTATCAGTCACATGCCGATGCTAGAGGTTGGGGCCATGGTTTTCGATCGGCAAGTTCTGTCCACAAAGGAGGGCAAGGAGAGGAGCAACTTCCGCCTTAAACTTGGAAATTCACAACATAAAGTGATCTTTGAGGCCATTCAAAAGGGCGACGCTGTGCGAGCCGAAGGCGTTATGCGCGAGCATTCGAACACTATGATTGAATACATTCAGGTTTTTGAAAAGCGCACAAAAGAAGAGCTTACAATCAAAGATTTGATCGACTATTCTGGCCTCAGTGTTATGCGCAAAGAGCATGACACGACTGGGAAAGAAAAATCTCTGTAGCTAAGTAAGATATACTTCTTTTTTGCTGCTTGAGTAACCTGTTCACTTCTTCAGAGTAGTAGAGGCAGTCAGCGAATACTCCCTTTAGAGTTGGCTCATTGCTGTGAGTTGGTGATCGAGCAAACTACTTTAACCCTATTGGTCATCATATGTTTTAAGACATAGGGCATTTCGACTTTGAATGCTCATCGCTCATCTGTGGTTATGTAAGCAGCGGATTTGACGTGCTGCAAGCGCCTTAGCCTCATGGCCAAGAGGTATATCGTCTCGGCACACTATTTTTAAGCCTTTTTAAAACACCACAACAAAAACGTCATCGACGTTGAGGCAATCGTAGAATCTGATCGCAAAGTTGTGCGTGCACCGCAGATGTGAAAGATGAGAATTAGCAAACTTAGGCAATGATATGCTGAGAAAAAGAGATGTTTTGGGCAACTTACTCAGCTAATAAACGTGGTCCTGGCGGAACTCACGGAATATGAGATCATTTTGCCGCTGCACACTGCAATGGCCGCTCGTTTGCAAAACACTGCCAATCAGAATTCGGCAATGCTCCAGAAATCGTCACCGCGATGATTAAGAGCTGCCTGAAGCAGATCGAGCCTGTTGATGATGAAATTGTCGAACTGGATATCAAGATCAAGAAAGGTGTTTTGCAGAACCCTGAGGCTAGCGGATTTTGGGGTATGACAGACAAAGAACAAGATTATGAAACTCAAATCGCCACCCAGCCTGGGGCTAAGATACCAATGGCACTAATAGGAGAAAGTTAAGCAGCCGTAGTCTTGGGCATTTCGTGGCCGGTCTGCACTCATGGGTTACTTCGTCACACGCATCCAAAAGTTACAAGAACCAGGAGGTTTGCACCCATGATCTATTATTAATTTCGCGGATCAACATGTAGCCTGGCTGTACCTTGGGATCTTTGATTGGCAGCTTTAACCCCAGTTAGGTCGTCCAATACAATCGCATGGGATTTGTAACCAACAACTTGTGTATCTGTTCTTGTGTGCGGGCGATGCGTGGAATGTAGTCCACCAGAGCGCCGTCATCTGGCATATGCGATTTCATGTTTGGGTGCGGCCAATCCGTGCCCCAAAGAACGCGGTCTTCAAAGCGATCAACGATGGCTTGGTAATAGGGCACAACTTCGTCATAGGATGCACCTCTCGTCGTCAATCGTTCGGGACAGGTTACTTTGGTCCAAATATTTTCATTTTTGGTCATAAAGTCTATGAACCGCGTAAAATCCGGATGATTGACTCCTTTGGTGACGTCAGGCCGGCCCAGGTGATCGACCACAACGATGCCGGGCAGTTGTTTTAGAAACGGCTCAAGTTCTTCCAGATCGGTGGCCTCGAAGTAGACCACGATCGACCAGCCAAATTCTTGAATTTTCTCGGCGATCGCAATAAAGGCTTCCTTGGGCGTAGCATCTACCAGACGCTTGACGAAATTGAACCGCACTCCACGAACGCCAGCATCATGCATTTCAGCCAACTCTTTATGTGTGATATCTGCACCAACGCTTGCGATACCGCGCGCCAAATCACCGCCCACCCGGCAGGCATCGACCATCGCGCTGTTATCCTTGCCATGGCATGTTGCCTGTACGATGACATTGCGTGAAAATCCAAGGTGGTCGCGCAGGGCAAACAGGTCGTCCTTGCTTGCGTTGCAGGGGGTGTATTTCCGTTCAGGTGCAAAAGGAAATTCTGGTGACGGACCAAATACATGGCAATGGGCATCAACTGCGCCACCGGGCAGAACAAAGTCGGGTATCTTCGGATTCGGATGAAAGACCAGCCAATCGGTATCCATTTTCTGCTTGGTCATACAAATACCTTTCCATCCATCAACTTGCGCATGGTGCGCAGGATTGCGGTCTCGACAACCGCTCCACTCTCATTCAAAGTCGCGACAACAGTCATTTCACCAGTGGGGTGTTCGACCGAAATTTTGCGTTCATGTCCATGCCCTGTTTGCGCCAAATCGTAAGCCGGCGTGCCCTCAATTAGGCACGCAGTAGCAACGCTGACCGCGCCCAGAACACCAATTGTCTTATGGCATCTGTGAGGAATAAATGTACGCGTTGATATGGCACCGCCATGCTGTGCCGCACTAACCATCGTCATCTTTGGTACTGTTTTTTTGGACACGTCGCCGAGGTTCATCAGCGTGCCGCAAGCCAAGCGGACTTTTTCTAGCTTTTTGCGCAATATCGTATCAGATTCCAAGTCTACAGGCGCTTCCTGGCCTGTGATCCCTAAATCAGCGGCACGCATCACGACGCAGGGCATGCCATTGTCGATCATTGTGACCTCGATGCCTTCTATCACATCAACAGCATTGCCTGTGGGCAGCAATGCGCCACAGCTAGATCCAGCCGTGTCCTGAAAGGTGAGTGACACTGGAGCAGCTCTCCCGGGCACCCCGTCGATTTGTGCTTCACCTTCGTAACTGACAACGCCATCAGGCGTCTGCACTTTTGCGATCGCAATCTGGCCAGTATTCTCCATATAGATGGACACGTGTGTCTCACCATTATCGGCAGCAACAAGCCTGCGTTCGACTGCAAAAGGTCCAACACCGGCCAGAATGTTTCCGCAGTTCTGCGCATCTGTCACGATGGGTCGATCTACAAATACCTGCAAAAACAGGTAATCTACATGGACACCAGAACGCGTCGATTTACGCACTATCGCCACTTTGGACGTCAGCGGATCTGCCCCGCCCATCCCGTCAATCTGGCGCACATCAGGGGATCCCATCGCCCGCAGCAATGCTGCATCACGTTCCGCCAGGTCGGTGGGTAGATCATCCACTAGAAAGTATCCGCCTTTCGAGGTGCCACCCCGCATCCACATGCATGGTATGCCATCAGACATATTTAAGGCCCTTTTCTGCCAACCTTCCGCGCATGTCATAGATATCCAGGCCCAATTCACCCGCTTCAAATTTGGCGCGCTTCACCGATTCATTCGTTTCTCGCGCTTGTGCTTTCACCAGAACTTCAGCCGCTTCTTCTCGCCGTACAACACAAACTCCGTCATCATCCGCCACGATGATATCACCAGGATTAACCAACGCATCCGCGCAAACGACTGGTACGTTCACAGAACCCAACGTTTCCTTAATTGTGCCTTGGGCATGCACCGATTTGGACCAGACTGGGAAATTCATTTCTGTCAAATCGCGGATATCGCGAACGCCCGCATCGATAATTAATCCTCTACAGCCTCGCGTGATGGCCGAACTGGCCAACAAATCACCAAAGTAGCCCGAATTGGAAGGCGTGATTGTGCCCAAAACTAACACGTCACCCGCCTGCAACTGTTCAATCGCTACGTGAATCATCCAGTTGTCACAAGTCGGCGCAAGGATTGTCACAGCAGAGCCTGCAATACGTGCACCGGCATAGATTGGGCGTATGTAGTCCGCCAGCAAACCTTTGCGCCCTTGCGCCTCGTGTACGGTCGAAACTCCGCAGGCTGCAAGCCCGTCAATCACTGAAATTTCAGCACGATCAATATTCTGGACGACAATGCCGGTGGTACCTGGCTGGTAGCTCATTACAACTCATCCACAGTACTGGGAAACACGGTCTCGAACCCTTCGGCGTATTTGGCGGCGATACCGCCTGCTTGCCCACCTGAGTTGCGGCGGAAGTGGTTGGCGCGGTTTTCAGCCACGTTCTTGTAGAAGCTCCATAGGTGTTCCTGACCCTGCATGCACTGGATCGCAGCCCACTTTTTGTCCCAGACATCCGTGATGTTGAGAAAGGTTGTTGGTTTCCATTCCATCTGCTCTGATTGATGGGGTTCAAACAGATACAACTGTGGTGCGCCTAAAACTTTTTCGCCAGGGTTATGGCCCCAGGCTTGTGCAATCATCCGGCACTGTAATGCAAACTGCGTCGTGTGCATGTGGTCCGTATTGTAAGGGTCCCACTTGGAATGAGACATCATGAATTTGGGCTGTACTTCGCGGATCACATCGACCATGCGGTCTTGCGTGTTGCGTTCCAGATCAAGGGGATAGTCGCCCACATCAAAAAAACGTATGTCGTTAATACCCAACGCAACAGCTGCATTTTCTGCCTCTTTGCGCCGCTCGGTTTTCACCTTCTCCAGTGTCATTCCTTTTTGTTTCCAGAGCTTAGCGCTTTCTCCACGCTCTCCATAAGACAGACAAACAACAGTGACTTCATAACCTTTAGCTTGGTGCAGCGCGATGGCACCACCAGCACGCCAGACGAAATCTGCGGAATGCGCGCTGATGACCAGTGCAGTTTTTTTGTCGGACATGGTGTGAAGCCTCTCTGCTTGTCTTCCAATCGGTCATGCAGACCTTTTGCGATCGTACTTACCTTGGATGTTCTTGAATTGCCTATTTCGAATTCAGTCTTTAAAATAGGAAAAAGCTATAGGGACGATATGCAAAGTAGTTTTCCAAACATTCGGCACATGCGTGTTTTTGTTGAAACGGCTCGTACAGGATCAGTTTCTACGGCTGCAGAGCTGTGTCATTTGTCGCAACCCGCCGCCACTCAGGCCGTTGCCAGTATTGAGGCTAATTTCGGCACGGCGCTGTTGATACGCAACCGTCAGAGATCAACCCTGACATCGTGCGGGATACATGTAGAATACCGAACAAAAGCCGCCCTGAAACATTTACGGGATGGGGCAAGAAATGCTCTGCGTGAAGCGGGTCACAAGGCTGTGCGCCGTCAAACTTTTGAGCTAGCAGTAACCGCTTCTCAATTGCGTAATTTAATCGCGATTGCGAATACTGGAAGCTTTACAATGGCAGCCCGCTCACTGGGGTTATCCCAACCAACCGTTCATCGTACGGCACGCAACTTGGAGGCTGTAGCAGGCTTGCCATTTTTTATCGCTCGCCCCTCTGGTGTCCATTTAACGGCCGCAGCAGATGCTTTCATGCGGGGGGCCAAATTGGCACAAAGTGAGCTGAGGCAAGCCGTGGAGGACATCAGCCGAGAAACTGGCAAGGAACGCGGTACATTTGTTCTGGGTAGCCTACCATTGGCCCGAACGGCCATTGTTCCTAAGGCTCTTCATGCGATGGTTAGCACAGTCGAAGGGTTCCAAGTGCGTGTTGTCGAGGGACGGTATGCAGAGCTCCTGCGGTCTTTGCGTGAAGGCGATATTGATTGCTTGATCGGAGCGCTCAGAGACCCAATCCCTGCAGACGATATTGAACAAGAATTACTGTTTCAAGATGCTTTAGCCATCGTTGCACATCCCCGCCATCCTTTGGTGGACCAGCGCATGGTCACGCTTGGCGACACGGTTAAATTCCCTTGGATAGCTCCTCCCAAAGAAACGCCAGCCGGCCAGTATTTGTTCGATACGCTACAAATTGATAAGCGCGCGCAATCTCCTGTACGTGTGGTTTCTTCGTCTATGGCTGTGTTGCGGGGTGTCCTTGCAGAGGGGCCTTACGTTTCAATAGTCTCACAGCACCAAATCAACCTGGACGAGGCATTGGGCACCATCGCGGTTTTGGATGTGCCACTTTCAGGCCATGTCCGTGACATTGGACTGACCTACCGCCGCGACTGGACCCCGACCGAAACCCAGTCACTGTGCATTGAGTATCTGCGAGATTTCAGCAAATTAGTACGCTAAATTTGAGCTAGGCTCTGAATGCAATATAGCTTTTTCTAATATTAGTTCGATCAAATGAATTGGCCACAAAGCGCAACGCACTGCTATGCTTAGAGGCAAACCAGCCGGCGAACTGACCTTTAAAATCTGAGACATCAATACCGACGCAATTGGAAGAGCAAGACCCGCGCAGGCTTTTGCAACAGGACTTAAAAAGAAGACGTCACCCAACACGAAGGAACAGCACATGGGTTTGAATAAGGACTACGAAGACATCCCCGGCACCTTTGTTTTTGATGCCGACAGAGGGCGCGAGGGGTATCAACTCAATCAGTTCTGCATTTCACTGCGCAAGGCCCCCAACCGCGAAGCCTTTGGTGCGGATGAGGGTGCATATCTGGATAAATACAAGATGACCGAAGAGCAGCGACAAGCGGTGATTGATCGTGACTGGAACCAATTGCTCGAACTGGGTGGAAACATCTACTACACAAGTAAGCTTGCGGCAAATGATGGAATAAATTTTCAACAGCTTGCAGGCCTAATGACGGGCATGGGCAACGAGGCATATCGCGCAATGATGATCGCCGGAGGGCGTTCGCCCGAGGGCAACCGGTATCAGCACGAATGGGACGAAAAGGGAGAAGAGTAATGGCGCGTATTACCGCAGGCGTGGGGTGTTCCCATGTGCCCGCAATTGGCGTGGCGATGGACAGTGGCATCACCAAACAATCCTATTGGGAGCCAGTGTTTGAAGGTTTCGAGAAATCTCGTGAATGGATGAAAGCACAAAAAGCTGACGTGGTATTCCTAGTCTACAACGACCATTGTACTGTCTTTGATGCGACCTGCATCCCTACCTTTGCACTTGGATGCGCACCAGAATTTGCACCTGCGGATGAAGGGTGGGGCCCCCGCCCGGTACCTGTTGTCAAGAACCACCAAAGGCTCGCAAGCCACATTGCGCACTCGTTGATTTTGGATGAATTTGATATCACCATCATGAATGAGATGGAGGTCGACCATGGTTTGACTGTTCCGATGTCTGTGATGTTTGGGGACAAGGGTATCGACGATGAATGGCCTTGTTTGGTCATCCCCTTGTGCGTCAACGTTGTGCAATACCCCGCACCCACAGGGAATCGGTGTTACAATCTGGGCAAAGCGATCCGCCGCGCAGTCGACAGTTTCGACGAAGACCTTAATGTGGTGGTCTTTGGCACTGGTGGAATGAGCCATCAGCTTCAGTATAAACGTGCAGGATTGATCAACAAGGAATGGGACACTCAATTCTTAAACCGTCTGACGTCAGACCACGTCGCACTATCTCAGACGCCGCACATCGATTATCTGCGTGAGGCAGGATCGGAAGGCGTGGAAATGGTGATGTGGCACGTCATGCGCGGCGCACTCGACGATGACGTCGAGGAAATACACCGCCACTATCATGTACCCGCATCAAATACGGCGGTCGGGCATATCATTCTAGAGAACAAAAAAGATCAGAAGGCAAAAATATGAAAATTTGTGTAGCTGGGGCTTATGGTGCCTTTGGAACAAAACACTTGGACGCGCTGAGTGCTATTGAAGGGGTCACTGTCTCGGCCGTGATGGGGCCAACGCAATCCAAGATTTATGCGCTCGCAGCCGAGCGCGGGATCGGTTTTGCATCTACTTCACTTGAAGCCTGTATCGCGCGTCAAGATGTGGATGCTGTAGTTTTGGCCACCCCTACACAGATGCACGCAGACCAATCTATAGCTTGCATGAAGGCGGGAAAACCCGTTTTGATCGAAATCCCGATGGCCGATTCTTTGCAAGACAGTCAGCGGATTTGTGATGTCCAGAAGGCTACAGGGACGTTGGCGATGGCAGGTCAAGTACGCCGTTTCAATCCGTCACACCAGTGGATCCGCAACAAGATTGATGCGGACGAATTGAAGATCCAACAGATGGACGTGCAGACATTTTTTTTTCGCCGATCGAATATGAATGCCAAAGGTGAGCCGCGCAGCTGGACGGACCACTTGCTGTGGCATCACGCCTGTCACACGGTTGATTTGTTTCAATACCAAACGGGCGAGGTTGTGTCAGAATGTTATGGCCTGCAAGGGCCGAAACATCCCGTTTTGGGCATTGCAATGGACATGTCTATCGGGATGAAAACGCCTTCTGGTGCAATTTGTAGCCTGTCTTTGTCGTTCAATAACGACGGACCTTTGGGAACATTCTTCCGCTATATTTGCGACAACGGGACCTACATCGCGCGATATGACGATTTGTTTGACGGACGTGAAAACCAAATCGACCTCAGCAATGTGGCAGTATCAGACAACGGTATCGAGTTGATCGACCGGGAGTTCCTCGCAGCTATCCAAGAGGGCCGTGAACCAAACGGGTCAGTGCACGATACGCTAAATGCGATGCGCACGTTGGATCGCATTGAAAAGTCTTTCGATTTTTAGGGATATTACCAGACAGGGAATTTTACATGTCTGAGAGGTACTGTCAGATTAAACTTAGTCGAAGCGGGCAGGCGGATTTATGGCTTGCCTAAATGACAAAACACCCCCCATTTAGGTACTTTAAAACGAGCCTTGAGATCATCCGCTTGGCTGTGATGCTTTATGTGTGGTTTCCGCTCTCATTCCGTAATGTGGAAGATCTTTTGCACGAACGAGGCATTGAGATCAGCCACGAAACAGTTCGGTTTTGGTGGAATAGATTTGGTCCGATGATAGCAGAAGTTCGTTGCCGTCCACTCTTCAGTCCACAACCATTTCAATCAGGATCGCCATTTCTATTCACGAGACAATTTCAAGCTCAATCGAACCGCCGCTCATACTGAGTGGCGCCAACTATTGAGCGCATAGATTTAGGCTGTGGCAGCAATCTGATGCGTATTTTCATTATTTTGTGTGGGCAAACGCTGGTCCGAGTTTAAATATAAGTAGGCGTTGTCCATGAATGCCTCGACGGCAATGGCCAATCGTGCCAGGCTTGTTTGAGAAAAGAACCGTATAATATCGACTCAATGGCTTAGTCGGCTCGATGGAAAATGAGGGATCGTGGCAAAACAGTTGTACGGCATTCAAGGGGCAAGCGCATTTTGGAAACGTCAAACGCCTGTCATGCGCGGGATAGTGTTGATGTGCTTGTCCACGGTCGCATTTTCAATCATGCACGGACTGGTTCGCTTCGTCGCGGAGGTCCTGCCGCCATTTCAGATCGCCTTTTTCCGTAACATCTTTGGCTTGGCTTTTCTTTTTCCACTTTTGATGCAGTCTCGATTTGCTATTCTACGCACAAAGCGGCTTGGGTTGCACGCGCTGAGAGGCGTAATCAATATGGCCGCGATGTTAATGTTTTTCACGGCGCTCTCGATTTCACCGATTGCGAAGGTTACGGCTCTTAGCTTCACCGCGCCTATCTTTATGGCCATTCTTGCCGTTCTAATGCTGGGTGAGCGCTTTCGCATCTATCGCTGGGTGGCTATCTTATCGGGTTTCGTGGGCATGCTGATCATTCTGCGGCCGGGCCTAGCGGTTATAGACACGGGTGCGCTATTGGTCACCATGTCGGCAGCGCTTTGGGCTGTTGCGATGATCATTATCAAGATCCTATCACGTACAGAGTCGAGCCTAACTATTGTCGCTTATATGGGCATTTTCCTTGGGGGTTTCTCGATCGCTCCGGCGCTATGGGTTTGGCAGCCATTCGGGCTTGAGACACTGGGCTGGATGGTGTTGATTGGTCTGTTCGGCTCAATTGCGCAAATGGCAATTAGCCAGTCTCTCAAGGAAACCGATCCAACAGCAGTTATGCCGTTCGACTTTCTCAAGCTGATCTGGACCGCAATGATCGGTGCCTGGTTCTTCGCAGAGATCCCGGATATTTACACTTGGATTGGAGCAACCGTGATTTTCTTGTCTGGTTTCTTCATTGCGCTTCGTGAGCGTAGCGCGAAAGGCTGGCGTATTTCGGGTCCTTCCTAGCCATTAATGGGTCTTGCCAAACAAAACCATTTGAGACGGGCAGGGCCATTTTGTAACCCCATCTAATGACAAAAAACCCAGCATTTCGCTATATGAAACCTGGCCCGGGGTTCCTCGACCATCCCGCCTAGGCCCGAGGACTGGGAACCAATAGCCAGTCCACTATCGGATCATATATCACGCACCCACGTCTTGCTTATAGCGTTGCCGCAACACAGTTGGGCTTGGTTAGTTTTTCTCGGGCCGCGGTCCGTGGACCAAGCCACGCATGCCTAGCAAAGTCATCCAAGATGGGGTATAATAGAACCCCATAAACCGATGATATGTGAGCACAATGAAAGCTAATCCCAAACCATGGCTTTACGGCCCAAACTGGCAGGGTATTCGTTGCGAGGCCCGGACCCGCAGGGGTACTTTGTGCCAACGCCCCGCTAGACTCCCTGCGGGCCGCTGTAAGCTTCATGGAGGCGCGAGCACCGGTCCGAGGACCAAGGACGGTCTTGCACGACTCACAGAGGCTAGAACCAAACACGGGCTCTACACCAAAGAGAAACGGGCAGAAGCGCGGCGCTTTGCAGAGGAGGGGCGGCAGATGCGCGGCGAACTGAAGGAGCTGGAGTCTTGGTTCGTGGACCACGGTCATCTGTCCAAGAACTGGCGCAAAGATTGGGAACTTTAAACCGGTGATAGTAGACAATTACCGTGGGGGTTACTGCGGCCTTCCGCAGGGGCAAGCAGGGATGCCGCAAAGGGGTACCACCCAAACAAGTGCCGCGGTCCTGGGACCATGGGCCTATAATATTGGTGTGATGAATTCATAGCTGCGCAAATTCATTTGAGGTTTTGAGCTGTATGCATTGAGCTGACTTCAATCATTAACTGTATCTATTATGGAACTCTGCCATTTTTGGCCCAATTATAGCCAAGGGGATAACACCCTTGCGCCGCTTGAATTCAATGACATCCAGAGGAACTATTCGCTCTAAATGGTTCATAACCTTTTTGCGCCTGTCTAGTGTGGTGATACCGGCTGAATCCCAAATGGGTTTGCGCATCCCAATCGTGTCACCTTGGACAAGGCCTTGTATTTTCTGTTGTCGCAGTAATTCAAAAAATACAAGTAACCAGTCGGGACAAATCTCAGTACAGGCCTTTAAGTCTAATGACAGGTACCTTTGTGGTGACTTAATCGGCCTAAATGCCATCAGTATTATCCCTATTATATTATATATAAGTAAGAAGAGTAAGTTGCAGCGGGTGGGACGGTTCCGACCTAACTATGGGCCGGTTTCGGCCTTTCTTTGACCCTGAGCATATCAAGCAAAGTCATTACTCTGCTGAACATTACCTCGCCCCTCTCGTCCATATATCGGTCAGGGTAGCGCACGATGTCTGCGTCGACGCGGCAAGCGTAGCCTTGACCCATGACAATCTCCGACGCATCGACCATAAGTTTGGTGGTTTTAGCAATCACATCGATCTCTTCTGCGAGTGCGAACCGTACCAGAAACGCGTCGTGGATGGGACAGCAAACTTCTACGCCAGCTTCCGTCAACATGCAGGCCGCCAACCTCATGATATCCGCACCCGTTGACTGCATCGGCCAGTTTAGCAAACTTCTGTCGTTTGGGTCCGGATCCCCGCGCAGCTGGATCTTCCAGCCAAGCGGTGTAACCAACGGCTCACCCATCAGGGCGTGCATTTGATTAGCCTCTGCCCACTTCCAGAATACGCGGTAGGTCATCTTGTGGCTGTTGAGCAGTCCATTAGCCTCTACTCTATGGATGCCTGCCCCAAGCGCGAGAGCCTCTGCCCCCATGCCATAGCCCACGCCCAAAACGATTTGTTTGCAGCGGTTGCGAACCTCTTTGTGGCTCGCCTTGGTGGCACCCTCCGGCGCAAGTCCAGCTTGGATTGCAAAAGCCATATAGGGGTCACCAGACTCGTAGGCTTGCCACATCTTCGGATCACCACTTAAAGCGGCTGCAATTGCAATTTCCTGACTTGAATAATCGACATATGCCAACCCATAGCCTTCCTCAGGTTTGATGAGCGACCTCAACCAAGCAGAATTACCAAATATAAACTTGGTGGTTGATGGTTGGTTGCGACCGGTTTTGGCGGCGAAGGGGCTAATCAGGGTACGGTTTCGCCCATCTGCTCCTATATGTAGCTTCAACGTTCGCATCTGAGCTAGAGTGACGCGCAATTCGTGTAGCGCCGCCACTTGGGTATGGGACTTCGACATTTGACGAAAGGTTGCCTCGTCGAGTTTTAACTTGCCGTTATCAGTTTTGGGCCATGGGATAGCCTGTGCAGCGACCCAGCCGTCAAACTTTGCTTGTTTGAAGGTTGAGCCCTCATAGATGCAATACTCCTGATCAACAGCTTCAATTAGCTGGAGGCACAATTCAGGCCAATACAGCATTAGACCAGCGAACAGTTCTGTATCCACTGGCGTTCCAGAAAACTCCATCTTCGCTACTGCAACAGTGTAGCGGCCGCGCAGTAGAGCTTGGGTGAGGGCAAGTTGGTCCGTTGCAATCTTTGGCCACATTTCCCTGAAAAGGTTACCGGTAATTTCGACATCTTCGGCGCAGTATTCAAGAATGTCAGTCTGCTGCTCAGCGGACGAAGGTCTGCCCGACATTATTAGATTACGCATGTCAGTCTTGTGGTTGGTATCCATTGTGGCTACGCCGAAAGCGCCCGCTGCGGCGAGCAGCCCATATCCAGATCTCGTAGCGTAGCCTACAGCCCCATTCGTCATCCGGCGATATTCTGGATAGAGATCAATGATGCGGGTAGGGAGGTCCCAACCAAGGCTCAGGAAGCAGTTCCACTCAGCCGAAGCAAAGTAGGCCACATATAAATACTTTGGCCCAAGTGGGAGGGGACATTGCATCCCCTCTTCTACCCACAAACGTGTCTGGCCGCCCGTTTTCAAAGACTTTGTAACCATACAAATGGGACGCTGCCGCTCCCCGTCTGCTGCGACAAACTCAAAGTCGAGAGCGATTACATCTTTATAGAGGTCCAGATAATTCATCATTCGTACCCCAATAACCGCTGGATCACGGGATGGTTCATATCGCGGATAATGCGCTCCTCGCCAAAACCAAGTTTGATAAGTTCACTAAGCGGAAGGTCTGGCCAATCGGGCTCGCTATCTGAGGAACTGGTGTGAATGGTGTATGCCCCTTCGGCCATATTGGCTGACATCCGCACCCACTTCGTTTCTGACAACCGTAGGGCTTCTAACGCGCTGGTGTTCCATAGGTTGTTGCGTTGGAACCCGTCTTCAGCTTGGCGGGGAGCCAGCCATAAGAAGGGGGTGCCCATCTTATCAACGCATAGCACTAGTAATTTTGGCTTGGTTTCCTCAACGAGCGCCTCGGTAACAGCGGGCATTACAAGGAATTCTTCTTTCATCATCCCGCTGTTATACTCAATGATGTTAACCGGCAGCCTGTAAGTGGGTTCAGCGTGTGATCTGAAAAAGGCTGACTTCTTTGGCTTGCTAGTGAGTATATGGGTAAACTCCCTTCGAATACCGTCACCACTGCCATCCATTGTGTTTAGTGCACGAAACTGTGCGGGATCGAATGGATCAAGTTTCTTTTTGGGGTCCGTCGTCATATTTATGTTCCTCATCATTGAGGCGCATGACCAGATCGGCTATACTCTAACGGTAACCTGAAAATTACACGCTAAGTTAAACTCACGGTCATCGCGCCGTGAGTTTTAGTTTGTGTTGCCGTTCCGTGACGCGAGTTTACTCTCGATCCAACTGTCCACTTCAGACTGCAGCCAAGCGACCCTGTTGCCGCCAAGACGAATCCTGTTAGGAAATTTTCCAGATTTTTCTAGGCGCCAAATGTGGCTGGCCGAGTATGGTACTTGTTCCTGAACTTGGGGCAGGACGATAAATTTCTTAACGCTTGCGGTGTTGTCCATGGTGTTTCCTTCGCGGTTATAGACATGCAAACACCTTGGCCAAAATTTGAGCTATTTTCATCGGGGGAAACTCCCCCAGTTTATTAGTGAAACTATTTCAGTCATTTGATGGTAAAGTATTGAAAATTTCTTATTTTTTTACGTCGTGGGTTTGTTGTCTTCTGATAGCTTCGTCTGTGGACGTATTAATGCCCAAAGCCTTGAATAATGCTTCGAGGATTTGATGAAATGGTAGGTCACTCGCTATCCCATCTGCGTCTATAGTTTTTCCCTGTGGCACTGACATAGGCGGCGGCCAAAAAGGAAACTAAAACGCTCAAACGGTCTTTTGATGGTCGACCTTCTTTGGAGGACCCGATCAAGCGGTAGCCTCTCCTGTCTGATAGCGGCTTCATGTGAACGATGATGCGTTGGCGTAACTCTTGGGCTAATGCATTTATTCCAGACTTCATCTTCTTTATCAGGTAACGTCGGAAGACGGTTTTGCCCCTTCCAGAAGGTTCGATCCTTCCAGCAAACCCTTTGTAGTCGTACTGACATTTTCAAGTATGTTTAGCAGAGTGTAGTTGGGCTTCTGACATATCCGATTTATTTCCCTTAACTCTTTCGCAACCATGCTTGGTTCGTCTAAATCCAAATAAATCTCTATGGCAGAATATACTTGGTCTAGAAATTGGTTATAGTTATCTTCTGGAATGAGGTCTCTCACAGGCTCCATGGCTTGCAATAATTCTTCTCGGCTAAGAGCCGTTCTAGGCTTGGGCTCCCTTATTCATCTGCGACTAAATCCTCAATGAAATCGCCCCACCTCTGTAAGTGCGATCGCCGTTCTTCGAGATATTCTCCATGTTGGTAGATAGCAGCAACACCGCGTACCTGTCCGGTCACATGGTTCAATATTTTGTCTGCTATAACGGGGCTAATACCGAGCCTTTCAGTGCTGTGGGTGGCGAAGCTGCGGCGGAGATCGTGAAAGCGCCAATCGGCAACGCCACTGATAATATCAAGACGTTTTTTAACCTTACTAAAACCCGATACTGCCGTTGTTCCATTCGTGGTGAACAACAGGGTTTGTCCTTCGACCCTCGGCAAGGCTTGAATGATGTTCTGCGCCTGATCCGACAGTTGAATTTGATGGGACCTTTTATTCTTGGTTCTGCTTGCGGGCAGGTCCAACGTACCATCTGCAATCGAGACCTCACTCCAGCTGGCCTGAGAGACTTCTCTGAGACGTGCACCCGTTAACAGTAGCAGCTGGAATATAGGTCCCCATGGATAACCCATCTGTTTACATGCGGCCCAGATATTTTTCATCTCATCTAGAGTTAAAACACGATCACGGATTTTTTCTTTAGATGGTGGCCTGATGGCCTCTGCGGGCGATAGTTCGAGAATGTCTCGTTCCTTGCACCAAGAGAAGAAACGCTTTGTGAAAGCCAGAACCCGGTTAGCTGCCACTGGGCTGCCGGCATCTACGATCTTGTCGATTAGCCTGTTCACATCGCGCTTGGTTATAGATGCAACGGGCATAGGGCCGAACGCGGGCAGGGCGTGCTTATACATGGCGACCTTCACTTGATGAACGCTTTTGTTTTTAGCCTGATCCTTTTTAAGCCATTCATCGAGGACAACGCGGAACAGGTCCGTTCTTCTCTGCCCCGCTGTTTGCCCATCTGCCATATCAGCAAGCACGTCGGGGGCTTTCAGTCGGGCGAGGGCCAGTGGTACCTCTGGATACCTGCCAAAAGTAGTTCGTAGCATGCGCCCTTTGATGCGCCGCATCATGAACCAGCTCTTTGTTCCTGACGTTGCGACCCGCAAGCCCAAACCCCGCACGCTGGCGTCGAACAGGTCGTAACGCTTGTCGGCAGGCTTTGCCTTCCTGACTGCGAGTTCCGTTAGAGGTTGTTGTGCGAGCTTGGGCATGGAGAGCCTTGGGTTACATATGGGTTACAAAAAGCATACGCTTTGATGCAACGCCATGCAATGCTATGAGAGGTTATATTCCTGTAAGTAATCAAAAATATGAATAAAATGAATACCCATGCAATTCTATGAAAACAGGGGCCATGTAATTTGTAATCAGTAGGTCCGCGGTTCGAGTCCGTGTGGGGGCACCATATTAAGACACTATCAAACTGATAACATTAATTAATATATAAAAACGCTTTATCACGTTACGCTTGACGTTACACTTTTGAAATCGCACTAGCGACATAATGCATTCTGAGAATTACCTGTACAATCAAATTCCCTAAAGTCGCAGTCCTAAAGAGATTCGTGTATTGGGGTAGGGGCGGGTCAAATCTCTAAGTGGTGATTTCTGAACCGGCGTGTGTAACGCGTGTTGTCTGCGTTTACGGAAACTTTGTATCAATTCAATTTTAGGTTCGAGACTGTTGCTCACGCGCGCTGGCGCGCGAGGCGGCAATATTTAGGAGTTTTCATGCCGCTCTTTACCCTCTTTTTTGCTTTGCCGCAACGGTTTAGAAACTTTAAAAAGCTAAGTGAGCGGGTCCTTCTGGCACGACCGCCCTGCGGGTACGCGGAGTGCACGTATGCTTTCCAGTAACAGAAATTTATTATAGGGGGGTGTTTCATAATGGAGATTGATATTTCTACAATTTCAGAAATTGCAGTCCATCTTTAAATATCGCACAAAAATGTGCTAGAAATCATTAAAAAGTGGGTGGGTTTATTGTGTGCTGTCAGACAAATTAGAACGGCACTTTCACGAGAAACTAACTTGAGACGGGGCGGGCAGTTTCGTAGTCTCACCGTATGACAAAACGCTCTTCATTCAGGTACTTCAAAACGAGCCCTGAGATCACCCGGTTGGCGATGATGCTGTCCCCCCCTTTGGTTGACCATACCCGCTATATTTGCCACGCGCCCGCACGCCTGCGCGTCGGTGCAAACATGTTTGTTTTGGCATGCGGTTACGCGGCTATTTGCCTGCTGGCGCCACTCAGCTCCGCTGCAGGCGCTACGCAGGCTGGGTGTGGGGTTGAGGCTATCCGTGAAAGGCTGCAGGAACGCCACTTCTACTCATGCGACAATTTCCAGCTGAACCGTGCCGCTGCTCTCGCTGAGTGGCGTCAATTATTGAGTGCATAGATTTAGGTGCTACCAGCAATCTGATGGGTGTTCGCATTTGTTTGACACCTCCGTTTGAACCCATCCCCATTCATCTCGCTCGGCCAGTCTGATCCGCTACAGGCGCAACAGGGGCTGGGTCTGGGGTTGGGTTGGACGTGTGGGGCT
Source organism: uncultured Planktomarina sp. (assembly GCA_943788425.1). GTDB lineage: Bacteria > Pseudomonadota > Alphaproteobacteria > Rhodobacterales > Rhodobacteraceae > Planktomarina. Next base: position 24,188 of record CALSQF010000003.1, read on the forward strand.
GCAGGCACCCTCCTGCCTGCTCAGGTATAAATTAATTAATCAGAAATTATAATTTAATCCGATAACAACAGATGCTGAACTTTTGCGCTCAACAATTGGGCTGTTAACTACATTGCTGGGAAAGAAGTTGAAATTAACATTCGCAAACAAATCTACATGCTTATTGATCGGATGAAAGGTATTTATCGATAGATAGGGTAAAGTGGCACTACCGGGCGCATATCGAGTACGTTGATCAGAGACTTCACTGGAGTTCACGCCATAAAAATAGTTTGCACGCTTTCCATCATACCACTTAGCCCCTGCTGTAAAAATAATTGGCTGTCCATAAATTGGAAAGAATTGGCTAAGTGATAAGTCAGCTGTATTTCCATTGTGTTCTGTTGTGAGTTCATTTCCGATTGCCAACTTAGCTTTTAGCCCACGCGACATTTGATATGACACATTTAGAACACCGTCATAAAAGTTGCTTCTTTTCATCCCAGCTAAATCAGTCGAATAGCTGCTTTTATAGGGCCTAAGATTGGGCTTTATAGAAGCACCTATGCTGACTTTTCCATCATCAAAGAATTTGTAAGACAATCCCTTCTCAAAGCTAACTGAAATTTTTTCAGAATTGTAGCTGAGGGATGGCATGAAGGCTGATCTAGTTTTATCGTTAGAATATATTGAGCTACCAGCGACGGCAACTAACCCAATGGAAAAATTTGAATTCTCCTCAGCATGAGACGCGTTAACTGAAAAAATGACAGCCATTGACGCAGAAAATATTGACCAAAAAAGCTTCATTTATTTCATCCATTTATTTTTCCGTTGGACTACAAATAACGCTCTGGCTTCCAAATTCAAGACGATGCTGTACCCACAGGTTAAATGGTTTGGGTTTATAAAAACTTGCAATCGGCCGCCCAACCCTATCACCCTTATCGGCCACTCTCTTAGGGGTGGATTGACGTGTAACTCTATTATCTAAATAGCTGCGCCCCTGCATCACAGATTTCGCGTGGTTTGCTCTCACTCAGTGGCGTCAATTATTGAGCGCATAGGTTCAGGCTGCGCAAGTAATCTGATGCGAGTTCTCATTAGTCTGAGAGCTCTGAGCGGTCAATTGCTTGCGCTGTCAATTCCGAAATACTTGACTGTTAAAGCACATGCGTCATTGTGGAATCCATAGCCCATTGGGGCACAGGTTTATTCATGTGATGGACGGTGGAATGCGCCAGAACGAGATCGATGATTTACGGGTTCGGCTCGTTTCACCTCCTAAAATGATAATTGGTGGCGCGGTACTGTCAGATAAAACTAACTTGAGACGGGGCGGGCGGTTTTGTAGCCTCGCCGCATGACAAAACACTCCCCATTCAGGTACTTTAAAACGAGTCCTGAGATCATCCGCTTGGCTGTGATGCTGTACGTTCGTTTTCCGCTCTCACTCCGTAACGTGGAAGATCTTCTGCACGAACGAGGCATTGAGATCAGCCACGAAACAGTTCGGTTTTGGTGGAATAGATTTGGTCCGATGTTTGCTGCTGAGATACGAAGAAACCGGGTTAGTCGGATGCGATCGTATTCGAACTGGCAGTGGCACCTGGACGAGGTCTTCGTGAAGATCAACGGAGAGACGCATTACCTCTGGCGGGCCGTTGATCACGAAGGTGAGGTGCTTGAAAGTTATGTAACCAAGCGCCGAGACCGCAAGGCAGCATTGAAATTCCTCAGAAAAGCAATGAAGCGCTACGGCGGGCCAGAAGTAGTTGTGACGGACAAACTACGTTCCTATGGCGCTGCAATGAAAGTTGTTGGCAACGCGGATCGGCAGGAAACGGGTCGCTGGGTAAATAATCGGGCTGAAAATTCCCACTTGCCGTTTCGACGACGAGAACGCGCTATGCTCCGCTTTCGACAGATGCGATGTTTGCAAAAGTTCGCTGCAGTCCACTCTTCAGTCCACAACCATTTCAATCAGGAGCGCCACTTCTACTCACGAGACAATTTCAAGCTCAATCGAACCGCCGCTCTTACTGAGTGGCGCCAACTGTTGAGCGCATAGATTAAAGCTGCGCCAGCAATCCGATGCGAGTTCTCATTCGTCTGACAGCACCTTTGCTACAATCCGATACAAGTTTCTATTTGGCTGATATCGTCAGTAGTCACTTTCGAGGCCTTGTGAAAATTTATATTGGCGCCCAATATGCAGAGTTGGTTTCAACCAGTTTTTGTTACAAATTTTGTTGTTATTTTGACGCACAAACTATAGCGCAATCAAACTGATGTGTGCATTGCTGCCATCGACAAAAGCCTTGGCTGACCTTGGTTTTTTTTTTGAACATCTAATTTTGAATTCCATCCTCGCCATTTAGATCGGATAAGAGCCTGAGCTGTCGCCCCGATCAGAGTGGTACCTGGACCTAGAATTATGAACACATCTGGCATTAACTCCCGTGCGGCAGTACGAATAGCAGCTGTAAAGTCGAATAATTCGTAAACCTGATGTCCGAGTGTATAAGTATACAATGCGTTGGTATCTGTCGACTTGGGTTGCCAAATTGCTCCCCGACCGTCTACCAGGGGTATGCTCGGTTGATCAAAAAGATGTTCAGGCAATGCCGAAAATCCGAGCTCTGAAACAGGTTTTTGCAGGTGGGTGTGAAAGCCTGCATGGTTCGGCAGGCGCATCGGGTATCTCTCTTGAAGGACGGGAGCCGAATTTTCAAAGGCAACCAACCCAGCTTCGTTTCCTGCAAGCACCAACATGCCGCCTAGATCGATGGATAAGCCCAGCACATGATCCGGGCGGGCGTTGATAGCAAAGACTTCGCGCATCAAGTTTTCACGTTGATTTGGGATTTCCTTCCAGTCCGCGTCAACGAAGGGGTAGATAAGTTGCCCACCGATCATCTGTTCCTGCATCAGCGTTCCCATTGTGTTGACCACTTGCATCCCACCCATCGGATCAAGCGCGCCTGCGCAGGCCAGTGCAATATACCAACCCATGGAATTCCCTGTTACGCCAATAATATCAAAACGGTCGCGATCAATAGCCCCAAAATCCGCATGTGCACAGGCATAGATCAGAGCCGATGCATTGTCGCCGCGCGTGTGTGTAGGGCCAGAAAATCGTGCAGCGGTATCAAGTTCGCTAACTGTTTTCTGACCAAGCTTTATGCGAAAGGCATCAAACTGGCCAAGATTAGGTGCATTTGGATGATGTCGCGCCAGATAGCCAAGTTCGGTTTTGTTATAAGTGCCGCGCCCGGGCGCGATAACAACTGCGGTTTGTTTCATAACGCGTTCCAAAGTTTTGTGGCAGCTGCAACTATGCTGTCACGGCTGGGCAGTGTGGTGGCATAAGCCGGACCAGTGGCGATAAAGCTGTCCTCTGCGGCGAGGCGTGCAGCAGGCAAATCGCTGCGTTCAGTGAGCATGGAAAGCAAGGCTTCGGATTGACCACCCGTACCGCGACATTCATCTACGATGAGTATTTTTTGTGCACCGTTGATTGCCGACAAGATACCGTCGGTTGGGAGTGGAGCAATCCAGCGGATGTCGATAATCCGAGTTTCAATACCCTGTTGTTCCAAAATTTTGGTGGCCTGGTGCGATAGGTAGTGGCCATTTCCATAGGTGATGATGGCCAAGGGACCGTTACCCGTAACACCAACCTCGCCCAGGGCAATGGATTGATCCGGGGTGGGGTAGGTATGCATCCAGCCGCTGTCTTTTTCATCATGTAGATCGCGCACGGGATAGAGCGCGATAGGTTCCACAAAAACAACAACGCGCTGTTCTTCGCGGGCCAATCGCACACATTCGCGCAGCATTTTGGCTGCATCTGCACCGTGGGACGGGCAGCCAACGATCACACCGGGTATGTCGCGCAAAACGGCGAGCGAGTTGTCATTGTGGAAATGCCCACCGAAGCCTTTTTGATACCCAAGTCCCGCAATTCGCAGCACCATTGGATTGGTGAACTGGCCGTTGGAAAAGAACGACAGGGTTGCAGCCTCGCCGCGGATTTGATCCTCGGCGTTGTGCAGATAAGCAAGAAACTGAATTTCAGGCATCGGGATAAAACCGTTGTGGCCCAGACCGATGGCTAGCCCAAGGATAGATTGCTCATCCAGTAACGTATCGATAATTCGGTCCTGCCCGAAACGATCACAAAGTTTTTGCGTAACGCCATAAACGCCACCTTTGCGGCCAACGTCTTCGCCCATCATTACAATTTCTGGATATTCAAGCATAAGATCGGTTAGCGCCCAGTTGATTAGCCGCGACATTGGTTGTTTTTTACACATCTGTTTGATATCGCTGTCGAATGCAATTTCGCGTGCTCGCGCAGATGGGCCGTTCGTGGGTTTGCAATCCCGCTTGGGTGGCACAATGGAAGCCATCACCTCTGCAGCGGTAGACAGGCGTCGTTGTTGGATCACCTCTTCCGCGACGCGGGTGCATTGCTCCTCGGTCTCGGTATAGATCGAAAGTGCTTCGTCGGTTGTAAGAACTCTGCCTTCTGTCAGTAATCGCGCGGAATGCAGCAAAGGGTCGTTCTGTTCCCATTCTTCAAAAATGTTTTTCGATAGATAGGTTTGTTGCAAATCTGAGCCTGCGTGGCCATATAAGCGCACAAGGGACAAGTGTAGGAATGCTGGTTTCTTGCGTTTGCGCACATATTCTGCCGCCTTTTGTGTGGCATAAAAGGTGTCAAATAGATCAAGACCATTTCCTTTGAAATACTTTAGGCCCGGTTTGTTGGCAAAATTTGCCCCAATCCAGCCCAGCGGAGTGCGGGTGGAAATCCCGATTCCGTTGTCTTCGCATACAAACAATAGCGGCAATGGGACGGATTGGTAGGACGTCCAGCAGGCGGTGTTGATTGCCCCTTGGGCAGTGGAATGGTTCGCAGATGCATCACCAAAGGAACACATCACAATACTGTCGTCTTCCAGCACTTTGTGTTCGGGTGGATGCCGTTTGGCCAGTGCTACGGAATACGCTGCACCGACGGCTTTTGGTAGATGGCTGGCGATGGTGGAGGTTTGGGGTGGAATGTTCATTGTTTTAGAGCCAAGCACCTTGTGCCGTCCGCCAGACATGGGGTCAAATTTCGCGGTGGAAAAGCTGAGCAACATATCCCAAGTGGGTGTCGTACCTGGAACCATCGCAGAACGACGTGTCTGAAACGCCCCGTCTCGGTAATGCAAAAACGCCATATCGTTTGGCCGTAGGGCGGAGGCAACTGCTGCCATGCCCTCGTGACCAGAGGAACCGATGGTGTAGAACCCTTGGCCATCGGTCTGCATCTTGCGTGACCGCCGATCAAGGTTACGGCTCAGGCACTGCGCACGAAAAATAGCGACCGCCTCAGTCTCTGACAAAGGGCCAGATGGCGGATTGCCACTGGGAAATTCACCTGCGGTAACACGGGCGACAAAAGCATCGTGAACGATATCTGCGCGATCCATACTTTTTTCCTTTGAATGCTTAAAAGAAAGCCTGCAGGCCCGTTTGGGCGCGGCCCAAGATTAGGGCATGCACGTCATGGGTGCCTTCGTAAGTGTTAACGGTAATCAGTTGTTAATGCAAAAAAGGACCCGATAACTCTAAATAGGTGGCTAAAGGGTACTGTCAGAAGAAAATTGGTTGATGCGGGCAGGACAGGCACCTATCGCCATCGGATGACAAAACAGTCCCTGAGATCATTCGGATTTCTGTAATGCTGTATGTTTGGTTTCCAATTTCGCTTCGTAATGTAGAACACCTTCTTAGACGCATTGAAATTCATCTAAAAATCTATGAAGCAGCACGGAAATCCAAACGTTATCGTAACTGATAAGCCGTGATCTTACCGCGCAGCGATGACGATAATAGGAAATGCTGACCGCCAAGAAACAGGCCGCTGGGTCAACAACAGAGCTGAAAACTCTCATCTGCCGTTCCGACGACGAGAAAGGGCGATGCTTAAGTTTAGGCGTGGGCCGACCTTACAGAAATTCGCTTACGTCCAAGCGGCACTCTAGAACCACCTCAACCAGGAACGCCACCTTTACTCACGCCTCAATTTCAAGCTTAACCGCGCCGCTGCTCTAGCTGAGTGGCGTCAATTATTGAGTGCATAGATTTAGGCTACACCAGCAATTCGATACGAGTTCTCATTCGTCTGACAGCACCTAACAAATTCCTAGGCCCACCGCTCCTCTACGTCTAGTATACGATAGAAACTGAAACTGGCCTGAAGTAGCGTAATCGCCGCGGTAAGATTAATCTGACCTGATGTGGATAATTTTTGCATTACTCCGAGCCTATTTGAATGGATTTTAAAATGGCAAATGAAAATCTTGATCGCTTAAGCCCATTTGATTTGATGTGTAAATTGATCAGCTTTCCAACAGTAAGCTGTGAGACCAACCTGCCGCTCGTAGATTGGGTTGAGAGCTACCTGCATTCGCATGGGATATCTGCACACCGTTGGACTGATCCAGATCAACCTCATAAAGCTGCCCTATTTGCCCATGTTGGACCAGAAATTGCCGGGGCAATAGTTTTGTCAGGGCATACTGATGTTGTACCAATCGATGGCCAGAATTGGGAAACGAATCCTTGGGAGGTCGTTGAAAAAGATGGGCGGTACTATGGCCGTGGCACCTGCGATATGAAGGGCTTTGATGCCCTAGCAATTTGGGCATTGGTCGAGGCGCACTTTATCGGCGTGTCTAGGCCACTACAATTGGCGCTAAGTTTTGACGAAGAAGTTGGTTGCACTGGTGCGCCGCCAATGATCGCAGCTATGCAAGGCGTAGTTCCAAAAGGTTCTGCCGTAATCGTTGGGGAGCCATCCATGATGAAAGCAGTAACAGGCCACAAAGGTGGCTCTGGCTTTACAACTGAAGTAGTAGGTTATGAGGTTCATTCCTCAATTCATTATCAAGGTGTTAGTGCTATTCATGAGGGTGCAAGACTTATCCAATGGGCAACAGAGCAGAATGAAATTAACCGCTCAAAAGAGCCGGAACCTTTAGCAATGATGTTCGATCCGCCCTACACAACATGGCATGTTGGCACGATTTCTGGTGGAACGGCGGATAATATCACCGCCAAAGATTGCCAGTTCAACATGGGCTATCGAGCAGTTCCAAGTGACGATACCCAAAATTTGGATCACATGTATGCTGAAAAAGTGCGGGAGGTAAAAACAGCGATGCAAGCTATACGACCGGAAGCAGATATCATTCTGACCTCCCGTTACGCAGTCACGCCTCTGAAGCCAGAAAGTAGCGGCGAAGCCGAATTGCTTGTCCGCTCGATTACTGGTGATAATGGCGATCACTTCGTAAGCTATGGAACTGAGGCGGGGCAATTTCAAGATGCAGGATATTCTGCAGTAGTGTGCGGGCCCGGTGATATTTCTCAAGCGCACCAACCAAATGAGTTTATAGAGGTTGCCCAGTTAGAGGCCGGTCACAAATTCATGCGTGACTTGTTGTCTGTCTTGAGATTTTCGCGTTAAATTGGCGGGCGCTTTGATGCACCATTCACTCCTGAACAGTAATGATCATTTTTGTAGCGTACCGTTATTCCTCTTCACCCGAGCCTGCAAGTGTAGCGAGGCTTGTTGCGGTAGCCGTTTTGGGGGCCATTTTGGCTAGTCGGCGCGAGGAGCAGCAAGCTGATATTCGCTTGAGGGTTATGCGGCTCATTTCGCAACACCCTGAGATGTCCACACGACAGGTGGCGGATGAAGTTGGGATCTCAATTGGGTCGGCTTATTGTGCGCTCTCCGCCCTTGTTGAAAAAGGCTTTGTGAAGCTAGGCAATTTCAAGAAAAAGTCCCGTAAAGGTCAATATGCCTATCTCCTGACGCCAAAATGCATTCGAGAAAAGTCCCTCCTTACGCACAGCTTTATAGAACGCAAGCGCGAGGAATTCGAAGTGCTTAAAGCGGAAATCAAAGCGCTTGAAGAAGAAGCCGGTCTTGCCGCTGAGGCGACGCTAGCGTCAAGGAGCGGCAAGCAGTGACCGAGCTGACCTGTTTCAAGGCCTATGACGTTCGCGGTGAAATTGGTGTCAATATAGACGAAGGCGTCGCCTACCGAATTGGACGGGCAGTTGCGCAGCATTTCGTCGCTAAATCGATTGTGATCGGATTTGATGCGCGTAAAACAAGCCCAGCCTTTGCGGCCGCGGCGTCTCAGGGCGCGCGCCATGCGGGTGCCGATGTCATCAACATTGGCATGGCGGGTACGGAGGAAATGTATTGGGCCGTGACCGAATTTGGTGCCTGCGCCGGGATTGAGGTGACCGCGTCGCATAATCCGATCAATTACAACGGGATGAAAATCGTAAAATCGGGGTCGCGCCCATTGGATGATGTGAGTGATTTTCAAGTTATAAAGACACTGGCGAGCTCTCAGGACTGGGATGATGTTTCCAAGCTAGCCAGTGAATTTGACAGGTCAAATGATGCGCGCAGGGCCTATGTGGATCGTGTGCTCACCTTTGTGGATGTCAAAGCCTTGCGGCCTTTGAAAGTGGTTGTGAATTCTGGCAATGGCGCGGCGGGGCCAACCTTTGATGCGCTTTCAGAGCGGTTGTTGACGCTTGGTGCACCGCTAGACTTTATCCGCGTGCATCACACACCCGATGGGACATTCCCGAATGGTATCCCCAACCCCTTTCTGCCGGAAAATCATCTTGCCACTGCTGATGTTGTCAAAGCTGAAGGCGCGGACTTCGGCGTCGCATTTGACGGTGACTTCGATCGCTGCTTCTTCTTCGATGAAACTGGTCAATTTGTGCCAGGTGAATATGTCGTGGGCCTATTGGCGTCCATCTTCATGGAAAAAGAATTGGGCGCCAAGATCGTCCATGACCCTAGAGTGATTTGGAATACGCAAGACATTGTGGCGCAACAAGGCGGCATCGCTGTGCAATCCAAAACGGGCCATGCATTCATTAAGCAGGTAATGCGCTCGCATGCGGCTGTCTACGGCGGCGAAATGTCAGCGCACCATTATTTCCGTGACTTTGCCTATTGCGATAGTGGGATGATCCCGTGGGTTTTGATTGCCGAGCTTGTATCGCGGTCTGGGAGCTCACTGGGCGATTGGGTGAAAGATAGGTTTGCGGTTTTCCCGAGCTCAGGTGAGATGAATTTTAAAGTTGCTGACGCAAAAAAGGCGATTGCAAGCGTATTTTCAGCCTACCGCGCGGATGCTCTGTCACTCGATGAAACGGATGGTGTCAGCCTCGCCTTCGCCCACTGGCGCTTCAACCTGCGCCGCTCGAATACCGAACCGCTCGTGCGTTTGAATGTTGAGGGCAAGGGTAAAGCGGATGCACTTGATGCACATGTGAGTAAAATTGTGGATTTGCTTGGTGGAACGCAGGCTTAAGGCTGCCGATAGTGGCGAGGTTTGGGTAGGTCAGGTCAGAGTTTTCGGACATCGAAAAAAAGATCGGCACTAAGGACTCAGGGCATAAAGCTTTACAACTCTGGAAGGAGAGGAAAGGCCTTCTCCCATTACTAGAAAAGTTATCCAATATAATGACGATATAAATCATATGGTTATGCCTTGCATGGAGCAAATTTTAACTAACGAATAAGTGAAATGACGAAATGCCAGCCGCCAAGGCGCTATCTGTACTGATCTCTCAGCTACCTCAATCCACCTCTACATAATGGATTTGGTAACAATGTGGGATACGGTGAATGCAAGCGAGTAGTTAGAAAAAATTACAACAGCGTAAATAGGATTAAGTACCCTTGGCTCACCTAACCCCAGCACCATCCATCGCTGAAGCAGAGTTACCCGTGCAAACGATCTGATACGTATCATTACCCTTCACGCCACCTTTATTCATGCCTCAATTTCGAGCTGAATAGAGCCAATTTTCTAGCTGAGTAGCGTCAATTGTTGAGCGCATAGATTCAGGCTGTACCAGCAATCTAATGCGAGTTCTCATTTGTCTGACAGCACCTTTAAAGGGGCATTCACTTTAACTTGTGTGGCCTGCGTAAAAGTATATACTATCGCTTGCGTAACTAGAAAATCGCCTATTTAACCTTTGTATATCATGAATTTAGACAATGATCACTATAACAGAGACATAGTCGTCGTTAATAACGACGAGGTTCCTTCTGAATTTGCCCTCAATGAGGTAAGTCAGGGGGCAACAGAGAGCCTTCACACAAATGATTATAAGTTACGGCACAGAAATTTTTCACAAACTTTACTTCTGAATGTTAGTAATTTCCGCTTCCTGAACAGCAGAAAGTTTGAAGATGGCGATAGCACGGATGTCCGAGAGATGATAACCGCAAATGCTCATTTGGACGCTTCGGTTGCAAATGGCATCTCCTTCTTTGGTACTGATAGTCTTCTAAACAAATTTAACATTATTTTTGAACCGCAGGATGGCTTAAGTAACAATATTTCTGTACAAACTAAACTGAAAACAAAACTTAAAGAGAAAAGCTTCAGGGTTGCACAAAATGAGCGCTTAGAACTTCATATTACTTTGGCGCAAAAGGAATATGAAGCATTCCGTCAGGACGCAGAAATAAATCAGCAAAAGTTAATTCTTCAATTAGAAATTACGTTACAAGAAAATTGTGGAATTTACCAAAATAGAGAAAATTCCAACGTTAAAAGTGATAAGAATATTATAAAGATACTGCCTGAGAAAATACTATCGCGCTCTGAAATTGGAAATGTAGCCATTAATCCAATAGACGAGGTAATTTTTAGCGATTTTTCGTTTAATTGGTTGCCAATGGAAACTGTACGAAAAACAGATCTGCACGAGGTAAGTTGGCCACAGCGAAAGCAACTAACTGGTAACTTGAGAAACTCTTATGGAAACATCTCTGCGGGGGCAACTTGGGCCGAAAGCTTAGTGTGGATATTCATATTACTGGGTTGTTTTGCAGTCATACTTTCGCTGATTATCTATATTTTTCATTAATATTAACACGTGTTATGAAGTGTTAATTATTTTTACGTGTAATAAAATCAGAGTTACCCGTGTAAACGATCTGATACGTTTTGTTACCCTTCCGCGACAGTCATGGCATCTGGCTCTCTGACGTGCCTCATGGGCTGTGGCGTCGCCTCAAACGACAGCGATCAGGTTTGCTACCTTTCAGTGCATCTTTCCACCTCGACATAGGTAGCGATCTCTAATAGCCATATCTAATGAAGAGTTACTTCGTTGACACCGCAGCAACTATTATTTTCTTCACGGTTGTAGCCGCTCTGAGCGAGTTGTTGATTGCAGGCATGGGTCCCACACAGGTTTTGATTGCGAGGCTGATCAGTATACCGGTCATGATGGTTGCGGCGCGGCCGTATGGCCTATGGCGGGATTGGTTTTTTTCAAAGACTCGGCCCCAACGGTGGCTCACGAACCTCGTTGGCGACATCATTGCTTTCATTACATTCCAAGTACCTGTCTATGTGGCAACGTTAGCCTTGGCGGGCGCAAACGCTTCAGAAATAGTGGCAGCGGTGAGTGCATCTTTAGTGTTTATGATCCTGCTAAGCCGACCATTTGGCATATATCTCCAAGCTATGCGAAATTGGGCAAGGATGCTGTCAGACGAATGAGAACTCGCATCAGATTGCTGGCGCAGCCTGAACCTATGCGCTCAATAATTGGCGCCACTCAGTAAGAGCAGCGCTTCGATTGAGCTTGAAATTGTCTCGTGAGTAGAAGTGGCGCTCCCGATTGAAATGGTTGCGGACTGAAGATTGGACGGCAGAGAACTTCTGCAGACATCGGACCAAATCTGCTCTATCAAAACCGAACTGTTTCATGGTTGATCTCAATGCCTCGTTCGTGCAAAAGATCTTCCACATTTCGGAGTTACATCGGAAACCAAAACATTACGCATCACACACCCTCCATAAGTATCATCCTCAGACTGCCAGAGACCAAACCCACCCGCAAACCAAATCTTTACCTTGGATTCCCACCTGCAAAACTAGCCAACCCAATTCGTTTGGTTATGAAGCTAGGGGTTCCCTTGAGGCTCACAGAGAGGCGCTAGTTCAGATGCCAGATTATATGAGGTGTAATGGAGAACGCCGACAGCCAAGCGCAGCGCCAGTATAATCGGTTAGCGCTGCACTTAAATCCAGATCGGTACAGTAGAGACTAAGAGGGGTTTGCGCGTTCTGTCACAATCCTGTCACAAACGGTCACACTAAAGTAGCGCAAACTCCTCTTGACTACTGTAAACGGACGACGGTAGCCTGGCCTTCCAAGGGGTTGTTTTAGTTTAAGTTCTGAGGGATTTTGTTTGGAGGCGGGTACCGGAATCGAACCGGTGTACACGGATTTGCAATCCGCTGCATAACCACTCTACCAACCCGCCTCTGTGCCTTCAAACCTTAGTTTTGGGGCAATCATTTGCTCTGCTTTCGCCCTGGTTATGCAGGCATTTGAAAACAGATCATGTAATCTGCGGGGTTATTGTCTTTTTTGCCGCTCTTGTCCAGTCCACAATTGTGCTCTTTGGCGCATGTTTGTGCAGTCTCGAGAGCGGCCCGCTCAAGTCACGGACGTGTTCCTGAAAAGCGTTGTGACCATTCATTGCGTTGCTCATCAGTGATTTTGCCAAAGAGGTTTTCCGGCACATTAAATGCATCGCCAACCGCGCATCTGGTGAGCGCTTGGTTCAGATCTTCTGGCCAGAGCGGATCCGTCTGGCCCATCGCCTGACGCAGGGTCTGCGCCGCATCGGGGATGAAGGGGGCGGAGATTTGGCCGTAAAGCCCAATGAGATTGAGCGACAGGCGGATGATCGTCGCAGCTTCCTCGGGATTGGTCTTATATACGGCCCAGGGTTCAGCAGCTTGCAAATACTCATTGCCCAGGGCCCAGATTGCCCGTAATTCCGCAGCGGATTTGCGCACTTCCACGGCCTCCATATGGGTTTGATAGCTCTCCAGGCGGTTTTGTAAATCTGCAATCAGCGCGGTCTCACGCGGGCCATAGCCGCCGCCTTCTGGCACGGTTTCCCCAAATTTTGAGCGACAAAATTTGGTGACGCGGGAGACGAAATTTCCCAGGACATCAGCCAGATCTTTGTTCACATCTGCTTGAAAATTATCCCAGGTGAACTCGCTGTCCGAGGTTTCCGGTGCGTGGCTGAGGAGCCACCAGCGCCAGTAATCGGGCGGTAGGATCTCAAGCGCTTGATCCATAAATATGCCGCGCCCCTGGCTCGTGGAGAACTGCCCACCGTCATAGTTGAGGTAGTTAAATGATTTGATGTAATCGACCAGCTTCCATGGCTCGCGAGAGCCTAGAATTGTGGCTGGGAAAGAGAGGGTGTGGAAGGGCACATTATCCTTGCCCATAAACTGTACATAGCGCACGTCCTCTGCGCCTTTATCGGTGCGCCACCAGCGCTGCCAGTCATCACCTTTACCAGCATCCACCCATTCGCGGGCGGAGGCGATATATTCAATCGGAGCGTCAAACCAGACGTAGAAGACTTTACCTTCCATCCCGGGCCAAGGTGCATTGCCGCGCCGCACGGGAACGCCCCAATCGAGGTCGCGGGTGATGCCTCGGTCCTGCAACCCATCACCGTCGTTGAGCCATTTTTTTGCGATAGAGGTGGTCAGTACTGGCCAATCGGTTTTTTGCGCAATCCAATCACTAAGCTCTTGGCGCAAAGATGATTGCCGCAGATACAAGTGGCGTGTGTTTCGCACTTCTAGGTCGGTCGAGCCAGATACGGCTGAGCGTGGTTCAATCAGATCGGTCGGCTCCAATTGTTTCGTGCAATTTTCGCATTGATCGCCACGCGCTTTGTCATAGCCGCAGTTGGGGCAGGTGCCTTCGATATAGCGATCCGGCAAAAAGCGCCCATCCGCGTGGGAATACACCTGTTGTTCATCGACTTCCGCAATCAAGCCCTGGTCCGCAAGGCAGCCGGCAAAATACTGAGTAAGCTCTTTGTTTTGTGCCGATGAGCTGCGACCGAAGTGATCGAACGACAAGCGAAACCCTTCGGCAATCTTGGCCTGCACCGCATGCATATCTGCGCAATACTCTTCAACCGGTTTGCCGGCTTTTGCGGCGGCGAGCTCCGCCGGGGTACCGTGCTCATCTGTGGCGCAGAGAAACAATACCTCATTGCCTCGCGCCCTATGGTAGCGGGCAAAAAGATCCGCAGGCAGCTGGCTACCCACAAGGTTGCCAAGGTGTTTGATCCCATTGATATATGGAATGGCTGATGTGATCAGGATACGTTTCATAGTGTCGTCCAAATAAAGTTGGCCTTATTTAACCCTCTGCGGTCCGAAAGCCCAGCCCTAAGGCTTAGAAGATGAGCCTGGATCGCGCAGGATTTTTGTCAGCCGGCCAAGCATGAAAGAGGTGCGTGGCGCGTAGATATAGGGGGTTTTGGATTCGGCGACATCGCCGAGCAGCAACCGCAACCCGCCGATGCCTGCCAAAAGCAGATGTGCAACGGCAATAAAGATGAAAAACGAGCCGGTGCCGAATATGTCAATCAATAATGCAGCAACGATGGGAGAGGCGATTGCGCCGATCGCATAATAGAACAAAAGAGCGGCTGAAAGTTCAACACGTTCATCGGTTGCGGCGAAGTCATGGGCATGGGCGGTGGCGACCGAATAGATCGGCACGGTGATAAATCCAAACAAGCAAGAGGCGATGATGACTTGCGTGACCCCGAGTGAGAAAAAGGAGAGGGTGCAAGATATCAGCGAGGCAATTGAAATGCCGATGACCACCCAACGGCGATCAAATTTATCGGCCAACCAGCCCGCCGGATATTGTGAAATGGCCCCACCCAAAACGTAGCCGGCGAGAAAAAGGCCGATTTGCGAGGCGTTTAAATTGAGCTCTGTGCCATAGATGGGTCCTACCATCCGATAGGCCGCAGAGGTCAAGCCGCTCACCATAACTGCAAAGACGGCGAGGGGGGAGCGGCTGAGCGCCAAAAGAGGCCGCAGGCGTGGCGCTGCTTTTGTAATGGGTGGGCTGGCTTTGGTCAGGGCGAGCGGTAACAGGGAGGCGCAGCAAAAGAGTGTCAGAAGGTTATAGGCCAGATAGGTCTCAACCGAAGCCAAAGCGCCAATCATCATCTGTGCTCCAAGCGCGGCAGAGATATCTACCACGCGATAAACCGCCATGGTTCGTCCGCGATTGGCATTGCCGGCTTTCGCCTGAAGCCAGGCTTCGACCACGGTGTAGCAGCCTGCCACGCAAAGTCCTGAGGCGATGCGCATCACGGCCCAGGCGGTGGGGTCGACGAACAAGGTATGGCCCAGCATACCAATGGCGCCCATGGCGGTGAAGACCGCAAAAGCGCGTGAATGTCCGACGCTGCCCATAACCCTGGGCGCCCACCAGCAGCCGATGAAAAACCCAAGGAAATGCGAAGAGCCCAAGATGCCGATTTGCCCTTTGGTAAAACCCTGCTCCAGCCCTGTGAGAGCGTCCAAGGGGCCAACCCCACCGGAGGAGAGTTGCAAGAGGATGACGGACAAGAAAAGCGCCGCAAAGGATAAGATGAGTCGCATAGCGCAACCATCGACCTGGTCGTGCGGAGTGGCAAGTGGGATTTGATTCCTTGGCGTTGATTTTTGGAGCTTGGTCCGGTTTTTGTTTGGGGGCTAAATTTGGGGGGGGTCTTGCGAGGCAGTGGCCAGCTGATAGCGCCCTTCGTGCCGCGTAATATGCCAGCGGCGCGGGGGCGCGCTGCGGCTGCGTATGCGGGTGAGTTGCCAGTTGTCCATGCTGGCTTGAGGGATGGGGCCCATATGCCAGCGGCTTTCGATTCCGGGTGCACCGCCTGTGCCGGGGGTGAGCAAAAGAGCCAGCGGGGTGCAGCCGCCTTCACGCGCGCCAGTTTCGGCCGCCAGATGCAGTCGCCGCACAGGGGTTAGGGCGGGCAGGCCAGGCAGATCGGCCACCACAAGCGGCACGGCGCTGCTGCGCAGGATCTCTTCAACGCACCACAGAATATCCTCTGCGCGTTTGGGGCTCACAAAGGTTAACCGTCCAGGAGAGAAAAAAGGGGTGACCCCCTCTGCGTGCAGCCGATCAGTGCTCCACTCTGGTGTAACCCAAAATACAGGCCCTTGTGTGTTTTGCGCCACCATCATTGCAAAACTGTGCCGAAATTGGCCGCAAGCCTCATGCGCGCGCGCCAGCGTCAGGCGAATGCCGGGCCAAAGTTCCAATAAGGCCGCCTGCGGTCTGCGGACAGATGAAATCAGATTCGGGGCGTAGAGTGTCATTTTTGCAGACTATATTGTTCTCTATTTGTTCTCAAGAGATTTTCAGCTTGCAGCTCGACAACCTTGGGCTAACTTAAACGAAACAAGAGGACTATAGCATGAAAATGAACGAATTGGGCCGCAGCGGGATTATGATTTCCGACCTCTGTCTTGGGACGATGACCTACGGGACACAAACAGATCAAGCGGATGCTTTTGCGCAGATGGATATGGCTGTGGAAGCGGGGATCAATATCTTTGACACTGCGGAGATGTATCCGGTCAATCCGATCACGGCGGAGACACAAGGCGACAGTGAACGTATGGTTGGCGAATGGTTTCGGGCCAGCGGCAAGCGCAATCAAGTGGTACTGGCCACCAAACATTCTGGCATGGGGATCAAACATATCCGCGACAGAGCGCCGATCACCGCCAGCTCCATTCCAGCGGCTATTGATGGCAGCTTAAAGCGGTTGCAAACAGATGTGATAGATCTTTACCAATTCCATTGGCCCAACCGTGGCTCCTATATGTTCCGACAAAATTGGAATTATGACCCCTCAAAGCAAAACAAAGCCGAGACGATCCAGCATATGCATGACTGCCTAGGGGCGCTGCAAACCGAAGTGTCGCGTGGCCGAATTCGCGCATTTGGTTTGTCAAATGAAAGCGCCTGGGGCACGGCGCAATGGCTTCGGGCCTCTGAGGAGGGCCATGGGCCACGTGTGGCCTCTATTCAGAATGAATATTCCCTGATGTGCCGCATGTATGACACCGATTTAGCAGAGTTAAGCGTAAATGAGGATGTGGGACTTTTGGCCTTTTCACCTTTGGCGACAGGGTTGCTATCCGGGAAATATGCCAACAATGCGGTGCCTGAGGGCAGCCGGATGAGCATGTCGCCCGAATTGGGCGGGCGCAATACGGCCCGGGCCCATCTGGCGGCCGCAGCCTATATGCAGGTGGCGCAGAAACATGGGCTGGATCCGGTACATATGGCATTAGCCTGGTGCGCTGGGCGTTCCTTCATGGACTCCGTTATCTTTGGTGCTACGACGGCGGCGCAATTGGCGCATATCATCGCGGGAAAAGACATTGAGTTGTCTGACCAGGTGCTTGCAGATCTCAACAAGGCCCATCGCGCCCATCCGATGCCCTATTGAAAGATCTATGCATAACAGAATTTTATAGTAGATATTTCCCGCCCGCCGGCCCTGGTTTTGATGCCAAAATGGATTTAGTAAGAGGTCTTTTTGCGCTGATTAATGGTGACGGCGCAGGGCGCTGATCGATTGACCAAATGCGTGATGGAAGGCGCGCGCCAGGCTGGCCTGTGACGTAAATCCGCATGCCAACGCGATTTCTTGTACGCTTTGCGCGCTGTCTATGGCGCGGCGGCGAGCTTCGGACAGGCGCAGCTCTAGAAAATAGCGCCCCGGCGCCCGGCCGGTGGCCGCTTTAAATTCAAGTTCCAATTTGCGGGTGGAGATACCATTGGCGCGGGCCAGGGCCGCGATTGTTGGCGGGCTGTCTATCAGGTTTTCCATCTGCTTCAACACCCGCGCAATCCGTGGATGTTTGCTGGATATGCGCGTTGTGGCGATCATCTGTTGCGGTGCATCACCGGTGTGCAGCGGATCGTAGATAAAAGCAGCGGCCACGCGCTCTGATAAAGGCCGTCCGTGGCGGCAGGTGATGAGATGCAGCATCAAATCAATACAAGGAGATGCGCCGCCGGTGGTGGCGAAGGGGGCGCTGATGGCATAACGATCTGGCACCAGATTAACTGCCGGAAACCGGCGCGAGAAGGCCTCAGCATCCTCCCAGTGGCAGGTTGCGCGGTGGCCATCCAAGAGCCCCGCCTGGGCCATGATCCAACTTCCCCCATCGACGCCCCACAGCTGGCAGCCGTCCGCGACCTGGCGCCTTAGGGCTGAAATCAGGGGCGGGGTGCACTGGGCCTCGAGGCGAAAACCGGCGACAAGGATCAGCAGATCCCCGGCAAACCTTTGCAGCTTTTCCGTCTGCACCGTCATCCCCGAAGTGAGATGCACCGGCTCGCCGGTCTGTGATAGAAATTGCCAAGAAAATAGCTCGCGATCAGCCCTGCGATTGCAGGCGCGCATCGGGTCCACCGCGGCGGCAAGGGACAGCATATTGCTCTCATCAAGCAGCAAAAGCCCCACATGCAGCGGCTTGGAACCTGCTTGCCAGATGTTATTTGCGTATTTCATTAAAAATCATTCGTATATTGCAAAATTTTCTTTTGCAACTCTCGCAGATTACCCAAGATAGAAGGAGAAGATCATGCCCTTAGAAATGAACCGTGAGGTTTTTATTACCTGTGCTGTTACAGGCTCTGGCGCGACGCAGGACAAAAGCCCCCATGTGCCGCGCAGTCCGAAGCAGATCGCGGAAAGTGCGATTTTGGCCGCAAAATCTGGAGCGGCGGTGGTGCATTGCCATGTGCGCGATCCGAAAACCGGCGCGCCGAGCCGAGATCCGGGCATGTTTCGCGAAGTCACAGACCGGATCCGGGATGCTGAGGTTGATGTGGTGCTCAATCTGACAGCGGGCATGGGCGGTGACATGGTTTTTGGCGACGTCGAGAACCCGCTGCCACCCGTTGCGGGCACGGATATGGCCGGCGCGACCGAGCGGGTCGCGCATGTGGCTGAATGCCGCCCAGAGATTTGCACGCTTGATTGCGGGACGATGAATTTTGCCGAAGCAGATTATGTCATGACCAACACGCCCGGCACGCTGACCGCTATGGGGCGGATGATGACTGAATTGGGGGTGAAACCTGAGATCGAAGCCTTTGACACTGGCCATCTTTGGTATGCGAAGCAATTGGTCTCCGACGGGGTTCTGGAACCCAATGCTTTGGTTCAGCTGTGCATGGGTGTGCCTTGGGGCGCGCCTGATGATCTCAACACGCTGATGGCGATGGTCAACAATATTCCCGACGGGTGGATATTCAGCGCTTTCGGGCTAGGGCGCCATCAAATGCCTATGGTGGCCGCGTCGGTTCTGGCGGGGGGCAATGTCCGCGTCGGATTGGAAGATAATCTGATGCTCGGCCGCGGTGTTTTGGCGCAAAACTATCAGCTGGTTGATCGGGCGGTCAGCCTGATTGAAAATCTGGGTGCCAGGGTCATCAGTCCAGCAGAGGTGCGTGAAAAGCTGGGGCTTGTGAAGCGTGCTCCGGTTGGCAGTTGATTTTTGGAACTTGAATACACTTAGATAGGGTTTTGCCATGACACAGGTCGCAGCAATCATCGGTGGCGGGGTTATCGGCGGCGGATGGGCCGCGCGCTTTTTGCTCAATGGATGGGACGTGCGTGTCTTTGATCCCGACCCTGAAGCGGAGCGCAAAATCGGCGAGGTGCTGGCCAATGCACGCCGTTCTTTGCCAGGGCTGTATGAGGCGCCCATGCCCGCAGAAGGGCGCTTGAGCTTTCATTCGGAGATCTCTGACGCGGTGACTGGAGCCTCCTGGATCCAAGAAAGTGTGCCCGAGCAACTGACTGTGAAGCAAAAGGTCTATCGCATAATTCAAACTCATTGTGATCCTGCGGCGGTTTTGGGCTCTTCAACCTCCGGCTTTAAGCCGTCTGAGCTGCAACAGGCTGCGCTGCGCCCGGCGCAAATCATGGTGTGCCATCCTTTTAACCCCGTCTATCTTTTGCCGCTGATTGAGGTGGTGCCGACAGAGCAAAGTGACCTTGCGATTGTCGCGCGTGCGGAGAATATTTTGCGCCAGATGGGAATGTATCCTCTGCGCGTGCGCAAGGAGATTGATGCTCATATTGCAGATCGTTTCTTGGAGGCGGTCTGGCGCGAGGCTCTTTGGCTGATCAAAGATGGCGTTGCCACCACCGAAGAGATTGATAATGCCATCCGCTATGGCTTTGGCATTCGCTGGGCGCAAATGGGATTATTTGAAACCTATCGCGTGGCAGGCGGGGAAGCGGGCATGCGACATTTCATGGCGCAATTTGGCCCAGCTCTGAAATGGCCATGGACAAAATTGATGGATGTGCCAGAGTTTACGGATGACTTGGTGGATATGATTTCTGACCAGTCAGATGCGCAATCGGGCATGCATTCTATCCGCGAGCTTGAGCGAATCCGGGACAACAATCTGGTGGGTATGATGCGCGCCTTGAAGGCGCAAGACTGGGGCGCTGGAGCGTTGCTCAAGAACCAAGATCAGCAACTCAGCGCACAAGCGGGCATGGTGCGGCATGCGGCGGATTTGCACGCGGGCGGTTTGACTGAAACTCTGCGCCGTGCGGTCCCTTTGGATTGGACCGATTACAACGGCCACATGAATGAAGCGCGCTATTTGCAGGCCTTTGGCGACGCCACCGATCGATTTATGGAGATCGTTGGCTGTGATGCGGCCTATATTACCGCAGGTGGCAGTTATTTCACTGCCGAGACCCATATCCGGCATATTGACGAAGTACATGCGGGCAAAGTGATCCGGGTTGAGACCTATTGTGCCGAAGGGGCGGGCAAGAAAATGCATCTCTTCCATCAGATGTTTGAGGGGGACCGGCTGTTGGCCACGGGTGAGCATATGCTGATCCATGTGTCGCTTAAAACCCGCAAAGCCAGCGAACCCGCAGCGCAGGTTGCGGAAAACTTACAGCGTATTGCCACGGCCCATTGTGCGCTTGAACGGCCCGAAGGCTTGGGGCGCAGTGTGGGGCGCAAATGAACGGGGTTTTGATTACGGCCGGGGGCAATGGCATTGGCTGGGCAATGGGGCAAGCCTTTGCGGCTGCGGGCTTTCGGGTCTGGGTGACGGATGTGGAGGCTGCCAGTTTGGACGCTTGCCCGGTGGAGTGGCAAAAAAGCTTGGTTGATGCCAGCGATGAAACGCAGGTCGCCGATCTGTTTGCGGAGATTCACAAGACTTGGGGCCGGCTTGAGGCGATATGCGCCAATGCGGGGATTGCTGGGCCGACGGCGGCCGTTGAAGAGATTGATCTATCTGCCTGGCAGCGCTGCGTATCGGTCAACTTGGAAGGCGCTTTTCTTTCGGCAAAATATGGTGGGCCTATGCTCAAGTCGGCGCGTGGTGCGATGGTGTTGACCTCCTCTACCGCTGGAATTTATGGCTACCCCAATCGGGCGCCCTACGCGGCGGCGAAATGGGGTATCATCGGATTGATGAAGACCCTGGCAATGGAATGGGGGCCTGAGGGCGTGCGCTCCAATGCGATTTGTCCCGGTGCAGTTGAAGGGCCGCGGATGCAAGGGGTAATGGAGCGTGAGGCGGCCGCTAAAGGCACGGACGTGCAGCGCATCTATGACGGCTATGCCTCTGGAACTTCGATGCGCAGTCTAGTCACCGCGGAAGATATTGCCAATATGGCTGTGTTCCTATGCAGCACTGGAGCGCGTTTGGTGTCAGGGCAGGTCATCGCTGTGGATGGGCACACGGAAAATCCAGATCCAAAGGTTTAATCTGCGGTGGCGTCCAGCTCTTGTAACAGAGCGTCTATGATCGCCGGCAAGTCACGGGTGCCAATTTCTGCGGCGCGGATGAGGCCATCAAAATGTTGGCTCAGGGCTTGAATGCGATCAGGTACGCGAAAGACCATATATTTTTGCCCAAGGTAGATCACAGCCCGTAAAGGGCCGAAGATGGTAATGGGTGATGAGTAAATTTTTCGAGCGTCAAATAAACAGATCCGCATCACGGGGTAAAGTTGCTCTGTGAGGCGGGCCAGATGTTTGAGCTGTTCAATGCGAATTTGCTTTGGGCAGCCCCTATAATAGCCTTCGGCACGCGCGAAGCCCTGCAGTTCGTGCAGGGGCAGAGCAATTTCATAATCAGATTGAGCCTGCCGCATCCAATTGAGCCGATCTTCAGCGGAGGCAATTGCAAGATCTATGGTGTGTCCAAGGCTCGGTGCATATTCCCATTCAAGCATTGGGCGAATTTTAACCATATCAGGCAACCCTGCGGGAACATGGCGTATTTTATATCCTGCAGCCTCCTGATGCCATGCAAAAAGTTGTGCGTCGATCAGCGCGCGCGGGGCATCGACCATGGTTATGGCCTGCGCCAAAATGTGTTCGAGGGTGCCCGGTTTATCAGACAGACCCAGGAGCCAATCGGCAGAAACACCAAGGCTTTGCGCGCATTGCGCCACCAATTGCCCGTTGGGCAGGCGCGCCGATGTGCCCGCTAGAGTCTGCGACAGGGTTGAGCGGTCCGCTCCAGTTTTGCGCGCCAGGCTTGACTGCGTATCACCGCTAGAGGCCATGGCCTGTTGCAGTCGATTGCGAAAGAGATCAGAGCGGGCACGCTTGTCCATATTCATCACATTTGGTTATTTTAATTAACTTACATGATTTAAGTTACATAATTCTCTTAATTCCACAACGGCGCAAAAGGATTTACCCTGCGCCTATGGCAGATATTAAGCGCCCGTCTTTGATCACCGAGTGGCCGACATTTGCGACCCTTATGGGTTGCTATGGCGGATGGATTGTTTTGCTCTTTGGTCCGCTTTGGCTGTCTGTGCCGGGTCTTGCGGTGATTATCGCGCTGCAATCTTCGCTGCAACATGAAATCATTCATGGACACCCAACGAAGCATCCATGGCTGAATGCGGCTTTGGTGTTCGCCTCGCTCAATCTTTTGATCCCTTATGGCCGGTTTCGCGACACCCATTTGGCCCATCACTCAGACGAACGGTTGACTGATCCATATGATGATCCAGAGAGCAATTATCTAGATCCTGCCATTTGGCTTGGCCTTCCGACTTGGCTGCAACGCCTGCATGTGTTCAACACGACCCTCGCGGGCCGCCTGCTGATCGGCGTTCTAATTTCGCAATATTGTTTCATGCGCAGTGATTTTCGTGAAATATGCGCTGGGCGTAGGGAGGTGCTCCGAGATTGGCTCATGCATATTCCGGCCGCGGCTTTGGTGATTTGGATCGTCATGGCGACCAGCTACCCGCTTTGGGCCTATTTTTTCGCGGCCTACGCCGGGCTTGCGCTTGTCAAGATCCGTACATTTGCCGAGCACCGCGCCCATGAAGACGTGCAGGCACGCACCGTTGTTATTGAAGACCGCGGATTTTTCGCGTTTTTGTTTTTGAACAATAACTTCCATTTGGTACACCATATGTATCCGCATATTTCATGGTACGCTTTGCCCGGCGTCTATCGCGCTCAAAAAGCGAAATTCATGCAGCGCAACCAAGGGTATATTTACAATAGCTATTGCCAACTTTTCGCGCGTTATTTCTTGAAGTGCAAAGAACCTGTACCCCATCCGCTCTGGCCTCATACCGAGGGATCGCCTAAGTCTTGATCCATGTTATGGATTCCCATCACCCTTTTGGCGGCTACAGCGCAAACCTTGCGTTTCATGTTTCAAAAGAGATTGCGCATTGCCACGCTGTCAACGGGCGGCGCCACTTTTGCGCGCTTTTTATATGCCGCGCCTCTGATTGCTCTGGTGGCAATTGGCTATACGGCGGCGCGTGGGTACGGCATGCCTGTGATGGATTGGCAATTTTGGGCCTTCTCGGCAGCGGGGGGATTTTGCCAAATCTGCGCCACAATGTGCGTGGTGGCCCTGTTTCAGCAGCGCAATTTCACCATCGGCATTACGTTCAAGAAAGTTGAAGTTTTGCTGGCTGCCGGATTCGGCCTTTTGTTTCTGGGTGAGGGCGTGAGCCTGCCGGCGCTTGGGGCGATCTCACTTGGTGTTTTGGGAGTTATCATCATTTCGGACACGCCGCAAAAGGCTGGATCCGAGGGGCCGCGCTTTTTCAATAAAGCCACTGCATTGGGACTGTCCTGTGCTGTTCTGTTTGGCGCATGCGCCGTCTTTTATCGTGGTGCAACCTTGCATATTTTCGCCGCCGATGTCTTCTCTCGCGCCAGCGTCACCCTCATGGTGGCAATCTCAATGCAATTTTTAGGCATGGCTGTTTATTTAAGTTGGCGCGAACCGGGGCAAATCACTGAGGTAATCCGCGCTTGGCGCGTGGCCATTTGGGTTGGATTGCTGTCTTTGCTGGGCTCTTTGGCCTGGTTCACTGCATTCACCTTGCAAAATGCGGCCTATGTCAAAGCGCTGGGCCAGGTAGAAATCTTGGCGTCTTTCGCCATATCGGTCTTTGTCTTTGGCGAAAAAATGCGCCTGAGCGAGGCTGTGGGCATCGTCTTACTGTCCGCATCAATGGCGCTACTGATACTGTTGCTCTGAGCCGTGGAGACGCAGAAATAGGCTTTCTTCATCTTGGTTTTTGAAAAACGGCACTGAGGCGGGTGGACCGATTTCGCGCAACGCGGCCAATTCTCCCAGTACGATTGAGGTTATGAAAGGCAAATTTAAGGTGCGCGCCTCATCCAGCGGCACCCATTGCAAATGGGATAGCTCATCTGATGCGCCAGAAAAATCGTCTAAGTCTCCAGCCAGTTGATCCGCATCCACCAAAAAGAACCGCGCATCAAATCGGCGGGGCGGACCGGGCGGTGTGATGGCGCGGAAAAAGAAATACATCCCCTCAGCCGAGGGACGAAAGCCCGCCTGAGCAAAGTCGCTCCAATCTTCGGGAGCATCACGCCAAGGCTCGGGCGCGCCAAGGATCAACCCGGTTTCCTCCCACAATTCACGAATGGCAGCTACGGCGAGGGTCTCGGGTGAGGGGCCGGAGTTATCTTGCAGTAGCCGCGCATGGCAGCTCTGCACCAAAGGTTTGGCCAGAGGTATGACGTTATCCTCCGCATCGACTGCGCCGCCTGGAAAGACGAATTTATTTGGCATAAATGCCGCTTTCGATCCGCGCTGCCCCATGAGCACTTGCGGTGAGGTGCTCACGTTGCGCACTGTAATTATGGTCGCGGCGGAGCGAATAGGTGTCTGTGTCATATACCCAACCTAGCGGGTTTTGAGCACATTGCCAGAGGCGTCCGTCCCGAAACCATTTAGTTTGCGCGCCCATTGAAAGGCAACGACCCCGCCTTTGATGCGTGGAAGTAGATAGAGGCAAAGGACTACGGAACCGGCACCGAAGCCCGATGCCATGATCCATGGCTCGGGTCGAAACTGGACAAATACCACATGCAACAAGGGTGCAAGGATATGGCCAACGATTAATATCGTGAGATAGGCCGGACCGTCATCGGCACGATGATGATGCAGCTCTTGGCCGCAGCTGCCGCAGCGGTCATGTACCTTGAGATATTTGTGGAGCAGTGCCCCTTTGCCGCATCGCGGGCAGCAACGGCGCCATCCGCGCAAAACGGCGGCTTTGAGGGGACGATTTATCGACATTACAAACTCCTGTATATGCTGCCGTTATCAAGCGCCGCGCGCGCGATGACACTGGGGCAAACTGCCACAATAATTTTTGATATTTAGCGACGGAAAATGATTACTGCTGCGTTTTACCTATACCAAGCGCAAAAACCTGCGCGGTGCATATGAAAATAAGAAACTAAGGAAAATGATAATGAAAAAAATCGCAATTTTCGCATTGGCTGCAACTTCAATTTTGGCGAGCGCACCCGTGATGGCCCGTGACCATGGTGGTTCTCGCCCTGATTTTTCTAAATTGGACGCCAATGGGGATGGGCAAATCACGCAGGCGGAAGTGAAGGCTTTTGGCGCAACGCAATTTACTGAGGCTGATACAGATGGCGATGGTAGCCTGACGCTTGAAGAGCTGACCGCCCGGGCAAAGGCCGACCGGGCGAAGAAAATGGGCAAACGGGCCAAGCGGATGCTCAAGCGTCTGGACAGCGATGGCAATGGCACTATTGAGCTGGCCGAGATGGAGCAAATGAAACTTGGGCAAAGGATGTTCGATCGCATGGATGAAAACGAAGATGGGGTTATTTCCCAAGAAGAGTTTGACGCCATGAGAGGCAAGCGTGATCGCAAAGCAAAGCGCCAGTCAAGCGATGAGTGATGCCTGTTTTTGGCTAGCCCGTTCAGCTGGGCTAGTCATTTACCGAAGCCGTAAAACCCCCTAATCAGGACATATGATGGCCCTTGATGCGAGCCAAAATCTTGAAGATGCAGAGCTCCTGGCGCGGTTTGCACAAGGCGACCGCGCTGCTGCACAAGTTTTGACAGCGCGTTTGGCGCCTGTTGTATATGCGCAGGCATTTCGGATGCTGGGAGACCGGGCGGAGGCGGAAGATATCACGCAGGACAGCCTGCTGCGCCTGTGGCACGCGGCACCGGATTGGCAAGCCGGGCAGGCCAAAGTGACCACATGGCTCTATCGCGTGACCTCCAACCTGTGTATTGACAAAATGCGCAAGAGCAATCGCCAGTCAAGCGATGCGGTCCCGGAAATGCCAGATGATGGTCCGGACATGGAGCGCCGTCTTCAAGATAGTGCGCGGGCGCAGGCGCTCCGGGCGGCGTTGAGCGATCTCCCCGATCGACAAAAACAGGCAATGGTCTTGCGCCATCTCGAGGGTCTGTCAAACCCTGATGTCGCACAGATCATGCAAATATCGGTTGAAGCGGTCGAGAGTTTGATGTCCCGCGGCAAGCGCAGCTTGGCAGATGCATTGGCACCGCAGAAAAAGGCGTTAGGATTGGAAGATGATGGATAAAGAATTCTCCCCCGCTCCGTTGAATGATAAAGATTTAGATGTGCTCTTTGCTGCGGCGCAGCGGGATGCGCCGCAGCTGGATCCTGAATTTCTGGCGCGGCTTCAGGCGCAGGCGGCTGCGGCCCTGCCAAAGTCTGAGGCGCCCCAGCCGTGGCGCCGTGCGGTATTTCGGTTTTTATCTCAGCTTGCCGCGCAATTTGGCGGCTGGCCAGCGGGGGCGGGCCTGGCCATGGCTGGAGCGGCGGGGGTGGTCATCGGTGTGAGCCCGCCCGATGCCGTGTTGGATATCACCAGCGCTTATTTCCAAACCGAAAGCCTGAGTGAGCTTTCCGGCATTGGGCTTGAGGCTGAGTTTATTTGGGAAGACAGCTAGGGGACGATCATGTCACACAGAATGTTGAAAATATGCCTGGTGGTTTCATTGGCGGCCAATTTGTTGGTGCTGGGCGCGGTGGGGGGCTTCTTTGGATCTGGGCGCCATAAGGACGTGCGCCTAGACAGCGTTTCTACCCGGCACGAGGCACGGGCGCGCGGACCAATGACCAGCCTAGGTCCTCTTGTGTGGGCCATGGAGCGTAACGATCGGCGTGATTTGGGCCGTATGATCCAAAAGGCCCAGGGACGAGACAGGCATATGGACCGGGAGCTGCGCGCGCAGGTAACGGCTGCTCTTGCTGATTTGTTGAGAAGCGAGCCCTTTGAGCGTGCGGCGGTTTTGGCGGTGTTGGACAATGAGGCGACGATGATCGATGAGCGGCGGGTCATCGCGCGGGAGGCTTTGCTTAATAAATTGGCCTCTATGACGCCCAAGGCCCGCGAGCAATTGGCGCAGGCTCTGCTCCAAGGGCGTAAATGAGCGCCGTCGCGCCTCTTGCGCTGGGCCCAGGCGGCAGATTATGAAGAGAAATAGAGACTTAGAAATGGCACTGATATGACCCCGGACCTCGCGCAAACCTTAGCCGTACAAGCCCTGGCTTGGATGATCGGTGAAGATGATTTGCGAGAGATTTTTATGGGCGCATCTGGGGCCTCAGAACATGATTTGCGCGCAGGGGTCTCTGATCCCGTGTTTCTGGCTGCATTGCTTGATTTTATTTGCATGGATGATGCTTGGGTTACGCGGTTTTGCGATGATGCTGGCATTGCCAATTACATGGATCCTATGATGGCGCGACAGGCTTTGCCCGGCGCAGAACAGGTAAATTGGACCTGATGAATATTCGCGGTGTCATTTTCGACAAGGACGGCACGCTGTTTGATTTCCAAAGCACCTGGGGCATTTGGACAGCACAGATTTTGGCACGCATCGCCGGCTCTGATGGGGTGCTGCTCGGGCAGCTTGCGCGGTCCCTCGGCTATGACACAAAAACCCGCAGAGTGCAGCCTGGCAGCGTCATCGTTGCAGGCACCCCCATGCAGATCGCGGCGGTGATCCACGACCATATTCCGGGCATGGGTCAAAGCCAGATATGTGGCTGGCTCAATGGGGAGGCGGAAACAGCGCCGCAGGTTCTGGTGACAGATTTGCACAGACTGACAGCTGAATTGCGGCGCATCGATCTTGGGCTTTGTGTCATGACAAATGATGCCGAAGGCCCCGCACGCGCACATCTCGCGTCCGTTCAGGCGCTAGATCTGTTTGACTTTGTAATGGGCAGTGACAGCGGATTTGGCGCAAAACCACAGGCTGCGCCGCTGCTGGCTTTGGCCGATAAAATGGATATTCCAGCTGCGGCCTGTGTCATGGTCGGTGACAGCACTCATGATCTGCGTGCTGGCCGCGCGGCGGGAATGCGTACAGTTGCTGTGCTGACGGGATTGGCCGAGGCGGCTGAACTGACGCCTCTGGCAGATGCTGTGCTGCCAGATGTGTCCCATCTTCCCGCTTGGATCTCTGCGCAAAACAGATAGTCTCCGTGGAGGACAGAAAATGTCGCAATTTGACCGCAAACTCCACAGGACTCGGGCATTTTGATGGCAACCAACCGTTGGAGATGATGATGAGTAATGCCCCAAGACGCCGGAGCGGAGGACGTGCGGGAAATACCCGTGGCAATCGTGGGGCGATTGAGCAGATGCCATGGCGCATTGTGGAAAACACAGACCGCCCAATTGAGCCGCTGACGCAGGAGGGTATTGAAGCCATCCACGAAGGGGCGATGACCATCTTGGAAGACATTGGAATCGAGTTTCTGAACACGGAAGCGCTCGCGATTTTTAAGGATGCCGGATGTAAGGTCGAGGGTGAGAAAGTTTTTCTTGATCGCTATTGGGTCATGGAGATGATCGGAAAAGCGCCATCGGAATTTACCATCACGCCGCGCAATCCAGCTCATGAGTTGACGGTTGGGGGCAATAAAATGCTGTTTGGCAATGTCTCTTCACCGCCGAATTATTGGGATATGGAATTGGGCCGGAAAGTGTCGGGCACACGGGAGAAATGCCAAGATTTTTTCAGGCTCAGCCAATATTTTAACTGTATTCATTTTGTAGGCGGCTACCCTGTGGAGCCTGTGGATGTGCATGCCTCCATTCGTCATCTTGAGGCGACATATGACAAGCTCACATTGACTGACAAGGCGGCCCATACCTATTGCTTGGGTTCAGAGCGTGTCGAAGACACAATGGAGATGGTGCGTATCGCTGGCGGGCTCAGTCATGAGGAGTTTGAATCCAAACCGCATATGTATACCAATATCAATTCTACCAGCCCTTTGAAGCATGACTGGCCGATGATTGACGGCTGCCTGCGGCTTGCACGGCGTGGGCAGGCGATTTTTGTCACACCTTTCACTCTGGCCGGTGCGATGGCTCCGGTCACCATGGCCGGGGCTGTGACGCAATCGATTGCTGAGGCGCTGTGTGCCATCGCGTTGTTTCAATATGTGCGCCCGGGAATCCCCTGTGTGATTGGCACTTTTACCTCGAATGTGGATATGAAAACTGGCGCTCCGGCCTTTGGCACCGCGGAATATATGCGGGCCACGCAGATGACCGGACAGATGGGCCGGTTTTATAAACTGCCGATCCGCTCCTCAGGGGTTTGTGCCGCCAATGTCCCCGACGGGCAGGCGATGTGGGAGACCTCAAATTCGCTCTGGGCTGCTGTGCAGTCGGGTTCGAATGTGGTCTATCACGCCGCCGGCTGGTTGGAGGGAGGGCTGATTGCCTCGCCAGAGAAGTTTATCATGGATTGCGAAGTATTACAGCTTATTCAGCGCTATTTTGAACCGATCATCACGCGGACAGCGCCCGAAGATATCGCCATTGAGGCCATAAAGGAAGTTGGATCTTCAGGGCATTTCTTCGGAGTTCAGCATACCCAAGATCGCTATGAAACCGCCTTCCACCAACCCTTCATCAGCGATTGGCGCAATTATGAAGGATGGGAATTGGCCGGTGGTATTTGGACGGCTGAGCGGGCCTCGGCCAAATATAAGGAGATCATGGCGGATTATAAAAAACCGCCTATGGATATGGCCATTCATGAAGAGTTGCGGGCTTTCGTCGATCGCCGAATTTCCGAAGGTGGAGCGCCAACTGATTTTTGATTGTAATTATACTTTCGTCACCATTTTTACTGGAACTAACAGTAGTAAAGTGGCGCACTTTTAAATCGGAAAGCGAACTTAAAGAAATGTTTTTTGAGCTGGCAGTTCCTATATGCGATAAGTTTTTGGACTGGTGAAAGAAAGTAGGCGGTCCCACTGGACCGCCCATATTTTATTATCCACCCATTGCTTTAGGTAGCCAAAGCACGAGCTGCGGGAACATAAATAGCAAGATCAAGCCGATTAATTGCACAACCATAAATTGCATCATCCCAAGGTAGATATCTTTTAAATCCCAATTGGGGACTACGCCTTTTAGAAAGTACGCAGATAGAGCCACTGGTGGACTTAGCCATGCAGTTTGTAGGTTAACTGCCACCATTATGCCGAACCAAACCATCTTGTCGTATTGGCTCTCAAAGCCTGGCAAATCCAATGCCATTACTGTCGGTAGTAATACAGGTATTACGATCAAAACAATTGGTACCCACTCCAATGGCCAGCCAAGAAGAAAAATCAGTACCATTATTAGTATTAAGATCATGTACGGTGATAAATCCAACTGTAACAAGGCTTCAGTCATCATTTTTGGGGTGCCTAGTGAAGAAAACTCGGCTCCAAAGAAATTAGAAGCCGCAACCAAGAACATGATCAAAACAGTGATTTCCAAGGCCTTAATCAGGCTATCGAAGAACCCAGAAATTTTGAACTTACCGTAACTTATAGACAACAAAATTGCACCAAATGCGCCCATTGCAGCAGCCTCTGCAGGTGTTGCAAAGCCAAACAAGATTGAACCTAAGGCGAAGGAAATTAGTATGGTCGGTGGCATTAGGCCAGCAAAAAACTCGTCCCAGAGCTCTGAGAAATGAAAGTTTTCTGCAGTATCTGGGCGGTATAATGCAAAAGACTTGTATGCGGTGAAACCCATAAATAATAGCCACATGGTGTGATAAAGAACACCGAACCCTAACCCATTTGAATTCATTAACTGTGTTGCAGCCCAAGCTGCCTGGACCGCCACTGCGATTGGGACTGCCAGACGTAGCACTTTCAAACTACGGTACGCACCGTGGGCAATCATCAGAACTGCAATCAGTACTAGCAAGCCGCTAAAAGGAAATAAGCTTAATGCGCCGCTAAGAGACAAACCAAAGACCCTACATATAGCCAACACACCCATGCATATTAGTATCACTTCCAGCCCATAATTCTTGGAGGTCTCTGGTTGATCCTCTTCAGCTAGAATTGGGCCTAAAGCAGGATTGATCCAGCAACGGCCCAGTGTATAAACCAAATACAGGATGGCTAGGATTGCGCCTGGAATGAAGGCTCCGCGGAACAAGTCTAATGTTGAAACATCCAGGACAGGGCCCATCACTATAAGCATGATTGATGGGGGGATTAATATTCCTAAAGTGCCCCCCGCGGTAATTGTTCCAGCTGCCAATTGGACATTGTAACCGGACCGGCTCATTGTTGCACCGGCCATAATGCCTAGTAGGGTAACTGAAGCTCCCACAATGCCCGTAGCGGCCGCGAAAATTGTGGAAACGATCAGAACAGCTATGTAAAGTGAGCCCCGAATGCGTGACATAATCATTTGGATTGAAGCAAACAGGCGCTCCATTAATCCTGCCGCTTCCATTACAATACCCATCAAAATAAATAGTGGCACTGCCATTAATTGATCGTTTAGCATGGTGGAATTAGTGTTTAGTGTCATCAAAAGGGTGGTCAATTTAAAATTTGATCCCCAGATTCCAAATACAAATGCTAAAAAAATTAATGTGAACGAAATTGGAAAACCAATAAATATCACAAAGAGCATCGCGCCCAGCATAATTAGTCCGATGGTCGGTTTTGATAGTCCGGGGCCTTCTGCAATTAGTCCAGAAAACCAATCCGTGAGTGGTAGAGAATTTGGGTAGAAAACTGATATCACGATTGCGCCAACGATAATGAAGTATGGTACTAATAATTTAACAAAGATTGCCTCACGCTCTTTGCCCATTTTGTGAAAAGCGCGAAATAATTCTGGAAATCCTTGCAGCAACAGCAAAAGTCCCCCAACTGGCATAGCTAAGCGAGCGGGCCAAAGGACTGGCCCCCAGGTGCTGTCAAACGCAGTTTCGCCAGAATTGTAGGCTACAAGCCAGTATTGTGATGTAATTATAGTAAAGAAAATCATCGATGGAATGAAGAATGCCATGTACGCTAAAGCATCAACCGTCGCTTGCGTTTTATCAGACCAGTTTCGATAAATAAAATCAGCCCGAATATGTACACCACGCATTAAACCATATCCCGCTGCACCCATAAACAGTACGCCGGCAATCATACGGCTGATATCGTATGCAAAAACCGTTGGGCCTAACCCTATATTTCGAGCTAGCTCATCCCATCCATAGCCGGACATGATTGCAAAAGAGTTACGAGCAATCACCTCAAAAACGACTACTCCGATTAACGGAACCATAAGTAAGCACAAAAGCTTGCCTGCCCAATCGTTGGTAATATCGATTGCTGCAGTAATTGGCTTCTGCCAAGGCGTCATGCCATCTGGTGTTTCCCCAGGTCGTTCCGCCCGACGCTCAGCAATTAGCTCATCGGCTATTTCCAGCTTTTTTGGATCAACTTCTTCAGCCATCCGGCCCTCCCATGGGTTTTATTCTCAGAAATTTTTCTAATTTCTTCTTGTGAAAACTTTTATATAAAATGCTTTCAAAAGAAGAAATACGAGGCCGTTTGGCCTCGTATTTTTATGTTTTACTTCAAGCTATCAGCGTGTGCCTTGCCTAGGGCAGCGTTTGAAGCCTGTGCGCCAGCCCAGAAGGGAACCGCAACGTCTGCAAAGTCTTTCTGAGACTGCCAAACTTCAGCAAAGAATTCGTTTTCTGCAGCACCTTTTTCAAGGAGCGCCTTCGCAGCACCCATGTATGCTGGGAAATAATCCGCTGGAGTATCATGCAAGATAACGCCGTGGTTGTCTGTGAGATCTTTAAGCGCTTTTCCGTTTGCAAGGATACGATATGACATTGACTTTGATAGAGAAGCATTAGCAGCTACTTCAAGGGCTTTTTTCTCGGTATCGGTCAGGGCATCATAGAAGTCTCCGTTTACATACAGGTCAGCATTAACCACGACCTGGTGAAGACCCTGCAGGTAGTAATGCTTCAGAACTTTTTGAAATCCAAAAGCCATATCTGCCACTGGGCAGCACCATTCAGCTGCGTCGATTGTGCCTTTTTCCAAAGCGGGGAGGATGTCGCCTCCACCCATCGCTACAGAGGCGACGCCGATGTCTTTATAAGCTTGACCAACCATGCCTGGAGGGGCGCGGAAACGGTATTTGCGGAAGTCGTCCATGGAGGCAATTGGCTCAGAGAACCAACCTAGTGCTTCTGGACCCACCGGTTGAAGCATGAAGCCTTTTACATTGACTCCCATTTCATCCCAAAGTTGGTCATACAATTCCTTGCCACCACCATATTGGAACCATGACAAGAACGACAGTGCGTCCAGGCCAACGCCGGCGCCAGCTATGGGAGCACCAAAGAGGTTAGCAGCGACGTGTTTACCGCCCCAATAGTGTGTCCAAGCAAAGCCACCTTCAACCAGCCCTGCATCCACGGCATCCATAACATCTCTGGATCCCACCACTGCACCAGCAGCAAGAACTTCAAGCTTCAAAGATCCGCCAGTCAAGGCATAGACATCTTCACCAAAGTCCCTAACCATTTTAATCTCGTCACCAGTGGTTGGTAAGACTGATTGAATGCGCAGTACTTTTGTATGACCATCGGCAAACGCCGCTGGCGCAAAAGCCAAGCTGGCTACAGTAATAGCAGCTGTCTTGGCAAGTGTTTTCAGGTTAAACATTTAAGTTTTCCTCCCTTATGTTGTACCTTCATTGTCTTGTTTTGGACCCGGGCCGAAGGCACACCATCGGGTCGTAGAGTATTGGCTTCATCTTTATGCCGCCAAATCCCAATTCTTTTTAGTGGCTTTTGCTGATCTCCCAGCCTTCCACGAGCCCCAAAAGGGGCCCCACTCCATGGTTAATGTCGAAAAAGCCACGGAACATCATTTCACCGGCAACGTAGAGTAGTACAATCAGTCCCAACCAGGATATCCATGGATAATTTGTAAGCAACTTCATAATCAAAGTCGCCGCGAATGCCATGAGTACGATCGCCAATCCCAGACCAAAAATCAAGATTTGTTTGTCGCCATCGGCAATTGCCGCCACGGCGAGAACATTGTCGAGCGACATGGAGACATCTGCAATCGTGATTGAGATCAGGGCGCCGGCCATGGTTTTTTGTGGCGCTCCTGTGTAGCCCTGCTCAAGATCACCGGCGGTCAGCATCGCCTCCTGCGCATCTCGCTCGAGACCCTCGCGGATTTCTTGAAACAGACGCCAGCATACCCAAAAAAGCAGCACGGAGCCAATGAACAATATGCCGGGTATACCGAGAAGGGTTGTTGCGATCACGGCAAATACAATCCGCAGGACAGCCGCAATCACCATACCGTACAAAATAGCGCGTTTGCGCAATTCTGGAGAGAGGCCAGCCGCAGCCATACCGATGATCAAAGCATTGTCACCTGACAGGATCAAATCCGCGATTATGATTTGACCATAGGCCATTGCAGTATCAAACATTCTGGGCTTCCTTAGTTAGATGAATAGAGCGGCTCAACGGGCGTCCTCCAAAATCATATCCGACAGTTTTTCACCAATCATGATCGCCGGAGCATTTGTGTTGCCAGAGGTGATCGTGGGCATGATGGAGCAATCAGCGACGCGCAGACCTTTTAGGCCCCGCACTTTCAAACGTGCATCGACAACGGCCAAGTCATCCTGACCCATTTTGCAGGTGCCCGTTGGATGATAGATTGTCACGCTATTGTCGCGGGCCCAATTCAATGTTGCGTCATAATCGTCCATGTCGATCTTTGACCCGGGGATAAATTCTTCGATGATATGTGATTTCAATGGCTCAAACTGCGCAATGCGGCGCGCTATTTGGATGCCCTTCACGATGGTGTCTTGATCGAGTTTTGTGGCCAAGTAATTGGGGTGAATGGCTGGGTGATCCCGCCAATCTGCGGATTTTAACTCGAGATGACCCGTGCTTTCCGGGCGCAATTGCAGCACGGAGGCGGTGAAGGCCGAAAACTTATGCGGCCCATCAGCCGGCGCAGAGGCGCTGAACGGTTGGATATGAAACTGAATATCTGGTGTTGCCAGCATCGGATCTGTTTTCAAAAAACCGGTGCCAAGACTGGCGGCCATAGTCATTGGTCCGGTTTGGCTTATGGCGTATTGCAAGGCGATCAGGCCCTGTTTGAAAATATTATTGGTCTCGATGTTTATGGTTGAAAGATTTGTTTTGAAAACCGGCCGTGCTTGCAGATGATCTTGCAGATTTTTTCCAACGCCTGGCAGATCGCAGATCGGCTCGATCCCCTTTGCTTTCAGTTCCTGTGCGTCGCCAATGCCTGAGAGCATGAGAATTTGCGGTGAACCGATGGCGCCCGCGCTCAAGATCACTTCCCGGCGGGCGCGGATGGTTTGGCTTTGGCCTTTGATATTGGCAACAACGCCCTTGGCCTCACCCTGTTCAACCA
This sequence comes from uncultured Planktomarina sp., assembly GCA_943788425.1. Taxonomy (GTDB): domain Bacteria; phylum Pseudomonadota; class Alphaproteobacteria; order Rhodobacterales; family Rhodobacteraceae; genus Planktomarina. Next base: position 60,252 of record CALSQF010000003.1, read on the forward strand.
GCAGTCTCTCGACCTGCGCATGGGTGATAATGGTGAGGTTTTTGCGATTGCGCGCGGGTTTTAGATAGGCCACCGCGCTGGAGCAGCGCCGCCCTTTGTCCAGGGTCAGTTGGAAATACCCCACCCCTTCTTGATCTGAACTGTTGTAATCGGGATTGCGTTTATATCCAGCGCCGACGGCGGCATCGAGCCATTTGTCTACGATTTCGCGCTTCAAACGGGTCGGGGATACGGACAGCGGACCGTCTGTGCCCCGCTCTGAATTCTCGGTGCCATCGCCCTTCCAAGTTTCTGCGCGTTTGAAATAGGGCAGAACGTCTTCCCACGCCCAGCCAGTGTTGCCGAGTTGCCGCCAATGATTAAAATCTTCGGCTTGCCCGCGCACATAGAGTAGGCCGTTGATCGAGCTGCAGCCCCCTAACACCCGACCCCGCGGCCAGGGAATATCCCGGCCATTCAGTCCTGGATCGCTTTCCGTACGATAGCGCCAATCTGTTTTGGGGTTGTCCATCGTTTTGAAATAACCAACCGGGATGTGGATCCATGGATTGGTGTCGCGCCCACCCGCTTCGAGCAGAGCCACAGAGTATTTTGCATCTGCCGACAGCCGGTTTGCCAGCGCACAGCCGGCGGATCCCGCTCCAATTATTACAAAGTCAAACTCCAAGCCAGCTCCATCATCAAAAAATGAGACTTTTATTCTCGTTTTTTCGAGATTTATGTTACTATGCAGGAAAGATGAGATTCGGCAATATAATTTTGCATGGGTGCGATGCGAAGTTTGGGTCGAGAGGGTGAAGTGAGAAGACAATGGAAGATCGTATTCCAACGAATTTACGCACATTGCTGATCCTGGAGGTTTTGGGGACGTCTGATCGTGCGCTGTCGCCCACTGAAATCAACAAATCGATTGGCCTGCCCAAGCAAACCATTCACCGCCTCTGCGCCAAGCTAGAGCGGGAGGGGTTTTTGGCCCGGGAAGAAGATGGCAAGAAACTGCGCCCAACGCGGCGCTCGCGGCTTATGGCATCGGGTCTTCTGCATGCCTCCCGTCATCATATCGCACGGCACCAGGTGATGCAAAGTGTGGCGGATGAAGTTGGCGAGACGGTCAACTTCGTGGTGCCCGACAGCAAAGGGATGATCTATGTCGATCGGGTCGAAACGGACTGGCCCTTTCGGGTGCAATTGCCTGTCGGGACCCATGTGCCGTTTCACTGTACGGCAAGCGGTAAAACCTTTCTGGCCAGCTTGGCACCAAAGGCGCGCCAAGCGATGGTGCGCAGCTTGCAGCTCAAGGATTTAACGGCCAATACGCTGTGCACGGAAGACGCGCTTTTGGCCGAGCTCAAGCAAGTTGCGAAAAATGGCTATGCCTTCGACCGCGAGGAATTTTTCATCGGGATGGTGGCGATGGCCGTGCCAATTCTGGACGAACGCGGGCGCTATGTGGCGTCTTTGGCCTTTCATGGCCCGATACAGCGGTTGACCTATGAAGACGCCTGGTCAAAGCGGCAGGTTCTCATTGATGGCGCGCGCCTGATGCGCGACGTGTTATTTGAGTAATGAACAGACGCAGCCAGCCCTGTGACAAAGATCGGCTCTAGATCCGCGCAAGCGTCCCGCGATCGATGATGCTTGTCACCAGCTCGTGCCTCAGGATTTGCCCCGGCTCTTGATTGAGTAAAGCCAGCAACACCTCTGCTGCTTTGCGACCCATAGAGTGCTGAGGCACGCGCACGGTAGTCAGGCTGGGCGTGGTGACCCGTGCCAATGAAATATCATCAAACCCGGTGATTGAAATATCGTCTGGCACGCGCAATCCTAACTTACGGGCTTGCAGCATGGCACCCACCGCCAGAACATCGCTGCCGCAAATCACCGCAGAGGGTTTGTCCGAGCTGGACAGCAGCTGCGCAAAGGCCGCCCCGGCCTCTTCAAAACTATATTTACACTCTTCAAGCCCTAAGAGTTGCGCATCGGTTTGGGCCGCGATTGCTTGTTTTATGCCAATGACGCGGGCGGTAGCGCGGTCGTTGCCCTCTCTGAGGCCGCAAATGACCGCCAGTTTCCGATGCCCATGGGCCAAAACATGCGCCGTGATATCATGGCCTGATTTTTGATTGTCAAAGCCGACGCTCGGTGACTGACCTGTTTTTGGACAGCACCAAGCCAAGATATGCGGGATGGCGTGTTGTCTCAAGAAAGCTTGGGTTTTCTCGGGTCGTGCTGCCCCAATCAGCAATAATCCATCAGCCCCCTGTGACAGCAAAGAGCGAATGGATTTAAATTCTTGGTCTGGATCATAGTTTGAGCTGCCGACCAGCAGGGTCACACCGGCGGCGCTGAGCGTTTCTTGAAAGGCTTGCAGGCCGCTGGCGAACATCGCGTTGTCCATCGTCGGAATGATAGCACCAATCGTATTGGTGCGATTGCGTGCTAAAGCACGGCCGCCAAAATGGGGCAAGTAGCCGAGAGTCTCAATGGCATTTTGAATCCGCTGCCGGGTGGGCTCCGCCACTTTGTGGGGTGAATTGATGCAGCGTGAAATGGAAGCTGTCGACACGCCTGCCAATGCGGCCACGTCTTCGAGGCTGGGGCGATTGCTGTCACGCATGATAATTTCCCATTCGTTGTTCTTGATGAATGTAAGCGCTTGCATAGTGTAATGCAAGCGCTTACACAATGAGTCGAAAACACAAATAACTTCCAAGGATGTTTGCAATGGCTCGGGTCTATCTCAAAAAATCTACAAAAACCGCCTCGACGGGCAGCGATGATGTTCGCGCAACAGTCATGGGAATTCTCAATGACATCGAAACGGGGGGTGACGCGGTTGCGCTTGAATATGCGGCAAAATTTGACGGGTATGATGGAAATTTGATTTTGACCGAGGCGGAAATCCAAGCGGCTTGTGATTTGGTGCCAGAAAAGCTGAAGCAAGATATTCAATTTGCCCATGCCAATGTGAAACGCTTCGCCGAAGCGCAGCGCGGTACGATTACTGATTTTGAGACAGAAATCGTGCCGGGCTTGATTGCGGGGCAAAAGAGTATTCCTTGCAATGCGGCTGGCTGCTACATCCCAGGTGGGCGTTATAGCCATATCGCCAGTGCAATCATGACTGTAACTACAGCCAAGGTGGCCGGTTGCCAGCATATCACCGCCTGTTCGCCCCCTGCCAAAGACGCTGGAGTCGCGCCTGCGATTATCTACGCGGCCCATCACTGCGGCGCAGATAAGATTTTGGCCATGGGCGGGGTGCAGGGCGTGGCTTCGATGACTTTTGGACTGTTTGGCCTGCCAGAGGCGGATATTATCGTGGGGCCGGGCAATCAGTTCGTGGCCGAGGCTAAACGCATTTTGTTTGGCCGTGTTGGTATTGATATGATTGCTGGTCCAACCGACAGCTTGGTGATCGCCGACGGCACAGCAGATGCGGAAATTGTTGCCGCCGATTTGGTTGGCCAAGCGGAACACGGGTATAATTCACCGGTTTGGCTGGTGACAGATGATGAGCCGTTGGCGCAAAAAGTCTTGGAAATTGTTCCTAGCTTGATTGCGGATTTGCCTGAGCTTAATCGGATCAATGCGGAAGCGGCCTGGCGTGATTACGCAGAAGTTATTCTCTGTGAGGATCGAGAAGAAATGGCTGCCACCTCCGATGAATATGCGCCAGAGCATTTGACCGTTCAGGCCGATGATTTGGATTGGTGGCTTGATCGTTTGAGCTGTTATGGCTCTTTGTTCCTTGGTGAGGAAACCACTGTTGCCTATGGCGACAAAGCCTCGGGTCCGAACCATTGCTTGCCCACCTCGCGTTCGGCCAAATACACTGGTGGATTGTCCGTGCATAAATACATGAAATTGGTCACTTGGCAGCGTGCCACCCGCGATGGCGCCAAAGATGTGGCCATTGCCACTGCACGCATTTCCCGGCTTGAGGGCATGGAAGGCCATGCGCGCACCGCGGATATTCGTTTGGCGAAATATTATCCGGGTGAAAACTTTGATCTGTCAGCGCAGGGTTAATCGATGAGGTCTGCGTCATTGTTCAGCGTTGCGGGTAAGATTGCCGTTGTGACCGGTGCGTCCAGTGGCTTGGGGCAGGGGGCGGCCAGCCTGCTTGCCACGCATGGGGCGCAGGTCGTTGCGATTGCCCGACGCGCGGATGCTCTCGCGACTTGGTCTGAACAAACCCCGGGCGAAACCGCCATTTTGGCTGCAGATCTATCGGATCGCTCGTGTTTGGACGATGTGGCCGCGCAAGCGGCCAAGCCCTTTGGCGCGCCCGATATTTTAATCAATGCGGCGGGTATCAACACGCGCCGGCCAGCCGATGAGATGACGGATGCCGATTGGGATGTGACGCAAAACCTCAATGTGGCCGCACCATTCTTTTTAGCCAAATCCATGGTGCCTGGGATGCGGGAAAAGGGATGGGGGCGGATCATCAATTTTGCCTCTTTGCAATCGCGCCGCGCTTTTGCGAATGGTATCAGCTATGGGGCGTCCAAAGGGGCTGTTGAGCAGATGACCCGTGCAATGGCTGAGACGTGGTCATCGGATGGCATAACAGCCAATGCCCTCGCGCCAGGTTTCTTTCATACAGAATTGACGGCGCCCGTTTTTGCAGATCCTGACCTTGCGGCCCGTAATGCCGCGCAGACCTGCATCGGGCGCAATGGTCAGGTTCGTGATATGGACGGGCCTATGATGTTTCTTTGTTCTGCCGCTTCAGATTATGTGACGGGACAGATTCTATTTGTAGATGGAGGATATACGGCGAAATGAAGGCTCTGGTAAACACGGATGTAGAGACACTCACCTATATGGATCAGGCAGACCCCATCGCCAAAGCAGGCGAGGAGCTGGTTCGCATCCAATATTCAGGCATTTGCGGATCTGATATGCATGCATTTCTGGGCCATGATGCGCGCAGGCCGACACCAATTATTTTGGGCCATGAAGCCTCGGGGACGATTGTGGGTGGGCCGCGTGACGGCACATTGGTCACCATCAACCCGCTAAATGGCTGTGGTACATGCCATGCCTGCCAGTCAGGAAAACCGAATATTTGTTTGGGGCGCCAAATCATTTCTATGCCGCCGCGTCCAGGTGCCTTTGCTGAACTGGTGGCCATTCCCAGCGAAAATCTACTGGTGGTGCCCCGGGCGGAGCTTTTGCAATCGGCGGCTTTGACAGAACCTTTGGCTTGTAGCTGGCATGCCGCGCGCCTCGGCCTGCGCTTGCAAGATGATCCGGTGGAGAACCTCGCCTGCGTGGTCCTTGGCGGCGGGGCCATTGGGCTTGGCGCGGCGCTCTGCTTGCGGGCAATGGGCGTTCAAGACATCACTTTGATTGAGGTAAACCCGCTGCGTCTGGCCACACTGAAGGGTATGGATGGTTTTAAAGCCAGCGATGGCAAAGACGCCCATGCACCAAAGGACGGCAGCGCCGATTTGGTCATTGACGGCGTTGGCTATGCGGCCACCCGTGCTGCGGCCTGTGAATTGGCCAAGCCAGGTGGGGTGATCTCGCATATTGGCCTCGGCTCGGGAGAAGGTGGCGTCGATGTGCGCCGTATGACGCTGCATGAAATCACTCTGATTGGCTGCTATACCTATACCCCCAAGGACTTCCAAGAGACCGGCGAGGCGATTTTTGCCGGTAAAATGGGACCTTTGGACTGGGTCGAAACCCGACATTTGTCAGAGGGGCAAAGTGCCTTTGATGACATCCGCAGCGGCAACACCCCTGCGCCCAAAATTATTCTAATCCCCTGAAAGGAGCATCATGTCCGTTAGTGAGAAAATAGTGGCTGATTTCGTTGCAAATGGCATCGAATTTGTCACAACCGTACCGTGCAAACAGCTTGGCGGTGTGATCGATGCGGTTGAAAAAGAACCCAGCATTTATCACATTCCCTCAAATAAAGAAGACGAGGGCATGGGCCTTTGCGCCGGCGCTTTCATGGGGGGCAAACGTCCCGCCATTATCATGCAAAACACGGCCATTGGCGTCACAGTGAACACATTGGTTACCCTGACCCAGTTTTACCGCATGCCGCTACCAATGCTCATTTCGTATCGGGGTGAATTGAAAGAGCCTGTGGCGTGTCAGGTCGAAATGGCTGTGCACACCAAAGCTCTGCTCAACCAATTGAACATTCCAACCTATCACTTCCATAAGTCAGGTGATGAGGAGGAGTTGGATGCGATTTTGAAATACACTTTCATGTGCAACAAACCGGTGGCAATTTTGACTGATGCGACCTTCTGGGGAGGTTATTAATATGATCCGTTCTGAAATCATCCGCGATATCGCCCCAATTTTGCGTGACCAATTGGTTGTGTGTAACATCGGTCTGCCCAGCCAAGAGCTGCATATGATCGACGACCAAGCCAGCAACTTCTATATGCTTGGCACCATGGGCCTGTCATCATCCATCGGTCTTGGGCTTGCCTTGGCTCAAGATAAAACCGTGATCTCCATTGACGGTGACGGTTCAGTTCTGACCAACTTTGGTACATTGCCTACGATTGCGAATAACGTGGCCGACAATTTCATTCTATTGATCGTCGACAATGGCAGCTACGGCTCCACTGGGGATCAACCCACCTATGCGGGCCAGAAAACCTCTTTGGCGGCTGTGGCGAAGGCCTGTGGCTGCGAGACGGTGATTGAATGTCAGGCTGAAGAGACTGGCGCTGTGCTTAAAGCGGCCATTGAGTCGCAGAAAATGTCTGTGATCGTATCCAAATGTGAGAGTGGCAATATCAAAGTCCCCGTCATAACAAAAGATCCGGTTGTCATCCGAGATCGGTTCATGACTGAGGTAGCACGCCGCAACGCCTGAGTAACAGCTTTCAGCAGGTTTGAGGCCCGCCAAGAGATTGGCGGGCCTTTTTTGCGGTCCTCGCCCGCTTGCAACACTGCGCTGTGCCCGCCAGCGCCTTGGCAGGCGCAGCCCTCGTTTAGAGGTATCTTTGAGTTATGCAGCGGTCTTTTACATGCAATTTACCCAGTGAGAGGATGACATGCCAAGGCATGCCCTCGGCATTTTTTGCAACTACACGGCTGTTGAGAGTTTTTCGCGCAACATTGCCCGGCGCAACTTCACATCTTTTTATCCTGGGTCACAATGTACAGAAAGCCAATGGCATCCCGTAGGGGAATCGAACCCCTCTTTTCAGGTTGAAAACCTGACGTCCTAACCGATAGACGAACGGGACACTGCTGATAACGCGCTATTTATGGAAAGCCGCAGCGTGTGGCAAGTCGATTCTTTACTTTTTATCGATGTTTTTGCGTTCCCACCGGCGGCGCGGTTTTAGGCGGGGCTTGCGTCTTCTATGCGCAGCTGCGGCCGTGAACGCCCGCCCCAAGTATTGATCTCCAAACGGCCGGCGATGTGCATTTTTCCGCCATGAGCAGCGGTGAGCGCGGGACCGAGCGGCCCATCAAATGCGCCAAAGCAAATTGCATCTAATTTTGTTCCGAATCCATCGCTCAGGGTAATTTTTAGGTGTGACTCTCCCACCGGCTTTGCAAAGGCGATGGTGCAATCGGGAAAAGCAAATCGTGGCGCAGAGGCCCCCGCACCAAAGGGGCCGGCCTGCTCAAGCTGCTCAATCAACTCAACCGTCGCGCCGCCTGGCATTAACGTGCCGTCAATCTTCAGATCTGCCGGTCCCAGCGCTCCAGCGCCTTGAGCCTCTAGCAATTGCCCTAATCTCTCCATGGCAGGGCCGAGCTGCGCGCGGGTCAGTGACAGACCTGCCGCCATTTTGTGACCGCCCCCTGCCGTGATCAACCCCTCGCGCGCCAATTTATGGATGGCGGCGCCCAGATCAATCCCGCTGACAGATCGCCCGCTGCCTTTGCCACTGTCGCCATCAAAGCCAATGACCACAGCGGGGCGGTTGGTTTTTTCTTTGAGCCGGGCTGCAACAATGCCGACCACGCCGGGATGCCAGCCCTCCTCTGCGGCCCAAGCTAGAGGCAACTCCAAGCCGCGCGCTTCTGCCTGCTCTAGCGCCGCCTGTCTGACCATGGCCTCGACGCTGCGCCGCTCGGTGTTCAGCTCTTCCAATTTATCCGCCATAACAGCCGCTTCATGAGGGTTGTTGCAGGCCAAAAGCCGAGCCCCCAAATCCGCCTTGCCAATGCGACCACCGGCATTGATTCGTGGTCCCAACACATAGCCCAGATGATAGGCGCTTGGAGCAGCGTTCAGGGCCGCTACATCCGACAGGGCGTTTAATCCCACGCGTTTGCGCTGGCCCATGACTTTCAATCCCTGCCGCACAAAGGCTCGGTTCACCCCAATCAAAGGCGCGACATCGGCCACTGTGGCCAGGGCCACAAGATCAAGCGTATTGATCAGATTCGGCGGGGTTTGCCCCTGTGTCCGCATCATCCGTGCCACCTGGGTCAGAACCATAAAGACCACTGCTGCCGCGCAGAGGTGAGCCAAATCGCCTGTTTCATCTTGCCGGTTTGGATTCACCACAGCGCGCGCTTCGGGCAAGGTCTCTGCGCCCAAATGGTGATCTAAAACCACCACATCTGCGGCCCGTGCCGCTTCAAGTGCCTCATGGGCCAAGGTGCCGCAGTCCACGCAGATTATCAGATCATGACGATCTGCCAAAGCTGCCATGGCTTTGGGGTTAGGCCCGTAGCCCTCCGTGATTCGGTCGGGCACATAGAGGGTCGGCTCAATGGCAAATTGCCGCAGAAAATCAATCAACAATGCAGCAGAAGTGCCGCCATCCACATCATAATCGGCAAAAATAGCAATTTTTTGTTGATTTTGAATGGCTGAGCGCAGGATGTCTGCCGCTTTGGCACAGTCTTTGAGAGATTGCGGATCGCTCATACTGGCGCGGAGGGTCGGGTTGAGGAAATCTCCAATCTCCAACGGAGCAACCCCCAAACGGGCCATCACATAGCACAGAGGCAATGGTAAATCACTCTGTTGATGCAGCGCCAAAGCATCGCGTTCAGTTGCCAGAGGTGGCCCGAGCCACCGGCGGTTGGAAATCGACTGATTGACGCCCAGATACATTCTAGTGTGAGGGCGCGCGGTAGGTCATGCGCCGCACAGAGCCGGTTTTTGACCGCATCAAAATGGTTTCGGTGGTCAAAAAACCCAGCTCGCGCTTGATGCCCGCAAGGATGGAGCCATCCGTGACACCAGTGGCGGCGAAAATAACATCCTGCGTCACCATCTCATCGCGGCTGTAAATCTGGTCCAAATCCGTTATCCCGGCCTTGGCGGCCCGGCCGCGCTCGTCATCATTGCGGAAGGTCAGACGTCCCCACATTTGCCCGCCCATACATTTCAAGGCGGCGGCGGCCAAAACCCCTTCGGGAGCGCCACCCAACCCCATATACATATCAATACCGGTTGTTTCTGATTCCGCGCAGTGAATGACGCCGGCAACATCGCCGTCGGTAATGAGGCGGATGGCGCAGCCCGTAGTGCGCAACTCGGCGATCATGGCCTCGTGGCGTGGGCGTTCAAGGACACAGACAGTGATGTTTCCGGTTGCGCAGTTTTTGGCGGCCGCCAGCGCCATAACCCGGGCTGCCGGATCCATGGTCAAAGACACGACATTCTCTGGCAAGCCAGGCCCCACTGCGAGCTTTTCCATATAAACGTCCGGTGCATGCAGCATAGAGCCGCGCGGCCCCATGGCGATAACGGTTAAAGCGTTGGGCATGTCTTTCGCTGTTAGTGTCGTTCCTTCAAGAGGGTCAAGGGCGATATCAACCGCAGGTCCCTGGCCCGAGCCGACTTCCTCGCCAATATAGAGCATCGGCGCCTCATCGCGCTCGCCCTCGCCAATGACAACCACACCGGCAATGTCTAACAGGTTCAATTGCGTGCGCATGGCGTTGACAGCGGCCTGATCTGCGGCCTTTTCATCGCCGCGACCAATGAGTTTGGCAGAGGCCAGCGCGGCTTGTTCGGCAACACGGGCCAGTCCCAAGGAAAGGGCGCGATCATGAAATTCTGTGGCATCAGACATATGAGTTTCCTTTATTCATTTAGCCTGCCCTATCGCAGCGGTGCCAGCCGTGGCAAGACTGTGCGCGCTAATACCTCTGCAGTAATAACCAATTGCCGCTCAAAGCCCGTGCTGGAGCCCGCGCGGGCTCGGTCACACCGACTCAATGCGCAGGGCGACCGGCTGGCCCTCAACAACCCGCGTTTTGGCAAAATCTTTTAAAATTTGATCAATTGCCGCGCGGGTGGTCTTATGCGTGACTATCAGCACAGGGGCTTGCTTGGCATCATGTCCATATTGGCGCATTCGGTCGATGGAGACCCCCGCATCGCCCATAACCGCGGCCACTTTGGCCAGCGCGCCGGGCTCATCGAGCAATTGTAGGCGCAAATAAAACGGCGCGGTTGTTGCCGTCTTGGCCGGTTGCGATTTCACCAATCCTGTCGCCGCCTGCCCAAAGGCCTTGAGCCGTAAACCACGCGCGAGATCCAACACATCTGACATGACGGCGGAGGCCGTTGGCCCTTCGCCAGCGCCTGCACCGCGCAGCACGATTTGCCCGACATCGCCTCCCTCTAAGATCACCATATTGGTTCCCCCTTGAAGTTGGCCCAAGGGGGAATTGGCCGGGACCAGACAGGGTGTCATGCGCTGCTCAAGCCCACGGCCTGTCCGTTGCGCGACCCCCAAAAGTTTGATGCGATACCCCATATCGGCGGCTGCATGAATGTCTTCAATGGTGATAGCGCCAATGCCCTCGATCACGACAGATGCGAAATCGATCTCTGTACCAAAGGCGATGGAGGCGAGAATTGCCAATTTATGCGCCGCATCAATGCCACCCACATCAAGGTTCGGATCTGCTTCAAGATAGCCCAGACCATCGGCCTCGGCAAAGACCTCTTCATAGGTCAGGCCGGCATCTTCCATGCGTGTGAGGATATAGTTGCAGCTGCCATTAATGACCCCCAAAACGCGTTGAATTTCATTTCCCGCGAGACCTTCGGTCAGGGCTTTGACCACTGGAATTCCGCCGGCAACGGCGGCTTCATAGCGGATCACACGGCCGGCAGCTTCCGCTGAGAGGGCCAATGAATGTCCATGTTCAGCCAGCATTGCCTTGTTAGCTGTGATCACATCTTTGCCAGCGGCAATGGCAGCCTGGGTTGCTTGTTTGGCTGGGCCTGTGCTGCCACCGATTAATTCTACAAAGACATCGACATCGTTTCTTTTGGCCAGAACGACTGGGTCATCTTCCCAAGCATAGCCTGAAAGATCGACCCCGCGGTCTTTACCGCGCGATTGGGCGCAAACGGCAGTAACTGTGATCTCGCGACCTGTGCGTTTGGCGATCAATGCTGCATTTTTTTGGATCATTTTCACAACGCCGACGCCAACAGTGCCGAGCCCTGCAATGCCAAGTCTAAGTGGGGCAGCGGTCATAGTTACTTCCTTCCGGTCATGAATTTGTCGCCCTTGTCTAGTGGTAAATCCCCGAAACCGCAACGGGGGCGGGCGTGGAACTCAGTCCAATTTAATAGATATTTTCGGGTAGGTTTCGGCTTATTCGCCTGTCAAATCTTTACCGCGCAGGGCCGTTGCCTTTTGGTCCCTTTGCGCTTGTCGGGAAAGCTCTATGGCGGGCTGCGACTGCAAATATGTGGCGACAGCGGCGCGTAGATCGCTGGCTGAGAGAAAATCCGGATAGGCTGTGGCTTGTTTTGCGGTCGGTTCGGCCTCATCGAGCTGCGCAATGGTGGCGCAGCCGGCCAAGAGCGCCGCAAGGCACAGAGGATATAAGTGGACATAACCTGTCATAAGCATGACCTAACGTGCAAAGTTAACTGCAGCAAGCAATGATGATTGATCTGAACGCTGGTTCAGTTAATATCTTCGCATGGCGCGCAAAATTGGCTCACATTCAGAAATTACTGGTCCAAAAATCAAGCAAGCCGCGCTTGAGCTTTTCGCGCGCCATGGCTTTGCGGCGGTGACCATGCGCCAAATTGCGGCGCGGGTGGGGGTGCAGGCGGGCGCAATCTATAATTACACACCTGACAAACAAGCGTTATTGTTTGACCTTTTGCGCGGGCACATGGCGGATCTTTTGGCCCGCTGGGCCGCAGAACAAGTGCCGCATAATCCGGTGGCGGCACTGGATCACTTTGTAGCCTTCCATTTGGATTTTCACATCCAGCGTCCAGACCTGGTTTTCATCTCCTATATGGAGCTGCGCAATCTCACCGAGGAGAACTTTAAGGAGATTGAAGAGATGCGCGGCCGCTATGAGAAGATTGTGTATGACATGATCCGAAAGGGCGTGCTCGCAGGAGATTTTCAGGTGACTGACGCTAAAATCACCAGTTTCGCTTTGATTGCTATGCTGACCGGGGTGGTGGATTGGTTTCGCGAAGATGGCCGCTTGTCCAGCACAGAGTTGACGCTCCATTATTGCGCTTTGGCGCGTCAAACCTTTGGGGTTAATTCGCTGGCTTGATAAAGGTTCCGTTGCGCAATTCGCTGAAGGCTTGCATCAGCTCCTCGCGGGTGTTCATGACGATGGGACCGTGCCACGCGACAGGCTCATCAATCGGGGCACCGGAGATTAACAAAAACCGCACGCCGTCTGCGCCGGCTTGCAGGCTGACCTCATCCCCATTGCCAAAGCGGATCAAAGTGCGATTGCCCGAAAGATCGCGGATGTTGACCTCCTGGCCAGCCACTTCTTTTTCAAGCAGCACGCCCGTGGGTTTCGCCGCATCGACAAAGGCCGCGGCCCCCTCGAAAACATAGGCGAAAGCCCGACGATATGTGTCTATCTTGAAAGTTTTTTGCACCCCGGGCGGGACATATATGTCAAGATATTGCGGATCGGCGGCTATGCCATCGACCGGACCTTTTTTACCCCAATATTCGCCAACGATCACCTTGACGCGCGTGCCGTCGTCGTCAATGACCTCGGGAATTTCCTTGCCGGCCACATCTTGATACCTTGGTTCGGTCATCTTCAAACTGCCGGGCAAATTCCCCCACAGTTGGAAGCCATGCATCTGTCCGCTACGATTGCCCTGGGGCATTTCTTGATGCATAATCCCACGGCCCGCGGTCATCCATTGCACGTCACCTGCACCGAGCGTACCTTTGTTTCCAAGGCTATCGCCATGTTCAACACTGCCCGACAGCACATAGGTAATGGTTTCAATGCCGCGGTGCGGATGCCACGGAAAGCCTTTTGCAAAATCTTCTGTTAGTTCGTTGCGAAAATCATCAAACAACAAAAAGGGGTCCATTTCCGAGGGATCTTGAAATCCAAAAGCGCGGTGCAGTTTGACGCCGGCCCCTTCTAAGGTTGGGGTGGCTTGCCGCGCTTCCAGTGTGGGGCGTAGTGACATGGGGTTTTCCTTTGTAGCTTAGCTGGCAGATAAGCCATGGCGCTGTGAAATCAACATCAAGGCCGCGACCACCATTGCGCGGGTTTCAGCCGTCCCTGGCGCCAGCGATCAAGCCAGAGCGCCAGGCCTCGGGCTGGTGAAAGAGCCAATTTCAGCCAAAGCCTCTGCGGCCAGCTTCTAAAGTCGCGGTTGAACGGGCAAACCCGCATGCAAATTGCGCAATCACTGCTCAGTTTGGTCCAAAAGGAGAAGCATTTTTCTGCATCCGATGTCCATTTTTTGACGCCTTGGATGGCAGATCGGCCGCCGCCAAATTTGGGTGGCCCGAGCGGCAGTGCTTTGACCGGGCAGGCATCCGCACATTTGGTACATATATCGCAAAATTTTGCAACACCGGGTCGTTTTGGACGGTCTGCGTCTAGTGGCATATCGGTAAAGATTTTTGAAAAACGGAGCCGTGGCCCGAATTCTGGCGTGATTACCAATTGGTTCCGCGCGTATTCGCCCAAGCCGGCCTGCACCGCCATGGGGATAACCAAACCGGTGTCGTTCATAGAGGCAACGGCTTGATAGCCTAAATTGCGGATATAGGCCGCCAGCTGCATAACGATCGCCGCCTCATGGCTGTATTCGCGCCCCGTGGCGGCACCAGCCAGAGCGGAGGGATAACTGCGCACCAATTCCCGATTCATTTCGTGGCCGAGCACCACCACATGCGTCAACCCCTCTGGCAGGCCAAGGGGCGCTGTGGACATATCGCGCACATCGACCCGATCCTCATACAGCCATCGCGGGTCCAGGCTGGTCACACCGCACAGATCTGCCCCGAAGAAGCGGGCCACTTTTTTGATATTGGCAGCGGCGGCGCCCGGGGTTTCAAACTGCAGCTTTTCCCCGGCGACGGGTGTGTCATTGCTGATAGGGGCTTGAAAGCCCTCGCGCCGGCCGTCTGCGGCGAAACGATCTGTCATAATGTCTGAAATCAACCAACTGGCATTGCGCAGGGCAAAATCTTTTTGGGTAAACCCATCGCCGCGACGGCGCGTGGCTTCCATGCGATAGCTCCCGAAAAAAGCCTGTGACGCTGCACTGCGGACGGTATCGTCCCAAAAGGCGCGGGAGAACACATCATTTCGTTGCGAAAATCGTTTGAATTGTGTTGTGGTTTCAATGCCAGCGGCAAGGTCGTCCGGGTTTTCCATGAAAACACACTGCAAAATCACAAGCGAGATGACAAGCGTCGCAAATGAGGGCGACATGTCGGCAATGGTTGCTTTTCTACCATGAAACTTCATTCGGGAGAGAACAGATGAAAGTTGGATTTATTGGGTTGGGCAATGTTGGAGGCAAGTTGGCGGGCAGTTTGCTGCGCAACGGTATGGATCTGAGCGTTCATGATCTCAACGCCGCCTTTGTAGCAGATTTTATGGCGCGTGGTGCCAAAGATGGGTCAAGCCCGGCGCAATTGATGCAAGACTGTGATGCGGTAATTACCTGCCTGCCGAGCCCAGGTGCCTGTGATGCCGTCGTGAGTGAGATGTTACCGCATGTTGGGCCCGGCAAGATTTGGATGGAGATGTCGACAACAGATGCCACTGAGGTGAAGCGGCTGGGGGCTTTGGTTTTGGCCGCCGGCGGTGAAGCGGTTGATTGTCCGGTGTCGGGCGGTTGCCACCGGGCCGATACGGGCAATATCTCGATCTATGCCGGCTGCACGCGTGAGACCTTTGATAAAGTGTTACCAATTCTGACCTATATGGGGCGCCGGATTTTGCATGTGGGAGATGTTGGAAATTCCAGTATTTTGAAAGTGATGACCAATTACCTCGCAACAGCCAATTTGATCACGGTTTGCGAAGCATTGACCGTGATGAAAGCGGCCGGAATGGATCTTGGCATGACCTATGAGGCCATCGCGATGTCATCTGGCACCTCCTTTGTGCATGAAACCGAAAGCCAGTTGATCCTTTCGGGGTCGCGAGATGTGAACTTCACAATGGATTTGGTGCAAAAGGACATTGGCTTGTTTCAAAAGATTGCCGATGATCACGGCGTGCCTTTGGAAATCTCACCGATGATTATTGACATCATGGGCGACGGGCAAAAACGCTATGGTGCGCGCGCGCAATCGGATCGGATCATTGAGCGTCTGGAAGAGGCTACGGGATTGAGCATTCAAGCTCCAGGCTTTCCGCAGGAACTGGTTGATGATGAACCCGAAGAGCGCGGCTATAAGGTGGTGGTGCGCCGCTAAAGCAAATTTTAACCTTCCATCGTGGCGTGTTTCAAGGCAGGTAGATCGCGAGGTGTCCGCCTAACAAGTGAAATTTAAGGAAGGCCGCAATGTCAGATTCTACAATAGCCCGTCTCAAAGCCTCGCCAGTACGCCGTGGCTTTGGCCTGTTTGTCATGATGCTGCTCGGATTTTTGCTCCTGTATCTGACGGTCACTATAGATGCGGGATTTGTGCATAAGCTGTTCTTGGTTGGCATTGCGGCGGCTGTTCTTTGGATGGCCCGCGCCATGCAAAGGGGCACTCGGGGCCATATTGAGTTGCGTCCCACTGGGCTATATTTTGAGGATGGCCGAATTTTGGCTGCGATGGAT
Organism: uncultured Planktomarina sp.; assembly: GCA_943788425.1. Classification (GTDB taxonomy): domain Bacteria; phylum Pseudomonadota; class Alphaproteobacteria; order Rhodobacterales; family Rhodobacteraceae; genus Planktomarina. Next base: position 76,267 of record CALSQF010000003.1, read on the forward strand.
GATATTTTGCGCGTGGAGCGGGGCGTGTTCGCATTCAAACCCTCCAATGGCTTTGTTGTGAGCTTGCAAAACAAGACTGAGCGGGCCTGGATACCGGGCCTATACTGGAAATTCGGCACGCGGGTTGGCATTGGCGGGGTCACTGCGCCGTCAGAGGCAAAATTTATGTCGGATAGTTTGGCGGTTTTGCTCAAAGCGCGCGCAGATTCTCCCCAAATGAACACGAAATTATGAGAGAATAGGCATTTTATTTCACATTAACTGCGCTAGGCTTCTGTTAGAATATTCAACTGCCATTTAGGATAGGTTTCATGAACGTCTCTAACGCATCTGAGCCAAGTTTTCGCGACAGTGTTAATATCATGTTCAATCGCGCCGTGGCGCTTTTGGATTTATCGCCAGGATTGGCGGAAAAAATTAGGGTTTGCAATGCCACCTACACGGTGCGCTTTGGTGTGCGTTTGCGTGGTCAGATGACGACATTCACCGGCTATCGTGCGGTGCATTCGGAACATATGGAGCCTGTAAAAGGAGGCATTCGTTATGCGCTCGGCGTTAACCAAGATGAGGTAGAGGCGCTCGCCGCTTTGATGACCTATAAATGTGCTTTGGTTGATGCGCCCTATGGCGGCTCAAAGGGTGGCCTGCGGATAGATCCTTTGGCCTATGATGAGCATGAATTAGAGCAAATCACCCGGCGCTTTGCCTATGAGTTGATAAAACGTGACTTGATCCACCCGTCGCAAAATGTGCCAGCACCGGATATGGGCACGGGCGAGCGGGAAATGGCTTGGATTGCCGATCAATATCAAAGGATGCATACAACCGACATCAATGCCCGAGCCTGCGTGACCGGCAAGCCGGTGAGCGGCGGTGGGATTGAAGGGCGTACGGAGGCAACGGGCCGCGGGGTGCAATATGCTTTGCAAGAATTTTTTCGTCACCCCGAAGATCTGGCGGCGGCTGGGCTGTCTGGAGATCTTGAGTCCAAAGCTATCATTGTGCAGGGGTTGGGCAATGTGGGCTATCACGCAGCGAAATTCTTACGGGAGGAGGATGGCGCGCGGATCACAGGGGTGATTGAGCGGGACGGGGCGGTCCAAAATCTCGATGGTTTGGACATTGAGGCGCTCAAGGCTTGGGTCGCCGAACATGGCGGGGTGAAGGGATTTGAGGGCGGCAGCTATACCTCGGACGGGGCCAGCGTTTTGGAGGCAGATTGTGATATTTTGATCCCAGCGGCCTTGGAGGGGGTTATCCACCGTGACAACGCCAATCGGGTGCAGGCGCGTTTGATCGTCGAGGCGGCCAATGGGCCAGTGACGGCCGGGGCCGATGCTATTTTGCGTGAGCGGGGCGTGGTGATTATCCCGGATATGTATGCCAATGCGGGCGGCGTGACAGTCTCTTATTTCGAATGGGTAAAAAATCTTAGCCATATTCGCTTTGGCCGTATGGAGCGGCGGCGCGAGGAGTCGCGCAACCAACTTATTGTCAATGAATTGGAGCGATTGAGCAAATCCAGCAATGTCAATTGGCAGCTGACTCCAAATTTTAAAGAGAAATATCTTAAAGGCGCCAGTGAATTAGAGCTGGTGCGTTCTGGCCTCGATGACACCATGCGCGGCGCATATAAAGATATGGCAGAGGTGTGGCGGCGGCGCGCCGACGTGCCAGATCTGCGGACCGCGGCCTATCTGATCAGCATCCAAAAGGTCGCGGCATCTTACAAAAACAAGGGGTTGTAGCGCTGTTGGCACGCGGTGCGAACCAGTCTCATGGAGCGACAACCGCCTATCGACCCGCCGTGTAACAGGCGTCAATGCCACGGTATCTCGCCGGTTTGGGCGCTGGGCTGCGCCTGTGCGCGTCATGTTGAAAAAGAAAATGATTTCTGCTAGGACAGCATCGCTGGGACTGGACTGTTGGTGGCAGCATTGTTTTCGATAAATCTGTCTGGCTTTCACGTTTGAATAGCGCGATTCTTTGGGGTCACATGAAATCTTCATCTCCCTCTCCACGAGAGCCACTATCCATGATGTTGCCAAATATCGTCACGATTTTTGGTATATGCGTCGGGTTAACAGCGGTGCGTTCGGCACTGCAAGGTAACGTCGGCGTAGCCGTATATCTGCTGGTTTTGGCGATGATTTTGGATGCCGCGGATGGCGGGCTGGCGCGGGTTATGAAAAGTGAAAGTAAAATTGGTGCCGAATTGGACACGCTGGCCGATTTTTTCAATTTCGGGATCGCGACACCTTTGGTGATCTATTTCACAATTTTTGCAGCCTCGGAGGCTGCGAGATTTGGGTGGATCGCTGTCATGATCTTTTCAATCTGCTGCGCCCTTCGCTTGGCGCGCTTTAATGTTAGCCAGTCGGATGGGGTGAAATCGGTTGATTTTGTCGGAGTGCCGGCGCCCGCATTGGCCTGTTTGGGACTGTCGCCGCTTTTTTTGGTTATGGCCGGGGTGGATGTGGCCGGTCATTATGTTGAGGCGGCCATTGCATTCGTCGTGGTCTGTGCGGGTCTTGCGGTGGGTACATTTCCAACCATGTCGCTAAAGGGCACAACCTTCCCCGCCTCCATGCGACTGCCGGTGATTTTATTGGCGGTGGCCTTTGTTATCAGCCTGTTTGTATTCCCTTGGTATACGCTGTTGTTTGCCAATGTGATTTATTTGATGATGATTCCTATTTTCAGTCTCTCAAAACGTGCAAAAAAAGCGGCCAAAAGGTCTTAAGTTGTGGGATGGTTCAGACCGTTGGCTCCATTGTATCTGTCGCGCCTAAGCCCGAGCCCAATCGTGAGCGCGAAATCTTTGCCGGCTCTGGGAGCAACGGATGAGCAATAACCCACGAAAACCTGACAAAATCGAGGGACTCCCCCATCTGTTCGCCGCTGCATGTTACTCTATCGCCGGAGCGCGGCGACTCTGGCGGGAAACAGCGTTTCGTCATCAGCTTTTGATGGGTCTTTTTATTGTTGCGATCTTGATCTGGATTGGGGCCGAAACCACTCATATCGGCATATCCATGCTATTGCTTGGGCTGACGATTGTAACAGAAGCGCTCAACACCGCGATTGAAGAAATTGTCGATCTTGTATCACCGGAGTGGTCACTTGCGGCAAAACATGCCAAAGACCTCGGATCATTCGCGGTTTTTTCTATGCTTTGTCTGAATGGGATTTTTGCGCTTTTCGTGATCTTAACAACTTTGAATTGGATCTAATCTGATGAATATGATGAAAGTCATCACCGTTCCTATGCACCCTGAAGGACGCAAATTTGTGGCGATATTTGCGGCTGTGACCGCCGTGCTTTGGCTGGTGTGGGAGCCGTTATTTTGGCTTGGTCTGGGTCTAACGATCTGGTGTTATTACTTTTTTCGTGACCCAGTGCGCTCTGTGGCGCAAAGGCCGGGGCTTATCCTTTCTCCCGCCGATGGGGTGGTGTCTTTGATCACTAAGACCGTGCCGCCATCAGATATGCAACTGGGCGATAAACCTCTGACGCGCGTGTCTGTGTTCATGAATGTCTTCAACTGTCATGTGAACCGAGCCCCCATGGCCGGCACGGTGGTGGCGATAAGTTATCATCATGGCAAGTTTCTTAACGCCTCCTTAGACAAGGCGAGCGAGCACAATGAGCGGAACTCGATCACCATTGAAACTGCCGATAAAACCAGAATCGGGGTGACACAGATCGCTGGCCTCGTGGCGCGCCGCATTGTGTGTTTCACAAAAGTGGGCGCGCATTTGGGCGTGGGCGAGCGGTTTGGCTTGATCCGCTTTGGCAGCCGTTTGGACATTTTCCTGCCCGAAGGCGTGGAACCTGCTGTCGGCTTGGGGCAAACAGCGGTCGCCGGTGAAACTATTTTGGCCCGCTTGGACGCGCCTGCGGAAGACTGGCCCATTCAACCGGTTTGATGTTCAGGCGCAAGTTGTGGCGATCAGAGCCACGGAATTTTGTATTCCCTCTTGCCAAACTCGGCATATTTTCATTCACTGACGCGTGTTTCAATTTGCAGGTTTAAGACATGCGGTTTTCAGCTCTGAAAGTCCTGACTCAAGGCTTGACCGGTAACGGGGGTTGGCGGGCGCATTGGCGCGATCCAGAGCCAGCGGAGGCTTATGACATTGTGATCATTGGAGGCGGTGGACATGGGCTGTCGACTGCTTACTACCTGGCAAAAGAACATGGGCTTAAGCGCATTGCCGTGCTGGAGAAAGGCTACATTGGCGGCGGCAATATAGGCCGCAACACGACCATTGTTCGGGCCAATTACTTTTTGCCGGGGAACTCGGAATTCTATTCGCATTCTTTGAAGCTCTGGGAAGGGCTGGAGGCGGATCTCAACTACAATGTGATGCATTCCCAGCGCGGGCAAATTGGCCTGTTTCACAGTGATGGACAAAGAGATGCGGCCATTCGTCGGGCCAATTCCATCTTAAACCAAGGTGATGATGCTGAGCTATTGTCCGTCGCGCAATTGCGCAAGATGGTGCCTTACCTCGACTATGATCAGGGGCGTTTCCCGATTTATGGCGGCCTGTTGCAGCGGCGGGCGGGTACGGCGCGGCATGATGCTGTTGCTTGGGGCTATGCGCGGGGGGCGGATCGGCTTGGTGTGGATTTGATTCAAAATTGTGAGGTGACCGGCATTGACATCACGCAAGGTGCGGTGCGCGGCGTGCAAACCAGCCGCGGTGCCATCCGCGCAAAGAAAGTGGCGATGGTTGTCGCGGGGCGCTCCAGCCAAGTGGCGGCCATGGCAGGCATGCGCCTTCCCATCGAAAGCCATGTGCTACAGGCCTTTGTCACCGAGGGGCTGAAGCCCTGTATTGATCACGTCATAAGCTTTGGCATGGGGCATTTTTATATCAGCCAATCGGACAAGGGGGGGTTGGTCTTTGGGGGCGATCTCGATATGTATGCCAGCTACGCCGCCCGTGGCAATCTGCCTATGGTCGAGCATGTGGCAGAGGCTGGGATGACGCTTATGCCGATGATCGGCAAGGCGCGGATGCTGCGCAGCTGGGGTGGCATAATGGATATGACGCCCGATGGCTCACCCATTATAGATAAAACCCATATTGAGGGTTTATATTTGAACGCGGGCTGGTGTTATGGTGGGTTTAAGGCTGTGCCGGCGTCTGGCCATTGTTTTGCACATCTTTTGGCCACAGATCGCCCGCATGCCGCCGCTGCGCGCTTCCGCCTCGATCGTTTCCGCAGTGGGCGCGGGTTGATGGATGAAGAGGGCACAGGTGCCCAACATAATTTGCATTAGGATCGGTCGGATGATTTTTTTTGATTATGGACTGTCTATGCGCTGCGACACAGGAGGCCGCCCATGCGCATAGACTGTCCTCTTTGCGGCACGCGAGATCGGCGTGAGTTTTACTATTCTGGCCATGCCACAGCTCTTGCGCGGCCCGCGCCCGATGCGGGGGCGGAGGCCTGGGATGACTATCTGCACAACCGCGAGAACCCGGCCGGGATAACTGAGGACCTTTGGCATCATGAATTTGGCTGCGGCGCCTGGCTTGCGTTGCGCCGTGATACGGTTTCACATGCGGTTATCTCTGCGCGTTTGGTCAAAGGAAATCAGCCGTGAGAGTGGTCGGTAAAGGATTGGTTGACCGAAATCGCGTCCTAGGGTTCACGTTTGGCGGCCAGAGCTTCGAGGGCTTCGCCGGCGACACTTTGGCCAGCGCCCTTTTGGCCAATGGTCAAAGGCTTGTTGGCCGATCATTCAAGTACCACCGCCCAAGAGGGATTGTCACTTGCGGATCGGAGGAGCCAAATGCGCTGGTGACTGTGGCGCGCGGTTTGGCGCGCGAGCCCAACAGCCGCGCCACGATGCTGCCGCTCTACGATGGGCTGGTGGCCATGCCGCAGAATGCTTGGCCGTCCTTGAAATGTGATGCTTTGGCGATAAATGACGTTTTGGCACCCTTTCTATCGGCTGGATTTTATTACAAAACCTTTATGTGGCCACGGAAATTTTGGGAATGGGTCTATGAGCCTGCCATTCGCCGGGCGGCGGGTCTTGGAGCTTTGTCGACCCGTTATGACGATGAGATTTACGAAAAAGCCTATGCGCATTGCGATGTATTGATCATCGGTGCCGGTCCATCGGGGCTTATGGCAGCCTTGACGGCAGGACGGGCTGGATTGGACGTCATTTTGGCCGATGAACATGACCAGCTGGGTGGCCGCCTCTTATCGGAAATGGAGTATATTGACGGGATGCCAGCTGTGGCTTGGGTCCAGGCGGTATTGGCTGAATTGTCCGGGCTGGCCTCGGTGCGGATCATGGCAAATACCACTGTGACCGGCGCTTATGACCAAGGGGTGTTCGGTGCCCTGGAGCGCGTCGGGCCGGGGTTGCAGGCGATCCCGGACGGATTGCCGCGCGAAACTTTTTGGCGCATTTATACCAAGGGAGCGATCCTATGCGCGGGCGCTCTGGAGCGGCAAATCGCCTTTGAAAACAATGATCGTCCCGGCATTATGACCGCGGGTGCCATGCGCAGCTACCTCAACCGGTTTGGGGTGAGCCCCGGCCAAAGAGTGGCGATCTTCGGCAATAACGCCGATGCGCATCGCACGGCGCGAGATTTTATGGAGGCAGGTGTTGAGGTTGCGGCTATGATCGACAGCCGCGCCGAGGTGCGCCCCTTGGGCGATTACCCGCTTTATACAGGCGCAGTGGTCACCGGCAGCCGCGGGCGATTGGGTTTGAAAAGCATTGATATTCGGCAAAGCGACGGGTCGGTGAAAACGATTGACTGCGATGCGCTGGGCGTTTCGGGCGGATGGAATCCTTCAGTGCATTTAACCTGTCACATGAACGGCCGCCCGATTTGGGATCCGGCTTTGGCAAGTTTCACACCCCAGCCGGGCGCCGTTGCTGGCTTGGTGGCGGCGGGCGCTGCCGCAGGGGAAATGAGCACGCAAGGCGCTTTGGCGCAGGGGCAGGAAGAGGCCCTGACTTTGGCCAAGGCGCTGGGGAAACGGGTCAAGCCAAGCGCGCTGCCTGTTGCGGAGGACACCCCCTATGAGATCACCCCGTTTTGGGATGTCGGCGGCACCGGGCGGGCGTGGCTTGATTTTCAAAATGATGTGACGGTCAAAGATATCAAACAGGCCGTTCAGGAAAATTTTCGCTCGGTCGAGCATATGAAACGCTACACCACCCAAGGCATGGCCACTGATCAGGGCAAAAACTCCAATACTGCCGCGCTTGCGGTTTTGGCCGATGCCACCGGTCGAGGCATACCGGAAACGGGCGCGACCACCTTCCGTCCGCCCTATGTGCCCGTCGCCCTGGCCGCCCTTGGCGCAGGTGGACATGGCAAAGGCTTTGCGCCAGAGCGGCTTTTGACCTCTCACCAGATCAGCAAAGACCGCCGCGCGCCGATGGTTGAGGCGGGGCTGTGGTATCGGCCGAGCTATTTCCCGCTCGAAGGTGAGACCCATTGGCGGCAATCCTGTGATCGCGAGGTGCAGATGGTGCGCACGGCAGTTGGCATTTGCGATGTCTCGACCTTGGGAAAAATTGATATCCAAGGTCCGGATGCGGCTGCTTTTCTGGATCTGCTTTACACCAACTCTTTTGCCAGTCTGAAACAGAACCGGGTGCGCTATGGGTTGATGTTGCGTGAAGACGGTCACGTTATGGATGACGGCACCTGTGCCAGAATTGGCGCGCAGCACTATCTGATGACCACGACCACCGCAGCGGCCGGGCAGGTGATGCGGCATTTGGATTTCGTTCATCAAGGGCTGCGACCAGATTTCGATGTGAGCTTTACATCTGTCACAGAGCATTGGGCGCAATTTGCCGTGGCGGGGCCAGAAGCCCGCGCTTTGCTTAACGGTATATTAGATCGCAAGATAAGCGATGAAACCTTGCCGTATATGGGGTATAAAGCTGTGCAATTGGGCGGCATTGCCGCGCGGTTGTTTCGGATCTCTTTCTCTGGGGAACATGCTTACGAATTGGCGGTGCCCGCGCGCTACGGTGAAAGCCTTTTTCAACTGCTGCTCGAGCGGGCCGAGGCGCTGGGTGGCGGGGCTTATGGTCTCGAAGCGCTCAATGTCTTGCGTATTGAAAAGGGCTTTATCACCCATGCGGAAATTCATGGGCGCACCACTGCGTTTGACATTGGTCTTGAGCGGATGGTGTCGGCAGGCAAAGACTGTATCGGCAAAACCATGGCGGCACGGCCAGGGCTTGTCGGGCCCGAGCGCGATCAGCTCGTGGGGTTGCGGCCCATCGGTGAGGTGAAGCAGATTATTCCCGGCGCGCATCTTTTTGCGCCAGAGGCGCAAGCTGTTTCTGAGAATGACGAGGGCTATGTGACCTCCATGTGTTATTCTCCGACCTTAGGGTCTGTAATTGCCCAGGCATTTCTGCGCGATGGGCGCAATCGCCATGGGCAGAAGATCAAGATGGTGGAGCATTTGAGCGGTGTCACCACGCTTTGCGAGGTCTGTGCGCCTGTATTTTTTGATCCAGAGGGGAGGCAGCTTCGTGGTTGAGCTTTATGAAACATCGGCTGCGGGCGCGAGGCTGCCCTTGGAGATCGGCACGGTTTCGGTTCGTGAAGTGCAAGCACCGCTGTATCTGCTGGCACCCTATAAGGGGCAGGCGGCTCAAGCGGCCTCTGCGTTCAACACGCAACTGGGACTGGAATGGCCCGGTCCCAATGAGCTGAAACGCAAAGGCGGGGTCCATGCGCTCTGGTTTGATCACGCACATATTGCTGTGGCGGGCGCAACGCCGTCTGGCCGCTTGACCCGTCATGCGGCGGTGACTGATGTTGGTGATGGCTGGACTGTGTTGGAGCTAAATGGTGCGGATGTGCGCGCTGTTTTAGCCCATCTCACGCCTTTGGATCTGCGGGTCAAATATTTCAAAACGGGCATGAGCCAGCGCAGCGCATTGATGCATATGCAGGCGGTGATCTCTTGCCTTGGCAAGTCGCGGTTTCGGGTGATGGTGTTTCGCTCCATGACGCAAACCCTGCTGCATGATTTGACCTGCGCGATGGAATCAGTGGCCGCGCGCGCGCATTTGGTTTAGAAAACCCCATGTCATTGCCACCAGGATTTTTGGATGAATTGCGCAGTCGAGCTTCGATCTCTCAGGTCGTTGGGCGCAAGGTGATGTGGGACACACGCAAATCCAATCAAGGCAAGGGCGATATGTGGGCACCCTGTCCGTTTCATCAAGAGAAAACTGCAAGCTTTCATGTGGATGATCAAAAGGGATATTATTATTGTTTTGGTTGCCAAGCCAAAGGCGATGCTTTGGGCTTTATAAAAGATACAGAAAATGTCTCTTTTATGGAGGCTGTGGAGATATTGGCCGGTGAGGTTGGCATGCCGATGCCCGAGCGCGACCCGCAGGCGCGGCAAAAAGCCGATCGCAGGACGCAATTGGCCGAGGTTATGGAACAGGCGCTGCAATTTTTTCGATTGCAGCTGAACACCTCAGCCGGGGCAGATGCGCGGTCCTATTTGAGGGGTCGTGCTTTGTCACAGCGGGCACTGGAGCGTTTTGAGATCGGCTATGCGCCGGACGGCTGGCAAGGGCTTTGGGATCATCTCACCGGCAAGGGTGTGAGCGAAGAGCTGATCCTCGCGGCAGGGCTGGCCAAACCCTCCAATAAGGGCAAACGCCCCTATGACACATTTCGCAATCGCATTATTTTTCCAATCCGTGATCCGCAAAAGCGCTGTATTGGCTTTGGTGGCCGGGCGATGGATCCCAATGAGTCGGCCAAATACCTCAATTCACCAGAGACCGAGCTGTTTGATAAGGGGCGTTCGCTCTATAATCACGCGCCAGCGCGGGAGGCCTCGGGCAAAGGGCAAAGCTTGATCGTTGCAGAGGGATATATGGATGTTATAGCCCTGGCGGAGGCGGGGTTCAACGCCTCTGTTGCGCCATTGGGTACAGCGATAACACAGACCCAGCTACAACTGATGTGGCGCATCTGTGATGAGCCGATCATCGCTCTGGATGGCGACACGGCCGGCATACGCGCCGCGCAGCGCGTTATGGATTTGGCGCTTCCTTTGTTGGAGGCGGGAAAATCTTTGCGCTTTGCGGTGATGCCCGAAGGTCAGGATCCCGATGATTTGCTGCGCGCCGGTGGACCGAGCGCCATGCAAGCGCTTTTGGATGCGGCGCGCCCGATGGTGGATTTGTTGTGGGAGCGTGAAACCTACGGCAAGAATTTTGACAGCCCGGAACGCAAAGCCGCATTGGATAAAGCCCTTCGCGAAAAGCTTAAGCTGATCCAAGACCCCTCTATTCGCGGTCATTACGGCCAGGCGATAAAGGACAAGCGTTGGCAATTGTTCCGACCAAAGGCCGCGCCGAAATCGGTGCGCGGCTTTACCGCCAAGACAGGCTATAGGCCTGTAATACCACAAGCGAGCACGCGTGTTTCGGCCCTGGCCAATGGCTCTGAACCTAGCCATATCCTGCGTCATTCGGTTATTTTGGCCAGTTTGCTCAACTGCCCGCAAGCCCTGCCCACGGTCGAAGCGGCGTTGGAGGATTTGCAGTTTGAAAAGCCACTGCACCGCGATCTCCAGCAATTTTTGTTGCAATTTTCCGGATCGCCTGAGCTGCTTTGGTCAGAGGCGGAACAAGTGTTTGGGCCGCCGCAACTTGAAAACTTGATGCAAATGCCCCACGTGCGGATTGCGCCCTCTGTACGCAACGGCTCGGATGTATCTTTTGTGATCGCCTGCCTGCAGCAAGAATTTGCTCAGATTTTTGCTATAGATTCTCATGGGCGGGAGGTTGCAGAGGCGGTTTTGGATGTGTCGGATGTTGACGATGAGGGGCTGACCTGGCGGATCAGTGAATCTGCCAAGCATTTGCAAGCCACGACCCAGGGCGCCCAGGAAGATGATACAGAATATAAGACCGCGAAAAACGGTCTTAAAATAAAATTAGCGGAACAAAATACACTAGATGATCTGCTGCAGCAGATTAATTATTCGAAACCGAACCGACCTTAAGCTCGGTGGGGGTGGGAACTGGGGGACGAATCAGGCTAAATGGCGAAGCGAATCAGTTTCAAAACCGATTCGTTTTTACGTTTAGTGAGAGTCCCAAGGATAAGGAGCCACAGCGCATGGCCGCCAAGGATAACGACGACCGCAAGCAAGATGCCGACGCCAATGAACCGATGATCGATATGAGTCAAACGGCTGTCAAAAAGATGATCGGTGATGCGCGGGCGCGCGGTTATATCACCTATGACCAACTAAACACAGTTTTGCCACCCGATCAGGTATCGTCCGATCAGATCGAAGACGTCATGTCGATGCTCTCCGAAATGGGCATTCAGGTGACCGAAGAGCATGAATCTGAAGAAGATGAAGACAAAGGCCCAACGGATTTGGTGGCCACCAATCAAAACCGCGATGTAGCGCTTGCGGGTGCAAATAATGAAAAACTCGACCGGACGGATGATCCGGTGCGTATGTATCTGCGCGAAATGGGCTCGGTGGAGCTCTTGAGCCGCGAGGGTGAGATTGCCATAGCCAAGCGGATCGAAGCAGGCCGCAATACAATGATTTTGGGGCTTTGCGAAAGCCCACTGACATTTCAAGCGATCACCATTTGGCGTGACGAATTGCTGAGTGAAGATATTTTGCTGCGCGATGTGATTGATCTGGAAACCACTTTTGGTCACCATATGGGTGAAGAGGAGGAGGCTCCGGTTGTGGCGACACCTGTTGCCACGGAAAGCCCTGCCAGCGCCAGCCCTGAGCTGGATGCGGATGGCAACCCTATCATCGCCGATGAAGACGACGATGATGAAGGGGCCAATCTGTCGCTGGCAGCTATGGAGGCGGCTCTAAAGCCCAAGGTGCTGGAGACGCTGGACCTGATTGCCTCTGATTATATCCTTTTATCTGAGATGCAGGATGTGCGTATCTCTGCGACTTTGAACGAGGATGAAAATTTCTCGGATGGGGCCGAGGCGAAGTATCAAAAGCTGCGCTCTGAAATTGTTGAATTGGTGAATGAATTGCACCTGCACAACAATAGGATTGAGGCGTTGATTGACCAGCTGTACGGCATTAACCGCAGGGTGATGTCGATTGACAGCGCTATGGTGAAACTTGCGGACCAAGCGCGGATCAACCGCCGTGAGTTCATCGATGCCTATCGCGGCCGCGAGCTGGATCCAAACTGGTTGACCGATATGGGCGAGAAAACTGGCCGCGGCTGGACCATGTTTATGGAGCGTAGTGTCGATAAAGTGGAAGAGCTCCGTGCAGAGATGGCGCAGGTTGGCCAATATGTTGGACTGGACATCTCTGAATTCCGCCGCATTGTGCAACAGGTACAAAAAGGCGAGAAAGAAGCACGCCAAGCCAAGAAAGAAATGGTTGAGGCGAATCTGCGTTTGGTAATCTCGATCGCCAAAAAATACACCAATCGCGGCTTGCAATTCTTGGATCTGATCCAGGAGGGCAATATCGGCCTCATGAAAGCGGTAGATAAATTTGAATATCGCCGGGGCTATAAGTTTTCAACCTACGCCACATGGTGGATTCGCCAAGCTATTACCCGCTCTATAGCGGACCAAGCGCGCACCATCCGTATTCCGGTGCATATGATCGAAACTATCAACAAGCTCGTGCGCACGGGGCGCCAAATGCTGCATGAAATCGGTCGCGAGCCCACGCCTGAGGAATTGGCAGCCAAGCTGCAAATGCCTTTGGAAAAAGTGCGTAAGGTCATGAAAATTGCCAAAGAGCCAATTTCTTTGGAGACGCCAATTGGCGATGAAGAAGACTCGCAGCTTGGTGATTTCATCGAGGATAAGAATGCCGTCTTGCCGCTCGACAGTGCGATACAAGAGAACCTGAAAGAAACCACAACGCGGGTCTTGGCCAGTCTGACCCCGCGCGAAGAGCGGGTGTTGCGGATGCGCTTCGGAATCGGCATGAATACAGACCATACTTTGGAAGAGGTGGGCCAACAGTTCAGCGTGACCCGCGAACGTATTCGCCAGATCGAAGCCAAAGCCCTGCGCAAGCTTAAGCACCCAAGCCGCAGCCGTAAATTGCGGAGCTTTCTCGACCAATAGGTCCGGCACAGCAGTGAAGATTTGATGAAAACGGCCTCGCTCTGCGGGGCCTTTCTCATTTCGGCAGTGGTGATATCGGGCAGCCACCCCAAAATGCAGTGGGCTAAAATCTCCTCTACCCAAACCGTGGTGAAATGTTATAAGGATTGTGGAAGTTTAAGCGCTCTGCGCTATCGGAATACGAAGAGGGGATGGCACATGCGTTGCCCGTTTTGTGGAAATGTTGACACTCAGGTAAAAGATTCGCGCCCAGCCGAGGATCATGTAGCCATTCGGCGGCGGCGATTTTGCCCAGCTTGTGGCGGGCGGTTTACGACCTATGAGCGCGTGCAATTGCGTGATTTGGTGGTCATCAAATCAAATGGTCGCAGAGAAGATTTTGACCGGAGCAAACTTGAACGTTCTATTCGCATTGCCCTGCAAAAACGTCCAGTTGAGCCCGAGCGGATGGATCAAATGATTTCTGGTATCGTGCGCCGGTTGGAAAGCATGGGGGATACAGATATCCCGTCTACATCCATCGGTGAGATTGTAATGGAATCTTTAGCGCGGATCGATACGGTCGCCTTTGTGCGCTTTGCCAGTGTCTATAAAAATTTCCAAGCTGCCGATGATTTTGATAAATTCGTCTCTGAGCTGCGGCCAAACCTGCCGCCTGAGGAGTGAGTGCTTTAAGTGACGCGCGCTTTATGGCGCTGGCCCTCAGTCTGGGTCAGCGCGGTCAAGGATCCGTTTGGCCCAATCCGGCGGTGGGATGCGTCATTGTTCGAGGCGGGCGTATTGTTGGTCGCGGCTGGACGCAGCCCGACGGCAGGCCTCATGCAGAAACCATGGCTTTAGAACAGGCAGGGGCCGGAGCGCACCAGGCTACAGCCTTTGTCACCCTAGAACCCTGTGCCCATCACGGAGCAACGCCGCCCTGCGCTGACGGGTTAATTGCGGCGGGCATTGCTCGCTGTGTTGTGGCGATTGCGGATCCAGACACGCGGGTCAGCGGTCGGGGAATTGCCAAGCTCCAAGCAGCAGGAATTGAGGTCAGTGTTGGCTGCCAAACCCAAGAGGCTTTGGTGGCGCATCGCGGATTTTTTAGCCGCCTGCAGCATGGGCGCCCGCGGGTGACGTTAAAATTGGCTACATCTTTAGATGGCCGCATTGCTACGGCCCGCGGTGAAAGTCAGTGGATCACAGGGTCTGAGGCGCGGCGCGATGTCCATGGTCTACGCGCCTGTCATGACGCGGTATTGGTCGGCGGCGGCACGGCCCGGGCAGATAATCCCAGCCTAACTGTGCGCGGTTTGGGCCTCAACAGGCAGCCCGTCCGCATTGTGGCCTCACGTCATTTAGATTTTGACGCGCCTGCCTTGCAGACCAGCCGGGATATTGCGCCGCTTTGGCTTTGTCATGGACCGCAGGCTTGTATGAGCGGCGCTTGGCAAAGTCAGTGCGACGCGCTCCTACAGGTTCCTCTCGCGCCTGATGGGCAGCTCGATTTGGCAGAGCTTATGCAGGCCTTGGGGGCAAAAGGGTTGACATCGGTCTTGTGTGAGGGTGGCGGGCAATTGGCGGCCTCATTGCTGCGGGCCGGATTGGTTGACGATGTGATCCTCTATACGGCTGGTTTGGCGCTTGGCGCGGACGGGCTGGCTGGCTTGGGGGATCTGGCCTTGTCGCATTTGCATATGGCACCGCGCTTTGAGCTAATCTTAGCACGCAAAATTGGTCAAGATACCCGCCAAGATTGGCGCCGCTTGTCGTAGAACGTGCTCGCCAAAGCGCTATCCGTTTTGACGCGACATATTTTATCGCCCCAATGGGCCGAGGCTTCGGTGAGGTCGATTCTGGCTTTGCGAAGAACTTTTTGCATTTGCGCCACGGTCATCCCCATCAGACGGGAATTCCCATTGGCGCCGCCGCGCTCGTAATTTACCCAACAGGGGCGTAAGTAGCCTTCTTCAAAAACATGAACCCGCGAGCCCAAGCCCTTGGCCAGCTTTATAGCTTCGGCATGCACTGGACGTGTGTCACCATATAACACAATATCGGTGATGGATTTTTCTGCGATGATCTTGCCGAGTGCCGTGGGCCAAGCCTCTAAGCTGTCGGTATGGGCGATGAAGCGCGCTTTATTGCTCAAAAAAATGGGTTACCGCCATTAAAGACGATCTGCCAAGCTTTTGCGCCTGTTTGTTCCAATAGCTGCCCGAGCTGGTTGAAAAATGGACCATGCGGGCCCTTTAACAGCAGGAAATTGCGCCCGAATCCGTCTGACATTTTCAAATACCCCGCTGCTTACCGTTTGAAATCGGGCGGCTTTTTTTGAAAAAACTTCTTCGGGTTGTTCTAAATTGCGAATTGTCGCAGTTTCAATTCCAACTGTGACCCTTGCCCCAAGCGGGGTCTGAGGATAGGGACAGCGCAAAGGGGAACATCATGTTTACAGGTATCATAACTGACGTTGGCACCATCCGATCTGTTGTGCAGCGCGGGGATTTGCGGATTGAGATCGCCACAGGCTATGATGTGACCAGGGTCGATATGGGGGCTTCTATTGCTTGTGACGGCGTATGCCTGACGGTGGTGGAAAAAACTTCTGACAGCTTCTGTGTTGATGTGTCTGCCGAGAGCTCGAGATTGACCAATATCGGAGGATGGAAAACCGGCCGGCCGATCAACTTGGAGCGGGCCTTGAAGGTAGGTGATGAGCTAGGCGGGCATATTGTTTCAGGCCATGTGGATGGCGTGGCTGAGATCATCGCCCTGCGCGATGAAGGCGACAGCACGCGGGTGACGCTACGCGCGCCGGAGGCTTTGGCGAAATTTATTGCTCCGAAAGGTTCGGTCGCATTGAACGGCACCTCGTTGACTGTGAACGAGGTGAACGGCACAGACTTTGGGATCAACTTTATTCCACACACGAAGGCTGTCACCACTTGGGGTTCTGCGGCGGTGGGCCACCGCGTGAACTTGGAAATTGATACTTTGGCACGCTACGTTGCGCGCTTGCAAGATTGGAGTTAGGGCATGAGCAATCTGTTACCATTCGAAACGCCGGGCGCCGTAGAGCGCGATTTGGCTGACGTGATCTCGCCTATCGAGCAGATCATTGACGACGCGCGCAACGGACGGATGTTTGTTCTGGTTGATCATGAAGATCGTGAAAACGAAGGTGATTTGGTCATTCCTGCGCAGATGGCGACGCCAGAGGCGATTAATTTCATGGCCCGCTATGGGCGCGGTTTGATTTGCTTGGCCATGACCAGCGAACGGACTGATGCTTTGGGTCTGCAATTAATGTCGAGTTATAACTCCTCGCGCCATGAAACCGCTTTTACGATCTCAATCGAAGCGCGCGAAGGTGTGACGACCGGTATTTCCGCCCATGATCGCGCCCATACGGTTGCGATTGCGATTGATGCCGGCAAAACTGCTGCTGATATCG
This sequence comes from uncultured Planktomarina sp., assembly GCA_943788425.1. Lineage (GTDB taxonomy): Bacteria > Pseudomonadota > Alphaproteobacteria > Rhodobacterales > Rhodobacteraceae > Planktomarina. The sequence continues at coordinate 92,846 of CALSQF010000003.1, forward strand.
CAACGCCTGGTCACGTCTTCCCTCTGCGGGCCCGCGATGGCGGCGTATTGGTCCGGGCTGGCCATACGGAGGCTGCTGTCGATATCTCACGTTTGGCTGGATTGAACCCGTCCGGGGTGATTTGCGAGATCATGAATGAAGATGGCAGCATGGCGCGTTTGCCTGATCTCATTGGCTTTGCGCAGCTGCACGGTCTTAAAATTGGCACCATCTCCGACTTGATATCCTATCGGCGCCGGCATGATAACCTTGTGCGGGTGAAAGGCGAGGAGCTTATCCAATCCGAGTTCGGTGGTGAGTGGCAGATGCGGATTTTCAACGATGAAACCCAAGGGGCTGAGCATATTGCACTGATTAAAGGGGATATCAGCGCAGAGACCCCGGTTTTGGTGCGGATGCACTCTTTGGATCCGATGTTGGATATGATTGGAACCGGTCCCGAGGGGCGGGCCTTTGAATTTTCGCAGTCAATGAAAATTATCGCCGAGGAGGGACGCGGGGTCTTGGTCTTATTGCGCGATCTGCACATGAAAATTAGCGCGTCGGATGATGGCAGCCCGCAAACTCTGCGCCAATATGGGGTCGGGGCACAAATTCTGTCGTCACTGGGCCTGTCACAGCTTATCTTGTTGACCAACTCACCGGAGCCCAAGATTGTTGGACTTGAGGCTTACGGGTTGGAAATTCTTGGCACACAAAAAATTTCGGGATCGAACTAATGGCCGCAGCAGAGCAACATCACACGCTTGTTCGCCCATCTTTTGACGCACCAGTCAAAATGCTCATTGTGGTGGCACCCTATTACAAAGACATCGCCGATCAACTGGTCGCCGGTGCTCAGGCAGAGATTGAGGCTGCAGATGGCCAGTGGGAGCTGGTGGAAGTGCCGGGCGCGCTTGAGGTGCCTACCGCCATTGCTATTGCGCATCGGCGGGCCGAGTTTGACGGCTATGTAGCCCTGGGCTGCGTCATCCGAGGTGAGACAACCCACTACGAGACAGTGTGCAACGACAGCAGCCGCGCGCTGCAGCTTTTGGGCCTGCAGGGCGCCTGTATCGGCAATGGAATTTTAACTGTTGAAAACCGCAAACAAGCCGAAATGCGCGCAGAGACCGCCGGTCAAAACAAAGGGGGCGGGGCTGCCGCAGCGGCCCTTCATTTGATTGCGTTGACACGCAAATGGGAGCAGCCCCAAGGAAAAATTGGATTTTTATCCACTGAGGAGACGGCAAAAGCATGAGCGGTTCTAATTTATCAGGCAATCAAAAGCGCCGCATGAAATCTGCCAGTCGCCTGTACGCCGTGCAGGCCTTGTTCCAGATGGAAGCCTCGCAATTGTCGATTGACGTGGTGTCACAAGAGTTTGAAGAGCACCGGATGGGTGTGGAGCTCGATGGGGTACAGCTCGCCGATGGGGATATCGCGCATTTCAATCGGGTGATTGCTGGAGCTGTCAACAATCAGGCGCGGATCGATCAGATGACAGATCGGGCCTTGGTTGCTAAATGGCCCATTGCCCGCATAGACCCAACGTTACGGGCCTTATTCCGCGCGGCGGGTGCGGAGTTTGTCGAAGGCGACACGCCGCCAAAAGTGGCGATTGTGGAATATGTTGACGTGGCCTTGGCATTTTTTCCCGATGGCAAGGAACGCGGTTTTGTCAACGCGGTTCTTGACCATATGGCCCACGAGGCACGGCCGGAGGATTTTGCATGAGCGCAATGCCAACCCTCGATTGGGTGACCGATCCTGTGCCTAAGCTGCGCGCGGGTTACGCCGCACAGCGGGCCAGCATTTCGCATTTCTCCGCCCAGACAGTCGACATTGCTGAAGTCTCATTTGCCAGTGGCACGGGGCTTTGTTTCACACCGCAAGAGCAGCATGAAGGCGCTGATATCCTCTATTTTCACGGGGGTGGCTGGATCGTTGGCAGCCCTTGGACGCATCAAACCCTGTGTTCGTGGATGGCAAAGCTGACTGGCCGGCGGGTCTTCGCGGCCCCCTATGGCTTAGCACCCGAACATAAGTTTCCCGCGCAAGCAGATCAAGCCGCCGAGATCGCCGAGCACTTCGCGGCCGAGCGCGATGAGATCGTTTTGGCCGGTGATAGCGCTGGCGGAGCTATGGTGCTTTGGGCCGCGGGCGGCATGGCGTCGCGGGCAAAAATACAGGGGATGGTCAGCCTTTACGGGGCATTTGGCGGGCTTGAAGGACCGTCCCATGACGCCTTTGGCGCCAATTCCGAAGGCCTGAATGATACAGCGCTCAGGGTGATGTATGGGCATTTGGGTTGTGAAGATGTGTCAGACTTTCGGGCTCGCCTATCAAAAGCCGGCGCTCCCTTGCTCTTGGTGAAAGCTGGATGCGATCCGATTGCCGATGACAACGATTGGTTGGCCGATCATACCGATCACCCGATCACGCATTTATTGGCCAAAGATCAACCACACGCCTTTTTGCAAGCCTGCGGTACAGACAGGTCTGCGGAGGCCGTTATGGGGCAAATCGCAGTTTGGATCCGAGGTTTGGCGAAGGCCTAAGCGTTTTAAGAGCGGAGATTAGAGACGCGCTTCAATCGCGTCCCAAATCAGCCCGGCCACATTGGTTCCATCGAAGCGTTGCAATTCTTGCAGGCCCGTGGGGGAAGTGACGTTGATTTCGGTGAGATAATCCCCAATCACGTCAATACCGACGAAAATTTGGCCCTTCTCGCGCAGTAAGGGCCCAATAGCGGTACAAATTTCTTTGTCCCGCGCGGTTAGACCGATTTTTTCGGGCCGACCGCCAACATGCATGTTGGAGCGAGTCTCGCCTGCCGCAGGCACGCGGTTGATCGCACCCACCGCCTCACCATCCACTAAAATGACTCTCTTGTCGCCTTGACTGACGGCCGGTAGAAACTTTTGGATGATCAGCGGTTCAGAGTTTATTCCCGTAAAAAGCTCATGCAATGAGGCGATGTTGCGATCTTCTGGGGTGAGACGAAACACGCCCGCGCCGCCGTTGCCATAGAGCGGTTTGACAATCACATCACCATGTTGCGCGCGGAATGCTTTGAGCGTGTCCAAGTCGCGCGCAATTGTGGTCGGAGGGATCAGGTCCGGAAATTGTAACATTAACAGCTTTTCAGGGTAATTGCGCACCCAAAACGGATCATTGACGACCAAAGTATCTGGTTTCAAAAGGTCCAGCAAATGCGTGGTTGTGATGTAACCCATGTCAAATGGCGGGTCTTGGCGCAACCAAACCACGTCAAACTGGTGCAAATCCAAATCCTCCAGCGGGACAAGATCCACATGATTGCCGCGCTCGCGCCGCAGCAGCATTTTTTGTCCCTTGGCCGTGACTTTGCCATTTTCAAAGGCCAGCCTGCCGGGTGTGTGATAATAGATTTCGTGGCCACGCGCCTGGGCTTCCATCGCTAAATGAAAACTGCTGTCTGCGTCAATATTGACCGATTCCATTGGGTCCATTTGAAAGGCAATTTTTTTTGACATGCGCGTACCTCGGACAAATTTCCAAAACGGGTTAGGACTCATTAAGGGCCCACTGGTGTTTTGGCAATTTGTTTCTGTCACGGCCCTTGGGCAACGCCCGATTGCATCATGGCATTTTCCATCACTTGAATGTGGCCCTGCCCATCAACCAAGGCCAGATCAAAGTGCATATCTGTTGCCAAAGAGCGACCGGAATCTGCGAGATATTCTGCGGCGGCATGGCAAACGCGGTTTTGCTGCCTGTGGCTTAGGTTGCGCCGCGCCGCATCATGGCTGCGGCTCTTTTTCACTTCTGTGAAGATCAACCCATCTCCATCGGCAAAAATCAGATCAATTTCGCTCGGTGCACCGCGCCACCGATGGGCCAGCATGTGGTGCGCCCGGCCTGCATATTTGGCGATCACTGAATGTTCAGCGGCCAGTCCAGCCAGATGATTGCTTGTACCTCGTGCAGTTTTATAAACATTACATTACTTTTTGGTTTGCGCAGCCTGTAATTTGAGGGCCAATTGATAAATATCGCGCCGCGGCAGGACGTAAGCGCCAGCGACAGCGTCTGCTGCATCTTTCACGCGTAGACTTAACATTGCATGAACAAGTGCCGCCTCAAGATCATCTTTATCGATTTTGGCCTCTTCTCCGGCGCCAATCAGCACCACAATTTCGCCGCGGGCGGGTGTCTTGGCGTAAAATGCGCGGAGGCTCTCAACTGGCCCGCTTTGGACGTCTTCAAACTTCTTGGTTAATTCGCGGCAGACCGCAACAGTACGTGCTGGGCCGCCCGTCGTTTCGATATCGCTCAGAAGCGCGTTCAAGCGTTTGGGGGATTCATATAGAACAACTGTTGCGCGCAGGGCCATAAGCTCTGCCAGCTGTTTTTGGCGGGCCACTTTGTGAGGTGCTAAGAAGCCGGCGAAATGAAATTGATCTGTCGGCAGACCGGCCACAGTCAGAGCGGCGACACAGGCCGCAGGTCCCGGCGCGGACCATACCGATAACCCGTCACGCCGGGCATCGGCCACCAGCTGATAGCCGGGATCTGCGATCAATGGCGTGCCTGCTTCTGACACATAGGCGACGGATCGACCCTCCGCGATATGATAGAGCAATTTTTGGCGGTCCTTGGCATAGCTGTGATCGTGGTAGGCAATGATTCGCCGCCCAGCCAAGGGTACGCCATGTATGCCCAACAATTTGCGTGCAGTGCGAGTATCTTCGGCGGCCAACACATCCGCGGAGGCCAAAATATCAAGCGCGCGCAGGGTAATATCGCGCGCGGAGCCTAAAGGTGTTGCCACAAGGTATAAGGCGGGCTCCAACTTCATCAAATTATGATTCACCTCTGGACCCCTTTGCGGATTGCAATAAACTGTACTTAACACAGGTCTATCAATCTCTGAAGGGCGCTTTGACTATGAATTTTCTAGTTTCATCAATGTTGCAGCTGCGCGGCGCGCCGGTCTTGGCGCTTTGTGCTTTGGTTCTGCTGTCGGCTTGTGTTACGCCTTCTGGCGGGTCAATTGCAGGCGGTGGCCTCCGGCTTGATGGCAGCAAAACAGTGCAGGTGGCGGTGCTCTTGCCACTCACAGCTGTAGATGAACGGGTGCAGGAATTGGCGCTTTCCGCAGAGCAAGCGGCGCGTATGGCGATGGCTGATCTAAAAGGCCGGGTCGAGATGCAGATGCAAATCTACGACACGGCCGGGCTTGAGACCCAGGCGGCTGAAATGGCTCGGCTTGCTGTCCAAGATGGTGCACAAGTGATTGTTGGTCCGCTTTATGCCGGCGCGGCCAATGCGGTGGGTCTGGCGGTGGTCGGCAGCGGTGTGAGCGTTTTGTCGCTGTCGAATAATGTCGAGATTGCTGGGGGCAATGTCTATGTCTTGGGCCATACGTTTCAGAACACAGCCGAACATTTGGTGGCTTATGGATGGGAGCAGGGAAAATCGCGCGCGCTATTGGTGCATGCCAACACGGTGCCCGGGCAGGCTGGACGAGATGCCCTCGAGCGGGCCTTGGAAGCGCAGGGCAGTTTTTTGGCCGGTGTGGAGGGATATGAATTCACTCAGCAGAATTTGGTCGAGGCGATGAGCCGTATTGCTGAACGCAATGAGGTCGTTGACGCTGACATCGTGTTTCTGACCGCTGATTACGACGGCGGGTTGCCCTTGATCGCGCAATTGCTACCCGAGGCGGGGTTGGATCCGCAGCTGGTGCAATATGCAGGTTTGGCACAGTGGGACGCTTTGCCCTCCGCCTTTCATTTGCCTGCGATTCAAGGTGGGTGGTTCGCCATGCCAAGCCCGCTGCGCAGCGAACAATTCAGCGCACGCTTTCAAACCGTCTATGGCCGCGCGCCTCACCCATTGGCGGCCATCGCTTATGATGGCGTGGCGGCGGTCGGCGCGTCAGTGGCTACGGGCAGTCGAGATGCGGTGAACCGCCGGGGTTTGACACAGAGCAGTGGCTTTCAGGGCGCGGCTGGTATTTTCCGCTTGCGCGATGATGGCACTGTTGAACGCGGTTTGGCAGTTGCCACCATTGAAGGCAATAAAGTCGTGGTGCTGTCGCCCGCTCCGCGTAGCTTTTCCAATATCGGATTTTAGGCTTGGAACTGTCCAAACTTCGCGCGCCCTCGGATCTCATTCTGGAGGCGAATGACATTTTTGATCGTGAGGATGTTGCGGCACAGATTGACCGCGCGGTGGCTGATCTTAGCGATGCGTCGGCCATTCGTGGCGCTGTCGTGGGTATCCTGCGCCAGAGCCGCGCGGCGGGGCTGGAGCGGATTTCAATCGCCTTCAAAGCGTCTCCTTTCGCATCGGAGGCCGCGACGATTAGCTATTGCTATCTGACCGATTGTGCCGTTGCGGCAGCCTATGATGCTGCGCTGCGTTATATTCATCCCCGGCAAGTTACGACCACCTCGGGGCAATTGGCGATTGTGGCTGTGGGGGGGTATGGTCGCGGCGGCATGGCGCCATTCTCAGATGCCGATTTGCTCTTTGTTGTTCCCTATAAGATGACCGCTTGGGCCGAAAGCGTGATTGAAACCTTGCTTTATGTGCTGTGGGACCTCCGTCTCAAAGTGGGCCATGCCAGCCGCTCGATCCGTGATTGTCTGCGCCTTGCGCGAGAAGATTATACCATTTGCACATCTTTGGTTGAGATGCGGTCCTTGCTTGGCGATCAAGAGGTGTTTCAGCAGCTTCAAACCCAGCTCCGCGAAAAGCTATTTAAAGATACCGCAGGCGAATTTACCGAAGCCAAGCTTGCGGAACGTGACGCGCGCCACCTCAAGCAGGGCGGCCAGCGCTACATGGTGGAGCCAAATGTCAAAGAAGGCAAAGGTGGGCTGCGCGATCTGCAATCACTGTATTGGATTGAGAAATATATCAACGGCGTATTTCATGCCGAGCAATTGGTTGACGCAGGTGTGTTCAGCGCCGAGGAATTCGCAACTTTTGAGGCCGCGCAGAATTTTCTCTGGGCGGTGCGCTGTCATCTCCATTTGATTGCCAATCGCGCAATGGACCAGTTGACTTTTGAATTGCAGGTCGAGGTCGCCTTGGCCATGGGGTATCGAGACCGCGGTGGACGGCGGGCGGTGGAGCATTTCATGCAGGCCTATTTTCGTCATGCGACAAAAGTTGGGGAATTGACCCGAATCTTCTTGACGGCTCTGGAGGCTGCGCAGGTTAAGAAAGAGCCTGTTTTGCTGCGTGTTTTACGCCGAAAGCCGAAGCTGAAGCCTGGCTTTTGTGTACTGCAAAATCGGTTGGCAATTGCCGATCCAGAGGCTTTTTTGAAAGATAAAATGAACTTGCTCCGCGTTTTCGAGGAAGCCATGCGCACGGGCCTGTTGATCCATCCGGATGCCATGCGTCTTTTGTCGGCAAACCTGCATTTGATTGATGGGGCAATGCGTAAGTCGGATGAGGCCATTCGTATCTTTAACGATATTCTGCTGAAACACGGCAATCCGGAGCGGGGATTGCGGCGGATGAATGAGCTGGGCGTTTTGGCGGCATTTATTCCTGAATTTGAACCGATTGTCGCCATGATGCAGTTCAATATGTATCACTCCTATACGGTTGATGAGCACACCATTCAAACGATTAGCCACCTCGCCGCGATTGAGCGCGGTGAATTGATAGAAGAGCTTCCAGTTGCCAGCGGAATATTGGCGGAGGGGCTGAACCGAAAAGTGCTGTATATTGCGCTGCTTTTGCATGATATTGGCAAGGGTCGGCCTGAAGACCATTCGGTGCTCGGTGCGAAAATCGCCCGTGAAGTTGCGCCGCGTTTGGGGCTCAAGGCTCGCGAGGTGGAGACGGTCGAGTGGCTCGTCCGGCACCATCTCTTGATGTCGGATATGGCGCAAAAACGTGATATTGCAGATCCGCGTACCGTGCGTGATTTCGCCAAAGCTGTGCAATCGGTCAAGCGGCTGGATCTCTTAACGGTGTTAACTGTCTGTGATATTTCAGGCGTGGGCCCAGGGGTATGGAACAATTGGAAAGCAGTGCTGATTCGCGCGTTGTACCGGCAAACGAAAAAGGCGCTGGAGACCGGGCTGGAAGATCTCAATCGGGAGAACCGCGGCACGGAAGCCAAGAAAAACCTGCGCAAGGCTCTGCCCAATTGGCCGAAAGCGGCGCTGCGCCATGAAACGAACCGACATTACCCGCCTTATTGGCAAGGTCTGCATGTAACCGCCCATCAGATTTTCGCCCGGCTGCTTTTGGATATTCCAGAAGATCAGATCCGCATGGATTTGCAGCCTGATGGAGATCGCGACGCAACGCGGATTTGCTTTGCGATGGCGGATCATCCGGGGGTGTTCAGCCGGATTTGTGGCGCTTTGGCCTTGAGCGGGGCGAATGTGGTCGATGCGCGCACTTTTACCAGTAAAGATGGCTACGTCACGGCGGTCTTTTGGGTGCAGGATGCGGAAGGTCACCCTTTCCAGGACCTGCGACTTGGGCGTTTGGAAAAGATGATCACTGAGACTTTGCAAGGCACGCTTGTGGCCCGTGAGGCCATCCAATCACGCGATAAAATCAAAAAACGTGAGCGGGCGTTCCAGGTGCCCACCTCGATCAGTTTCGACAATGAAGGTTCTGAAATATATACAATTATTGAGGTTGATACACGCGACCGTCTCGGGCTGCTTTATGATCTGGCCCGCACGCTGGCTGCGGCCAATGTGAATATTTCCAGCGCAGTGATTGCCACCTATGGAGAACAGGTGGTCGATACATTCTACGTCAAAGACATGTTTGGGCTGAAGCTGCATTCCAAGGCCAAGCGGGACAGTTTGGAGCAGAAACTGCGGGAGGCTTTGCAGCAAGGTGCGACGAGGGCGCTATCATGACGATGATGAGGGGGGTCTTCATGGTCGGGTTTTGGACCTTGGTGTCGCGCGTCATGGGATTTTTGCGCGATGTTTTGATCGCGGGCGCCTTGGGGGCCTCTCCGGTGGCAGAGGCTTTTTTTCTGGCCTTTTCTTTGCCCAATCTGTTCCGGAGATTTTTTGCAGAAGGGGCGTTTAATATCGCCTTCGTGCCAATGTTTTCCAAAAAGCTTGCCACGGGTGATGAGCCGCTTGCGTTCGTGCGGGATGCGTTGTCGATGTTGGCGCTGGTGCTTATCGTGCTGAATGCGCTAGCTATGTTCGCGATGCCCTATTTGGTTTGGGCCATGGCAAGCGGCTTTGCTGGCGACGCTCGCTTTGATCTTACCGTGCTGTTTGGACGGATTGCCTTTCCCTACATTCTTTTCATCTCGCTTGCGGCCTTGATTTCGGGTGTGCTCAATTCAGCCGGGCGGTTTGTGGCCGCGGCGGCTGCGCCTGTTTTGCTGAATATTTGCTTTATTCTGGCGCTGTTTGCGGCGCAATGGTTGGGCTGGGACATAGGTTTGACACTGGCCTGGAGCGTGCCTTTGGCAGGGATCGCGCAATTGGTTATGTTGTGGGTCGCGGCGCTTCGAGCGGGATTTAGGCTGCTGCCGCGCTGGCCGGTAATGACACCCGAGCTCAAGCGCTTGGCGATAATTGCCGCCCCTGCCGCGCTGGCTGGCGGCGTTGTGCAGGTCAATTTACTGGTGGGCCGGCAGATTGCCAGTTATTTTGAAGGGGCGAATGCCTGGCTGTATTATGCTGATCGGCTGTATCAATTGCCGCTCGGCGTGGTGGGGGTTGCTATTGGCATTGTGCTCCTACCGGATCTGTCGCGGCGGCTGCGCATTGGGGATGATTCCGGTGGTGAGAGAGCCTTCAACCGCGCAGCAGAGCTGTCTTTGCTTTTGACCATTCCTTGCACGGTGGCCTTGGTTGTGATCCCTTCGGCATTGGTCTCGGTCTTGTTTGAACGTGGCGCATTTGTGGCCAGTGATACGCAGGCCACAGCCTTAGCTACAGCGATTTACGGCCTGGGTTTGCCGGCCTTTGTGTTGCAAAAGCTCTATCAGCCCGTGTTTTTCGCTCGCGAAGACACGCGTTCCCCGTTTAACTATGCCCTTGTTGCGTTGGCGGTTAATGCTGCGGTGGCGATTGGTTTGAGCCGATATATCGGGTTTACGGCTGCCGCCTATGGGGCAACCTGCGCCGGTTGGGCCATGCTGGCCTGCCTGTGGTGGGGCGCGCGGCGGTTTGGCACGGCGGCAAGCTGGGATGCGCAGTTGCGCAGAAGATCGTTCTGCATTCTTCTGGCCGGCTTGGGGATGGGGGTGGTCGTCTGGATCACCGCCCGTGCGTTGGAACCGGTCTTACAGATGGACGGTCTGCGCCTGCTCGGTTTGATTGCGATTTTATTGGTGGCGGTGGGCAGCTACGCTTTGGCCGGTCGTCTGCTTGGGGCCTTTAGCTTTGCCGAATTGCGCCAGATGATACGCCGGAGCGATTGATCAATGACGCCGAAACTTCGCGGCAAGATTGGCAAGCCCGCCCGGCTGGATCAAAGCGGCTGAGATAAACCCGGCCACGGCGGCACAAAGCTCTGCCACCCACAGCGGGGGTCCGCCGCTGAATAAAGAGAAGCTGATATTGATTGCCATTAACAGTCCGAGCATGCGAAACGCGCGCAATTGGTGGCTCAACAGGCCTTCCGCACGGCTAAGTAGCACGAAACTAAACCCACCGATTAACCCATAGGCAGGCGGGTAACCACCAAAGAGCGGATATGTGCTTGAGGTGAACTGTGTGTACCCAAGGGCGGCAAATACCGAAGAGATGCCGAAAATGGCGAACACGGCTGTATTGCCTAAGATTTCGCCCACGAATTTTCCCAAAGCCAAGATTAACACCGAGGCCAAGATGGACTGCATAACCGTGGCATGAACAAAGGGGTAAGTGAGCATGCGCCAAAATAATTCTGGTTGCCAGATACCGGCCGCTAGGGCCCGTTCAAAACCCTCTGGGAAAAAAGAAAATTGCCGAATGAGGCCGACGCGGGCGTCAAATTGGCCCCAAAGTTGCGCCTCTGCCCCGGCGATATAGGCCTCGCCGATAACCACCGCCAAAAAGAGGATAATCACCGCGGGCGGCAGCGGATTAACGGCGGGGGGAGGGGTGTGGGACATGGTGTGCTTCCTTGACGGCTTCGGCCTTGCTCATTATGCGATGTGCAAACTGAATTCTAGAGCCGAGGCCGTAATGACCGAAAAGTTTGTTCCACGCGTATTTTCAGGCATCCAACCCTCTGGTGGGCTGACTTTGGGCAATTACCTGGGCGCGATGAAGAGATTTGTGGATATGCAAATGGATGGTGGATTTGAAACCGTCTATTGCATGGTTGATCTACATGCGATTACGGTCTGGCAGGAGCCGGCAGATTTGCGCCGCAACACCCGCGAACTCTGCGCCGGGTTTATTGCGGCAGGTATTGATCCTGAAAAATCAATCTTGTTCAATCAAAGTCAAGTTCCCGGACATGCGCAGCTGGGCTGGATTTTCAATTGTGTCGCGCGCATGGGCTGGATGAAGCGCATGACGCAGTGGAAAGATAAAGCGGGCAAGAACAGTGAGAATGCCTCGTTGGGTCTTTTTGGCTATCCGGCTTTGATGGCGGCGGATATCTTGATCTATCATGCCACCCACGTACCCGTGGGCGAAGATCAAAAGCAGCATCTCGAACTGACGCGCGATATTGCGACGAAGTTTAACAATGATTTTGGCGTAGATTTCTTCCCCATCCCGGAACCGGTGATTGAGGGGGCGGCGACGCGGGTTATGAGCCTGCGTGATGGGACAAAAAAAATGTCAAAGTCAGACCCCAGTGACATGAGCCGATTGAATATGACCGATGATGCGGATGCTTTGGCCAAGAAAATCAAAAAGGCGAAAACTGATGCAGACCCTTTGCCTGAAACGCTTGAGGGTTTGGACGGCCGGCCGGAGGCGCGCAATTTGGTCAATATCTATGCGGCTCTCAATGAGATGACCCCGCAGGCGGTGGTCGATGAATTTGCCGGACAGCAATTTGGATCCTTCAAGCCAAAGCTTGCAGACTTGGCTGTCTCAAAGCTGGCTCCGATTTCCAGCGAGATGTCGCGCCTCATGCAAGAGCCTGATGAGATTGACCGGATCTTGGCCCGTGGTGCTGAGCGTGGCCGGGCATTGGCCGATCCTATCTTGCAAAAAACCTACGACATCGTTGGCATGTTGCGCTAGCACTTTAATTTGACGCTGTGGGGCTAGCCTATGGGATTGGGCCTTGGGACCGCGAACCAGTTACGGCCTAGAGGCCATATTATTTGATCGGCGCCTTAATTTGACGTTGCGGGCGGGTGCTGCTCCAGGCATTATGCGGATCGAATGGAGGCCCGAGATGCGTAAATTTATGGTTGTGCTGGACAATTCTACGGAATGTTTGAACGCGATGCGCTTTGCGGCGATGCGGGCGCAAAACACCGGGGCGCGGGTCGAAATTCTCGCGGTTATTCCGCCCGAGGAATTCAATCATTGGATCGGTGTTGGCGAAATAATGCGCGAAGAGGCCCGCGAGCGGATTGAGGCGCATTACGAGGTCTTTGCAAAGTGGATGCGCGCGAAACATGGTGTTGATCCGGAGCTGGTGATTCGCGAAGGCGAGATGGTTCCGGAGATTTTGTTGCAAATTCGCGAGGATGCCGAAGTGGATATTTTGGTTTTGGGCGCGGCGACAGATCGCAAAGGGCCGGGGCCCTTGGTCACTCAATTGTCAAAATCTTCTGGCAGTTTGGATGTGCCGATTGTGATTGTGCCAGGCTCCTTAAGCAAAGAACAATTGGAAGCTTTGAGTTAGTGCAGCTCGAAATTAGAATAATTCTAAAAACTTGACATGGAACGGGCCGTAGAACATATTTGCGGTGCGACAACCGGAAGGCAGCTTTATGTTCATTCAAACTGAGAGTACTCCAAACCCTGCAACGCTGAAATTTTTGCCTGGTCAATCTGTTATGGACATGGGCACCGCGGATTTCCCATCGGCCGAGAGCGCCTCTGCCAGCCCCTTGGCTCAGCGATTGTTCGCCGTCGCGGGCACGACAGGTGTGTTTTTGGGGTCGGATTTTGTCACGGTGACCAAAACCGATGAAACAGAGTGGGACCATATCAAACCGGCGTTGTTGGGCGCGATAATGGAGCATTTCCAATCTGGCGCACCGGTCCTGTCGGACGGTCAATCTGGCGCGGTTGCGCAGGGCGATTATGATGCGGCAGATGAATCCATTGTGGTTCAGATCAAAGAGCTTCTGGACACGCGCGTACGCCCGGCTGTGGCGCAAGATGGTGGCGATATTACCTTTCACGGCTTTGATCGGGGCATTGTTTACCTGCATATGAAAGGCGCTTGTGCTGGTTGCCCCTCGTCGACTTTGACATTGAAAATGGGCATCGAGAACTTGCTGCGCCATTATATTCCCGAAGTGGTCGAAGTGCGCCCTGTTGCCGCCTAAAACGCCCGTTTCGGCAGAGGATTTCGCGCGGATTCATCGCTCTGCCTTTGCTACCTTACGCCCGTGGTCCACGGATGAGTTTCAACGTCTTTTGGAGCAACCTGGCGTTCACATGAGCGCGGTGCCTGACTGTTTTGCTCTGGGGCGTTTGGTTCTTGATGAGGTGGAAATACTCACCGTTGCATGCGCCGCTGGGGCGCAAAGGCAAGGATTGGCGCGGCGCGCGATGTTGGCACTTTTTGAGACGTCAGCGGTTTTGGGCGCGCTTTCAATTTTTTTAGAAGTGGCTGCGGACAATGCGCCGGCCCTTGGGCTTTATAAGAGCTTAGACTTTGAGCAGGTCGGCCGGCGCGCGCAATATTATCAGCGGCGCGATGGCACGAAATGCGACGCATTGATTTTTCGTAAATTATTGATTTAAATTGCTTATCTTTCAATCGCGGTGAGAGTGATGAGACGCTCTTCGATGATTTTCTTAATAAAAAGATAAATTTATATTGACGCTCCCTTGGCAGACCGGGCTAATTTAGTCATGATCGATGGATCTGCTTGCTTTAGACCCGAAGGATTCTGTCCCTTGGGTGTCGCTATTTATGGGAGACTTTTATGAGCTTTATGAAAACTATTCTTGGCAGCGCTGCTGCTGCGGCTTTGAGCGCCACCGCTGCATTGGCCGACCCCGCTATTATCTTTGATCTTGGTGGAAAATTTGACAAATCCTTCAACGAGGCTGCTTTCCAGGGCGCGCAGCGCTGGGCGGATGAAACTGGCGGATCTTTCCGCGAGATTGAGCTGCAAAATGAAGCCCAGCGCGAACAAGCTTTGCGGCGCTTTGCTGAAGCTGGCTCCAACCCGATCGTCATGGCTGGTTTTGCCTTTTCCGATGCCCTGAGCAAAGTGGCGCCAGATTACCCTGATACAAAATTTGCTGTTATCGATGTGAACTGGTTGAGCATGCCCAACGTACGCGGTATCGGTTTCAACGAGCATGAAGGCTCCTATCTTGTTGGTATGCTGGCCGCTCAAGCCTCTGCAACGGGCACGGTCGGCTTTGTTGGCGGCATGGATATCCCATTGATCCGCCGCTTCGGATGTGGCTTTGCGCAGGGCGTAAAAGCGGTCAACGCGGGTGCTACAATCATTGCCAATATGACTGGTACAACCCCGGCCGCATGGAATGATCCGGTTAAAGGCTCTGAGCTGACCAAAGCGCAGATCAGCCAAGGTGCGGATGTGGTCTTTGCCGCGGCTGGTGGTACAGGCGTTGGAGTTCTGCAAACAGCGGCTGATGAGGGTATTTTGTCCATCGGTGTAGACAGCAACCAAAACTACATGCACCCGGGTAAGGTTTTGACCTCCATGCTCAAGCGCGTGGACAATGCGGTGTACGAAGCCTTCAGCCAAGGCGATGCGCTTGAAACAGGCAATTTCCAAATGGGTATAGCTAACGGTGGCGTCGGCTATGCCTTGGATGAGTTCAACGCGTCTTTGGTATCTGCAGATATGCAAAGCGCTGTCGATGCGGCGGCGTCAGCCATTACGGCCGGTACATTGTCCGTGCATGATTATACGTCTGACGAAACCTGCCCCGCATTGTCCTTCTAAAGGACCTGCGAACAGGCCAAAATGACGAGGCCGCGCCATTGAGTTGGCGCGGCCTTTGTTGACAAAGGGATTTTGATGAGCCAGCCAGCAATTGAATTAAAGGGTATTTCCAAGGCCTTTGGGCCCGTGCAGGCCAATAAAGACATCTCAATCCGTGTCATGCCTGGAACCATTCACGGCATCATCGGCGAGAATGGAGCAGGCAAATCAACACTGATGTCAATCCTTTATGGGTTTTACAAAGCCGACGCCGGGGAAATCTTTATTTCGGGTCAAAAAACTGCGATCCCAGACAGCCAGGCTGCGATTTCAGCGGGCATCGGCATGGTGTTCCAGCACTTTAAACTGGTTGAAAATTTTACCGTGCTTGAGAATGTTGTCCTGGGTGCGGAAAGCGGGGTGTTTTTGGCGCCCTCTCTTCGCAAGGCGCGGGCGGAATTAGCCGAATTGGCGGCGGAATACGAGCTGAATGTGGATCCTGATGCGGTGATCGAGGAGATCGGCGTGGGCATGCAGCAGCGGGTTGAGATCCTCAAAGCGTTGTATCGCCGGGCTAATATATTGATCTTAGATGAACCCACCGGGGTTTTAACCCCGACGGAAGCCGATCAGCTGTTTCGTATTTTGGGGCGCCTGCGCGAAGAAGGCAAAACCATCATTCTCATCACCCATAAACTGCGGGAGATTATGGATATCACCGACACGGTCAGCGTGATGCGGCGCGGTGAGATGACGGCGACAGTGAAGACCTCGCAAACCAGCCCTGAAAACTTGGCGGAATTGATGGTCGGGCGGAAGGTCTTGCTGCGGGTCGATAAAACGCCTGCTCAGCCAAAACAACAAGTGCTGGAGATCACTGGCCTGAGTGTGGTGGATGATGCCGGGGTCGCGCGGTTGACGGATGTGAGCCTTTCGCTGCGTGCTGGTGAAATTCTTGGCATTGCTGGGGTGGCCGGCAATGGGCAGTCCGAATTGCTGGAAGTTTTGGGGGGCTATCAAAGCGCCACGGGCTCGGTGAAAGTGAACGGCGCTGCCTTGGATTTGACGGGCGCGGATAGCGATGGACAATCCAGGCGGGCCAATGGCATTGCCCATGTGCCCGAGGATCGCCAACGCGAAGGTCTGATCATGGACTTTACGGCCTGGGAAAACGCCGTGTTCGGCTATCACCGCGATTCGGCGCATCAGGCCAATCGCTTTTTTATGGACAACGCGGCGATTAAGGCGGAGACCGCTGCGAAAATGCAACGCTTCGATGTGCGCCCGCCCAATCCTAATTTGACGGCTCAAAATTTCTCTGGCGGCAATCAACAAAAGATTGTTCTTGCGCGTGAGATTGAGCGCAATCCCGACTTGCTTTTGATTGGACAACCTACACGCGGGGTCGATATCGGCGCCATTGAATTTATCCATCAACAAATTGTTGCGCTGCGCGATCAGGGCAAGGCGATCTTGCTGGTTTCTGTGGAGCTTGACGAAATTCTCTCGCTCTCTGACCGCGTCGCGGTGATGTTTGACGGCCAGATCATGGGCGAACGTGATCCGACGAAAACCAATGAAAAAGAGCTTGGCCTTTTAATGGCCGGTGTGACAGGGGAGGCCCCCTCGTGAGTCTAAGCCAAACTGCCGTGCAAAACTGTGGAGCGCAATTATGGGTGTAATGCCAAAATGGGCTGATGTGGTTCTTGTCCCTCTGATTTCGCTGATCATCGCTGCGCTTTTGTCGGCTTTATTGATATTGGCCATCGGCGAAAGCCCTGTTGCCGCGCTCAAGCTTATGATCGAGGGCACGCTGCTGCGATCTTCGGGATGGGGCTATATGCTCTACTATACCACCAACTTTATCTTCACTGGGCTTGCGGTCTCTGTGGCGTTTCACGCCGCCTTATTCAACATTGGTGGTGAAGGGCAGGCAATGATGGGCGGTCTTGGTGTGGCGCTTGTCTGCCTGTTCATCCCATGGCCGCATTGGAGCTTTGCAATCAT
Organism: uncultured Planktomarina sp.; assembly: GCA_943788425.1. Taxonomy (GTDB): domain Bacteria; phylum Pseudomonadota; class Alphaproteobacteria; order Rhodobacterales; family Rhodobacteraceae; genus Planktomarina. Next base: position 109,872 of record CALSQF010000003.1, read on the forward strand.
TGGCGCCTCACTCGGTGCAGCCGTCTTTGGTATGATCTGGGCTGGACTGCCGGCCTATTTGCAGGCCAAACGCGGCAGTCACATCGTCATCACAACCATCATGTTCAATTTCATTGCGGCAGGGGTTTTAAATTTTTTCTTGGTAGGTGCGCTAAAACCCAAGGGCAGCATGGATCCGGCCACAGCAAACTTCCCAGCCAGCACCCATTTGCCAACCTTTGAGGATATGGCCAGTCTCATGGGATTTGAAAAAATGTTTCGCGCTGCCCCGGCGAATGTTAGCTTTTTCCTCGCATTGGTGGCCTGTGTTTTGGTTTGGTTTTTAATTTGGCGCTCGCCTCTGGGCTATGAAATTCGCGCTATGGGAAAATCTGAACCCGCAGCGCGCTATGCAGGGATTGGCTCGGTGAAAATCATTATGGTGGCCATGATGATTTCGGGTGCTTTGTCAGGCATGATGGCCATCAACACAACGCAGGGTGAAAGTGAGCGGTTGATTTTGAACTTCACCGAAGGGGCCGGCTTTATCGGTATCGCTGTGGCTTTGATGGGTCGCAGTCACCCGCTTGGGGTGTTGCTTGCCGCATTGCTGTTTGGCTTTTTGTACCAAGGCGGCGCCGAGTTGGCGCTCTGGACGAAAATTCCGCGGGAGTTGATTGTGGTGATCCAGGCCTTGGTGATTTTGTTCACTGGCGCTCTGACCTTAATGGTTCGAGGCCCGCTTGAGCGCTTGTTTTTAAGCCTGCGGCGGAGAGGGTAGAGGCTATGGATTTTCTCACGCTCTTACAAGTTTTAGACAGCTCACTGCGTTTGGCCACGCCGCTGCTACTGGCCTGCCTTGCCGGATTGTTTTCGGAGCGGGCTGGTATTTTTGACATTGGCCTTGAAGGAAAAATGCTGGCAGCAGCTTTTTTATCGGCGGCGATTGCCGCGGCAACTGGATCGGTCTGGTTGGGGCTTTTGGCTGGTATTGGCGCCTCGCTGTTGCTGTCTGCCATTCATGGGCTGGCCTCGATTACCCTGCGCGGCGATCAAATCATTTCTGGCGTTGCGATCAACTTTTTGGCCGCCGGATTAACGGTGGTGATTTCGCAAGATTGGTTTGGCCAAGGTGGGCGCACGCCGCCGCTCCTCTCTGGCGGACGTTTTGAACCCCTCAACCTGCCTGGTGCCGTGCCGGCGAAAGAAATTTCGCAGGCTGGGCCTTTCATGCAGCTCTATTCTGAGCTGCTTTCAGGGCATTCTTTGCTGGTCTATGTGGCGCTTTTGATGGTGCCGTTGACTTGGTTCGTTTTATATAAAACCCGCTTTGGCTTGCGCTTGCGCGCTGTAGGAGAAAACCCGGCTGCGGTGGATACGGCGGGGATTTCTGTCGTGGGGCTGCGTTACGCCGCGGTTGGCATCTGCGGAGTTTTATGTGGAATTGCTGGAGCCTACATGGCCACGGCTTTGCAAGCCGGTTTTGTCAAAGATATGTCTGCTGGCCGCGGGTTCATCGCTCTGGCTGCTTTGATCTTCGCCAAGTGGCGGCCATGGTATGCGCTGGGTGCGTGTTTATTGTTTGGGTTTTTCTTTGCGGTCGACAACCGCTTCCAAAACATTCTCCTGCCGGCTTGGGTGATGAGCGGGGTGCTTCTGGCGCTTGGATGTGGCCTTTTCGCCTATGTGCGAAACAAAACCGTGCTTGATCGCATCGTTTTGGGAGGTCTGGGCTTGGGGCTTGCCATTGTGGCGACCTTGATAACCCTGAGCAATTTGAGCGCAGGTCTGGGCAGTACGATCAAGATCCCGGTGGTTTTCATCCAATCGCTGCCCTATGTGCTGACCGTTGTGGTCCTCGCAGGCTTCGTCGGTAAGGCGATTCCGCCCCGTTCTGGTGGGGTGGCTTACGTCAAAGAGAAATAAGGCCAAATTTTAGGTGATGATAAGGCCAAATGCGCGTTTTGAGCGCAGATTTCGCACCGCGCCCTTGCAAGCCCTTGCCGGACACCAGCGTTAGGGCTATGCGGCGGCATGTATATCTATCTGCCCATTGCTGAAGTCTCTGTGAACGCTTTTCTCCTGCTGGGTCTCGGTGGGATGGTCGGGATCCTGTCTGGCATGTTTGGCGTTGGCGGTGGCTTCTTGATGACACCGCTTTTGTTTTTTATCGGCATCCCCCCTGCGGTGGCCGTTGCGACCGAAGCCAATCAAATTGTGGCCTCTTCGTTCTCGGGCGTGTTGGCGCATGTGAAACGCAAGACGGTGGATTTCAAAATGGGCGGTGTGCTGCTCATCGGCGGGTTGGTCGGTGCTGCGCTTGGGGTGGTTGTGTTCAATTACCTCAAAAGTTTGGGCCAAGTCGATCTCCTGGTTAAATTGTGTTATGTGCTGTTTTTAGGGGTCATTGGCAGCTTAATGTTCGCCGAAAGCCTGCGCGCGCTGCGGAAATCGAAACAGGTGGCCGTGGTCAAGCCGCGCAAAAAACGCGGTTTGGTGCATGCTTTGCCGTTTAAAATGCGGTTCCGGGTGTCGGGTCTGTACATCTCCATAATCCCACCCATCGTTGTCGGCGTTGCCGTTGGAGTCTTGGCGGCGATCATGGGCGTGGGCGGTGGTTTCGTGATGGTTCCGGCGATGATTTACCTGCTGGGTATGCCAACAAAAGTTGTGGTGGGCACATCGCTGTTTCAGATCATTTTCGTGACGGCGTTTACCACTATGCTGCACGCCACCACCAACTACACGGTGGATATGGTGCTGGCGGTATTGCTCTTGATCGGAGGGGTGATCGGCGCACAATTCGGAACGATGATTGGCGCCAAGCTCAAAGCAGAGCAGCTGCGCATCCTTCTTGCGCTTATGGTGCTACTTGTTTGCGCCAAGCTGGCGTTTGACCTGATTGTGGAACCCTCCGAGCTGTTCAGCCTCGGCGTTGTAGGAGGCCATTGATGCAAGGTTTTTTCGCAAGAGTTCTTCTCGTCCTGCTAGCCCTGGCTGGCCCGGTTTCGGCACAGGATATTGTTCTGGGCATGTCGAAAAACGAAATTGGCATTACTGCGTTTTTTAATGGTTCGGAGATCTTAATCTTCGGTGCCCTGAAACATGAAACTGTGGCCAGTTCGGCCGGTGATCTCGATGTTGTAGTCACCATCGCCAGTCCACGCGACCCGGTCACGGTGCGCCGTAAGGACAAACGCTTGGGGATCTGGGTCAATGTTGAGGCTTTTGATGTTGATTTGGCGCCCAGTTTTTACGCTGTGGCCACGACCGGGCCCTTTGACCAAGTTGTCAGTCAGGCATCTGATCTGTGGCATCAAATCTCGGTGCGCCAGTTGATCCGTGCAGTGACAATCCCCCCCAGCACCAACAATAAAGATCAATTTACCGAAGCTTTGGTGCGCGTGCGCGAAGAGCAGGGTCTTTATCAAATGCTGCCTGGTTCGGTGCAGCTGCAAGAGCAAACTTTGTTTTCGACCTCTGTTTCCCTGCCGTCAAATTTGGTTGAGGGAGCCTATTTGGCGCGTATTTTCCTCATGCGCGACGGCGAGGTTGTGTCGCAGTATCAGACGTCAATTGATGTGCAGAAGGTTGGCATCGAGCGTTGGCTGTATAATTTGGCCCACGAGCGCCCCGTTGTTTATGGGCTACTTTCATTGGCCATTGCCATTTTTTCTGGCTGGGCTGCGGCTGCGGCTTTTCGGCTTTTGCGCGGCTGAGACGGGCCGCGCCCCGCAGCCAGCCGGAAGCTGGCGGCCTCGGCAATATGGGCCCGTTCAACCACCTCACTGCCAGCCAGGCCCGCAATGGTGCGCGCCACCCGCATGACCCTGTGATAGCCCCGGGCTGTTAGGCCAAACCGTTCGGCAATTTCGATCAAAAGCGCTTGGCCATCTGCGTTGGGTTTTGCGAATGTCTGCAACACGGCTCCCTCCGCATCTGCATTGACCATTCAGTGCGGAATTTTGGAATATCTCTCGGATTGTCGTGTGCGCGCCGCGGTGATGCGCAGCGCCACTTCGGCACTTGGCGCGCTGTCGCAGGGCAGTTCGAGATCGCTGTAGGCGACAGGCGGTACATCGACATGCAAATCAAACTGATCCAGCAGTGGACCAGATATGCGGGCGACAGGTTCACCGTGATCCGTTTGGAGGGAAGGGCAATCGACAGGGCATCCAGCATAGCCCGTACCCGCTCGCGCGCCTCACTGACAGCTTTGTTGGCCAGCCCGACTATTTGAAAACTCGGCAGGCTCGGCGCCAATGCGCATTGCACCTCGACTGGCCGGGCCTCCACCCAGTGAAATGCAACAGTATAGGTAACGGCCACCATCGGCTATGCCCTGTATGGTTACGAGTCCTGGGAGCATAGGAGAAGATGGTTTACGAAAGATGAATCTGTCGATGCGGCGCTATGAAGTCATGGCAAGTGGTTGATGCAGACAACCTGCCATTCACCCGCGTCTTCGCGCAGATGGGTGATGCTGAAATTGTCGATTTTATGGGCAAGGCAAGCGTAGGCGCTGGTATTAAGGGCGCGCTGGACCTGGGTTAGGATGATACCGAAATGCGCCACGGCGATGATGCTTTTGTGGGCCGCATTCAACCGGTCGACCACCGGGTGGGCGCGGGCGGCGGCCATGTTCCAGCTTTCTCCATTTGGCGCCATGATAGTGCCGGGTTTTTCCCAATAATCGCGGCTCAATTTTGGATCAGTCTGCGCAACATCTGACCAGTGCCGCCCATCCCAATCGCCGAAATCAAACTCTCTGAGGCCCGGTTCGTGTGGCAGGCGGTGCCGCGCGCCTGCAAAGGCATCGGCGGTGGTGACAGAGCGGATCAGATCAGAGGAGACCACCACAGCCTCAGATGGCAAATACGCATTTAGGCGGCCGATTAAGGCGCGGTCAGACAGATCGGCGGGCACGTCGCGCCATCCGGTGAAATTTTTTTCATGGGTCGGGCCGTGCCTAATCCAAAACCAATCGCTCATGGCGCAGCCTTGAGAATTTGCGCGATGCCGGCGGTGACGAAGATCACCTCCTGCGCCAGCTGGGCGAGATCTTGATTGAGGTGGCCTTGGTGTTTGACAAAGGCCCGCGCCATCGCATTGTCTGGTGTAATGCCCTGACCAACTTCATTGCTGACCACAATAACCGGGCAGGGGGCTTGGGCGAGACCCTCGCAAAGCGCGGCACATGCGCTTTGAATATCTCGCTCGGCCATCATGAGGTTGCTCAGCCACAGCGTGACGCAATCGAGCAGGATAATTTCGTCTGGCTGAGCCGCCGCCAGAGCCTCGGCAAGATCCAGCGACGCCTCTACGGTGGTCCAATCTGGTCCGCGTTGCAGGCGGTGCTGCGCAATTTTGACGCGCATTTCATCATCCCAGGCCTGCGCAGTTGCGATATAGCGCCGAGGCCGGCCGGTGGCGACAACCAACTGTTCGGCAATCCGTGATTTGCCGGAATTTGCGCCACCAAGCACCAGGCGTAGGGCTGGAGATTTGTTTTCTGCAGGCATTGTGTCCCCAAGAGTGATCCATTCTGCATGTACCTGCGTAAGAAGAGAGTAACAAGTTTTTCATCTTTTTCTGATTGGGAGGCGAACCGATGCCTTTAGACGGCCGCACCGAGAATTTTCTTCCGCGCACTGCTATGAAAGCGGAGATGCTTGACGCTGAAACGGAATTGAAATTGGCCTATGCTTGGCGTGATGAACGCTGCGAGCAAAGCCTTCACCGATTGATTAATGCCTATATGCGATTGGCGATTTCGCAAGCGGCAAAATTTAAACGCTATGGCGCGCCTATGGGAGATTTGATCCAAGAGGCCGGGCTTGGTCTGATGAAAGCGGCCGAGAAATTTGACCCTGACCGTGGTGTGCGGTTCTCAACCTATGCGGTGTGGTGGATCAAGGCCTCTGTCCAAGAATATGTCATGCGCAATTGGTCGATGGTGCGTACGGGCTCCACGAGCCCGCAAAAATCCCTGTTCTTCAATATGCGCCGCATCCAGGCGCGGATTGAGCGCGATGCGAATAACGCCGGTCAAACCCTGGACCGGCACCAATTGCAGCAATTGATTGCGCAGGATTTGGGTGTGCCATTGCATGATGTGGAGATGATGGACGGACGCTTGTCTGGCTCTGATTTTTCGCTCAACGCGACGCAATCGACCGAAGACGAAGGCCGCGAATGGATTGATGCGCTGCCAGATGACAGCGCGCAGGCCGCAGAAATCGTTGAGCTTGACCATGACCAAGAGGCACTCCGCAAGTGGCTCTTGCAGGCGATGAGCGTGCTCAATGATCGCGAAAGATATATCGTGCGGGAGCGTAAGTTGATTGAGGTGCCGCGCACTTTGGAAAGCCTAGGCGAAGAATTAGGTCTGTCGAAAGAGCGGATCAGACAGGTGGAAGCGGCTGCGTTTAAGAAAATGCGCCTGGCGCTGGAAACTCAGGCCCCGGAGGCAAGCGCATTTTTTCAATGATCTTTTTGCCTGTACCAGACCTTGCAGAGCGAGGTCTGGCTGCGTAACTGTAGACCATGAACGAAAAACACATTCTTTTAATCATCTCTGGTGGCATCGCTGCGGTGAAGCTTCCGGAGTTGATTCGCAGTTTGACTGCGCAAGGCGCGCGTGTCACGCCCGTCTTGACGCAATCTGGCGCGCAATTCGTAACCCCCCTCTCAATAGCGGCCCTTGCGCGCTCTAAGGTCTTCACGGAGCTGTTTGACCTGACCGAAGAGGCCCAGATGGGCCATATAGAACTGTCGCGCGCCGCAGACCTTGTTTTGGTGGCACCCGCCACGGCACAAATTATGGCCAAAATGGCGCAGGGCATGGCGGATGATCTGGCCACGACCCTGCTTTTGGCCACGGATACACCTGTGATGATTGCCCCCTCGATGAATGTGCGCATGTGGCAGCACCCCGCCACGCAGCGCAATTTGAAGCGGTTGCAAGAGGATGGGGTGCAGATCATTGGCCCCAATGACGGCGAGATGGCCTGCGGCGAATATGGCCCGGGTCGCATGGCGGAAGTTGATGAGATTTTGGCGCGGGTTGTGGGCTTTTTCCGCAACGGTCCGCTTTCGGGGCGTCATGTGCTGGTCACCTCGGGGCCCACCCATGAGCCCATTGACCCCGTGCGCTATATCGCCAATCGCTCTTCTGGTGCGCAGGGCACAGCTCTGGCAGCGGCCTTACGTAATCTCGGTGCACGGGTCAGCTTTGTCACCGGCCCCGCGCGTGTGCCGCCGCCCACGGGCGTTGATGTGCATCCGGTCCAAACTGCGCAAGAGATGTTGACTGCGGTTGAGGGGCTCTTGCCCGCGGATGCGGCGGTTTTTACGGCGGCGGTGGCCGATTGGCGTATGGCGGATGCCCATGGCCAAAAGATCAAGAAGCAGTCTTCTGGCGCTCTTCCAGTTTTGCAATTTGCCGAAAACCCAGACATTCTTGCGCGTGTTTCAGCGCATGAGCTGAGGCCGCAATTGGTTGTGGGCTTTGCGGCAGAGACGGAGCATGTGATCGACAATGCAACATCAAAGCGCCTGCGCAAGGGCTGCGATTGGATCGTCGCCAATGATGTGACCCCCCAGACCGGCATCATGGGCGGGGCACATAACAAAATTACCCTCATCGATAAGGCGGGCGCCGAGACCTGGGATGAGATGCCTAAGATCGATGTCGCGCGCCGGTTGGCGCAGCGCATCGCGGATGCTTTGACGTGAACCCTGTCATTGAGATGAACTGGGAGGAGGGGGCCGATGCCAGCTTTGGCCTGCCGGCCTATGCCACCCCGGGTGCCGCTGGCGCAGATCTGCGCGCCAATTTTCTCGATCGAGGGGATGCAATTGTTCAGCCGGGCGCACGATTGTTGATTGGCACCGGGCTGCGCCTGGCTATACCAGCGGGCTATGAGGTGCAAATTCGCCCCAGATCTGGGCTTGCTTTGAAACACGGGATCACATTGGCCAATGCACCCGGTACGATCGACAGTGACTATCGAGGCGCGTTGGGTGTGATTTTGCTCAATACGGGCACTGAAGCCTTTCAGATACGTCATGGAGACCGAATTGCGCAAATGGTCGTGGCCCCGGTGGTTCAGGCGGCATTTGCTCTTGTGTCAGAGCTGGACACAACGGCGCGTGGTGCAGGTGGGTTTGGCTCCACAGGACGTGGCTCATGATCCTTGTCGGCACAATTTGTGCGGTTCTTTGGGTCATTGGCTGGGCCATGAGCGCGCCAAAACGGCAACGCTGGGGCATGATTGCGGTGGTATTTGTGGGGGTGATTTTAGCTCATCTGATTTTGCCTGATGGTCATCCGTTGCGCAGTAACACAGGCGGTTCGTGGGAGCTCTGGGCAATCATTGCTGCTTTTGCGTCAATTATTTGGATCTATCGGCAAGGTCTGCGCAAATTAAAGACACGTGCGGCACCGGCCGTATCTGGTGCTGATGCAGCAATGTCGGCCGCTGAGCTGGACCGCTATGCCCGACACATCGTTATGCCAGAGATTGGCGGGGCCGGGCAGATGCGGCTGCGCGGCGCTAAGGTCTTGGTGATTGGGGCAGGCGGGCTTGGCGCACCCGCACTGCAATATCTGGCGGCCGCCGGCATTGGCACCATTGGTGTTGTTGATGATGACACCGTGGCACCCAGTAATCTACACCGGCAAGTTATTCACCGCGACATGGATATTGGGCGAGCTAAAGTTACCTCTGCGGCCCGGGCCATTGGTGATTTGAATCCCTATGTGGCGGTGAACAGCTACAATCATCGTCTCACCGACACGCGTGCCGAAGAGCTGGTTGGCCAATATGACATCGTTCTGGATGGCACGGATAATTTCGAGACGCGCTATGTGGTGAACGCAGCCTGCGTGGCGCGTGCAAAACCCTTGGTCAGCGGAGCTTTGAGCCAATGGGAAGGCCAGGTCGCGCTGTTTGATCCGGCGCGCTCTGGTCCGTGCTATCAATGCGTGTTTCCCAACGCGCCCAAGCCGGAGTTGGCCCCCAGCTGTGCCCAGGCCGGGGTCTTTGCAGCCCTGCCGGGGATTATCGGCAGCCTGATGGCGGCGGAGGCGTTGAAATATATTTTGAATGCCGGCACATCGCTGCGCGGCCAGATGGCGATCTACAATGTGCTCGACGCGCAAAACCGTATGATAAAAACCAAACCGCGGGTAGATTGCCCGATTTGTGGCTCAAATTCTTCAGATGGACTGTCTTGATATGAACCTGCTTGAACCTTGGAACACCCCCTTTGGCCTCGCGCCTTTTGATGCCATCTCAGATGCTGATTTTGCTCCCGCTATGGATGTGGCATTGGCTCAAGCGCGCTCTGGCATGCAAGCGATTGCGCAGAGTTCACAGGTGCCCAGCTTTGAAAACACCATTGAAGCGCAGGAGGTGGCCGAAGCGCCGCTCAATCAGCTGGCCGCTGCGTTTTACACTTTGGCCAGCACCGATAGCACGCCCATCCGCGAAGAGCTGCAACGGGATTTGGCGCCGAAACTGTCGGCCTATAGTTCTGCGGTGACGTCCGATGTCGCGCTGTTTGCCCGGATTGAAAATCTGTGGTCGCGGCGTGCGTCGATGGGATTGTCAGCTGAGCAAGAGCGGGTCTTGATGCTAACGCGCCGGGACTTCATTCGGGCCGGGGCCAAGCTCACCGGGGCAGAGGCGGCGCGCATGGCTGAGATCAAATCGCGGCTTGCCAGCTTGGGCACGAAATTCATGCAAAACCTACTGGCTGACGAACGGGATTGGGCCTTGCCCTTGAAGGCTGATGATCTTGCGGGCTTGCCTGATTTTGTGGTGCAGGCGGCTCAAGCTGCAGGACAGGAGAAAGGCTTTGATGGCCCTGTGGTGACCCTATCGCGGTCCCTCATCGTGCCATTTTTGGAATTTGCCGATCGTCGGGACCTCCGCGAGATGGCATATAAAGCCTGGACCGCTCGGGGCGCCAACGGTGGTGAGACGGACAATCGGGAGATTGTCAGCGAAACCCTGCGATTGCGCCAAGAGCAGGCGGCTTTGCTTGGTTATGAGAGTTTCTCAGACTTC
>CALSQF010000004.1 GCA_943788425.1 uncultured Planktomarina sp.
AGGTGTGGAATCGCCATCAAAACAACGCCTGCCAGCGGCAGATAGCTGCGTCCAAAGGCAATCATGCCAAGTCCCGCAGCGCTCGCTAGAATTGTGCTGATCCACCACAACTGCCGTTGTCCCACCTCAGCTGCAATGGTGCCGGGCAGCTCAGGAGGCAGGCCGATCGCCGGCGCCAACTGCACTGCGATATAGCCGCATAGCCCCCAGATTAAACCCTGTCTGGCGGTGGTTGTGATGCCCTTGAGAGTCGCGAAGCTGATCATCGCAGCCAGTAAAAGCCCGTAGCCCGTGTAGGTCACAATGTTGAACGCCACTGTCATGGAGTGGCGCAGCCAATCCCCCGCCAAAGTTGGCGCACCGCGATCGCTCTGCGGGGATCCGTCCGTGCCAAAATGCACGCGCGCTCCGGTCTCATAAAGCTCGCCTTCCAAAAGCACCGGAATCACGAATGTGAACTGAAGTGCTGAGGCCAATAACCCAGCAGCGATGCCCGCAAAGATCGCGCTGACAAACAGGTTTTTTGTCATGAATTTAGCTTAGTGGCAGGGAAATGCCATGGCATGACGCCCGTCATGGGCTGCATCATGCAGCGCATTGGCCTGCGCATAGCCAGAAGCCATCAGCAGGGCGAGCCCTGTAATAAAGGCCAAAGTGATGCCCGCTGTGGCCGGCATGGAAGCTGCAATTGCTTTGCTTTGTGTTGTCATTTTGTCTCTCCTAATCCTGTCACACCCGACAGGAGGTTACTGATCATGTAGGCCGGTCTCCTGGCTGGCGGCATGATGATCTGTCTCCTTCCCGGTTTCCCAGTGGCATATGACAGACCCAAACCGCTTACAGTCGCGGGGGCGGCTTTGGTTTTGGGTCCCGATATGGGTCACCCGCACCAAATTCCCGTTTCAGTTCCGAATGCTTTGCATCCAACGAACACCTTACACAGCCATCTGTGGCTTGCTTGATGGGAGTCGTCAAGATCGTTTGCGACGTCACAGCGTAGAGTATCGGCATTTGTGATCTTGGCCGAACTATGAACCGATGGGTTTTCATTTTGCTTGGACTGCTCCATTGTCCGCAATAAGAGCGGAAGAGGTTGGAATGCGCGGATTGGTTTTCAGGTTTGCCATGAGTATGGCTATGGGCATTGTTGTGGTGTCTGGAGCTCGGGCTGCGGATTTACCGCCGCCCCTTACGGACGCGGATTTTCGCCCTGTGCGCTTTGAAGAGGCGCAGTTGGGACAGCTCCTGTTTTACGATCCTCTGCTGTCTGGCAATAAAGAGGTGGCTTGCGCAACCTGCCACCATCCCGCCTTTGGAACGGGTGATGGCTTGTCTTTGTCTTTGGGAGATGGCGGCATGGGGCTTGGTCTAAACCGTGTGGTGGACCCGAAAAACCCGCCCGAGCAACGGGTGCCGCGCAATGCGCAGCCCTTATTCAACCTTGGCGCCGAGCAAATGACCGTATTGTTCCACGATGGGCGGGTGGAGGTTGACGCAACCCGGCCGTCGGGTCTGCGCACACCGCTCGAAGAGGAAATGGTGGGCGGCTTTGCGTCGATTATTTCAGCGCAAACCATGTTCCCCGTGCTTTCAGGTGACGAAATGGCGGGGCATTACTCGGAAAATGAAATCTCTCAAGCTGTGCGGCGCGGCACGCTTACGGGCGAGGGCGGAGCGTGGGACTTGATCGCCCAACGCGTGGCCGCCGTGCCGGACTATGCAGCGCGCTTTGTGGCGGTCTATCCCGATGTGACAGCGCCGGACGATATTGGTTTTACCGATATATCCAATGCCATTGCAGCCTTTATGGAATTTGAATGGCGCTCAGATACCGCGCCCTTTGATGGGCTGTTGGCGGGTGAAGGCAGCTTTTCGGGCGCGCAAGTGCGCGGGCTTGAGTTGTTTTATGGCGCAGCGGGATGCGCGGCCTGTCACAGTGGACCCCTTTTGACTGATTTTGATTTTCATGCCATGGGCCAACCGCAGCTTGGTCCGGGCAAGGCGGCGCGTTTTGAGCGTCACGCACGCGATGAGGGGCGGTTCCGCGTGACTGGGCAGGAAGCCGATCGGTTTGCCTTTCGCACGCCTTCGTTGCGCAATGTCGCGCTGACGGGCCCTTGGGGGCATTCCGGAGCCTTTGGGGATCTTGCCCGCTTTGTGGCGGCCCATGCGGATCCGCGCGCGGCCCTGCGGAGCTATGATCGCAGCGGCGTCGTGTTGCCAGAATTTGAAGCGGCCGATTGGCGGATCATGGATGATCCGTCCGAGGTAGCGGCGATCTCAGCCGCGGTTGAAGTGGAGCCTGTGACGCTTGAGGCGCAAGATGTGTCTGATATCATAGCCTTTTTGCACAGCTTAACCGACCCTGCGATGGCTGCGGGCCGGCTCGGAGTGCCCAAAGCGGTGCCAAGCGGCTTGCCAGTGCCAAGCCCTTAGGAAATATTGCAGTATAGAGCGATTGTTTGCGCCAAAGTTCTGTTGCGCAGAGATTTTTTATGGAGATATTGGACGCTTCGTTGACTCTTGTGCTGATCAAATCTTCGGCACTGCCGCTCACGCATCGCTTGCAGTCATAAGTTGTTATGGGCTTAGCGTGACAATTTGATCGGCCGTGGCTGTGTGATGGGTGATTTGCCCGCTCGGCCATTCGACGGTGATCTCTGCCTGTGTCGCGTCGCCGAGGCCGAAATGCAGCGGACTGGCTTGACCGCCTACATGTCCCCCACCGATGATTGCGCGCTGCATGTCTCCGTTGACGGTGACACTGGCGCCGATCGCATGACGATTGCCCCCCGGTTGAATCAGTGAGACCGCCAGCCAATGACCGGCATCTGGGGTTTCGTTGCGGTAAATTTGCAAGGGCGCGCGGCGGTTAAGCACCAGCACATCAAGCCGACCATCACCGTCAAAATCCACCAGCGCAGCCCCGCGACCGCGTTCTGTACTGGCCAACCCGGCAGATTGGCCCATCTCTTGGAAGGTTCCATCCGCTTGCTGCATCAAAAGATTATTGGGATCCATGATCGCATTGGACGGCATTTGATCGACATTGCCTTTGGAGATGAATAAATCGGCGCGCCCGTCATTGTTCAGATCGCCAAATTGCGCATGCCAGCCGGTTGAAGGGCGGCCGTCATCGCCAAAATAGGGGCGATGCGCATAGGTTCCGATGGAAAAGGGCGCGTTGGTATAGGTACCATCGGGCTGGGCTATTTGCAGCAGCTGGTCGCCCATGGAGGTGAGCATGACCTCTTCGCGCTGATCGCCGGTGATGTCGCGGCTGGCAATGCCCATGCCCCAGATAGAGATTTTTTCCCACCCGTCTGACGCATCCAGAAACCGGCGCTCTGCGAGATCCCACATTTGCTCATATCCGCCACGCACATAGTATTGTCGGTCATTTGAGATGCGCAGGCGCAGCGCGCCGGTGGCATCTTTGGTCGCCAGCATCGACAGGCTGCAAAACCCTGGCCCCAGCGGGGTAGAGTGATACCCATCGGCGTGCGGCGCCAGAAGTTCATGGGTGTCACATGCGAAAAACGGACCCTCGGGGTTTTTCAAATCCACATAATTGCCCACGGCCATATGCGGGCGGGCGTCATCGGCCCACCAGGCGCTAAAGGCCGTCGACCATTGATCGGCAGGCGGGAGGGCGAATTCGGCTGTGGCCTGCGTGAAGCTGCAATCTGGTCCCCCCTTCAGGATCATATTTTGACCAATGCGCAGCACGAATAGATCCATAAAACCATCGGCATCGATGTCTATAGGATAGGCGCCTGTACTGGCGTGGATATCGGGTAAGGCTCCGGCAGCAAACGTAAAATTGGCTTGATTGATAAACAGGCCGGCTGGCCCCGTGCCGCCGGCCGCAAAGATATCGGGCAGCGCATCATCATTGCAGTCCATGACTGACAGGCCGCCGCCGACAAAATGGTTCCACCCCCCCAAATAGCGGTGCTCAGGCAAGCGGTGCGAGAGCTCGCGAAACAGCGGCTCGGCCTGTCCGACTCCGGCGAGTAGACATAGAATGATCCAAAGCGATTTCATGGCTTTTGGCGCCCTTCGACAATGACAGTTCGGGTCAATTCGGTCAAAGCAAGGGCTGTTGCGCCGCGGGCCCAAACCATATCGCCCCAAGTTTGCACCTCGACCCGTGTCTCGTGGCGGCTGTGATAGAGCGCCAGCGCGCGCATTTCCGCCTGCATCTCTTTGGCATTCAGAAAATCATAGCGCATCAATTGGCCCGACAAAATAATCAGTTCAGGGTCGAACAGATGGATAATATTGGACAAAGCGACTGCCAGATACCGGCCTGCGCGTTTGAAAATGGTGCGAATTTGCGGATCACTGCTGGCGGCCTTCTCGTAGAGCGATTTGAGCGCATCTGGCAGGTTATGTGGCGTTTCTGGCGACAATCCAAATACTGTAGAGGCTTCGCGGGCGAGCGCGTAGTCGGCCAAATAGGCCTCCAAACATCCGCGTTGACCGCATCGGCAGAGTGCGCCATCGAGCTGCACTTTCATATGGCCAAGTTCTAACCCCATTCCATGGGCGCCGCGAAACAATTGGTTGTCGCTGACAAAGCCCATTCCAACGCCATTTTCAACCGTGACCACCACGAAGTTGCTCAACGCGCGTCCCGCGCCGAACCATAATTCGGCAAGGGTCAAAACATTGGCGTCATTATCGATGCGGACCGGGGTTTCAAAATGATCGGCAAGGATCTGACCCAGCGGCACATCGGCGTTTTGCAGCAGCGGTGACCAGGCGACCATGCCGGATTCGAAATCGACGATCCCAGAAATTCCAACGCCAATGGCAGAAATCGTATCCATGGGGATCTCTGCCGCGGTGCAAAGCTGGGCCATAAGGTTTTCGGTATCTTTCAGGAGGTCTGTTGCCGTTTTTTTGTCTGTTGTGCTGCCGAGGGCGGCGCTGGCCAATAGATTTCCCGCCAGATCGGTTAAGACCGCGGTGTGGGTTTCGTCAGAGAGTTTCACTCCAACCACGCGCAGCGCTTCGGGCACCACTTCCAGCGCGACCGGGGGACGGCCCCGGCTGGTTTCGCGAGCGGCGCCTTCGACCTCTCTCAGGAAACCATCAGCGATCAATTCAGCGGTGAGTGCAGTAACAGAACCCGGGCTGACATTGAGGCTTCGGGCGATGGTGGCACGGGCGATTCGGCCACTGGCACGGACCTGTTCAAAGATTTGTTGGCGCAGTGAGAACGCTTCGCGCCCCGAGTTGCGAAGAATCGGCCCATAGCCGGTTGCCAACGCAGCTGATTCGATTTCTGAGTGAAACCCATCTTCAAACATAAATTCACCCTTTGAACTATAGGCTACCAAATTCTTTCAGCAATGCCGCAAAACCTGTATTTATTTGCGATTGACCTAGCTGATATTTGCCATTTTACACATTTCCTCCGGTAAAAACAGTAAATTTTAATTTGACAACTGAATTTAATCGCGCAGTATGCCCAAGTGGCCCGCATCTGGCGACCGCTCGGTCGGGCTAAATTTTTGGGAGGACGACAATGAATAAGCTAATCATCGCAGCCGCAGTTGCGGCAGCTGGTTTTACAGGGTCCGCTGCTTTGGCAGACGGAATGGCCATCGGCGTGTCTTGGGCAAGTTTCCAAGAAGAGCGTTGGAAAATCGACGAGGCAGCCATGGTTGCAGCCATTGAAGCGGCTGGCAACACATATGTCTCCGCAGATGCGGAATCATCATCTGCCAAACAGTTGACCGATATTGAAGCGCTGATCACACAGGGCGTCGACGCTTTGGTTATCAACGCTTGGGATAAAGACGCTATTGCACCTGCTATTGAAGCGGCTGCAAACGAAGGCATCCCTGTGATCGGTTATGACCGTTTGATCGAAGACGACCGCACTTTCTACCTGACATTCGACAATATCGGCGTTGGCCGCATCATCGCGAAGTCTGTGCAAGCTGTTCAGCCAACTGGCAACTATGCGATCATCAAGGGTGATCCAGGCGATCCAAACGCGTTGTTCTTGCTGCAAGGTATGATGGAAGTCATCGGCGCAGATGTTGACGCGGGCAAGATCAAAATCGTTGGTGAATCTTTCTCCGACGGGTGGAAGCCAGAAAATGCTCAGAAAAACATGGAGCAGATCCTGACAGCCAATGACAATAACGTCGACGCGGTTCTGTCAGAAAATGACGGTATGGCCGGCGGTGTTGTCGCAGCGCTTTCCGCGCAGGGTCTTGTGATCCCAGTGGGTGGTCAAGACGGTGACTTGGCAGCGATCAACCGCGTTGCACGCGGCACGCAAACTGTGTCCGTTTGGAAAGATGCCCGCGATCTGGGTAAAGCGGCCGGTGAGATTGCCTCTGCTTTGGCTGCTGGCGCATCCATGGATTCCATCGAAGGTGCAACCAAGTTTTCTGGTGGCGAAAAAGGTATTGCAATCAATGCAATCTTGCTCGACCCAACACCTTTGACACGCGATAACCTTAGCGTTGCGATCAATGGCGGTCACATCAGCAAAGAGCAGGCCTGTGCCGGTGCTTTGCCAGGTGTAGACGGCTGTAACTAAGCTCTAAGATCTGTGGCGCCGATCCATATCTGGGTCGGCGCCCCTCCTTTTATTCTTTGGCCAATTGATTTGGACATGTTCGAGTAGCCTTGTGAGACGTCGTCTGCGCGCTGGCTCCATGTTGATCAGACCTGCGCCTATAGCCATTTTGGATCCCCCATGACTGATACTTCGACATCAAAGGCCGCAACCAAAAGCCCGCAGGGTTTGATTGCGCGCTTTTTGAGCGACACTGAGATAGATACCCGCCTACTGGGCATGCTGGGCGCACTGGCGCTGATTTGGGGAGGATTTCACCTTTATGGTGTGATCTTCAATAATTTTGGAGCGTTTTTGACGCCGCGCAACCTTTGGAATTTGTCGGTGCAAACCTCTTCCATTGGCATCATGGCCACCGGCATGGTGCTGGTGATTGTAACGCGCAACATTGACCTCTCGGTGGGATCGATGATTGGGGTGATCGCGATGTCTATGGGTCTGCTGCAGGTGGAGGTTTTGCCGCATCTTGTGGGGCTGGGTCATTGGTCGATCTGGATTATCGCGGTGATCTGCGGCCTGATCGTTGGCACGTTAATCGGGGCGCTGCATGGGTGGTTGATCGCCTATCGCGAAATTCCTGCCTTTATCGTGACGCTGGGCGGCTTGATGGTCTGGCGTGGCATGGCGTTTTTATCGGCTGGTGGCCGGACGATCTCGCCGGTGGACAGCAAGTTTGCACTTCTGGGCGGTGGTCCCTACGGCGCTGTTGGCGCGACCGGCAGTTGGCTTGTTGGGATACTGGCCTGTATCGGCGTGGCCTATATTATCTATTCGGGCCGCAAGGCGCGGGTGCTTCACAATTTCCGCCTACGCCCGCTTTGGGCTGAAGCCTTCTTAACGCTTGTCGGATGGGCTACGATCATCGGTGCTGTGATGCTGGTCAATTCTTATCCCTGGCCCAAGGGTATTGTGCGCCAATATGGCGCCAAGATCGGGCAAGACCTCGAAGGCACCTTTATCTCTCACGGCTTTGCCATTCCGGTTTTGATCCTGATTGCCGTTGGTGTTGCTATGACAATTTTGGTCACGCGCACCCGGTTTGGTCGCTATGTTTTTGCCATCGGCGGCAACCCGGAGGCAGCGGCCTTGGCAGGGATTGATACCCGCTGGGTGACGCTCAAGGTTTTCGCCTTGATGGGCACATTGACCGCTATTGCAGCGATCATCGCTTCGGCGCGCCTCAATTCCGCAACCAACGCATTGGGCACGCTTGACGAGCTTTACGTGATTGCCGCCGCGGTGATTGGCGGGACTTCGCTGGCCGGTGGGGTTGGTAAAATCTATGGTGCAATTTTGGGGGCTTTGGTCATGCAAAGCTTGCAATCAGGAATGGTGCTCATCGGATTTGACAGCGCTATTCAACGGATCGTGGTGGGGATGGTGCTCGTGTTCGCTGTCTATCTCGATATTCTCTACAATAAACGCGTGAAGTGAGGAGACAAATAATGAGCAATTCAGGCACTCCTCTGGTCGAGTTGAAGGATATCTCGATCGCATTCGGCGGCATCAAAGCGGTAGATCGGGTCAGCGTTGATCTCTATCCCGGTGAGGTGGTTGGGCTTTTGGGCCACAATGGCGCCGGCAAATCCACTTTGATTAAATGCCTCTCCGGCGCCTATAAGGCCGACGCCGGCGATGTATATATCAATGGCAAGAAAGTGGTGATCAACAATCCCCGTGACGCGCGTGGGCACAATATTGAAACTATCTACCAAACGCTGGCTTTGGCCGATAACCTTGATGCGGCGTCTAATCTGTTTTTGGGGCGTGAGATTATCGGTCCGGGTGGGTTTTTGGACGACAGCAAGATGGAAGCTGAGACACGCAAAATCATGAGCCGTCTCAATCCGAATTTCACCAAATTCGCCGAACCTGTGTCCGCCCTATCTGGTGGACAGCGGCAATCGGTTGCGATTGCGCGCGCGGTATATTTTGACGCCAAAATCTTGATTATGGATGAGCCCACGGCGGCGCTTGGCCCGCAAGAGAGTGAAATGGTGGCGGAGCTTATTCAAGAGTTGAAAAAGCAAGGTCTGGGCATCTTCTTAATTGAGCATGACATTCACAACGTCATGAAGCTCTGCGACCGGGCCAGCGTGATGAAGAATGGACAATTGGTCGGCACGAAGCGCGTTGCAGATGTGACTGAAGATGACATTTTATCGATGATCATTCTCGGCAAGAATCCGAGAGAGTCCCATTAACTGATGTATATCGGGTTAGATCTTGGCACTTCAGGTTTAAAGGGCATCGTCATTGACGATGCCCAAACTATTTGTGCCGAAGCCACTTCGCCCTTGCGTGTTAACCGGCCCCAGGCGGGCTGGTCAGAGCAGGCGCCGCAAGACTGGCTTGCGGGCGCGGAGGCGGTTTTTTCGTCCTTGGCCGCGCAGACCGATCTGAGCGCCGTTCGTGCCATTGGCCTATCTGGGCAAATGCACGGCGCAACGCTTCTGGATGCGCAAGATAAAGTGTTACGCCCGTGCATCCTGTGGAACGATACCCGGGCTGCGGCTGAGGCTGAAGAGATGGATCGCAATCCAATATTTCGTCGCCGGACTGGCAATATCGTCTTCCCTGGCTTTACCGCGCCCAAGTTGGCCTGGGTGCGGCGGTGGGAACCTGAGATTTTTGCAAAAGTGGCCAAGGTGCTTTTGCCCAAAGATTACCTGCGGCTTTGGTTGTCGTCTGAGCATGTGGCGGAGATGTCCGATGCAGCTGGGACCTCTTGGCTAGACGTGGGCGCGCGGGCTTGGTCCGATGACCTGCTTGCGGCGACGGGATTGCAGCGCGCACAGATGCCGCATCTTGTGGAGGGTTCTGAGGCTTCTGGAATGCTGCGCCGGGATCTTGCCGCGCGCTTTGGCATGCGGGGCGATGTGGTCATTGCCGGCGGCGGTGGGGACAATGCGGCCAGCGCAATCGGCGTAGGTGTGGTGCGCGGTGGTGAGGCTTTTGTCAGCTTGGGCACCTCTGGTGTCTTATTCGCTGCCAGTGATGCCTATCAGCCAGATCCGGCCAGCGCGGTCCATAGCTTTTGCCATGCGGTGCCGAAGACTTGGCACCAAATGGGGGTGATCTTGGCGGCCTCTGATGCTTTGAGTTGGTTTGGCCGCGTGCTGGGTGCGGCGCCTGCGGATATGACCTCGGGGCTTGGCCCGCTCCAAGCGCCATCCTCAACGCTGTTCCTGCCCTATCTCGGGGGTGAGCGCACACCGCATAATGATGCGGTGATCCGTGCCAGTTTTCTAAACCTTGACCACAGCACGGATCACATCGCCATGACGCGGGCGGTGATGGAGGGGGTCACCTATGCGGTGCGAGACAGTTTTGACGCGCTGACCTCAACGGGAACAAAGATTGAGCGTTTGCTCGCCGTAGGGGGTGGCTCAAAATCTGACTATTGGGTGCAGGCGATTGCGACCATTCTGGGGTTGCCGATAGAGCTGCCAGTCGCGGGCGATTTTGGCGGCGCCTTTGGGGCGGCGCGGCTGGCGATGATGGCGACAGGCGCCAAAGTGAGCGATGTGGCCTATGCGCCCAAAATCGCACGGGTGATTGAACCCGTCCCAGGGCTAACCGATGAGTTTATGGCAGGTCTGAGCGCCTACCGCGCGGCCTATCAGGCTTTGAAGGGGCTTGGTGGATCTGCGGCTGGCTAAGGATTGGGGTCTTTGCGTCCACCTAAAGATATGCAACTGTTGCACAATCTTGGGTATTAACTTGTCTAAAAAAGGTGTTCGATGACTGATTTCTTCCAAGGAGTTCCTCAAATTCAATATGAAGGCTTGCAGACGGACAATGAGTTTGCCTTTCGCCATTACAACCCCGATGAAATGGTCATGGGCAAAAGCCTCAAAGAGCATTTGCGCTTCGCCGTGGCCTATTGGCATTCCTTCGCATGGGAGGGCGGTGATCCCTTTGGTGGACGCACCTTTGATCGGCCTTGGTTCGGATCGCAGATGGCGTTTGCCAAGCTCAAGGCAGATGTGGCCTTTGAGATGTTTGATATACTTGGTGTACCATATTTTTGCTTTCATGATGCTGATATGCGTCCTGAGGGCAGCAATTTTGCCGAAAACACTCGCAATCTAGAAGAGATGGTGGAGTATTTCGCCCTGAAAATAGAGACTTCGCAAACCCGTTTGCTATGGGGCACTGCGAATTTGTTTTCCCACAGGCGTTTTATGGCTGGGGCGGCGACGAACCCGGATCCTGATGTTTTTGCCTATAGCGCCGCAACGATTAAGAGCTGCATGGATGCCACTGCACGGCTTGGCGGTGAAAACTATGTGCTTTGGGGTGGCCGTGAGGGCTATGAGACTTTGCTGAACACGGATTTGGCGCGTGAGCGAGCACAGGCTGGGCGCATGCTACAGATGGCGGTCGAGTATAAACATAAAATTGGCTTCAAAGGCGCTATTTTGATAGAGCCCAAGCCGCAAGAGCCAACGAAGCACCAATATGATTATGATGTTGCTACGGTCTATGGGTTTTTGAAGGACTTTGGTCTGGAACACGAGGTTAAGGTAAATATTGAGCAGGGACATGCGATCCTGGCGGGGCATTCCTTTGAGCATGAACTGGCTCTGGCGCGCGCTTTGGGGATTTTTGGCTCCATTGACATGAACCGCAATGATTACCAATCGGGTTGGGATACGGATCAATTTCCGAACAATGTGCCAGAAACCGCTTTGGCTTATTATGAGGTGTTAAAGGCCGGCGGATTCACCACAGGTGGCACCAATTTTGATGCTAAATTGCGACGCCAATCTATTGATCCCAAAGATTTAATTTTGTCTCATGTGGGTGCGATGGATATTTGCGCGGCGGGGCTAAAGGCAGCAGCGGCCATGCTCGAGGACGGCCGGCTTGAGGCCGCGCGCACAGAGCGCTATGCCGGCTGGGACAGCACGGCAGGTCAGGCGCTTTTGCGCAGCGATTTGGAGCAAATTTCTGCACGGGTGGTGGCTGATGATATCAATCCAGAGCCAAAATCGGGCCGGCAGGAGCGTTTGGAAAATCTGGTGAACCGCTTTTTGTAGATGCCGATCAAGATTTGGCGAACAAATCGCGAAACTGATCCCTTAGGGCATTTTTTTGAACTTTTCCCATCGTGTTACGCGGCAGTTGCGGCAAGACGATCAGTTTCTTGGGAAGTTTAAAGCGGGCCAGTTGTTCTGAGCTATGGCTTTGGATAGCTTCCAGATCGGGCGTGCGTTCGGAACTCGGCACGAGGAGCGCCAGCACGGTTTCGCCAAAATCTGGATGAGGGACACCGATCACGGCGCTTTCCAGAACGCCCTCTTGCGCGTCCAGCACCGTCTCGATTTCTTTGGGGTAGATGTTAAATCCGCCTGAGATAATCAAATCTTTATTGCGTCCGACAATATGGACATAACCATCGGCATCAACCATGCCCAGATCCCCGGTAATGAAAAATCCATCGCCGCGCAGCTCCTCCGCGGTTTTCTCGGGCATGTTCCAATAGCCTTTGAACACATTCGGTCCGCGGACTTCGATCTCACCGATGTCCCCTTGCGCCAGTGTCTTGCCTGTGGTGCTGTCGGTGATTTTCAGCTCAATGCCCGGCAGCGGAAATCCGACTGTGCCCGCGCGGCGCTCGCCCTTATAGGGGTTCGAGGTGCTCATATTGGTTTCTGTCATGCCGTAGCGCTCAAGGATGCGATGACCGCTGCGTTGTTCAAACAGCTCATGGGTCTCTGCCAAAAGCGGTGCGCTGCCAGAGATGAAGAGCCGCATGTGCTGAGAGAGCGCCCTGTCGAACCGTGGATCATCAAGCAATCTGGTATAAAAAGTCGGCACCCCCATCATGCAGGTTGCTTGTGGCATTAAAGCGATCATCGCCTCTTGGTCAAATTTTGGCACAAAGAGGATTTTGCAGCCCGACAATAGGGCAATATTGGTCGCCACAAACAGCCCATGCGTGTGAAAAATCGGCAAAGCATGCAAAAGCACATCGCTGGCGCTAAAGGCCCAGTGGCGGGTCAGGACCTCAGCATTGGACAAAAGGTTGTTTTGTGTCAGCATGGCGCCCTTGGATCGGCCCGTTGTGCCGGAGGTATAGAGGAAGGCAGCCAGATCTTCGGCGTCACGCGGAACGGTTGCAAACTGTAGAGGGGTGTGGCGCCGCCTTCTGCGCAAAACTGCCCTGTCCTGCGGCATCCATGGTTTCCAGCCGCGCCCCAGTTGGCCTGCGCGATCATGGCCAGAGACTCTTGGGATTTGGGATCACAAATGATCACTCGCGCGCCGCTGTCTTCAATAAAATAGGACAGTTCGCTGGCGGTATAGGCGGTGTTCAGTGGCAAGAATATCAGGCCGGCTTGCACACAGGCGGCATAGATTGCCAAGGATTGTGGAGATTTTTTGATCTGCACCGCCACCCGGTCACCGGGGCGCAGTCCAAAATCAGTTAAAACATGGGCATATTGTGCCGCTTGCTGCAAAAATTGGCCATGGGTGAACGTCGTGCCATCTTGCATTTGTAAAAAGACAGTTTCCTGCCCCAAGTGGCGTCCGAATAAACCGTCATAAAGTGGATTGGCCATGTTATTTCCCTAGTTATTTTGGTCCTCATCGCGGCGCAAAGCGTGCGCACGGGTGCAGAGGCCACCACAGTTTTATCTTTAACAAACTGTTCGTGATTGTGAGAAATTTTTGACAGATCGTAAAGATAATTGACCATTGTTCCGTTGGACTGTGCCAAGCCATTGGCCGAGGTGTCGGCACCTGTATGCACCGCATGAACGCGCGCGCCATTGCCCAGATGAAACCGTGCTACAGGGTCATAGGGGCTGCCATCCGCGGTCTTAGCTTCCAGCAAAAAATAGGCTGCAAGCGAAGCGCTTTGATTTTCGATGTCCTCAGGCATGTCGGCCTGTTTCATCCAGCGGTTTAGGCTTGGGATCGGCGATAGGGTGACAAAAGTGGATAGCCCCGGCAAATCCTGTGCCAAGTCGGCGGCCACTTGTTTGATTAAGGAATTGCCAAAGGAAATGCCGGCCAACCCGGCCTGGCAATTGGAAATGGAATAAAAAACGGCCGTATCAGCGTCTCCGGCGCTGATGGCTTCGCGTTCATCTGCCAGCAGGTCTTGGATAGAATTGGGAATGCCTTTCGTCAACGCAACCTCCACAAAAATCAGTGGTTCATTCGGCATGGATGGGTGGAAAAATCCAAAGCAACGCCGATCTTCAGGTTTCAACCGGCGGCGCAGGTCATCCCAACTGTCGATGGCATGTACGGCCTCATAGGCAATGATTTTTTCCAAAATATCTGCGGGGCTGCTCCAATTTATCGGACGCAAGACCAAGAAACCGCGGTTGAACCAGGAGGCGAACAGGTGTTTGAGATCCACATCTAAGGGCCCCAGATCGGGCCGGTCCTTGATAACCTGTAGCAGGTCTTTGCGCAGTTGCACCAATTGCCCCGTCGCACCAGGCACTTGATTGAGCCGCCGGGCCAGTTCTTGGCGTTTTGGTTCGCTGGCGATAGCAAAGCTTCGATAGGTGTCTTTGTTCGAATTGGTCTTATAGGCTTTGAGGCTGGCAATGACCTCTTCCGGGTCAATTTCCAGCTCATGGGTCATGAACTCAAAAAAGGCCAATTTTTCATCTGCATTCATCGCCGCGTAACGATCGAGAACGGTGTGGGCCATGGCCATGCCAGAGACCTCGCCAATACTGCCCAAAAGCGCACGGGCCAGATCCTTGGTGCTACGCCCCTCAGCCTCTTTCGACAGGAATTTTTGATAGCGGCGCTCAAAAAGCGTCGAGACCAGTTCGCTGAAGAAACTCATTGTGCCGGCCCGTACAGATGGCGGCGGCGGTCGAGAACATCAATACGGCGCTTTGGTATTTGTCGAGCCGTGCGCACAGTGGTCATTGACAGAACATTTAAGATCACAGTTTTTCCCAGACGTAGCTCGCCACGCAGCACTCTCGCAGCATCAAAACTAGTCCCATGCTTTGCAGTCTTGGTCAATAAATTTATATTAGATTGGCTCTCGCGTTGGCTTGAAATTTTGACGGTTTCTATGTGGAAAAACGCCTGTCGGAGGCTGTGCTGACCCGTTTTCAGGTTGCCAATCCGCACGAGAGTGACGTTGCGTTGAAAAAAGCTGGGGTAGCTTATTGCGCCGCGCGCGCCTGTTTCATCAAAGGACATTCGCGCCGCCGGCTGCGCGGCCGGCGCCCAAACTGAAAGGGGCCCCAAACCCCAATCGACGGGCACCTGGCCGAGGTCTCATGCGCGCGTGAGACGATAATTGAGGGCCAGTGAAGCCGAGAGAGTGAGCCGCTTTACCCTAAGAGCCGCCGCGCGATGACCTGCGCTTGAATTTCCCCTGCGCCTTCAAAGATGTTCAATATTCGCGCATCGCACAGAACACGGCTGATTTTATATTCCAAGGCAAACCCATTGCCGCCATGGATTTGCAGCGCGTTATCTGCGGCCGCCCAGGCGACACGTGCCCCCAGAAGTTTGGCCATGCCCGCCTCTATGTCACAGCGTCGACCTTCATCTTTTTCGAAGGCACTGAAATAGGTCAATTGCCGCGCCACAGTCAGCTCTACTGCCATCATTGCTAATTTATTGGCCACGCGGGGAAAGGCGATGAGGGGTTTGCCAAACTGTTTGCGATCCATGGCGTAACGATAGGCCAGATCAAGCGCTGACTGCGCCACACCAACGGCGCGTGCAGCGGTTTGGATACGGGCGCTTTCGAACGTTTCCATCAACTGCTTAAACCCTTTACCAGTTTCCCCGCCCAAAAGGTTTTCCCCTTTCACCTGGAACCCATCAAAGGCCAGCTCATATTCCTTCATGCCGCGATAGCCCAGAACCTCAATCTCACCGCCGGTCATGCCTTCACTTGGAAAAGGCACCTCATCGGTGCCGGGCGTTTTTTCGGCCAAAAACATCGAAAGGCCCTTATAATCCGTGGTCTCTGGGTCCGTGCGGGCCAATAAGGTCATGACATGGGTACGCGTGGCATGGGTGATCCAAGTTTTATTGCCCGTCACGCTCCAATCGCCACCTGATTTGACGGCGCGGGTGCGTAGGGCGCCAAGGTCGGATCCGGTATTGGGTTCGGTGAACACCGCTGTCGGCAGTTTTTCTCCACTGGCCAATGCGGGCAACCATTTTTCTTTCTGTGCTTGCGTGCCGCCGGCGATAATCAGCTCCGCCGCAATCTCGCTGCGGGTGCCGAGTGAGCCAACACCAATATAACCGCGGGACAATTCTTCGCTGACCACGCACATTGAGGCTTTTGAAAGGCCAAAACCGCCATATTCCTCAGGGATCGTCAGACCAAAGACGCCCATTTCAGCCAGTTCATCAATCACTTCCATTGGGATCAACTCATCTTTGAGGTGCCACTCATGGGCGTAGGGTTCGACTTTTTCGATCGCATAGCGCCGGAACTGTTCGCGGATCATTTCAAGTTCTTCGTCCAAGCCAGAGGCCTCGAGGATCGTATTGGCTTCCAATTCCTGCATGAGGGTCACCAGACGCAGACGTACCGCCTGGGTGTTACCCTCCTGGGCCAGCCGGGCTGCAGCGCCGATGGTGAGCGGGGCCGCGGCGTCAGAGGTGAGGCTCATATCTTGTAAGCGAATGACTTCTGTCTGGTTCATCAGAATACCGCCGGACAATTGACATAGATATTCTCCAAAGGCGATTTGGTGAATCAGCTGTTCGGTCTCACCGAATTTTTGCTGCGCGTGCAAAGCCTCGGCCCAGCGCTGCATTTGCTGGAGACTTTGCACATAGGTGGCCAACCAAGCGAAGCCATGCGCCGCGGTCTGGTGATCTTCAATCAGCGAGTTTTGGATCCGGCCATCGGCACTGACCATATCTCGCAGGCGCATGCGCGCCGCCTCGCAGACCGCTTCAGCCGCAGGCAGTGCCTCGGCGGTGAGAGAGAGCAAATTTGGGAGAAGTACCGAAGCCGTCATATTCACATCCTATTTCTGCAGTCACGCGTTAGCATTTGTGGAGTTATCTAGGTTGTTTGCAACCGCAGCACAACTTTCATTCAAAAGAAAATGTTATTTTGAAGTATTATGTCGCAGTCGAATTTTAGTGTAGTGGCAATTGCGTGCCGCTATGCTGCGCCTATGACCCAGACTTTGAGCCTATATACTGCTGATTTACTTCTTTTGATTGCGGCGACAGCCGTGATTGCAGGGATGGTGAAGGGTATTGTTGGATTTGCCATGCCAATGATATTTATCACCGGCATGACCATTTTTGTCGGACCAGATTTGGCGCTGGGTATTTTGATTCTTCCCACGCTTGTCACCAATGGTTGGCAGGCGGGCCGACAGGGTTTTACGGCCGCGCTCCGCTCGCTTTATGACCATCGTTGGTTTTTGGGGCTGGGCTACGGGGTGCTTTTGGCAACCACCCAGCTTGTCCCGCTTCTATCACAGGAATTGTTCTTTCTCTGCCTTGGATTCTTGGTTGTGGGCTTCGCCAGTTTGATGCTGAGTGGCTGGAAACCTCAAGGGCGCAGCGGTGCGGGCTTGTCCTTTGTCTGTGCGGTTATTGCCGGTATTGGCGGCGGGATTTCGGGTGTTTGGGGTCCCCCGACTGTGATGTATCTGTCGGCCTATCAATTGGAAAAGCAGGCCCAAATGCGGGCGCAGGGGGCGATTTATGGCCTTGGGGCCGTGTTGCTGTTATTTGGGCACCTGGGTTCGGGTATCGCCACGCCGCAGGCGTTGGGCCTTGGCGGCTTTGCGATTGTTCCTGCCTGTTTGGGCATATGGATCGGGTTTCAAATACAAGATCGTATCAACCAAAATATGTTTCGCATCGCGACGTTGAGCGTTTTAATCTTGGCTGGCCTCAATTTGATCCGCCGCGGGGTGATGTGATCCTTAGTTCCGCGGCGGAATGAGCCGATTTATGCGCCCAATGCAATCGCGCGTACGTCATCATCAATATGCGGCAAATATTGCTTGAAATTTTCGCTGAACATCGTGACGAGCTTTTCGGCTTGCGCGTCATAGGCCTCTTTGTCTTCCCATGTGCGTCTAGGTTCGAGCAAGAGATCTGCCACACCCGGCACAGAGGTTGGCACTTCAAAACCAAAATTTGGATCGCCTCGGAATGTGCCATTGGCCAGGGTGCCATCGAGCGCAGCGCTGAGCAACAGGCGGGTGGCACGTATCGGCATGCGGCTGCCTTTTCCATAGGCGCCGCCTGTCCAGCCGGTATTCACCAACCAGCAGGTTGCACCATGTTTGGCGATTTTTTCGCGCAGAAGGTTGCCATAAACTTCAGGACGGCGCGGCATGAAGGGGGCGCCGAAGCAGGTTGAGAAGGTCGGCTGCGGCTCTGTCACGCCGCGCTCTGTACCGGCCACTTTGGCGGTGAAACCTGACAGAAAGTGATACATGGCCTGCGCTGGCGTCAAACGGGCAATTGGTGGCAGAACGCCAAAGCTGTCACAGGTCAACATGATGATATTTTTGGGATGCCCGCCAAGCGCTGTTGGCGAGGCGTTTGAGATGTATTCCAGAGGATAGGCGCAGCGCATATTGGCTGTCAGGCTGTCATCATCGAAATCTAACTCTTTGGTTTCGGGATCATAGACCATATTTTCAATAACCGTGCCGAACTTCGCGGTTGTTGCGAAAATTTCTGGTTCGGCCTCTGCACTGAGGTTGATGGTTTTGGCGTAGCACCCACCTTCAAAATTGAAGGTGCCGCGATCAGACCAGCCATGCTCGTCATCGCCGATCAAGACGCGGGAGGGGTCCGCTGAAAGTGTGGTTTTACCCGTTCCCGAAAGCCCAAAGAAAACGGCGGTGTCCACTGGGTTGCCTGGGGCATGATTGGCCGAGCAATGCATTGGCATAATGCCTTTTTCGGGCAGCAAATAGTTGAGCAATGAGAAGACAGATTTCTTATTTTCACCTGCATATTCAGTGCCGCCAATAAGGATGATCCGACGGTCAAAATTCATCGCTATCACAGTCTCAGAGCGGCAATTGTGGCGCTCGGGGCTCGCTTGGAAGGAGGGGCAATTTATCACAGTCCAATCTGCAGTGAATTCTTCCAGCTCGTCAGCGTCAGGCCGGCGCAACATATGGCGAATGAATAGCCCATGCCAAGCCAGCTCTGTCACTATGCGCACATCGAGGCGGTTGGCGGGATCGGCGCCGCCAAAGAGGTCCTGTACAAAATAATCACGTCCCTGCATATGAGCGATCATATCTTCATAGAGCGCTTCAAAACCCGCTTCAGACATTGCGGCATTATTTTCCCACCAAATGCTATCGGCCACAGAGGCGGTTTTGACCACATGTTTGTCTTTTGGAGATCGGCCAGTGAATTTTCCGGTAGAAACTAAGAATGCGCCGCCCTTTCCAAGTTGGCCCTCTTTTCGGGCCAAAGCCTGCTCGATGAGCGTGGGTTCCAGCAGGTTGTAATAGACAGTCCCCAGCCCAGTGATACCTTGATCATAGAGGGTGAATTGGGGATTTACGCGTCCATTGGTCATGCCATTGCTCCTAGGGCTTGCATCTTACAAACAGCCTTTAACATGGCACGGTAGACCATCAACAGTATCGGGTCCTGTCGTTAGCGCAATCAGTGGCAGTTTGGCGCAATAATTTTTTTGACCTTGGCAAAATTAACGTCATCGAAGCGAATTGCAGATCATAGTGCTGTGAATTGCAGGCTGATTCGTGGTTACGTATTGCACAGATCGGCAAAACTACAGAAAGTGGTGAGAGATATCACTGTTAAAACGTTCAGCCGATCAGAGGACGATACCCATGCCAAGAATAATTCTTGTCGATGATGATCGCAGTCACATGATGTCCCTCTCTTTGATGCTTAAAGCTGAAGGGTTTGAAGTTGAATGCTATGGCGATGGGTGCTCCGCATGGGAGGCTTTGTCAAAGTCTCTGCCTGATATTTTGGTACTGGAAACGAAGTTGCCGGGTCTGGATGGCATGGATGTGTTGCAACGTCTGAGGCATGTGTCGACCATCCCTGTGATGTTTTGCACCACGAAAGACGATGAGATTGACGAAGTTTTAGGTCTGCGTATGGGGGCCGATGATTATGTTAAAAAACCATGTTCGCCACGGGTCTTGCTCGAACGTATCCGCGCGCTGGTGCGACGATGGGAGGTGTTGGGGGAAGATCAAGCGCCGGAGGGAGACGATACGACCATTATGGTGCGTGGCCATTTGTCGATGGACCCGATGCGCCACGGGGTGACTTGGCGTGGACTGGCCGTTGCCTTGACTGTTACGGAATTTGCTTTGCTGAAGACGCTGGCTGTCAGACCGGGCTTTGTCAAAAGCCGCGATCAACTGATGGATGTGGCCTATGACGATCAGGTCTATGTCGATGACCGGACAATAGACAGCCATCTCAAGCGACTGCGCAAAAAGATGCGACGGGTGGACGGGAACTTTGATGCAATTGAGACACTCTATGGGATCGGTTACCGATATAATGAAGCTTAAGTCTCGATCGTCGCGAGGATTGGATGGTCGCAATGAATGACCTCATCGTATACCGCCGAAACCGATGGTTTATGGGGGTTCTGAGATCGCCGATGACCCGCCGGCTGACCTTGTCCCATCTGTTGGTGCTATTGCTGCCGGCTGCGGTTGCGTTTTGGTTGCTGCAGTTCCACCTCGACAACCGCGATGTCAAGCGCGCGCAGTTGACGGCTGAGGCTCTTTTGTTGGCCCATGTGGTTGAGGGGCGGTTGCCATATCGCGCCCTGTTGGATTTTGTGCAAGCGGATGGTGTGGATTTCGAGGGAATTTTCAAAATCATCACTTTGCGTGATGGCATTGAGGTGATCGCCTTTGGCCCGCAGGGCGAACAGCGCACACTGACGCCGGGACACAGCCTTAAGGCGCAATCTGCCTTCACGTCCCTTGGCGCCTGGCCCGTCTGGCTCGGGCCGCAGTCGCCGGTCGAATTGGATCATTTGGCAGAGATTCACCGAAAAATCTTTTTGCAGAAGATGACTTCGCAGGATCAAACAGAAGGGGTAGAGTCTGTGATCGCAGCGGTGATCGACGCTCCTGCCTTACCGCGCGCGCCTCCGAATCAGAGTATTGGCGAACAGATTTGGGTCGCCATACCAATCCAACATCGTCAGGAGATGGTGGGTGGCCTGGCTGTTGGATATCCAGTCAAGGCCCAAGATCTGCTGGCGGGGCGAATGATCTTGGAATTGGCCCTGCGCTTACTTTTTGCGGCTGCGGCTCTTGCGATCATACTGTTGGTGGTGAGCGCCCGTGTGATGTTTGGACCGATCAACCGCATGGCAGAGTCGCTTGAACGGTTTTCCAATCAACTGCGCCGCAGGGTCAGGGCCAAGGACCTCCCAGAGCTGAGTTTGCCGCAGCGCAGAGATAGTATTGGTCGTCTGGCTGCGGAGCTGCACAATACGATCAGCGGGCTTTTCTTAAGCATTCGAGAGGCGGAGGCAGCTGTCGCGGAGATGGCGGGTGAAATTATCAACCTGATGGCCTCGATGAAATCTGCGATCAAGGCTTTGCGACTTCAACAAGACCCTTCTGCTTCAGCAAAACTGCTGGATGTGATTGATAATGATTTGCTGCGTTTGGAGCGTGCGGCAGCGCCACTGACGCAAACAGTGGCGCCTTGGCCCTCCGCGATCAAACAGATGCCCGAGCCCAAGATCGGCAAAAAGGAGAGGTTTGAATTAATTTCACTGATTACGGGCCGAGTGGCGGCGCTGCGCCCGGCAGCGGCGACGCGGGGTCTCGGTTTGACCCAGCTGACGCCAAAAGTGCCGGTGATCATTGAAGGCCTACCGGCGGGTGTGGGGGATATCTTGTCTGCGTTTTTGTCAAATGCTATTCAAAGATGCGCCTGGGGAGATGAAATTCGGATCTGCACGCGGATTCAAGATCGCATGGTTCTGGTCGTTGTCGAAGACACAGGCCCGCCGTTGCCGGAAGGTGTGAACCAATCCCTGTTTGGGGATGGAGATCCGGCCGCATTGCGCGAGCAAGAGGTCGAGGGTTTCACGACCGGTCTTGCTGAGGCTGCGAAGATTGTTGCGGCCCATTCAGGTGTCATTCGCGCAAAGCTGGTTCAGACCCCGGGCGCGGGCCCGGCTTTTGGCGCGCGCTTTTTGTTTGGTCTGCCGGTCTGACGTCATGGGTTATGATGCTTGGAGAAATTACGGCGATGACGATGATGCGTTGTTGGTGCATGGCACAGCCGTAGCGGTCGATGTTTGCGGGCTGTTGATCCTTGGACCTTCAGGTGCCGGTAAATCCAGCCTTGCGATTGATATGCTGGCTCTCGGGGCGCAGTTGGTTTCAGATGATCGCGTCTGGCTTCGCGCTTCACCAACGGGTTTGCGCCTGCAGGCGCCTCAGGCCGTTGCAGGGCGTATTGAGGCGCGCGGTCTTGGACTTTTATCTTGTGCACATACGCCCGAGGCGTCGCTAAAGTTTTGCCTAGATCTGTCACAAACCTGTGATCGCCGCTTGCCTTTTGTTCAGGAAGTCACGAGATTAGGCCAAAGCGTTTCGGTTATTCCCGGTGGGCCGCAGGTGCCGCGGGCTGCGGCGCTCCTGCTTTTGCTTCAAAATGGATTTGCAGCCGATGACTGACACAATTCAACCGGTGCATGTTGTGCTTGTGACTGGCCCATCTGGCGCCGGGCGAACCACTGCGATCAATGCTTTGGAAGATGCTGGCTTTGAATCCATTGATAACATGCCTTTGAGCCTCGCACCGAGATTGTTCGAAACACCTGGCTTAAGTCGGCCGATTGCTCTGGGCCTTGATACGCGAAATCGAGATTTCTCTACCGCTCAAATCATGGACACAATTGCGATATTATCTGCTAACCCGTCCTTAATGCTTGAGGTTCTTTATTTGGATTGCTCGGTGGATGTGCTGATCCGCCGGTTCTCAGAAACTCGGCGTCGGCATCATTTATCGCCAGATGGTGCGGCGCTTGCCGGGATACAGCTCGATTTGGATTTGATGCAGCCGGCGCGCTTCAGAGCCCATGTTTTGATTGATACGACGCAACTGTCGCCTCATGATCTGCGCGCGGAGGTCACCCGCTATTTTGCCCCGGACACCGGCAATCCAATGGCGATTTCTGTGCAGTCCTTTTCGTATAAGCGTGGCACGCCGCGTGGCATTGATATGATGTTTGACTGTCGCTTTTTGCGTAACCCCTATTGGGATGAAAACCTCAGAACAGAAGATGGCCGTAATCCGAAGGTGCAGGCCTATGTGGCGGAAGATGAGAATTTCCCGGCGTTCAAACAAAAAGTGCTTGATTTGATAGGTCTTGTGATCCCAGCCCATGTGGCCGAGGGGCGCGCGCATTTGGCCATTGGCTTTGGCTGTACGGGCGGCAAACATCGATCCGTTACCATGGTTGAAATGTTACAGAAAGAATTGCAATTGCGCGGCTGGCATGTGAGCATACGCCACAGAGAGCTGTTGGAACAGGCGGCTCCGTCAGACACTTCAGACTCTAAGGTTTTGAGCAGTTGATAGGTATTGTTATCGTAGCGCATGGCGGGCTGGCCACCGAATATAAGGCGGCGGTGGAGCATGTTGTGGGCTCGCAATGGGGCATTGCGGCGGTTGCGATCAGTGCAGATTGCGACCGTGAAGCCAAACGGATCGAAATTTGCCAAGCGGCTGATGGGGTGGATATTGGCGGTGGGGTGGTGATTGTGACCGATATGTTTGGCGGTTCGCCCTCCAACCTATCACTTTCTGCCTGCAATTGCGCCAATCGTCGAGTGCTTTACGGCGCCAATCTGCCGCTGCTGGTCAAACTCGCCAAGTCTCGCAGTCAATCCGTGCCAGAAGCGATTTCGCGGGCCATCGACGCGGGCCGGAAATACATGGATTGCCTCCCTGAGACTCAATAGGACGAAAACTTGCTGCAAATATTGGATATTATTAACGAAAAAGGCCTCCATGCGCGAGCCTCTGCGAAATTTGTGGAAACGGTTGAGCAGTTTGATGCGGGCGCTGTTGTGCGCAAAGATGGGCTGTCTGCCGAAGGAGACAGCATTATGGGATTGTTGATGCTGGCCGCGGCCAATGGCACCTCTATAGAGGTTGAAACGCGCGGTGCACAGGCGGTGGCCTTGGCGGAGGCTTTGCGCGATTTGGTGGCCAGTCGTTTTGGCGAAGCCGCCTAGGCCAGATTTTCCCATCACCAAATCACAAAGGCCCGCCATTGAGACGGGCCCGTGTTGCGGTGCTAAAAATTGCGTTTCGGCTTAGGCCAGCTTTGTTGTCAGCTGTGGCACAACATCAAACAAATCCCCCACGAGGCCGAAATCGGCCACTTGGAATATTGGTGCCTCTTCATCCTTGTTGATCGCAACGATGACTTTGGAATCTTTCATGCCAGCCAAATGTTGGATAGCACCCGAAATGCCAACGGCAACATAGAGATCTGGTGCTACAACCTTACCGGTTTGCCCCACTTGCCAGTCATTCGGCGCATAGCCAGAATCAACCGCTGCTCGAGAGGCGCCCACTGCGGCGCCCAATGTGTCGGCCAAATCTTCGATGATTTTGAAATCATCTTGTGAGCCAACCCCGCGGCCGCCAGAGACCACAACTCCTGCAGATGTGAGTTCAGGGCGGTCGCTTTCGGCAACCTTATCTTCCACCCAAGAGGACAAGCCGGGATCGCCGGCGGCATCAATGCTGGTGACCGAGGCTGCGCCGCCTTCACCTGTTGCATCGAAGGTTGAGGTGCGGATCGTCGCGACTTTGGTCGCATCGGTGGATTTTACCGTTTGGATCGCATTGCCGGCATAGACGGGTCGCTCGAATGTGTCTGCATCAATGACCGCGGTCACTTCGGAAATGACCATCACATCCAAAAGTGCCGCAACACGCGGCAGGATGTTCTTGGAGGCCGAGGTGGAAGGCGCGACGATGTGGCTGTAATCGCTGGCGAGCGATACAATCAAAGCAGCAACAGGTTCGGCAAGATCATGGCCATAGGCGTCATCTTGTGCGCAAAGCACTTTGGAGACACCTTCGAGCTTCGCGGCCGCTTCAGCTGCGGATGAGCAGCCAGAACCGACGCAGAGCACAGTCACTTCGCCCATTTGTTTTGCGGCGGTGAGCGCTTTTGCAGTTGAGTCAACGGATAATTCGTCGCCGTTCACTTCAGCAATCAAGAGTACAGCCATTATACAGCCCCCACTTCTTTAAGTTTCTCGACCAGCTCATCCACGGAGCCCACTTTTATACCCGCTGCTCTTGCGTCAGGTTCTCCGGTAGAGACAATGGTTAGGCGCGGTGCGATATCGACGCCAAAATCCGTGGGTGTTTTCTCATCCATTGGCTTTTTCTTCGCCTTCATGATGTTCGGCAATGAGGCGTAACGCGGTTCATTGAGACGCAAATCCACGGTGACAATCGTCGGCATAGAGACTTTGATTGTTTGCAGGCCACCGTCCACTTCACGCGTTACCAAAGCATGGTCTCCTTGGATCTCAAGCTCGGACACGAAAGTAGCCTGTGACCACCCTGTCAGTGCCGCCAGCATTTGGCCTGTGGCGTTCATATCGTTGTCAATCGCCTGTTTTCCGGCCAACACAATGCCAGGCTGCTCTTCGTCAATCACAGCCTTGAGGATTTTTGCAACCGCCAGAGGCTCAATATCAGTGTGCACGTCTTCGGTGGCGACAACCAAGATTGCGCGATCCGCGCCCATGGCCAGCGCCGTGCGGAGGGTCTCTTGGTTTTGTTTGATACCAATAGATACCGCGACCACCTCATCGGCCTGGCCTGCCTCTTTTAGACGGATCGCTTGCTCGACAGCAATTTCGTCGAAAGGGTTCATCGACATTTTTACATTGGCCAAATCGACGCCGCTGCCGTCCGCTTTAACACGGACTTTCACGTTATAATCGATTACACGTTTGACCGGCACTAAGACCTTCATGGTGTATATCTCCGTACATGGGCGAGCCGTAGGCGACTCTCAGTTCACATTTGCTGAAGTGTTACCTGCGTTTTTCTTCGGGAAACAGGGGAAAATCGACATTTCGGCGCATTGCCGCGGCCAAATTGGGATTAGGTGCCGTCAAAGTGTTATATGCGATCACCTACTGGGCCTAACGATTGGCGCCGGGGACCCAAAGAATATCGGCGCGCCCATCGTCATTTGCGATACGCCCAGCGACGAAAAACCAATCAGAGAGGCGGTTGAGGTACTGCAAGGCGGCGGCATTGATCGCCTCTTGCCCGGCCAATTCCACGGTCATTCTTTCTGCGCGGCGTGAGACGGTTCGGCACAGGTGAAGCTGTGCTGCAAGCGCTGATCCGCCTGGCAGAATGAACGAGCGCAGCGGCTCTAAAGCGTCATTCATCGCGTCGATTTCTGCTTCTAGGCGGGCCACTTGCGCCACGGTCATGCGCAGCGGTTGGTATTCTGCGTCCGCGTCCTTTGCCATATCTGGCCGGCAAAGATCAGCGCCAAGATCGAAGAGGTCGTTTTGTATCGCGGCTAATTGCCCATCCATGTCACCAGTCGCATGCTGCCGTGCCAGGCCAACTGTGGCGTTGGTTTCGTCTACTGTGCCGTAGGCGTTTACACGCAAGGCATGTTTCTCAATTCGCGCGCCATTGCCAAGCGCGGTGGTGCCGGCGTCTCCGGTTTTTGTGTAAATTTTATTGAGCACAACCATGGTTAGCCCTTTCCAAAGAAGACAGCGAGGAGAATCAAAATAACGGCCACGAATTGGGCTGCAATTCGGTAGCGCATGAGGCGGTTGGAATGTTTGCGCGCAAATTCGCCGCCCTTCGCGAAACTTCCGATACCCAACGCTAAAATGGCTAGAACCACAACGCAGGCGAGCGTGGCTATGATAAAGAGTGGATCGTTGCCCATTGAGAACCTCCGAACTAATTAGGCTTCACTTAGGGGAATTTCAGACAAAGACCAATCCCATGCGACATTACATCCGCACCAAGAGCCAATCGAGTGCGCGGGTCGGTAAGATGCGGCGCAAGAATCCCATGACGTAGGTGGGTGTGGTGACGTAGTATCGCGGCTTTGGGTTGGCACTGTGCAAAGCCTTCATAACCTTTGCTGTGACAGCAGAGGCTGGCAGTTCAAAGGTATCAGGCCCGTTTGATGGGCTATAAAGCCGCTTAATCAACCCCCGCTCATACTGCGCTTTACGTGGAGAATTTTCCCAATCAATCCATTTCTCAAAATGCGGAATAGAGTTTTCACGAATCTTTGTACCAATGGGGCCAGGTTCAATCAAAATCACCTTGATCCCCGTGCCTCGCATCTCAATGCGCAGAGTGTCACTCAATCCTTCGAGGGCGAATTTGGTTGAGTTATATGCGCCGCGAAAACGTAGAGTAATAAAGCCCAGGATCGATGAGCAATTGAGAATGCGCCCATGGCCTTGCGCGCGCATAATCGGCAGGACCTGCCGAATGACCTCGTGATAGCCGAAAACATTGGTTTCATAGATGGACCGCAAGGCGTCGGTTGGTAAATCCTCTACGGCGCCGGGCACCGCAAACGCCCCATTGTTAAACACCGCATCAAGCGTGCCGCCGGTTGCCTTTGTCACTTGGTCGATCGTATCACGAATAGAGGCGGCATCCGCGTGATCTAGGCGAGGCGAGGTCAGACCCATGGCTTCAAGCCGGTCACAATCAGCTTGCTTGCGGCAACTGGCAAAGACTTTCCAGCCCATCGCATGCAGCGTTTCGGCGCAGTCTAAGCCGATGCCCGAGGAACACCCTGTGATCAGAATTGATTTTCGCATATTTGCCCCCGTGTGTTTCTACCCCACTTGCCGGGATTCCAATAGGCGCGTCAACGGTTGTTTTGGCCTGTGAGGAGCCGGGCGGGATGGTTTTGATCGAGCATAGAGATTTTCGCGTAGATCCCCGCGGAGTAGGGCTGGACCTGCAAGTTTTCGGCGGATACACCCAAGCCATGTCAGAACCGATAAACGATACCGCGCCAACTGCAATTGAAACCACAGAGCCGCTCCGCCGGGCCATTGGCGAGCGTTATCTCACCTATGCGCTTTCGACGATTATGCACCGTGCTTTGCCGGATGCGCGCGATGGGTTGAAACCGGTTCACCGCCGAATTCTCTACGCGATGCGCGAATTGAAGCTCAATGCCAGTGGAGGATTTCGGAAATCTGCCAAAATTTCTGGCGATGTTATGGGCAATTATCACCCGCATGGGGATGCGGCGATCTATGATGCCATGGCCCGCTTGGCACAGGATTTTAATGTGCGCTATCCGCTGGTGGATGGTCAGGGCAATTTTGGCAATATTGATGGTGATAACCCCGCCGCAAGCCGCTACACAGAGGCGCGAATGACCGTTGTGGCCGAGGCGCTTTTGGAGGGTCTTTCGGAAAATGCAGTGGATTTCCGGGAAAACTATGACGGTACGCTCACCGAGCCTGTGGTGCTGCCCGCAACTTTCCCCAATCTTTTGGCGAATGGCAGCAGCGGTATCGCCGTGGGCATGGCCACCAATATCCCGCCGCATAATATTTCGGAGCTGATCGATGCCTGTTTGCATTTGATCAAAAGCCCTGATGCCCGTGACGACACATTGTTGCAATATGTGCCCGGTCCCGATTTTCCGACCGGCGGTATCCTGGTCGAGCCGCCAGAAAATATCGCGCATGCCTATCGCACTGGACGCGGTTCTTTTCGCTTGCGGTGTAAATGGGAGGTTGAGGATCTGGGCCGCGGACTTTGGCAAATGGTGGTCACGGAAATTCCTTATCAGGTGCAAAAATCAAAGCTGATTGAGAAATTGGCAGAGGTCATCCAAACTAAAAAAGTACCAATCTTGGGCGATGTGCGCGATGAATCAGCGGAAGATTTGCGGATTGTGTTGGAGCCGCGCAGCAAGAACGTAGAACCGGAATTGCTGATGAATATGCTCTATCGTAACAGCGATCTTGAGCTGCGGTTCAGTTTGAATATGAACGTGCTTATTGATGGGCTCACCCCAAAGGTTTGTAGTATGAAAGAGGTGCTCCGCGCCTTTCTTGACCACAGGCAAGAGGTTCTGGTTCGGCGTTCTGAGCATCGTTTGGCGAAAATTGATCACCGTCTGGAGGTTCTGGAAGGCTTTATTTTGGCATTTCTTAATCTCGATCGGGTGATTGATATTATCCGCTATGATGAGGATCCAAAAACCG
The DNA here is from genome assembly GCA_943788425.1 of uncultured Planktomarina sp. Lineage (GTDB taxonomy): Bacteria > Pseudomonadota > Alphaproteobacteria > Rhodobacterales > Rhodobacteraceae > Planktomarina. Next base: position 28,855 of record CALSQF010000004.1, read on the forward strand.
CATTGATGTTTGAAGATTGGAGCCGGGATCATCCGCGCGCCATGTCTGAAAGCGATTACATCGGCCCGTTGAGCTATCGCAAGGCGGTGGCGGGGCAAGAGGAGCTGTCAGAAGTTCAGGCTGAGGCTATCTTGAATATGCGCCTGCGCAGTTTGCGGCGTTTGGAAGAGATGGAGTTGCGCCGTGAGCGCGATGCTTTGCAACAAGAACGGGCCACTCTGGATGATTTGATTGCCGATGAAGGTCTGCAATGGGCGAAAATCAGTGAGCAATTGCGCGCCACGCGTAAAACCTTCGGAAAAGACTATGCTGGTGGCGCGCGCCGCACCGCTTTTGCCATTGCGGGTGAGGTGGAAGAGGTGCCGCTTGAGGCAATGATTGAGCGTGAACCAGTGACTATTGTTTGCTCGAAAATGGGATGGATTAGGGCCATGTCTGGTCATGTGGCCTTAGACAAGCCTCTGAAATACAAAGATGGCGACGAAGGCCGTTTTGTATTCCATGCGCAAACGACAGATAAATTGATCGTATTTGGCAGCAACGGTCGGTTCTACACGCTGTTGGTGGACAATCTGCCGGGCGGACGCGGTATGGGTGAGCCACTGCGGTTGATGGTGGATTTGCCAAATGATGTCGAAATTGTGGATTTCTTCATCCATGATCCGTCGGTGAAGCGCCTGGTGGCCTCAACGGCCGGCGATGGGTTTGTGGTGCCTGAAACCGAGATTGTCGCACAAACGCGCAGCGGCCGGCAGGTGTTGAACGTCAAGGGTGATGTGAAGGCGCTTTTGTCTTGCCCTGTGTTGGGAGATCATGTGGCTTGCGTCGGTGAAAATCGGAAGGTTTTGGTCTTTGCGATTGATGAGCTGCCAGAAATGGGCCGAGGCAAAGGCGTGCGCTTGCAAAAATATAAAGACGGTGGCCTATCTGATGCCACGACATTCTACCACGAAGCGGGGCTGTCGTGGAAAGATCCGGCCGGGCGCAATCGTGTGGTTGAGGCTGCGGAACTGGTCGAATGGATGGGCAAACGCGCCAGTGCTGGCCGCATGGCACCGCGCGGATTTCCCCGTGATAATTGCTTCACCAAGTGATTAAGCTGTAGTATACTAATACGTAATTGCAGGGTTAAACTCATGACCGATACTCTAGCTTCGCAGGGGGAGGGCGCAGCTTTGGCGCCGGTGCCTCTTGATGGCGCTTTTTTGACTGAAAAGTCCAAACTTTTTTGGCTTGCCTTTTGGACAGGGCTTTTGACAGTCCTGACTTTGGGGATCTACCGATTTTGGGCCCGAACGCGCCTACGCCGATATATCTGGTCGGCTATTGATGCAGGGGGAGATTCCTTTGAATATACGGGCATGGGGCTGGAAAAATTCCTAGGCTTTCTGATCGCCTTGGTCGTTCTCGCGGTTTATTTGGGCCTGTTGCAAGTCGGGTTAAGTTTCATCGGATTTAATCTTTGGGGCGCGGTGACCTTGGAGCCGAGCGGCCCGAGGGATGTGCTGATACAGGTGGGCGCAACCTATGTCACCGGCTTGGCTGTGCTGCCCTTAATTTTTTACGCGCAATACCGTTCGCGGCGCTATATGCTATCGCGCACCCGGTGGCGTGGTCTGCGATTTGGTCTGGATGCCGCGGCTTGGGGGTATGTTTGGCGAGCGCTGCTTTATTTTGCGTTGTCGCTTGTGACCCTCGGGCTGCTCATACCCCTGTCGACATTCCGTCTGGAAAAATACATGACTGATCGCATGTGGTATGGCGATGCGGTCTTTGAGCAGCAGGGGCAGTGGTGGGGGTTGTACCCGGCAATGAAGCATCTGCTTATTGCCTTAGGTGTACTGGTGCTGGGCGGCGCAGTCGGTTATTTTGGCTTGGCCAGGGGTTTGGGCGCTGTTATACTCATTGCTGGCTCTATTTGGTTCCTCTGTGGGCTTGTCTACTACCAAGTGGAAAGTTTCAAATACCTAAGCGCACATAAAGTCCTCGACGGCACGGTGCGCTTCACCTCCAATGCCTCCAGCCACCGGGTGATCGGCATATTTGTATTGGGGATCATTCTCATTGCGATTTTGACCTTTGTTTTGAGTGTTGTTTTGGGGGTGTTGATTGGCATTGTTTTTGCGTCCGGCGGATCTGTCATGAACGGCGACGGCGCTGGGATCGGCCTCTTCGCAGGTGCCGGCGTGGCTGTCGCTCTGGCTGCGGTCTTAGGCTATATAGCCTTCCTCGTGCTCATCGGCGCGCTTGTGACCGTGTTTATTTCCGCACCCATTCTTGGCCATTACATTGACACGCTACGGGTTGAGAATGCGCAGCCGCTGGAGCAAATAAACCAGCGCGCTGGGGATCGTATGGCTGATGCGGATGGTTTCGCCGATGCGCTGGATATCGGAGGAGCATTCTAAAGTGGGTTTCACTTGGGTGGATGCGCGATATTTTGATGGGCTCTCAGCACAGCGTCGGCAGGTTTTTGTCTCGCTTGATGTTGAGAGCCAGCGTTTGACCATCCATGACCACTTGGGCGCAGATCTGGATATTTGGCCTTTGGAGACGCTGCGACAGTTGCGCGATGATGCAGGGGCCGGGATGGTTCTGTGCTCAGGCGCGGTGGATCCGGGTGAGGCGCGTGTTATTTTGGCCAATGCGCGTGCCATTGCGGCGATCAAAGCTGCTTGCCCGAACCTCACCAAAGCGACAGTCACACCTCGAACCTGGGGAAAAATTATGGCTTGGGTCGGGGCCAGCACAGCCGCTGTTGCGCTCATGGTTTTTGTAATTGTACCGGCCTTGGCTGGACAATTGGCCGTTTTTATCCCACCGGAGCGGGAAGCCAGAGTTGGCAGTGCCGTCTTGCGACAAATCGAGCGCCTTTTGTCAGACAAAGACGCTGGCGATTGGCGCTGCACCAACCCCAAGGGGCAAATGGCTTTGGAGCAGATGGCGCAGGCATTGCAGCAAGGGCAAGAATTTCCCTATGCCATTCAAGTGGGCGTGGTGGATCATAAGATGATCAATGCCTTTGCCCTCCCCGGTGGACATATCATCGTGATGCGCGGTTTGATCGAAATGGCCGAGACACCCGAACAATTGGCTGCGGTTATGGCCCATGAGCTGGGCCATGTGGCGCAAAAGGATCCAATTGAGCAAGCATTACGGGCGGCGGGGACGGCGGGCTTGCTGTCTTTGGTCCTTGGCGATGCCACAGGCGGGACCGTGCTGGCCCTTGTTGGGGAGCGCTTGATAACGGCTAAAAATTCACGCGATGTTGAGGCTCGGGCGGATGACTTTGCCCTGGCGCAATTGGCCAAGGCGGGCGTATCCCCCGAAGCATTGGCGGAATTTTTCGAACTGTTGCTTCAGGAAATGGGGGATCCTGCCTTTGACATGGGGTGGATCAGCTCGCATCCACCCAGTGTGGCAAGAGCGGTCCATGCCCGAGCCGCCGTTCAGACGGCGCAGAATTATAATAAAAGTGTGTCATCTGAAGAGTGGCAAGCCATTCAACAGATTTGTGCCAAATAGGGTGGGCTGCCGTCTTTGTGTTGTCATGCGGGGGCAGGTTTGGTAGCAGATCCGGCGATATAAGGAGCTGATATGTTGATGCGTTTTGTTTCAGTTGTTGTGTTGCTCTTGTCTGCGGCCTGTGCGGCGCCGACGCGGGATTTGACCGAAGAAATTGTGCCCATTGGAAATTTTAGGCTGGGGCAGTTGGTGCCGCGTGCTGAGGTGCAATTGGCCAAAGGCCCGCTTTCACGCAGTGCCAGCCGTGAGGAATGGATGCAGGCCATAGATGAGGCCTTCACAGAGCGTTTCTCCAGATTTGAAGGCGGATCTTACTACCACTTGGGTATCACGGTGGGCGGATATGTCCTGGCTAAGCCGGGCATCCCATTTTTTGCGGCACCAAAGTCTATCCTGATTTTCACGGTTATCGTGGTCGAGGATCATACGGGCAAAGTCCTGACAGAAAAGCCCCATCAAATCACTGTGATTGAACGACTCACTGGTGGATCTATTTTGGGTTCGGGCTTAACCCGCAGCCGCGCGCAGCAAATGCGAGATCTCTCCGAACAAGCGGCAAGAAAAACCGAAGATTGGCTGTGCAAACAACCTTGGTTTGACGGTCCCGATACCATTGTTATTTTGCCCGATGATGCGGATGCAAATTCTGGCCGCGCGGGGTCACAGTGAACGCGGGCTTGACGGCTTTTCAACAAGGGTCTTGATTTTCGCCGCACTCTCCAATATTTGCCCGGCCATATCACAATCGCGGGCCGCGTGCCCCCTTTAACATATAAGGCTGCCCACCCATGGCTAAGGAAAAGTTTGAACGTTCGAAACCCCACGTTAACATCGGCACGATTGGTCACGTTGACCATGGCAAGACAACCTTGACAGCTGCGATCACCAAGCAATTTGGTGACTTTAAAGCCTATGACGAGATTGACGGTGCGCCGGAAGAAAAAGCCCGTGGTATCACGATTTCAACAGCGCATGTTGAGTATGAAACAGAGACACGCCACTACGCGCATGTTGATTGCCCCGGCCACGCTGACTATGTGAAGAACATGATCACCGGTGCGGCGCAGATGGATGGCGCGATTTTGGTTGTGAACGCGGCCGATGGCCCGATGCCACAGACCCGTGAGCACATCTTGCTCGGCCGTCAGGTTGGCATTCCTTACATGGTTGTTTACATGAACAAAGTAGACCAAGTTGACGACGAAGAGTTGCTCGAATTGGTTGAAATGGAAATCCGTGAGCTGCTGTCCAGCTACGAATATCCTGGCGATGATATCCCTGTGATTGCCGGCTCTGCTTTGGCCGCTTTGGAAGATCGCGACGCGGCGATTGGCTCTGAGTCCATCGCTAAATTGATGGCGGCTGTGGATGAGTATATCCCAACACCGGCCCGTGCGGTTGACCAGCCGTTCTTGTTGCCAATCGAGGATGTGTTCTCAATTTCTGGCCGCGGTACAGTTGTGACTGGCCGTGTTGAGCGTGGTGTGATCAACGTGGGCGAAGAGATTGAAATCGTCGGCATCCGTGACACATCTAAAACCGTCTGCACAGGCGTTGAAATGTTCCGCAAACTGCTTGATCGCGGTGAAGCTGGCGACAACGTAGGTGTTTTGCTGCGCGGTATCGACCGCAATGGCGTTGAGCGTGGTCAGATCCTGTGTAAGCCGGGTTCTGTGAAGCCTCACACGAAGTTTGAAGCCGAAGCCTATATTCTGACCAAAGAAGAAGGTGGCCGTCACACGCCATTCTTCGCCAACTACCGTCCACAGTTTTACTTCCGGACCACCGATGTGACCGGCACAGTTGTTCTGCCTTCGGGCACTGAAATGGTGATGCCAGGTGATAACCTCAAATTCGACGTTGAGCTGATCGCCCCAATCGCCATGGAAACCGGCCTGCGCTTCGCGATCCGCGAAGGTGGCCGTACCGTTGGCGCCGGCGTTGTGTCCAAAATTAACGACTAATCCAGCTTTGGATTGATGGTATCAGGGCGGTCTTCGGGCCGCCTTTTTTCGTGGCAGCTTGCGCAGGCGATCCATTGGAGAAATCGACATTTCACAGTCAGATCACGCAATCGGCCCCTTGCAATGACCCGCATTTATGCGTAATCACCGGCTCAGTTGCAGGGGTTTAGCTCAGTTGGTAGAGCATCGGTCTCCAAAACCGAGGGTCGTGGGTTCGAGTCCCTCAGCCCCTGCCAGTTTTCCAACAGGTTTGTAAATGCCGCCCCACCTGGGCATGGATGCGATATGCTCTAGAATGCATTGGTCAGCCCAATGAACATATTATGATTGCGGACACGAAACATTTTGATATTGGCGCCGCGATCGAGAAATGATTAGTGTGCCGAGGGGGTCAGGCCCAAATAACTCAAATTAGGGTTGCTTAAGTTCACTGAAATTTTGCCTTCACGCACGCGCCTCTTTTCTGGGAAAGTGATCTCCAGATCTTTCCATTTTGCCAGGGACAGTGAGAAATTGAAATTCAGGACATAAGGGGATGTTTGAAAAATTGGCCGCCATCTAAGATCGATTTTAATTTCCTGATTGCCCACATCCGCAGCGTCAAAAAATCGATTTGTGTAGCTAAGTCCAAGATTAAACTGATTCGATGAGCTGGTGGGCCAATAGTGGCGCAAGCTGGTTTTCAGTACCCGGCTGTCTTTGCCATCTGGGCGCGTGATGATATCTTTGCCAAGGGACTATTCACGCAGGGCAATTTGTCGGGGGTTTTGGGGATCGCGAAGCGCATAGCGGCGCGACCAGCTCGAAGAAAATATCCGTGATTCGAGGGCGTTGAATTGGTGAACGGCAGTGAAGGTTTGCGTCAAAGTGGTTTGGTGTTGCGCGGCTGGAGTTAATACGAGCTTATGATTGATGCTCACGGAGCTGCGATTGAAACGCGGCTAATTATATACATCTGTGGATAGATTGAGGCTTGCAAGCTGCGTGCCCAATTGTGTCTTGGGCAGGGCATAGCTCAACCCACTTCAGAGCCGTAGGCCGGACTCGCTGCGTTGTGGTTCATTGGCTGTCCAAGGAATGGTTTGCAAAGTGCCGGTGAGCGGATTGATCGATGTATGAGTGGTCGAATAGGAAATCTTGTTGATATTTCTTGAGGGGGTGATGCTGAGGCCGCCAGATATTTTTACCGTCAAGCCCGCTTGTATCTGTTGCAATAGGCGGGTGGCCGTGATCGACTCATTTCGCTCTGTACTTAGATCCAGGATGCGGCGCAGGTAAAACATGGCCCGCCGCGGTTTGCCCGGGCCTTGCTGCGCGAGGGCCTTTAGGATGCGAGGAGCCGCCAGCTTTGGCGCCAAGGCCTGCGCGTGCGTGGTGGATGTCTGGGCTTTTTCGAACTGCCCCAGCTCCACGTGAGCCCGCGCAGCGATCATGGCGCTGTCGAAGGGATGGGTCGCGGCAAGGTTTTCCGCCTGTGCCAAGGCCAGCTCAAATTGTCTGGATTGAAGGGCAATGCGCGCTGTGGTCAAATCCGCGCGCAAAGGGGATGACAGCATGAAAAACAGCGTTGCAAAAGAGGTCAGGACGCAGACGCGCCGCGGAAAAAGAACAGCATTAAATGGCCTAAAATAAATAAATAATTTAAAGTGTTAGTTTATATAAATGTCAAAAAACCGTAACGGCATTTTTTAGAATTTGAAATAAATTTCCGTGCAAAGGCTGGAGTTTGCAGCCAATGCAAATTTTTTCGGACGGTAGGCTAATGCCACGCTATTGCGCCGAGCCAAGTCGGGTTTCAGCCATTTCCACCCACCATGAGCAGCCAGCAGGAATGGCCTCATCATTGAAGTTATATTCCGGATGATGCACACTGGCGCCGTCGCCGTTGCCCATAAGGATGTACGCGCCAGGACGTTCTTCAAGCATATAGGAAAAATCTTCACCGCCCATGACCAGCGGTGCAAAATCGCAATCCCCCGAGACAGTCGCGGCGGCCTCGGCGGCGAATTTGGTTTCCGCTTCATGATTGACTGTGGCAGGGTAGCCCTCCGTATAGGTGATATGCGCCACGCCGCCGAAGACAGCTGCCGTATGGGTACAAATATCATTTATCCGGTCGCGTCCGAGCGCTCGCATTTCGGGGATCAATGTGCGCACGGTGCCGCGCAATGTGACGGACTGCGGGATGACATTAAAGGCTTTTGATGAGCTTTCAAATGAGGTCACTGAGACGACGATTTGTTCCACTGGATCAGCGTTTCGGGAGGCAATGGTTTGCAAGGCGGTGACGCATTGAGCGGCCATGACAATAGAATCGACTGTTTCATTGGGTTTGGCCGCATGGCCGCCCTTGCCCTCTATGACAATTTCAAACGTATCCGTTGCGGCAAAGAACGGACCGGGGCGAATGGCGAAAGTTCCGATGGGTCGGCCTGGCCAATTGTGCATGCCGTAGACTTCGTCGATGCCAAACCGTTCGATCATGCCGTCTTTGCACATTTCGAGTCCGCCACCGCCGCCTTCTTCGGCTGGCTGAAAGATCACCGCCACGCTTCCATCAAAATTGCGGGTTTCGGCGAGATATTTTGCAGCCCCCAGCAGCATTGCTGTGTGGCCATCATGGCCGCAGGCATGCATCACACCGGGGGTTTTGGAGGCATAGGGCAACCCGGTAGCCTCTTCTATTGGCAGCGCGTCCATATCGGCCCGCAGTCCCACGACTTTACCCTTGCTATCGGAGCGCCCTTTAATGAGCGCCACAACGCCCGTACGGCCGATGCCTGTTACGATCTCATCACAGCCAAATTCGGCAAGCCGATCGGCGACAAATTGTGATGTGCGGTGGGTCTCGAACAAAAGCTCAGGATTTTCGTGAATGTCACGCCGCCAAGCGGTAATCTCGGGCAGCAGTTCTGCAAAGCGATTGCGTATGGCCATAGGGCACCTCTGGTTTATGAGTTAAGAATATAATGCTGGCCGCCTAAATGCGTGTATTCAGTTGGGCCGGGGTCATAATCGAGCGGATGAATAGGGGAAGGGATCGGTTTACTTTCAAAGTCTGCCTTCAAGGTTCTTTGGCGCGGGTCTGCTACGGGTACCGCTGACATAAGCGTTTTGGTGTAATGATGTCTGGGGTCCTCGAAAACTTCTTGGCGCGTGCCGATCTCGACGATCCGTCCCAAATACATGACTGCAACGTGATGGCTGACGCGTTCAACCACCGCCATATCGTGGCTGATGAACAGCATGGAGATACCAAGCTCGGCCTGCAGCTCTAACATAAGATTCAAGACCTGCGCTTGAACGGAGACATCCAGCGCGCTGACGGCCTCATCGGCAATCAGAAGTTTGGGGTTTAATGCCAAAGCGCGGGCGATGGCGATGCGTTGGCGTTGGCCGCCGGACAGCTCATGGGGAAAGCGGCGCATGAAGGCGCGGGGCAATTCGACCCTATCGAACAACCCTGCCACGCGATCCATTAATTCGGAGCCCTGAGCCATATTGTAATTCTTCATAGGCTCAGCGACCTGGTCGGCGAGGGTCATTTGGGGGTTCAAGGATGCAAAAGGGTCCTGAAACACCATTTGCATATCACGCCTCGCTTCGCGCAGGCCGGCCGTATCTAGCGCCAAAACATCTGTTTCACCCAACTTAATGGAGCCTGATTGCGGCTTCTCCAAACGTAGAATTGAGCGGCCACAGGTCGATTTTCCGGACCCGGACTCGCCAACCAAGCTGAGGGTGGCACCTTTCTTGATAGAAAACGAAACATTCTCTAAAGCATGCACCCGTGCAACGGTGCGGCGAAAAAAGCCCCCTTTTACGCTAAAGCGCGTGGTTAGATTGCGCACATCGAGCAGGACTTCCTCTGTGGGGGGAACCGAGCCTATGAGCGACTTTTCTGGCTGCCCAATTAAGCTGAGAGGCTTGGGGGTGGGTTGGCCACGCATTTCACCCAGCTTGGGCACAGCGGCGAGTAAGTTTTGTGTATATGGGTGCTGCGGGTTCTCAAAGATATCTTCTACGGGGCCTTCTTCGACTTTCTCACCGCGAAACATCACCACAACGCGATCGGCCATCTGTGCCACCACGGCCATGTCATGGGTGATGAACATTACAGCTGTGCCAGTGTCCTTTTGGAGCTTATTCATCAGCCCGAGAATTTCAGCCTGAATAGTGACATCCAGAGCGGTGGTTGGCTCATCTGCAATCAAGAGCCGGGGCTTGCAGGCGAGCGCCATTGCGATGACCACCCTTTGGCGCATGCCGCCGGATAATTCATGTGGATATTGACCCAGCCGGCGCTCCGGTTCGGGAATTCGCACTTGTCGCAACAGTTCAATTGCGTGGCTGCGGGCGGCTGCCTTGCTCAGGCCCATATGCAGCCGCAGACCTTCCGTAAGCTGCCTCCCTATCGAAAAGACCGGGTTGAGGGAGGTCATAGGTTCTTGGAAAATCATGCCAATCTCGCGGCCACGAATGGCGCGTATGTCTTTGGGGTCCACCGTGCGCAGATCAATCTGTCCGGCAGCGCCACGGTCGAACAATAACCGTCCATCTGAAATTTTCCCACCGCCATATTCCACGAGGCGCATGAGGCTGAGAGATGATACAGATTTGCCTGAACCGCTTTCGCCAACGATGGCTACAGTCTCGCCGGCTGCGATGTCAAAGCTCACCCCTTTTACAGCTTCGACTGGCCCATCTTGGGTTTGAAACTCCACTTTCAAGTTTTCAAAGCGCGCGATCGGATGATCTAACATCAAAACCTCATTGGGTAATCGTTTATATTTTCAGAGCATTAAACACAAATTTCCAAGCTGTGTATTTGCTCCCATAGGGGTTATTCTGCGTTTGGCACTGGTACTTGTCTAGTTAAATCTAGTTAAAAAATACTTGATTTTTTCGGTCAAGCCGGTTGTTGATGAGTTCATGACGGGAATGCGGACGGTATTTTTCATTTTTCTGAACAAATTCGAAAAGAAATTTGATCAAAATTGAAAATACTTTTTGAAATAAATTTCCATCAAGAATATTAATCAGGGAGAGAAACATGAAACATATTGCACTCATGTTCGGATCAGCAGCGCTGGTCGGGATGAGCACAATGGCGGTGGCCGATGGCCATGAAGCCCGCGGAAGAGACGGCGAAGTCAAGATCATTTATTGGCAAGCGCCGTCGATTCTAAATCCATTTTTGTCTGGTGGCACAAAGGATGTGGAAGCAGCATCTTTGGTTATTGAGCCATTGGCGCGCTATAATGAAAAAGGTGAATTGGTGCCTTGGCTCGTGGACAATGTTCCGACCGTGGCCAATGGTGGCGTTAGCGCAGATCTAACCTCCATAACCTGGAACATTACGCCTGGTATCACGTGGTCTGATGGCACGCCCTTCACCTCTGCAGATGTGAAGTTCACCTATGAATATTGCACCGATCCCGAAGGTGGCTGTGCGCAGGTGACAAAATTCAATGGTGTAAGCTCTGTGGAAACCCCGGATGCTCAGACCGTTGTGGTGAATTTTGAACAGCAAACACCCTTCCCGTATGGACCCTTTGTGGGTGGTGAAAGCCCGATTTTACAAGCGGCGCAATTTGCCAATTGTGTGGGGGCAAAGGCATCGGAATGCACCGAAGAAAACTTTAACCCCGTCGGCACAGGTGCATATGTAGTCGATGAATTCCGTCCGAATGACGTGATTGTTCTGTCGGCGAATGACAACTACCGTGAGGCGGGCAAGCCTGCCTTTGCCAAAGTAACCTTCAAAGGTGGCGGTGATGCTGCTGCTGCCGGGCGCTCGGTGATGGAAACTGGTGAATATGACTACGCTTGGAACCTTCAGTTGGCACCGGACGTAATTGCTCAAATGGAAGCTGCTGGCAAAGGTACGCCTGTAGCGGGCTTTGGTCCTTTGGTTGAACGCATCATGCTCAACCACACCAACCCAGATCCAGCGCTGGGCCCGGATGAGCGTGCGGTGATTCGTCCGCATCCTTACCTTCAAGATCCTGCGGTATACAAAGCCATGTCCTTGGCGATTGATCGGGAGCTTTTGGTGGAAATAGGCTATGGCAAGGCGGGCAAAGTGACTTGTAACTGGGTGCCTGCGCCAGCGGCGGTGAACTCAAACACATTCGATTGCTCGACCCAAGATATCGCTGGTGCTAATGCGATGCTTGATGCGGCTGGTATTGTGGACACCGATGGTGACGGGGTGCGTGAAAAAGACGGCGTGCCGCTGCGCATGACCTATCAAACCTCGACAAACGCGGTTCGTCAGGACTTCCAAGCTCTGATCAAACAGTGGTGGAGTGAGATTGGTATTGATACAGAATTGCGCAACATCAGTGCCTCTGTTTTCTTTGGTGGCGATCCTGGATCACCTGATACATTCCAAAAATTCTATGCAGATTTGGAAATGTACGCCAATACTTTCAACGGCACAGATCCACAGTCCTATCTCGCTAACCTTCTGTGTGACAAAGCGCCGTCGCCTGCTTCACAATGGCAGGGTGAGAATATCTCGCGCTTCTGTTCAGCGGAATATGACGCTTTGCATGAGCAATTGGCCACAACAGCCGATGCCGGTGAGCGCGCATCCATTGCCCGCCAGTTGAACGATATGGCCGTCTCCGAAGGCGCGATGATCCCACTTGTTCATCGGGGCAGATTGTCTGCCCATGCCAATACTCTGGGTGGTGTTGTCTTGAATGTTTGGGACAGCGAACTTTGGAATGCTGCCGATTGGCATCGTTTGAAATAAATTTTGCAGCGCCCTGCCTTGGGGTGGGGCGCCCATTTGCAAACTGTTTTTAAGAAAATGAGCTAAATCGCCGATGCTAACATTTACCATCCGTCGTCTTGTCCTCGCGGTTCCGACGCTTTTGTTCATTTCTCTTGTGATATTTTTATTGCTGCAATTGGCCCCAGGCGATCCTATGGCACAGGTGCCTTTGACCGTTCCGCCAGAGGTCAAGCAACAGATGCGCGAAGCGCTTGGCCTCGGCCAGCCGATCCATATTCAATATTTTAAATGGATCATTCAGTTTTTTTGGATAGAGCCGCTGAATGGCATTGATGCACTTTTTGGCACGGGCTTGGCAGAAGGAAAGCTCAGAGTTATCTCTTGGCAAACTCGCTCGCCGGTGATTGACATTGTGATCCAGCGCTTGCCGCAAACGCTTTGGGTTGTGGGTGTGGCCTATGTGGTGGGTATTCTTATCGCGTTGCCGATTGGAATAATATCTGCGTACCGGCAATATTCCATCTTCGACCAAGCCGGGACATTCATCACGATGATCGGGTTTTCCGTGCCTCCATTTTTTTCTGGGGTTTTGGTGATTGTGATTTTCTCGGTGCAGCTGGGTTGGTTCCCGTCGATCTACGATACGATGCATGTGGTCGATGATTGGGCCAGTTTTAAAGTGCAGATTTGGCAGATGTTCCTGCCCGTCATGGTTCTTGCTTTGCAGATCACCAGCCAAATCAGCCGCTTCATGCGCGCTTCGATGCTCGACAACCTTAGCCACGACTATGTGCGCACCGCCCGCGCCAAGGGGTTGAGCGAAGCCAGCGTGGTGTTGGTTCATGTTCTGCGCAATTCCATGATCCCAGTGGTGACGGTGATCGCCCTTGGGGTGCCGTCAATTTTTGGCGGCGCGATCATTACTGAGCAAGTCTTCAAGGTGAATGGCATTGGTCAATTGCTCATCACCGCCATTCAGGCCAATGATTTGCCGATGGTGCAAACCTTGACCTTCATTTTCGCAATTTTAATCGTGCTGTTCAATTTGATTGCCGATATGCTTTATGGCCTTTTAGACCCAAGGATCCGCTATGACTGAGCTATCCGATCCCCTCGATATCAACCGCCCGCCTTCCAATCGTTGGATGGAGGTTTGGCGGCAGTTTCGCGCTCACAAAGGTGCGATGGCCGGAGCTGTGGTCTTTGGGTTCATCATTTTGGGTGTATTTTTGGGGCCTTTCGCCTATCCACATGACGCCCAATACCTGCCGTCTGGACGGGATTTTATCACCTTACGGGACACGCGGCCGATCTATGTCGCGCTTTGGGATCCGAGCGCGAAGGTGAATTGGCACTATGTGCTGGGCACAGATAATTTGGGTCGGGATAATTTGGCGCGGTTTCTGTCCGGGGGGCGGGTGTCAATCTCTGTTGGTTTGACCGCGATGATCCTATCGATTGTTCTGGGCACCTTTGTCGGGCTGATCGCAGGTTTTTTCCGGCTCTGTGACGGCCCTCTTATGCGCCTGACAGATCTGTTTTTGGCCTTGCCTATTTTGCCTTTGATCTTGGTGGCCTCCGTATTGTTTCGCGAAAGCTTGGCCCTGTCGCTTGGGCCTGAGATGGGCACGTTTTTACTCATCGTGGGGCTGATTGGGTTGACCAGTTGGATGCAAACGGCGCGCATTGTGCGAGGGGATGTTTTGGCGCTTAAAGAGCGGGAGTTCATTCTTGCGGCCCGGTCAATTGGCACCACGCCGCGCAATCTGATTTTGAATCACATCCTGCCCAATGTCATGTCACCGATTTTAGTGTCAGCCACTTTGGGAATCGCCACGGCCATCATTACTGAGAGTGCCCTGTCGTTTCTAGGGTTTGGTTTCCCTCCAGATTTCCCGACCTGGGGTAAATTGCTCAATGACGCGGTAGACCGGATGACTCTCTATCCAGAGCGCGTTATCTGGCCGGGGACTTTAATTTCTTTGACGGTTCTTAGTGTGAACTATCTTGGAGACGGTCTCAGGGATGCACTGGATCCGCGCAGTCGCAGCCGCTAGAACAGAGAAGGCGACTGCCTGCGTGGCACGGTGAGGGGTTGTCATTCAGTGTCATTGGGTAAATGGGGTGTAGACCTGCGGAAGTCATAAGGGATCAAATATGTCTGTCATCGTCTCCGTTCAAAATGTTCGCAAAACATATGATGGTGGGTTTGAAGCCTTGAAGGGTGCGAGCCTGGATATCCAGGAGGGGGAAATCATTGCATTATTGGGACCGAATGGTGCGGGAAAGACAACCCTAATTTCCACGATTTGCGGCATTTCTAGCCTGACATCGGGCGCAATCACGGTCGCTGGAATGGATATTGCCTGCGACTACCGCAAGGTGCGCGCGATGATTGGCTTGGTGCCGCAGGAAATCGCACTTGAGCCGTTTGAGACGGTGATCAACTCGGTCCGCTTTTCGAGAGGTTTGTTTGGCAAGGCGAAAAATGAAGCATATCTTGATGAAATTCTCAAAACTCTTTCTTTGTTCGACAAGAAGGAGTCCAAAGTGATGGCGCTGTCTGGCGGGATGAAGCGCCGGGTCCTGATCGCAAAGGCCTTGGCGCATGAGCCAAAGGTTTTATTCTTGGATGAGCCAACAGCGGGCGTGGATGTGGAGCTGCGAAAAGATATGTGGAACACGGTGGCCAAGCTGAAGGGACAGGGCGTCACCATCATTTTGACCACCCATTACATCGAAGAGGCAGAGGCGATTGCTGACCGTATCGCAGTGATCAACGGCGGTGAAATTCTTTTGGTTGAAGACAAAGCCGCATTGATGGCGCGTATGGGCAAAAAACAAATTCGCATCGAATTGCTGGAGCCTGTGCCAGAGATCCCGACCAAGCTGGCCCCCTATGGGCTCGAGCTGGCACCCGATGGTGCAGGCCTCACCTATACCTACGATATCAATGCCGAGCGCACCGGCATAACTGGGCTGCTCAATGATTTGCAGGCCGCCGGTCTGCAAATGCGTGATGTACAAACCCAGCAATCGAGCCTGGAAGATATTTTCGTCGATTTGCTCCAGGAGGATGGAGTATGAATTTTCAAGCAATTGCGGCAATTTACACATTTGAGATGGCGCGTTTTTTCCGCACGCTTAAACAATCCTTCATCTCTCCCGTTCTGTCGACCAGTCTCTATTTCATCGTCTTCGGCACCGCCATTGGCAGCCGAATGGAGGCGGTGGATGGTGTGGCCTATGGCGCTTTTATTGTGCCGGGCTTGATCATGCTCTCGGTCATGACACAGTCTATCTCCAATGCCAGTTTCGGGATTTATTTTCCAAAATTCATTGGGACTATTTATGAACTGCTGTCAGCGCCGGTGAATTTCCTTGAGATTGTCATCGGTTATGTAGGCGCCGCGGCGACCAAGAGCCTGTTTATCGGGTTGGTCATTCTTGGCACAGCCTACCTATTTGTCGATTTGGATATTCAGCATCCGATCGCGATGATGAGCTTTTTGCTCCTGACTTGCCTGTCGTTCTCGCTCTTGGGCTTTATCATCGGGATTTGGGCGGGAAACTTTGAACAACTCAACCTCGTGCCCATGCTGGTGGTGACACCTTTGGTATTTTTAGGCGGATCCTTTTATTCGATTTCGATGCTCCCGGAATTTTGGCAAACCGTCACACTCTTTAACCCCGTGGTCTATCTCATCTCAGGGTTTCGATGGGCGTTTTTTGGAACAGCGGATGTGGCAATTGGCATCAGCCTTGGCGCAATTGGCCTGTTTACGCTCGCGTGTATGGGCTTCATTTGGTGGATTTTCAAAACAGGATGGCGCATTCGCAGCTAAATTTTGTCGCCTGCCTTGTTCCAGGGCGCGTGGTGTCTTATTTAGCACATATGAAACTGAAAAATCCCTTTCGCCGTGACGTCAATACGGTTTGTGTTGTGCGTTTGAACGGTATGATCTCCACGGGCCGCGGTCTCAACGATGCCAGTCTGGCTCCAGTGTTACAAAAAGCCTTCGCCAAGAAACCTGCCGCCGTGGCCTTGGTGATCAATTCGCCGGGAGGCAGCCCGGTGCAATCATCGCTGATCGGCGCGCGCATTCGGCGACTGGCCGAAGAGTTTGAAACGCCGGTCTATGCTTTTGTTGAAGATGTGGCAGCTTCTGGTGGCTATTGGCTGGCGTCCAGTGCGGATGAAATCTATATCGATGCCTCCTCGGTTGTCGGATCCATCGGTGTGATTTCCTCTGGATTTGGTTTGAACCAATTTATCGAAAGACATGGAGTTGAACGCCGCGTCCATACGGCGGGCAGCTCGAAATCTATGCTCGACCCGTTTCAACCGCAGAAGAAAGTGGACGTCACCCGGTTGAAATCCTTACTTGATGGGATCCATCAGACCTTCAAGGATCACATAAAAGATCGGCGCGGCGCAAAATTGGCGGAGCGTGATCTGTTCACCGGTGAGATATGGGTTGGACAAAAGGCAATCGATGATGGTCTGGCCGATGCCATTGGCCATTTGGTTCCGACCATGAAGGAAAAATTTGGCGAAAAAACCCGCTTTCGGGTTTTGGACCAAAAGAAGCACATACTGTCAAGATTTGGCATTTCTCTTTTGGGAGACATCACCCATAGCATTGAGGAACGCGCCGCCTTTGCCCGTTTTGGGATGTAGGGCATGTTGGTAAAAATTGTCACCTTCTTTCTGATCGGGATCGCCGTTTTGGCGATGTTTGGGCGTTTGCGGTTTCCCGGCCAAACGCGTTTGAAGAATGCGAAATGTGTCAAATGTGGGCGCTATAGTATCGGAAAAGGCCCCTGTTCTTGCGGCCATATTGGTCATCGCAAAGGATAAAAATTGGCTTGGATTTTTGTGGCTTTGGGTCTGGTCACCCTCTTGTTGGCTGGCGATTTTTTGGTGCGCGGTGCTGTCAATTTGGCGTTGCGGCTCGGTATTTCTGCGTTACTGGTGAGTTTGACGGTGGTGGCTTTTGGCACATCAGCGCCGGAGCTATTGATCGTTTTGTCCGCCATGGCCGATGGTGCATCTGGCTTGGCGATGGGCAATGTGATCGGCTCGAATACTGCAAATATTTTGCTGGTCTTGGGCCTACCGGCTCTGATTTTTGGACTGCACACGGCCGATTTTTTCCCTAAGAAATCATTTTCGCTTATGATTTTGGCCACGGTTTTGTTCATCGGACTTGCGTTTTTGGGGCCATTTACATGGTGGCACGGGAGCATTTTATTGGCGGTTTTACTGGGCATTTTATGGGACCAGGGGCGTAGCGCACAACGAGACAGACAAACGGTGAAAACTGCCGCTCTGTTGGCCGTTGATGAGGATGGGCTTGAAGGCGTGGATCCCACGATGCCGGGATGGAAGATTGTGCTGTATTTGGTGTTCGGCCTTGTGGGGCTTCCCATTGGGGCGCGAATTTTGGTGGTCAATGCGGAAATTATCGCCAAAGATTACGGTGTGCCGGAGACAGCCATCGGTTTGACATTGATTGCCGTTGGCACCTCTTTGCCCGAATTGGCGACCTCGACAATTGCGGCGCTTCGGCGGCAAGGTGATGTGACTTTGGGGAATGTCATCGGGTCAAATATGTTTAACTTGTTGGCCATCATTGGGATCGCAGCCTTTGTTGGTCCCATCCCGGTCGATGCGGCCTTTTTACGGTTTGACCTTTGGATCATGCTTGCTGCCGCGCTTCTTTTGGTTCCCATGGTGTTTTTCAAATTAAATTTCACTCGGATTTGGGGCGCGGGCTTGACCCTGCTTTATATGGCATATCTTTTTGTGGTACTGCTCTGAGGAGGGATCACATGCGTGCATTGGTAACAGGTGGAGCCATTCGATTGGGCCGTGAAATGGCCTTGTATTTGGCGGAGCAAGGCTACGACGTTGCGGTGCATTACGCCAAATCTGACGAAGCGGCCTTGCAGACCTGTGCGGAGATCACAGCCTTGGGACGTAAATCTGTTGCGCTACAGGCAGACTTATTGAGTGATACCGGTTCACAGCCCTTGGTTGCGCGCGCAGCCGAGGCACTCGGCGGTCCGTTGACCGTCTTGGTCAACAATGCCTCAATCTTTGAACATGACACGCTGGAGACAGCGAGCCGGTCCAGTTGGGACCGGCATATTGAGAGCAATCTGCGCGCGCCCTTTGTGCTGACGCAGGAATTTGCCAAGCAAGTGCCACAGGCGCAGGAAGATGCGGCAGGCGAGCCGATGGCTGCGGGTTTGGTCATTAATATGCTCGATCAAAGAGTGCGCAAACTGACGCCAGATTTTGCCAGCTATACAGTGGCAAAAATGGGTCTTTGGGCCTTAACTCAAACCGCCGCAAGGGGGCTGGCACCCCATGTGCGTGTCAATGCAATTGGACCTGGCCCTACAATGCAAGGGGTGCGGCAGTCGGCTGACCATTTTACGCGGCAACGCGCGGCCACCGTATTGGAGCGCGGCTCCAATCCGAGTGATATCACCGCGGCTTTAGGGTATTTTTTAAATGCGCCAGCGGTTTCTGGGCAACTGCTCTGCGTAGATGGTGGGCAGCATTTGGCCTGGCAAACGCCCGATGTTTTGGGCCTTGATTGAGCTATTTCGCGTAAAGTTGTACACTTTTGATTGGTTAAATGACCGAAAATCAAAAAAACTAATTAAATTCAAAAACTTGTCGACCGCACTTATTTTTTTACTTTATTACAGAGCTTTAGCAATCTGCATGGAAATTGCGCATTTTGAGGATTCACCATTGAAACATGGGTTTCACACATAAATTTCTAATTTACCCTCAGACTTATCCACAGAAAATGTGGATGGGTTATTTCTTGCAGTCAGCGTTATTTCGATGCAGCTGCTTCGCGAATCGCATAGATCTAAGGCTGTAATGACAGATAAAACACCGCCTTTGACAGGCCACGATCTGATTGCCGACTATCTGACCCGCCTAGATGGCTCGCCGGGGGTCTATCGCATGCTCGATCGGGAGAGCCGCGTGCTTTATGTCGGTAAGGCCAAAAACCTGAAAAATCGCGTTTCGAGTTATGCCAGACCCCAGGGACATTCGGTCCGCATCAGCCGCATGATCAGCGAAACCACTAGTATGATGTTTTTGACCACCAAGACCGAAACAGAAGCGCTCTTGTTGGAACAAAATCTGATCAAACAGCTCAAGCCGAAGTACAATGTGCTTTTGCGCGACGATAAATCTTTTCCAAATATTTTGGTCAGCCGGGAACATGTGTTCCCACAAATCAAAAAACATCGTGGTGCGAAGACGGAAAAAGGCACATTTTACGGCCCTTTCGCGAGCGCTGGGGCGGTCAACCGGACGTTGAACCAGCTGCAACGTTTCTTTTTACTGCGCGATTGTTCAGACAGTCAGTTTGACACCCGCACACGTCCCTGTTTGCAATATCAAATCAAACGCTGTTGCGCGCCCTGCGTCGGCTATGTGACCGCGGAGGACTATGCGGTTTTGGTCAGAGATGCAGAGCGTTTTTTGGGTGGGAAATCTACGCGTATTCAAGCAGAGCTTGCCCAAGAGATGCAGAGGGCCTCGGAGACGATGGAATTTGAACGGGCCGCCGCCCTGCGCGACCGGATCAAAGCGATGACCCAAGTGCAAACAGCGCAAGGGATCAATCCGCAAAGCGTGCCAGAGGCGGATATTATTGCTGTGCATATGGAGGGTGGGCAGGCCTGCGTTCAAGTTTTCTTCATCCGTGGCAATCAAAACTGGGGCAATCGCGATTACTATCCAATAGTGCGGGGCGATGTCTCGGTCACTGAGGTGATGCAGGCTTTTGTCGGTCAGTTTTATTCTGATCGTGAGCCGCCACGCATGATCTTGCTGTCAGACGCAATTGAAGACCCTGATTTGATGGCAGAGGCGCTGGGCGGAAAACTGGGCCGCAGGGTCCAGATTTCTGTGCCGCAGCGGGGAGAAAAACTGGATCTGGTGGCAGGAGCGCAACGCAACGCCCGTGAGAGCTTGACCCGACGTATGTCTGAGAAAGCCTCGCAGATGAAATTGCTCAAAGGATTGGCTGAGGCGTTTGAGCTGCCCGATGTGCCACGCCGCATTGAGGTTTATGACAACAGTCACATTCAAGGTGCCCACGCGGTTGGAGCGATGATTGTGGCAGGTGCGGAGGGTCTGCTCAAGTCACAGTACCGAAAATTCAACATCAAGGGCGATGACCTCACGCCTGGTGATGATTTTGGCATGATGAAGGAAGTTCTTGGCCGCCGCTTCAAACGGCTTTTGAAAGAAGATCCCGAGCGCAATTCTGAGGCTTGGCCGGATGTGCTGCTGATCGACGGTGGAGCCGGGCAGGTGAGCGCTGTGCGCGAGATTATGCGCGACTGGGGTCTAGAAGATATCGCCATGATCGGCGTGGCAAAGGGCGTAGATCGCGATGCGGGCAAAGAAGAATTCTATCGCACCGGCAAACCTGTGATGGCACTGCGGCACAATGATCCGGTGCTGTATTTTGTGCAACGTTTGCGCGATGAAGCCCATCGTTTTGCGATCGGCACGCATCGGGCCAAACGCGCGAAGGCCAATTTGAAAAATCCCTTGGATGATATCGATGGCATTGGTCCCAAGCGTAAAAAAGCGCTGCTGGCGCATTTTGGCTCGGCAAAGGCCGTCATGCGGGCCAATTTAGTGGATCTCAAAGCTGTAGATGGCGTGTCTGATGCGATGGCAGAGCAGATCTTTAATCATTTTCAATCCTAGGTTTGGGCGCAAAATTCGAGATTACAACGTCTTGGAAAGCGCCCAGCGGGAAAAAACTATGATGGAATACGCAAAATCCTTTCGATACCACTGGCACGCGGATTCGAACCCGGTTAGGTTTCCAGATATGTGGAGTTTGCCAAATATATTGACGGTGATCCGGTTGATCGCAGCGCCCATGGTCGCCGTGTTGTTTTTGTATTTCACGCGGCCCTATGCCGATTGGGCTGCGCTGATCTTATTTGTTGGTGCGGCGCTGACCGATTGGGTCGATGGCTATCTTGCGCGGGCTTGGAAACAAGAAAGCAAGATGGGCACCATGTTGGATCCGATTGCTGATAAAGCCATGGTTGTTATCGCTTTGGTGGTATTGGCCAGCGTCTTTGGCTTGGATTCTTTGTTCCTTCTGCCCGCTGCACTGATCGTGTTTCGGGAAGTTTTTGTCTCTGGTTTGCGTGAATTTTTGGGTGATGTCGCCGGTACCTTGCAGGTGACAAAACTCGCGAAATGGAAAACCACGGTGCAGATGGTGGCGATTGCCTTGCTTTTTGCCGTGGGGATTTTTGAGCATTATCTGGTTATGGGTACAGCTGGTATGGATCGCGATATTGTCTTGTCCGGTTTGGATGGAACAGTCGAAGATCCGTCTTATTTGCGGCTGATCTACCAAGGTATGTATGCCACTTGGTACAGCGGTCTGGCCCTGCTTTGGATTGCGGCTGCGCTTACGATCATCACCGGGGTGGATTATTTCCGCAAAGCCCTGCCGCATTTGCGAGATTGAGCGTCATGACGGTGGATATTCTCTATTTTGCTTGGGTGCGCGAACGCGTTGGTCTGAGCCAAGAGTCCTATCAGACTTCAGCGGCAACGGTCGCTGATCTGATCGCTGAGCTGGTGGCGCGGGATGAGGGCTACTCCGCGGCCTTTGCTGATTTATCGGCGATTTGTGTTGCGGTGGATCAAGAGCTCAGTGATCTTACGGCCCCGCTTGCAGATTGCCGCGAAGTTGCATTCTTTCCGCCTATGACAGGTGGTTGAGATGTCGGCACGGGTGCAAGAGGCGGCCTTTGATGTTGCGGCGGAGGTGGCCGCGTTTCAATCTGCCTTGACCCAGTCTGGGGCGGTGGTCAGCTTTACCGGTGTGGTGCGTGACGACACAGGCAGTCTCGATTATATGTTCATTGAGCACTACCCTGGTATGACACTGGCTGCACTTGAAAAATTCGCCAACCAAGCAACAGTTAAGTTCGGATTGGAAAAAGTTTTGGTTATCCACCGCTATGGGCGGTTGCAGCCCGGTGAGGAGATCATGATGGTGGTCACCGCTGCACGCCATCGCAAAGATGCTTTTGCCGGTGCCGACTATCTCATGGATTATCTAAAATCCCGTGCGCCGTTTTGGAAAAAGGAAGTCTCCCAAGATTCGGCCACTTGGGTGGCGGCCAAAGATCAAGATGAAGCGGCCCTTGCGGAATGGAGCCTTAAGAGCGCCGCAAAAGAGAGCTGACCGCGGAGCCTATCCGCCCGAATTTTGCCGTTCGATGTGACTGCGCAGTTCTTCAGTTTCCGTCCTTGCAACACGCAGCCCTTCCATGGCTGCTCCAAGCTCTGCTTCGGTTTGTGACAGTTTGTTGTTCATGTCGTTTTCACGCTGTTCCATGTAGGCAATGGCCTTGTCGCGCATTTCCTCGGCCTCATGCACCGCTTGGGCCAATTTATCCAATTCGCCAATATCAGATTGGCTGACGCGGCTAAAACGATGAACCAACCAATTTGCGAACCAGCCCAAGCAAAATGCTACAAAGAGGATCACGGCGATTGTGACGATAAACTCGGTTCTATTCATTGCTGGTCTCCTCAGCGGTGGCCGTATCGGGTGCATGGGGCTGCGTTTCTGGTGCTTCGAGAGTAGCTGGTGTCAGAAGGCGAAACTCGATGCGCCGGTTGGCTTCGCGGCCCTCTTCAGTGCTGTTATCGGCGATCGGTTGGGTTTCTCCATAGCCTTCCGCCGTCAAGGACTTGAGCTTAACACGAGCGCCGCGCAGGGCTGTCAGCACGGCTTCGGCGCGCGCCTTGCTGAGGTTGAGATTCATTTCTTCACGCCCTTGGCTATCCGTATGGCCACTGATCTTGATAGGAGCCTCGAGGCAGCGGTCAAACACCTCAGCTATGGCTTGCACAGTGTCGCGGCTGTTGGCGTCGAGCGTGGCAGAGCCAGGTTCGAATTGGATTTTATTTTTATTGGCCAGGTCAGTGATTTCTTCGATACATTCCTGACCGTCCAACATCCGGGCCAACGGGTCCAGCTCTTCTAGGTAAGTTACATCTAACTCAAATTCCGCACCATCGCCGAGCCGGTCAATTAAAATTTGTGCAACATCTGTTTTTGCTGCGCGGCGGCCCGTCAACCCAGTAATATTGATGGTATTGGGTGATACAGTGGCAAGGCCAGAGTTGAGTTGGCTTAGACCGGCCAAGCTCGCAAGGCTGCGGACCATCCAACCTTCGGGCAGGTTCTCTTGTAGCTTGGTAGACAGGTAAATATCGTCACTTCCAAACATCGCATAGGCAAAGGTCTGCAGAGTCCGCTGCGCGCGGGGGTTGATGACGGGGCCGCGAATTTGCACCTGGCCTTCTGGCGAAAGCGTGGCGAACATTTCTGGGATGGCCGTATTGTCCTCTGGGGTTTCAGGAGCGATCAACAGGATGGGGTTGAGCGCAAAGACTTCTGGCAAATCGCCATCCAGCCGGCTGGTGATTTTATCGAATAAGGTTGGGTCAGTTCCCGCGGGGGCGGTGAGTGTGACATCCGCATCGCTCAGGGTCACAGAGCCGCCGCCCAGTTGGGCTAGGGCAGCAATGGACTGTGTTGCCGCCTTGCTCCACAGAGGAGACGGAACGCCGAGACCCTCACGGCAGGTGGCCTCGCCGGTCAGCCCCGCCGCCTTGGCCGCGGCAAGAATTTGCGCGGCCGCCTGCGGGCTATCGACACTGCAGGCGTCAAAGGAGGCGCCATCGGCCGTTATACGAAACCGCAATGTGAAAGGGGTGATGACCGGACGCGGCGCGCTGATGTCAATTTGTGAGGTGATATTGGCAGGGGTGCGGCGGGTCAGCTCTCCCAAAATTTTGGATTTTTGCGCTTCGGACTCGCCGATGGCTTCAATCTCAACCTGAGTCTCGCCAATTGAAATCTTTGAGTGCTCCAAGCGCTCCAAAGCCAAAAGACCATAGGACATGACCGAGGACCAAGCATCTGGGACTGGATAATCTGCGGTCTCGAGGAAATCGGCCACAGGTGAATTTCCGGCGATGCGTGCGACGCGGTCTTTGAAATTAGCATTATCGGCACTGGCGGGAACCAATCCGATGAGAGAAATACTTTCGCCATTGCGCAATACTTCGATAGAAAATTTGGGTGCTACGGGGGGGCGGCTGTCTGTGATGGTAAAATTATCAATCACCCGTGCCGCCTCAACAATCTGCCCCGCTGCGGCCAGGGCTTTAAAACGCAGAGCCTCAGAGGCGGCCTCGCCTTCCAAAACAACCGTCAACCCATCGGTTTGCACGCTGGCCCAATCAAAGCCTTCCAGGGCCAAGCGGTTTTCAACGGCCGTGGCAGAGGTATCTTCAATCCATGAGACAGTTAGGCCCGCGGCAAAATACGCCCCCACGCCGGCAGTGGTGAAGGCAATTGCCGATAAAATAACTGGAATAATGCGCATCAAATCTTCCTAGTTTCCCGAAGTCTTCTAGAATGGGACTGCCGTGGGATCAATCACAGCATAACGGTGACGGCGAAAAATAGCACAGGGATCAGGCCGGCCTCCCGATTTGCCCGAAAAAGATGCAGCAACAATGGCACATTATCGATGTCGAGCTGACGCATTTGCCAGAGCATATGGGCGGCAAATCCCGCTGTGCCCAGTTGGGCAACCACCATCTGCGTCGGTGTGGCATTAGGCAAGGCACGATAGATTGCCACCGCCATCAAGCCAGTGGCCAGAACGGCAAAGGCGCGCAGCCATTGCGGGCTGCTTTGTCCAAACAGGCGCGCAGTGGATTTCACGCCAATCAGCGCGTCGTCCTCTGTGTCTTGATGCGCATAGATGGTGTCATAAAACAGGGTCCAAGCAATGCCCGCAAGATACAAGAGCACGGCGGGCCAATCTAAGCGACCACTATGGGCCACCCAACCCAGTAAA
Source organism: uncultured Planktomarina sp. (assembly GCA_943788425.1). Classification (GTDB taxonomy): domain Bacteria; phylum Pseudomonadota; class Alphaproteobacteria; order Rhodobacterales; family Rhodobacteraceae; genus Planktomarina. The sequence continues at coordinate 54,058 of CALSQF010000004.1, forward strand.
GCGCCCCAGTTAAATGCAAGGCCTAAAAACACCTGTGGCAACCATGTGAACCGCTTGGCAAAGGGGTAAATCGCAACAAAGCCAAGACTGGCAATGCCAATCAAAACTGCGGGCGTGCCAAAGCTGATCAAAATGCAAAATGCAATGAGCGCCTGGGCCACCATCCAAAACAGCGCGCCGCGCACCGTGACCTGCCCCGATGGAATCGGGCGTGACCGGGTGCGTGCGACCTGCGCATCAAATTTCCGGTCGGTGATATCATTCCATGTGCAACCCGCACCGCGCATCAACCAGGCGCCGGCGCCGCAGCCTAAAATAAGCCACAAATCCCAAGCTCGGAAATCTCCTGTTTGGAGCGCCGCCAAAAGGATGCCCCAAATACAGGGGATATAAAGCAGCCAAGTGCCGATCGGACGGTCGGCACGCGACAGGCGCAAATAGGGGCGGGTGGCCGCTGGAGCGTCGTGATCGACCCAATTATCTTTTACCGCATCGGCGACTTGTCCCTCTGGTGATTTGTCCGATTGCGTCATATCCTATGCTCCATGGTTTCAGTTATTCGACTACATGTAAATCACCCACTGGGGGCGGGGCAATCGGTTCCTTTGAACCGAGAGCAATCGCATTACCTCTTCGGGGTGATGCGCAAAGGCGTGGGGGAAGTTCTTGAACTGTTTAACGGTCAAGATGGCGAGTGGCTGGGGCGTGTGGTGCAGGCTGGCAAACGCAATGGCCTCTTAGTATGTGAACGCCAGTCCAAGCCGATGCAGCTGCCGCCCGATCTGTGGCTACTCTTCGCACCAATCAAGAAGGCGCGCACGGATTTCATTGTCGAAAAAGCCACAGAGATGGGCGTGGCGCAGATCCTTCCGGTACAGAGCGACTTTACCAATTCTGAGCGAATTCGCCAAGACCGCTTGCAAAATCACGCCGTAGAGGCTGCCGAACAATGCGGTGGCACCTATGTGCCTGTGGTGCATAAGCTGCAAAAGCTTTCAAAGCTGTTGGATGGTTGGGATCCGCAGCGCCAGATTATGTTTTGTGATGAAACCCGTCTGGGATCTGGCGCGGGTCTGCCCTCTTTGGCCGGACCATGGGCCGTTTTGATCGGACCGGAGGGGGGATTTAGCCCAGCCGAGCGGGGGCGGCTCAATGAGATGCCCCAAGCGCATGGTGTATCGCTGGGTCCTAGAGTTTTGCGTGCCGATACGGCCGCAGTGGCGGCGTTGACCCTTTGGCAGAGTGCTTTGGGGGATTGGCAATGAGCTTTATTCGTCCCGAGGCGCTCCGCAGTCTACGAAAACACCGGGGATTTATCTTTGCGGGTATGGTTGTGATCGCCGGGCTGCTGATTGTGCTTAGCAGCTTTGGCACGACCCGGCTTGCGGGCGGTGTGATCGCCGTGATGGGTGCGCTGATTGGCCATGACGCCTATCGCCGTTTCAAATTCCCTGTCGGCTATGGCGGCGCTGGGGTTGTGGAGGTCGATGAGCGGCAAGTGAGCTATTTTGCTGCGGGCAAGGGTCACTCCATTTCACTCGACAATTTAGAGCGAATTGAGTTGCACCGCAATATGCACGGTCGCACCACTTGGGTATTTTTTGGGCCAGAAGGCATGCTGTCTGTACCGGGTGATGCCGAGGGCACGGGCAATCTCTTTGATGCTTTGGTGGCATTGCCGGGGGTGAATTATGCGCAAGCTGAGGCTGCCAGTCAGGGGCGTGGCCCAGATTTATTTCTCATCTGGCAACGGAATCGCCGGAAACTTCATTAACCCTGTCTTGACTTGCCCTCATTGAGAGGCCACCTGTCAGAAGCAACGATTACGAAGAGCGGAGTCTCCTCTATGTCTATTCCACAATCTAGCGGAGGCCCGATCGAAAGCTTCGACCAATTGGCTTCCTTGCTTGAAAAAGGCAATAAACCGAAAAGCGATTGGCGCATTGGTACGGAACATGAAAAGTTCGGCTATTGCAAAGACACGCTGGCCCCCTTGCCCTATGACGGTGAGCGGTCTGTGCTCTCCATTTTGCAAGGGTTGCGCGATCAGTTTCATTGGGCGCCGGTCGAGGAAAATGGCTATCTTATCGGACTGACCAAAGACGGCGCGAATGTGAGCCTTGAGCCGGGCGGCGCTCTGGAACTTTCGGGTGCACCGCTTGAAACCATCCATGAAACCTGTGACGAGGTGAACCAGCACTTGCGCGAGGTGAAAGAAATTGCCGACAAAATAGGCGTCGGATTTATCGGTCTTGGGGCCGCACCCATCTGGAGGCACGAAGACGTGGAATTGATGCCCAAGGGGCGTTATAAGTTGATGGACGCCTATATGGGCAAGGTGGGCACAATGGGCCGCACGATGATGCGGCGCACTTGCACCGTACAGGTTAATCTCGATTTTTCTTCTGAAGCCGATATGGTGAAAAAATTTCGCGTGGCTCTGGCTTTGCAGCCGGTTGCAACCGCACTTTTCGCCAATTCGCCCTTCTTTGAAGGCCAAGTGAACGGCCATAAATCCTGGCGGTCGCGGGTCTGGCGGGATTTGGATGCGGACCGCACGGGGCTGCTGCCCTTTGTGTTTGAAGAGGGGATGGGGTTTCAGCGCTATGTGGACTATGCCTTAGATGTACCGATGTATTTTGTTTATCGTGATGACAAATATATCAATGCTTTGGGTCAATCTTTCCGCGATTTTCTCAAGGGCAAATTACCTGCATTACCTGGCGAAGTGCCGAAACTGAGCGATTGGGCCGATCACCTGACAACCATATTCCCGGAAGCGCGTATCAAGCAATTTATGGAAATGCGCGGCGCAGATGGCGGGCCGTGGCGCCGTCTTTGCGCTTTGCCAGCCTTTTGGGTTGGGCTTTTGTACGATCAAACGGCTCTGGATGCCGCTTGGGATTTGGTCAAAGGCATGGATGCGCAAACCCGTGATGAAATGCGGATTGGTGCGTCCGTCGATGGGCTGCAAGCCGAGGCGGGCGGGATCAAAATGATGGATTTGGCCCGGCAAACGGTGGCGATTTCACAGGTGGGGCTCACTGCGCGCAGGCGAAGCGGGGCAGGTGGGCTTGTGCCGGATGAAACCCACTTTCTAAACGCGCTGCAAGACAGCCTTGAGACTGGGCAAACCCCAGCGGACGAACTTTTGGCGTGTTACCATGGCGACTGGCAGGGAGATCTGACGCGAATTTATGAAGAATATTCTTACTAAGGAAGGAAAATGAGCGCCATATTGGCGGCGCTCACGGTTTCGGATCAAGCGTCAGTGGCAAGAGGGTTTGAGCCAAAGCGGTTATCACCCTCGGTGCCTTTTGTAACCAACCAAACCAGTAGCAAAACGAAGAAGGCAATCACGGCAATACCCCCAACAATCATAAAATTGCTCATTCCCGATCCATATCCGGCAACGAAAATAAATACAGGCGCCAGCCAGATCAATTGCCACCAGCCCCTACGATTGCCATCATGCAGCCGGCGGGTGGTTGCAAATATTGAGGTTAAAAACGTCACTAAGCCGAACACTGAGCTAGCTGGCTGTATGGAGCTCATTCCAAGGACTAAACTATCGAACAGAGATAAGATGGTATTTCCAAGGTGGCAAAACAACATAAAGTATCAAAACTCGGAACGGGACGCGCGTCCGGCATAGGTGAAATATTTTGAAAAACAAGTTTTAATGGATTCGATAAAAGTCATTATGAGGCTCCAACATATAAAGTTATTTTCGCCCGATTTTACTCTCCTGTGAACGGATCAGGCGTTGTATATTGGCTTTGTGACGCCAGAAGATCATGGATGCAAGGCAAAGGCTGAGTGAAAATAATGCCGTGTGATCAAAGAGAAACGACCAAAGTGGTGTCAACGTGGCTGCCATGAGCGCCGCGAGGCTGGAATAGCGGAAAATGGCGGCGGTGGCGAGCCATGTGGCCCCCGCAGCGAGGCCAATTGGCCAGGCCAGAGCAAACAGCAGGCCAAAGAAGGTGGCCACGCCCTTCCCGCCTTTGAACTTCAGCCAAATGGGATAGCAATGACCAAAAAAGGCCGCGAAGCCGGCAATTTGCGCCGCATCTTCGGCGGCCAAGGCGCGGGCCAATAGCACCGCGGCACCCGCTTTGCCCGCATCACCGATCAAGGTAAAAGCTGCACCGAGTTTCGAGCCTGTGCGCAGCACATTCGTGGCTCCGATATTGCCCGACCCAATTTGTCGTAAATCTCCAAGACCTAAGACGCGTGCCGTGACGATGCCAAAGGGGATTGCGCCCAGGAGATAGCCGGTAATTGCCCAAAAGGCCAAGAGTTCCGCTGTGCTGGTCAGTTCAACAATCATCTCGCGTAGACTTCCTGACCGCCGACGAATGTCGCCAAAACCCGGCCTTGCAGGCGTTGCCCGTCGAAAGGTGTGTTTTTGGATTTGGACTGGAGTGAAAAGCGATCCAGAACGAAGGGCACATCGGGGTCAAATAAGATAAGATCCGCCGGTGCCCCCAGGCTCAATCGACCGCTGTCCAGACCCAAGCGCCGCGATGGGTTGAGCGACAGGGCCCGGAACAACTGAGGCAAATCCAAATGCTCGGCATGATAAAGGCGCAGGGCAGCCGGCAAAAGTGTTTCCAATGCCACAGCCCCAGAAGCGGCTTGCTCATAAGGCAAACGTTTGGACTCTTCATCCTGCGGTGTATGCATGGAGCTGATGATATCAATCAACCCGCTAGCCAGCGCCGAGATCATCGCCAGCCGATCTTCTTCGGAGCGCAATGGGGGTTTGACTTTAAAAAAGCTGCGATAATCGGCGACATCCAATTCGTTGAGCGTGAGGTGATGAATGCTGACCCCGGCGGTCACATCTAGCCCTTGGCGTTTCGCCCGCTCTAAAGATGGAAGGGCCAGGGCGGTAGAGAGTTGGTCGGCATGGTATTTTGCGCCAGTCATCTCAACCATGGCCAAATCCCGCTCAAGCCCCAAACGTTCAGCCATGGGAGAGACCGCTGGGATCGCGCGCAGAGTTGCAAATTTTCCAGAAGTGGCCGCGGCCCCTTCTGACAGGCCTGGGTCTTGCGGGTGACCAATAATCAAAGCGCCCAATTGCCGTGCATAAGTGAGCGCGCGCGATAGCACTTTGGTATTGGTGATGACCGCATCGCAATCGCTAAAGGCAATTGCTCCGGCGTCTTGCAAAAACCCAATCTCAGTCATTTCTTTGCCCAAGCGCCCTTTTGTAAGCGCCGCCATTTGATAGCTGCGCACGGCGCAGGTGGCCTGGGCTCTGCGGCTCGCAAATTCAAGAGTTTCGGGGCTGTCAATCGCCGGGTCTGTGTCTGGCCGTGTGACCAAAGTGGTCACCCCGCCTGCGGCAGCGGACAGGCCCGCCGAGCGAAAGCTTTCCTTGTGCCGCTCACCGGGTTCGCAAACTTTGGCACCCATGTCGACAATGCCTGGCGCGAGATATTTTCTCTGGCCGTCAAAGCTCGGCAGCGCAGGATCATCGGCGGCAATCCGGCCATTTTTGATGCTCAAATTTCCAAACTCGACGGTCTGGTGCTCTGGATCAACAAGGTGAACATTTGTAATGCGCAAAGAGGTCATCCGGCCAGCCACACCATCAAGGCCACGAGAGCGGCACTGAAAATTAGCACATACATCGCAATTTTTCCCGACATGCGGGGATCTTTAGGTTCGTTCATTAGCACGGTCTCCTGCCAAGGGGGACGCATATGAAGCCTTGGGTCATAGCTTTGCCTCCGTTGCGGCTTGGCGCCTGTTGCGCATCAAGATATCCATGGCTGCCATACGCACTGATACACCCATCTCCACCTGTTCCTGTATGACGCTGCGGTTTAAATCGTCGGCGATCTCCCCGTCAATTTCAACGCCGCGGTTCATCGGGCCGGGGTGCATGACAATGGCATCTGGTTTGGCGTGGCTCAATTTTTCGGCGTTCAAACCATAGCGGTGATAATATTCGCGTTCGGAGGGGATAAACCCGCCATCCATGCGCTCGCGTTGCAGGCGCAGCATCATGACCACATCCACATCCTTCAGACCTTCTTCCATATCGTGAAAGACTTCCGCACCAAACGCACCAATTTCTGCCGGCATCAGCGTTTCTGGACCCACAAGGCGAATGCGATTTTCCATTTTTCCGAGTAAAATCAGATTAGATCGGGCCACGCGGCTGTGAGCAATATCGCCGCAGATGGCGATATTGAGGCGGTGTAAGCGGCCTTTTGAGCGTCGGATTGTGAGCGCATCCAGCAGGGCTTGGGTTGGGTGTTCATGCCGCCCGTCACCAGCATTGAGCACCGCGCAATTGACTTTCTGCGCCAAGAGATCCACGGCACCAGAATGCGGATGACGCACCACCAGAAGATCGGGATGCATGGCATTGAGTGTCAGTGCCGTGTCGATAAGGGTCTCCCCTTTTTTGATTGAACTGGCTTGCATGGCCATATTCATCACATCGGCTCCCAATCTCTTGCCTGCGATTTCAAAGCTGGCTTGAGTGCGGGTTGAGTTTTCGAAAAACATATTGATCTGCGTACAGCCAGCCAGAGCGTCGCTTTTGCGCACGCCGGATCTATTTTGATCGGCATAATGATCTGCCAAATCTAGTATTGCGGTGATGTTGTGGGGATGCAGGGGTTCTATCCCCAATAGATGCTGAAGCTGCATGTAGACCTCTCCGGTTGGCGTTTTATAGAAAGAGTGTCTGCCCACGGCAAGGGCAGGGCGCAAGGAAATGTCATTTGGACCTCAGACGGGTTATTTTTGCCGCGCTGCCTCTTTGATTGAGTGATTTACCTTCCTAGGAGAACAGCATAGTTTGAGTGTATGGATCATCTGGACTGGCATATGGCCCGCGCTGCTTTGCAGTGGCAGGCAGAGCTCGGAGTGAGAGATGCGGTGGGTGATGTGCCAATCGATCGCTATGACGCTCCGGCGCAAAGCCCAAAACCTGCCACTGCGGCTGCGACACAAGCAGGCGCGACACGGGACGCGGACCTGCCCGCGGCTGCGATGGCGGTTGCGCCGGCTGCCGATCCTGTTGCCGTGGCCGAAGCTGCTGCCGCTGCGGCGGAGGATTTGCCGGCGTTGAAACGTGCATTGCAAAATTTTTCGCATTGCGACTTACGCCGCGGGGCGCGTAATTTGGTATTTGGCAGGGGCACGGCCGGCGTTCGGGTGATGATATTGGAAGATGCGCCAGGGCGGGCGGAGGATATGGAGGGTTTGCCTTTCGCAGGCCCGGCCGGTCAATTGCTCGATAAAATGTGCGCCGCTATTGGTTTGCACTGGCTCGAGGAGGTTTACACAGCCTCGGTGATTCCTTGGCGTCCGCCGCAAGACCGCGAGGCCAGCGCGGCGGAACTCGCAATGATGCAGCCATTCTTGCGTCGTCATATCACCTTAGCCGCGCCAGAGGTTGTCATCTGCATGGGCAATATAAGTTGTCAGGCGATTTTAGGCAAAGGCGGCCTGAGCAAGCTGCGCGGCGCGTGGCAAGAAGGATTCGCGCTGCCGGTATTGCCGATGGTGCATCCGCAGGGCCTGTTGCGCCAGCCTGCGCGGAAGAAACAGGCATGGCAAGATTTGTTGACGCTCAAAGCTTGGCTCCGCAAGCAATCCGAAGGAGGCACAACATGACCGATGCACCAACAAAAAATGACTTCGTCGTGGTGCGCATTGCGGTTTTAACCGTGTCCGACAGCCGCAGCCTAAGCGATGATAAATCCGGCGATACTCTGGTGGCGCGCCTGCAAGCGGCCGGGCATATCTTGGCCGACCGCGATATTTTAACCGATGATCGCGCGGCGATTGCCGAGAAATTGCGCCAGTGGTCGCGCGACCCGTCAATTGATGTGGTTCTGAGCACCGGCGGCACGGGGCTTACGGGCCGTGATGTGAGCGTTGAAGCGCATCGGGATGTCTATGAAAAAGAAATTGACGCATTTTCAATCGTCTTTACCCATGTTTCCATGGAAAAAATTGGTACATCGGCGATCCAGAGCCGAGCAACGGGCGGTGTGGCCAATGGCACCTATATGTTTGCACTGCCGGGCAGTCCGGGCGCCTGCAGAGATGCTTGGGACGAAATACTCGTCAAGCAGTTGGATATAAGGCATAAACCCTGTAATTTTGTCGAAATTATGCCACGGCTGGATGAGCATCTGCGAAGAAAATAAACCGCACCGCTGAATCTTCGTGACGTGGCGACCTTTTGCACTAGAACATTCATAACGAAGAGCGAGAGGATTGTCGGATGCGGTTTCTGCGCAAAAGTTTAATGGGTTTATTTCTACTGGCGGCGACTTTGGCGCTGTTCACCTATGCAATGATGATGGTCCGGGGCGCGATTGAGAACAAAGGCGATGATCAGCGGCGCGGCGGCGGTGGTCGCGAGCGTATTTTTGCGGTGAACGCCGTGCCTTTTGATCCGGGCCAGCACGTTCCGGTCCTACAGGTTTTTGGCGAGGTTCAAAGCCAGCGCAGCCTTGATATTCGACCGGCAATCGGCGGAACCGTCACTGAGTTGCACCCCAATTTTCAAAATGGTGGTTCTGTAGTTGAGGGTGATGTGCTGTTGCGGATTGATCCGTCAAATGCACAAACAGCCTTGGCTTTGGTACATGCTGACATGGCCGATGCCCAAGCGGATCTGCGCGAGGCCATGCGGGCGCTGGACTTGGCCAAAGATGAGATCAGCGCCGCGCAAGAGCAAGCTGCGCTGCGTCAAAAAGCATTGGTCCGGCAACAAGATCTAGTGACCCGAGGGGTCGGCACCGCGGCCTCGGTGGAAGCTGCGGAACTGGCCGCGTCCACGGCGCGGCAATCAGTTCTGGCCCGGCGCCAAGCGTTGCAGGCCGCCGAGGCGCGCTTAGATCAAGCGCGTGCGCGGGTCATGCGGGTGGAGATTTCACTGGCGGAAGCGGAGCGCAATCTGCGCGACACAGTCGTCCGCGCGGCCTTTTCCGGGCTTTTGGCAAATGTCACTGTTTTGCAGGGTGGAACCGTAACCAACAATGAAAAAATTGGTCAATTGGTCGATCCTTTAGCGCTGGAAGTGGCCTTTCGGGTGAGCACTTCGCAGCATCGGCGTTTGCTCGATGATGTGGGCAAGTTGCGGGCCGCTGAGGTATCTGTGACGCTCGACTTGCTTGGCGCGGAGATGCGTTCAAGCGGTCAGATCACCCGCGAAGCCGCTGTCGTCGGCGAGGGTTTGACCGGGCGATTGCTCTTCGCCAGTCTTGCAACCTCCAAGGGTCTTCGGCCCGGCGACTTTGTGACGGTCAATATCACGGAACCGGCTTTGAACTGGGTTGCCCGCCTGCCAGCCACGGCAGTAAGCGGCAATAACCAGGTTCTAGTTATCGGCGAAGATGAGCGTCTGTCGGAGACTGATATTCTTTTAGTGCGCCGTCAGGGTGATGATGTTTTGGTCCGCTCTCGTGAGCTGAGTGGGACGCAGATTGTCGCGGAACGATCACCCTTGCTGGGTGCAGGCATCAAAGTGCGTGTGTTGCGGGCTGAGGGCGAGGCGCCACCGGCTGGGCCAGAAACCATCGCGCTGGATCCGGAGCGGCGGGCCAAGCTAATTGCTTTTGTCGAGGCCAATAAACGCATGCCCAAACAGGTAAAGGCGCGGCTCTTGGCGCAGTTGCAAGAGCCGGCGGTACGCAAAGAAGTGGTTGAGCGGCTCGAAGGCCGTATGGGGGGATAAAGGATGTCCGTGATACGCACCGCCACAGGCGGAATTTTATCTTATATGACCCGACACCGCACTGCGGCGAACTTATTTTTGCTTATCATGCTGGTTGCGGGGGCTGTCTCCTTTCCGCAAATGCGGGCGCAATTTTTCCCCGATGTGATTGTCGACAGGGTCACTGTTAGCGTGCGGTGGGATGGTGCTGGACCTGAGGATGTTGACCGGGCGATTGTACAGGTGGTCGAACCGGCCTTGCTTGGGATTGAAGGGGTGAACAGCACCGCCGCAACCTCCTCGGAAGGCACAGCGCGGATTACGATGGAGTTTGAGCCTGGCTGGGACATGGCCCGCGGTACTGATGATGCTCAAATAGCTGTAGATTCCGTTGCCAGCCAGTTTCCTGATGATGCCGATGATCCAAAAGTGACCCGTGGCGTTTGGCGTGACCGGGTCACGGATGTGGTGATTTCCGGTCCAGTTGGTGTGGCGCAATTGGGTCTATTTGCTGATGAGTTCGTCACGCGGCTTTTCGCCGTTGGCGTGACCCGCACCACCATTCGCGGCGTGGCTGCAGCCTCAACCATTGTGGAAGTCGACAGTTTGTCACTTATTCGTCATGACGTGAGCATGGCGCAGATCGCCAGTGCCATTGCCGAGGAAGCCGAGGCAGATCCCGCCGGCGATGTGGCCGGAAGCGCGCGTATTCGCACAGGCATCGCCAAGCGCAGTGCGCGGGATATCCGGCAGATTGTTTTGCGCTCCAATGCCGATGGCTCCTCGCTCACCGTGGGGGACGTGGCGCGGGTGACGGAGGAGGGGGTTGATCGAGACCGCGCCTATTTCGTGGGTGATGCCTCGGCCATTTCCATCCGCATTGACCGCTCTGATCAGGGGGATGCGATTGAAATTCAAGAGCAGGTGCAAACCACCGCTGGGGCGATGATGGAGTCCTTGCCTCCGGATGTGAATATCGACTTGATCCGCACCCGATCAGAAGCGATTTCAGCTCGGCTGGCGATGCTGTTGGAAAATGGTCTTCAGGGGCTGGGGCTTGTGCTTTTGCTACTATTTTTATTTTTGAATGTGCGAACGGCCTTTTGGGTGGCTGCGGGAATCCCGGCGGCCATGGCGGCGGCTTTGGCGCTGATGTATCTGTCAGGGCTGACGATCAATATGATCTCGCTCTTCGCTTTGATTATTACCCTCGGGATTGTGGTCGATGATGCCATTGTTGTGGGAGAACACGCAGATTTTCGCGCGCGCGTCTTGGGCGAAAGCCCCGTTGTCGCCGCGGAAAATGCCGCAAAGCGCATGTTCACCCCAGTGTTTTCGGCGACGCTGACGACAGTCATTGCCTTTTTTGGTTTGGTCGCGATTGGTGGACGGTTTGGGGATTTGATTGCCGATATTCCTTTTACCGTCATTGTGGTTTTGATTGCCTCGCTGGCGGAATGCTTTTTGGTTTTGCCCCATCACATGGCGAATTCAATTTCCAAGGGCGCGCGAATTCGGTGGTATGACATGCCGTCATATTTTATGAATTATTTGCTGGATCGGTTCAAAGATTACCTGTTCCGCCCTTTCATCCGATTTGTCATTTGGGCGCGATACCCGGTGTTTGCTGCTGTGGTGGTGGCCTTGGCCAGTCAAGTGGTGCTGTTCATCAATGGGGATGTCCAATGGCGGTTTTTCAATGCGCCAGAGCGCGGCTCGGTGACAGGCAATTTCGCTATGGCGCCCGGGGCTACGCGGGAAGACTCCCTAGAGCAAATGCGCGCGTTTCAAACGGCTGTAGAAACCGTTGGGACCCAATACGAAGAGAAATACGGGCGAAATCCGGTAGATTTCTCCATGGCCGAAATTGGCGGCAATACGGGCCGTGCTCTGGCGGGAGCAGATACCAAAGATGCCGACCAATTGGGCTCGATTGCCGTTGAGTTGATTGATGCGGATTTGCGATCTTATTCGTCCTTTGCCTTTGTCGCGGATTTGCAGGATGCGGTGATCCGGCACCCCCGGGTAGAGACGATTAGTTTCCGCGGCTGGCGATCTGGCCCGGGCGGTGATGCTTTGGATGTGCAATTTTCCGGCGCTGATGCGCGCCGACTTAAAGCCGCCTCTGAGGCTTTGCAAACCGCCCTGGCGCGATACCCAGAAGTGTCAGCGGTTGAGGATACCCTCTCCTACGACAAAGAAGAATTGGTGTTGGAGTTGACGCCACAGGGCCAATCTTTGGGGCTCACCATCGATACTTTGGGCCAGGTGTTGCGCAATCGTCTCAACGGTATTGAGGCGGCAAGCTTTCCCGATGGGCCGCGCTCTGCCACCATTCGTGTGGAGCTGCCGGCCGGTGAGCTGACGGCTGATTTTACCGATCGCATGCTGATCCGCACTCCGAATGGGGGGTATGTGCCACTGGCAGATATTGTCACTGTGCAACAGCGCACCGGCTTTTCGACGGTTCGACGTGAGAATGGCATCCAAGTGATTTCTGTGACAGGCGATATTTCTGAGGATGATCCAGCCCGCGCACAAGCGATTGTGGCGGAATTGGAAGAGACGGTTTTGCCAAAAATTGCTGAGGAAACTCAAGTAGCCTTTACGCTGGCTGGATTGGCGGAACAGGAAAATGATTTTCGCACTGACGCCACACGGGGTTTGGTTTTAACCTTAGCCGGGATCTTCATGACTTTGGCGTGGATTTTCTCCAGCTGGACACGCCCCTTGGTGGTGATGGCTATTATTCCTTTCGGCTTGATTGGCACGATTTATGGCCATTGGTGGTATGACATCCCGCTCTCGCTGTTTTCTGTCGTGGGGCTGATTGGCATGGTGGGGATTATTATCAACGACTCCATTGTTTTGGTGACGACAATTGATGAATATTCCAAAGAACGGGGTCTGTTCCCAGCGATTGTCGATGGGGTAACAGATCGGTTGAGGCCGGTGTTGCTGACGACATTGACCACGGTCCTTGGTCTGTCCCCTTTGCTGTATGAAACTTCGTCACAAGCGCAGTTTCTCAAGCCAACGGTGATAACGCTGGTCTTTGGTCTTGGGTTTGGGGTGATCTTAGTCTTAATCGTGGTGCCCGCTTTGATGGCTATGCAAGCGGATGTGGGCGCGCAAGTGGCGAGCGTTAAACGTGCCCTGCGTGGCCTCAGGCGTAGCCGCGGACCGCGGTTGCCCGTTGTTACGGCGGTCATCAGCCTAGCCGCTCTTTTTGCCGCGACCCTTGGGGCGGTGATCGTGAGCGGAGCGGTGCCGCAGTTTTGGATGGGGCTGCCCCTGGCGGCCTATCTGTCACCCTTGCCACTCGGGCTTGTGCTGTTTTTGAGCGGGTCGGCGCTGGTTGTCTTGCTGCTCTACGCCGTGTCAGCCTTGATCTTTGCCCGGCAGTTGCGGCGCTAGGCGCCCAAGCAGCCCCGGTATTCGAACGCCCCATTGGGCGCAAATAAGGTCGTTGTCACCCCGTCGCGCCCGATGGCCATGGGTTGACCTGTGGGGGTCATAATCTGAGCGGTGATCATCAGTCGCCCATCTCGCCGCTCAAGTTTCGGCGTATCGATCCACAGACGCTGGTTGTCCAGTTCGATTGCTGCATGATCAAAGGGGCGCTCGGAGGATGGCACGACAATTTCCAGCTTCATGCCCTCTTCCGCTGCCGAAAACGCGCAGGTGAGCTTGCCTGCGCCGGGTTTTGGCACTGCTGCTCGTGCGGTTTCAATGAGACGGTCAACAGGCGCCTGTGCGGACAGTCGCGCGGAAAGATTCAACGTAACGGGCATGCATAGCTCGCGGCACACACCGATCTCTATACGCCCGATCAAGGTTATGTCGGCGGTGTTGTCTACGGAGAGTTGCAACGGGAAAATGACCCGAGTGTCATATCCGATGTTGCGGCTCCCCCCCAGCCAAGAAATTCCTGGTGTCGGATAAATCACCTCGACCGTCTGCACGCCCTCAGATTGTGAAAAATCAAAGCGCGGCGCGAGGCCACTGTCGCCAGGTTGGCGCCAATAGGTTTTCCATCCCGGCGCCAGATCCAGCTGCAGCGCCGCCATGTGGATCCCTTTTGCTATACGCCACCCTGGCCGCAACTTGGACTGTATAATCTCGTCGAGATCCTGCGCGAGCGCGGGCGAAGTCAGGCAAAATGCGCAGAGGACAGATGTGATAATGCGGTGCATAGCGTGTTTCATGGGAATCCTTCTAACGCCTTTGGACAAAAATACGAACTCACTTTATTGTTCTCGCCCATCTTTGTAAGTGGTCGTCTTGGCCGCCAGGCGGCACAATTTGTCGCAGGCTGCCGTGATGTAATAAAATCCGGACGACAGCACTTGTTGTTTTGCATTTTCCTATTCATGGTCTTTGCATGACTGACGCGCAGACAACTCTTATAGGAAAGCTCTTGGTGGCCATGCCGGGCATGGGCGATCCGCGATTTGAGCATTCTGTCGTTTATATCAGCGCCCATTCTGAGGATGGCGCGATGGGCCTTATTGTGAATAAAGCCAATGCTGCCTTGGATCTAAAAGCGCTTCTTGTACACCTTGATATCCCCTTTGGCGCGTCAACACCGGAGGTTGCGGTGCATTTTGGCGGACCGGTCGAGCCCTCGCGCGGGTTTTTGCTGCATTCCGCAGAATATATTGGCGATCCTGATACTTTGCGGATTGACGAACGTTTTGCAGTTACGGCCACTGTGGATGCGATCAAAGATTTGTCGCGGGGCTTGGGGCCGAAGACAAGTTTGTTGGCGCTGGGGTATGCGGGCTGGGCGGCGGGGCAGCTGGAGGCCGAAATTCGCGCCAACGGTTGGTTGATTTGTGCCGCGGAGTTTGACTTGGTTTTCAATCCAGACAATGACGCCAAATGGGCGGCGGCTCTGGCCTCAATCGGGGTCGATCCAACCCTGTTGTCAGGGCAAGCAGGCCGGGCCTGACGCGGCGTTTCGGGCGATAGCTATTTCCTTGTGCCAGCGGCTTGGGTATGACGCTTCTAATCCATTACCCCATCTTCGGAGTTCCTCATGCCCTATCAAGCCCCTGTAAGCGAATATCAGTTCATTTTCGACCAAGTGGTGCCCTTGGCACCGGTGGTTGCGAATGCGTGCTTTTCTGAAGCTACGCGGGATTTGACGGATGCAGTTTTGAGCGAGTGTGGCAAGATTTGCGATACGGTGATGGCGCCGCTGCAAAGGCCAGGTGATTTGAATCCTGCCAGATTGGAAAACGGCGTTGTGCGTACCCCGCCGGGCTTTGCCGATGGCTATGCGGCGATTGCCGAAAGTGGATGGGTCGGCATTGCCGCAACCCCAGAACATGGCGGCATGGGCCTGCCGATGGCTTTGAACACAGCGATGCATGATATGATGTGTGGCGCCTGTATCTCTCTCAATCTCTGTCCGCTTTTGTCGCAGGGGCAGATTGAGGCGCTGGAATACCACGCCAATGCTGATTTGAAAGCGCTCTATTTGCCAAAGCTGATTTCCGGAGAATGGACCGGCACGATGAACCTGACAGAGCCCCATGCCGGCTCAGATGTCGGCGCATTGAGCAGTAAGGCCGAGCCGCAAGCCGATGGCGCCTATAAAATTTCGGGCCAGAAGATCTTTATCACCTGGGGTGAACACGATGTGGCAGAAAATATCTGCCATCTGGTATTGGCGCGGCTTCCGGGTGCCAAGCCCGGTCCAAAGGGGATCAGCCTATTTTTGGTGCCAAAATTTATCCCCAATGCCGATGGCAGTCTTGGCGCGCGCAATGATCTGCGCTGTGTCAGTCTTGAGCATAAGCTGGGCATTCACGGCAGTCCGACCGCCGTTATGGAATTTTCAGGCGCAACCGGTTGGCTGGTGGGCGAAGAACACAACGGCATGGCCTGTATGTTCACCATGATGAACAACGCCCGCTTGGCTGTGGGGATGCAGGGCGTCGGCGTGGCGGAGGGTGCCTATCAACACGCGCTGGCTTATGCGATGGATCGCAAACAGGGCCGCTCGCCCATCGCCGAGGGAACTGGAACAATTATTGATCACGCCGATGTGCGCCGGATGTTGGCGCAGATGAAAGCCGATATTTTTGCGGCGCGTTCCATTGGAGTGGCCTGTGCGGTTGCAATTGATATGGCTAAAGCGACGGGCGATGCCGATTGGCAGACACGCGCAGCGTTTTTGACACCCATTGCCAAATCTTTTGGCAGTGACACAGGCGTGGCCGTGGCCGATCTTGGGGTGCAAATTCACGGCGGCATGGGTTTTGTCGAGGAAACCGCAGCGGCGCAATATCTGCGCGATGCGCGGATCACGCCGATTTACGAAGGCACCAATGGTATTCAATCTATGGATCTTGTTGCGCGCAAGATGATGGATGGGGGGGTCGCAGCCTTTGCTTTGATGGATGACATGGCTGCGCTGGCCTCCGCTTCAAGCGGTGATTTGGCCGAAGCGGTTTTGGCCGCTATTGCACAATTGCGCGTGACCACGCAATGGGTGGTGTCCCAGGAGCTCAATGAGCGGTTTGCCGGCTCAGTGGCCTATCAAAAGGCTTTTGCGCGGGTGTTGGGCGGATATTTTCACCTGGCGGCGTCCATGTCGGGCCAATCCAAGCGCCAGCGCTTGGCGCGGGTCTATATCAACAGTCTTTTGCCGGAGACCTTCTCTTTATGCGCCCAGGCTCAGGCGGGAGCCGCAGATCTTTATGCGCTTGAGCTTGATGATTTTGCCGCGTAACCCCAGCGTATGGCAACGATAAGATACCCTTGGGAAACGCCCCCCGAAAATGGCGAGATGATCGAAATTGCGGAGGGGGTGCATTGGTTGCGGCTGCCTTTGCCGATGAAATTGGATCACGTCAACATCTATGTGCTGGATGACGGCGATGGTTGGACTTTGATCGACACGGGGATGAAATCGCGCCGGGTGCAGGCGATGTGGCAAGCGGTGCTTGAGGGGCCTTTGCGTGGCAAGCCAGTCAAGCGGGTTGTGGCAACTCATCACCATCCTGATCATATTGGGTTTCATGGTTGGTTTGTGGAAGAATTCGGCGCCGAATATGTCTCAACCCAAGTGGCCTATCTTACCGGGCGTATGCTGACATTGGATGCCCAAGAGCGCTATACGCCGGGTCAGATTGATTTTTATCGCCGCGCTGGAATGCGGTCGGATTTACTGGCAACCCGGCAGGATGAACGCCCATTTAATTTTTCTGACATGGTGCATCCCATTCCCATTGGCTTTACCCGCATTGAAGAGGGTGACGTGATTGAAATGGGCGGGCGCAGTTGGGATGTTCGCGTCGATGATGGGCATGCGCCCGATCATGCGACGTTCTGGAGCTGCGATGACAATTTGGTGCTCTGTGGCGATCAAGTCATCCCTTCTATTAGCTCAAATATCGGGGTTTACCCCACTGAGCCGGACGCCAATCCTTTGGCAGACTGGTTGCGCAGCTGTGCGCGATTGCAAAATTTTGCCCGCGCCGACCATCTCGCACTTCCGGGGCATAAATTGCCTTTTGTCGGCATACCCTTGCGGCTGCGGCAATTGGAAGAAAATCACCACGGCGCTTTGACGCGGCTGCGGGCTGATTTGAAAACCCCAAAAACCGCAGGAGAGGTCATGATGGCCGTCTTCAAGCGCCAGATCGGAGATGGAGAATATGGGCTTGGTCTGGTCGAGGCTTTGGCCCATTGCAATTATCTGTGGCATGCGGGGGAAGTGACCCGCAGCCTGCATCAAGATGGCGCCTATCGCTGGGTCATGAAGTAGCGAAGGTTGACACGCGCTTTTTTGCCGCTGGGCGTATCTTCGCGCGTGACAATTGCGACGTTGGAGGCTAGGCAGTGCGAAGCATACAACGGAGTTATCGCTATGGCTGACCAAAAACACGAACACGGTAAAATGAATACGGAAGTCCAAGAACAGACTTTTGCGGGTTTCATGAGCCTCGTGTCCAAAAGCACAGTTGTAATCCTCGTAGCCCTTGTGCTTTTGTATCTCGTAAACGGCTAAACCGGTGAGATGCGCTGTATTGATCTTGGCGCTATTTTGCCTTGTGGGATGCAGCGTGGCCTCTGGGGGCGATCCCACAGGCGAGGCTGATCTGCCTCGTTATCGCCACCCTGGCAGCGCAACAGTGACTTTGGTTACTGTACTCAGCACGAAAGACGGCAGCGGCGCGCATTCTGCTTTGATCGTGAATGGTGCGCAGAGGGTGATTTTTGATCCGGCAGGCAGCTTGTCCCATGCGAGTTTGGCTGAGCGCGGCGATGTTATCTACGGTGCCAACCCAGCGGTTGTGGATAGTTACATAGACTACCACACACGCAACACCCATGATACAGTCGCAAAAACGGTAGACGTCACAGCTGCGGTGGCCGGAGATCTTCTGACACGTGTTATGGGCCACGGGCCTGTGAGACAACCATTCTGCGCGAAAACGATCAGCGAGATCTTGCGGTCCACTCCGGGTTTTGGGGGCATACGCCCGACGTTTTTCCCTAAGACACTCATGGAGAGTTTTGCGGCGCAACCCGATCTGAGAATAGTGCGGTTTTCACAGCCAAATGACACTGATAAGCGCACAGATTTCTATGGCTGGATAGGTCAAAAGCCAAAGTTTAACATTGAATAAAGCGTAATCCCGCCCGCGGCGATGGCAAGCATCAGATTGCCTTTCCATACGCCCACTAAAAGCGTCACGAGCGCGGCTAAAAATCGCGGCAGATCAAATGCCCCATCCGTAGCGCGCGGCATGAAGACGAGGGGGGCGATAATCCCTGGCATGACGGCCACAAGGGTATAGCGAAGATGGCGTTTGACCCATTCGGGCAGGTCTTTTTTGCCAATGATGCCCAAAAATGAAAAGCGCAGAAGCCATGAGCCAAAGGCAAGCCCCGCAATTACAAGCCAAAGCGTTGCAGTCGAAATGCTCATGATGCCGCCCCCAAGCGCCGCTCCACTTCCGCGCCCAAGACGAGCGCGATCAATGCTGCAATGATCAAGCCCAGCCCATAGGGTACGGATGCGAAGAGCAAAGAGAGTGTCGCTGCGGTGAATCCGGCAACCACATGTGGCAAGCTGCGAAGCGCCGGCGCCACCAAGGCTATAAAGGCGATGGGCATGGCGAAATCCAAGGCCAGCCAATCGGGAATGCGCGCGCCCAGCCAGGCCCCAAAACCTGTGCCCACAATCCAGATCACCGCGACCAGGCTGGTGGCGCCGAAATAAAAGGCCAATTTGCGGGGCAGGCTCATGTCCGGCTCATTTAGGAACTTTTGATCGGCGAGGGCGAAACTGTGATCTAAAATTGCATAGGCGACGAAGGCGCGGGTCCAAAATGGGGCAGCGCCTAGGTGAGTGGCCAGCGTGGCCGAATAGAGCGCCATGCGCAGATTGACCGCAAGCCCGATAATGATCACGATCAAAACTGGCGCTTGATCTTGCAAGAGCGATAGGGCTGTGAATTGCGCCGCGCCAGCGATCACGGCCATGGAAAACGCCACTGCGGTGAAAATATCCAGGCCGGATTCGGCAGCTAAGACACCAAAAACCATCCCATAAGGGGCAACGACAATGCAAAATGGCAATGCGCCCCAGAGCCCCGCCCAAAAGTCATGTCTGGAAGATTGCATACGCTTGACCTATCTGCCCGGGGTGTCATTGTATGCGCTGTATAGGAGATTTTCATGATCCAAGCCAAGTCCTGTTTGATTGCTCCAAACCCGCAGGAAAAAGGGTTGACGCGGCAGGTCGCAGGTCTGGACCATCTGGGTGAGGAAGTTTCGTTGAATGTGGTCGAGGAGCGCCCGCTGACCATATGGCTCAATGGTCAGGAGATCGTCACCGCCATGACGATTGGCGATTATCCCGAGTATCTGGCGCAAGGCTTTTTAAGCAATCAGGGCATGCTGGCCAAAGAGGAGCTCGTTGAGGCGGTTGATTTTGACGCGGAGTTGGAGACCGTGGTGGTGCGCACCAATCGGCCAACCAACTATGAAGCCAAACTCAAGAAAAAAACTCGTACTTCGGGCTGCGCGGTGGGAACTGTTTTTGGTGATATCATGGAGGGGATAGAGGGGCTGTGCTTGCCTCCGGCGATGCTTCGAACCTCCTGGCTTTATAGCCTATCGCGCCAGATAAACCAAATGCCGAGCCTCTATTTAAGTGCGGGTGCGATCCATGGCACGGTACTTTCCGCGCGCGATGTGCCCTTGGTCTATATGGAAGACGTGGGGCGCCACAATGCGGTGGATAAAGTGGCCGGGTGGATGCGCGCGACGCAAACCTTGGGTACCGACAAAATTCTCTATACTACCGGGCGCTTGACTTCTGAAATGGTAATCAAATGTGCTGTGATGGGCATTCCGGTTTTGGCGAGCCGGTCGGGTTTTACCGCCTGGGGCGTCGAATTGGCGAGGCAAGTCGGCTTGACATTAATCGGGCGGCTGCGCGGGCAAAGGTTTCAATGCTTATCGGGCCAGGAGCGGCTTGTTTTTGACGCAGACCCATCCGGACAAGATGAGGCCCGTAAACACCGCCGGAAGTCTGGGCAATGACGGGGCCTTTCGGGGTGATTCTTGCCGGCGGGCAGGCCAGCCGTATGGGTGGGGGGGATAAAATTTTACGCCCCTTGGCCGGGCGGCGGGTGATTGATCATGTTTTGGAAAGATTGCGCCCTCAAGTGACTCAAATGGCGCTGAATGCCAATGGTGATCCGGCGCGTTTTGCTTCTTTTGACTTGCCTGTGATTGCTGACTCTATGGCAGATTTTCCGGGCCCTTTGGCAGGGGTCTTGGCTGGAATGGATTGGGCGGCCGCAGAGGGTGCCGAGCATATCCTTACTGTGGCCGCAGATACGCCGTTCTTTCCAGCAGATCTTCAGGCCCGCTTATCGGCAGCACGGGAGGCAGCCGGGTCGCCAATTGCTCTGGCCGCAACGCCCGGGCCGGATAAGATATACCGCCATCCCACTTTCGGCCTCTGGCCCGTGGCGCTGCGTGAGGATTTGCGGTGTGCTTTGACGGGCGGTCTGCGTAAAGTGGTTCTTTGGACCGATCAACATGGCTGTGCAGAGGCGCTGTTCCCGGTGGATCCTTTTGATCCCTTTTTCAATATCAATCGGCCAGAAGACCTGGCGCAGGCTGAGGCGATGGCATGAATATATTTGGCGTAACCGGCTGGAAAAACGCTGGTAAAACTGGCTTGATGGAACGATTGGTGGCGGAGTTTTGTCGCCGGGGGTTGCGGGTCTCAACCCTCAAACATGCCCATCATAGTTTTGACATTGATCACTCGGGAAAGGACAGCCACCGGCATCGCACAGCGGGGGCGTCTCAGGTGCTGCTGGCCTCAACGGAGCGCTGGGCTCTGATGAATGAGCATCGCGGCGCGCCGGAGCCGAGCTTGTCCGAGCTATTGGCCAAATTGGATCCGGTAGACCTGGTGCTGATCGAAGGCTGGAAGCGTGATAAACATCCAAAAGTTGAGGCATGGCGGGCAGAAACGGGCCATCCGCTGATTGCGCCGAATGATCCAACGATTTTAGCTGTCGCCAGTGACAGCGCCCTCGAGCTGGACCGCCCAGTGTTTGATCTCAATGACACGGCGGCAGTAGCAGATTTTATTCTAGCGAATTTGGAGATGGCCAAGTGAGCACACCATCGAAACTGAACAATGATTGTTTCGCACTCCCAGCCGGGGTGCATTGGACGCCGGTGAGTGAGGCGCTTCACCTTCTGGAACAGCGCTTGCAGTGCTGTGTGGCGGTCGAGCAATGTGCCGTTGAGGCCAGTGATGGGCGAATTTTGGCACATCCGGTCATCGCCGCAAGATCGCATCCGCCCTGTCCCAATTCAGCGGTGGATGGCTATGCTTTGTCGGGCGGTTTTGAGGCCGGAGCGCAGAGTTTGGAATTGCGGTCGGGGCGCTCAGCAGCGGGAGAGGCCTTCGCAGGGCGGCTTCTGCCTGGCCAAGCATTGCGCATCCTCACGGGCGCGGCGCTGCCCGATGGTGCCGATACGGTGGTGTTGCAAGAGGATGTCCGGATCAATGAAGGTTGGCTCCAAGTTATAGGCCCGCTCAGAGCCGGAGCCAATGCTCGCGCGGCTGGCGAAGATATGCAGCAAGGCGCAGAAATTTTTAAGGCAGGCCATCAGCTCAGTCCTAAAGATCTTGGGGTGATGGCCGCTGCGGGTCTGGGCGAAGTTTCTTTGTTTAAGCCTCTGAAAGTTGCAGTGATCTCGACTGGCGCAGAATTGCGCGCGCCTGGCCAGGCGGCGCGTGTGGATCAGATTTTTGATGCCAATCGCCCCATGTTGTGCTCGGTGCTGCGGCGCTGGGGCATGGAGGTGGTGGATATGGGTATTGTGCCCGATGATGCCGCCTCGGTGCGTGCGGCGTTGGACCGGGCCGCAGAGCGCGCGGATGTCATCATAACCTCTGGCGGGGCCAGCGTGGGAGATGAGGATCACATGTCTGCGGTATTGCGCGCCAGTGGCGGCATGGCGCTATGGCGGATTGCCGTGAAGCCGGGGCGACCTTTGGCTTTTGGCGTTTGGGGCGGCGTGCCGGTTTTTGGCCTGCCGGGCAATCCGGTGGCGGCCTTTGTGTGCACGTTGATTTTCGCGCGTCCTGCTTTGTTGCAACTGGCCGGTGCCGGGTTCCAATCGCCGCAAGCCCTGCATTTGCCGGCAGCATTTTCAAAATCGAAGAAAGCTGGGCGGCGCGAATATTTGCGGGCGCGCTTGCGTGATGGCGCGGCTGAGGTTTTTACTTCCGAAGGGTCGGGCCGGATTTCAGGCCTGTCATGGGCCGAAGGCTTGGTGGAATTACCAGATGCGGCGGCTGAGATTTCGCCCGGCCAAACCATATGCTTTCTGCCCTATGCCAGTTTTGGCCTGCCATAAAAGCTGGGGGTAGTTTTGCCAGCGCAGCCAGCAGTGCTAGATGAAGTCAACTTTTAAGATTTCATAGGAGCGTGCGCCGCCTGGGGTGCGGACCTCGATGCTGTCGCCTTCTTCCTTGCCAATTAAAGCACGTGCCAATGGTGAGCGCATGTTGAGCTTGCCGCTTTCAATATCCGCCTCAGGCTCGCCCACGACTTGATAGATCTTTTCTTCATCGGTGTCTTCATCGACCAAAGTCACCGTCGCACCGAACTTGA
This sequence comes from uncultured Planktomarina sp., assembly GCA_943788425.1. Lineage (GTDB taxonomy): Bacteria > Pseudomonadota > Alphaproteobacteria > Rhodobacterales > Rhodobacteraceae > Planktomarina. The sequence goes on from CALSQF010000004.1 coordinate 76,933, forward strand.
CCGACCCAGACAATTTGGCTGGGTCAATGATATCGGCTAGGCCCAAGATAGCTTCAAGCTCTTTGATTCGTCCTTCAATGAATCCCTGCTTTTCGCGAGCGGAGTGATATTCGGCGTTTTCCTTCAAATCGCCCAACTCTCGCGCTTCGGCAATGGCCTTGATGATGTTTGGGCGTTCCACAGATTTCAAGGTCTTCATTTCACCCTCAAGTTGAACAGCACCTGATCTGGTTAGCGGGATTTTTTCCATTGAAACAACACTCATGATTGAAGGTAGATCTACCTGACCGAAGGCGATGGGGTTTGGCAAGGGGTTAGATTACGATTGCCATATTTTTTTTATGGTCGCGGGCAAATTGATCGTAATTTAAACAGCTCGTGTAGGGATAGAGGCGTTTTGCAGCTCGGTGCCCCGTGCGAAATGCGAAATAACGTCGCCTTTGGACTTTGACAGCTGCGTCACGATTGACCTGTGTTTGAATCGTGGCATAAACCATCCAACGGATTTGGAAATTCTGCCCATTTTTCACAAGACGGGCCGGCAGCAAGGGAAGTGACATGTCAGATATTCAACGTGAGACCATGGACTATGACGTGGTGATTGTGGGCGCCGGTCCTTCGGGATTATCTGCTGCGATCCGCTTAAAACAGTTGAATGCCGAACTTGAGGTTGTGGTGCTGGAAAAAGGCTCAGAAGTGGGTGCACATATTCTCTCTGGTGCTGTGCTTGACCCTTCGGCCCTCGACAAATTGATCCCAGATTGGAAGGCCAAGGGCGCGCCATTACATACTGAAGTGAAGGAAGACAATTTTTATGTCTTTGGTGAGGCGGGGCAAATACGTCTGCCGAATGCGATCATGCCACCTTTGATGAATAATCATGGCAATTACATCGTTTCCATGGGCAACGTTTGCCGTTGGCTTGCTGAACAGGCTGAGGCGCTGGGCGTTGAGATTTTCCCCGGCATGGCCTGTTCTGAACTGTTATTTCACGATGACGGCGCGGTTAAAGGTGTGGTGGCCGGTGAATTTGGCAAGAGCGCCGATGGCAGCCCGTCGGAGGCTTATGAGCCCGGTATGGAGCTCAATGGCAAATATGTGTTCCTCTCTGAAGGTGTGCGTGGTTCGCTGTCAAAACAGGTCATTGCCAAGTACAATTTGGATGCGGAATGCGATGTGCCAAAATTCGGCCTTGGTATGAAAGAGATCTGGGAAGTGAAGCCTGAACATCACAACCCAGGCGAAGTGACCCATTCCATGGGCTGGCCGATGGGCTTCAAACAATCTGGCGGCTCTTTTATGTATCACTTGGAAGATAATCAAGTATATGTCGGCTTTATTATTGATTTAAATTACAAAAATCCGTATCTCTTCCCCTATATGGAGTTCCAGCGCTACAAGCATCACCCGCGGATCGCGAAGGTTTTAGAGGGCGGTAAACGCGTGGCCTATGGCGCGCGCGCAGTCACCAAGGGTGGATTTCAATCTATGCCGCAAGCGGCCTTCCCGGGTGGCGCGATGCTGGGCTGCTCAGTTGGGCTGGTGAATTTGCCTCGTATTAAAGGCAATCACAATGCGATGTATTCTGGTATGGCGGCGGCAGAAGCGGCTTTTGCTGCAATCAGTGCGGGTCGCGCCGGCGATGTGCTCGCTAGCTATGACGCGGCTTTGCGCTCGGGTCCCGTTGGCAAAGATCTTAAGGTTGTGCGCAATGTGGCACCGCTTGCAGCGCGCTTTGGACCTTTGGGCGGATTGGCCTTGGGCGGCTTTGATATGTGGTTTCAGTCGATCTTCAAATTCAGCCTATTTGGCACGGTCAAACATGGCAAAACTGACGCGCAATCTACTGGAAAAGCGGCCAATTATGCACCGATTGACTATCCGAAGCCGGATGGAAAACTGTCTTTTGATCGGCTGACCAATGTGAGCTTCGCCATGACAAACCATGAGGAAAGCCAACCGCCACATTTGCAACTGACCGACCCTGATTTGCCCATCTTAGTCAATTTGCCGGACTATGCCGAGCCTGCCCAGCGCTATTGCCCGGCCGGGGTCTATGAGGTGGTGCAGGAAGAGGGGAAGGACGCCCGCTTTGTCGTCAACTTCCAAAACTGCGTGCATTGCAAGACTTGTGATATCAAAGACCCAAGTCAAAACATCACTTGGGTGACGCCGCAGGGCGGTGATGGGCCGAATTATCCCAATATGTGACCCAGAGACACAGAGATCGTAGAGGGCCGCCGGCAAAAAGCTGCGCGGTTCAATTGTCTTTGTCGAAGGCTCAGCCTAAGAATGGACTGTCAGGGAGGCCGGTTTTGAAACGATATGTGAAATTTATATTTGCTGCGCTATTGAGCATGACCTTTGGGGCCAGCGCGGTGGCGCAACAGGCTTCTGGTCCCTATATCGCCGCGCGCCAAGCGGCGCATGGGCATGATTACAAACCTGCCTCAAATTATTTCGCGCGTGCTTTGGCGCAATCTCCGCGCGACTCCGTTTTGATGTCGCAAACCATGACCGCATTTCTTGCCGCGGGTGATGTGAAAAAAGCCCATGCTTTGGCACGTCTCTTTGTGGCTGGTGAGGGCAGCTCTCCTTTGGCTGAGGTTTTGGTGCTGTCCGAGCATTTCAAGCGCAATGACTATCAGGCGGCGCTGGATCATTTAGAGGCGACAACCGTGGTCGGCCGCGCAATTGATGAGTTGCTCAAAGGCTGGGCGCTGGTGGGTTTGGGACAGATGACAGAGGCTGTACGGCACTTTGACGCCGTTATTCCCGTGGACGGTATGCGCAGCTTTGCGCTTTATCAAAAAGGTCTCGCGCTGACTTTGGCAGGAGATTTTGAAGGCGCAGCGGCGAGCTTTAGCGGCCAAGGGCAGGCCGCAGCTGTTTTGAACTATCGCGGCAGTTTGGCCTGGGCACAGATATTGGTACAGTTGGATCGGCCAGATGAGGCGTTGACGATTTTGCGCGATTTTCATGGATCTGGCGCAGATCACGCGGTCAATAGTTTGATGGCGCAAATTGAGGCAGGTGCGTTGGTCGAGTTTGACCTTCTGCGCAGCGCAAGCGAAGGCGCCGGCGAAGTTTTGCATCTCTTGGCGCAGGCTTTGCAAAATGGCGAAGGTCAAGACGGGTTGCTGCTCTATACGCGCCTGGCCAGCCATATGGCGCCGCGCAATATGCAAGCGCTTTTGCTGTCAGCTCGGCTGCTCGAACAACTTGGCAATCCGCAATTGGCGATTGAAACCTATGCGCAGGTGCCGCGCAGCCATCCGGCCTATGTACAAGCCGAATTGGGCCGGGCACAGGCTTTGCAAGAGATCGGCGAACGCACAACTGCGATTGAGGTTTTGATGAAATTGGCCGGATCTTTTGAGAGCCTGCGCGATATTCATATGACTTTGGGCGATTTTTTACGCCAAGATGAGCAATATGCGCGCGCGTTACGCAGCTATGACCGGGCGATTGAGCTGATTGATCAACCGGCGCGGGGGCAGTGGTACTTGCATTACGTCCGTGGCACAGCGCATGATCGGCTGGGAGATTGGGCCGCGGCTATGCGTGATTTTAACCGTGCCTTAGAGCTGTCTCCCAATCAATTTCAAGTGCTGAACTATGTGGGCTATACTCTGGTTGATCGCGGTGAACAGCTGGATGAAGCGCTTGACATGATCCAAAGGGCCGTCGCGGCACAGCCCGATGCGGGCTATATTATAGACAGTTTCGGATGGGCGCAGTATCGGCTTGGGTTTTACAACGAGGCTGTGGTGCATATGGAACGCGCGGTGGAATTGATGGCCACAGATCCAATCGTGAATGACCACCTTGGGGACGTATACTGGGCCGTTGGGCGCAAAACCGAGGCGCGTTTCCAGTGGCGACGGGCATTGAGCTTCGCCACTGATTACTCCGGTCCGGAGGCTGTGGATCCCAAGCGCATTCAGCGCAAGTTAGAGGTGGGTCTTGCGACCGTCTTGGCTGAGGAGGGGGCTGCGCCCCTGAAACTGGCTGATGGCGATTAGGCGCAGCGCTGCGGCAAAGATCAATCTTTGCTTGCATGTTGTGGGGCAGCGTGCTGATGGGTTGCATGACTTGCAAAGCGCTGTTGCTTTCCTCGAGTGCGGTGAATGGGTAGAGCTGCGAAAATCAGAGCGCACCGAGCTGAATATTCTTGGCCCAAAGGCCGCAGAGCTTCCGGTACAGGATGATAATTTGATCCTTAAGGCGGCGGCGCTCTTTCCGAGCAACTGTCAGACAGAGATATCTTTGCATAAAACCATGCCGGTTGCCTCTGGCATTGGTGGGGGCAGCGCCGATGCGGCAGCGACACTGCATGCGATGGCGGCGCTATGGGATCTGCCTCTGCCTGATGTGGCGGCACGCGTGTCATTGGGGGCAGATGTGCCGGTTTGCATGGGGCGTGCACCGGTTTTGATGCAGGGCATTGGTGCGCAGATTTCCCCCTTAGGCGCGCTGCCGCCGCTGTTTGCGTGTTTGGTCAATCCGGGGCGTGGGTTGTCGACTGCGCGGGTGTTTGAACAGTTGGGCTCCAAATTTAACCCGCCGCTTGATCCGCCGCCGCCTGTGGCCGCAGGGTTTTGCGCTTGGCTGAAACGGCAGCGCAATGATCTGCAAAGGCCAGCTGTGGCGGCGGAGCCGAGGATTGCGGATGTTCTTGAGGCATTGGATGCCCAGGCGCCACTTCTGGCGCGCATGTCCGGGTCTGGCGCCACGTGTTTTGCACTGTTTGAGACTCTGGCCGCTGCGCAAGACTGTGCCGCCGCCATTCAAGCCAGGCAGCGCAGCTGGTGGGTCGCCAGCGGCGCTCTTTTGACCTAAAATTTCTTTGAAGCTTTAGTTTAAGCGGGCAACGACATAATCGCTCAGGTCGGTCAGCGCCGGCTTGAGCGGATGGTCTGGTAAATCTCTGAGGGCGGACTTGGCTGCCTCTGCCCAATAGAGCGCTTGGGCCCGGGTGGCTTCAAGGGTGCCATGCCGTGTCATTAGGGCAATGGCATGGGATAGATCTCCTGCCTCCTGCTGGCCCTTGGCAATGCATTTGTGCCAAAATGCCCGCTCAGTGTCATCGGCGGCCGCGATTGCTTTGATCACAGGAAGGGTCAGTTTGCGCTCTCGAAAATCATCGCCAATGTTTTTGCCTGTAGCCATGCCGCCGGTGTAATCTAATAGGTCATCAACGATTTGAAAGGAAATGCCCAGAGCGTCGCCATAGGCTGCAAAGGCCCGCACCGTTTGCTCCTCTTGATCTGCAATCACCGTGCCCACTTCGCAGGCGGCTGCAAACAGCGCGGCGGTCTTTCCTCGGATGACTTTGAAATAGACATCTTCGCTTGTCGCAATGTCTTGCGCTGCTGTGAGCTGCAGCACCTCGCCCTCTGCAATGGTGGCAGAGGCATTGGCCAAAATGTCCAAAACGCGCAGGCTTCCCGTTTCCACCATCAGTTGAAAGGAACGAGAAAACAAATAATCGCCAACCAAAACGCTTGATTGATTGTCCCAAAGCAAATTTGCGGTGGGTCTGCCGCGGCGTTGGGCGCTATCGTCGACCACATCGTCGTGCAGCAGAGTGGCGGTATGGATGAATTCCACCGTAGCGGCCAGGTGGATGTGATAAGGTCCGCTATAGCCGCACATGCGCGCGGTGGCTAATGTCAGCATTGGGCGCAGTCGCTTGCCGCCGGCCTCAACCAAATGCGCGGTCACTTCAGGTATACGGGGGGCGTGCTCAGAGGCCATGCGTTGGCGGATCAAATGATTGACAGCAGTCAGATCATCGGCCAGGGTCTTTGCCAAGTGATCATGGGGTTTTGTTGTTGCATCGTCCAGCGACATGTTCGAATTTCCTCTAGGCTCTCGACAAACCCTCGTATCAGACCCTATGTGATAGGGCATGAAAGAATTGTTACGCACCACCGATCCGACGCTTATGGCCTTCGCGCAAATGCTGCTTCGCGGGGAAGACATAGCTTGCTTCGAATTTGACGTAAATACCAGCATTATCGAAGGCAGCATTGGCATTTTGCCGCGCCGTCTTATGGTGGCGGATAGAGATCATTTTGTCGCCACGGCTGTGATGCGTGACAACGATGTAGATTTGGGGCAATAGTGCAGGTCACCGTAGATGGGTTTTTGGGCGGTCGGCTGCGTTTGGCGCAGCCCGAAACCGGCTATCGCGCGGGCATTGATCCGGTGCTGCTGGCGGCGGCCTGTCCGGCGCAAACTGGGCAAGAGGTGCTGGAGCTGGGCTGTGGCGTTGGTGTGGCCAGCCTGTGTTTAGGATGGCGCGTGCCGGGCCTTGCGCTCTGTGGGGTGGAGTTTATGGGCGATTACGCGCAAATTGCCCGCGAAAATGCCGCTCGAAATGACGTCGAATTTGACGTGCAACAGGGAGATGTCTCGGCACGGCCGACGCCGTTTTATGACCGTAGTTTTCATCATGTGATTATGAATCCTCCCTATTTTGCGGCAGAATCTTCTTCTATGTCGCCAGATGCCGGGCGCGCTTCGGGGCGTTCGGAACATGTGGCCTTGTCCCATTGGGTGGCCATGGCCGCCAAACGACTGCGGCCAAAAGGATATTTGACCGTCATTCAAAGGGCGGAGCGTCTGCCGGATCTCTTGGTCGCGCTTGAGGGGCGCTTGGGATCAATTGTTGTGCAGCCGCTGGCACCGCGGGCCGGCCGGGTGGCGCATTTGATCCTGTTACGGGCGCGGAAATCTGGACGGGCCGCTTTCCAGCTCTTGCCGGCGCAGAACCTGCATTCGGGCGCCGAGCATGTAGAGGGGCAGCCAGATTATGCGCCAGAAATTTCGGCGATATTGCGCGAAGGCAAGGCTTTTTCTTGGCGAATTTAATCTTTGAGCAAGCTTTTGCGCATTTACTAGAGGTTCCGTACCCCGCGAAAAGCAATGCGTGACAGGCTGTCAGGAATATGCTCGAGTGATGGTACATAGATATTAAGAGGAGGAACCATGACCTTAAATTCCAGACTCGTCGAGTTAAAACGTAAGCATATGAGCCTATCTCAAGCCGTGGAGCTCGCACAAAAGTATCCGGCTCCAGATCAGTTCCGCGTTGCGGAATTAAAAAAGAAAAAACTCCTCCTAAAAGAAGAGATTTCTCGTTTGTCCGGTGGGGCCTTGGGGTAACGGCCGCAGCCGCAGCCTTAGGAATAAAAACCTGGGGAATAAATAAAAACCTGGGTAATAAAACGGCCACCCGATAGGATAGCCGTTTTCTAGAAAATTGTATGATCGTGGTGATCAGGTCATATATTGTCCGCCGTTGGCGGTCATTGTGGAGCCTGTGATGAAGCCCGCATCGTCAGAGGCGAGAAAGACCACACAGCGTGCGATTTCTGCGGCTTCACCGAGGCGACCTGCGGGGATTTGAGCGATGATACCATCGCGGACCTTCTCTGGCACCGCCATCACCATTTCTGTTGCGATATAGCCTGGGCAAATTGCATTCACCGTAATGCCGGCCCGCGCGCCCTCTTGGGCTAGGGCTTTGGTGAAGCCTATGTCGCCAGCTTTGGCAGCGGAATAGTTGGCCTGTGCGAACTGGCCTTTTTGACCATTGATAGAGGAGATATTGATAATACGCCCAAATTTGCGCTCGCGCATGCCATTCCAAAGCGGATGGGTCATGTTGAATACGCCGTCGAGATTGGTGCGCATCACATCAGTCCACTGATCGCGTGACATCTTGTGAAACGGCGCATCGCGGGTGATACCCGCATTATTGACCAAAATATCAACCGAACCTAGGTCAGCTTCCACAGCGGCGATGCCGGCGGCGCAAGCGTCATAGTCGGAGACATCCCATTTATAGGTTTTGATGCCGGTTTCGGCGGTGAATGCGGCAGCCTTTTCATCATTGCCTGCATATGTAGCCGCAACGGTGTAGCCTGCGGCTTGCAGGGCGGTGGAAATGGCGGCGCCGATCCCTCGGGAGCCTCCAGTGACGAGTGCGATACGGGACATTTTACTTCCTATGTGTTTTCAATGCGCAATCAAATTACAATACATGATCTTAAATGGCAACAATGTTTCGTGCGGAATTTGATGCTTTGATGTAAGTGGATCCAGATTTAGGGCCGTTCGAGGCACATAGCCACACCCATGCCGCCGCCGATACACAGCGTGGCCAGGCAGCGCTTTGCTTGGCGTCGCTGCATCTCAAACAGCAATGTGTTCAAGATCCGGCAACCGGACGCGCCGATCGGGTGACCGATTGCAATCGCGCCGCCGTTGACGTTCACAATTGCAGGATCCCAGCCCATGTCTTTATTCACCGCACAGGCTTGAGCGGCGAAGGCTTCATTGGCCTCCACTAAGTCCAGATCGCCGATTGACCAACCCGCTTTGTTCAAAGCTTTGCGGCTGGCGTAGATTGGACCGACCCCCATGACCGTCGGGTCAAGCCCGGCGGTGGCGTAGCTGGCGATACGGGCCAAAGGCTCAAGGCCGCGTTTTTCCGCCTCTTCTGCGGTCATCAGCAAGACAGCGGCGGCGCCATCATTGAGGCCGGACGCATTGGCCGCGGTGACCGTGCCGCCATCGCGTAGGAAGGCGGGTCGCATTTTTTGCATGGCTTCGAGGGTGGCGCCGTGGCGAATATACTCATCGGCGTCAACCGTGATGTCGCCCTTGCGGGTCGACAGTGTAAACGGCGTGATTTCGTCGGCAAATTTACCTGCCTTCTGCGCCGCTTCCGCTTTGTTTTGGCTGGCAACTGCGAATTCATCCTGTACATCGCGGCTGATTTGCCATTGGGCGGCGACGTTTTCGGCGGTTTGCCCCATGTGGTAGTTGTTAAAAGCATCCCACAAGCCGTCGCGGATCATGCTGTCGATGTATTTGATGTCACCCATTTTGGTGCCGCTGCGCAGATGCGCAACATGGGGAGAAAGGGTCATATTCTCTTGACCGCCGGCGGCCACGATATCGGCGTCACCCAGTTGGATGTGTTGTGCGGCCAAGGCAACTGCGCGCAATCCTGATCCGCAGACTTGGTTGATGCTCCATGCCGCCGATTCGATCGGCAGACCGGCATTGATGTGCGCTTGACGGGCGGGGTTTTGGCCTTGTCCGGCTGTGAGTACTTGACCGAGGATAGTTTCGCTGACCTCCGAAGGGTCGATACCTGCGCGTTCGACGATGGCTTTCAAAACGGATGTGCCAAGGGCATCGGCTGGTGTATTGGCGAAAGCGCCGCCAAAGCTGCCGACAGCGGTTCGGGCGGCGGATACGATTACTATATTTGTCACAAAGTCTCTCCTCGTTGATGAGGTCAACCTTCGGCACAGGACTCGTTCACAATGCGCGGTTTCAGCCTCATTTTTGCGAGGTTGTATGGATTTTCCAGCTCATTGACAATGCCATAGCGGTGAAAATTGCTGCAAACGCGAGAAAATTTGCTGCGATGCGGCGATATGGTCGCAAAAACTGGCGGCCTTTGCAGCTATTGTCGGCAGGGAGGGGTTAGCGTTGGGACGCCCAAATGGTAGCCTTGCAAACAGTCAACGCCGAAAGTGGTTAAGACCTCTGCATCCGAGGCAGTTTCAACATTTTGCGCCACGCAAAACATTTCAAAACTCGCGGCGATGCTGATCACAGCCTGAAATAACGCCTGATTGTCGGCCGATTGGGCTAGGTCTTTGGTGAATTGCCCATCCATTTTGACAATGTCAAAATAGAAATCACGCAACTGCACCAGCGAAGTTTGTCCAGTACCAAAGTTGTCTAGGGTGAAACACAGCCCTAATATTGCATGTCATTCATGAATATCGCGCCACTTCCGGCGTGGAGATGATGCTTTTCTTAGTCATTTCCAGAATGAGGTTTTTGGCCAGGTCTGGCGACTTGCTCAGACCATCCTCAAGTGTACGCACCCATTTGGGGTAACCAATCGATTGTGCCGAAATATTCACGGAAAGCCGCACGGCGGGCTGCTCGGTCAAAGTTGCCAGGCCCAGCTGCAATGTGGCGCAGTCGATGAGTCGTCCCAGCTCGGTATTGTCAACCTCTGCGATGAAATCGCGCGCCGGTATATGGCGTCCCGCGGGATCAATAATCCGGATCAGACCTTCATAAAACACCACATTTTAGGGCGCACCGCCTTGGATTGCCGGTTGGAAAGCCAAGGCGGTGCGCCCGTGCTTCAGCGCCTCACGGACGGTCTCAAGGACATTCGCGTCCCGCTTCGCCACCGCAGCACTCAATGGGTTGGAGAATTTCTGGTCTATCTGGATCTAGTCGCCCTTGTGTGAAGGTCTCGGTCATAGCGCTTGGCAGCATCGGCGTTGAGCCCTAACATGAGGTAAATTGGAGGTGAAATGGACCGCTGTACTTGGGTTGGAATAGATAAAATTTATCAAGATTATCATGACACGGAATGGGGCGTGCCGGAATATGACAGCCGCGCTTTGTGGGAGAAACTGATCTTAGATGGCTTCCAGGCGGGGCTGAGCTGGATCACGATTCTCAAAAAACGCGCGGCTTTCCGCTCCGCTTTTGCGGGATTTGATCCCAAAGAAATTGCAGGCTGGGGCGCGGCTGAGGTGGACGTATTGCTGCAAAACCCTGGCATTGTGCGTCATCGTGGAAAGATTGAAGCCACCATTGGCAACGCGCAGGCCTATTTGCATTTGGCCAAAGAGATGCCCTTCTCAGAAAGGATGTGGGCCTATGTGGATGGGCGTCCGATTGTTGGTGGCTATGAGACATTGGCGCAAGTCCCCACCCAATCCCCGCTCAGTCAGAAGATCTCGAAAGATCTCAAAGCGGCCAAGTTCAAATTTTGTGGCCCGACCATCGTTTATGCCTGGATGGAGGCTTGTGGTCTGTTTAACAATCACATTCTAAGCTGTCACCGTCACGATGCGGTCACGGCTCTTGCGCGATAACCGCTCGTAGAATCGCCAAGGCACTGTCGCTGTGCCAATTGGCATCGCCCAGCAGGCGCGCAATCTCCGCGCCGTCGCGATCCAAGATCGCAGTGACCGGCAGGCCCAAGACATTCATGGCGCGGGCCAGGTTTTGGCGCGGGTCGCGATGGGCCGGCAGGTTGCTGACGCCGATGGTTTCAAAAAATTTGGCGATTTTTGCTGGCGGGTTTGGGCCCGTGGCAACCGTAAGCACTATGAGGTCAGCGCCGCCCAAGGTCTGTTGCACGGCGGAAAGCTCGGGCATTTCCTTGCGGCAGGGTGCGCACCAGGTGGCCCAGAAATTCAGGACGACGACTTTGCCCTGATAATCAGACAGGCGCAGCTCGGAGCCGTCTGCATGTAGAAAAACTGTATCCGGTGCGGGACGCGCCGCGCTGTGGATCTGGAGTTTTCGCATATCGCCTTCGCGCAGAGCTTCAAGATTGCCCATGTCTGCATTTGCAGTGGCGGCGAGGGCCGTATAGAGAACAGCAGCAAGCAAATATCGCATATCACACTCCCAAAGGGTTCACTCATGACCAAATCCCAAAATCAAATGTGGGGCGGACGCTTCGCCGCCGGACAAGATGCCATCATGGAGGCAATCAACGCCTCGATCGGTTTTGACCAACGGATGGCGGCCCAAGATATCCAAGGCAGCCGCGCCCACGCCGCCATGTTGGGGGCAGCCGGTATAATTTCAAATAGCGACAGTGAGGCCATTCGGGAAGGGCTCCTCACGGTTTTGTCAGAAATTGACTCGGGGGATTTTCCATTTCGGGTGGATTTGGAAGATATTCATATGAATGTTGAGCAGCGTTTGAAGGAGGTCATTGGTGAGCCTGCGGGGCGTTTGCACACGGGCCGCAGCCGCAATGACCAAGTGGCGACTGACTTTCGCCTTTGGGTCCGCTATCAAACCGATGGGGCCATCGCAGGTATCGAAGCGCTGATGAAGGCATTTTTGCAGCAAGCGCGCGCGGGGGCTGATTGGGTGATGCCGGGCTTTACGCATCTGCAAACCGCGCAGCCAGTGACCTGGGGCCATCATATGATGGCCTATGTAGAGATGCTGGCCCGTGACAAGTCGCGCTTTGAAGATGCCCGGCGCCGTATGAATGAAAGCCCGCTGGGCGCGGCGGCGCTTGCAGGCACGTCTTTTCCGATTGACCGCGACATGACCGCGGCGGCTTTGGGGTTTGACCGGCCGGCGGCCAACTCGTTGGATGCGGTTTCAGACCGCGATTTCGCGTTGGAGTATCTCAGCTGCGCGAGTATCTGCGCCATGCACCTCAGTCGATTTGCCGAAGAGCTGGTGATTTGGTCGTCTGCGCAATTTCGCTTTGTAACCCTCTCGGATCGGTTTTCAACCGGCTCGTCGATCATGCCGCAAAAGAAAAACCCCGATGCTGCGGAATTAATCCGGGCGAAGATTGGCCGGATCTTTGGCGCCCATGTGGCTTTGATGATGGTGATGAAAGGCTTGCCGCTGACCTATTCCAAGGACATGCAAGAGGACAAAGAGCAGGTCTTTGATGCCGCAGATAATTTGATGCTGGCACTGGCGGCGATGAGCGGCATGGTTGCTGATATGACTGCAAATCGAGATAGTCTAAAAATTGCCGCTGCCTCCGGGTTCTCCACAGCCACAGATTTGGCCGATTGGCTGGTGCGTGCGCTGGGCATGCCATTTCGCGACGCCCATCATGTGACGGGCAGTTTGGTGGCTATGGCCGAAGGTCAAGGCTGCGACCTGCCGGATTTAACATTGGCGCAGATGCAATCTGTGCACGCGCAGATCACGTCAGATGTCTTTGATGTGCTGGGCGTTGAGAATTCAGTGGCCTCGCGCATGTCCTACGGCGGCACAGCCCCAGAACAGGTGCGCAGTCAAATCGCGCGCTGGGAGGCGATCTTGTCATGAAATATCTGCGCCTTTGTATCTTCGCATGTCTGTGTGCCTGCGGTGTCGATGGATCACCAGAGCGGCCAACACGGGCAGAGCCTGCTTCAGCCGATCAGGCCGCGACATAACAGGAGCAAACGCCATGCGACATATATTTTTGGGATTGGCCATTTGGGGTGCCATTCACCCTATGTACTATTTCTTGACTTGGTTTCGAGCTGAGGGATGGAGTTTGGGCGATATGGTACAGGCCTGGCATGTAAATGCAGCCAGTAGCGGGCTGGTTTGGGATCTGACCATTGCCGCCACGGCCCTGAGCCTGTGGATTATCGCAGAGGTCATTCGGAATCGAAGATTTTTCCATTTGATCGCCATTGCAGCTACGTTTTGCATTGGGGTGAGTTGCGGCTTGCCGCTTTACCTCTATCTGCGCAGCACGCCCGAAGGTGAAACGCGGTCCCGCGAGGGGCAAGAATAATGGGGCAGGGGTGTTGCCTGTCTTTTTGAGCGTGATATGCGCAAGCTTTATGCAGTGAGGCGAAACGATGGATCACTTTTCATATCGGGATGGGCATTTACATGCCGAAGATGTTGCGGTTTCACAGATTGCAGCACAGGTCGGCACGCCGTTTTACCTTTATTCATCCGCCACATTGCTGCGTCATTTTAAGCTGTTTGATGAAGCTTTGGCCAGGATGGATCATTTGATTTGCTACGCGATGAAGGCGGCCTCTAACCAAGCTATCATAACCCTTCTGGGTGCGGCGGGCGCTGGGATGGATGTGGTGTCAGGTGGTGAATACGCCCGCGCCCGTGCTGCGGGCATTCCTGGCGATCGCATTGTCTTTTCCGGTGTGGGCAAGACCCGCGCGGAAATGATCGAGGTTTTGACTGGCGGCGTGCGGCAATTCAATGTGGAAAGCGAGCCGGAAATGCGTGTGCTGTCGCAGGTGGCATCCATGCTGGGCAAAACTGCGCCTATTACAATTCGGGTCAATCCCGATGTGGATGCGAAAACGCATGCGAAAATTTCGACGGGTAAAAAAGAAGACAAATTTGGCATCCCGATTTCGCGCGCCCGCGAGGTGTATGCTATGGCGGCGCGTTTACCAGGGTTGGAGGTTGTGGGGATTGATGTGCACATCGGCTCGCAATTGACGGATTTGGCGCCCTATGGGGTGGCATATGAAAAGGTTGCCGAGCTCACAGAACTTCTGCGCGCCGATGGCCATGACATCCGCCGCCTAGACCTGGGTGGCGGGCTTGGCATCCCCTATGAGAGCAACAACCATCACCCGCCCAGCCCTGAGGACTATTGCGCCTTGATCGCCGAGAAGGTGGGCCATTTGGGCTGTGAAATCGAGATCGAACCGGGCCGTTTTATTGCCGGCAATGCCGGGGTGTTTGTCTCAGAAGTCATCTACGTCAAACAGGGTGAAGATCGTGAGTTTTTGATCGTGGATGGGGCAATGAACGATCTTATTCGTCCGGCCATGTATGATGCACATCATGACATCGTGCCGATCAAGGCGCCGGCTGCCGGGACCGAATATCAAGCCTATGATGTTGTGGGACCTGTTTGTGAAAGCGGGGATACTTTCGCCAAAGGGCGTGCTTTGGCGCCGCTGGAGGCTGGCGATCTTATCGCCTTTCGCAGCGCCGGGGCCTATGGGGCTGTGATGGCCAGCGAATACAACACCCGCCCTCTGGTGCCTGAGGTCATGGTGAAGGGGGATCAATTTGCGGTGATCCGCCCAAGACCGAGCTTGGAAGATATCATTAACCGCGATATAATCCCTCAGTGGCATTAAGAGGCCATGTCATGAGGGGCTTTGATGGCCAAACTGTTCTCGCGTAGGGTAATTTTTGCTCTTTGGTTGACCTTTGTCGGCCTTTGGGCGGAACGCATTATGCGCGCAGCCTGGCCGCTGCTCTCAACACTGGTTTTGGGGATTGGGGTGCTGCTTTTGGCCGCGCCAGATCTCTGGCCGCTTGTATTGCTTAAGCTGGCGGGGGGGATTTGGCTTCTCAGCGGGCTTTACGGGCTATGGTATTTTTTCCGGCGACTTGCAGCGCCGACCCTCGGCGCGGCGCGTGCGCGTCTGGATCAGAACCTACCGGACCGCCCCTTGGCCGCGCTGCGCGATATTCAGGCTCTCGGTCAAGGCGATCCAGCCTCGGCGGCGTTGTGGCAGGCGCATTTGGCGCAAATGCGCGCTACTGCCGCCAAGGCATCGGCTGTTGGGCCGCAGTTGGATTTGGCACCGCGAGATCCTTTCGCCCTTCGATATATCGCGCTTTTGGTGTTTGTCATTGGCGGGCTTTTCGGCTCTGTGCAGGCGATGCGCACAGGGCTGGGGGACGCCTCAGTGCTGATTGCGGCAGGCCCGCAATGGGAGGTCTGGTTGCAACCGCCTGCCAATACCCGCCGCCCGGTGATATATCTCAATGATGTGATGGGCGTTGAGTTAAGCGTGCCGCAAGATACGGTAGTTTTGGTGCGCCTTTACGGAGATGCGGGCTTGCACGCGATTGAGGAAACGCTGTCCGGCCGACCCGCTGACACGTTTGATGCGGCAGACCCCAGTCAGAAATTTCTCGTGACCCGGTCGGGTCGATTGGCCATTTCTGGGCCTGATGGCGCCGAGTGGCGGGTGTCCATGTTGCCTGATGCGCCGCCAGAAGTGGAGGTCATAGGCGAGGTTGAACGTTATGCGGAGGGCAGTTTTTCCCTGAGCTTCACCGCGCGGGACGATGTCGCGGTCACAGCGGGCCGGGCGTGGGTGTATCTGAATATAGACGAGGTAGATCGCCGCTATGGGCTGGCGGCTGAACCTGCGCCGCAGCCCGATATTGAATTGACCCTGCCATTGACCATTTCGGGTGATCGCGCGGAGTTCACTGAGGTCTTAACCGAGGATCTGTCCAAACATGTCTGGGCGCATTTGCCGGTCTCGCTCCGTCTCGAAGTGGAAGACATGCGCGGGCAATTGGGACAATCGGCGGCGTTGGAATTGGCTTTGCCAGCCCGCAATTTCTTTGACCCCCTTGCCAAGGCTTTGGTTGAGCAGCGCCGCGATTTGCTGTGGTCTCCCGATAACCGCAGACGCGTGTCGCAACTGTTGCGCGCGATATCACAGGCACCTGAAACGCTGTTCCGCGACGCGCAGGATGCTGAAATCCTGTCCAAAATTATCTGGGATCTGGAGGCGGGTACGGATCTTGAGCCCGCAGCCGAGCTGCTTTGGATATTGGCGCTTGAGGTCGAGGACGGCGATTTGGAGCAGGCAGCACAAAAGCTCGCTCGCGCGCAAGATAAACTGGCCGAAGCGATTAAAAACGGTGCCACGCCAGAAGAAATTGCCCGGCTGATGGATGAATTGCATCAGGCACAGCGGGAATATTTCAAAGAATTCGCTGAACGCAACCCGCCCTCAGAGCAACCCGAGCGCCTGCCGGATGATGAGGCCGTGTCAGAGGATCAATTGCAAGAGATGATGGACCGTTTGCAGCAGCTAATGGAAGAGGGCCGCATGGCCGAGGCGCAAGAGCTGTTGGAAGAGATTAACCGTTTGATGCAGAATCTTCAAATGACACCCGGGCAATCGGGTGGAGAAGGGCAGGAGGGCCAAGAGGGCGGCGGGCAACAGATGGAAGATCTCGCCGATAGTCTGCGCCAGCAGCAGGAGCTCTCGGACCAAACCTTCCGTAATTTGCAAGGCCAAACCCCCGGCGATCAGCTCGGCGGCGGTGGAGCCGAGGCAGGCAATGACGCTGGCAAAGAGGGGCGATCCTCCCAAGACAGTTTAGCCGAGCAGCAAAAAAAATTGGAACGTGAAGTTGAACGGCAAAGGGGCAATTTGCCCGGCGCGGGCACCGAAGCGGGGCAAGCGGCCCGCCGGGCGCTGGATGAGGCCGCTGAGGCGATGGATCAGGCCGCGGAAGATCTGCGTGAGGGATATATGCCCGGGGCATTGGACAATCAATCGGACGCCATCGACGCGCTGCGTGAAGGCATGCGCCGTTTGGGCGAAACGCTGGATGAGCAGGCCGCGCCCGGACAGGGGGCCACCCCCAATGACCGCCGCGCCGAGGGGCAATCGCAAAGCCCATCCACGCGTGATCCTCTGGGTCGGGATGTTGGGGGCAATGGCCAATTGGGTGCTGGCGAGCAGATGGTGCCGCAAGAAGAATTGCGTCTGCGCTCACAAGAATTGATGGAAGAAATTCGTCGCCGGGCCGGGTCGCTCGAACGTCCCAAAGAGGAGCGCAATTATCTCCAACGGCTGCTGGATCGCTTTTAATTGGCGGCTGCCCAAAAGGCGGTGCCGCTCTTAAAGGCTGAAACTCATGCGATAGTCCAAAATGGCCTGCAAGCCATGCTGAAGCCACTGGCGCATATCATCGACCCAAAACACATAGGCGTTAATCCGATCTGTTTGGCTGGGAAAATTTTCGGTGATTTGCGGCGCAAAGATATAAATCGCGGTCAACACGGCCAGAATCAAAAACGCCGCGACTGTGCCGCGTTGCCGGCTGTCGAGCGGTGCAACTTCCTCTGGTGCTTTGCTTGGCATCACAGGTTTTGTCAGGGCTGGTGCATCGTCAGTTGCGCTGACGAGTGAGGAAATTTTGACCGTATCAATCGGCGGCAAATTCTTGGAGGTCGGCGCGGCGGTTGGTTGTGGGCGCGGCTCTAAGGACGGCGTGGCTGGGGGTGGCGGTCTGTCCAGCCCTCGTGCCACAGGGGCTTGCTCAGGCTCTGTTTCGTGGGCCACGCGCTTTTCAGCCTTGCGTGCCTCCATCTCACGCTGCACCTCTTGTTGTAGGATGCTGCTGACCTTGGGATCAATCGTGGTACGCTCGAATGGCGGCGTGTTGGCTGGAACAAACCAAGTCTCTTGGCAACCAGAGCATTGCACGTCCCGTCCCTCTGCGGGAATTACATCGTCGGGGATTTCATATTCCGCATCGCATTTTGGGCAGAGTAAACGCACCGAGGCCTCGATTCTATTTCGTGTCCAGGATGTAGACGATATCGATACGATAACGCTACAGCTGACGTGCTTAAAATACCACCGCTTATGCGTCACCTGCAGATTCCTGCCGATGTCATGAGACGGGTTTTCACATGGCGGTAAATACGCCCAATGACGCTGGTTTTGCAACGCGTTTGCTCCTATACCAAGTACAAGAAACCGATAAGGAGCCGTTATGGCCTATGCAGCGCAATGGATTCGCTCTTTGCTGTTCAACATTCAGATGTATGTGGCAATGGTCATCGTGGCCATCGTCTTTCTGATTCCCATGATCTTCAGCCAAAAAGGCGCCTCGCTTGCGGCCAATGCCTATTGCTGGTGGGTGGTATGGTCAGCCCGTTGGATGATCGGACTCAAAGTCCAGGTGCGCGGCACTGTTCCAAAAGGTGAAGTTTTGATTGCCGCCAAACACCAATCCTTTTTCGATATCATTGTGATTTTCAATTGCCTGGATCGGTCGAAATTCATTATGAAGCGACAACTGCTGTTTACGCCCATTGTTGGCCAATACGCCTATCGTTTGGGATGCATTCCGGTGAATCGTGGCAAGGGAGCGGCTGCCATCCGCAAAATGCTTGCCGATGTTGCCTCCGGTCGCGTGGCGCCAGGGCAATTGGTGATCTACCCGCAAGGCACGCGCGTCGCGCCAGGCGACAAGAAAGTCTATAAGATGGGCTCGGGTGTTTTGTATCGCGAATTGCAGCAAGATTGCGTGCCGGTGGCTTTAAATACCGGGATTTTCTGGCCAAAACGCAGTATTTACCGCAAGCCGGGCATCGCCACCGTCGAGTTTATGGAGCCGATCCCTAAGGGCAGACCTGTGGCGGATTTCATGGAATTGATGGAAGCCGCTGTGGAAGGGCGCTCACGCGAATTGATGGCCGAAGTGGGGTTTTACGAGTAAGGCTACGCCACGGGCTGGCGATGAACCTGTGGCTGAACTCCAAGACATAGAAGGTTCAAATTGGACATGGCGTAGCATCGCTGCGCCCGCCTCAGATGCAGTTCATGGTGTGAAAATCAACGTCGCGGATGATGTGTGAAAGGCGGGGCAAGCTGGCTCTGCGTGACGGGTTTTGCGGAAGTTCGTTGATGTGAGTTTTGCCTTGAAATCGCGTTTCTTGGCTTCTACGGTCTCACGTAATACATCACACGGAGCGTAAAATGCACCTTGGATACAGCATTATATATGTTGCAAGTGTTCCTGAAACCCTGGCCTTCTATGACAAGGTGTTTGGATTGCAAACGGGTTTCCTCCATGAAAGTGAACTTTATGGAGAGCTTAAGACCGGTGCCACAACCCTGGCTTTTGCGGCCGATGAAATGGCAAAGTTAAATGGCTTGTCTATGCGCCCCAATCGCGCTGATGAGAGACCAGCGGGCTATTAGATTGCCTTGGTCACGAATGACCCGGAAAGCGCTTTTGACAAGGCAGTGAGTGCCGGCGCTGTGGCTGTAACCGCACCGCAAACAAAGCCTGGGGCAAATTGTAGGTTACCTGCGCGATAATAATGGCTGTCCTGTCGAAATTTGTTCGCCGGTCGGGGGATGACAGATGCTGCCTTCGAAATTTCAAAGCAATTGGGGACGCCATGAGTGATCGGATTTCAAATTTGGCGCAGCTTGAGGCGCTTTATGAACAGCCTTCGCGCAACAGCTTGGTCAAAGTCGCGCGACATATCACGCCGGAATATGGCGCTTGGATTGGGGCCGCGCGGTTTTGTGTATTGAGCACAGTGGGCCCTGACGACACCGATGCCAGCCCGCGCGGGGATGAGGATCTAGTCGTGCATATCCAAGATCCGCAGACCCTCCTTATGCCCGATTGGCGGGGCAATAACCGTTTGGATTCCCTGCGTAATCTCGTCGAAGATGGCCGGGTGTCTTTCATGTTCATAGTGCCCGGAAATTCGAATGTGGTACGCGTCAATGGCGCTGCGCATTTTTCGGTATCGGCGGCGCATCTTGCAAGGTTTGAGCGCAATGGCCAGCAACCACGCAGCCTGGTCGTGATATCCGTATCGGAGGTTTACAGCCAATGCGCCCGGGCGATCTTACGGTCGGGGCTTTGGCAGGGGCAGGCTGCGCCTGATTTGCTGAGCGTGGGCGATATCTTGCAGTCTCAAACTGCCGCAGAGGCCGAGCAATCGGTACGGATCGACAGTGCGACCTATGAAAAAGACTGGCAGGCCTGAGTGACAAAATCCATGTGGTGAGCTGGGGTCGGCCCTTAGTTTGCCAAACCCTTGGTGCCCATATCGAGGAATTTTTGCCGCCGATCTTTCATCAAACTGTCTGGTTTTTTCTTGCCAAGCTCGTCGAGCAATTTGGCCAAAGTCTGTCCAACCGCTTGCATGGTGGATTTCGGGTCGCGATGCGCGCCGCCCTTTGGCTCTGCAATGATTTGATCGCAAATGCCTAATGTCGTGAGGTCCTGCGCCGTGAGACGCAGCGCCTCAGCCGCTTCGCGCATTTTTTCCGCGTCTTTCCAAAGGATTGAAGCGCAGCCCTCTGGGCTGATGACCGAGTAAATCGAATGTTCAAGCATCACCAAACGGTTGGCCGTAGCAAAGGCGACCGCCCCACCTGATCCGCCTTCGCCAATAATCACAGAGATCAGAGGCACTGTCAGCTGCAAGCATTTTTCTGTTGATCGGGCAATAGCTTCGGATTGACCGCGCTCTTCTGCGCCCTTGCCGGGAAAGGCGCCGGGGGTATCGACCAGGGAGATGACGGGCAGGCCAAACCGGTTGGCCAGATCCATCAAGCGGATGGCTTTGCGATAGCCTTCTGGCCGCGCCATGCCAAAATTGCGGGCGATGCGCGATTTGGTATCATGCCCTTTTTCATGACCAATGACCACAACAGGTTGGTCACCCAAACGGGCCAACCCGCCCATGATGGAATGATCATCGGCAAAATTACGATCCCCGGCCAGCGGGGTGTATTCTTGGAACAGCTCTTGAATATAATCTTTACAATGGGGCCGATCAGGATGGCGTGCCACCTGGCATTTACGCCAAGGGGTGAGCTTGGCATAAAGCTCATCGAGCAAGGCACGCGCTTTTTTGTCCAGTGCTTTGGCCTCAGCTTCAATGTCCATATCCTCATTATCACGGCCCATCGCGCGCAGCTCTTCTGCCTTGCCTTCGATTTCTGCTAAGGGGCGTTCAAATTCAAGATAGTTGGTCATGTCTGGCCTCAAAATGACGATTTAAAACCTATATGAACCCGGTGGCACCAAAGTGCAACAAAACTGCGTCAGATCGGCAAGTTTTGCCCGACCGCGTCCCTTTAGGCGCTGTTGATCATTTTATATTGTCGAACAATCACTTCAGCTTGTTTAATGGAAGCGATATCGACCAAACGGCCTTTATAGACCGTGGCGCCTTCGCCGTTTTCTTTGGCCTTTTGCATGGCAGCGAGAATGTCGCGGGCCTCGGCAACAGCGTCTTCAGAGGGGGTGAAAACCTCATTGGCCAGTGCGATTTGCTTGGGATGGATCGCCCATTTGCCAACCATGCCAAGGGTGGCGGAACGGCGGGCCTGGGCGTGGAAACCCGCATCATCGCTGAAATCGCCAAAGGGTCCATCAACCGGCAACACCCCATGGGTGCGACAGGCCGCGACGATAGCCGCCTGGGCCCAGTGCCAAGGATCTGACCAATGTTTGCTCTCGCCATGCTGCATATAGTAATTCTCTTGCGTGCCACCGATGCCAGTGGTCTGCATGCCCATAGAGGCCGCAAAATCAGCCGCGCCCAAGGACATGGCCACAAGCCGCGGTGAGCTGGCGGCAATCTCTTCGACATGGGCCAGACCTGCGGCGCTTTCGATAATGACTTCAAAGGTGATGGGCTTGCGGCGTCCCTTGGCTGTTTCAACGGCAGTGGCCAAGGCATCGACGGCGTAGACATCAGCGGCACAGCCAACCTTTGGGATCATGATTTGATCAAGCCGGTCTGAGGCGCGCTCCAGAAGATCCACAACGTCGCGGTACCAATAGGGGGTGTCGAGACCGTTAATTCGTACCGAGAGGGTCTTGCTGCCCCAATCAACGTCATGGGTCGCTTGAATGATGTTTTCGCGTGCGCTGTCTTTGTCGCTGGGCGCCACGCTGTCTTCGAGATCAAGATTGATCACATCTGCTGCACTGGCTGCCATTTTTACAAACAGCGCGACGCGCGAACCGGGGCCGAACAATTGGCAGCGGTTGGGGCGCGCGACAGGGGTGGGTTGCAAACGAAATGACATGTTGGACCTCGAGTAAGGAAATTTCAAGATTGGTTGTCTTTGCAATATAATCTTGCGCAAGCAGTCGCAAGCGCAATTCTGTCACCCGGACCACGGGGATGATTCTGCGACGAATGCTGGCTGGATCGTGAGGAAGAACCAGTAATAATTATAATCCGCATTAAAATTCTAATAATATACCAATTTATCGAATATAAATCCATCAAAAAGTAATATCCTGCCCAACAATGGGTGAAATTTCGCGATATGTGACGTAGATTGCGCGTAACAGCACTAGGAGATTGCCATGATCAAGACCCCCTATCTATTGTTTCTCGGCGATGCGCCAGATCAGCTCGCCGCCAAAGTTGCCATCGGCATTAAAGATTGGCGCCCTGAGAATGCTGTGGCGCAGTTCCGCATGTCGGGATGCGGCGCGGATCTTGGGATTGCTGATATGTCGTTGCAAGAGGCAAAGGACGCGGGGGCCAAGACTTTGGTCATTGGCGTGGCCAATCGTGGCGGGGTGATTTCTGAGGCATGGAAAACCGTTCTGAAAGAGGCTCTGGCGATGGGCTATGATCTTGCGTCGGGTCTGCATAATTTGCTGCGCGATGAAGCCGATTTGGTGGCAACAGCCGCGAAATATGGCGGTCAGCTGCATGATGTGCGCGTGCCCTCTGTGCAATATCCCATCGCCAATGGCAAAAAGCGAAGCGGCAAGCGGTGCTTGACCGTGGGGACGGATTGCTCTGTGGGCAAGATGTATACGGCGATGGCAATGGATGCGGAGATGCGTCAGCGGGGGTTGAAATCCACTTTCCGCGCAACGGGACAGACGGGGATTTTGATCACCGGTGGCGGTGTGCCTTTGGATGCGGTGATTGCCGATTTTATGGCGGGCTCCGTGGAGTATTTAACACCAGATAATGACGCCGATCATTGGGATCACATCGAAGGGCAGGGCAGCCTGTTTCACGTGTCCTACTCAGGCGTGACCATGGCACTCATTCATGGCGGTCAGCCTGACGCGCTGATTTTGGGCCATGAGCCCACGCGCAGCCATATGCGCGGCTTGCCGGATTATCAGCAGCCCAGCTTGGAAGAGCTGCGCGATATGGCTTTGGCCCTGGCGCGGGTGGCCAATCCCGCGTGCCAAGTTTTGGGGATATCGGTCAATACCCAGCATATGTCTGAGGCCGAAGCCAAAAGTTACTTGGCGGAAGTGGAAGAGCGTATGGGGCTTCCAACTGTGGATCCCATTCGCATCGGGTCCGGCCGCCTGGTCGATGCGTTGATGGCGCTTTGATCCAAAGGAGCGGCGCCTGTCGGCGCCGCACAACTCTATGCCTGTCGCGCGGCGTCGCCGCTTGACAGGCCCGGGCTGCCGCGACAGCCTACGTGGCAAAGGACATAAGGATGGGTATGCGGATCACGGTTCAGCCAGAGACGTTTCAATTGGCGCAGGTTTTTACAATTTCGCGGGGCTCGCGCAGTCAGGCAGAGGTCTTGACCGTTCGGATTGAGAAGGATGGGGTCATTGGCTGGGGCGAATGTGTGCCCTATGCGCGCTATGGGGAGAGCCTGGCTTCGGTGACTGCGCAGATCGACGCGCTGGGCAATATTTCGCATGAGGAGCTGGGCGAGGCCCTGCCTGCGGGTGCGGCGCGCAACGCGGTGGATTGTGCTTTTTGGGATTTAGAGGCCAAGACCAGCGGTGTTTCGGTGGCACAGCGCGTTGGCTTGCAAGATCTTCAGCCGCAAATTACCGCCTATACCCTGTCTTTGGACAGTCCGGAGGCAATGGAGCGTCAAGCCAGGCTCAATGCGCATCGGCCTTTGCTGAAAATCAAGCTGGGAACGCCTGATGATATGCCTCGGCTTGAAGCGGTGCGGCGCGGCGCGCCCAAGGCACGGATCATTGTGGACGCCAATGAAGGATGGAGCGCTGAGGTGTACTCAGATCTCGCGCCACATTTGCTGCGCCTTGGGGTCGAATTGATCGAACAGCCTTTGCCAGCATCAGAAGATGACGCGCTTTTGGGCCTTGAGCGCCCATTGCCGATTTGTGCCGATGAGAGCTGTCATGATCGGAGCTCTTTGCCGCATATGCGCGGGAAGTATGATTATGCCAATATCAAATTGGATAAGACAGGCGGCTTGACCGAAGCCCTTGCCCTTCGCGATGCGGCGTTGGAGGCGGGTTTTGGTTTGATGGTGGGGTGTATGGTCGGCAGTTCGCTGGCGATGGCTCCAGCAGTGCTTTTGGCGCAGGCCGCGCAGTTCACCGATCTTGACGGGCCGCTGCTTTTGGCCGAAGACCGAGATCACGCTTTGAAATTTGACGCAGACGGTGTGCATCCGCCCGTCGCAGCCTTGTGGGGATAGACCAATGACACGCACCGTATATGTAAACGGCAAGTATTTGCCGGAAAATGAAGCGACGGTTTCAATTTTCGATCGAGGCTTTCTTTTCGCCGATGGCGTCTATGAGGTGACGTCGGTTTTGGATGGGAAGCTTATTGATTTTGATGGCCATGCGCGGCGTTTGGCGCGTTCACTGGGCGAGCTGGGCATGCGCAATCCGATTGCGACCGAAGATTTGCTTGAGGTGCACCGGGAGTTGGTCCGAGCGAACAGCATCGTTGAGGGCCTGATCTATTTGCAGATCACCCGCGGCGCGGCTGCTGATCGCGATTTTGCCTATCCCTGTGAAGACACGCCGCCGACCATCGTGTTGTTCACACAAAATAAACCAGGTCTTGCGGACAGTCCGATGGCGAAGACAGGCATTAAGGTGATCTCTATTGAGGATCAGCGCTGGGCCCGCCGGGACATCAAGACCGTGCAATTACTATATCCTTCCATGGGCAAGATGATGGCCAAGGCCGCCGGCTGTGATGATGCTTGGATGGTTGAGGATGGTGCTGTCACAGAAGGCACCTCGAATAACGCCTATATCGTTAAAGGTGGCAAGATCATCACTCGGCATTTGTCGAATGACATTTTGCATGGCATCACCCGTGCCGCCGTGTTGCGCTTTGCCCGTGAAGCGCAAATGGAAGTGGAAGAGCGCGCCTTCACAGTGGCAGAAGCGCAGGATGCAGATGAGGCCTTTTTTACATCGGCTTCGGCCTTTGTGATGCCTGTGGTTGAGCTGGATGGCGCGGCGATTGGGACCGGTGCACCGGGGCCTGTGGCCACACGGTTGCGGGAAATCTATCTTGATGAGTCGCGCCAAGTGGCAATTTAATCGAATATCCTAGATGCCCGATGGTGGTGCGCCCGCTTTCTCTTGCTCGAATCTATGAAATACAGTTTGTTAGCCGTGCAAGGGTATTGTTGTGGCTTTCAGAACGAAAATTGGATTAATCGCGTTTTGCGTGGGATTGAGCGCTTTGGGATGGTTGGCCTACTCCAGTTGGCTGAACCGCATTGAGGCGCGCATTGCTCAACGGGTCACGCTAGACGGGCTTGAGCTGGACCACCCGTTGCAAATTTCGGTGAATGGTCGCGTGGTTACAGTTTCAGGATGGGTCAATTCTGAAGCAGAACGTGCCCGGGTGTTGCGCCATTTGCACCCCCATGGGCCGGATATCACTGTGGCAGATCGCATGTCGCTGTTGGCGGAGGCCCGCCCCTATGTGACACAAATCATCCGCGATGCGCAGGGGCTGCGAGTATCAGGCTATGCCCCCAGCCAAGCGGCGCTTGCAGCGGTCGCGGCGCAGGTTGGGGCAGGCGCCGCCGATTTGCAATTGGCCTCTGGCATATCACAAGCGCGGTGGCGGGAGGCCATGGAAAGCGCCATCAAAAGCCTTTCGCATTTGCAATATGCCAGATTACGGCTTGAAGACAGCCAGCTGCATTTGACCGCAACGGCGCGATTGCCCGATGATGCGCAAGCGGCGCGTGCGGCTTTGCTGGCGGGATATGACAGCCAAGTGGAGATTGAGGTTCTTGACGACGGACAGCCCTTTGCGCTGTCGGTGCAGCTCTCAAAGGGGCAGCTCACGGCCATGGGAAAATTTCCGACGGGCGTATTGCCGCAAATTGTACCGGAAGACATGGGCAGGCCAGCGCGGGCGTTGCACGTTGAACAGGCGAGAATTGACGACGCTGACGGTCAGTTTACCCAAGCTCTGCGGGCCGCTTTGAGGGCCATGGCACAGGTGCAATCAGGCCAGCTTGAGGTGTCAAAGGAAAGAATTGAGATCACGGGCCTGGTCAACCGTGCGGGGCTATTGCGCGCTGAACGCGCTTTGCGGAAAAGACCTGCGAAAACTGAGCTGGTGCGCCGCCTGGAGATTTACGATGACGGCCAGCCGTTCTACCTCTTGGTGGAATTTGATGGCGCCGAAGTTCAGTTTCGCGGTAAGATCCCCTATGGGGTGAAGCTCTCTGCTTCAGCCACCCGCTTTGAGGCACAGCGCTCCGAAAATTTGGTGCAGGCGGAGATCACGGACGGCGCGCGTGATTGGACAGGCGCCTTGGTTGCGGGTCTGGCTGGTCTGCGTGAGATGCAACATGGCCGTTTGATGGTGGCGCCGGGATCGCTTCACCTGTCGGGCACCGTAACCACGCCTGAAATACAGGCAAAAATCGAGGCGCATTTGGCGCAAAAGCCAGCGGAATTTTTGCTCACGCGCCGGTTTGATCTGGTGGATGATGGCACGCCGCCGGATTTCACACTTGCCTATGAGGCCCAAAGCGGGGCACGCCTGTCCGGGAAATTGCCCAAGGGTTTGGATGCCGCGAAGATTACTCAGATTTTGCAGCTGCCCTATATTGAGGATACGGCTCAGGTGGGTTTGATCGGCCGGGCGGATTTTACGCGGCAGGTCTTAAGGGTTTTGGCGGATTGGCTGCGGCACTTTGAGCAGTTTGAGTTCCAGTATTCTGCAGGGCAGCTGGCCCTAAAGGGTGTGGCTGCGCCGGGTGTGGCAGCTAAGGACTTGGCTGCAGCTTTGTCGTCGCGTTTTGTAATTGCCACTGAAATCTCGGAGGCTGGGCTCAGCGCGGATATCGGCGCAGAGCGCATTCATGCCCGAAGCGGGCTCTTAGAGCGCCGAGTGCCTGGGGCCTGGGTGCCGGTCTATAGTTTTGAGCCGACAGCCGCGCGGTGCAGCGCTGCCACATCGACTATTTTGGAGCAGGAATACCTCAGGTTCGGGGAGGGTCTTGCGCGCTTTGATGTCAGCGCGGCGCCCGCATTGGCGCATTTGGCCGGATTGATTGGTCATTGTTTGCGAAACTCTGCGCTGCGTGTCGACGCGGTCGATCATAGTTTTTCGATGCAAAACGAGGCGGAGAATGACCAACTCAGCCGTTCACGGGCCGCGGCTTTGGTCGCGGCATTAACCGCGCTCGGCCTGACCAAAGAGCGCATTCATCCCAAGGGATTCGGAGATCGCAGGCCGCATGATACGCAACAGCTGTCCTTTGCGCAGGCTGCGGACCGCATTGAATTCATTTGGGACGAGCAGCCATGAAACGATCACAGGGGACGCGCGCGCATGTTTGAAGGTTGGATGTTTCTTGTGACCGAAATTTGGGTCCTGCTTGTGTTGGCGGGTCTGTTGGGGTTGTTTTGTGGCTGGATCATCTGGGGATTTGGCAAAAAGGGCAGGGCGTTTGATCCAGAGGATGCTGCCGTCGCAGGTAAAACCCTCCCGCCTTTGGAGCCCGAAGCGGAGCCGGGCCCGCCTGCCTTACCGCCGGGCTTTAATTTAGACAATACACCCGATGATCTGCGGCGGATTAGAGGTATTGGTCCAAAAATCGAGGCGCAATGTCATCGGCTCGGCATTTATTCCTACGCGCAAATTGCCGCTTGGACTGCTGAAGATATTGCCCATATTGATGCACAGCTGCGTGGATTTGAAGGCCGGGCCAGCCGAGACGATTGGGTGTCTGAGGCAAAAGCTTTGATGGTTGAGAAACGCCAGTCCCAGTCCTAGTCGTGGCTCTTGGCAAATTTTGCCTGGGCTTCTGGGCTGGCTTCGGTTTGGTGCGCGTCTTTCCAGCGCTCAAACGGCATACCGTAGAAAGTTTCGCGCGCCTCTGCTTTACTCATTTCAACACTAGCCTCTTGTGCCGCTTCCTGATACCAACGTGACAGGCAATTGCGGCAAAATCCTGTAAGATTCATCATATCAATGTTCTGCACATCCGGGCGGTCTTGGATGAGATGTTGCTGCAGGCGGCGGAAGGCGGCGGCTTCAAGTTCTAGTTTTAATTGCGCGTCCATAGGGGTCATCCTTGTGATGGGGGGTGCGATTGTACCTCTGCCAGGGCCGATTGTAGTAGGGGCGCCAAAAGCGCGGCCCAAACTTCTTGGTCCTTGGAAGTTTCTATTAAATCATTTCTGACTTCAATCAAGATATTGAGCCGTCCCTGACGCAGGGCGTGGCGATCGATGCTGTCGCCGGGCAAATGCCCATCATAGGGTTCATTGATGCCAACGGTCAGATCTCCACGCGCTTGCAATCGTGCGATAACCGGATCGGCCAGGCGGCGGTCGGCGGCAAAGAGGATGCCGATGTCCCAAGGCCGTTTTGGCCGGCCGAGAAGCTGCGGAGTGAAGGAGTGAATGGCAACAATGGCAGGGTCGGATGCAGCGAGCTTGGCATAGGCCGCATGATAGGGGCGGTGATAGGCCTCGAGCCGGCGCGTAATTTCAACCGCATCGGCGTTGCCATTTGCAGGAATTAGGCTGCCGTCATAGAGCTTCATGAGCAATGTAGGATCATCTTCTCCACGGTTGGGATCAATCACCAAGCGGGAGAAATTGCTGCATAAGATGGGCGCTTTTAGGTGCCTTCCCAGCGCAAGGCTAAGCCCTTTGGCCCCGACGTCGTAAGCAATATGGCGGTTCATATCTTCGGCCGGCAATCCCAGGCTGCCGTTGTTTATCTCCGGTGGCACGCGATTGGTCGCGTGATCACATGTAATAAGCCATGGCCCTTTATGTTCGGGTCCTGTAATGGAAAATGGGTACTCGTCGCTCATGTCCCCTCTTAGCTGAGTTGCACAGGGATGTGAATTGGGGCATTAGGAGCTCAACATGATAGCGGTAACATAAAAGAGTTCTTTGCATGAAACGTGATAGAAACGTAAAAATCGTCGCCACACTGGGTCCGGCGTCAAACGATTATGACATGATCCGGGCTTTACACGAGGCGGGTGCAGATGTGTTTCGTCTGAATATGTCCCATGGGGATCATTCGGAAATTGCCGCACGCCATGCGATCATTCGGCAGGTTGAGAAAGATCTGAACAGTCCAATCGCGATCTTGGCTGATCTGCAAGGACCAAAGCTGCGGGTTGGAACCTTTGAAAAGGGCGAAGAAGACTTGCTCACCGGCGCAGCTTTTCGTTTAGACTTGCAAGATCTTCCGGGTGATATCAATCGCGTGACCCTCCCGCATCCTGAGATTTTTCAGGCGTTGGAGCCGGGTGCACGGCTCTTGGTCAATGATGGCAAGATTCGCCTGAAGGTGCAAAGCTGTGGCCCTGATTTTGCGGAATGTGTGGTCGAAGCTGGCGGCATGATTTCAAACCGCAAGGGCGTGAACGTGCCGGATGTGGTTTTGCCGCTCAAAGCCCTTTCTGCCAAGGATAGGGCAGATCTGGAGTTTGCCTGCAATTTGGGCGTCGATTGGTTGGCGCTGTCCTTTGTGCAGCGCCCTGAAGATGTCTATGAGGCGCGTGCTTTGGCCAATGGTCGGGCTGCTGTTTTGTCAAAGATTGAAAAACCTGCGGCTGTGACGGCCTTTGATGAGATTTTGCGCGTTAGCGACGGGATCATGGTAGCGCGCGGCGATCTGGGGGTCGAGCTTCCGGTGCAGGCGGTTCCGCCTATTCAAAAACAATTGGTGCGCAAATGCCGGGCGGCTGCAAAGCCCGTGATTGTAGCCACGCAGATGCTGGAAAGTATGATCGAAAGCCCCATGCCGACCCGCGCTGAGGTCAGCGATGTTGCCAATTCGATCTATGAAGGCACAGACGCGATCATGCTTTCGGCGGAATCGGCTGCCGGTCTATTTCCCATTGAAGCGGTCACCACGATGAACAATGTGGCCACCGAGGTCGAGCGTGACCCAACCTATACGGCGATTTTAGAGGCCAGCCGGAGTGTGCAGGGCAAATCTGTGGCCGATAGCATTGTGGCGGCTGCGCGGGAAATTGCTGAAACTACGGATGTTAAAGCGATTGCATGCTTTACCTCGTCAGGCACAACTGCCAGTTTGACCGCGCGGGAACGTCCACGGGTGCCGATCATCGCTTTAACGGCAAATATCAGTACAGCGCGGCGTTTGAGCCTGACCTGGGGCACGAATTGCGTGATCACTGGGCCGGTAGATCGCTTTAAGACGGCGGTTGTGGCGGCCGTACGGGCCGCAGTCAGCCAAGGTTTTGCCGAAGAGAGCGATCAAATTACCGTGACAGCTGGGGTTCCGTTTAACCAAGCTGGCACAACGAATATTCTGCGCGTTGCGCCTTGTGAGGAGCGGTTGATCTTCCGATCTGAACCGGACAGCTAATGGATTCAAATTTGGCTTTAATGATCGCCGGTGGCATTATTTTATCCATATTTGGTGTCATTAGTGCGCTCAATGCGTCGATTGAGGACCGCTCGGCACGTTTGGGGCAAGGTCTATTTATCCTGGGGATTGGGATGGTGGCTTGGTCATGGATCATGGCGCCCGATGGGCTGACAATTTCTGATATTCCGCAGGCCTTTTTGATCGCTTTGGTGGCTTTGGTGAAATAGCATTTACCGCTTGCTCTTGCAGGCATT
The DNA here is from genome assembly GCA_943788425.1 of uncultured Planktomarina sp. Classification (GTDB taxonomy): domain Bacteria; phylum Pseudomonadota; class Alphaproteobacteria; order Rhodobacterales; family Rhodobacteraceae; genus Planktomarina. The sequence continues at coordinate 107,869 of CALSQF010000004.1, forward strand.
CGCGCCTAAAAGCCAAGCTCTAACGCGAGACCGGCCAAAAGTGGCATGCCGAGTCGCGCGCTCACGTTCTAAAATAGGAGATCGAAATGCCCAAAATGAAGACCAAGTCGAGCGCAAAAAAGCGCTTCAAGGTGTCAGCGACCGGTAAGGTCATGGCGGCACAAGCTGGCAAACGACACGGTATGATCAAACGTACTCGTAAATTCATTCGTGACGCCCGCGGCACGACCACTCTGTCTGCTCCTGACGCGAAGATCGTCAAGAGCTACATGCCCTACGACCGTTAAGGAGGTTCACAGAGATGTCACGTGTTAAAGGTGGGACAGTAACCCACGCCCGTCACAAGAAAATCATTAAAGCTGCCAAAGGCTATTCCGGTCGCCGGAAGAATCTTTTCAAAACAGCGACCCAGGCAGTCGATAAGGCCAACCAATACGCCACGCGCGACCGGAAGGCCCGCAAGCGTAATTTTCGTAGCCTGTGGATCCAGCGTATTAATGCAGCATGCCGGAGCCATGATGAGACTTTGTCTTACAGCCGTTTCATCAACGGTCTGTCCTTGGCAGGTATCGAAGTGGATCGCAAAGTTTTGGCTGATCTGGCCGTACACGAACCTGACGCTTTTGGCGCAATCGTGACCAAAGCGCAGGCTGCGCTGGCTTAAACCAGCCTTCAGAAGAATTTGGATGCAGCCTCGGAGTGACTCCGGGGCTGTTTTCGTTTTACCCCGTCGTCATCAGACGTTGTCTCATTTGCTTAAAATTTTTGACAATTTAATTTAGGCTGTTTGACCTCTTTTACATTTCAGAGACTTATTTTGTCGCCGGTCAGACGGTGACTGAAATATTATTTAAGCGTTGGATTTTTGATGGTTCGTTTTGTATCCACCAATATTTTCGCCCTCATTGCCTCTACGGCGATTGTTCCTCTCGGCGCAGCGGCTCAAGGCCTTGAACCTGTCGTCAGGGTACAAACCGCGCCGGGGTTTAAGGCGCGACAGGCGCCGGTGACTGTGTCTCTTGCCCCTGGCGTTACCAATGTGATGGGTATTGTCAGACGAATGAGAACTCGCATCAGATTGCTGGCGCAGCCTGATATATACGCGGGAAAGTTAAATTTTGGGGCAAGTTTTGGCTCGTGGGATAGGTCAGATTTGGAGGCAATCAATTTAAGTTTTTCGCGTCAATTTTAGCTTCTGCCTTTGTGCTCAACTGCAGCGCAGATCCGCAGCCCACTGGATTCGGCTTTGTGGAATGGACCATAACATCTGATTTTCTGCCAGAAGGACAGCGTTTGACCGCAGAGCAGATGCGCGATCTGCACGAGCGCCTAGATTTGCACATCGCGGCACGCTCTATGGTCTACATCAGCGATATTCTTGGGAACGCCGCTTGGGAAGGCGAATTGACGATCAAGGGCTTGGACGCCGTGGGCGCCGAGTTGATTCTGACCTACAAGCGGGGCTCGCGAGCGGGGGCCGCGGTGCTCAACCAACGTTTGATCCTGTTAAACGTGCCAACGGATGTAGCGCTGAAAAGTTTCAAAATCATCTATGATCAACCGGCCACTGCCAAAAAATCCGTTCGAAGAGAATGACTCAAAAGTCGCGTTGAGCGATCATAATAACAATGCATTCAACGCTTAACATACTGCCTCCTACCGCCGAACCTGTCCTCAGGAGGTAGGGGCGCCCTCGGGTGATGATCTTGGCGCCCGCCTTTTCGGTATTTTTGCGCTTGGCGGGTCGCCCGAATTCCATCATACGATTACGATGATTTCACGTTTGCTCAAAATTCTGTGGCAACATGTCCGCTACATCCCGCTGCTGTCAGCCTTAACCATCTCGCGTGGTCGCGCTTTTGACCGCAGAGCTCAGGCGTTTGGCGGATTGGTTGGCCTCCTGGTCCGTTTCTTTCCCTTGGCACGTCGGCGCGTTGAATCTGAATTGCGGCGCATCTATCCGAATATGCCGCGCCGTGAGCGGCTGGATCTATGTCGCAACATGGGCCGCAATATGGGGCGCACGCTGTATGAAATTTTGCATTGCAGTGAATTCCAAAACCTGCACCACCGCAACACGGTGTCCGGCCCCGGGCTTGCCGCCTTGCAAAAGGCTCATGCTGAGGGAAAGGGTGCGATCATCGTCTCGGGCCATTTCGGCCAATGGGAGGCCGTGCGTTCAACACTCAAATCACTGGGTTTGGAAACGGGCGCCGTTTATAAACCGCAAACCAATCGCCACTATGAGCGACGCCTTTATTCGGGCATTGCAGCTGGCGGCAAACCTATTTTGGCCACCGGGAAAATCGGCACCCGCGCGCTGGTGCGCCATCTGCAATCTGGCGGTTTCATAGCAATTTTGCTGGATGAAAAATACCCCGACGGGGTGCGGTTGCCATTTTTGGGGCAGCCGGCGCTCACGGCTTTGGTAGCGGCGCAATTGGCTATAAAATATGATCTGCCGCTGGTGCCCGCTTTCGGCACCCGCACGGAAGACGGCACGAAATTCGCTGTGGACTTTGATGCCCCTATTCCCGCCACTGATAGCATCACGATGACCAAGGCCTTCAATGACAACCTATCAGCACGCATTTTGGCCAACCCGGATCAATGGTATTGGTTGCTTGGCCGGTGGAAGGACGCTTAGCTACGCTGGCAAAGGCTCGAACCTCCAGTGAGGCGAGCAGTTTTACGCAAGCGCCCTTGCTCGCGCCGCATAATCTCGCTAGCACGGGGCGCAGAATAATTTGGAGACTCTAATGGATGATCTGCGCGAAAAATATCTAACTCTCATTTCAGCGGCGGCGGATGAAGCTGCTCTGGAAGAGCTGCGCGTTAAAGCTGTTGGGAAGAAGGGCGAGATCAGCCTGCATATGCGATCATTGGGCAAAATGTTGCCCGAGGAACGGCAGATCGCTGGTCCGGCACTCAATGCGTTGAAAGATGAGGTGAATTTGGCCCTCAATGCGCGCAAATCCGCCATGGCAGATGCGGCTTTGGAGGAGCGTTTAAAGTCCGAATGGTTGGATGTCACATTGCCGGGGCGGCAGAGGCTGGCTGGCACCATCCACCCCATTTCCCAAGTTTGGGAGGAAGTCACCGCGATTTTTGCAGATATGGGATTTTCAGTGGCTGAAGGGCCGCAGATCGAAACCGATTGGTATAATTTTGACGCGCTCAACATGCCCGGTCACCATCCCGCGCGCGCCGAGATGGATACATTCTATACCCATCGCGCTGGGGGCGATGATCGCCCGCCGCATGTTCTGCGCACACATACCAGCCCGGTGCAAATCCGCTCCATGGAAAAAACAGGTGCGCCAATGCGGGTTATCTGCCCCGGTCGGGTGTATCGGGCCGACTATGATCAGACCCATACGCCGATGTTTCACCAGGTGGAAGGTTTGGCGCTGGACACCAATATTTCCATGGCCAATTTGAAGTGGTGCCTAGAAGAATTCGTGAAAGCCTTCTTCGAAGTGGATGATGTCGAGCTGCGGTTCCGCGCCTCGCACTTCCCCTTTACGGAACCTTCTGCGGAGGTGGATATTCGCTGCTCTTGGACAGATGGGCAGCTGAAAGTGGGCGAGGGGGATGATTGGCTCGAGATTTTGGGCTCTGGCATGGTCCATCCCAAAGTATTGGCCGCGGGTGGAATTGATGCCGCAAAATACCAGGGCTTTGCGTTCGGCATGGGGATTGATCGGATTGCTATGCTGAAATACGGCATTCCAGATTTGCGGGCCTTTTTTGATAGCGACTTACGCTGGCTGCGCCATTATGGATTTGCGGCGCTGGATAAGCCGGGGTTGGTCAGCGGGCTGAGCCGATGATACCACTACAAGGGGTGTCATGGGTGTGACCACATGACCCGGATTTTGATTGTCGATTGCAATGGGCCGGGAATGCCGGCTTTGGGGCCTGGATTTGCTGCGGTCTTGCAGGCACTTTCGCGGCAGATTACTTGCAGCTTTTGCGCGCCCTATGTGGGGCAGGCTCTGCCTGACGGCGCGTTTGATGGGGTGGTGTTCACCGGGTCAGCTGTGAGTTGGTGCGTAGACGCACCTGAGGGATGGGTTTTGCGAGACTTCTGGCGGCAAGTGACCCACTGGAAGGTGCCGATTTGGGGGTCTTGCAACGGCATGCAGCTGGCAGCTTTTATGCTGGGTGGCCAATGCGCCGCCTCGCTTCATGGCGATGAATTCGGGCTGGCGGAAGCCGTCACTCTGACCGATGTTGGGCGTGGGCACGCTATGATGCAGGGTCGAGCAAGCCAGTTTCGCGTGCCCACGGTGCACCGCGATGAGGTGCAGCGCCTACCGTCTGGGGCCTGTATTTTGGCGCGTAACGCCCATTCCCCGGTGCAGGCCTTTGCTTACGAAACCTCAGATATCAGCTTTTGGGGCACGCAGTATCATCCTGAATTTTCACAAGCAGACGTCGCGGCTTGGCTTGCGAACAGTGGAAAATCAATGCCGGAGACCGAACAACGGGACGGGCAGGGCGATCTATCTGTTGCAACTCGGACGTTGGAATTGCAAAACTGGCTGGCACATGTCACATCGCGCCACAGAACCACAGGGGCAAAGTAATGAAATTCACACTGTCTTGGTTGAAAGACCATTTAGAGACCCAAGCGAGCTTAGATGAGATCACCTATGTTTTGACCGACCTTGGTCTGGAAGTGGAGGGGGTTGATAACCCAGCGGCTAAGCTGGCGGCTTTCACGATTGGCAAAATCATTCAGGTGGAAAAACACCCGGATGCGGATAAGCTGCGTGTCTGCCAGGTGGAGACCGCGAGCGGTGTGACGCAAATCATCTGCGGTGCCCCGAATGCGCGTGAAGGCATTACGGTCGTGGTGGCGCCGCCGGGGGTCTATGTTCCGGGTATTGATACCACGATTGGTGTTGGCAAAATTCGTGGTATTGAGAGCTATGGCATGATGTGCTCCGAACGTGAGATGGAGCTGAGCGACGAGCATGATGGGATCATTGAGCTGGAGTCTGGTGAGGTGGGACAAAGCTATGCCGAGTGGCTCGCGCAGAATGATCTGGAGCGCGTGGATCCGGTCATTGAGATCGCGATTACACCAAACCGTCCTGATGCCCTGGGCGTGCGGGGCATTGCCCGCGACTTGGCCGCGCGTGGATTGGGCAAATTGAAAGATCGCGATGTGGCGCCCGTGCCGACCTCGTTCACCAGTGATTTCGCAGTTTTGATTGATGAGGACACATTAGATGGGTGTCCGATATTCTGTGGCCGCGTCATTCGTGGGGTCAAAAACGATCCGAGTCCAGATTGGTTGCAACAGGCATTGCGGGCGATCGGTCTGAGGCCTATCAGTTTTTTGGTGGATGTCACCAATTTCTTCACCATGGATCGCAACCGGCCGTTGCATGTGTTTGATGCCGACAAACTCTCTGGAAATTTAAGGGTGCACCGTGCCCAAGGCGGCGAAGAAATCGCGGCGCTGGACGAGAAAACCTATCAGTTTTCTGGAGGTCAAATGGTAATCAGCGATGACACGGGCGCGCAAAGTATCGCTGGCATTATGGGCGGTGCTGACACAGGATGCACCGACGATACGGTCAATGTGTTCGTCGAATCGGCCTATTGGAACCCAGTGCAGATTGCCTATGCTGGCCGTGCGTTGCAGATTAATTCTGATGCTCGCTACAGGTTTGAGCGCGGAGTGGATCCAGCCTTCACTCTTGAAGGGTTGGAACATGCGGTGCGGATGATCGTGGATCACGCCGGTGGCGAGGCCTCCCAGATTATTCAAGCGGGCGCTGTGCCCAATACCGAACGGGCTTTCAAGTTGGATGTGGAGCGGGTTAAGTCGCTCGTGGGTATGGACATTCCAGAGCGGATGCAGCGCTCAACATTAACCGATCTTGGATTCCGTCTTGAGGGTGATATGGCGCATGTGCCAAGCTGGCGGCCCGACGTGATGGGCGAGGCGGATTTGGTGGAAGAAGTGGCGCGCATGGCCTCCTTGACCAAACTTGTGGGCAAGCCCTTGGCGCGAGTGGATTTGGGCGTGCCGAAGCCAATGTTGTCTCTGTCACAGACCCGCGAGCAAACCGCTCGGCGCATGATTGCCGCGTTAGGGTATAATGAATGCGTGACCTATAGCTTTATTGACCGTAAATCGGCGGACATGTTCGGCGGGGGTGCGGATGCAACGATGCTTTCAAATCCGATCAGCTCTGAGATGAGCCATATGCGCCCGTCACTTTTGCCCGGTCTGCTACAGGCAGCGGCGCGCAACCAAGCGCGCGGTATTTCGGATATGGCTTTGTTCGAAGTGGGCCCCGTGTGGCATGGTGGCGAGCCGGAGGATCAAGAGACATTGGCTTGTGGCATTTTAGTTGGCCACACCGGCCCGAAAGATGTGCATGGCACGCGCCGCGCGGTCGATATCTATGACGCAAAGGCGGATGTTGAAGCGGTGCTACAGGCTCTTGGCGCCCCCGCGAAGGTGCAGTTTCAGCGCGGACTTTCCGAATGGTGGCATCCGGGCCGATCCGCCCGCATGGCATTGGGCAAGACCTCTCTGGCCGGCTTTGGTGAAATTCATCCGAAGGTTCTTGCGGCTTTGGATTTAAAGGGTCCGGTCGTGGCCTTTGCGGTGCATACAAAAAATGTTCCAGTGCCAAAATCCAAATCGGCGACACGCCCGGCATTGAACATCTCTGATTTGCAAGTGGTGGAGCGAGATTTTGCCTTTGTGGTGGATCAATCGGTGGAGGCGATCACCTTGGTGAATGCTGCCAAAGGGGCAGATAAGGTCCTGATTGACGAGGTGCGCGTCTTTGACGAGTTTTCCGGTGGCTCTTTGGCGCCTGGGTTGAAGTCTCTAGCGGTGACAGTTCGTTTGCAGCCTAAGGGCGCGACATTGAAAGATGCGGATATTGAGGCGGTTGCCGAAAAAATTGTCGCGAAAGTGACTAAAGCCACCGGCGGCAGCCTGCGCGGGTGACACTTGCCAAAGCCTGGCCTTTAGCGTCAGGTTTGGGATTTTTGCATATTTGTGATGTTCCTAGTCCTCGAGCCCAAGGTGTTGCGCCTTGGGCCTTATTGAACTGTTGTGATCACGGATATTTGGGCCTAGGGTTGTCGAAACATCCCGCATTTGGCGACAGTTTAGGACATTTGGCGAAGTTATGAAACTAGACGCTACAGATCGTCGATTATTATCGGTTTTACAGGTCAAAGGCCGCATATCGAATTCGGACTTAGCCGATCAGGTTAATATGTCGGCTTCCGCCTGTCATCGGCGGGTCGGCCGTTTGGAGTCGGAAGGCTATATCCGCGACTATGTGGCGCTGGTGGATCCGCGGAAAGTGGATCGCCGAACGACAGTATTTGTGGAGATTACCTTGAGCGGACAGACGGACGATGTCTTAGTCGCCTTCGAAAAAGCGGTGGCGCTGATTCCCGATGTCTTGGAATGTCATTTGATGGCTGGCAGCGCAGATTATTTGCTCAAAGTCGTGGCGAAAGACACGGATGATTTTGCTAAAATCCACCGGACCTTTCTGGCGAAGTTGCCCGGTGTCGCACAAATGCAGTCGAGCTTTGCACTGCGCACCGTGTTCAAAACCACCGCACTACCGCTATAGGCAATAAAAAACCCCCACGTAACGCGGGGGTTTTCATGTGTTTTGGGGCGCGTAGCCCAGAGCAATGATTTACATCATTTACCCCTCACGTTCAGCTTTCTTACGCGCCAGTTTACGGGTGCGACGGATGGACTCGGCCTTCTCGCGCGCATTTTTTTCGGAGGGTTTCTCGAAATGTTGCTTGAGCTTCATTTCACGAAATACACCTTCTCGTTGTAGTTTTTTCTTCAAAGCCCGAAGGGCCTGATCGACATTATTGTCGCGAACACTAACCTGCATGTGGTTTTCACCACCTTTCTAGTTTAAATTGCAAAATTGCAGGAGGCTGTTCACTAGCGCAGGCTTGTTGCTTTGTCTAGCGGCGAGATATTTGGGGGATCCATGAAAGTCGAACAACATTTATCAGAACTTCTTGCAGCGATCCTGCCTCATGTGGTGTTTGATGGCTGGTCGCAAACCAGTTTTGACTGCGCCGTGGCGGATTTGAAAATGGACCCGGCCTTTGCAGCCATGATCGCGCCGCGCGGTGCGCTCGATTTGGCCGTCGCATATCATCGCCAGGGTGATGCGGACATGCGCGCAGCCTATAAGAATTCATCTACTGTGTCTTTGAGAATTAGAGAAAAAATTACATTGGCGGTGCGGCTGCGACTTGAAGCTATTGCGGATAAAGAGGCGGTGAGGCGCGCCACCGCGCTCTTTGCTTTGCCGCATCATGCGGGCGAAGGTGCCAGCTTGATTTGGGGGACGGCTGATCACATCTGGGATTTTTTGGGCGATAGCTCACGCGATGTGAATTGGTATTCAAAGCGCGCGACCTTAAGTGCTGTTTATGGCGCGACGGTTTTGTTTTGGCTGGGGGATGAGAGCCCGGATCATGTGGCGACCTGGTCGTTTTTGGATCGGCGCATTGAGAATGTCATGCAAATCGAAATCGCCAAAGCCAAGATTCGCGACAACAAACCTCTGAGCGCCGCTTTGGCGGGGCCGCTTTGGCTTCTGGGGAAAATCAAAGCCCCCCAGATGCGCGATGATTTGCCAGGGCGCGCGTCGAAGTTTTAGTCTGGAAATTTATGAAGGAGGGCCACGATGTCCCAAATGACGGCTGTTGAAATAACGGCGCCCGGCGCCCCAGATGTGTTGCAAGCCACCACGCGCCCCCGCCCGCGCGCAGGCCATGGGCAGGTGATGATTGCCTTGTCCTATGCTGGGGTCAATCGGCCGGATGCGCTACAGCGTGCAGGCCTTTACAACCCACCCGCAGGTGCCAGCGATTTGCCCGGGCTAGAGGGGGCTGGGCATATTGCCGAAGTTGGCGCAGGCGTGACCGAATGGGCCGTTGGCGATGAGGTCTGTGCGCTATTGCCCGGTGGCGGATATGCGGAATTTGTCACCACCTCGGCACGCCATTGCTTGCCTGTTCCGCGGGGGATGGGCTTGAAGCAAGCCGCATGTCTGCCGGAGACTTATTTCACCGTCTATTCCAATGTCTTTCAGCGCGGTGCATTGCAGGCAGGTGAAAAATTTTTGGTGCATGGCGGCTCATCGGGTATCGGAACAACGGCCATTCAATTGGCGCATTTATTTGGGGCAAGGGTTTTTGCGACCGCAGGATCTGAGGCGAAATGCCAAGCGTGTAAGGATCTCGGGGCAGAGCGTGCGATAAATTACCGCCATCAGGTCTTTGAGGAGGTGCTCAAAGCCTATGGAGGTATGAACCTCATTCTTGATATGGTTGGCGGATCGTATATTCAACGCAATCTCAAAGCCTTGGCGGATGATGGGCGGTTGGTACAAATTGCCTTTTTGGAGGGTCCGAAGGTGGACCTCAATATGGTGCAAATGATGACCCGCCGATTGACTTTAACAGGCTCGACTCTGCGACCGCAAAGTGATTTGGCCAAGGCTAAAATTGCTCAGGCCTTGCGCGATGAGGTTTGGCCGCATCTCGCCGCAGGACGCATCGCCCCTGTGCTCGACAGCACATTTCCACTGGTCGAGGCCCGTGAGGCTCACATGCATATGGAAGCCAGCCAGCATATTGGCAAAATCGTTTTGGAAATTTGAACTTTGGGACTTGGATCAGAAATAAGTGCTGAGGGTCTTGCGGGGGCTTTCCCTTTCTTGCGCAAGTGATTATAAAGCTCGCAAGTTCCCCAAACATGGTAACTCGTCCCGGCAAAACCTGGGACCGCCGCGAGGCGTTGAGCAAGCTATGTCTGGAATTAAAGTTTAAGATGGAGGCCGAAATGGCGAAACCAATTATGGCAAAAGCCACCGCAGTGTGGCTGGTGGACAATACAATCCTCAGCTTCAAACAGATTGCTGATTTTGTTGACATGCATGAGCTTGAAATTCAAGGCATTGCCGATGGGGATGTGGCTGCGGGCGTGAAAGGCTTCGATCCAATTGCCAACAATCAGTTGACCCAAGAAGAACTGGATAAAGCCCAGGCCGATGCAACGCATAAGCTGACGTTGAAGTATTATGCCGCTGCGGTCGGCGAAGAAAAACGCCGTGGTCCGCGCTATACGCCGCTGTCCAAGCGTCAAGACCGCCCGGCGTCAATCCTTTGGCTGGTTAAGTTTCACCCGGAGCTGTCTGATGGTCAAATTTCGAAACTGGTCGGGACAACCAAGCCAACCATTCAGGCGATTCGTGAGCGAACCCATTGGAACATTACCAACATCAATCCGATTGATCCGGTGGCCTTGGGCCTGTGCAAGCAGTCAGAGTTGGATGCTTTGGTGCAAAAGGCAAATGCCAAGAAATTGCGTGACGGTGAGGCGATGTCTGACGACGAGCGCCGCCGCTTGGTCAGCACCGAGCAAAGCCTTGGCATGCCCGAAGAGCCGCGCATCCCAGCTGCTATCTCTGGTCTGGAAACCTTCACCCTGGCCGATGCGCCAGAGGAAGAGGATGAGAACGAGCGCCAGCATGGTGACCTATTGGATGCTGACAGTTTTTTCAATCTGCCAAGCGGCGACGGCGAAGAACAGCCCGGTTGAACTCAGTGACTTTAGCATAAGAACGGTCAAGGCGGCTTCGGCCGCCTTTATTTTGCCCGATGCGCATCTGCACTTAAAGTGATTTGCGTGCCTTGAGGGCCGCTGTGATCGTTCCGTCGTCCAAATAGTCCAGCTCGCCGCCGATCGGCACACCCTGCGCCAGGGTTGAGACGCGCACATCGCCCAATTGATCGGCGATATAATGGGCGGTGGTTTGCCCGTCGATGGTGGCATTGAGTGCTAAAATCACCTCAGAGACATTCTCGTCACGGAGCCTTTGTAAGAGCCGAGGAATGCGCAGTTCATCAGGACCAATGGCATCAAGTGCCGAAAGGGTTCCGCCCAGCACATGGTAGCGGCCTTTGAACATATGGCTGCGCTCCATGGCCCAAAGGTCAGAGACTTCCTCCACCACACAAATCTCACCATTCTCGCGTTTGGGATTTTGGCAAATGTCGCAGGTATCGGCGGTGCCGATATTGCCGCAATTCAAACATTCACGGACGGTGACGGCCACTTCAGCCAAAACATCCGCCAGAGGCGTCATCAACAGGGCACGTTTTTTGATCATATGCAAAACCGCGCGCCGCGCAGAACGTGGCCCAAGCCCCGGCAGCTTAGCCATCAATTCGATCAAATGTTCGAGGTCTTTGCTGCTGTTGCTCATTGATATGGCCTAAGGGTCAAAAGGGGAGTTTCATATCCGTTGGCAGGCCAAGGCTTTGCTGCAGGGCCTTCATTTCGGATGCGGATCGGTCTGCTGCTTTGGCCTGTGCGTCCTTAATGGCGGCAAGGATTAGATCTTCGACCACTTCTTTTTCATTAGGGTCGAAAATGCTGGCATCAATGTTCAAACCGGTCAATACGCCCTTGGCATTGGCCGTCGCGGTCACCAGCCCGGCGCCGCTTTCACCTGTGACGGAGATATTGGCCAGGTCGTCCTGCAATTGGGTCATTTTCCCTTGCATCTCCTGAGCTGTTTTCATCATCTTGGCCATGTCGCCAAGGCCGCCGAGACCGTTTAGCATTGTGTCACCTCTTGTTGCGCGTGTTGTAAAAGCGGCCCGCAGCGCAGCGCTGGGGCATTGGCAGTGGATTAATCGTCGTCAAAGGGGTCCCATTCATCTTCGACCTCCGGCAGGGCTTCAATCTGTGCCTCTGCCTCAATCGCTTTTGCGGTCCGAATGTCGCTGATCTGTGCCTTGGGAAAAGCGACAAGGACCGCTTGTACCAAAGGGTGACCCTTGGCTTGCTCTTTGAGCTCAAGGGCGGCCGCATCGCGTATCTCAGCGATGGTGCTGGCGCCATTTGTGCCAATGGACACGGCCCATCTCTGCGCAGTCCAGGTTTGCAGCCGGGTGCCGAGCCGTTGGGCCAGATCGCGCGCGGCAGTTTCGGTTGGCTCGAATTCAATCCGGCCTGGGCTATAGCTCACCAATCTTAAGCTGGTTTCCACATCAACCAAGAGTTTTACGTCTCGGTGATGGCGGATCAGATCCAATACATCCTCAAATCGAGCAAAGCGCGCGAGTGTTTGCTCTAAAGCTGGCTGGCTATGGGCGGCGGTCGCTGTCGCGCCGCTGGACCCTTGCGCCCTCGGGGGCGTGCCTGTGGCATAGGCAGATGGGGTGGCCGCTTGCGGGGGAGAGGCCGGACCACTTTGGCGCGTGCCCCCGCCCACTCCTTCAGCAGTGCCGGCAATTTGGGGCTCTGGTGACGGCACGGGTGTGTTTTGCAGCTTTCGGATCAATTCATCTGGCGTGGGCAAATCGGCTACATGGGTAAGGCGGATCAACGCCATTTCTGCAGCCATCATCGCATTGGGCGCCCGCCCGGCCTCTTCGAGGGCCGTGAGCAGCATTTGCCACATCCGGCTCAACACGCGCATGGGCAGACGCTCTGCCATGACCAGCCCTCGGTTTCGTTCATCGGGCGAAACCGTCGGATCCTCGGCAGCAACCGGTGTGATCTTAATGACGCTGACCCAATGGCTGACCTCCGCTAGGTCGCGCAGCACCGCCATCGGATCGGCCCCGGCGCCATATTGCGCAGAGAGTTCGCCCAAGGCGCCTTCCGCATCACCGCGCAAAATTAGATCAAACAGATCCAAAACCCGCCCCCGATCCGCCAGACCCAGCATCGCGCGGACTTGATCTGCAGTGGTTTGCCCGGCACCGTGGGAAATGGCTTGATCGAGCAGCGATTGCGCATCACGCGCCGATCCTTCGGCGGCGCGTGTGATGAGACCGAGCGCGTCTTGTGTGATCTCAGCACGCTCTGCCGTCGCAATTCTTTGCAGCATCGCGATCATGACATCCGGCTCAATACGCCGCAGATCAAATCGCTGGCAGCGCGACAGTACAGTCACAGGGACTTTACGAATTTCTGTGGTGGCGAAGATAAATTTCACATGCGCAGGTGGCTCTTCTAAGGTTTTGAGCAACGCATTGAAAGCGTTGCTCGACAGCATGTGCACCTCATCAATGATATAGATCTTGTAGCGGGCTGAGGCGGCACGATAGGCAACCGAGTCAATAATTTCACGAATGTCGCCAACGCCAGTGCGGCTGGCGGCATCCATCTCCATAACATCCACATGGCGACCCTTCATAATGGCCGTGCAATGCTCGCAGCTGCCACAGGGGTTGACGGTCGGGCCGCTGGTGCCATCGGGGCCGATGCAATTCATGCCCTTGGCAATGATGCGCGCAGTGGTGGTTTTTCCGGTTCCGCGAATGCCGGTCATGACAAAGGCCTGGGCGATGCGATCGGCTTCAAAAGCATTACGCAGGGTTTGGACCATCGTCTCCTGCCCAACCAAATCGGCAAAGGTCTCTGGTCGGTATTTGCGCGCTAAAACTTGATATGCAGCGGTGTCGGTCATGATGTACCTCGAATCCTGCTCAGATGTTATAGGCAGCGCCGGCATTGGTCCAGCAAACCCCGAATGGGATATTGGAACTTGTTGCGGGCCAGATGGGAAGGGTGAGAGGTTGGACATCGACCCAAGTGGGGCTCGTTGTGGCTGCTTCCTTCCGGATCTGACCAGGTTGGCGAGGCACTTGCCCGCGCCAACCTCTCTTGGGCTGTATAGGGGTTTGGAATTGACATTGCAATTCATCGCTGGTGCGAATTGAATGCAGCAGAGATAAAAAGTTGGGATCGAGCACATGCGCCATGCGGAAAACGTTATTTTTGGGGGGTCTGCGCTCAACCGCGCTGCAGAATTGCGCGGCCTCGAAGCGCAGGCGGTGCTTCAGGCGCATCCTGCGGCCAAGACCACATTGTTTTGGCGTGGAAAGCCTCTGGTGCAGGATCAAGCGGAAGGCCTGCTCGGATTGGCTTGGGTGGATTTGGATCATCCAGCCTTGGGCAGCGCCGCCGAATCTCTGGTCTTTTTGGGGCTGAATGAGGCGAAAGAGCCTTTGTTTTTGGCGGATATCTCCATTTGGGAGCCAGAAGAGCTGGCCGAAACGCTGAATGCCTTTCTTGATCCGTCGCAGCAGGAGCATCCGGCTTTGACAGATGGCGAGTATTTTGCCGAATTGCGGGCGGTTATGACGCAATTATCCGCGCGCCATGCGGAATTGGCCGCCACCGGGCGTGGGCTTTTGGAATGGCACCGAACCCATGGGTTTTGCGGCACATGTGGCGCGCCCTCCAACTTGGCGATGGCCGGCTGGCAGCGCAACTGCCCGGCGTGCAACCGCTCACATTTTCCGCGAACAGATCCGGTCGTTATCATGTTGATTACGCGTGGAAATAGCGTATTGATGGGGCGCTCGCACGCCTGGCCAGTCGGGATGTATTCGCTGTTGGCTGGGTTTGTGGAACCCGGTGAGACATTGGAGGCTGCTGTGCGTCGTGAGGTGTTTGAAGAATCTGGCATTCGCGTCGGGCGGGTGCGTTACCTGGCCAGCCAACCCTGGCCCTTTCCTGCGTCTTTGATGTTTGGCTGCGCCGGTGAGGCGTTGAATGCGGACATAATAATTGATCCGAAAGAGATCGAAGACGCTCTTTGGGTTAGCCGTGAAGAGATGTTGGATGTGTTTGAGGGGGTGCACCCTGAGATTAAACCAGCTCGAAAAGGTGCGATTGCGCATTTTTTACTGGAACATTGGCTTGCTGATCATTTAGACTAACGGGAGGTTTAAGTGAATCGAATTGATAACATGTGTGAAAATTATTAACGCCAAGGCAGCTGATGAAGTTCTCAAGCCATTAAGATATATAAGCACCTGCGCCGGTGGTCTTTGCCGCTCTCTGCGATCATGGGCACTTATAACACACGGTGCAGCAACGCGGCGTTGAAATGCGGCGGGTGGATGATCGACCAGTGGTGGGGCCGGGCATGGCTTGGGAGATTGATTTCAAATTCCGCGGCCGTGCGCGAAAACTGAGCTGTTTGGTGACGGAGGTGCAAGCGCCGGAGCGTCTCTGCCTGTTAAACGAATCGGATGGTCTGACGGGGGATGTGGTGATTTCGGTTCTGACCTTGGCACCAAACCGCTCCCGATTGTTGGTTTCCGTTTAAATGAAGCCAAAAAACCTCTTGGCGCAGCTTTTGCTACAATCCATGCGTTTTGCAAAAGGCTCATTTGACCGGAAATTTAAATCCCGGCTTCGTGATCGCGCCGCAAAAATATGCGGCCCCGTTCAGGTCAGCAGCGCTTAAGGCCGGCCCGGATCGGCCGGATATGTGCCCAAGACGCGAATCATATCGGTAAAAAATGCCAGCTCATCGAAGGCGCGTTTCACCTCGGGATCATCGGGATGGCCTTCAATATCGGCATAAAACTGCGTTGCGCGAAAGGCGCCACCCAGCATGTAGCTTTCCAATTTGATCATGTTCACCCCGTTGGTCGCAAAGCCGCCCATGGCTTTGTAAAGTGCCGCGGGGATGTTGCGCACTTGAAAAACGAAGCTGGTCAGCATCTTATCTGTGCGCCGCTCTGGCCGGTCTTGCGCAGACATCACCAAAAAGCGTGTTGTATTATAAGATTGATCTTCAACGTCTTTTTGGACGACTTCCAGGCCGTGAATGCTGCCGGCCAATTCAGAGGCCAGCGCTGCGGCGGTGCGTTCATCGCGCGCGGCAATATCAGCGGCGGCCCCGGCGTTATCGGCCGCGGCTTCACCACGGATGCCATGGGCATCCAAAAATTTCCGACATTGCGGTAAGATCACCAAATGTCCGCGCGCCACTTTGATGTCGCTAAGCGCCACGCCGGGCAGAGCCAAGAGGCTGATCCGCACGCGCACAAAGACTTCGTCGTTGATGAATAGGCCGCTTTCGGGCAGCAACCGGTGCATATCGGCAACGCGTCCGTAGGTGGTATTTTCCACCGGAAGCATGGCAAATTCCGCCGCTCCAGTTTTCACCGCTGCGATAACATCTTCAAATGTTGCGCAGGGGAGGGGCTCATGATCGGGCCGAGAGGCGACACAGGCTTCATGAGAATAGGCGCCGAGTTCTCCTTGGAAGGCGATTTTTTGGGTCATTTAGCGTCTCCTGAGCAAATTCCGCGAAAAAGGTCGTTTCGTCGCGCCAACTACACCTTGCACGACAGGGGGGGAAGGGACTAGAGGGATACAACCCAATTGTAATGATGGATCGCGACATGTTTGACACGATGATTTTGACCAAAATTGCAGCCGCCCTGTGTTCGGCTTTGCTTGTTCTGGTTCTTGGCGGCTGGATTGCTGACAAAATTTATAGCCCTGCGCACCATGGAGAATACCATGGGGTTGCTTGGATTGAGACCGATAGCGGTGATGAAGAAGAAGTGGCGGAAGCCGATGATGGTCCCATGTTGGAAGATCTCCTGGCCTCAGCTGACCTTGAGAAAGGCGCTAAAGTCTTTAAGAAATGCGCCGCTTGCCACAAATTAGAGGCTGGCGCCAATGGTGTTGGGCCGCATCTTTATGCTGTTGTTGATCGGGTTGTGGGCTCGGTTGACGGCTTCGGGTATTCTGGAAGCCTCGTGGCCGTGGCAGAGACTTGGAGCGCTGAAAACCTTGATGGTTTCTTGACCAAGCCGTCCAAATACGCACCAGGCACAAAAATGAGTTTCAATGGCTTGTCTAAGCCAGAAGATCGCGCGAATTTAATCGCCTATCTTGAGACTATCAGCGATTAATTGCAAAGATATCACAGGTGCAGCGCTGCGCACCTGAGCGGGTTAGGGCTGCCTTTGGGCGGCCCTTTGAGCGCTTGAGCGGCTAGACGCGCCCGCACCGGCATAGGTTTGCTAAAAATAATGCGCGACCCCCCTTCGCAATTGAGAAAAAACCTCTAAGTTAAGCTGTGTTCGTGGGTTTGGTAAAGGCAGTGAGGTAGGCAGATGGCTTTGGGGTTTTGTAACAGTCTTGTATTGGGCGCAGCTCTGGTTGTGACGAGCGCTGGCGGGCTTGCCGCTGAGGCGCATGATCCGGTCATTGTCAGTCACGGCTATTCTTATTTTGGTGATTTGAAATATCCGGCGGATTTTGCGCATTTGGATTATGTGAACCCGGAGGCGCCCAAGGGCGGAGAAATTTCGCAATGGTTTTTTGGAACCTTTGACAGTTTCAACCCCTATGCCCGCAAGGGCAATCAGGCCGCGCTTTCGTCGATCCCGTTTGAAACCGTCATGACCTCTTTTGCCGATGATGCAACCGCGAGCTATTGTTTCCTCTGTACAACCGTTGAATACCCCAAAAGTCTCGATTGGGCCATTTTTACCCTGCGCGACGATGTGCAGTTTTCTGATGGCTCGGCTTTGACGGCAGCGGATGTGAAATTTACCTTTAATTTGTTTATGGAGCAGGGCTTGCCCTCCTACCGCGCGGCTGTGTCTGGCATGGTGGCAGACATTGAGATCCTATCCCCGTTGCGACTCAAATTCATCTTCACAGAAGATGCGCCACGCCGGGATGTGGTTAATTTGGCTGGCAGCATTCCCGTGTTCTCAAAGGATTGGTTCGAAAGCAATGACGCGCGGTTGGACGAGTCCTCTCTGACGCCTTTCATCGGCACCGGCCCCTATGTGCTGGACAGCTATGAGGTGAACCAGCGTATGGTATATGCCCGCCGCGATGACTATTGGGGCGAAGCTATTCCAATTAATATTGGCCGGAATAATTTTGACCGTATTCGAGTGGAGTATTTTGCAGATTCCGCCGCGGCCTTCGAAGGGTTCAAGGGTGGTTTGTATACATTCCGATCTGAAAATAGCTCAAAGCAATGGGCCACCTCCTATGATTTTGCCTCCATTGACGAGGGGCATGTGGTGAAAGCTGAATTGCCCGATGGCAATCTGGCCAGGGCGCAGGCCTATGTGTTCAACCTGCGCCGCGAAAAATTCCAAGATCGGCGGGTGCGTGAGGCCTTGGGAATGATGTTTAATTTCGAATGGTCCAATGCGCAGTTATTCTATGCTCTATATGATCGGGTGCAGTCTTTTTGGGGCAACTCTGAGCTTGAGGCGACAGGCGCGCCCAGTGAGGGTGAGCGGGCTGTGCTGCAACCTTTGGTGGATCAGGGCCTGTTGAGCGCCGATATCCTCATGGATGAGGCGGTCATGGCACCGGTTTCAGGCGCGCGGCAATTGGATCGCAAAAACCTGCGCCGTGCGTCGAAGCTGATGGATCAGGCGGGCTGGCGCGTCAACAGTGGTGGGATGCGCGAAAAAGATGGGCAGGTTTTCACTCTTGAGGTACTCGACAGCTCGCCGGCTTTTGACCGCATCACCAATCCCATGATCGAAAATATGAAAGCTCTCGGCATTGATGCGCGCCTCAACCGTGTGGATACGGCGCAGGAAAGTGAACGCACCCGTGCCTATGATTTTGATGTCACAACCCACTCGATGCGTATGAGTTTTGAGCCTTCTTCGGGTTTGGAGCAATATTTTGGCACTAAGGCAATGGATCAAAGCAGCCGTAATTTGATGGGCCTTTCTGACCCCGCGGTCGATGCTCTGATTGAAAAAGTTGTGCGGGCGAAAAGCAAAGCAGAGCTGAACACCAATATACGCGCGCTTGACCGCGTATTGCGCGCCAAACGCTTCTGGATCCCGCAATGGTTCAAAGCGGTGCATACGGTCGCCTATTACGATCAATATGCCTATCCCGAACCGCTGCCGCCCTTCGCTCGTGGCGAGCTGGATTTTTGGTGGTTTGATGCAGAAAAAGCCGCCAAGTTGGAAGCCGCAGGTGTGTTAAACTAATATGGTTGCATATATTATCCGCAGGCTATTGCTGGTCATCCCCACCCTTCTGGGGGTGATGGTCGTCAATTTCGCCCTAATCCAATTTGTCCCAGGTGGACCTGTGGAGCAGGTCTTGGCGCAGCTGGAAGGTGAAGGGGACGTCTTCGCCGCCATCACTGGCGGAGATGACGCAGGCATTGGCGAAAGCGTGGGCAATGATCAATATGCCGGCGCGCGCGGTTTGCCGCAGGAATATATTGAACAATTGGAGCGAGAATTCGGTCTCGATCGACCGCCTTTAGAGCGCTTCACCCGCATGATGTGGAAATATATGCAGTTTGATTTTGGTGAAAGCTATTTCCGCTCCATCAAGGTGGTGGATTTGGTGCTGGAAAAAATGCCTGTGTCGATCTCTTTGGGCCTATGGTCTACCCTGGTCATCTATTTGGTGAGCATCCCCCTGGGGGTCCGCAAGGCCATGCGTGATGGCAGTACATTTGACACGGTGACAAGTGCTTTGGTGATCGTGGGCTATGGCATCCCGTCGTTTCTCTTCGCCATCATACTTTTGGTACTCTTTGCTGGTGGCTCATATTGGCAGATCTTCCCGCTGCGCGGTCTGACCTCAAATGGTTTTGAGGATTTGAGCCTTTTGGCAAAGATTGGCGATTATTTTTGGCATATGGCCCTGCCGATTTTCGCCTCTGTGATTTCTGGCTTTGCTACGCTGACGCTTTTAACCAAAAATTCATTCCTTGACGAAATTCGGAAGCAATACGTCGTGACCGCCCGTGCGAAAGGTTTGACTGAGAACCGCGTTTTGTTTGGCCATATCTTTCGCAATGCAATGTTGATCGTGATCGCCGGATTTCCAAGCTTGTTTATTGGCGTATTCTTCGGGGGCTCTTTGTTCATCGAGACCATTTTCTCTCTGGATGGCCTTGGCCGTCTTGGTTTTGAGGCGGCAATATCGCGCGATTATCCGGTAATGTTTGGCACTTTATTCGCCTTTGGCCTGCTTGGGCTAATCGTTGGAATATTGTCGGATCTGATGTATGTCATCATTGATCCGCGGATTGATTTTGAGGCCCGTGGATGATCAAACTTTCCCCTCTTAACCGCCGCCGCCTCAATAATTTTAAGAAAAACCGTCGGGCAGTTTGGTCTTTTTGGATTTTCTCGCTGCTTTTTGGCCTCAGCTTATGCGCGGAATTTATCGCCAATGACAAACCGATATTGGTCAGTTATCGCGGCGAGCTGTTCATGCCTGTGACACAGTTTTACCCTGAAACGGCCTTTGGGGGTGATTTCCAAACCGAAGCAACCTATCGCGACCCAGAGGTGCAATGCCTGATCCGTTCTGGCGGTTTAGAGATCTGTTTTGACGATCCCGAGGGGACCATTGCGGCCATAGATGCGGGAGAATTTGGGGCTAAGGTGGTGGAATTTTACCAAGGCTGGATGCTCTGGCCGCCTGTGCCTTATAGCTATGATACACCGAATGATCTGGGGCGCGCTGCCCCGTCACCGCCAGATTCTTCCCATTGGCTGGGTACAGATGACACCACCCGAGACGTGCTGGCGCGAGTCATTTATGGCTTCCGCCTTTCGATCGTATTCGCGCTGGTGGTAACTGTTTTCGCCTCTATCATCGGCATAATTGCCGGGGCGGTCCAGGGATACTTTGGGGGCTGGACGGATCTTTTGTTCCAAAGGTTCCTCGAAATTTTCTCTGCCCTGCCTTCGCTATACGTTATCATTATTATGACTGCCATATTGGGGCGCAGCTTTTGGCTTTTGGCGACCTTGTCCATTATCTTTGGCTGGCCGGCGCTTACGGGTTTAATCCGGGCAGAGTTTTTTCGCGCGCGTAATTTTGAATATGTGCGCGCAGCAGAAGCGCTCGGGGTGAGCGATTGGACCATCATGATGCGCCATATCTTGCCAAATGCGATGGTGGCCACGCTGACGTTCCTGCCTTTCATTGTCACAGGTGCCATTTCAACTCTGGCAGGTCTTGATTTTCTGGGCTTCGGCCTGCCATCCTCTTCGCCCTCCCTGGGGGAACTGACACAGCAGGCAAAGCTGAATTTGCAATCTCCGCACCTCGGCTTTACCGCCTTTTTTGTTTTCACCATCATGTTGTCGCTTTTGGTTTTTATTTTTGAAGGGGTGCGCGATGCTTTTGATCCGCGCAAAGTGTTCCAATGAGTCTGCTCGAAATTCGTGGCCTTTCGGTTGATTTCCACCAAGACGGTCGCGCGATATCCGCGGTGCGCAATACGTCTTTTCACGTCGGCACGGGGGAGACTGTCGCTGTGGTGGGCGAATCTGGGTCTGGCAAATCTGTGACCGCTTTGGCCACGGTCGATCTTCTGCCGGAAAGTGCCGTTGCGCGCGGCTCTGTGCTTTATCGAGGCGAAGAGATGATTGGCGCGCCAGAGGACAGTCTCCAACGCATTCGCGGCAATGATATCAGCTTTATTTTTCAAGAGCCGATGACCTCTTTGAACCCGCTGCACACAATAGAAAAACAGCTTGGTGAGAGCCTTTCGGTGCATCAAGGTCTGCGCGGGAATCCCTTGCAGGACCGCATTGTTGAGCTTCTCGACAAGGTCGGCATCCCCGATCCGATGATCCGGCTCAAATCCTATCCACATCAGCTGTCTGGTGGGCAAAGGCAGCGGGTGATGATCGCAATGGCCTTGGCCAATGAACCGCAATTGCTGATCGCCGATGAGCCAACCACCGCCCTTGATGTGACGATTGAGGCACAGATTTTGGAGCTCTTGGCCGATTTGCAGCGCAGTGAGGGGCTGAGCCTTTTGTTCATCACTCATGACTTGGGCGTCGTGCGTAAAATCGCTGATCGTGTGGTCGTGATGCGCCAGGGGGAAGTGGTGGAAACTGGACCCTGCGCTCAAATTTTTGATGCGCCGAGCCACGCTTATACCAAAATGCTGCTTGATGCAGAGACCATAGGAGCGCCCACGCCGGTTGCGGACGATGCCCCAGAGTTGCTTTGCACCGATCAGCTGCGTGTCTGGTTTCCTATTCAACGCGGGATTTTGCGCCGTACGGTCGGGCATGTGAAGGCGGTCAATGCGGCAAGCCTGTCGGTGCGGGCGGGGGAGACCTTGGGGGTAGTAGGAGAGTCTGGCTCTGGGAAAACCTCGCTAGCCCTTGCGGTGATGCGACTTATCGTGTCAGAAAATAGGATTTCCTTTCTGGGTCAGGACATCGATGGCCTCAATCGGCGACAAATGCGCCCGTTGCGCAGTGATATGCAGATCGTATTTCAAGACCCTTTTGGCAGCCTCAGCCCGCGTATGTCGGTGATGGAGATTATCTCAGAGGGTCTTGAGATTCACAGCCGTACCACCCGCAGTCACCATCGCGAGGCGGTGGCATCTGTGCTGCGCGAAGTGGGGTTGGATCCGGACACGATGGACCGGTATCCCCATGAATTTTCTGGTGGGCAGCGTCAGCGTATCGCCATTGCCCGCGCGATGATTTTAAAGCCGAAATTTGTTGTACTCGACGAGCCGACTTCGGCGCTCGACCGGACCGTTCAGGTGCAGATTGTCAATCTATTGCGCGATTTGCAGCAAAAATATCAGCTTGGGTATCTCTTCATCAGCCATGACCTGAAGGTTGTGCGCGCGCTGTCGCATCGAATGTTGGTGATGAAGGATGGCGATATCTTAGAACATGGCGCGGCGCAGGACATCTTTGATTCCCCAAAACATCCCTATACCCAAACGCTGTTGGCGGCGGCCTTGGGTTAAACTGTGTAGCAAAATTTTGCGTCGGGTAGCCCATCAATTTCAACGCAGCAAGTCTGACCCTTGGCCACGGGTCCAACCCCGGCTGGCGTGCCTGTCATAATTAAATCGCCCGCTGCGAGGGTTACATGGCTTGACAGGGCCGCGATAACATCTGTGACGGGCCAGGTCATATCTCCAATTTTTGCATTTTGGCGCAGCTGATCATCGACGCGGCAGCGGATTGCGGCATCTGGGGAGAAGCTCTGCCCGGGGACAATCTCGCCGATTACGGCGCTCTCATCAAACGCTTTGGACATATCCCAAGGGCGGCGCTGAGATTTTGCAACTGCTTGTAAATCGCGGCGTGTCAAATCATTGCCACATGCAAAGCCAAAGATATGGGATGCGGCGTTCTTGGCGATGATATCCCGCCCTCCCGTGCCTATGGCGACCACCAGTTCCGCCTCATGATGTAGGTCTTGCGTTAAGCTTGGATAGGTCAAAGCGGCGCCGCCTGGGACAACCGCATCAGCTGGCTTGGTGAAAAAGAACGGCGGATCGCGCTCATCATTGCCAAATTCCCTGGCATGTTCGGCGTAATTGCGGCCCACGCAGAAAATGCGCCGCACCGCAAAGCGCTCGGGTCGTCCTGAGACTTTGATGCTGGGCGTCGGGATCGGAAATATAAGATCTGTCATGTGCCATGGATGCGGCAAATTTGGGAGAAGAGCAAGACGCACGGTGCGGGGGCGCAGGGGGCGCGCGGTTTAGCTTGGGTCCACCAACGTGCAGGAAATTTCCTGGGCATGGAGCCTGCGGCAGGCGAGATCTGCGCTGTGTTGTGTCAGACCGGTGAACAGGGCGTCATAGCCGCTGGCGCGGGCTTTGACTTTGCGTTCGGCGCCATCCAATGTGGTCATCTCTGCCAAAGCCATGCGGAGCAAAACCCGTTCAGCCTCATAGCGGGAGCTGAATTTTCCAATATTGATACCCCAGCTGCGGCTGCCGGAGGCATCGCGGCGGGCTACTGTCTCGGTCTCTTGCTCTGCTACGGGTGCGGCCACAAAGGAAAATTGAGGCGGCCGGGCGCGCGGCGCGGTGGTAGACATATCCGGGTCATAGGTCGAGGTCGAGACCTGTACCGCCACGGCGCCGGATGTGGCGGATTGAACGGCTGTTAGTATGTCATCAGGCTGCACCTGCAGTTCGGGCAGCGTCGCCACAACAACATCTTCTGGCGCGCTGGCTTCACCAAAGGGGCGCATTTTGGGCCGGAGTGAGCGCTTCACCGCTGTCACCAGACGCAGGGTTTTCCCACCATGCTCGTTTTCGTTTTGATTGTAGGGTGGCAGGCTGGGGCGTTGTAGCTTGGCGGTGGAGGGCGCGCGGTCAAAGCCCATATCCAGGAGCTGTGCGACACGTTTGTTGCGCGCCGCTGTGGAGGATCCACCGAACATTGTAGCGACGATGCGCTCCCCGCCGCGCTCGGCGGAGGCAACCAAATTAAAGCCAGCGGCGCGGGTGTAACCGGTCTTTATTCCGTCGGCACCCCTATAGGCTGCGAGAAAGCGGCGGTTGGTATTGTTCACCTTGCGAACCTTCGCATTGGCACTGCGTCGCGAAAATAGGTTATAATATTGCGGGTAATCATAAATCATATGACGGCCCAAAATGGACATATCGCGGGCCGTAGAGAGATGGCCGGATCGTGTGAGACC
Source organism: uncultured Planktomarina sp. (assembly GCA_943788425.1). GTDB lineage: Bacteria > Pseudomonadota > Alphaproteobacteria > Rhodobacterales > Rhodobacteraceae > Planktomarina. The sequence continues at coordinate 132,182 of CALSQF010000004.1, forward strand.
ATGGGCATTTTTAAACGTTGTGCGCGACATTCCCATGGCGCGGGCCGTGCGGGTCATACGTTTGGCAAATGCCACCTCTGTGCCTGAAATGGCCTCACCAATTGCGGTGGCCGCGTCATTGGCCGATTTTATGGCCGCAGCGCGGATGAGATAGCGCAGTTTGATTTTCTGGCCGCGTTTGAGCCAGAGTTTTGAGGGCGGCTCGGCCGCAGCATTGCGCGACACGGTCACATAGCTGTCCAGTGAGATTTCGTTTTTCTCAATAGCTTGAAACGCGACATAGAGCGTCATCATTTTGGTTAAGGATGCCGGATGCAGGCGGGTATCTGCGTTGCGGGAGTGGTAAATTTTACCATTGCGCGCATCCATAACCACCGCAGCATAGGGCGCGGCCTGAAGCGCTACGGACGGAGAAAGGGACACCGCAAAAAAGGCTGCGATGATATAGGATATGAGCCGGTGTTTCACGCCTGCTGCCTCACTTTTTATGCGCCGGAATTTTTACCGTGCTTTGCTCGTAGATAGTCTAGCACAAACGAATCAGTGAAAGAATAGCTAAAATGAGGCTATTTTAAGGACTGACGATCGCCTATTTACGCGAATTTATATTTCCCCCACTAGATCTTGTGTGCAGCGCAGAGCTTGCCTTGAAATCGTCATATTTCCAACAAGAGCGCGCTGACCTTATTAAACGAGGAAGCTTTAAAAAATCTTGGGCTGTCGGGCGGTGCGCTTGCTTTTTCCATCTCCCATTCATAGCGCCCCGGAATATGGATCGCGGCGGCACCGGCCGCAAGCGCCGGTAGAATGTCAGATTTTATGGAATTGCCAATCATGGCGGTTTCCGGCAGCTGCGCTCCGAAAATTCTTTGATAGGTTGTGATTTGTTTTTCACTGACGATATGGACGTCGTCAAATAGATCTCCCAAGCCAGATTGCGCCAATTTTTGCTCCTGGTGCAAAAGATCGCCCTTGGTCACGAGCACCAGCGCATAATCTTCTGCTAGTTTTGGCAGGCATTCGGCCACGCCCGGCAAGAGATGAATGGGATGGTTCAACATATCGCGCCCCATCACCAATATGTCGTGGATCACATGGGCAGGGAGCTGGCCTTTGGACACGTCAATCGCCGTTTCCACCATCGATAGCACAAACCCCTTTATCCCATAGCCATAGCGTCTCAAGTTGCGTCGCTCGGCGGCCAATAGCTCTTCGTGTAGAGGGGCGGGCGGCATATAGGCGCTGAGCATATCAGCAAAACGGTCCTGGGTGAGGCGAAAGAACTCTTCATTCTGCCACAGCGTGTCGTCGGCATCGAGGCCCAAAATTTTGATACTGCTCGGCAAGCTGGCCCTTTCCATTAACGTCTATAGTTTTATATAGAGGTTCAGACAGAGATTTTGCAAACCGGCGATCAGAGGGTGAACATTGTGACGGCGCATTGGACCATGGCAGCAGACACTCCCGAAGATGAGGGCGATTTCGGTGTGACCTTGGAAAGCCGCCCGAAAACCAAACGCCCGCCGCTATATAAAGTTCTCATCCTCAATGATGATTATACGCCTATGGAATTTGTAATCATGGTTTTGGAGCGATTTTTTGGTCTGACTCACCAAGAAAGTTTTGAACTCATGCTTACAGTGCACAAAAAAGGTCTTGCAGTTGTTGGGGTGTATAGCCGTGAGATTGCGGAAACCAAAGTTGCGCAGGTTCTGGATATGGCGCAGCGCCATGAACACCCCCTTCAATGCACCATGGAAAAAGAATAGCCCGTGGCGCGTCTTTCCCTTGCGTTTGACACAGGGCTCGCGCGCAGCGATGGGCCGGTTGCTCTGTTGCATCCACCGGTGGGATTCGATGCTGCCAGACTTTCGGCCCCTTTGATCATTCAGCCGCATGTCGCGCTAAATGCCGCTTGGCGGAATCAAGGGTTTGCCTGTGATGTCGCCCTGCCAGATCGGCGGTTTGCGCTCGCGGTGGTCTGTTGCACACGTTCGAAGCAACAGACCGCAGATCTTATTGCACAAGCTGCTGCTTGCGCTGATATTGTGGTTGTGGACGGGCAAAAAACAGATGGGATAGACAGCCACTACAAGACGCTGCGCAAGTTGACCAACGTTCAAGGCACGATCACCAAGGCTCATGGGCGCCTTTTTTGGTTTGTCGGAACGCTATTGCCAAGCCTGCGTGCGGTGGATCAGAATTTCGGCGAATTCGTCACGCAATCGGGGGTGTTTTCTGCTGGTACGGTCGATCCTGCATCGGCCTTGTTGGCGGAGGCTTTGCCAGAGCATTTGGCGGGTGATGTGCTGGATCTTGGTGCTGGTTGGGGCTATTTGTCAGCGCAGGTTGTAAAGCGAAGCTCGGTCACGCGGCTTGATTTGGTTGAGGCCGATCACTTCGCTTTGGACTGTGCCAAACGCAATGTTGATGATCCGCGCGCTGAGCTTCACTGGGCGGATGCGCGCGACTGGAACGGGTTTTATGATGCGGTGGTGATGAACCCGCCATTTCACACTGGGCGAGAGGGCGATCCTGAATTGGGCCGTGCGTTTATCACCGCAGCCCGGCGTTGTTTACGGCCAAACGGGACAGTCTATATGGTCGCCAATCGTCATCTTCCATATGAAACGACGCTAGAACAGTGCTTTGCGAAGGTGCTGGAGCTTCCGGGCAACGGTCGATTTAAGCTGTTCCAGGCATCTCGCCCAAAGCGGAAATAACCGCTAGACTGCCTAAGATTCGCAACTTCTGGAGCGCCCATGTCTTTTTCAGTCACTGGTAAAACGGCCATCGTCACGGGCGCTGCTAATGGTGTGGGCTTAGCGATCGCAAGGCATTTGGCTGATGCGGGCGCAAATGTCATGTTTGCCGATAAAGATGAGGCGCGTTTGCGCGCTGAAGTAGGTGATATGGCCGATGAGGCCAGCAATATCGGCTATTTTGCCGGAGATCTGCGGGAGAAATTGACCATTGCCAATTTGCTTTCGGCCACTTTGGATGCTTTCGATCAAGTCGATATTTTGGTCAATGGGGCGCGGCAAATTTTGCGCACGGCGCCTCTGGAGCAAGAGGATGAAACTATAGAAACCATGCTGGACCAAAATCTCATGGCGGGATTTAAACTCTCGCAATTGGTGGCCCGGCGGATGATCAAACAGGGCAAGGACAGCACGCGTCCCTGTATCGGCACAATCATCAATCTTTCGTCTATCGCGGCTCAAAGAACGCAATCGGACTTGATGGGATTTTCAGTCAGCTGCGCCGCGCTTGATCAAATGACCCGATGCCTGGCGGTAAGCCTGGCGCCAGAGCGCGTGCGCGTGAATGCAGTGGCTTTTGGATCTGTAATGTCGGCATCCTTGCAAGGTCATCTCCGCGAACATCCCGATCACCGGGAAGCTATTTTAGCGGCGACGCCGCAAGGGCGCATTGCGGGTCCGACGGAGGTCGCGGAAGCTGTGCAATTTTTAGCATCAGACAGCTCGTCATTTGTCACGGGTGAAATATTAACCGTAGATGGAGGCCGCAGCCTGGTTGACGCGGTGAACACATCGCTGCATTGAAGAGATCCATGACAGAGACATTTGATTCCGAAAAAGCCGCTGCAAGCGCATGGTTTCGCCAACTGCGTGACGATATTGTTGACCGTTTTGAAGCGATAGAAGCGCAGCATGAGATAGATGCGCCCTGCGGTGCATTTACCGTCACCCCAACGCAGCGCACAGCGGAAGATGGCTCAGATGCCGGTGGTGGTTTGATGAGCGTGATGCGCGGTGGCCGGGTGTTTGAGAAAGTAGGGGTCAATGTCTCTACAGTTTTCGGTACTTTGGGTGCGCGTGCGCAGGAGGCTATGGCCGCGCGCAAAGGGATTCCCGGCATGCGCGATGATCCAAGATTTTGGGCAGCGGGAATTTCGCTTGTGGCGCATATGCAAAATCCGCATTGCCCGGCTGTCCATATGAATACCCGTATGTTTTGGACGACGCATGCCTGGTGGTTTGGCGGTGGGTCTGATCTCAATCCTTGTATTGAATATGCGCAAGACACTGCGCAGTTTCATGGGGTTTTAGAGTCCTATTGCGCAGCGCATGGGGCAGATATCTATCCGCGCTACAAAGCTTGGGCGGATGAATATTTCTACATTCCCCACCGCAAGCGCGCGCGCGGCGTGGGTGGTATTTTCTATGATGACCACTGCACCGGCGATTGGGAGAAAGACTTTGCGCTCACGCAAGATGTCGGACGGGCATTTTTACCCGCCTATGCGCCATTGGTCGAAGCGCGGCTTAATCAGCCGTGGGGCGCGGCAGAGCGCGACGCGCAATTGATCCACCGCGGTTTATATGCCGAGTATAATTTGCTGTATGACCGCGGTACGAAATTCGGTCTCGAAACGGGCCACGATCCAGATGCTGTTTTGATGAGCTTGCCGCCTTTGGCAAAATGGACTTAACCCTCTTTGGCCGGCTGATCTTTGGGTTGGTCAGGTGGCCTCGCCCTTCGGATTGGGCATTTTGCCGGAGTTGGCAGGACGCGGCAGCACTGCGGGTCTAATAGCAATAATTGGACTGAGTGTTTTGACACTTGTGGCCATGTTGCGGGTGATCCCATATCGCATCTGGAAAGCGAGCCATATTTTGATGGGGCCCTTATCCCTCTTGGCGGCTTTTCATACCTTTTTAGTCGCCAGCCCTTTGGCCGTGGGCGCTGCCCCTTGGGCATTGATGGCGGGTGTTTCAATCGTGGGTGTCATCGCATGGTGCCAGACGTTGCTGCGTAAATTGGTTCCAGCACGTTTGGTTGAGGTTGAGCGCGTCATCCCATTTGACGGCGGTGTGGATGTCACATTCCGCTCGAAAAAAAACTGATGTCGAAGTTTCAACCTGTACAACTCGCGATGGCTTCTCACAAGAGCCTGCGCGCCGAAGCCCATCCGTTTACCATTGCTGGCGGAGATGAAATGACCCGGCGTTTTGTCATCCGTGCCGCTGGGGATTGTACCGATAATTTTGTCTCCACGGTTAAAGTTGGTGATCGTTTTCGGATTGGCCGCGCAGTGGGACGGTTCTTGCCGCAGATTGACAGCCAGCCAAAAGAACAATTTTGGGTCGCTGGTGGTGTTGGTATCACGCCGTTTCTTTCCGCACTTGAGCGTATTTAGCCAGATGTTGGGGCCCGTGTGACTTTGATTTTTGGCATTCGGTCCCGTGAATCTGCTGGAGCGATCCGGGATTTAGAGCGCCACGCAAGACGCCTGCCGCAGCTCAATTTGATTGTCCTGTCTGATGATCGCAATGAAGGGCTGACACTGCCGCGATTGTTACAGATTATTGGTGATATGAGCGAAGATACGCAGGTTTATCTGTGCGGGCCGCAGGGATTAAAGAACATGATCGGTCGTGCCTGGGCCATGGCTAATATGAGTGGACTGATCTACAGCGAACACTTTGATTTCCGAGGTACCTATGGGATGGAGCATTTGAATTATATTTTCAGACCGATCCTAGATGCCGTGCGAAATATCAAGCTGACGTTCACAGGATCTGTGGTTGCGAGCTCTTAATGAGGCCAGCCATTACAGCCGATATATCTGCGCCCGGCGGAAACGCCGGGCTGCGCCGTTAACGCATCTCTTGATCCGGGTAGACCTTTCCAGGGTTCATCAGATTTTTCGGATCTAAAGCAGTTTTGATGGCCCGCATCATCTCCAAAGCCACAGGATCTTTGCGCCGCGCCATTGAATTGCGTTTGGACAGGCCGATGCCGTGTTCGGCTGAAAAGCTGCCTTGCAACTTAAGGACCACATCCTCAACTGCCTCCGTAATGGGCTCTTTGAACCGGCCGCTCGTATCTGAGGGGTAGAATGTATAATGCAAATTCCCATCGCCCAAGTGTGACAGGTAGAATTCTTGACCCTCTGGATCAATCTTCTGGACTCGGGCTGTGATCTTCTTCAAAAAATTTGGAACCGCTTCGAGCGGAACGGCGACATCCGTGTCCACCGCGCCGGGAAAGCCGACGGTGATTTCGGCGGCGGCCTCTCTGCGCGCCCACATGCTCCGTCTCTGGGCTTCATTTTGTGCAATGACTGCGTCCTGCGCCTTGTCGCTGGTAATCATATCCATGAGAGCCGTTTCTAAAATTGCTTGCAGTTTAGGGGTGCCGCTCTCGTCATACTGCAAATCAGATACGCGCGTGCTGGCCACTTCGACCAAAATATTCACCTCATGGACGTCCTCAAAAGGCTCTTCAGCACCAGAAATTCTTTCAATATGCCGCTCGATATACCGCCTTGGCATGAATTCGAAGGCTTCGACCCCGCCTCCGGTTTCATTTTGCAAGCGGTTGAGCAGCGGTAGCGCATCTTCCAATTGGCGCAATCCGACCATTGCCGTGACATAGGCGAGAGGCTTTCGGTGAAGGCGCAAAACCGCAGCTGTGATAATGCCCAAAGTTCCCTCTGCACCAATGAACATATGCTTGAGATTGAGCCCGGTATTGTCCTTGCGCAGTTCCGACATCAAATTCATCACCTGACCATCGGCCAGAACCACCTCCAAACCAAGGCAGAGATCGCGCGTGTTGCCATAGCGCAGCACATTAGAGCCGCCTGCGTTCGTCGATAGGTTACCGCCGATCATCGCCGATCCACGAGCGCCAAAAACGAGTGGAAAAATTAAATCATGGGCATCAACCGCTTTGTGTATACTGTCCAACACCGCGCCGCTTTCTACGATGGCGACTTGCGCATTGGGTTTGATTTCCCTGATAGCATTCATCCGATCTAGGCTGATCATAATCGCATCCTGCGCCTTGGTCGCTCCAGTCAGGCCGGTATTGCCCCCGACGGGTACCATAGCGATATTTCGGGCGAAACAGGCGCGGGCAATCGCTTGCACCTCTTGGGTATTGGCCGGGCGGGTCACAGCCAAGGGCTGCCAGTGATAGGCATCCGTCCAATCGTGGGTCCAAGCCTGTGCATCCTGCCCTGTTACCACATATTTTTCGCCAATATTGGCACGAATTTGATCTAAAAGTTCCATAAGCGATGCTAGGGCAAAAAAATAGGAAATAGCAAGTCAGATAAGTGCTTGACGAGCGCCGCCGCATTGCCTATCTCCCGCTTCCAGAGGCGGTATAGCTCAGTTGGTTAGAGCAGCGGAATCATAATCCGCGTGTCCGGGGTTCAAGTCCCTGTGCCGCTACCAAACTTTCAACACCCTCAAAACGGTAGCAGCTAAAGAAGTTCAATAACGACTACTATTTAGCTTAAAGTGCATTCCCTATAGCAATTAGATCTTTTGAAAATTGCTGTGGGTCTGATGGCATTTCACCGTCTAGGACCCGTGCTTGTTCAAATAAAACCCTGCTTACGGCTTTTTGCAAATCAGCCGAAAGTGATGGTATCTTTTTTACGAGGTCATGATTGCAATTGACCTCCAATACCTTCTTTCCGCCTTCAAAGTCGGGATTTTGTGCTTTGAGAATTCGTTCGAGGTTGAAGTCTAATCCACCCTCACCTGCTACTAGCCTCACAGGGCTATCCACCAGTGCGGATGTTGGTTTAACATCTTCTACCAAGTCAGTGATGTACTCTTTGATCAATGCAGCAATGATATTGGTTTCTTCGACATCCAATTTTTCTGCTGCAGCTTCGTCATCCAACTCTGATAGGTCATACTTATCACGTGAGATAGATAAAAACGCCTTCTCTTTGTATGAAACCATCTGGGACATCCAAAATGCATCGATGGGATCTGTCATGAGAAGGACATCAACTCCCTTGGCCTGGAAGCCCTCTAGGTGCGGACTCGACTTCGCCTGCTTTAGGGAGTCGGCTGCTAGATAGTAAATCTTGTCCTGTTTTTCGCCTATTTCTTCGATGTAATCATCGAGATTGATAAGTTTTTCGTGTTTAAGCGAATAAACTCGGGTGATTTCTGCAATTTTTTCACGATTTTCAAAATCCTCGTAAAGACCTTCTTTGATAACCTTGCCGAATTGTTCCCAAAATGCATCGTATTCAGCCTCGTCCTTTTTCCGCTTCTTTTTCAGTTCGGACAGCACTTTTTTAGTGACAGACTTTGAGATCTTTCTGATGACAGGACTGTTCTGTACCATCTCCCTGCTAACGTTCAGATCGAGGCTTGTCGTATCTAGAATACCTTTTACAAAACGTAACCATGTTGGAACCATTCCATTGACATCCTGGCTGATAAACACACGATTGATGTAAAGGCTGACTTTTGTTTTCCGCTCTGGTTCAAACAGATCAAAGGGCGCAGTCTTTGGGACGAACAACAAATTAGTGAAATCTATGGATCCCTCAGTCTTATTATGTAGAGTGATGAATGGTTCATCGAAGACGCCCAAGCTACTTTTGTAAAATTCTGAATATTCTTCCGCAGATATTTCAGAAGGTGATTTTGTCCAAAGCGCTTGTCCACTGTTAGCCTGTTCTTTTTCTAAATCCTTCGCACTTACAAAAATAGGTACAAGAATATGATCTGAATATTTCTTAATGAGTGCCTTGAGCCTCTGACTGTCAGCATACTCTTTGGCATCTTTGCGCAAGAAGAGTTTTATCGAGGTACCAGTTTCATGTGCATCACTTGATGAACTGATGGTGTAACCTGTTTTGCCGTCACTTTCCCAAATGTGAGCTTCATCTTCGCCAGCCTTTTTCGTTCTGGCAACAACCTTTTCAGCGACCATAAAGGCAGAATAGAAACCCACACCAAACTTACCAATAAGTGTTTTTGCTGTGTCTTTGTTATCAGAATTTTCACCGATAGCTTCTAAAAACGATGAGGTTCCAGAACGTGCGATTGTTCCAAATGTTTCTGTCAGATCATCCGCACTCAATCCAATGCCCGTATCTATAATTTCAATCGTTTTCTTCTTTGCATCTAGGTGAACGCAGATCTCATCTGCACCATCATTGAGTAGTTGCGGTTGGGTCTGGCCCAGAAATTTGCGCCTTTGGATCGCATCCGAAGCATTCGAAAGCAGTTCACGCAAAAATATGTTTCTGTCGGAGTAGAGTGAATTAATAACAATATTTAGAATTTTGCCTGTATCTGCTTCAAAATTATGAGTCTGTACCGTCATATTTACCTCCACTGCTTGCACCGATAGATAGTGACGTTATTAAATTTTGCAATATGTTCCTTTGCACAGTAGCTGGTCCAAACTGAATGCTTGCATCAGTTACAGTTTAAATTGCACTGTCAGATAAAATGAGCTTGAAACGGGCAGGGTGAGCTTGCAGGTACCTATCGAAACAAAAATTCTGGAATCTATACAGATTTGGAGACAGATTGTGTGTTGCAGCGAGAGGTTTTGCAATGTTCGCGTTTAAATTTAACACATTGAGTAGGACATCACGATCGTTTTATTTTAAGTATCTGTATTTACGATATTTAAATCATAAGATATTTCATTCTCAAAATTTGATTATTCTCTCTTGATAATAAAAGTCGTGTCATGAGGTAGTTGGCTAATGTGTAGTTGACTAGTATTGCCAAACAAAGAGTTACATCGGTTTGCAATAACTTGCCTATCTCCATAAAAAATTGATCCTTTGGAAACATGAGGAGTGTCGCTTGTTTGCAGATTAAACACAAGCGCTATATCCGTTTTTTGCCAACAATCAGAAAGCGTTCTAAAAATATGATCCTCCCATTCAGAATATATTTTGGTAGCGCTGAGGTTAAACGCGCCGGAAATTACACAAAAATCTAAGTCGTTGACCGGTCTTGATCCTCTAAAAAATTTTACCCAATTTTGGTGATAATTTCCCTTACAGTAGTCAATCAATTCTTTTGAAATATCGTATCCCGAGTAGTTTATTTTTTCGCCACAATACTTATTTTCAATATATGGCAGTAATGCGCCGTAGCCACAGCCGATGTCGCCAATAGAAAAGCCTTCCTTATTTCTATATTTTATCACTTGTTCAAAGATAACGTCGAAGCGCAAGTCCTGCCGGTGAGCGCTAAGCCAATAGCTACCCTCGGGGTTGGGGCCATACTTCTTGAAGCGTTTATTGTATTTAACTTGTAGGTTCGCGTTGAATATTTTCTGAGTACTTAACAAAATTTTCTCCCGCCAAATTGTAATTGATGGTTTGCTGATATTTTAACGATATTTGATAGGAATTGAATAAATATGTAATATAATAATATCGATAGGGCTAGCCAAATGCGTTATTGGCCATGTTTCACCAAACGATAAATAGGAATGTGATTGCGTATGAAAAATATGTTTTTGATTATCGTTCTAATTTTGCTGACCAATTTTGTTACTTTTCGAGTTGCTATAGAAAAAAATCTACGGTTAATCAGATCGGAAGATGAAATAATTGCCGAAATACAACTTGTAACTAATTGCGAGTTATCCCATGACTCATTTGTTGTGGTCGACTTAGAGACAAAAAAAAATGTGGGTTTTAATTTTAGCAAAGCTTACCTTCGAACAGTTGAAGGTAACCCATTGCAAATCCAGTTGGATCCAAAATTCAGGAACGTAACTTCAGATTTTGAATCGCATCCGGCTCAAAAACAAATGATAATTGAAGTAGATTGCAATATTTCCGATCGATTAAAAAATACATTCGATTCCTTAAGAGATACATTCAAAAATTAAGCTCGGTTATGGTGGCTACTTGCATGCAACCATTAAACGTCTGAACTAATTTGCATGATGTTATTTTCTTAACATGTGTTAGTGTTGTGTTGCATAATGAAAATATTGGAGACATTGTTCTCAATAAGAAAAGCCAAGAATTTCACATTTTTTAACAGCGTTCAACTTCTCTAATTGTGTATTAACTATCTCAGTCCACTTTTCACTTCCAAAAGCGTTCATAAATGCGCCATCTACCTTTTGCAGCACGCCTGTACAGCTACCATAACTTCCTGGACTAACTTCGTTTTTTAGTCCATTTGAACAAATGAGCATGGCATTACCGAGCTGGTAATTATTCGCATCGCCATACAATACCGACGCACCAATCACTTGCCGACCAGTAGTATTTTTCAATTGTAATGAGAGTACGTAGTTTGCGACTGAACCCTTTGAGTTACTGTCGAACTCCAACTGCACATTGCATGGAACCTCGGCGCTCAGCGCTGATGTCGACATAATAGCCAAATTGAATGGAATTAGAGTTAAAGAGATTACTTTATGTTTCAATTTTCGCATAATTTCACTTCTTATCTTTTTAATTATTCTACATGATTAATGGATTACTGGGAATATCTTTGTGTATTTCCGGTTATCTATTTATTTTATTAATACATTTTAACTTATTAAACTCAATTGATTTTAAGACTAAAAATCAGAGATATTTGCATTATTTACCCTCTTGAATTCTACTGGAAGAGTATTTGTGACTATTTTTTGTGGCTGCGTTGACTTGCTGATTGCTGCTCTGACATGATATTCTTGCATCCAGGGCGAAGCTTTTGAAATCGATTTCAGAAATCCTAGAAACAAGAAAATGGGTTAAATTCGAAATGTTGCAACAGTTTGATAAATGTGAGGTAACACTGGGTGACATTATGCGAGGTGAGCGTGCGACGCTAGGTAAGACCATTACTGACGTGAGGTTGGAATTACGGCTATCAAAGAAGTATATTTTAGCGATAGAAAGTGGGGATATATCCGCGTTCCGATGTTTGAAATTTGTTCCCGGTTATGTCCGTTCGTACGCGCACTATCTCGGTTTAAATCCCGATCAGGCATTCGCTACTTTCTGTATTGAGACTGGATTTTCGTTGGGCTCTGAACAACAGCGTAATATGAGGGCTTGGCTTTTAAATTACATTCATCTTCTGAATGGAAGATTTTCTATTAAGGTTTCTTAGCCTATATCTCTTAGGCATCTTTTTTAGTGAGAGTGACTTTGGTAAGCTGACTTTTTTCAGAAATAAGCCGGTCGTGTCGTTGTTATTTCTCAAGTTGGAGATTTTGGTTGGCTCTGCCATGTTGCTTATTTGCAACTTATTTTGCCACATGTTGTGTGTCTTTTCTGGAATCGTTCAATTGGTTGTTTGTTCACATAAGTTAGTTTTTAGGTAATATTTTACTATAGATTTATTGATTTATTCTCTTAGATTCAAAGTTATAAAAAAAGAGGGCAGTAAAATGAGCGACAATTCACACACAAATAGTTATTTTTTGTGGCACGCAGCACGGATCTTATTATCATTGATAATAATAGGTTTACCGATACTCGGTGCCGTTTATGCGGTATCTGCTTTAACGTGAAATTATCTGGAGGAAAGTAAATTGAGTTGGCAAATACACCGCTAAAAAAGAAATTTTACTTATGGCTTTGGTACTTTAGATAGGTAGGCGTTTTGTGACTGTCAGGGCCATATCGTCACAAGTTATAAGCGTCTCTAGACAATGTAATTGAACTAATGAGCCAAATGTTAACAGAATGTTAGTAGAATGATCGCGCAGACATAGAATTCTCACGAGAATCTTGATCCACTATTGCATCATGACAGGGTCTTTGAACGTATTCGAATGATTAGGGTTATAAATTTGATTTTCGTAAGTTATTGTTTTTTGGAAATTCGCTAATGAAATTTTTTCTTATTGCAGCGCATATCCTTTTTTTAACTGCCCAAAATGCGTTTTCACAAAGTTTTGACAAAGGTTTTGCAGCGTATATGTTAGGCAAGTACTCCCAGGCTATTATTGAGTGGCGCCACAAGGCCAGTTTAGGAAGTGCAACTGCGATGGCTAACTTAGGTAATATGTATGAGGTTGGAGCTGGTGTTGAAACAAGATAAAGTTTTAGCGCATCAGTGGTACAATTTGGCAGCATCAAATGGGGATGTAGTCGCCAGAAAGAATAAACAAAATTTAGAGAAAAATATGACAGTGTTACAAATTTCCAGTGCGCGCATTCGGGCAAAAAAATGTATGATCAGTGGATATTTAGATTGTGACTAATATACGATTTTAAGATTTGTTTATGTTTAAATTTTGACCTATGCACAACATTAATTTGTATTGTAAAAGGCCTGCGGTTGGATCCAATAGCGTATTTTCTCGTATTATATAACCGGTCGAATTTAGTTGTCGTCAATAGACACTAATTATGACCATGACCGCTGGGGGCCACTGTCTAGGTGCACAAAAGTTGGATAGCTTCCGACCCCGCCTTTAGTGTTAGCTTTAACTATTTTGGTTAGGTGCTGAACGCTCATACCCGGAATAGAAAAATCTATGGCTTTTCCCAAAATGTGCATTGAATTCCTAGCAACCTTATGGCTCTTTCGTCTTAAGTATTCATTAGTTTCTTTAGATCTGAATCCAGAATGTACGCTTACCTTTACGGCATCACCTCTTCCAGAACACAAAGAGCAAATTTTTAAAAAATCATTTAATACCATTGTGTCAAATTTCTTAATTTCATTAGTTCGCCAATCTTTTAGAAAATGATTTAACTTGGAAATTTCCTGGCTGCGAAGACGATGGTTTTTGCCAAACTGAAAGGTAACCGCATCTTTAGTATTAGCGTTTATGAGTTTTAAATTAAATTTTTTCTCTATTACGATACGCGAGAAATCGTTTGATTTAAGTTGATTAAAATTGTCAAGCTCAGGTTCTGGATCATTGTGTAACGCGAGGCCATTGAAATTATTTCTGCTGATAGGATTTTCTTGATTTGAAAATAAGCCAAGACCTTGTCCAAAATCTATCAGTGGCTTGGCCTCCGATAAAGCTGGCAAAAGTGTTATAGCAAAGAACGCACGTCGCGATATTTTTTTTTGGACCGCCATCCTGAAAGCTAGCAAATATCGTACCACTATGGATGAACGAATTTACGCTGCGCGGAGCTTTTGATTACCGTTTCTCTAAATCGATGGTCTGCCCCTGTAGGTCGAGGTACATTTTAAGTAAATCACCCTCGTTAATTGTGCCTATTAAGGTTCCAGTTTTTCTATCAACTATTGGTATTGTTTCACCTATAAAGTTTGCAGCCGCCTCAATGGCTTGTTGCAACGAGGCATCTGATTTTATGTTTAATGCCTCTGTATCAGTATATTTTATGATGGCATCACTTGGCTTTGCAAATATCAATGATTTCAGGTGAAGTTTTCCAATATATTTCCCGTCATGCGTGTTAACATAAGCTTCGTTCACGCGCATTTTCACCATTTTGGCTTTTGCTAGTTCTACAATTACTTCAGGCTTGAATTTTAAAATTTTCGACGATGTGATCTTTGTAATATTTTCTTCCATTAGCCTTATACCCATACGGCCCTGTGAAAGATCAATACCACGACTTAAAAGTTGCTTGTCGAAAATGGAATGCTCAAATAATTGACCGCTGATCATCGTCGCTGTAACGATCCCAATTGTTGATGCTAATGCCAGACTATAAGAGCCTGTGAGTTCCAGTACGATCATGATCATGGATATCGGAGCGCCAATAACGGATCCAGCAACAGCTGCCATCCCACATATTATAAGTTCTGGCCCCTGAAACGATTGTATCCCCATCCAACTTAAGACTGATGTCGCAATGGACCCTGCTGCGGCGCCTACCAATAAAGCGGGCGAAAAAACTCCGCCAAAAAAGCCAAATCCCAAGGATAACGCTGTTGCGATAATTTTTCCAAATAGGATTGCGACTGCCATTAAAAATAAAGTACTTCCGGTAGTAAGGTTTATTATTGCAGAAGTACCTAGTCCCATAACCTCGGGATAAAAAGTTCCAATTATGCTTAATCCTGTAATGGCTATTAAAAATGATTGGAATTGATTCAAGCCCATTTGCGTTGGGAGTTTTGCAAATGTTAGAATTGTGAACATGAAAAGAATTGCGACAAAGCCAAAGAACGGGCCTGCTGCAATTGAAATTAATATCATTGGTCCAACGTCTGTCGCTGAATAAAGCCCCATTATGAATGTTGATGAATTCCATAAGTAATTGTTGACCACAATTGCGGTACCGGATGCTAATGCGATTGGCGCTAATGCCTTAAACGAAAAATGTCGTAATATAGCCTCGTGGGCGAAAATTATTCCTGTTAAAGGAGCACTGAAACCGGCGGATATTGCGGCAGCAACGCCCCCACCGAGGACAATATCTGTACTAATACGCAGTTTGAGTATTGCTTTAAGCCATGAGCCCAGTGTTGCCCCAAAATGTACTAATGGCCCATATTGACCAACTGATGCTCCACCTGCGGCTGAGAAGAATGCCGCTAAAGTGCTTGCAATACCAGATTTTATATCAAGTTCATTGTCCACCCTGTGTGCAGCAAAGATAGTATCTGCCGGCCCATGCCATCTGATTACACTTAATTTTGCCTTGATTAAGCTTATTATAAATGCAGCAGTACTGAGACTACAAAAAAATAAAACAAAACGATTTGCATTATCAAAACGATTACTAACAAATTGTTCGATGAAATGAATTCCGGCCCTAAAATAGTGAGCCGCAGTTGCTCCAAAAATACCCAAAAGAATTCCAACCAAAATGGAGACAAGCACGAGCTTCAAGGTTTTTTGCCACATACGATATTCCACTTAATCTCGTCTGAGTTGCGGATTAATTTAAATTCTTGATCTGCTCTACATACTTCACTTCTAAAAGTTCCAGAATTAGCTTTCTGTATGAACCATTTTGTACAGTAGAAAGTAACTCATCATACAGGGCAGCTTGTACAGGGACATCACTTCTAATCAAGTATGAAAGTTTTGTGTGAGATTCGCCGTTCGGTATGATTTTTTGTTGAATTATGAAGTCATGAGCTAGATCGGACATGCTAATAAACCTTAAACGTACTTTGGCGAGTACGATAGTATTTTTTGTAAGATTAGTTATTGATGGCATGATCCGAAAAGCATTTACGAACCTCGAGATTTTTTTTCGTTCGAGTCTTGGGAGTGATAAAATTATGTCTGGATTAGGGTCTGGTATATTTGTGCATAAATACTTTTCTAGCCTGTCTTGTGTGCAATTGAATAAAATTTGTTCGTGGTTTTGCGAAGTAGGGTTAGCCTCAGCGGGAAGACTAAAAATCCACAGAAAAACTGCGAATAGAATGCCTGTACGTTGTATATTTTTGACAACATTCATATCCTATACTTCGATACTACCATTTTTCTTTATTTTTTTGTTAACTGTTGACCAAATATCCTTAGCTTCAACACTGTCGAATTCAAATCTGCGGCCGCTAAGTTTCTTTTCATTCTCTAGCCTAAAATAAGTCAGCATTGCAGCCATTTGTTGTTCTACTTTTTCTATATTGGAAATTGCAAACTTGACATCTTTGGCCTCTAAATATTCGTTTTTTAGAGCAGCTTGTAACCTTTGAATTGTATCGGCTTTTACCTGGGAAAGTGACGATCTTGCCGTATTAGCGAGTACCTTGACTTTTTGCACTGCTATTTCGATATCCTGATCGCTTGGTTTTGGAGTGTGACATTCCATAACGTTGTTAGCAATCGACTTAACTCGAATTTTATGATCCCTCAGCACTTCTTTAATATGCGGAATATATTCATCCGCGCTGTAACGGACGCTTATTGTTGTATCCGTAGTACGCTCCTTCATAACCTCAACATAAGTCCCAAGTTTGCGAGGTCTGAATTTAATCCAAACAGTGACGGTTTTAAAGATTTGAGAGAAATCATTTAACGAAATGGAATTTTCCGCGTTGGTAACGAATAAGTTGACCACGTCGTACATGCGCTCTTTTGAACTATTTATGTAAGTATTTTCGTCTTCTTTGACCCTCAAGACATCGATACTGACCTTAGCCTCTTCATTTTGATTTGTTTCAGACATTTTGAACTCCTAGTACCGAATAAACATCGCGATCCGTAATTACTTTAAAATCGTATATTTTTGACCGTTTATTTGGAAGTAAAAAATTATATTTTGAAATCTTTGCTAACTAATTCATAGCAAGATTTTTTTCTGGAAAATAAATTCTTAATTTTGGCGATTACACTAATGTCCCCATTTCCGTTATCTCTATCGGTATCGTTACTTGAATTTATCTGAAAATTCTTTATCGCCCGGAAGGTTTCATTTCCCCAGATGCCGTCGACTTTTCCTGTGTAGGAGCCGTAACGCAGGCATTTTTGAACATTTTTTCTTTCAACGACAGATAATGCTCCAAATTTACGCTTAATTTCATCATATACGGGTTTTGGGTTCTCTGTAGTAGTGGGTTGAGCTTTTGGAATTAAATTTGAATTTTTGGTATTTTCTTGAATTGAGGGGTCTTGTTGCTCAGTGAGTGTGTTAACTTTGTTGAGTGTTGGATCATTGTGTAAAATGCCTCCAGAATAATATAATAGTGTTTCATCCACATTCGGGTATTTGTTTAAGTAGATTAATTTCTTATCCATTTTGTCGTCTAAGCAAAGGTTGAAATTTTTTGCCGCTTTCGTGCAGGCAGAATTAGCGTCTGACAATGTTGGAACGAATGCAAAGAACATAGCTGCGCAAAGGCTCGTGTGTTTTTGAAACACCATAAGAATAGTTTCCTCAAAATAACATACCCTGATGGACCGCAAATTATGTGCCAAAGTTATTTAAAATTTTTGATAAAGGTTTTGCAAAATTCCTATTTTGTCATAATCTGATAGAAAGTTTGGTGGTTGTCTGGGATATCGTATAGGAAAATTTACACAATGGATGTAATTGCAACAGTAAATATTTCGAATGGTGATTTTGGGGATTGGTTGGAATTTTTTAAGAGTTATGAAATACTACGTCATAAATATGTTGAAAACGAAATTATAACACAAATTTCGAGCTCACAGGCGGTGGTTTCGTTTACGATAGTTGATTTTGACGGTTTGACTGATCTTTCCGGTTCTCAATTACTTCGTGATGGTGAAGACCGTTTAGGCATCAGCGTCGAAATTAAAGAAAAAACTGAATAAAAAGCTGGTATAACCAAAAAACAATGTGGCATGTTTTTTGCTCCAACTTAATTGGAGGTGCGCTGTGTTCTATTTGCAAATATTTTTACCAGCTGGACTGGTCTTATTGTTGTTTAGTTTCGGGCATACGTTAGTGGAGGCTGATTACTCTGGCGTCTATTTTGAAGAGCAGCTCGAAGAGCTTCTGGAAGCTGAAAGCGTTCAAGCGTCAAGCGCGTCAGAATTGAATTCTGAAGATGTGCCGGGTGATGGTAATCCTATATTAGCCGATAAGTATAATTACTTGAAAATCGAGAACGTGTTTCAAGGACGATTAAATGACACCAAAGAACTATTTAGTTTTGAAGTGGCTATCGCGACATATCAGACTAACGTAACCGCTGATTTTTTTATAAAAGCTATTTATGAGATTGAAGCTGAATTAGTTTCCGAGATTTCTACTATGGTTGTAGATACTATTAGCAACGAGCTTTTAACGCCTGAAGGGCGAAAAATAATGACCAACAGAATAATGGATGGATTGAATGAATATTTGGTTGAGAAGGATTTTAATCCAGATATCCACTACGTGTACATAATAAACTATAACATCGTTTAGCTCATGGCACGAAATATGCTCATCTTCGAAAGGAGGACCGATTATGCAGTTTAATGAAAAAAACACCAATTCACATACAGAGATGAAATTTGTTATTTCGTGCAGCTATTATAACAGTGCGGACGAATTTACGCACAAGGCTAATTTAGTAGTAAAATTAGACGAACAGAGCCCTGTTAAACAGACATTAGTCACTACTGCAGCGTAAGCCTTAATTCATAAT
This sequence comes from uncultured Planktomarina sp., assembly GCA_943788425.1. GTDB lineage: Bacteria > Pseudomonadota > Alphaproteobacteria > Rhodobacterales > Rhodobacteraceae > Planktomarina. The sequence goes on from CALSQF010000004.1 coordinate 150,937, forward strand.
TATTTGTTTCGTTTCAAAAATTTTACTAAAAATGCAAGTAGACAAAACACAAGGGGTATTTTTAGTATTTCGAATACAGTTAGGGTGTCGCGATGGTATATTAAATTTGAAACTGCATTGATTAGAATTGCTAATGCAATAAGCCAAACAAACGTTAGCCGTGATTTTTCGCAAAAAGTGCATTTTCGCTTCATAGCCCTAACCTTTTTCGCAAAACTTGAAATAGTAAATTAAAAGTGTATAAAATTCAGCTATGCTGAATTTAGATCTATACATGCCACACGCTTCTAACATTAAGTTGTTGGATCAACCAACAGTCTCGGGGATTTTTAACAGAAATTCATTTAGTTCGGCAGGGCAGACTGTAACGCCGGTGCATCGTACAGATAAAGGTCAAGGTAACGCTGAGTATACTTCTAGAATATTTAGCCCTTATCTTACGCCTTCTGCTATTCATGCCGAAAATAGGCAGCTGTCCCAGAGTAGCCTTTCGCCCGCTTACCAACAAAACGTAGCGGCGACAAAATATTTCAACGTATCCACGACGCCTAAACTTAGGCCTCATTTGCACACTAGCCTAATCGCCTGATGTGATTATATCAAAAGCACTAACTTCTAGGTTTGCCATATCTTTTAGGAAACTGCTTGATTTTTGATTACTGAGTGACCAACCAGTTGGGCAATTATAAGATCCACTTTGCTTTGCCCTGTAAACAAAAGCTTTGAAATCTCTGTTTACCGCTGTTGGTGTGTAGAGCCTCTTTTTCACGCTTTGCAAAGGATCTCCAAAGATGGGGGACCAATTTCTAGGTTTTCCATTACTGCGTTGTAAAGTTTTTTCATATTGATAATTCTGTAGAATTACATCTGCATTACCAATTTCCGCTTCCAACATGCTATGCATAAATGCTTCTGCTGTGGTTCTAATATTTTCTGCATTCTCATTGACATAACGGGTTTGTAAGAACGTAGCGAATTTGTATGCAACTGTCCCAATTTCTAAATTTGAGCTGATATAGCGTTCGGCGACGATTGCTGAGGTTATTGAGAAAACAAATTCTGGTGCATACATGATATTGCCTGGTAGTTATTTGTCTCTGACGATATCCCAGCTTACCCGAATTTCATTTATAAAGGAATGGCACTTTTTTATTTCATAATTATTTGAGCTGCCGTCTATGCCAACTTCGAGAAGCTTAATCCGGCAGAATTCATATAGACGATACAAATTGATTGCTAAATCTCCCTGGGCTTTAAAGTCTAAACTCTTTTGCAAAAAATATAAGGTGAGTATGGATGTTTCAAACGCTTTTTTACGCTCCTGCGTGTCTGTGGACGAGACTAATGATTTTAAACTTACTTCAAGTTTGACTAAAGCGGTGCCAACGACGTTGTATCCAAGACTTTCCTGAGAGAGCGTTTGGCTTTTGATTTCTGTGTAACCACTGATAGCCGCTTGTGTGTTCATTATAAGCTCCTCGTAATCAATATTAACTCTTCATTAGTATTAACGTCGCACGCATGGATTATGTTAGCTGGCTGTCAAAAATATGACCACCGATCGTTTTGAGTGCAATTCAAGAATAAAGATACTCTTATCTAATTGTTATTTATTGATATATTTTTTTTGGCACAAAGCGTGCAATACGCTCATTGGAGGTTGATGATGACAAATTATTTAATAGATGCTGGGGACGCTGACTTCACCCAAACCATCTGTAGCGCTTTAGATAAAAGGGGCGTGGAGTGGTCCATTTTAGCTGACGAGGGCTCTGTCCAGACAATCTCGAAAGAGAGGCATCTAATTATTTCAGAAACATCCAAAGCTTGTGACGTACATTCTGATACATTCGAGACATATCTTCGGTCACACAAAATTACAAAAGTGTTTGTGCTAGTAGCGAATTCTGAAACTTTTGGTATCAAAGTTAAGCGTAACGGTGCAATTAAGTATTTTCACATGCCCGTAAACTTCTCAGAATCGTCGCATGTGAACTCCTTCTATTTAAATTTGTTTTTAGAACAATTCCTTGCCAAGCATGTCAATTTACCGTGTGACGATCCAGAAACCGCTGATTTGGTAGATTTGCTTTGTAAGCTCGCCGGATCTAATGCGAGCGTTCTCATAAATGGTCCCACTGGTACAGGAAAAGAGGTTGTAGCAAAAATTTTGCACGCCAAGTCAGCACGAAAAGATGAAGCTTTCATAGCAGTGAACTGTGCGGCAATTCCTGAGAATATGTTGGAATCAATGCTCTTTGGACATGAAAAAGGAGCGTTTACTGGAGCCCTACAAGCCAATGTAGGGCTTTTTAGGGCAGCACATTCTGGCACTATTTTACTTGATGAAATTTCAGAAATGCCTTTGACGCTTCAATCTAAGCTTTTAAGAGTTTTGCAAGAAAAAGTAGTGACTCCAGTTGGAAGTACAAAAGAGATTGCGATAGATATCAGAGTATTGGCGACTACAAATAGAAATATGCTACAAGAAATTCAAGCAAACAAATTTAGAGAAGACCTATTTTACCGCCTAAACGTTTTTCCAGTTTCAACATGTGCACTGAAATCACGACCGCTTGATATACCTGCTATAGCTGCCCACTTATTAACTCGGAATGTTACTGAAAATGGTACCCCTAAAGTTTTATCAGCTGAGGCCTTAAATAAGCTCGTACAACACGAATGGCCTGGCAATGTAAGGGAGTTAGACAATGTTATTCAGCGCGCAGAAATACTGAGTTGTGCCGATGAAATTGGGCACACCGACATCGTTTTCGATAATGAACTAACTTTAAGGCCAAGAAATACCATTGAGGCGCTCAATTCAAAGCTTGACGTAAAGGTTGGATGAGGAACGTACAATGAAAATTCAAAGTTCAAATATAACCGCCGTTAATACAAACATGTCATCGGTCCAGCAGAAGGCTCAGCTTTCAGCCGAGGCTTTACAGTCAAAATCTGTTGAATCTGGCCCATCATTTTCACAGAGAATTTCTGATGGTTTGAATGGAGTTTCTCAGGCGCAAAACACCGCTTCACAACTGGCGCGAGACTATGAACTTGGGACTGAAAATGATTTATCTAAGGTTATGATTAATCAACAAATTTCGTCAGTTGGCTTTCAACTAACGCTTAATATCCGTAACAAAGCGTTAAGCGCTTATAAAGACATAATGAATATGCCGGTATAAGGCAGACAGGGTAAGAATCATGGCAAATACAGATCAAATGGTTAGCATTGAAACTACCGAAGTCGGTTCAAGAAATATGCTGACCTCGTCCAAGAATGCTATGGTCAATATTCGTGAGGCTATAGATCAACCTAGTTTTCGACGCGCATTTCCAACAATTTTGGCGGCTCTGACTGCCGTGGCTGCTGCAATAGTATTTGTATCCATGCGTGAACCGAATATGACCACATTGTACGCCTCTGTATCCGACGCGGACAAATCAAAGATTTATGAATCTTTGAAAAATATGGGAATGGATGTAGAGCTTGATCCAGCCACCGGTGAGGTTTTAATACCAACTAATGATTATCACCAAGCCCGAATATCATTAGCTGCTCAAGGTCTTCCAGAATATTCAGCCAATGGCTTTGAAGATATTGATAATCTACCGCTGGGTGTCTCCCGGTCTGTTGAAACGATGAAGTTGAAAAAAGTTCAAGAAAACGAACTTTCAAGATCTATAGCTGAGATTAGTAGCGTTCAGGCTGCGCGCGTCCATTTGGCCTTGCCGGAAAAATCTGTATTCATTCGCAATCAAACAGCGCCTACAGCTTCGGTGTTTGTTACTCTAAAAAATGGACGGCAGCTTGACCAAACTCAGGTCAGGGCGATCACTAACTTGGTCGCGTCGTCGATTCCAGGAATGGGACAAAGTGGTGTATCCATAATTGATCAATCTGGCCGCTTATTGTCTTATTCTCCTGATAATCCGGATGAAATTATGGCTGACAGTCAGCTCGCATACAGGATGAGACTTGAAGGCATTTATAGGTCTCGGATACAAAGCTTGGTTGCGCCAATCGTTGGCGCGTCGAATGTTAATGCGCAAGTAAATTTAGAAATTGATTTTACGCGCCGTGAAACTTCGCAAGAATTAGTTGATCCAAAGGACTCTGCCATCTTGAGTGAACAGAGCTCTTTGAATGTGACAGCAAAAAAAGATGCGGTAGGTATTCCTGGCGCAATTTCTAATCAGCCTCCAGCAGAGGCTGAAATAGAGACTGCAGCCGGGCGTGCTAGCAAGGGTGCGGATGGCGAGGTAGCGAATAATGAATTTGAAACTAAATCTTCAACCGAATTAAAAAATTATGAGGTTAGTCGTAAGTTTGAAACTGTGACAACACCTTCCAACACTATTTCTAGGATTGATGCTGCGGTGTTGGTTAGAGACCGAAAAGTGATCGACCCAGATACAGGAGAGATTACATATGAACCTATTTCAGAAAAAATTAAAAATGAAATGGAGCAATTAATTGCCAGTGCCATCGGAATAAAAACTGAGCGCGGTGATAGTCTAACAATTACATCGCAGCTGTTTAATGAAGAAATTTTTGGTGAGCAAATTGACTGGTATGAAACTACTTGGTTTAAATCAACAATTGAAAAAACTTTGATTGTATTACTGCTAGGGTTTGTGTCTCTCGGTGTCGTACGTCCCATGCTATCAAGAATTTTAGTCCCTACTTCAAGTACTAACTCGGTTATGGAATTATATGCTGAGGCGGAGACAATGGCGGATTTAGCTACGCAACGCGTAGAAGCCACTAAAGCCGTTGAGGTGGATGAGGGAGAAACCCTGGAGGGTATAAAAGCAAAACTGAAGCCTAAAAAGAAGAGTGGGATTTCAGCTGACCTTCTAGATACAGCTAATACATATGATGATAAGGTTGCGTTAGTTCGAATGATTGTAGCCGATGAAGCCGGGCGCGTAGCTAACGTCTTTAAGCAGTTGATGCGGAATGATCTTAATTTGCTTTAATAGGAGTGGAAAATGGCTGAAGAAGTATCAGACATCGAAAAATTAGCAGAACTCTCTGGTACTGAGAAATCTGCCATCCTCATGATGCTTCTTGGCGAAGAGGAAGCGGCGCAAGTTTTGCAAAACTTGACTCCTAAAGAGGTTCAGCACTTGGGTACTGCGATGTATTCCGTGGCTGGGGTCGATCAAACTACTGTTAATATGGTTCTGGATGAATTTCTCGAAACTATTAAAAAGCAAACAGGCTTGGGTTTAGGTGCCGGACGTTACATTGAAAATGTTATGGTTCGTGCGTTGGGTGAAGATAAAGCTCAGTCTGTATTAGGACGCATTACTCCAGCAAGTTCAGAGTCAGCGATTGATATTTTAGATTGGATGGATGCTCGTGCAATTTCTGAGTTGATAATAGATGAGCATCCCCAAATTAAGGCCCTGATTATTTCTTACTTAGATTTTGGTTTAGGAGCAGATGTCCTAACTCTGTTGCCGGACGAAATCCAAGCGGATATCGTTAGGCGCATTGCAACAATTGAGACAGTTGAACCTGGCGCTGTAAAAGAATTAGAGCGAGTTATGAAAGAAAAATTTGCTGCAAACACCTCTCTTCGAGCGTCCAAAATTGGTGGCGTAAAAGCTGCTGCCAAAATTATGAACTTTACAAAAACAGAAATGGAAACACGTATTCTTACCTCTATCAAGAAAGAGGACAAAGACCTCATGGCTGAGATCCAGGATAATATGTTTGTGTTTGAGAACCTCTCAGGCTCTGATGATAGGTCTCTACAAACGCTTCTTAGATCTGTTGATCAAGATGTCTTGATTATTGCTATGAAGGGAGCAGAAACTGCGCTTCAAGATAAATTGTTGGGCTGTATGTCTACGCGTGCTGCTGCAAATATTCGTGATGAAATGGAGGCGTTGGGCCCTGTCCGACTAACTGAGGTACAAGAGGCTCAGAAACAAATTATCAACGTGGCTAGAAAACTTTCAGATGATGGCACAATTGTTCTTGCTGGTCGTGGCGGTGAGGAGATGGTTTAATGGAAATACCATCTAATACACCTGACGATGACGAGGGAGTTTTGAAAAATTCTGATTTAGTGGGTTTGCTTAGAGCAGCTAGCCTTACTGAGTTTCGACCTGATAATATTGCAGAGGAAAATGAGGAAAGGTTATTTAAGTCTAGCAGTCTTTTTGACTTGGTTCGTTCAAATCTTTTAGACAGCGACACAAATAATGAGTTTTTTAAACAGGAAAAGCACACCAACAGTCAAAATGATCTGTTGGATGATATCGAAAAACAACATCTTCACGAAACTTCCAACGCACAGGTTTCGGTTGGGGAAAAGAACTTTGCAACGGTTTCCGAAGGTGCTTTGGATGCGATAGATGATGCTATTGATCAAAAAATACATGGCCAGCATGCACGAAGATATTGTGCCTGGAAATTCTCATAAAATAAAGACTAAAGATTTTGATGACGAAACTGATCTGCAAGCTTCTAAAGAGGCTCTTTCAAACTTAGAATTAGTAGGTGAGGCGGAGGATACCTCTACTCAGATGCATTCTCGAGATGAAGACACCTATTTTGAAAAAAAAATTGAGGAATTTAAAGCAGATTTTACGAGCCAATTTGCCGAAAGAGAAGAAGAGCTCTCGAACGCCCTTCAGGCAATAATTGGTGCGTCCAATTTCATTGCTGATGAATTAGAAAAACAAATATCTGAATTTGTTTTGTCGTTGGCGTCAGGTCTTGCAGGTATGAGGATTGATGAAATTCCGGCTCCATTTAGCAAAAAAATTTCAGAGGCAGCAAAACAAATAGCTGGAAATGATGATGAGGTGAAAGTGTATTTGAATTCTAAAGATTTTGAGATTTTGACTGCAATAAACTTTGATGATGGCTTGCAATATACATTTCATGCAAAAGAAAATTTGAAACGGGGAGAGTTCGAAGTCTTAAGTGCCAAATCATCGGCACGTGTTTCATTGTTCGATCTCGCGGTTGGAGATTAATCTAAAATGCCGAGTAATAATGAAAAATATCAAACTCATGGCCAGAAATCTATGCTTGAAAGGACGTTTATTGGCGTGAAGAAACGCGTTTCTGTGACTGACAACATTGAATTTAGTGGTACGGTGGTCTCCTTTGACGGACAGGTGATCGAAAGTAGTCAATTTCCAGCTTCAATTGGCTCGGAATGCATTATTGAATCAAAATTTGGAGCCTCATCAAAGGGAGCTATTGTCGGCTTTAGGGATAATAAAAACATAATTTTCCAATACGAAAAATCTTCAGAAATTTTAAGCGGTGACAAAGTTACTGCTTCTTTTGGACTGAAAGAAATTGAAGTTGGGCCGAACCTTTTGGGTCGTGTAATTGACGGGCTGGGTCACCCACTTGATGGGCAAGGATCAATTGATGCGGAGGAGCGTTATCCAGTAGAAGGAAAAGTTGTAAATCCATTCGATCGAGGGGAAATCACAGAAGTTTTTGATGTTGGAATTAAAAGTATAAATGCTGTGACATCCATTGGCCGTGGACAAAGAATGGGCATTGTCGCTGGCTCTGGCGTTGGTAAGTCGGTTCTTTTGAGTATGATTACCCGATGTGCAGAAGCGGACGTTATTGTAGTTGGTCTAATTGGAGAGAGAGGAAGAGAATTAGCTTCGTTTTCTAAAGAAATTACAAGCTCGCATTCAAAGCACAAGGTTATCATTGTTGCAGTGCCTGCAGACCGATCCGCGCTTCTCCGGCTACAGGGCGCTAAGAGGGCTACAAGCATTGCAGAGTACTTTCGCGACCAAGGTAAAAATGTTTTGCTGATTTTAGATTCTCTAACCCGCGTAGCTCATGCACAAAGAGAAATCGGATTGTCTTTGGGAGAGCAACCGACGGCTAGAGGGTATCCTCCATCTGTAATTTCATTAATACCTGAACTAATTGAGCGAACTGGAGCTGGCATATATTCAGTGGGCTCAATCACGTCTATCTATACTATTCTCGCTGATGGCGATGATACTGTTTCAGACCCAATCGTTGATAATGCTAGAGCAATTTTGGACGGTCATATAGTTTTGTCAAGAAAACTTGCCCAGCAGGGAGTTTATCCAGCGATTGATGTTGGTAATTCTGTGAGTAGATTGATGGATGAATTGTGTAGTGAAAAACATTTACAAAATGCACGTAAGTTAAGGAAATTGGTATCTATATATCAAGAAAACCAAGATCTTCTCTTAATGGGGGGATACGTCCAAGGTCAGGATTCAGACCTTGATTTGGCAGTCCAATTATGGCCGAAAATCGTTGGCTTTTTGCAACAAAACCAAGCTGAAAATTTTTCATTCGTACAAACTGAGCGCTTGCTCTCAACGTTATTCGAGTAATTGTGGCATGGCTAAGTATAAGATTTTTGACCTAATGTACCGGCACGGTAAAACTAAAAAATTAAAAACTCAGTTTGAATTGAGTAGTATGAACGAAAATATAGAGAAAATTCGTAAACTAGAAACTGATTTAACCTTTAATATCGAGGAGACAGTAGAGCCGGGTGTCGTGCAAACTAGTCATCGAGTTTTGATTAATAGTAAACTTCGTGAAAAAATGATTAGTCAGAAAGAAATCGTGGGAAACAAAATTGAATTTCTTATAACTGAAAAAATACATTTGCAAAAATTAGTATCTTCACACGAACGTAAAAATAGAAAAATTTTAGAAAAATTGAATGAATTGAACGCAGAAGAGCGTAGAGAAAAAGAATTAAAAGAGTTTGATCGAGATATACTCTTTCAAAAAAAGTAATTGGTACAAAATTTGCAATTCCGTCTGTGAAGAGGTTTGGAGTATTTCGGATGAGTATTGCTTTTAGTGGTGGTGTTGGGTCAGCCCATGGCGATTTACAATTAGGGTCGAAAAATGCTTCAGGTGGGCAGGGCGAGGGTCTCTTTGAAGTTTTCTCTATGATGCTAGATTCTTTAAATGATGAGCAGTCCGAAGGGTTGTTTGACAATAAACAGATTAATATCAGCCTTGGTGAACTAGGCGGGAAGCTTGGCAGCGAACTGTCACCACAAGATCTTCTCTCTCAAGTAATCGATAATGAGTTCATAAAATTTGATAATACTGTGGAAAGCTTGTTGAGGAACATGGATTAGACGGACTTATTGGCCATCTAGAAAACGGTGGGAATATATTAGCTAACCTTGATTTAAGCGCGACAGCCTCGTTTGTAGATTCTAGACTCAATTTGGTTACTAATGATATTGTACTATGATATTAAGCATCCCCCAAAACTATTCTGGGTTCAATTTATCATCTTTGGAAAAACTCTTAGTTGCGATTGATCTGGCCGATGGAGAGACAACTGGTGTGGAATTGAGTGGTGATACATTTAAAGACTATAAAATCGAGCCAGCTCTTAACGAGATGATACCCGGAGCTGCCATATCATCAGAAGAGAGCTTGACAGCTTTGACCGATCTACCGCTGGGTGCGGCTGTCCCACCTGAGCTAGATAATTCCCAGACCAAGAGTTTGATGGCGTTGACGGATCCACTGCAGGGTGCAGCTGTTCCACTTGAGTTGGATAGTTCCCAGGACAAGAGTTTGATGGCGTTGACGGATCTACTGCAGGGTGCAGCTGTTCCACTTGAGCTAGATGTTTCCCAAGCGTCTTCGATATTTTTTGATATCAGAGACTTGAAGGCAAGTTTACAGGGCGATGATTTAAACGGCACCTTAAAAAATTCTGAAGCAATAGCTTCTGGCGAAATTCTTGTACCACAAGTGGTGCCTATTGAGATTGAGAATACGCAGGTGCGGCCAGAGACTTTTGATAAGTTTATTTCTGTAAAAGTTGATTTGTTGGATGCTCAAGGCGGTTTAGGGCCCGTTGAAGTATACGATTTTAATTTACAAAAAGACGAATTTTCCTCACAGGGTTTGATTGGTGTTACACGTGCTGTTGAGATCGACCCTAGCGTTGATTCACGATCCAAATTGCTTGTAGTTTTGGCCATACCTGAAGAAACTACTCTAGAAAATTTGCCAGACTTTGTAAGGTTCCAAATTAGTTTAGCTAGAGAAAACTACAGTGGCGTTGTGCAAGATCACGGTATGGCCCTACAGCAGCAAGCGTTAATGCCGGATGCTTCGATCAACGAAGTAGATGACACTGTCCAGTCCATTAGGGAGCTCGTTCGAACACTGAGCGAAATGTCGACAGCCTCCTCCCATACCACTCAAATAGTTTTGCAAACTAATGCTGTTGGAAGGGAAGCAGCGAGTTATGTATCTAATGTTGGGGCAGCTCAGCAAGATAACTTTGTGGAACTGCAATCAATCTGATATCCAGAATAAGTTTAATAATTTGACTCAAAATAAGTTAATTTTAGATCAAGAAGTCCAACATATTTCTGGGATGGTTGATAGAAAATATGACAATATGGCCGCTAGTATTTTCGCGATAGAACGTGAAGTAAAATCGTTTTTAGATTCTAAAAATGACAAAATAGTTTTTTTAAATGAGGGAGTGGATGAAAATCTAATCGAATTTAAAAATACGTCTAAGCCTTTTAATCCGAAATCTTTTCTTGAAGCCGCAGAGGCTCTGAGAATGACATCTGTTGCAAGGGTACAGTTCGAAGCGCCTACTGGTTCATCGGCCAGAGTGGGTTTGATTTCTGGAGAAGGTATCAACCTAACCACTCCCTCAAATGAAAAACTTAGCTATCAGATTGCGTCTCAAACTGGATCGTTAGCCCGTTCAAGCGGATCAGCGCCAAACCTAACTAATAATATTTCATTGTATGATGCCCAATATGCGTCCAAAATAAGTATGCTGGTCGTTGACAAGGTTCTGAGTGGAAATGAAAATTTTGAAATTAACCTTGAGCCGGAGAGCTTCGGAAAAATTAAGGTCAATATTTCAATGGATAAGCAGTCAATTGATATTCGAATGTTTGCTGAAACCCAGGCTGCGGCAAGTATTTTACGCGCGAACGAAGACTCTTTGTTACAAATTACAAGTCAAAATGGTATGAAACTTGCGGGGTTCTCAGTCGGAATGCAAAGCGGCGCTGACCAGCAAAAACAGAATGCAAATCAAAGCCGAAACAAGGCTGCAGGCATAGAAAAAAGCGCTTTAGAGCGTTCCACAACACTAAACACCCAGACTGCTAGTTCTTATAGAACACCAACCGGTTTGAACCTGATTGCTTAGGATGAGATAATGGCTGAAGAAGCTCCAAAACGAAAAATTAACTTCACAAAAATTGCCATGTTTGGATTAGGCCCAGTTTTATTACTGGGAATAGGTGTTGGTGCGGGCGCTTTTTTATTCATGCCCACTCAAACGCCAATTGAACAGGTGGAAGAGCTGATTGAGAAAAAACTTAAGCAGGCGGGACAATTGCCCAGTGCTGATGGGCTTGATGAAGAAAATCTAGAGCCTCAAAAGGTTTCAAAAGAGACGCCCGTGAATGAGACATTTGTGACCAGTTACTATACTTTTGCTGATAACTTTACGACTAACTTAAATAAATCAAAGCAATTTTTGCAAGTTAGTGTAGGAGTATCTACACAATATGATGAAACAGTAATTGAAAATGTTGAAAAACACCAAATGGCTCTTCGGTCTGAAGTTCTGGGTGTTATAGGTACTTATTCCGTCGATGATATTGATGGTAAAATTGGTAGGGATAATCTTGCCAATAGCATTAAGGACGCAATCAATGTAAAGTTGCTGGATCTTGAGGGCTTTGGCGGTGTCGAAGGAGTTCACTTCACGTCCTTTGTGCTCCAATAAGAGGCCAAATTTAAATGGTTGGTTCTAGAAAACTTTCAAATGATGAAGTTGAGGCTCTCCTTGGCGGGCTTGATGCCGCTGCCAAACAGGAAGATACGAGTGCGGTTTTTGATACAACTGCGGTTAGAGAATTTGATTTTGGTTCAGAAGATCTTTCGCTTCTTGGTGACTATTACGCACTTAGAATGGTCAACGAAAAAATCTGCAGATTTACACGGTCAGTATTTTTGCCAATGTTGCGAATTATGCCTCGGATCTCGTCGTTTCCTCCGGAAGTGAAATCGTTTGATGAGTATGTTGAAAGCTGTGACAACTTTGTAAGTGTGACAACTAATAGACTAGACGAGTTGAGAGGTAATTCTCTTTTGGTAGTGCAGTCTTCATTTATCTCAATTTTGACTAATTCATATTATGGTGGTTCAAAAATTAAAGCTTTGCACCAAAATAAAGGAGAATTTACGGCGACTGAACAGCGTATTATCCAAATAATTACTGATGGAATGAACCGGGCCATGGAGAACGCATGGAAGGACCTGTTTGTCACGAGTTTTGAGCCATTGTCTCGAGAAGAAAATATCCAATTTGTCTCGTTTGTTGATGGTGTAGATACTGTTATTGTGTGTTCATTTATGGTACAAATGCCAGACGCAGAACCGGCGAGCTTTGACGTTTTATATCCTCTACAAACTTTAAAACCAATATCTTCGCAATTAAGATCACGAGTTCAAAATGAATTTGCACAAGACGATCGCACTTGGAAAGAAAAATTAGAGCAGGCAGTTTTATCCATAAACCTGCCTTTGTCAGCTGAATTGACTAATAGTAAAGCGAATTTAGGACGTCTCCTGAAAAGTACTGTGGGTGATGAGTTTCCTATTTCCATGCCCGAAAACATTACGATCAAGGTATCTGGCGAGCCCGTCTACAAAGCAGAAATTGGGAAACTGGGCGCCAATGCTGCTGTTTCAATGACTAAAAGAATTTCACTGAAAAAGGACAAGGAAAATGGCTGAAGATATAAAGGCTGATGACGCTAATAAAAAACACGTTGGTATCGAAAACTTAAAGGTATTAGAAAATATTGATGTAGAATTGACTGTAGAGGTCGGACGTACTGAAATTACGATCCGTGACTTGCTGAGATTAAATGAAGGTTCTGTTGTTGAATTGGACAGATTAGCCGGAGATCCTCTCGATATATTGGTAAATAATACCAAAATTGCGAAGGGTGAAGTCGTTATGATTGGAGAACGGTTTGGTATCCGTTTTGGTGAAATTGTGGATCCGGAAAAAAGAATGGAAAGTATTTAACACTCTTCTAGATTCAAAGAAATGACAATCAAAGTTTTATATTTTAAGTATATGATATAATTATATATTATCAGAATGGTATCTATTTTGCTACGCTTGGGTAGGGAGTAGGTAAATGCCAGATTTTGACTTAAGTAAAATTGCTGTGGTACTGATATTTTTGTCCATACTTGTAGCTACACAAGTTGTGGTGAAGCGCTCAAAATTCTTCCGAGTAAAATTGGATAAGTCTAACAACAGCGCAATTAAAATAGTTAACACTGTAGCGGTATCAAAATTTTCTTCAGCTACAGTTATAGAGTGCGCAGGTTCATTGTTCCTTGTGGTTTCGAATAGAAATGGATCCCCGGCGATAGCCGAATTACCCAAGATACAACAAAATACGCTTACTTCTGAGCTTCAACCGGAGCTCATGGGTAAATGAAACTTTTTTCCCTCAAGATCATTCTCCATCTCGTTTTTAGCTTAATGGCATCATCTGCATTTGGGCAGGATGGTAGCGTGTTAGGTATGCCAGCTTTGACTTCGAGTATTGGCGAAAATGGTGAATCGACTTATTCTCTTTCTCTGCAAATTCTTGTTTTAATGACTGTACTGACTGTTGTTCCGTCAATTGTTTTGGGAATGACTGCGTTTACCAGGGTAATAATAGTGTTATCTATTTTACGGCAGGCGTTGGGTACTCAACAAACGCCACCGAACCAAGTTCTAATTGCGATTGCACTTTTCATTACTTTTTACGTCATGAGCCCAATTTTTGAGGTAATTTATGAGACTGCGTTGAACCCCTACCTAGAGGGTACAAAATCTGCCCAGTTAGCTTTGGCTTCGGCCACTGACCTATTAAAAGAATTCATGGTTGCTAATACTCGCTCAGATACTATGAATATGTTTGCCGAGATGGCGGGTGAGGGGCCTTTTGAAAACACTCAAGCCATTCCGCTTTCTATTGTTTTACCGTCATTCATTACATCTGAGTTGAAAACGGCTTTTGAGATTGGGTTTTTAATTTTCTTACCATTTCTGGTAATCGATATCGTTATTGCATCCATTCTTATGTCCCTAGGTATGATGATGTTGTCGCCTATGTTGATTTCTTTGCCATTCAAGTTGTTGCTGTTTGTATTGGTTGACGGGTGGGCCATGACGATTGGATCACTTTCATCAACATTTGTTGTGGGCTAGCGATATGGTTTTTGATCAAAATGTTCAGTATCTTAGTATGGCTTTTTGGCAAATTGTTGTGGTTGCTGGTCCTATCTTGCTCGTGGCGCTATCGGTTGGTCTATTCATAGGCTTAATTCAAGCAGCTACGTCCATTAATGAAATGACTCTCAGCTTTGTGCCTAAACTTTTCATCGTGTTAATGGCTATGTCTTTAATGGCTACTTTCACAATTACTCAAATGACCGATTATTTTAGTTATATTTTTGACGAAATATCCAGGAAAGGTCTCTAGTTTGTTACCAATAGTTAATGAATTAGGGGCTCTTCCTGGACTGGAGTTACAAGAGCTTTTTACCTTTTTGGTTTTAATACTGATAGCGTCGTTACGAGTTGGTGCGTTCTTGGTTTCAGCGCCGTTTTTTGGGGGTAGGATGGTGCCACTGCAAATCAGAATTGTGTTTTCATTTTGTTTGGGCTTTTGGATACTAGGGACTCTTCAATTTCCGCAGCAGAGTGTTTTAGTGGGTCCCAAATTAATTTTGATTGTAATGCAGGAGATATTCATTGGCCTTACAGTCGGCTTAGTTCTCAATATCTGCTTTGCTGCTGTGAGCTTGGCTGGTGAAAAAATTGCTGCAACTTCTGGTTTGGCTTTTGCGTCTCAAGTTGATCCAACTGGCGGTGGTCAGTCTCCAGTAATAAGCCAAATTTTTATGTTATTTCTCATAGTAGTGTTTTTCTCAGTTAATGGGCATTTGATAGTTTTAGGATTAATATATAAAAGCTTCACGCTTTATCCATTGGGCCAATTAGTAAATTATGGTGACTTGATCGCTGCTGGTCTGTCGGCAAGCGATATATTGTTTCGGTCGGCTGCAATCATTGTCTTGCCCATTGTCATCGTCTTGCTGTTTGTGAACATAGCAATTGGTTTTATTACAAAATCTGCACCGCAGCTTAACCTATTTTCCTTTGGGTTTCCAATGACCCTCATTGGCGCTTTTTTGATATTATTCTATTCAGTTGATGCGATTTCTTTCGCGTTTAAGGATTTAATTCAGTTAATCATTGATCTTTTGATGTCATTTCTTCTCGAGAAAACTGATGGCTGAACAAAATAATAGCCAAGAAAAGACGTTAGATCCAACTCAAAAGCGTTTGGAAAAAGCTAGGGAGGATGGTGACATCCTCTCATCGAAAGAAATGTTTGTCTTTGGTTCAAGTTTTATGGGTTTAATTATTTTATTTTGTTTGGGAATGGTGGCTAGGAACGTTCTTTCGAATTGGGCGTCTTTATTTCGCTGGAACCATTCCGAACACTTGAGTGTTCTGCGCATATTTAACTCTGAAGCTGCATTTGGTCTAGCATTAGGTGGTGCAGCTATTTTTGCCTTTCCCATCTTTACTGCCGTAATACTCACTCAATTTTTTGTTGCTGGATCCATCAATTTTTCTAGTAAGGCAATGTCGTTTAAGCCGAGTCGAATTAATCCCCTTAGTGGATTGAAACGGATTTTTTCAGTCAAAGGCCTAGTCGAGCTCACTAAGTCAATAATGAAGATTATATTTCTGATATCAGTGACGGGGGCTATAATTTGGGTGTCTTTGCCAAAATTATTATACTTGAGTAGTTCATCCTTAAGCGATGGTCTTACTGTATTTCATCAAACTTTGATGTCTTTAGTTGGTGGTTTGGTCGTAGTGTTGGCTTTTATTGCCTTGGGCGATTTCCTCTGGAGTCGTCATGAGTGGATGCAGAAGTTGCGTATGAACCGTCAAGATATGAAGGATGAATCAAAAGATAGTGAAGGGTCACCGGAAGTTAAATCTCGAATAAGGCGACTTCAGATGGAGGCTAGCCAAAAAGCGTCTGAGAGAGCTCAGGCAATTGAAAATGTAAGTGATGCTACGGTAATTATTACGAACCCTACTCATTTCGCAGTTGCATTAAAATATCAGCCAGAAAACCGGGACACTCCCTATATAATTGCGATGGGTAAAGGGCCGATGGCGCTACGCATTATAGATGAAGCTGACAAAGCGAATATCAGCCGTGTGCGTAGCCCATTATTGGCTAGAGCTCTCTTTTTTACTGGTGATATTGGGGTAGATGTAGCGGAAGATCTGTTCTCAGCTGTTGCCTCCGTTTTAGCTTATGTGCTTCAGTTGGAGCGTGGTACAAACCCATCCTTCGAAGATCCAAATATACCTGCCGATCTTCTGTTTGATGAATTTGGTTCGAAAATTTGAAGTCGAGGAAAAAATTATGGCGCAGCGTAAAAGATCTACCGGTGAATTAATATCCTCAATCACTTTTTTTGGAGCATCTATTTGGTTGGTTTTTGAGGCGAAGCTGTTCTTAGAGGGAGGCGAGACCCTCAAAGGCATAATTGTATACGTTGGAGCCTTTTTATCGTTTTTGGCAGCTTTTAGATTTAAGATACAAAGATTAATACTTCGACTGCGAGATGCGATATGGCCAAAATAACATGTTCCAACTGCTTTTACTTTTTTGTAACCCACGACAAAAAACGGCCGTGGGGTTGTAAAAAGTTCAATTTTAAGTCGAAATCCCTACCCAGCCAGTCAGTTCTCATAACTACTGGCACAGATTGTGCTTACCATAGTCTGAAATCCAGTGCAGCACTGACCAAAAGGTTTTGAGAGATGGCAGCTAAAACAACAGAAAAAGATAATATTCAGGATAGTATTCAAGTTGCATTGGACGCTGCGGATACTGCGGCTGGAGTAACTGAAGAGTTTCATAACCTCAGAGAGCAATTTGAAGTTGTAAATATCCAAGCCAAAAGAATCTACAATTCAGTAATGATTGTTTTTATAAGTTCAATTGTAGCTGGGCTTGTGTCTCTGGGCGCGGCCTCATTGATGTACTATAAGGCCCTCGGAACATTGAAAACTAATTCCAATGTTTCTATAGAAGCGCTAGCTATTTTTACTGAAAATGTCGCCAAATTGGACAAATCCATCCAGCTAATTGAATCCAATACTGAAAATCAAGAACTGATTAAGTCGACTCTTGTTGACCTAGAGGCAGCCGCGAAGCAATCCATAGATGACATTACAGGTGCTGAAGTGAAATATTCCAAGGCGGTGAAGCTCACCATTCAGGAAGTTCAGGGACTGATACAGCAATTTGCGACGACCACATTGGAGAGTATTGAATCACGAACCCAGCAAACCCAAGGCCAGCTAGCGCAACAGATGTCAAACATGGAGAAATTTTTTGTTCAGGCAGATACTTCAAAAGAGGGCGATGATAAGAGGGGTGATAGTATTGTAACTTACAAACAGTTTCAGGCTCTTGAAAACAAAGTTGATCAATTGATCATGTTACAAAAAGACCTCGTAGCCAAAATTTTTGAGATGAACCAAGCCGCGAAAGTTGCAGCTAAGAAAAAAGCAGTTGCTAAAAAAGTGACGCGGAAGCCTGCTCCTAATCCACTTAAATTCCCATGAGTGAGGAGGTAAATAGAGACGGTGAGCAGATTGATGACACTGAGGAGGTTGTAGTAAACGAGGCAGATAAGCAGGGCTTCCTGCTCAAGATTGCAACTGGTGGAATAACTGTCCAAGATTATGTCAAACGTCTAGAAGAAAATGATATTCTAATTGCGATTGATGGCAAGCCATACTTGGATGGTCCGCAGCGATTGAGAAGTACTTTTCTTCAAGAGCATGATGAAGAATCTAAGTGGCTTTTGACGTTCTATCGTGACGGCATAGTGTTCGATATTCTTATTGATCACCCTATTAAGAGTGCATTTGGATACGCCACTGAAAAAGAAACAGAATTTGTTCTGGATGCGTTCAAAAAACATACCTTTGGTGATTTTCAGAGCTACGAAAACTACGAAATTTACAGAGATAAAAATGGGAAATGTGATATTTTAAGTTTCTCTCCAGACCCGTTGGCTTGGATGATCCCACCATTATGGTTACTTAAGTACAGACTTTTCCCACCACTTGCTGCGGTGGCCGTAGTATATTTAATAACTTTTGTTATTAATATCTACTTGTTCATTGCCACTGCGATAGTTCTAGCAATCTATATTAACCGTGCCCAAAATAATTTGATGCGTTCATTTACTATGTTTGATGATAAATACCATTATATGACTATTGCTGGCACCAATGAGCAAGAAGTCAGTTTGTTGGTGAAAAGAATAGACCCGAAAAACAAGATTAGGTATGAAAAGAACGTCATAAAAAAACGTGTCGAAGTTAAGAAAACTATTGCAAAAGAAATTGAAGATTCAAGTTCTTAAAATATTAAACATGAAACATTAAGGTGTGCAGAGCGTATCTTTTTCACTATTTCATTCCAAATTTTTTGCAACAGCATGCTTGGTAAATTTTAGGGAGTCAGTGCACCTAATAGTGGCGCGATCCTTAAAAACATGAACACTTATGAATGCCGGTTCATTGAAGCCAGTTAATATATATTAAATCTTTGCTAAGCGATTTTTTAGTGAATTTATTACAGCATTCCGGATAATGTGTTCTGACGTTTGCGCATGAATGAAGCTGGAATATTTTGTACTTTTCTATATTTTGCAACTGTGCGGCGGGCCACGTTTATGCCGCTGGACTTTAGGGTTTCTACGATTTCATCGTCGCTTATCGGGCTCTGTGGTTGTTCGTTTTCAATTAATTTTCTAATTTTGAACTTTACTGCGGCCGAAGATTGTGAGCTCTGGTCGTCATTCAACTGCAAACTTACGCTGAAAAAAGATTTCAGTTCTAGAGTGCCCTGTGGGGTTTCCATGAGAGACCCTGTGGTCACCCGACTAATTGTGCTCTCATGCATGTCGACCGCTTCAGCAACATCACGTAGGATCATGGGCTGAATATAGCTTGGCCCTTTCTCTAGAAATGCTGTTTGTCTCTTAGCAATCTCAGCGCCTACGCGAAGCATCGTGTCGTTTCGCTTTTGCAAAGCATTTTTTAACCAATTTGCCTCAGCTATTTTTTCTTTGATGAATTCTTTTTGTTCAGCGTCCATTTTGGATTTTCGAACAGTTTTTGCATATGTCTTGTCAATGACAACGCTTGGAAGTGTGGACTTGTTGAGTGTCACAAGCCAGCCGTCATCCTTTTTTGTAATTTTTAAGTCTGGCTCTCGTATGTTGATTGCCTCCGAAGAAAATTGAAGGCCGGGCTTGGGATCGAAGCTTTTTATCACTCTTAATTTTTCGGCAAGTTCTTCGTCATTACAGCCGCAGCGACGTTTAAGTAAATCAAACTTACCACTACCCAGTAGATGTAAATTGTCTAAAATACTTTCGAGCATCTCGTCCAGCAGTGCTTTATCTTTGGCTTGTAACTTCAGGCATTCTGCCAAAGTTCTCGCAAACAAACCAGCAGGCTCGATCATCTGTAAGGTGTCTAGCACATCTTCAACGACGTTCAGGTCTACCAAAGTTTGGATGGCCACATTTTTCGCAGTCACATCCACCCAGCCAGTGGGCTCCAATTCCTCTAAGAATTTGTAGGCTACAATTTGCTCTTGCTGAGTGAAACCCAGGCTCTCTATGTAGTCCCCGCAGTGTACATAAAGTGATTTATCATGTGATTTTAGTAACTGCACAGGATCAAAATCGCTTTGTTCTTTTGACACAGTGCTCTTAGTTTTAAAGCTGTCGCCAGTTTCAAATTGGTTTTCTATTTCGGTTTTTGTTTTTTGTTTTTCTGTGCCAAATGGGGTATCTTCTAAGGTCTTTTGCTGTTGAGAGAGTTTCAGCTCTTGCATCACTTGCACTTGTGTTTTTTTCGCGAGCAATTTTATCATTCAATTCGACAAAGGGATTAACAGCGAAGTTCTCTTCTATGTATTCGTTGACCTCTAGGTTCGTCATTTGTAGCAACTTAATCGCTTGCTGTACTTGAGCCGTTAGCGTCAGTCCCTGACGCTGTCCCATGTTAATGCTGAAATCAAGTTTCATTGCTCATCTCCTTTGGTAACTAAGATTAGCAGCGTCTTGCCGAGATGCCAAAAAATCAATTTGACACCTTTCAAGTGTCGATATTTTGACAAGCAGTGAAGTAGATTAAGAAATAAGCTCCTAAACATATATCAACGCCCGTCGTTACTTTCCCTGAGGGCTTTGCAGCCCAGTTCGTAACTAGGAGAATTGCTATGACAAGTATTAATGCAGGTGGAGCCTTTTACCGAGTTCAAAACTCGCTCAATGAAAATTCGGAAAATGTTTCGAAAAGTATGCAGCGTCTTGCGAGCGGCAGGCAAAATATTGCTCCGGGTGACCGCTCTGCGTCAGTTGCCGTAGCCTATGGCATGCAGGCCGAAATGGCATCGATAAAAGTAGGCTTACAAAACGCTACAGAAGTTCTTCAGGTTATGGAGATGGCTAATAACGATCTTGGTATTTTGAATGATTTGATGGTGCGTCTCGAGGAACTGCATGCACTGGGAACGAATGGGCTTAATTCGACTCAAGACACTGCTGCTATTTTAGCGGAAGCAACCGATATTCTCACGGAATACGCTGCAGTAACAACAAGGGCCACTTGGAAAGGGAATACTGTATTTGGGGGTGCTAAAACTGTTGCATTTGGACGAAACACTGGTACTGCTACCACAGTGAATGCTGGTACAGCTCCCGCTACTGACCGTTACCGCGGCCCACATATCGACTGGACACGCTACTGGTACTTCCGCTCATGGCGACTGACAAAGGCAGCTGGATGCTGCCATTGTAGAAAGTGGCAACGTATATAACCAAGTCTCTAATAAAATTTCGCATTTATCTAGCCTAAACGCTGGTTACGCCTTGGATGTGGCTTCTAAAATGGATGTAGACTTTGCTGGTGAAACCACTGAGTTGGCGAAGGGGCAAATTCTTGGCTCAAGCTGGTACAGCAATGCTTGCTCAGGCGAATGCGCAGGGTCAGGGAATGCTGGCATTGATCCAATCCTAGATTAAGAGCTGTCTCAGATTCTGGTAAAAATTGAATAATTTTAGGCGGCCGAAACACAATTCCGGCCGCTTTTTCTTGCCTTAAATTCAATATAGATTAGTCTGTCTCGGGGGGGGGCGGAATTATGGCTGAAGAAGCGGAACAAACTTCGGATCCTGCTGAAGACGATGCGGCTCCAGAGGAAGAGTTGCTGAGGCGAGGTTGAAATTCGGTCCGAGCAGGAGCAACAAAAATTTGAATCGGACTTTGCCCTAAAGATGGTAGACACTTTAGTGGCCATCAACGAACAACAGATTTCTAGTTATGAATTGCCAAATAGATTTTTCACGACTGACGAGTTAAATTGTTTTGGCTTTTTCTCGAACTCAGTGCCAGTTAACCCTTTACCGGCAGTTTATCCTGAAAATGGGTTTCTCTTGTTTAGAGGAGTTCCAGTGCCTAAATCTGTGAATCTCACGTCTGCAAGTTTGGAAGAAATTGAAAAAAGTATTAAGTCGTCCATATCCGAAGAGGCGCTAGGTCAGCAGTTGTCAGACTTAGGCTCAGACATGATAAATGCGTATCAAATTGCAACTCAAATATATAATGATCGTGTGGAAAAAATTCGAATTTCGTATTTGGCAAATGTTAAAAATGCTAAGTCACAAGTGATGGAAATATCAGCGGCAGTTGTCTGTGCCTTTGTAATTATTTTGACTTTATTAAACCTTTCATAAAAACAATCAAAAGGCCGTAATTAGTCTGCTGATACCAGCAGAACTGGCAGTGATTGGTATGGGAAAAATCTTGAGTATGAGTGGCCCGTCATAAAATTTACTGACCAGAACATTTTGGGGTTGAGTGTATTTTTATCGCTAGTCCAGTAAGCTTCAGGAGAAATTTTCGGGAAATATTTTGAATTTATTTTGGGTGTAGTGCACTCTTCGCATATGAGGCTCTCCAGCTCTTGACGGGTTGGCAGCCTCCAGTTGCCTCCAAGTTGTCGTTTTGCTTCGCTTGTGGCATACTCGACTTGAGCATGGTCAAGTTTAACGATGTCGCCAGTACAGGTGTCGAGTGCTGGATCCCATGCTTGCCCAACCGAGCAGCGAAGCCACGTTGTGCCTGATTGCAGATCTTTTACAGTGTGTTGCCTCGCCATGAATTGAGCTGAAGCTTGGCTGGTGAGGTAAATTGCAAAAACAACGAACCCAATAAAACCTCTGTACATGGCTATACTTTCTAATCTGAATTGGAGAACCCAACAGGTGACTGGTGATTTATTTTCATAAGACTTATATAGAATGGTACAAATCTTGTATACTCGTATGAGCATGGGGAGACATTAACATGGATATTGCAGCATTACTTGGCTTTGTCGGTGCCGTTGGGATGATACTTGCCGCGATGATTGCAGGTGGAGGTGTAGCACCTTTTGTGGACAATCAATCTATTTTGATCGTGTTTGGTGGCTCGTTCTTCGCTGTCATGTACACCGCCCCGATGCCAACCTTTTTAGCTAGTTTTAAAGCCATGGGGAAATGCTTCAAACCCGGCTTGCCCAAGCTCGATGAGACGGTCGAGCGCATGGTTGAGCTTGCAGGTATGGCGAGAAAGGACGGAATGATGGCTCTAGAAGGTCAACCAGTCCCGGATAAATTTTTCGAAAAAGGAATGCAAATGTTGGTGGATGGGGCCGACGAGCAGAAACTGATTAAACAAATGAATTCCGAGATCGCATCCATGAAGGGCAGGCACGCCGAAACTACCGGATGCATAACAAGCTGGGTTGATATCGCGCCAGCGATGGGCATGATCGGTACGCTTATTGGCCTAGTTTTGATGTTGGGGAATATGGGGGATCCAAAATCGATTGGTCCAGCTATGGCTGTTGCTCTTTTGACAACACTCTATGGAGCCTTTGTTGCTAACGTAATGTTTATGCCAATGGCAAAAAAATTAGAGGGTTTTACCGAATTCGAAATTAATTATCGTAAGTTTGTATTGGAGGGTTTGCGTGGAATTGCTCGGAGCGATAGCCCTAGAAATATTCAAGATCAAATGGCCGCAACATTACCACCTAAACTTCAAGCTAAATTTGAAATTGCGGCATAGTTGAAGGCGGATTAACGAATCATGGCTGAAGAAGCTCTCAACGAAGAAGATCAGGACGAACCGGATTGTCCTAAGTGCCCTCCACCCGGTGCACCTGCGTGGATGGCAACATTTGCTGATATGGCAACATTGTTGATGGCTTTCTTCGTTCTTATCCTATCATTCGCCGAATTTAACGTTCCAAAATTTAAACAAATTTCAGGTTCACTTCGTGAAGCATTTGGTGTTCAGAAAGTGGTTCCTGTTGTGGAACAACCAAAAGGGACCACAGTAATTTCACTGAACTTTAGCCCCAACCCCACTCCAGCTGTAACTGAAACTCTCCGCCAACAGACGACTGAACTTCAAAAGCCTGAATTGGAGTTGCAAACTAAATTAGAAGATTCTCCTGAGGGTGGCGAGGCAGATAAGAAAAAAGACTCTGACTTTGATGGCGCTGGCGGTGAAAGTGATGCGTCCCTTGATGCTACAGAATTGGCCAAGCAGTTACAGAAAGCTATTGATAGCGGGGAGGTGCAAATAGAAACTCTCGGCGAAAATGTTGTGATTAATTTTCCGAAGGAAGAGTTGGATCCAGAAGAAATTAAAAGCATGATCCAGGAGACGATGAACGCGCTTGCTGAAGCCCGGCAGGCTGCCGGGGCCTCAGAAAGTGAAGTTCTTTTTGGCGGCTTAGAAGCCGAACTCCAAGAATTAGCGGCATCTCTCGAGGAGAGTTTTCCCGAGAATGGAACTGATCAGGGTGGATCATCTCAGCAAGAGAGCGAAAAACTGCAGAATGCCTCTAAGGCTACAGAAGAGTTGACCGTGGCTCTGCAAGAGCAAATCGACCAGGGATTGATCGACATTGAACAGCGCGAGGGCAGCGTCTTTATATCCGTCGGCGCTGGTGGTGCATTCCCATCTGGGACTGCAGACTTAACTGGCGACGCGCAGGCAATTCTAGACCGCATTGCGCTTACGGCAATGAGCCCTGAAAGTAAGATTACTGTTACGGGCCACACGGATGACGTACCAATTTCGAATGGGAAGTTTAGGGACAATTGGGATCTTGCTGCGGCGCGGGCTGCAAGCGTAGTCCAGACGATTGAGGAAACAGGTTTAGTGTCAGGTGGTCGGATGTCGGCAGTCAGTAAAGGAGAAACAGATCCTGTTGCGGATAATGTGACTGCTGAGGGCCGTGAAGAAAATCGTAGAATTGAAATTGAAATTTCGTATTGATCTAAGTTTTTTGCTGAGTTGGTCGTTTATTACTAGGAGAGTCTTTTATGAGCCAGACGATTAGCAACGACTACGTGAGCATGATTAACAAGAGTGGCTCAGGATATAATATTCCTGAAATTGTTGATGCGATTGTTGATGCTGCGATTGTGCCGGTAAAAGAAGTTGTAACTGCCCAGAAAGAGAAGGTAGAAACTTCGATTTCAGGTATGGGCACACTTAAATCCAGCATGTCTGCGACGCAGACGCTCGTAAATTCGATGAGTTCAGGTTCCCACTTCACTCTCAAACAATCACCAAATTCCAATTTTATGCGTTCCACTGTTGTGGACCAAGCATTGCTTACAGAAGGCCTTAATACATTCGAAAACGTTGAGATTGCTAAGCCACAGATATGGCGAGCAGGATGGCGAAACTGATTTAAATAGAACTGTCACTGATCAAACTATAACAATAGAATTTGGAACGAATGGTGCAAATGACAATGGATGGTCGGCATCAAGCCCCGCACGTTCCGAGCAGGTTGTTTTGTCTGGAGACACTTTATCCTCCGCGGTCACTAAATTAAACAATGTCACAGGATTAAAGGCTGAATTTGTGCAGCTTTCCTCCAACTCAAGTAATTATTCAGTGGTTTTGACTAGTGAGACTGGAGTAAAAAATGGTTTTCAAGATGACGAATAACGCATCTACAGGATGGAAGACTGCAGCCGGTGGCACAGGTGACTTCTTTCAAGCAGGCTGTAGACGCTACCTTTGATTTAAACGGTCAAAGCTATTCGCGTTCGAGTAACAAAATTTCAGATATTATTGCAGGTGTGGAAGTAGAGCTTTTATCCAGAAGGCCGCAAGCCCAGTCCACTACCATAACAAAGTCTTCAGAAAACATTCAGAAAACTGTAGAAACATTGATTGCAGACCTTAACGCCTATAAATCTGATCTAAATAAACTTGGCTTTATTGATGAAGTTGGTGACGAAAATGGTGAGTTAGCTCACAGTTCGTTTCTTAGGAATGCAAAAAGAAAACTTACCAATTTTATGACGGCACCCATTGCAGGTTTCGGTGATAACAATATCTATTTCGTAGATTTCGGAATAAAGACGGCAAAGGATGGATCGTATGTATTCGATCAAACCAGTTTTGATCGCACGTTTACTAATTCACCTGAAAAATTTGATGCACTGACAGAAGATAAGGCCTATGCGAGTGACCCGGATGTCTTTGTATATGCAACTGCAGACTCAGCTGTTCCAGCAGGCAAGCACACTTTCACAGATTCTAACGATAGGCTTAGTTATGGAGCTAGCTCGGTAAAGATCTAACTTTTACTGGTCCTAGCTCTGGTAAATATAACTTTTCTACATCTGATTACCCTGGTTTTTTGTTCCAAGCCTCAAGTTCGACTCCTGGCGATCTGGCGATCTATGTTGGCCGAAGTGCGAAAACAAAATTACTTAATTTCTTTTCAGATGCGCTCGCGACTGCAGGAAACCTTGATGCTACTGTCGATCTTTACAAAGAGCGGGCGTCCTCGCTAGACGCAAGATTAGCAAAAATTGATCAACGGGAAGCGCTCCTTCAGGCGCAGTATACAAAACAATTTTCTGAAATGGAGAAAGTGGTCAACACGTCGACATCATCATCAGACTATGTCACCCAACTGGTAGACGGCTGGAATAAATCTTAAGTAAATTAAAGGCCATATTTCTTTATTTTTTCTATTAAAGTCGTGCGCTGTAAGTGGAGATCTTTAGCAGCTTCACTCGTGTTACCCGCGTTTCTTTCGAGCGCTTTTTCAATTAGAACGATCTCCACATCTCTGAGAAGTCTCCTAACATCAACACTGTTGGAGCTGTCAAACAGCCTTGAGAAATCTTTTGCTGTTGGTGGCGCACGTTCGTCAGCTTCATGGCCGCGTTCCGCGCCACCCAACTCGTCAAGTACGCTCCAAATATTTTCATTTTCTTCAACATGGTCAAAAAATGCATTTTGATTAAACCCAAGTAGGGTCTGGGTAACTTGTTCTCGATTGATGCTTTGACCAGGAAAAAACACTTTCGCCCGCTCCAGAATATTTCGTAGCTCTCTAATATTGCCTGGCCATTCATATGTGGTGAGCGCTTCAAATCCACTCTTGTCAAAGCCAAACGGGGCTTCGTTTGCACTGACATATGAATTGTCTTTGAGAAAGTGGGTAACTATTTCTGGTATGTCATCCAAGCGTTCTCGCAGGGTTGGCACTTGGATTGGAAAGACATTTAGCCGAAATAGCAAATCCTCACGGAATTTATTTTGTTTTACTAATTCTTCCAGGTCTTTATGCGTCGCGCATACCACTCTTACGTCTAATTGTATGTCTGCTCGTCCACCCACTCTTGTAACAATGGAATTTTCTAAGCACCCGGAGCAATTTTGATTGCAAGTCGAGGTTCATGTCTCCTATCTCGTCAAGAAACAGTGTTCCCTTTATTTGCTTGTTCAAATTTTCCAGGCGTTGTTTTGACTGCTCCAGTAAACGCACCTTTTTCATAGCCAAATAATTCGGCTTCCATCAAATCACGAGGTATGGCAGCGCAGTTGACGGCTACAAATTTGCCCTTTCGGCGACTTACGTCGTGCACAGCTTTCTGCTACCAGCTTCTTTCCTACACCTGTTTCGCCTTGAATTATGACGGCAGCATGTCAGATGGTGCTACCAGCGATATTAGTTTTTTGAGGCGCATTGCCGCCTCTGAGCTACCAACTAATTTCGAATACATTGCAGACATTCAGTACACCGCGAATTTGGGCAATTCCTATGGTCATGCATAACATCATTACTGCATTCGTTGTAATACCTACAACTATTAACACAAGTTCTATCGTATTTACAAAACACTTTATTCATAAATGCTAATGAGATACAGTATAGGTGAGGTAAATTGCGTGTGGTTTGTAATAAGTAGAGGGCTGTCAATTGAAACGATTATTGGCCTCTATTGCACCTGCAAAAATTAAGCGGGCACTTTTCGAAGAAAAAGAAAAGTATGCCATTGCTTGATTATGATTTAACACGGTTCGATGAGCAGGATATAATTTTAGAGAGCGAAGCGCAAATTCAAGAATTTTTACCGGATATTCTGGGACAGGCACTGGCGCGTACTTGGGTTGATAAGAGGTTTTTAGATGCGTTTTATGATCAGCCCAAGGAGATCCTAGAGCGGGCAGGCGTCTTTCCTTCCCAAATCGATTTCCGTGGAGTTTATCAAGAATAGATAAAGAAAGGCCTAAGGTGATAGTTTATCAAAAAAAGGGATCGAAAAGTACACGGCTTCTAGAATTAAAATTAGTTATGGTTGCAGCGACATGATACGTATGGTTTGTGGTTTAGCCTTTCTGGTGATGATTGTTGTGACTACTGCGCGTGCGCAAACAGAAACAATTGAAGCCAATCCTGATATCTTTGTGAATGCAATCAATGCAATTGAAAAGAAAGACTTTCAAACTGCGGTAGAACTTTTCACCATTCTTGCTAACGAAGGCGAACCTACGTCTCAACATAATTTATCTATATTATATTTTAAGGGTCTTGGCAGCCCGGTAAGTTATAAGCGGGCGCTATATTGGGCGTGGCGTGCATCCTTAGGTGGTAGTGAACCGGCAATGGCTGTAGTTGATGATGTGCGAGATATAGTGACTGAGGACTTGATAGGGGTTGTAGCTCAAGAAATAGTTAGCGAGTTGACTGCTAAGGCAATGGATGGTGACACGGATGCCGCAGAAAGATTAGGCAAGACTTATTATAATCTATTTGTGGAGCCGGATCTAAAAATGGCTTACACGTGGCTGTTGATCTCGCAGGCCTTTGGTAATGAAAGTGTGAGCGACATGATATCGGAGTTAGAAGATTTAATAGCAATTGAAGATAAAATTACATATCAGGAAGAAGCGACCGAAACTTTTTATTAAAATACCTAAATAATTAATTTTTCGGGGTTATCTTGGATAGAAAGCTAAGTTTATCCGTTTCTTGGTTAATATGCTGTTCAATAATATCTATTTTTGATGTTAATTGAGTTAAAATAGATTTTATTTTTTCAGGATCTTCTAGCTGCAGCATTTTCAGGAATTTGAGCCATAGCATACTCATCTATAAGCGAATAAAAATCTTTAATTATTTGAGTCAAAAATGCTTCGTTAGCCCGAGACTCTATGTCTGGACTTGATAGTAACTCTCTCATTTGTTCCAGCTTATCTAGGAACAAATGGCTGTCGATATTCATGCTATCAGCTTCCAGCTTCCTGGAAGCTTTCAAACATTTTGGCTGTCACGATATCCAGGTCGATCGGATAACGTCCCTGTTCGACTTTAGTCTTTATTTCGTTTACTAATGAGCGGTCTACGGGGGGCCCATCGGCAAGTTTAGCAACCTGATCCTTAATTTTAAGATCTTGGCTGTCCAACTTATTTACTATTTCCTTAGGCGCCAAATCCGAGACTTTTTTGTCGGGTTGGATAGTCACTTTGTTACTATCGCCTAACTGAACGCCGGCGGCATTAACGTTATTACCTACAGAATTAATCATGGTAAGCACTCCTCTCGAGTCTCTTAACGACAAGGCATTAATTTATGTTAGCTAGCGGCGAAACTTTTTTTTCTGCGGTCACTATGGCTTTAAATTCTTTTAATGAAGATGAATTTCTAACCAAGACCATGTCACCTACTTTTCCGTCAGAAAGCGCCTCTCCATAGGTTACAATTCTTATTGCAGCTGATCCAGATATTATCAGAACCGCATCATTTTTATTGACTGCGTTCTTCGCCAATATGTGTCGAGCCTTTATAACGGTATCCCTAGACAAATTCCGTTTTGCTTTTTGACCAACGATATTATCGAGCGTCACGTATGCGCCCCGCGCAGTTTGAGAGTCAGCCCATTTCATCACGACATCAGCTGGTTCAATCACCTTACCTTTTGGGATATTAAGTTTTGTAAACACAATCTGCGCACTGTTTGAAAGATTATTATGCCTTAATTGTTCACTTTTTATTGCCCTGTCTTGCGTTCTAAAGGAAATAGACCAGCGAGCCGGCTCGCCGCATGACGCTTTGAGCGTGTGCCAGCTACTAGGGTTTTTTTGCGTTATCAATATTTTTTCATTACACGGAAAATAGGCGCGCTTTTCAGAAACCAAAATTTCATTGTATACGTCATTCTCAGCCAAATAGCTTTGGGCAATTTTTTTGATGTCTGCACCAAAAATCAACCTTTCCTCAGCGCAAAGCATTTGAGTATTCGTAGTAATCAGAAAAACGGTAAATATCTTGATAAATATTTGCATTAGTAACGTTCCAGCAATTTAATGCTTAATCCGTCAAAAGACTTTCCAGTTTTACCCTGTGTAAGTGCGTGCAGAGTTGTTGAAGTATTATTCATCTGCTTAACGGTGAAGTAGTATTGTTGAGTGCCAGACTGTAGAGAGCTAAAAATATCATCTGGCGACAACCCATCTTGCAGGCCATAATCGATCTCCAAATTTTTATTTTTAAGTTTTATTTTCCCACTAAAATCTATGCATTCTAAGTGCTGCAAAGTTTGAGTGATTGACTCCAATGCCAATTCAAAGACCGCCGCCTGAATACTTTCCGAGTCTCGTCGCCTAGAATTAGAGCCACTAACAAACATACCGCTTTTCTCAATCTCAATCTCTGTTTTAGATTCCGCTCCATTCAAAGCTTGAGATTTTCGGAATAATTCAGATTGAGCTTTCACTGACAAAACCTTTTTCCGTTGGAGAAGGTTAGTTGTCTTGACGTCTAGATCCAGTGAAAGTGTAAGCAAATAGTTTGGTGTCGACCTTACGGGTGCATTTTCATTTTCATATAGTGAATAGCTCGATGAGGTCGTGGAACGGTAAGGATTATTTTCTTGGAAGTTGAATTTGCTGTTGGTAGCCATCATCGCTTCTATTGTCTGCGTTAGTGACAGTTCATCAAATTGCACCCAGAATGGCAGTGATTTCTTTATGGAGAACCCCTGCCATTTAAAAGCTAGGTCAAGGTTATTTGGCTGACGACAGCTAATTTGGGTTTCATTTTGATTTTCTGGCAGGAGCAATATCTCAAGGCGCGCTGAAACTTTATCTCCATGGTCCTTTGTTGATAGCACTCGATAGCCAGCAATTTGTACATTCGATTGTGCAGAAATCTGATCAAATAACACCTTACCATTTTCTACTAGAGAAAAACTATCCAAAGACTGAGCACCGGTTTGCAGGACTAACTGCAGTGCGTTGGAAATGGCACGAGCTTCGTACACGCTATATGGGAAGCTCTGCAGTCTTGAGCGCAGTTCCCTCCGACTCTACGACGAAACGCTCGGCATGCGCCGAAGTCGAAAGTGCCATTAACACAAAACAAAAAAGTATTGGAAGGTTCTTCATCAAATGTTCATACCACTACAGTACACCACGTTTGTACAGTTTGATGAGGCGATCCACATGAGTTTGGCTAATTGATAGTTCGACAGAGTAAGTGTCTTGACCTGAGGGTTCAATCTTAACGGTTTCTGCTCCCATTATAGTGCCTCGAACTGCTGCGCTCATAACGTCCGAGGTTAGAATTGCTTCTGCAACGGTTGTCTGGCCATCTAATTGCACGCCATGTATCTGTTCGGTTAGGACACGATAAGCATCTAGTCTGGCCGCACGAATTGCCATTAGCCTGCGTTGGTTTAAATTTTTTGATTGTTGAACCGCTATTGATGAAAAGCCAACCGCTTTGATTGTCGGGGCAACGTAAGTTGGAGCGCTTGCAAGTGTGCTCTCTGCAAGGATCATTTGGGTGTTTTGAAGGCCAATCCGTTTTGACTTCAAAGTAGCCCTGGAGTGTTGAGAGTTATCTGTTGATGGTAAAAACGGAATTCCTGTGGTATCACAAGCTGATACGAAAATGCTAGTAGCTAAAATGCCAATAGT
This sequence comes from uncultured Planktomarina sp., assembly GCA_943788425.1. Classification (GTDB taxonomy): domain Bacteria; phylum Pseudomonadota; class Alphaproteobacteria; order Rhodobacterales; family Rhodobacteraceae; genus Planktomarina. The sequence goes on from CALSQF010000004.1 coordinate 182,443, forward strand.
CATTGGAATAGTTGTTGAGCGCATTGTACATTCCTTTCAAAATATTCATCGTGCAAATCGTAGCAACAACTGTGCCAAAAAAAAAATCAAAAATTTTACCTTCAATTAAAGATAATCAAACGCATGATATTACGCGAAGAATCGCGGTATGGCACGTTTTATGCATATAGATAAACATCAAGCGCTGTTGGTGCCCGTTAATTAATAATTAACTCGTATTATCAGCGATTTAGTTTGTCATTAATTTGACGGTATTGAGGACGTTACACATGCAGCAGAGCCAGGCCATAGGGTTTTCAATGGGCGACATCAAAAAAATGTCAGGTTCATTGCTGCCCGTTGGCATTCTCGCTTTGGTTGGAATGCTTGTATTGCCATTGCCGGTCGCTTTGCTAGACATATTTTTTGTTTTTAACATCACGATTTCTCTACTCATCTTAATGGTTGCACTGCACACCCATCGCCCACTTGATTTTTCTTCTTTTCCAAATTTATTACTATTAGCAACTGTGTTGAGGCTAGGTTTAAACGTGGCCTCAACTAGGATAGTTTTGTCAGAGGGCCATAATGGGGCTGATGCGGCCGGTAAAGTTATCCAGGCTTTTGGAGAATTCATTGTGGCGGGCAATTATGCTGTCGGCCTGTTTGTATTTGCTATTCTGGTTATTATTAACCTAGTCGTGATCACAAAAGGTGCTGGGAGGGTGTCTGAAGTTTCAGCGAGATTCACGCTGGATGCTATGCCTGGAAAACAAATGGCGATTGATGCTGATCTCAATGCTGGAGTTCTGACCCCAGAAGAAGCGACAGATCGTCGAGCTGAGGTATCTAAAGAGGCAGATTTTTACGGCTCAATGGACGGTGCTTCCAAGTTTGTAAAAGGGGATGCAATTGCCGGCATACTGATCTTAGCAATTAATGTGGTTGGTGGCCTGATAATTGGAATTGCTCAACATGACTTAAACGTTGCCCAAGCAGCGGAATTTTACATTCTGCTTTCAATAGGAGACGGACTGGTAGCACAAATCCCGTCATTGTTACTTTCGATAGCGACAGCAATTATAGTCACTCGTGTGTCTTCGTCAGAAAACATGTCTGAACACATAACCCGTCAGGTGAACCTTTCAGCGGCTTGGCTGCCGACTTCTTTGGTGATGCTAGCATTAGGTTTGGTACCAGGCATGCCTAATATCTCTTTTTATTGGCTTTGCCGTAATCAGTGGGGTTCTTGCGTGGAATTCTCGAAGAACGGAAGTTTCTGCATTATCTGGTGAAGTGATTAGTGAAGACGATGAGGATTCAACCGAAAAGGTGGAATTTGGACTAGCAGACGTAAAAGATGCGGCAAAGATTTCTGTCAATATTGGTTATGGGCTGGTACCGCTCGTGGATGAAAGCAAAGCAGATAATTTGGTCCCTAAAGTTACTCGCTTGAGGAAAGAAATTTCTAAGGCACTGGGATTCATCGTTCCGGGGGTGAGAATTCGTGATGATCTAAACTTAGAGGGGTCTCAGTATCAGATAAAGATTGGCCAAAAAATTGTGGCGGATGACCTTATTTATGCGGATAAAAAATTAGCGATAGCCGGCGACAGTACTAATCTTGAGCTATCTGGTCTAAAGGTTAAGGAACCAGCTTTTGGTGTAGATGCATATTGGATTGATAAAGAACTTCAGGCTGATGCCGAAGCCAAAGGCTATGTGATTGTTGAGCCTGAAGATGTTTTAACAACTCACCTGAACCAGATTATTAATAGTTATGCATCAGATTTATTGGGCCAGGAAGAAGTCCAAGAGTTGTTGGATAATTTGAAAGTATCATATCCTAATTTAGTGGATACAGTAGTTCCCAAAGTGATGCCCCTTAATCAGGTTACGTCAGTCATGAAGTGCATACTTGAGGAAGGGGTGCCAATATCTGATTTGAGATTAATTCTTGAAAGTTTAAGCTCAATGAATATCCAAAAGATGGATAGTGATGACATAGCTGAGCGCATCCGCCCCAAATTAGTGCCGTTATTAATTCAAAAACTCTCTGAAATTCAGGGATACTATTCCGTTAATTACATTTTCTCCTGAACTTGAACAAATGATTTTGACCACTGTAAGGCAAAATCCTGACGAAAAAATGCTTTTGATTGAGGGAACTCTTGCTAAAAAAATACTTTCGAACCTTAATGATGCATCGGAAAAATTTAACAGCGAAGGAAAGCCCGTGTTTCTTATTGTTGCGCCGCAAATTCGTAAGCATGTGGCAAGGTTTGTTAGATCTCAATTGCCGTCGATAAATGTTTTGAGTTTCTTAGAATTACCTGAAGACCGAAGTGTAGAAATAGCATTCACAGTTGGAGGTTTTGATGCAATTGAGTAAGAGAGATAATATTATGTTGGAGTGTTCCTCATGCCAGAATTGAAAATTACCGCCGTGGATACTTCACTAGCAATGGATGAAGTGGAAAAAAAGCTCGGGCCTGATGCCCTTATTTTGTCTACTACACGCCGTGATGGAATGATAGAGATATTGGCGACAAATGAGCCAGACCAAATAGATGCGGCAAACTTAAAAGCCAAAGAAAAGGCGAAGGCTCGTCTGGAAAATAGGTTATTATCTGAAGAGCAAATCGAGGCTGCAAACTTAAAAGCAAAAGAAAAGGCTATGGCGCGTCAGGAAAGTAAGTTATTATCTGAGCCGCCCTATAGTAACACTACTGAAAAGTTTTCTGAACTCGTTGATGCTGAAGTATCTAAATATGAGAATAAATCAGATAACCAAGAGCCAATTGATTATAATGAACCAAACCGGTCTGCACTTGGTGAAAACAGGTCTGAAAAATCAGATCTTGCTATTGCATTCCAACAAAAGCTTAGTGAACTACAGTTTTTGGTGGACGAAACGATCGCTCTTGGTCAGCAAAGAGATACATCATTATCAATTAATGCAAAAATGAAAATGCTTGGCTTCAGCAATAGAACTGCAACTACCCTGATAGATAAAAACGAGCCAAATCTTGAATTACATGACCTGATGCGTCAATTCACTAGGCAAGTTGTCCAAGGGAAAAGTAAAGATTTTGATGCGAGCCAAATTATTTTAGTTTGCGGTGCTGAGCGATCTGGAAAAACGTTATTGTCTAAAAAACTCGCTAAATTTCTGCCAACGCATACAGCTGCACAGAATAGTACTCTTATTTTGCAAAATAATAGGGTCATCTCTGATCCTCTTTCAGGTGACCTAAATTCATTGTTCAAGTCTAGTTCGGATGCAAACGTAACTTCACTGTTTAGAAAAAGGCAAGATATTGCCTTAGATGGTAGCAGGCTAATAGTGGATTATGAGGGTCCGATGGATCTTTTGAATTCAGTTTTAATGAGGTTAGAAGCGCTGGAGCATAAGCCGCAGGTGAGCGTGATATACACACTTGAAGTGGGCAAAAGTTACGATGCAGTACGACAAGCTTTAGAAATATTGCAAATACCTAATTTGAGTGTCGCGCTCACAAAAATGGATTTGCTTGAAGTTTCAATTTCTGAATTGTCGGCGGTCTTTGATTTGGGAAGAAAAATTCAATTTTTTTCTGGTTTGAAGATTTTGGAAGATGGCCTTGATTTCGCGAAAATTTCTGTTGTCGAGGATTTTTTGCTGGATATTGTCAGACAGGACGGTTTGTAATCCAATGGTGAAGTCATTAGCTTTTGTCAGTGGTAAAGGAGGGGTGGGTAAGACCTGTCTTGCAGTAAATTCTGCTATAAATTTAGCTCTCATGGGGTTTAAGGTGGCGGTTTTGGACACCGACTTTGGATTATCAAATGCCAACATTATGATGGGTGTAAAGGCGGATAATACCATTTCTGACTTTTTATCAGGTAGTAATTCATTTGATGATATAATTTGTAATTCACATGGTGGCGTGAAACTTATTCCAGGTGGTTCTGGTACACTTGAGACATTAAACCTTGATACAGAGCAGCGTTGGAAAATTATTAGATCTCTTGATGTGCTGGAAAATGATCTTGATTATTTGATTGTGGATACGCCTGCTGGCGCGTCAAATTCTAGCATTGAATTTGCTGCAGCAGTAGACCAGGTCGTGATAACCGTGGTTGGTGAGCCAACCAGTTTTATGGATGCATATGCCTTTTTGAAAGCGCTACATATTGAGAAAGGGGTCAGCCGCTTTTCAATAATTATTAATATGGCAAAAAATGAAACATCTGCATTCAGAGATTTTAAAAGTTTTGAGAAAATAGTACTTAAATTTTTCCCGGTGCAATTAGCTTTCGCAGGTTGGATGCCTGGATCAAACGACGTTGTGCAGTCCATTATTGCGCGCAAACCGTTCATTCTTGATAAGAAGACCAAAAAACAAGTTGGAACATGCTTAGATGTAATTACAAATAATCTTAATAAGGTCCCAAAGCAAAAGAAGTCTGGCATTCATTTTTTTAGTTCAGAAACTGGATATTAAAAATGTCAAACCCGTATAATACCAAAGTTCCAGCTGACCGCCTGATTGAAAAAAATACTGGGCTAGTCAAAAAATACGCCTATTTTTATGCTGGACGGGTTCAAAAGGCTGCTGAAGTTGAGGATCTTTTGCAAGTGGGAATGATGGGTCTAATTGAGGCTGCTCACAAGTACGAGAATAGAGAAGGCGTTGCCTTTGAAAGCTACGCTCGAATGCGTATTAAAGGTTCGATAGTGGATTATCTTCGTAAGATATCTAACCTTTGCCGAACGACGGTCAAGCAAAAGCAAAATACTGATAAAGCGAAACGCATATTGGAACTAAAACTTGGCCGTATTCCTGATGCAGACGAAGTTGCTAAAGAACTAAAAATTACATCGGTTGAGTTGTCACGGTGGGAGCAAAATTTTGCAGCAAACCAGAACCAGAGTATTGATGAGGTAACAGAATTATACGGTGACTTTATTTTTTCTGTGGAGCCAAATGTTGAGGATAAAATATTCAATGGAGAGCTTAAGAAATATTTGCGACAAGCTATTGGACAGTTAACTAAACAACAGATTTTAGTTATCGAGCTTTATTATGTTAAAGAGTTAAATGTCTATGAAATTGCGGAAATCCTGTCTGTCAGTACCGGCCGAGTTTCTCAGATTAAATCGGCGGCTATAGCCGCACTGCGTGAAAAAATAGAATTGGAAATAGCTTGATGGAGGTCCTCCCGCTGACATCAATTTTTGAAAAATTGCAATTAACTGTCACAAGCGCTGAGATAGTTTTAACAAGCCTGAAAAATGATGCCGAAATAGTGCTTTCAAGCGAAATATCATCACTACCGACATATAATTGTAATATGGTCTTTAGGAAATCGGACTCAAACGACCCTATAATTGGACAAATGTGTTTTCGTTCTGTTCGACCTTTGGTTACGGCGGAAATATTTGTACATTATAAAAATTTTGAAAAATTAGAAAAAATATGCAGTGGTGGGGAACCCGTTCGGCCGATTTCTTTATACTTGAAAATTGCAAAAAGAAGAGAAATTAAGAATGGAGAGATTAAAATCGGAAACGAAGACTTTACCGTAGATATTTTTGACATTTCTTGGCGACGTCCACTATTTTAGTCACATTTTGAAGCTTTCCAATGCACATTTGTAGATTAATTTTTCTCCACTGCGGGTTTCGATCGCAGTTTGTTCATCTAAGTTAATTTTAAATTTTGATAGCTGGTGCTCAAAGTGAAAATTCTCACCGTCTAAATTTGTTATTTTAAATGTCGTAATTTCTTCATCAGGTTTTTCAAAATTTACAAACATATCGCTTTTTAATTTTTTATAAGTAATCTGGAAACTAACCTGCCCGTTTGCGCAGCTAATCAAATTACTTTCGAAGCGCGTATTTTTCGTCATAGAAATGAAGATATAAGCCAGCCCAACTAAGGTCAATAATATTAAGATGAAGTCTTTGCGCATTATTCAAAATACTTTGCTTTTTTATCTGAAACTAATTTATCGGCATCATCCTTGCTAACCGAAACGACCATGTCTTTTAGTAATTTTACACCATTATGAGTTGTTGTTTTGGTTATTGTTACCTGAACATCGCCATCGCCATCGCCATCGCCATCGCCATCGCCATCGCCATCGTCATCGTCATCAAACAGACCGTTAAGACCACTTGAATCATCGGCTTCGAAGTCGGAAAAAATATTTGTATTTTCTAATTCATTTAGTGAATACACGAATGGTTCGTGCATCATTGCGTAAACCTTGTTTCGAATAATCCAGCTTTTAGCAGATAATAGTGTCAGCCGCTTGGCACGATCTTTTTCCGTAGCTAGAGAATTTTTGATTTCATCTAGAGCTTGGTCAAAGGAGTAGTCTCCAAATTCAATTAAAATTTTATTGCGTGCCTTTAGCATTACCGCTGAGAGTGATTTATCGTTGTCCTCATTCATCTCTAGATCTCCACTGATTAGTTGGCACACTCCTTGCAACATCCACACCAAACGTAACATTGCAAGTGATGATCGTAAAATGAAGTCGATAGCAAATCATATACAGACGCATGCGGACGCATTAAATCTGCGATCCAAACGAAATGAAATTTTGGCATCCAATATTGTGAACTCTGCGACACCGAACTTTAAGGCTAGGGATATTGATTTTAATGAGGCTCTGCGGGCTCGAATGGATGTTGGGCCTGTAAATGTTTCTAATGAACGTCATTTTAAATTCTATACTGGAAGTGGTGATGAGGCGGCTCAATTTCGACAATCAGTAAACCCGTCTGTTGATGGTAACACTGTAGAGCTCCACGTTGAGCAGATGCAGTTTTCTGAAAATGTAATGCGATACCAAACCTCTTTGGAATTTTTAAACAGAAAATTCAGCGGCTTAATGTCGGCCATTAAAGGAGAATAAGCTTGTCGGATATTAAAAACATTTTCGACGTATCGCCGAGTAGGGGCATGTCCGCCCAGATGGTGCGTCTTAACACAGTCGCGAGTAATTTAGCCAACGCAAGAACTGTCGCGTCTTCTGATGCCGAAGCCTACAAAGCCAGTAAAGGCAGTGTTTAAATCAGTTTATGCAGATGATGTTCAAAAGACTGGTGTGTCTTCCGTTGACGTTGATGAAATTATTACAGTCGATCGGCCCGCTGAAAAGTCATATCAGCCTGGACATCCAAAGGCCGACAAAGATGGGTTCATATATACTGCAGCGGTGAACGTAGATGAAGAATTAGTAGAGATGCTAGAGGCGTCTCGGCAATACGAAAACAACGTAGAAATGGTCACAACGTTGCGTGGCTTGATGATGCGTACAATTAGCATGGGTAAGTGAGGTTAGAAACATTATGTCGTCAATTGATCCGTCTGCAGCTCAAACTGCGCTTTTCGAAAAATTAGGAATATCTAAAAACACAGACGCTAAACAAGGCAGCTCTGATACATTAGGGCAGTCAGATTTTTTAAAGCTGATGACCACTCAGTTGCAAAATCAGGACCCGTTTGCTCCAATGGATAATGGCGATTTTATTGCCCAAATGGCGCAATTCTCCACAGTGACAGGCATTGAAGAAGTTAATTCGTCATTGAAAACTCTTGTGGATAAGTTTGATCAGGGCCGTATTGCAACTGCTACAAACCTGTTAGGCCACTCAGTCTTGGTTCCAGGGAATGTATCCAGGCCCGACGAGAATGGTGAAGTGCATGGTGTATTAGATTTACCTCAGGCAACAAGCATAGCCAGGGTTGTGATAAGTGACGCTGACAGTGGGGAAGAACTCAATGTCATGGATTTAGGACCACAGGCTGCTGGTTTAGTTGGTTTTTCGTGGAAAAATATTCCTGAAGAAATCCAAAACTCTAATCGCCGCATTCAAATTAACGCCACCATAAACTTCGGTGAAGGTCCGCAGGAATTGAACCCATCTGTTTATGCACGAGTGTTGTCCGCTTCTATAGGGTCTGGGAATTCTGAAAGTGTTCTTATCGATGTTGAAGACTTCGGTGAAATGGACGTCAGCAACGCCGTCAACTTTAGATAAGTTAACTACCAAGGAGCATCTGGCTCCAAAAATAATTAGTTGGTTAGTTTTGGCATGTATATTGCATCGACTTATCCAACAAGAATTGAACTAAGTTTCTGCAAGGAGTGACTTGATGTCGTTTTATACCGCACTTACCGGCCTCAAAGGCGCACAGACCGATATTTCCACAACCTCAAACAATATCGCTAACGTTGGCTCAAATGGCTTTAAAAAAAGCCGGGCAGAATTTGGTGATATTTATGGGTCTACTCCCCTGCAGGCTAAGTCAGTTGGTGTTGGTACACTAACAAAGTCTATTACCCAACAATTTTCGCAAGGTAATATAGCTACGTCTTCCAATTCATTGGACATGGCAATTTCGGGGCAAGGATTTTTTGCATTGCAAGCTGGCGGTAACGCGCAGCAAACTGTCTACACAAGAAATGGTGCATTCAACGTCGATGACAATGGCTTCATAGTCGACAGTAACGGCCAATTTTTGTTGGGTTATCCAGTGGATGACGATGGTGCTGTGTCTGACAAAACGTTGTCCGGGTCAAATAAGCTACAATTGAAGTCTGAGTATGGTGAGCCGAAGCAAACTACCACGATGTCAATGGGCGTAAATCTTTCGTCTGACTCTCCAGTATTGCCTGCGGATAATATTTTTGATCCAGACGATCCTGAAACATACACATCCAACTCATCGGTGACTATTTTTGATCGTTCAGGGAATCCTCAATCCGCTACTGTATTTTATTTGAAAACGCAAAGTTCTACAGATGCGGATCCAACGTTTAAGTATGATACTAAATTAATGGTGGATGGCCTGGAGATAACTCCTAGACTTACACGTGCTGTTGATCCGCAAGAGGCCGCTTTATATATTGATAAATTTGGGCAACAAACTAACCTCCCGCAGGATCCCGCCTACATTTTAGAGGGTAAGGGGTTTCCTCTTTATAAGGCTGATGCCCTTGGAGCTGCCACTGATTCAACGCCTGCGACCCTTAAGTCGAATGGGATTGAAACATTCTTGGGTGATGGCCGAACTGTCACGATTGTAACTGATCCACTTCAATTTAAGGCCACTCGTGAATATCAAAGTCTTAACGGTACAGCAAATCCAACTGGATCAACTTTTTGGGGCAAAGATTTTCTTTTAGTTGACGTAGATGCAAGCGGTCCAGTCTCAATTGACATCCCTCCTGGGACATATAACGGCACTCAATTGGCTGCGGCGGTTGAAGTGGCTACTAAAAATGCGTTTGGAGACGATAAAAAAATTCAGCTAACTGACGATGTCGATAATAAATTTAGTATTGATTTGAAGGTTACGACTGGTGACGGATTGTCTACTGGGCTTGCAACGCCGATTGTAGTAGACTTGCATGAGGCATCTATAGTCAACACCGCAGCGGAAGCTAAGGCTGGCATGACTCAAACAAATTTTTTAAGCCACGCACAGGTTCGGATAAATGATGAATTGAATGCGTATATTCATGAAGTTGGCGGGGCGGGCGCCGCTGGCGTAAATGCAGCAAATGTTGCAGCCCTTAATGCTGATGGTAGATTGTTCAAAAAACTCGTATCTGGTGTAATTCCCAACACCGCTATCCCTGCTGCGGGTATTCCTGTGGCAAGAATTACAGGTAATGATATTGCAACTGTAACTCACAAAACCAATGATGCTGGTGGCAATGTAGTGACTACTTCAAGGTATTTAGCTTACTCGAATGACGCGACAGGCGCTGCTGCTAATATACCTACCGTAAAAGCATATGATAACAATGTCGCAGCAAGACTGGCTGGTGGATTTGGTGTTCACGCCGCTGGCACACCACATGCCGGAAAACCATATTTTGAGGTTCCGACGTCTGGGTTCACACTTACGCCTGAAACGGTTCGGTTTATGCAATTTCCTGCTGGTGGTAAAACTACAAGTGCGATGACAGCCATGTTTGGTGACAAAGATATTGCAGTCACAGAAGTGACAACAACTGGGGCGTCTTCTAACCATTACAGAGTAACATTAGATTATGCTATGAATGGTGCGACCTTCCCGGCCATTAACGCATCTACCGAGCGTCCAATCCAAGTTCTAGCAAAACCGTCAGATCACATTGTCGCATATTTTGAGGATACTGAGGGCCTAGTGGATGGTGTAAATGAAGCTTTTTATACCAATAAGATTGTTGTCCAAGAAATCGGCGCATCGGCTAAAAGAACAGCGGCCCAAACCACAACAACAAATGCTGGTGGAGCTGCGCTGGCTTTTACCGGGACACTAGCGTCTGGCCAAGCGTTGTCTACTTTGGGACTCAATACAAATACGTTGAGCACTAATTGGGTTGATGATCGAAATCCTGCAATAAAAATTAATTATGATGATAAAGAACAACGATTAACATTTGATGCTGATAACGCGCAGTTGGGACTGGGCACTGGCCTTGGGATGAATAACTTTACTGTCTATAGTCAGGTTCTTTCAGCAGGCACGAACGGTATAGGTATTCAGGCCTACGGCAATAATAAAGACGTTAGCCTTGCGGGCGACGATAAAGCGATTGGCAACTCATTTATAAATGATGGTCCTGCTGTGCAGGCTCAAAACCAGCGCTTCGGCATGGATGTTTATTTTGATACCGTCAATAATGCATTTGAATTTAAGAGTGGGTCTACTGGTGAGGCGCTAGCAGCCAACAGCGTGCAAGGTGTTTCTGCGAACCAATCTAAGTCTGACATTAGCATTGGGCGCTATAAATTAACCATCTTGGGGGAAAAAGACCCCACTGATGCAGCAGCATACACGGCGCACAAGATTGGTGCGGGTACAAACCAGGTCCTTGGCTTTCCACGTGAGGGTGAGGTTGGCTATACTGCTGCTACTGGTATCAGATCTACTCCAGCGGTTGCGACGGGAGCTGAGGCACTTATTGACATGCAAAATGCCTTCACACTTACGACTGTGGGCGACGAGAATAGATTTAATGTTGTTGTCAATGGAGTAAGTGCGTTCATTGAACTGCCAGAGAAAAACTATACTGGCATAACGATGGCTACCGCTTTGGAAGCAAGGATTAATCAAATGCAGCATCCGATTACGGGGCAGCCAGTCGGTGGTGTGGATGTTAGCTACAATGCTGCGAACAATAATTTTGTGTTCACAACAGGTACAATGGGTGACACATCGACTTTTAAAATTGATGGCGCTCTGCGATTTGGTTTGCAAGATATTCCATTGGGAATAGGAAACACCACTGAAATAAAGACACCGACGCAAGCTACAGATAATTTGGGGCGTCCATTGTTTGTGTCACCTACCGGTGAGATCACTACGCGCACAGATGACTTTGCTGATAACATCGTTGAAGATTTTTATCCTTTATATTTGGATGATGGAGAGCTTACCTTTAACAAGGCTGGAGAATTAATTAGTCCAATAACTAAAGTAAGTTATGACGGATTACCAAACGCTAGCATCACGGTTGATTTTTCTGAAGCCACTCAATTTGCACAACCATTTTCTGCGCAAAACGTTAGCCAAGATGGAGCTGCGTCTGGTCGGTTAACGAATCTGGAAATTGATAACTATGGAAATGTTCTGGCAGGATACTCGAATGGTGAAAATGTAAGCTTGGGTAAAATAATCATCGCTAACTTTAGTAACAATAGTGGGCTCAAGCAAATTGGTAATTCTACGTTTACGTCGACGGCTGCGAGTGGTGATCCAGAACTAGGTGAAGCTGCTGAGGATGGGTTTGGAAATATTCTTTCGGGTTCTCTGGAGCGTTCCAATGTGGACATTACGGAAGAACTGGTAAACTTAATAACCGCCCAACGGAATTACCAAGCTGCGGCAAAGGCAATGGAAACTACAACTAGCATGACGCAGACTATTATTAACATTAGGCTATAATTAAAGGTTCTACGCTATGGATAGAATGGTTCAAACGGCATTAAGCTCAATTACGGGTCTAAAAGATCTTAAATTTGATTTGGCCAATAACTTGGCAAATGCTAATGTGCCAGGCTTTCGTCGAGATTTACCTAACGAGGGTAACGCTGGGTTTTTGTCGTCTTTGAACCAAGCCACAGCGAGAATATTCCCGCTGGAAACGGGAGATCGAATTTTCTCTAGTGAGGTAGGACAACTTCAAAATACTGGTGTAGAAACTGATGTTGCCTTGTTGAATGGTGCGTATTTATTCATCCAACCACCGGATGGCGAAGTTGCACTATCTCGACGTGGTGACTTTGGTGTTGATACTGAAAATCGTCTCGTCGATGGTGTTGGTAACCTTGTATTGTCTGATGGCCTGCAGCCCATAGTCTTGCCTCCGTTTACGGCTATGAAGTTCAGTGATAACGGCGAGGTATTAGTACATCAGCCTGGAGCTTTGCCGGGTGACTTCACCAGTATTGGATTTTTGGGTTCTGCATCCCCACCGTCCAACAGCTTGACTAAGAGTTTAGATGGCAAAATTCGTAACTTGGATGGTTCTGTGCCTGACGTAGATCAGTCTGGTTTATTTGCCCAGGGGGTTTTGGAGGGTTCCAACGTTAATGCAATTGAAGAGATGGTATTCAACATGGATATGCAGCGACAATTTGAAATAAATGTTAAATTGATTAAGCAGGCTGAAGAGATTGATAAATCAGGTACAAAATTGATGGGATTACCAACATAATTTGTTTGGCACGATCCTTGCTTTTCTACTGCGTAAGTCAGTTGAAAGGTCGAAGAAATGTCAACAACCGCAATGCACGTGGCAAAAACTGGGCTAAATGCCCAACAATTCAAAATGCAGGTAATTGCGAACAATTTGGCCAACGTTAATACCACTGGCTTTAAACGTGACCGGGCAAATTTTGAAACCCTTTTTTACCAAGTAATAAAAGAAGCTGGAGCACAGACTGCTGATGATACGTCACTGACGTCTCCACTTGCGGTGGGTACTGGTGTGAAGGTGGTGAGTACTCAAAAACTTTTCACCCAGGGTGGCCTAGTCGCTACGGATAATTCGCTTGATCTTGCAATTGATGGTGAAGGCTTTTTCCAAGCGTTATTGCCAGATGGTAGGGTTGGTTATACGCGGGACGGTGCGTTTTCGCGTAATGCAGAGGGTTTGCTGACTACAGCTAGCGGTTATGTCGTTCAGCCACAGGTCGAAATCCCAGAGGACGCAACAAATATTAATATTGCAGCGAATGGGGCCGTTAATGTTACTGTGGCTGGAAACGCTTTTGCGCAAGAGGTGGGCCAGATTTCTCTTGTGAATTTTGGAAATCCGCGTGGTCTGCTTCCAATTGGACAGAACTTTTTGGTTGAATCATCAGAGAGCGGTCAGCCACAGGAGGGCGCGCCCTTAGATGGTGGTTTTGGCTCCGTCATCCAGGGATTTGTAGAGGGCTCAAATGTAAATGTGGTGCAGCAATTAGTAGATATGATTGAAACACAGCGTGCTTATGAAGTTAGCTCAAAATCCATAACCGCTGTGGACGAAATGATGCGTTACATTTCAAATAATTTATAGGCAAAATTATGCATAAAATAGTTCCAGTTTTAGTGATTATGCTTTCTGGCTGCGCCCAGCATAATGCAGATCGTGTAAGCATCGACTTTGAACCAATGTATCCTCAAGAAATGCCTCTCGTGGAAACAAATAATCGTTCGGGTACAATCTTTAATGCGACCAGGGGTAATCTATTTTCTATGGAAAGTAGAGCTCAAATGGTTGGCGACATTATTACGGTCCAATTTGCAGAAAGTTTTCAAGCGACAAAATCACAAAATGCAGCCACGGCGAAATCAAACGACAGTTCGATTTCTTTGCCGACTGCACTAGGCACTCCCGAGTTATCCACAAAATTGGGTTCTAGTTTGGCAAATACTTTTTCTGGTAGTGGCTCGTCAGCGCAATCAAATTCTTTGAATGGACAAGTTTCAGTACACGTAGTGCGCGTTTTCCAGAATGGAAATCTCGAAATTTTAGGTCAAAAAAAGCTCACTTTGAATAACGGTGATGAGTATATTCGGGTTCATGGCATTGTAAGGCCAAAAGACATTAATGAAAAAAATATTGTGTCGTCTGACCGTATAGCAAACGCAAATATTCAATACATTGGCGCTGGCGACATCGCTGCATCAGGTAAAAAGGGTTGGTACAGCAAGATCCTTGATACAATTAATCCTTTATAAGAGTTGTCCCAATGAAAAAATTAATCAGCCTTCTTCTGTTTTGTGGACTTTTCCAGTCTTTTATTTTGCCTGCACAGGCCGATAGAATAAAAGACATTACCTCACTTGCGGGCATACGCTCAAACCAGCTTGTGGGCTATGGGATCGTAGTGGGACTAGCTGGATCTGGGGATGGTAATACCGGGATTACATTGCAATCTATGCAGTCCCTCGTAGCTCGATTTGGGATTACAAGTACATTAGATGGATTTAACGGTGACAATGCGGCAGCAGTTATGTTGACGGCGGAGTTGCCGCCTTTCTCTAAACCTGGGCAAACTATCGATGTTACAGTTTCCACAATCGGCGGATCGGAATCATTAAAAGGCGGTACACTTTTGATGTCGCCTTTGCTGGGTTCTGATGGAGAGACATACGCTATTGCTCAGGGAAATGTGGTGGTTGGCGGATTGGGAGTTGAGGGTGCGGATAATTCATCTTTAACAGTTAATATACCAACAGTTGGACGCATACCTGGGGGTGCATCGGTTGAGCGAATGGTGGAAACAGCGTTTCTTGATACTGATTTCGTAATTTTAAATTTACATCAAGGTGATTTCTCAACTGCATTGAATATTTCGCAAGTTATAAATGAAACGTTTGGCGATGAAATGGCTATGCCGTTGGATAAAAACAGTATTCGCGTTCGGGCTCCAAATGATCCAAGTCAAAAGGTCGGCTTTGTTTCAATGTTAGAAAATTTAGAAGTTGAGAAAGCTTCACCGCCTGCAAAAATAATTATCAACTCTAGAACTGGTACTATAGTTATAAGTGGTGATGTTAAAGTTATGGCGGCGGCTGTTGCGCACGGATCCCTAAAGGTTACGGTAAATGAAGATGTAAATGTTGATCAAGCAGATGCTTTGGCCGTTGGTGCAGGCGCCAACGCAAATGCAGGCCCTGCAGTGGAAAATCCAGATACTGAAATAGAAGTTGAAGAAGAAGTGGCCAAAGCGTTTCTATTCGGTCAGGGAGTTTCATTAAGCGACATCGTTGATTCAATCAACGCAGTGGGAGCAACATCATCAGATTTGGTCGCAATACTTGAAGCATTGAGAGAGGCTGGAGCTCTCAATGCTGAATTGATTGTGATATAGGAGTGTAGTTAAGTGACTAATATTCCCAACCAAGCGGAAATGTTGACCAAGTTTACAACGTCAAAATTAAATATGGATCCCGCGGGTGGAGCCAAACTGCAAAATTTAACAGAATTAGAGGAGGCAGCCAGCCAGTTTGAAGCAATATTTCTTAAAATGTTTCTCGATCAGGCTCGTCAAAGCAAATTGAGCGATGACCTTCTAGGTTCTACCGCAAGTGATAACTTTCAAGAGATGTTTGATAGTGAACTGTCTCAGGCTGGAAGCACATCTTTTAACTTAGGCTTAAGAGATGTGATCGTCCGTCAGTTGCGAACTGATTTGGTTAAATAGGGCGCCAAAATGGGAGACTTATTTGATATTGGTAAGGCCGGCATTAGCGCATACAAAAGTAGCCTAGCAGCTACAGGTCAAAATATTGCAAACGTTGGCACGGAGGGCTACGCGAGGCGAGATGCTTCAATTGAGGAAATTACTGTAGCTAGTGCTGATGTTTTGACAATTTCCAAAACAAGTGGCTTGGGTGTGCGAATGGGAGGCATCACTAGAGCATTCGACCAGTTTCTAGATCTACAATTACAAAATGCGTCCTCGTCGTTCTCATTTTCGAAATCAAAGTCTGAAATTTTAAACCGCCTTGAAAATGTACTGATACCTAAAGGTGCCACAGTTGGTACCCGCATAGGTGAATTTTTTGACGGTATTAATAGCCTTGCTCAAGACCCTTCTGATATGAACCTCAGAACATTAGCGCTTACTGGAGCGAAGGCTGTTTCGAGAGAGATTTCGCAATTACATTCTGGACTTAGTGATCTTCGAACGCTCACGCACGACACCCTGTCCCTTGCGGCAGGAGAGTTCAATACTAACTTACGCAACCTTTCGAACATACAGAATGAAATATTAGGGAATGCGAATAAAAGTGGGCCCCCAAACTCTCTTTTAGATAAGCGGGATAGCCTACTTTCAAACATAAGCCAGCTCGCTGACATTAGTGTTGAATATCATAAAAATGGTGGTGTTACGGTATCTCTGGGTAAATTTGGTGAGGTCGCAACGCTTTTGGAGGGTAATTCCTTTAACGAAATTTCCTTTAAAACAGATGATCATGGGATCAAGTCGTATCTAAATGGTCCGAATGGAAATCTCTCCAGCATCCATTTCTCTTCAGGGCAATTGGCTGGATTGGTGTCTGCCGATAATTTAACTGGAAAAACTATTTCTGAAGTAAATGCTCTAGCTCAAAAATTTGTAGTGGAGATGAATTCAATACATCGTATGGGTTTGGATTTAAATGGAGACCGGGGAACTGATTTGTTCAGTTTAGATTCCGTATCTGTACAAAAAGCTGCTGCAAATAGAGGGGATAGTTCGTTAAGGGTAGAGGGTTTTAACGACAGTTTAGTCGGGTCAAAATTACAATTGATTTTTAATGCGGAAGGTGGCTCCTGGAGCGTCTCCAGCAGTAATGGTGAATCCATACCAAATTTTGTCTCCCGATTAGAACTTGGAGAGTTAAGTATTTTGGCTGAGGGACAGCCAAAAAATGGAGATAAATTTTTCATAGAAGTGACTGATACTTCTGGCGCTGACATGGCAGTTTTAATTTCTGATGCAAGTAAATTAGCGGCAGCAGGTCTTCATTTTGTTGAGCCAGACATTAAAAACTCTGGCTCGTCTAATTTAAATATTGGATATTTCAATGAGAGTACGCCTCTCGGTATTTCCAACCTACAAAGCTTATTTTCAGAAACACGAAATGCAGCAAATCCAGTAAGTTTTAACTCTTTAGGTGTTTTGGGCGTAATTGAAAATGTCGGCTCTATTGAAGAGCTCTCAATGTTAAAATCACAGTCAAGTTTACGGATTTTTACTGACATAACTCAATTAAGCTCATCTGACCAATTAAGCGTAACCCTCAATTCAACTAACTATACTTTTAACATTTCGTCTGTATTTGACGACTTAGATACAACGAATGATCTGGCCGAAATTTTAAATAATGGGGCGATAGTCTCAAATAGTTCCTTAAAGTCGTTCAGGGACCTTGGACTTCATGCAGTTGCATCGGGGTCAAGTTTCGTAATTTCTTCGGCAGCGCAGGCGTCAAATTCTAATTTTCCGGCGTTAGAATCTGGTTCATTAGGTGGAGTTTCTGGTATCTTGGCCAGGGAGGATACTGGCCTGTCTGATTTGAGCGTATTTACCAAAGAAGGCATACAAATTTCAGGAAAGACATTAAGCCAGGATGAAGTAACAAGTTACCTGACACGAGAAAATGGATTTTCAAGCGAAGCAATTTATAGAGCGAATTATTTGCCAACATCATCGAATGAAGGCTTTTCAGGTGCTAATGTCACTAGAAAGACAACTGAAGGTCTAGATGTCATTTCTTTATCTGGCGCAGGTTTTCCTGACAGTATTAATAATAATGTTTCCGTATATGCGTCTAATGCCTTTCCAACAAATCGAACACAATTGGTTGGTCCTGTTTCGGTAACAACCGCTAGTGGCCGAAGTGCTAGCGTTACCTTTGAAAGCGGTATGATGGCGGGGCAAATTGCTAAAAACCTATCAACGGGTCTTAGCAGTTTGGGAATAAGTGCCACTGCTTCAAATTTGGTTGAATTATCTGGGATTGCAAACGGCTTAGTGGAATTTGAGTTGGTTGGAAACAACTTATCTACAGTGCAAATTAGTACAACTGTATCAAATGGTTCACATGCTGGCTTAATAAGTCAAATCAACTCGTTTTCAGATGCGACTGGGGTGAAAGCCTATTCGAGCGGAAATTCTGGTGTTATCTTAGAGCATGTTGACGCTGGCGATATCGCATTGAAAACTGTAAATTTAGACAGTGGTGTTGGAATTTCAGTAAATCAATTAGATCGATTTGGTGATAGAATGCTAACAAATTCTAAGACACTTTCTGATGGGCAGCACCTTGTCATTGGTGGCAATGTGCAGATGAAAAGCACCTCTGACTTCACGGCTAGCTACAATGGTAACAATTTAAACAGCACTAACTCAGCCTTTGATATGGGGTTTTCCAGTAAAAGTTTTGACATCGAAAATGACCATACTGATATCAGTTTTTATGCAAATTATAAATTGGACAGCGGGTATGCGGATGCAAGTAATATTAATGTTGTATCATCAGCATCAAAATACAGTTTAACTCTTTCTGATCCAGTGTTTGGAAATTTAGAAAGTAGTTTTGTGCCCCAGAAAGCTGATGAATTTTCTACCGGTGTTATCTCTAGTAATTTGGCTTCAAATTTACGAGATCTGGCAACATCTACTGTATTTTTTGGAGACACATTTGACTTGACGGATGGTTTTCCTAGCGATGGATCGCAGATCCAATTTTCTATAGGTGAACAGACATATACCGCCACGTTAAACATAGATGACGACGTCCAAGTTCAAGGTACTAACGTTATTGTTGGCACTAATACTTATTCAGGTTCAGCTGGCCTTTCGGAGCTCATTTCGAGTTCCAAATTTGTTGTGACTGGACCTGAAGCAGATCGTTTAACAGTGAATTTTGAATCGGATAGCTCTGGAATCCGGCTAACTGCAACGGCTAATAATGGTGTTGTCAGTGGGCACGGCATTACCTATTCGTCTTCTAATACCAGCCAAACGGCCGCTGATTTTCATATCTCAAATACATCTAAAACTGAGATATATTCTAAGTATTTTGCACAAAATATTTCCAGTAACAATGACATCGGTTCCCTCATGATTGGAGATACAGAATATGATTTATCCTTTAATACATCAAACAATACTGTAGTTTTAAAGACTGGTTCTCTACCGTCCTGGATGTCTTTTTCGACGGAAGTAAACCCAAATGTGGCAACACAAATTCGTGTGAAAGTGGTGGTAAATGACGACCCTGCCAGGGATAAGAACATAAGAATAAAATCTAATGCGGTCTCTAAGAATTATGGCATTTCCACGATATCGGCACAGGTCATAGCTTCTAATGATGGCTTGAGAATTTCAAATATTGGGGATCAAAGGGTTAGGTCTAGTGTGGCGGTGAATTCGTTGGCCAGTGAAGTTTTGTCTATTGATGGAATGCGTGGTGAAGATTTAATTTTTATTTCGAGCGGCACTCGCAATCCATTGGCTATTGGAGAAATAAAGACTGCGACGACGAGCGAGACAAGAGAATATTCTATCGAGGTTAACAAAGCGGACCCAACAAGTATCGATATTTATGATTTTCAATCCGGGCATATTGTGGGGACGCGTTCAATTGCTAGCGATAATAATACTACGTTTCAGGGATTGTCGTTGGACTTCGATGGTGCAGTAGCGGGTGGTGACGCGTTTAAGGTATTAGTATCAACTAATGCTGATGATGCGAGCAATCTAAACAATATGTTAGATACGTCGTTAAGCAATAATCAGACTGGTGTTGGTGGATATGCCGAAATTTTTGGTAATATTGTGTCTAGTACAGGCGCAGAAATTCAGGCTAATCAACAAACGTTAGAAAGTAATCAAGTAGCTTATCAATTGGCCGTGGATATTAAAAATGAATTCACAGGTGTTGACCTCGATACTGAAGCTGCACGCTTAATGGAGCAACAGCAGGCCTATCAGGCGCTCGCTCGGGTGCTAACTACAGCTCGTGAATTACTAGACACCTTATTGCGATCAATGTAGCGGGAGTTGAATAATATGACGATATCTACTTCTGGATTTTATCAAAAAAATATAGATCTTTTTTCACGCTTGAATAATGAGGTTAGTGATCTACAAGTTCAGGTAAGTACGGGAAAAAAATCTTTATCATTAAAGCATGATATTCAAGACATATCGCTCTTAAATGCATCGGAAGAACACAAACTCGAGATCACTCAGTTCAAGAGTAATGCCGAACAGATAGTTTCTGATCTTGAGAGAATTGATATAAGTTTTGAACAATTGCAGAATGCTTCGGTGCGTTTGAAAGAAATGCATATTGAGAGTTCAAATGGTTTTCTAACTTCTGAAGAACGAAAATTGTTTCAAATTGAAATTGCTGGCATCAAAGAAGAAATCCTGAGCATTGCAAATGGACAAGATGCTCTTGGAAACGGGTATTTTTCTGGTACGTCAGTGGTAGCTAAACCTTTTGAGATTAATAATTTAGGTGAAGTTAACTACGTAGGTTCAGCTGTTAACAAAACTTTGCAAGTTTCGCGTAGTAGCGATTTAAGACAAAATTTTTCTGGCAGAGAAGTTTTTCTATCTGCAGGTTCCGGAAATGAAAAATTCTCTATATTTGAAGCTCTTGATGAATTTTCTAGAAGCCTCGACCATAACATGCCATCAGGAGTATCTTCAAATTTGCTTTCAAACGGAGCAGCTGTGGACGTAGTACTGCCTGCTTCAGGACAAATGAACGAATATAAATTTGATCTTTCAGCTAATGGCGCATTATATAATATTAAAGCCCATGTTTATGGTAACGATTTTAATGGGCTGGTTGCTGCGATAAACGCACATACTTCTGCGTCAGGTATAACTGCAGTGGTGTCTTCAGCTAATAAAATCAGACTTTCGGGAAATGGTATCGACCTAAAAATCTCAAATTTTGTTACTGATTTGCCTAATACAACAGATCAATCGATTGGGGTACAAAAGACAGTTGGCTCAAATACAAATGATGAAATAATTTTGCCAGTTTCACTATCGAATTTAGCCGTTCAAAATAAACTGCACAATGTTTTTGAACATTTCATATCAAAGCGTACAGAGTTGGGTGTGGCTTCTAGTACAGCTCAAAATTTTGTTAATAGCACGCAAAATACCCTGGTTGACTTAAGTGAAGATATTTCCAAAATTGAAGATGCAGATATGGCAGAGTTACTTACTAAGCTTCAGGAATTGTTGACCAACAAAGAGGCCGCGCAAGCAACATTTTCCCGACTAAGCAGTAAGAATTTGTTCGACTTCATGGGATAGACCTTCATACATATACTGCGTAATTGATGTGTCTAATATTTTCCTTAGCTCTGGCACAAAAATTGCTCTCACATACCAGAAGAGGAGCTTAAGTAATGTTTTCTATAATTAAATCTGGCATGGATACTGCGATGCAGGAGTTGTCAATGATTTCAAATAATATTTCCAATTCAAATTCTATAGGCTACAAAAAAAGTTCCGTTTCGTTTTCCGAATTCTACATTGGTAGAACTGTAGGGGGCGTCGAGAGAGCGCTTGTTGGTAATGGTGCAAATGCTGAACATACAAGGCGCAGTGATGCGCAAGGTGCCTTAATCGAAATGGGCGGCGCGTTAGATACCGCGATTGTGGGCAACGGATATTTTATGACAGAGCGCCCTGCAGACGCAGACGTTGAGCTAGCAGATGGTGAGTTAGGTTTTCAGTTAACACGAAATGGAGCCTTTTCTCTCGATTCCGAAGGTTTCTTGGTCTCTGAAGATGGAGATTTTGTTCTGGGCTTGCCTGCTGTGGGCGGTGTCACTGCGGATCTGGAAGAATTGGATGCGACTGCACTGGAAAAAATTCAGGTTCCGATTGAAGAAAACGAGGAGCCACTTTCAAGCATTAGAATTGAAAGCAATGGCAATATTCTAGCTGCATTCGGGCGGGGTGACGATACGGTCGTAGGAACCATTCCACTTTCTATCTTTTCAAATCCAAACAGTTTGAAACAATTAGGTGATGGTAAATATTTGCCTGCGGCTCTCGCAGGTAAATTTTTTATTGGTATTCCTAACTCGTCAGGTTTTGGCAATTTAGAGACCGGCTATGTTGAGGGTTCTAATGTTGATATCACAACGGAAATGACAAACATGATCCGGGCACAACAACAATTTAACGGATCAGCAAGGATGATGCAAACTAACTCTGATATGATAGAAAAAATGACCCGATAGATTTATACTGCTTCTAGAGGATGAAATCTTTTGTTAAACACATGAATATTGTCTATTAAAGTCTACATCCTTAAATGCTCTGGAGAGGATAAAGAATTTGGCAAAGTGTCGTGAGTGCTCTATTTCGATGGGTTATGCTGAAAGTCAGGCTGCTTCTCAGTACAATGGGTTATGCATTACTTGCCATGTGAAACAACGAGTGCAAACTAAAATAATAACCTCCAAAGATCCGGGCATGTCCACAACTCAACGATCTACTGAAAATGTGTTCAATAAGTTTCAGGACATGTTGGTTACAACGGAAAACACCACAAACATAAGGATAAAGGCGCGCTGCGGGGTAATAACAACTGATTTTCACTATGAATTCAAAAGAACTCCAGTCACAAAACGTGTATGGAATTTTTTGCGTAAAAAGCCGGAACAAAAATCTGATTTTCTTCAACATGCAATCGAAATGGCCATGCTCGAGCTTAAGGCTAAGGCAATTAGGTTGGACGCCAATGCTATCATTGGCCTTAGTGTGGACTATATAGTTCTTGGTGATTTCAAAAAAAATGGATTAATTGTTTCGTTGGTGGGCACAGGAATTAAGATTTGAAACGCGCCTATTTTTTTATTAGATACGACATTATAAGGGTAACGTCAGATTAAATTTAGCTCAAGCAATGCAATCGGATCAGACCCTATTACGCATTAGGTATGCGCCCCAATGGGCCTAATCATATGTGTGCCATCGATTTCCGACACGACAAGTTGAGTAATAACCGGCCTTATAAAATGCTGACCGTGGTAGATGAATATACCCGTTAGGCACTCTCGCTGTTCATGTGGCGCATAAATGAGCGCCGCTGACGTCCTGGAGGCTTTATAGCCGGCCTTTATCACACATGGGAGGACTTGCTTACAACGGGCTTGACTTCGCAGCCTGCAAAGTGATCGAAGAACAAGGACCACCTCTTACCGATCTGGTGGACGGTGAGTGGTACACATTTCAAACGCACAGCCAGTCTCTTGGAAAATTTTTCAATAAGAATGGCTGAAGTTAGGCATCCACTTTCATTATTTTAACGACTACAGTACAGTTAAAGTTATGAGTTACATAATTTAAACCAAAGTGTTACACTGTTAGCGTAGCCACGCTTTCTATTGACTTTGGGGGCATTCATATAACTTTATAGAGGCCATCTATAAGTTGGTATGCGTCAATGCCTATTTTAATAGGAAAGTGGTTGGTGGGCCTATTGAACACATCAAACCTGGGAATAAAACAACTTGTGATATTGTGCGTAAAATCATGTTTGTTCACTACGTAATTCTTAATAAGGATTGCTCTAGAGTAGCACAGACTCGATCTTGGTCTTTCTCCTCCAGGCCAAAATATAATGGGATTGATATACTTTTTCTGTAATATGACTCTGCATTTGGAAATTGTCCCAATTTGAATCCCATGCTGCGGTAATACGGGTGTGTGTGGATCGGGATGTAATGCAAATTCACACCAATACCAGCTGTTTTTAGGTCATCAAATATCTGCGAATGATAATTTTGAGGGACTTGTATTACGTAGAGATGCCAGCTGGAGCCTGTGGATGGAGCTTGTATTGGCCGTTGCACTGGAAAATTGGCTAGTATTTGGTCATAGCGAGCAGCAATCGCGGTGCGGCGGTCTACAATTTTTGTAAGTCGCTGCATTTGCGTCAGGCCAAGCGCAGCCTGCAATTCAGTCATGCGGTAATTAAAGCCCAATCTGATCTGTTCATAATACCACGATCCCAGATTTGGGTTTTCGTAGAGTGTGGGATCACGTGTGATACCATGACTTCTAGCCAAATCCATAGCTTCAGCGATTTTTTGATTTTGTGTCGTTGCCAGACCACCTTCAGCTGTAGTTATTATTTTTACGGGGTGGAATGAAAAAACAGTGATCTCGCTGTAGCGGCAATCCCCTACAGGTTCACCTTCATATGTTGCGCCAATCGCATGGCTAGCATCCTCAATGATAGAAATACCGTAGTTGCGCGCGATCTCAGAGATAGCTTTCATATCTGCCGATTGGCCACAGAGGTGTACGGGTATTATAGCCTTTGGTAACTGGGACGCAGTTTCTAACTTTGCTTGCAATGCTTTTGGACACATTGTGTAGCGTGTTGGATCAATATCAACAAAATCCACTGATGCGCCACAATAAAGCGCACAATTTGCTGAGGCTACAAAGGTTGTTGGAACTGTCCAAACGACATCCCCAGTCCCAACGCCTAAAGCCAAGCAGGCAATATGGAGAGCGGATGTCGCAGAATTTACTGCAACGGCATAAGCAGCGCCCGTGTGTGCAGCTACGGCGGCTTCAAAAGCTGGAACTTGCGGCCCCTGAGTTAAAAAATCAGAACGCAATACAGATACTACTGCATCGATGTCATCTTGGCATATGTCTTGCCGTCCGTAGGGTATATAAGGGTCGTTTGTCACTTACTTTCCGTTCACTTTTAGTGATTGTTTCTGATTATTTTCTATGACTTGTTGTAGCAATGCTTTTTTTAAGATATTGAATATGCAATCAAATTCCTCAGTTCTAAATGTGTCGTTGGTATACCAATTAGAGAAATAACTTTCGTTACTTGGATTTATTGTGCCGGGAACCACATGCGAGGTCAGTGTTGCAACTAACCACTCACGAATATGTTCCAAGCTCGAACTCGAAGATTGCAAAATGTCTTTCCATGTCAGTTTTTGATCATACCGAAGTGTATTGGGACAATCTTGATACCATGGATTGCCAAAGTAGAGCGCCGGTTTGCCCAATATAGCGCCCTCTAACGCTGCAGTACCAGTGATTGTTGCCACTGCAACACAGCCGGACAGTAGCTGGTTTGAAGGAGTAGTATGTGGCAAAAGGCATAAACCTGCAATTCGAGTGAGTGCTTTGTAATGGCGCGGGTGGCGTCCCAAGTGCCCCAGCATTCTCTGGTTATGGGTTGAAGGATGTTCTTTAACAATGATCTCCACCTCATCTGGCACAATTGAACGCAGTAGGGCTAGCGCCTGCAGTTGGTCACGGTACATAGCACCGTCTGGTGTTGTTGTTCGCTCGGGTTCATAATGCAGCGGAAAATAAACGTACGGCTTAGCTCCAACAGTCTTCGACTGTCCTATCACTGATTGGGCATGAATTAGAGCTTTACGGGCGGTTGCCCATTTTCGATGTTTACCAGATAGCAAACGCAATGTTGAAAAAAATTTACGTATTAGAGATGATAACAGCCTACCCTCGCCTGCATGAGCTGCATCAGATTGGAGCTTCATATATCTGGGCTCAAAACCATAGTCGCCATCCTTAAACTTCTTTATATACGCATCTACTTCTGCAAAAGCAGAAACCAAAAATGATGTCCTTTCACCCGCAACCTGGTCAGCGAACTCACGTGGTCCTTCACCCGATGTTCGCAATTCTAACCCGGGTAAAATTGGCCAGGACACGAAGTGTAATACTTTGACGCCCATCACGCGCGCGACTGCCTGCAAGACATACTGTTGCGTTGAGTGTGCGGCTTCAGCCAATACAATGGCTTCAGGTCTTAGGTTTTCTATTTCACTCACTGCCCAAAATATCAGTTCGTGTAGATAAGCCTCGCGTTCTAGTGGACTAAGCCGCCCTTCTTTGTCATCACGGTCTATAAGTTTTGTTGCGATATCGCGTATCGGATACCAGTCATTGGCCAGCCACAATTGCGACTTACGACATTGCGCTGATGAAGTCTGGGGCACTGTCTGATTTTGCCAACGTGTAGCATCCAGTGATAATACTTTGGCGCCTGGAAATTGCGTTATAGCCTTTTTTTCGTGCCGATCATCTCCTAACCACATTACAATTTCGGCAAGGCTTTCGCTCTGCATTTTGACGGCCAAATCAAACCAAAGATCGCGACCCGTCGGACACCAAATGATACGCATTAGATAGATCCAATTTTGGACTCGTTGCAAGCAATCCAAGCTTCTAATTCTTCGCGCTGCATCCATTCTGGGTTATTATCAGATGAATAAGTAAATCCGTCAGGTACTTTAATGCCATCTTTGATGCGATCCGCACTTGACGACCAATTGTTGATCGCAGGTAGAATTTTAAAGTGTTCAGGGTATTCGTAGGTGTGCGGAGCGTCTTCCTCGCCAATCATCTGCTCATGTAATTTTTCCCCTGGTCGGATACCAACAATTTTTTGGACCGTGGTTTGCGAAATTGATGTCGCAATATCTGTAATTTTCATGGATGGGATTTTTTTCACATAAATTTCTCCACCTTCCATATCTGCAAATGCTTGCCATACCAGCTTAACCCCTTCGTCCAGGGAAATCATGAATCTAGTCATGCGTGCATCGGTGATTGGAAATTCACCCTTATCTTTGATTGAAATAAAGAATGGGATGACGGAACCGCGCGATCCCATCACGTTACCGTATCTGACTACCGCAAAGCGCGTGCCGTGTTCACCGCCATATGAGTTTGAGGCCACGAACAATTTATCAGAAGCCAATTTTGTTGCGCCATACAAGTTTATTGGTGACGATGCTTTGTCAGTAGAAAGCGCAACAACCCGCTTTACACCGCAATCTATCGCTGCATCAATAACGTTCATTGCTCCGTTAATATTAGTTTTCACACACTCAAACGGATTGTATTCGGCAGTGGGTACAATTTTGGTAGCCGCTGCATGCACCACATAATCAACACCGTGAAAGGCGCGGTACAGCCGCTCGCGATCTCGAACATCACCAATGAAAAAACGTACGCGTGGATCGCCGCCATAGAGTTTGGCCATTTCCCACTGTTTCATTTCATCACGACTAAAGATGATGATCTTTCTAGGGTTGTATTTTTCGAGTGTTTTAGGCACGAAAGCATGGCCAAAAGATCCAGTGCCACCAGTCACCACGATGTTTGAATTTTCGAACATGGCGCTATCCTCTCACACTTAAATTCTTGTTTTATTCATCTGTTGTTCTACGATCTTTGCAGCTTTGTCGAGGTTATCTGACACATTGCCATAAATTTTTCGCAAAGTTTTGTTTTGCTCGCGTGCGGTGTCATCCTCAATGAATTTGGTAAAGTCGTCCAGGTTATCAACATTGGGAAGACATTCAAACATAGGCTGAAAGCTATTCATTACAGCTACAGGCTTGCCTTCATAAACTGCATCCAAAATAGTGGTAGAAGGATGAGAGATCACGCAATCCGCTAATGCGATAACATCGTTAATTGTTGCCATAGCCATAATGCCATAGTGACGCTCTGATCGAATTATGTTCGGACAATCGATGCACACCTTGGCAATTTTTTGTTCAATATTGTTGCGCCGTTTCCCACGGTGACTTCGCAGTATGAAAGCAATATCGGGGCGTGATTGCGCGGCTGCTGTCCAAACCCTCAAAGCCTTTTCAAACATGTGATCCGAGTAACGTTCCGCCTCAAAGCCAAAATTATGACATATTAAAACTCGGCGAGAAAATTTTGACAGCTCTGCGGCAAGTTTATCCTGGTTTGGCCAAGTGCCAAGTAAATTGGTTTTTGTAATGCCGGTCACATGCAATCGATCTGCCACATCTGGGGCAAGAAAATCTGTCGCTGTATTTGGTAAGTCTGCCCATATTAGGAGAGTTTGTGAATAATAATCCCAAACATCGCGCAATTCTCCCTTTGTTTGGAGACCCTGCTGCACCATGCCATGTTGAATAAAAATAACATTTTTTTTCAACCTTTTTATGAATGTATCTCTAGGACGAAACTTGCCGCCGTAAGCAATTGGGTCGGAATGGGTTAATATAAAATCTGAACGTGCAATTTGTAGCCAGCTAAAAATCTCTATCTGGAGGAAAGATTTGACCACATAAGAAACTCCCGATGCTTCTAGTATTTGTTTAATTCTTGAGTCAATTTTTATAAGTCTGTGGTTGATGATAATTTTCACATCAACCTTGCCTCGTTTATGAAGGCGGATAATTAAAGGCACGCATGAATCAAACGCTGGCATGTGTGGCACGATCAGAAGTATTTTTTTTCTATCATCAACCATTAGTATGATTATTCCGCTTATTGATATTTTTGACGATGAGCTTAGCCGTATTACTATTTAGTGACGCAAATGCTTTAGCCTTTTTTTGCTTCATCTGAACGCTTGGCAGATCTTTGTTTAAAGCCAGAAGGTGAGTGTACATGGCGTGTGGAGTTTTAAAGGTTTCAAACACCCCTGCTTGTTGTGCAGGCCTTGCAACAAAGTCGACTCCATAGGTAGAGGGCCCCATAATAACTGGGCATCCAGCAGACAAAGGCTCAATAATGTTATGTCCGCCCATATCGGTAAAACTTGCACCCACAAAAACCACATCCGCAAGTCCCAGGTACAAGTCAATTTCACCAAGTGTGTCCCCTATGAGTACCTTACTTTCAGAATTTAGACTATCGATTAGTTGGCTGCGGCGCGTGCAGGGAATTTCACAAAATTTCAATAATTTGGCAATAGCGTCAAATCGCTGTGGGCTGCGCGGCACCCATATTACACGTGCTTGCGGTGCTGCTTGAAGAAAATCTGTGACAATTTTTAGTAAAATAGCTTCTTCACTTTTTACGGAAGACGCAATCATGAAAGTAAAGTTTGCATTCCAAGTGCGACGTAGATCGCGACCATAATCCAGAAGAGCTGAATCCGGTTGCGTATCAAAGCGTAATTCGCCGGTAGTAGAAACGGCCTCAGGACGCACCCCGGTAGCAATATAGCGCTCTACATAATCTTGCGATCGTGTAAATATATGATCGAATAGACGGTACAGATATAGTCCGTGTCGCCGCCAGGTTTGCAAACGTTTCATGCGATTCATTAAAAGATTGCCATTCGCCATGAACATTGGAATGGACAATCTGTCCGCTTCGATCAGCATTGCTGGCCAAATTTCAATTTCCAAAACAATACCAAAGGCTGGCTTAGCGCGTCGTAAAAACAACTGCACTGTCCAGAAACAATCGAATGGAGCGTAAAGGTGGGTTACCCGCGGGTCATTCCCAAACTGCTGCACGCCTCGATCAAACCCCGCTGGTGACAGGTGTGTTAGGAGGACATGATGTCCATCGTTTAGAAACTCCTGCACTAAAGGACGTGCAGCGTTCATTTCTCCTAGCGATGCTGCATAAATCCATACCCCGCCCTTAACACCAACGGGCCCTAGTCCCCAACGATGACTCATGTGATACAGATGCCCTGGTTCTTTTCGCGCGCGCCATAAAGCAAAAAGACCTGATAGAGGCAGTGCTAAATGATAGGCTATTTGATATATGAAATAGGCAATCCGTGTTGTGATCGGGAGTTCACGGCGTTTGGAATGGGTCCGCATAGTTAGCCTAAACCTAGTGAGCGAAACATTGCCTCAGCAAGCTCCCAATCTTCGGGCGTATCGATGTCCTGCACCCGTGACCGTGGAAGCGGTATACCTGCTACTTTGCCTTCGAAAATAGATTTCCCAGCTGACCATGCGCTAGCCTTTGCCCAATAGAATTGAC
This sequence comes from uncultured Planktomarina sp., assembly GCA_943788425.1. Taxonomy (GTDB): domain Bacteria; phylum Pseudomonadota; class Alphaproteobacteria; order Rhodobacterales; family Rhodobacteraceae; genus Planktomarina. Next base: position 212,225 of record CALSQF010000004.1, read on the forward strand.
CCGCATCATGAAAACACTCCTCTAAATCTTGACTGCGCGTTGAGAACTGCTCCGGATTTATCATCTCTATCTGATCCAACGACTTAGCACGCAAAGCCCGTTGGATAGGAAAGGCATAACTTGTCACCGACATCGCAAAGTCTGCATGATTTAACTTGTCTGGACCAATAGCCACTTTTTCTGGCTGTAAAAATGGGGCGGTGGCATAGAGGCAACATACGGCGCAATCATTATCCAAACCCAAAGTGTTGACTGCATGCGCCATTACATCAATGGTTGTTGCAAAATCATCTGACAGGTGCTGGGGCCTTTGGAACGGCGCCTCAACACCCATCGGGATTACAGTCTCCGTGATTTCAACATCATCCGTCGATACAATTATACGTTCAAATATGCCAACAGATTGCGCAGCAGCTACGGTCCATTCGATAATTGGCTTTCCGCAAAAGAGTTTAACGTTTTTGCGTGGGATACGCTTTGATCCACCGCGTGCGGGGATAATACAAATACTCATATTTGCTCCTTTTGAAGAGTGTAAGTGATTTGCAAAGGCGTATGTCCATTGGCATTCATTTGAGCCTGCCGAGTATGATCTCCGACAGGCACATGCAAAACAAAATTTGCGTTACGCATAGATTTAATCTCGGGCAAGGGATTATATTCATACAAAATTTGTTTAAGCAAAACAGGCAGTATATGGTCAAAACCTGGGAGTAAATGTACACCGATCGAATTATCGTTTTGCAAATAAAAATTACCAACACACTCAGTTGCTACGAAAACAAAATTCCAGCTTCTGTAAGGGTGTGTTTTAATAAACTCCTGATGATCTTCCAAGGTGGGTAAGTTGATGTGGCTAATTGTATGTCTGCGCAATTTAAGGGCTTCATAAAGTGCGCTTATATGATCGTCCTTCGGAACGATGCTTTCAAATGTCAAACGAAAATAATTGTAACAAAAAAAATCTTTATCCTGGCCGGTTTCCACAAAACCGCAAGCTGCAAAACAAGCGCGGCTTGCTACATTATCACTGCGAATGCGCGCACGAATGGGCATAGACCCTATTTGAGCTATACCTAAAGTTAACAAAGATTTACCGAAACCTTTCCCTTGCGCAGCAGGGGCAACAGCAAGTGATACCACGGCATGATCACTTTCAACATTGAAGCGCACGACGCCGATTGGAAGCCCTTCGTGTTCTCCAATAAATACATGCTCGGTGGTACTTTGCAATGTGTGAGTTAACCAACTAATGTGATCCTCCCAAATTAGTGGCTTCGTTCGTTCCGAAGCTGCCCGGACATGGGGATCATTTCTCCAAGAAAATAAGCTCTTAGCGTCACTTAGTTTTGCCAATCGTATTGTAATTATCCCACGCATATTAACTGATATCGTCGTATCGGATGGGTGTGCCCTTGGGGATGTAATGCAATGCGTGCTTTTCGTTTAGTGCGGTTGGATCACTCGCCGGTATCCCTGCGTTGGGACGAATAAAACGAAATAGATCTGACGTGATTTTTTGCCCTTTTTGAATGTCTGCTGTTGCAAATGCAGAACGTCTGCCAATAGATTTATTTACCATTTCAGCCTTCGTCGTTTGTTTGATTGGCGATCCACGAAGTGTCATGATGTCACTTACACCGTTTGCTATATCCCTCATAATTGGTGGAGTGGCTGAAAAGCGGTGATCAGGCCCTGCACGGGTAGGGTCATTAGTGTAATGCTTTTCAATAGCAACGGCTCCCATAGCAGCTGCAGTCAAAGGAGCAATAGATCCAATTGTATGATCCGAAAAACCTACCAATCTATTGAACTGATTTCCGATTTCTGCCATCGCACTTAAATTAATGCTGTCGAGTGGTGCTGGATATGATGAGCAGCAATGCAATAAGATAATCGTTGCTGCATTATTTTTATCTAACACCTCGAGAGCGTGGTTAATTTCTGGTAACGTCGCCATTCCAGTTGAGAGAATAATAGGTTTACCAGTTTGCGCAGTCGTGGCCAGAAGATCATCAAATGTCATTTCGAAACTGGCTATCTTATACATTGGACAATCTAGTGTTTCGATAAAATCTAAATCACGTGGATCGTAAATCGAAGTGAACGGAATCAGACCGCGTTCACGGGCACGTTCAAACAATGGCTGATGAAATTCCATAGGCATTCCGGCAGCTTTATAAAGGTCATAAAGGGTAGGACTGCCCCAAATTGGATCAATTTTCATGGTATGATGACTTGATCGCATGGTTAAAGTATCAGCAGTATAAGTTTGTAATTTTAAACAGTCCCAGCCCGCATCTGCCGCAATGTCGACTAAAGCCAAGGCCTGATCCAGATCGCGGTCATGGTTTGCACTGATTTCAGCTATAAGTAATGGCCGTTCTTGTGGACCAATTGTTCGATTTTCAATTGTCAAAGTTTGTAGTCGCATATCATTGGTCCAATGAATAGGTAGCGTGGGATACGCTGTGGCACGTTTAATTCTTAGACGAGTGTTTGGCAATCGGATTATAGATAAGCCCTCTACGTATCTTCAATACGATACCCGCTAAACCATATGTTTTACGGTAGGCACATTTTATTAATAAATCCCGAAGTCATCGCACTAGCTGGCGGAAAAAGACCATCGATTACGAATGGATGGTGGCTAAAACGCGCAATAAACAGATTTTAATTGTTCTGGATCACTAATCGCTAGTGTTTTGGACGGACTTCTGTCAAACTAGTCCGTATAAAAAAGGAGGAATTAAAGTATGCGTTTGGTTCTATCAATTATTTTATTTTTTACTTTTTATCAGAACGTTACAGCTCAGGACGTAACGGAAGACCAGATCAAACAACTGGCGCTTGAGGCGATTTTGGAAAATCCAGAAATTATCATGCAGGCGGTCGCTATTTTGCAGCAGCGTGAGAAGGAACGGGCGGCATCTGGCGCCAACACTGTGCGTTTGCAGCTTGAATCCGACCCCAACGCCCCCAATATTGGCAACCCCGAGGGCGATGTTACAGTGGTGGAGTTTTTCGACTATAATTGTCCCTATTGTCGGAGTGCGGGTCAGACGGTGCAGGCGCTCCTCGCGGCCGATGCAAATGTACGGGTCATCTATCGTGAATGGCCAATTTTGGGCGATGATAGTGTAATTGCGGCCCGTGCTGCTTTGGCTGCACGCGAGCAGGGCAAATATGAAGCCTTCCATTGGGCTTTGATGAATGGGGAAGGCCGTGTCACGGAGGCTCTTATTTTCAAAGTGGCGCGAGATTTGGGCATGGATGTGGCCCAACTTGAAGCGGATATGGTGAGACCGGCTGTGGAAGCGCATATCGCTTTGAGCAATGCTTTGGCGCAACAATTGGGCTTTACTGGGACGCCGGCCTTTATTGTGGGTGATAAAACAGCGCCGGGCATGTTGAGCTTTGACGAAATCACCCGGTTGGTTGCTGATGCACGCAAAAATCCATAATACCGGCGGTCTACCGGTGCCGTTTTTGGGATTGCTTCAAGGCTGAAACTGCGCGACATCAAACAAAATTGACTTGATGGAGCACAGCAATGACATCGCCGAATATTCTAGTCATAATGGCCGATCAACTGGCGCCACATTTCACCGGTGCCTATGGTCACGAGGTGGTGAAAACTCCACATTTGGATGCTTTGGCCACACGCGGGATGCGATTTGATGCGGCCTATTGCAACAGTCCGCTTTGCGCTCCATCGCGCTTTTCCTTGATGGCGGGACAATTGATTAGCAAGATTGGCGCCTACGACAACGCATCTGAATTCGCCGCCTCCATCCCGACCTTTGCCCATTACCTCAAATCTCTTGGCTACAGCACATGCCTGTCTGGAAAGATGCATTTTGTTGGACCAGATCAGATGCATGGTTTTGAAAGCCGGGTGACCACAGATATCTACCCGTCTGATTTTGCCTGGACCCCCAATTGGCAGCAGGCTGATGAGCGGATTGATAAATGGTATCACAACATGCAGACCGTGAAAGAAAGCGGTCAAGCCATGGCCAGTTTTCAGATTGACTATGATGACGAGGTAGAATTTGCCGCCAAGCGCAAGCTATTTGATTACGCCCGCGATGGGGCGAAGCCTTGGTGTATGGTGGCCTCTTTCATTCATCCGCATGATCCTTATGTCGCGCGGCCCGAGTGGTGGGATCTCTATGACGATGAAGAAATTGATCTGCCGCGTCATCCCGAATATGCAACCGATGCCTTTGGTCAACGGGTGTTAGAGGGAATCGAGGCCTATTCCAAGCCTTTGACGCCGGAAGAAGTCCGGCGTGCGCGCCGGGCCTATTACGCCAATGTCAGTTATTTTGATAGCAAGATCGGCGCTCTGGTTCAAACAGTTGAGGAGATGGGGCAGCTGGACAACACCATCATCATCGTCACCGCAGATCACGGCGATATGTTGGGTGAAAAAGGCCTTTGGTATAAGATGAACTTCTTTGAGCACTCTGCGCGCGTGCCCTTGATTATGGCCGGCCCTGGCGTCGCACAGGGGCAGACCGCAAATGCATGTTCTCTAGTGGATCTGTTGCCGACTATGGTCGAGATCGGAGGCGGAAGCGCAGATATGTTTGGCATGCCTGTGGATGGGCGTTCGTTGATGCCTTTGGCGCGGGGAGAGGATGATGAGATCTCGGAGGCCATTAGCGAATATTGTGCTGAGATGACCGGTCACCCCGTGTTTATGATCCGCCGTGGCGATATGAAATATATTCATTGCGACAGTGATCCGGCGCAGCTGTATGATCTGGCCAATGACCCTTGGGAGCTTGAAAACTTGGCCGACCATCCAGCCTATGCGGTTATAGCAGATGGCTTTGCACAAGAGGTTGCCCAGCGGTGGGACAGTGCAGCACTGCGCGACAAGGTGATGGCCACTCAGAAAAATCGTTTTGCGCTGAATGCGGCGATGCAGGCTGGAGCATCGGAGCATTGGGATTACAACCCGCCGTCTGAGGCGTCGCAGCAATTCGTGCGTAACCACATGGATTGGACCGTGGTGGCTGAGCGCTTCCGCTTCCCGCCCGTTACCTGACACTTCAAATTGATCCATAAAAATACCCCCGCATCTTTTGATGCAGGGGCTGTGGTGTCGCGTTTCACGCTGTTAATCAGTCGTCTTGTGGCAGCATCAAGTTTAAGACCACTGCCAGCAAAGCTGTTGGCGCTACGGCAGAGGTTGCCAAAGTTTTCCAGATGCCAGGCAAATATTGCACAGCACTTGGCACCAAGTTGAGCCCCAGACCGACAGCAAGTGACACAGAGATAATGATCATGTTGCGACGCGACATCTTCACTTCGGTCAACATATTCATACCGGCCGCAGCTACCATTCCAAACATCACGATCACGCCGCCGCCGAGAACAGGCAGAGGCATGGAGGAGATGACGGCCCCGATTTTTGGGATCAATCCGCAGACGATCAAGAAAATTCCTGCAATTGTCACCACATGACGCGACATAATGCCAGTCATGCCCACAATGCCAACGTTTTGGCTGAAGGATGTATTTGGCAAGCCGCCAAAGACGGCGGCGACAGCTGTGCCCAGACCATCTGCATAGGTCGCGCCGGCGATTTCATCATCGGTTGCATCGCGGCCTGCGCCGGCTTTGGTTGTCGCTGAAGCATCACCCACAGTTTCAATGGCTGAGACCACAGATACCAATGTGACACCGATCACTGCGCCGAGGCTGAATTCGAACCCATAGGGCATGACAGTCGGCACTTGGAACCAAACGGCTTTTGTAACGCCGCCGAAGCTAACCATACCAGCGAGAATGGCGACAATGTAGCCGGCAATCAGGCCGATCAAAACCGCTGCATTGGAAATTAGGCCTTTGGTCAGGAACTTACAAGCCAATGAGACGACGACGACAGTCAAGGCCACAGTCCAATGTTTTAAAGATCCAAAGCTTTCAGCAGCCATTTGAAAATCTGCCGCGCCACCTGCTGCGTATTTAATCGCAACGGGGATGAGGTAGAGGCCAATCGCTAAGATCACCAGACCGGTGACAAGAGGTGGGAACATGAAGCGTAGCTTCTGGATCACACTACCCAGAGCGAAGTGTATGATACCAGCAATTAAACAGGCGGTCAGGGCGACGCTCAAGCCTTGTGTTGCGGCCACACCGGCTAAAACACCGACAAAAGCAAAGCTGGTGCCCTGCATGATTGGCAAACGCGCGCCAATGGGGCCCATGCCAACAGTTTGAAACAGAGTTGCCACACCGGCAAAGAGCATGGCCATCTGGATGAGGTAGACCTGCTCTGCACCACCAAAGGCCAGACCTGCGGCCCCGGCGACGATGATAGATGGGGTTACGTTTGAGGCAAACATCGCTAGAACGTGTTGCAATCCCAATGGGATAGCCTGCCCCATTGGAGGCGTGGCGTTTGGATCACCATAGTTGATATCAGACATTTCTTTTCCCTTCGTTATGAGTATTGGCACCTGCCAATTATTGACCCTTATTTTTAATTTTCCGTGTCATTGATTGAACGACAGGCCGCGCCCCTGGACCTTTAGAACGCGATAGCGGCAGTTTATCCATGTTTTTTCCCTTAGGTCAAAACAACTTTGGTGAAATCACAGTATTCCTTGGATGCTTGGTGGCGAATCCTCGGGTCAGCGCAATTTAATGGTCAAATCTATATGTGCGCTGGACGCCCTTAATCAATTGTTAGGATTTTTCGGGTCAAAGAGGTTTTATTAAATTTGGGGCGATACCATGAGCAGTTTATAACAGAATGCCTCCTTTTTGACATTTTCAGGTGAATTGGCCTCTTCTGGCGCGGTGCGACTGCTTTCGGTGATGCTGCAAGCGCCGGGACATAGTTTGATGCTGGAAGCCAATGGTCGTGGCGATTGGCTGCGCGAGGACCTTGCCCAATTGGGCCAGGAGCTGTTGCGTGCCGCCCAGCGGCGGCCGGTCCGGCGCGATTGGTTTCTCTATAACCTGCCAGGTTTGTGACTTGAAGATTTCGAACCGGATTCGGGCGCCGCGTCTCATCCGAAGGTCATCGTGCGTCTCACCCGCGGTGGGGTTCAGCAATTGGTGGCCAAACCCAACCCAGAGGGCGCGGTTCCAGTTTTGGAAAATGTTGTCCTGCCATTGCGCAACCTTTCGGCCTATCTGCACGCGACGGGGGATCGGGCGGTGCCCCAACTTGGTGCTCAGGCCTCTAAAATGACAGCGCGTCAGATTGATGGATTCTATTGGCCTTCGGCGGGCGCATTTTGGAAGGTGATCAAGAGGAGATGTTGCCGTTGCACGGCCATTGGCGACATGGTTAGGTGCTACATGTGATCCCTTTTGGGGTGATGGCGCAATTGCAAAGGTTGATGTCGCACAAGACCTTGCCAATTTTCTGCGATAAATTACCCTTAGCGCATGCTTATAGATGCCCTCCAATATATTTCCCCAAGCCGCGCTGTTTTTGAGCAAATGCGGGCCGGGCGCCTGTCGGCTGTCCATGTGACTGTTGGATACCATGAAGACTTTCTTGGGGTGGTGCAAAACCTTCAAGTTTGGAATCGTTGGTTCGAGGATTGCAGCGATGTAATTGCTCGCGCAGTGACTTGCGAAGAGATCCGGGCGGCCAATGCTGCGGGGAAAACTGCTATTTTGTTCGGCCTACAAAATCCTTTGGCGATTGGGGCGGATATTGGCCGGGTTGAGATCCTCGCGCAATTGGGCATTCGCTTTTGCCAAATCACCTATAATCAGCAATCCCTCCTTGGCGCTGGTTGTTTCGAGCCAAATGACAGCGGCCTTACCGCTTTTGGCCGTGAAGTGGTCAACGAAATGAACCGGGTGGGCATGGTCATTGATTTGTCACATGCGGGTCACCAAACCGCGATGGATGTGGTAGATTATTCTTTGCGTCCCGTCACCGTGACCCACGCTAATCCAGATGCATGGCATCCCGCGCCGCGAAATCTGCACCATGATTTGCTGCAAGCCTTGTCTGAGCGCAGCGGCATGGTTGGCTTTTCACTCTACCCGCATCACCTGCGTGGTGGCAGCGACTGTAGCTTGACTGACTTCGCAGAAATGGCGCAGGAAATGATGCAACGATATGGGGCTGGAATGTTTGGAATTGGGTCAGATCTGTGCCAAGATCAACCCGACAGCGTGGTGAATTGGATGCGGAATGGCCATTGGCGCAAGCATCCTGCACCGCCCGCGGTCTTTCCCGCTTGCCCAAGTTGGTTTGGCGACAACCGCGATTTCCCTGGCTTGGCGCCGGGGCTACTGGCGGCGGGCATGACAGAGGTAGACGTCGCGGGCCTGATGGGGGACAATTGGATGAATTTTTGGCAAGAGGCCTTTGTAATATAATGAAAGATTTTGCGATGGATCAGAGTGATTTGCGCCCAGCCGATGAGGTGATGCGGTTGAGCCGTATGGGGTCTATGTTTCCCTCGCGCCTGTCCTTTTTACGCACATTGACCCGCCGTCTGATTGCGGATGGCAGCCAGGTAAGCCGACCGCATTGGCAGATTGATGGCGATGGCTATGGCACGGCAGTTTACACGGTGACACTGGGCCGGCACCGCTACTCGCTCTTTGCCATCACTCAGCCGCTAGACCCTGATATGCGCACTGACCGGGTGATTGCTGAGGCATGGGATGCCGCCTTTGTGCTATACGATGGCGTGCCGGATGCTGCGGAGATTGCCCGTCTGTCGAGCCAAGCTCCCCTGCAAGAGGCGGGCAGGTTCACACAAAAAGATCTGTGCCTGTCGCGTGCCAATAAATCTGTCCGCTTGTTTGAGCAAATTGTCAGCGCCCTGCGTGCTGGCAGTGCTTTGCCGATGGGGATGATCCATCAGATCGGCTATTTGATGCGCACCACAGCAGTTTATGGCAATGGCAAGTTTGGCATTGCTGATCGGCGCGACGTCGCGCAGAGGCCGGGGCTTGAAGGGCCCTTTATGGCCGAAATGCTCACAGTTTGGCTAATTCGCACGTTCACCCACGATTTGATCGAGCACATGGGGGGGGCGCCTCTTCCGGCGCGGGTGAAACGGCAACTTGGTATTGGTAATTCAACAGGCTTGGGCATGGCGCCGTTTTTGGTGTCTCATCCGCTCTTGCTGCACTCTTGGATGATGTGCCGTGAGACCGCTTTGGCGCGGGTCCGCGCCGCGCAGATCGATGCAGATGCGGCACAGAGGTTGATGACCTTGGCGCGCCGGGCCGCGCAACACTTGCTTGAGTGGAATATCCCAGACCCGATGCATCAAGCGCGGATTGTCACGCTGCGGCAGGAATGGGCTTGCCTTACGCAGGGGCTGACAGAGTTCGGGCTATGCCAGGACGGCGCCGCTGATGCGATTTTGGAGCGCAGCCGCGCCGGCAGCTGCGATTTGCAAGAATTGACCGTCAGCTGGCTGATCGAGCCGTTTAGCGATTTGGTGGATGGGCTGACCGAGTGCATGGCCAATCCGTTTGACCCTGTTTTGCAGGTACAGATGAGCTGTGAAGAGCTCTGCGCGCTTTTGCAGGCCCATTGCGAATTTGCAACCGAGATTGATTTCACAGATCCACAAGCCAGCGCGCAATTTTGGTACGTATCTGAAACTAAGTTGGAGCCGCGCATCGGGCAGCGTCAATCGGAGCCGGGCGCTGATCGGGAAAGCCCACTTGATATCGCAAGGCGCATCCACGCCCTCGCTAAGGACTTATCGGGTCATAGCGGTCCAATTTGGCAGTTTTTGACTCAATTTCCTGAGCATCGCTATGCCGTGCAGCGGGTGCAGGCTTTGGCTCAAAACCAATACTCGGAAATTCGCGATAATCTTGTGGACGCAGATATGGCGCCAATTGATATGCTACGCTGTAAATTGTCGTTTTTTGGGGCCAGTAAATTTGACCCGAAATCACAGCTCTGGACGCGGATAACATTGGCGCAAGGGGCGCCTCTGGCAGCAGATTTGGCCGATGGGCATGCTTGCGACGATTGGTGGCTTCCGGTGTCTGCGCCGTGATTGCTTCGTCCAATGAGCTGCAAATGCTCGTGCTCAAAGCGTGCCGGGGCGTCGGTATTCCAATGGCACAGGCGCAAGAGGTGGCTGTGGCGCTGGTCAAAACTCCGGATGCTTTGGAAGCTTTGCTGCCACATTTGGCCCAGCCGATCAAAACCGCGCAATTTGATTTTTCCGAAGGCTTGACTGTGCATGCGGCATCACTGCTCCGTGATTTTTCGGCCTGTGCGGATGCGGCGGCTCTCGGAGTGAAGCCGGTTCGTATGTGCGGCATGGCGGCCTGTGATCTGGCTAATGCGCTCGCGCGGTCCCGCGGCCTGTCGATTGCGGCTGACGGGGCGGATGTGGTGTTCATCGGACCAGAGGTGTTGCGTCCAGAGGTGTCGCGTGGTGTTGTGGCGCCGGAAATTTGGCAGCAGGTCTCCAGTTTCGCCGCATTGACCTATGTGCCCGAAACCGATGCCTCCCGCCTTGGAGGGGCTGGGGCTGGTTTGAATGATAATGACTAGGACGGGCTGAATACGTCCTCGTCATAACGCACATGTTCCAGATAGAGCCCATCGGGCGGGCAAACTGGTCCGCAGGCTCCGCGTTTGCGGGCCGCCAATGCCTCTGCAACCCGCTCGGGAGGCCAAGCGCCAGCGCCAACGCGTTCTAGTGTGCCGACCAGGCTGCGCACCTGATTGTGCAAGAAGCTGCGGGCTTTGACGTGGAAGCGAATCTCTTGGCCCTGCGGGTAATCGTGGGTGGTGATATCCAAGACATCCAAGGCTTTGATCGGGCTTTTTGCTTGGCACATGGTTGAGCGGAACGTGGTGAAGTCATGGGACCCCACAAGAAATGCGGCGCCCGCTCGCATGGCTTCTGCATCCAGCGGGTGTCTGGATTGCCAGACTAAACCGGCATCATGTGTCACCGGAGCAGAACGGCAGACGAGCCGAAACAGGTAATCGCGGCCAATGGCGGAAAACCGGGCATGCCAATCTGGATCCACTTGCCGGCAATCGAGCACGGCAATGCGATTGGGTTTCAGATGATAGTTCAGTGCGCCTTTCAGCTTTACTGGATCCCAAGGCTTGCGCATGTCGCAATGGGCGACCTGTCCCAGCCCATGCACGCCGGTGTCGGTGCGGCCAGCAGCGGCAATGCTTGGCAGATCGGGCTCCAGCTGTGCCAAGGCTTGTTCCAGCGCATTTTGCACGGTGGGCAGGTCATTTTGCCGTTGCCAGCCATAGAACCCCTGGCCATTATATTCAATTTTCAAAGCATATCGAGGCATGGGGTTGCCATTACCCCGCCGATGCGAATTTGGCAATTGCAGCAAAGCTCGACAGTTATCGTTTGGATGCGGCACGGTTTGCAGAGCAAAAAGCAGAACTATTTGATGCCGATGCAATGATGGAAGCGGCAGAGCGCGCGTTCTGGTCCCCGTTGGACCGTTTAGCCAAACAAAATATCGAGGCGGCGGCTTGGTAGGTGACAACCCTCACCGCCTTGATGCCGCTGGCTTTGGTGGATGTGATCGTAACATTGATCACGAATCTGCGGATGATCCGCAAAATTGCAGAAATATATGGTGGTCGATCAGGATTTTTCGGCAGTTGGCGTTTGACGCGTCTTGTCTTGGCGCATGTGATGGCAACGGGGGCCGTGGCCATTGGTGATGATCTCATCAGTTCGCTTGCAGGCGGGTCTATTTTGGCCAAATTCTCCAGAAAATTCGGCGAAGGAGTTATCAATGGTGCTTTGACCGCGCGCGTCGGCATCGCGGCCATTCAGCTGTGCCGTCCCCTCGCCTTTCAAGCCGGTGCATCACTCAGCGTGACTGGCATCATGAAGCGGGCGCTTTTGGGCGTTTTCGTGTCGGATCGGACGCGCTGAAGTGTTTTTCAGCCCTGTGGCAAACTCTCTGCGTCAAGCCAGTTGTGCAGCGGCACAGAGGGGCCTATAATCTGGGCAAGATGGAACGGATATTGATCATTCTACGAATTATATCCCCGGCACTGTGACAATGCAGCTGCCGGGCCATAGGCGTTGGAGCCCACCGCGCCGCCTTTCCCCAGTTTATAAAAGATGAGACGAGATATGTCCGAGCAAGCAACTGACTACAAAGATACGCTCAATCTGCCTAAGACAGATTTTCCCATGCGCGCCGGCCTGCCAAAGCGCGAACCCGAATGGCTGGCCCGTTGGGAAGAGATCGGCATTTATGACCGGTTGCGGGAAAAAACCGGTCGTGAAAGTTTTACCCTGCATGACGGGCCGCCCTATGCCAATGGCAACCTGCATATTGGCCACGCACTAAATAAAATACTCAAAGATATGGTGGTCCGCTCGCAACAAATGATGGGCAAAGATGCGCGCTATATCCCAGGTTGGGATTGTCACGGTTTACCCATTGAGTGGAAAATAGAAGAGAAATACCGAAAAAAAGGCCGAGATAAAGACGCGGTTCCGATCGTCGAATTTCGTCAAGAATGCCGGGAATTTGCCGCGGGTTGGGTTGATATCCAACGCGAGGAATTCAAGCGACTTGGCATCACCGGCAAATGGGAAAATCCGTATTTGACTATGGATTTTCATGCGGAACGGGTGATTGCGGCGGAATTTCAGAAATTTTTGATGAATGGCACACTGTATCAAGGTTCAAAACCTGTGATGTGGTCGCCTGTTGAAAAGACGGCGCTTGCGGAAGCTGAGGTCGAATATCACGACAAGGAAAGTTTTACAGTCTGGGTTAAATTTCAGGTGGTTGGCACGGGTGATGCGACATTAGACAGTGCCAAAGTTGTGATATGGACCACGACGCCGTGGACCATGCCGTCGAATAAGGCCGTGGTCTATGGTGCGGGAATTTTCTATGGGCTTTATGAGGTAATCGGCCGGCCTGAGGAATGTTGGGCGCGGATCGGTGAGCGGTTTATTTTGTCAGATGCATTGGCCGAAGATGTCTTGGGCCGTGCGCGGCTTGAGCCGTCGATGTATCGCCGCCTGTGTGATATCACGCCCGAGGATTTGGCGAAGATCCAGTTGCTCCACCCTTTGCATGGTGTTGACGGCGGTGAGGGCGAATGGGATGGCATCCGCGACTTCCGCGCGGCTGATTTTGTCACCGACAGTGAAGGCACGGGATTTGTGCATTGTGCACCCTCGCACGGGATGGAAGAGTTTGAGCTCTATCGCGACCTGGGCATGTTGGAGCAGGTGATTACCTATAACGTGATGGAAGATGGGCGTTTCCGCGCTGATCTGCCATTCTTCGGTGGCAAGGCAATTCTCAAGCCCAATGGCAAAGAGGGCAATGCCAATGGCGCGATCATTGAGAAACTCGCCGAAGTGGGTGGATTGCTTGCGCGCGGTAAAATAAAGCACAGCTACCCACACAGCTGGCGCTCTAAGGCGCCTGTGATTTACCGCAATACGCCACAATGGTTTGCCGCCGTCGACAAGCCGGTCAACGACGGGCAAGACACATATGGCCAGACCATCCGTGAGCGGGCGCTGACCTCCATTGACGAGCTGGTCACTTGGACCCCGACGACCGGGCGCAATAGGCTGTATTCGATGATTGAAGCTCGACCTGATTGGGTCTTGTCGCGCCAGCGTGCCTGGGGGGTACCTTTGACGTGTTTTACCAAAAATGGCAGCCTGCCCACAGATGACGATTATCTGCTGCGCAATGACGAAGTGAACGCCCGCGTATTGGACGTTTTTGAGGCTGAAGGGGCGGATGCTTGGTATCACGAAGGCGCAAAAGAGCGCTTTTTGAGCGATATTGTGGCTCCTGAAGACTATACGCAGGTGTTTGATATCCTGGATGTTTGGTTTGATAGCGGATCCACGCATGCTTTTGTCTTGCGCGACCGAGCAGATGGGTCTGAAGATGGCTTAGCTGACCTCTATCTTGAAGGCACAGATCAACATCGTGGATGGTTCCATTCCTCAATGCTGCAATCTTGCGGTACGCAGGGCCGCGCGCCCTATCGGGGTGTTCTTACCCATGGTTTCACGCTGGATGAAAAGGGCATGAAGATGTCTAAATCAATCGGCAATACGGTTTCGCCGGAGGATGTCACCCGGCAATATGGTGCGGATATTTTGCGTCTTTGGGTGGCGCAGTCCGATTACACCAGTGATCTGCGGATTGGTCCGGAGATTCTCAAAGGTGTGGCCGATAGCTATCGCCGTTTGCGCAATACGATGCGGTTTATGCTCGGTTCATTGGCGGATTTTACCCCAGCAGACCAGGTGGCCCCCGAGGCAATGCCGGAGCTGGAGCAATGGGTTTTGCATCGCTTGGCGCAATTGGATGCCAACGTGCGGGAGGGCTATGCGGCCTATGACTTCCAAGGGGTTTTCCAAGCCTTGTTCCAATTCGCAACCGTCGATCTCTCCTCATTCTATTTCGATATTCGCAAAGACGTGCTGTATTGTGATAGCGATACCCCAGAACGCCGCGCCGCTCGGACGGTATTGGATATCCTGTATCAACGTTTGACGACCTGGCTGGCCCCGGTTTTGACCTTCACGATGGAAGAGGTTTGGCTGGAGCGGCAAAGGGAGGAGGGCAGTTCGGTGCATTTGCAAGATATGCCGCAGACCCCTTCAAGCTGGTCCAATCCTGATTTGGCTGAAAAATGGTCCAGCATCCGCAAGGTGCGCCGTGTGGTCACCGGGGCGCTGGAAGTGGAGCGGCGTGAAAAGAACATCGGCTCCAGCCTTGAGGCGGCGCCGGTGGTTTATGTATCTGCAGATGTGGCAGAGGTGTTGAAATCTGTGAGCTTCGCAGATTTGTGTATCACATCTGGCATTGAAATTTCGACCGAGACAGCGCCAGAGGCTGCTTTTGTTTTGGAAGACACAGATGGGGTGGCAGTGTCCTTTGCCAAGGCCAGCGGTAAAAAATGCCAACGTTGTTGGAAAATTCTTCCCGATGTGGGTCGACACAGTAATGCCGGTGTCTGCGGGCGCTGCGATGCTGCGCTGCGCTAGGTCGCTATGTGATTTCGGGGCGGGGGGCCGTGCGCGCCCCGTTTTCGTTTGCAAAGTGCGGACGCCGTGACTGGGCTAGTGTTCAGCTCGGTAGTGTTTGCCGCCGTGTTGCATGCTAGCTGGAATGCTTTGGTCAAAACTGGACAGAACAAGCAATCGGGCATGCTGCTTTTGACTCTGGCTCACGGGTTCTTCGGGCTTTGTATTCTCCCCTTTGTTCCGGTGCCACAGGGCGCGGCATGGTTGTGGCTCACTGCCTCGGGCCTTATTCACATGTTTTACCAACTGTTCCTGGGCTTTGCCTATGAGCGCGGTGATTTAAGCCGGGTCTACCCAATCGCCCGCGGCGCTGCGCCGCTGATCGTTTTGATCGTCAGCCTCTGTTTTGGCATTGATTCGTTGCGTGGTTTGGATTTGCTGGGGATTTTGGTTTTGGGAATTGGGATCGTTTTGATGGCCCATGGGGTGTTCCGCTCTGGTGAGGATCGCCGGCTCATTCCCCTGGCGCTTGGGTCAGCGGTCGCCACGGCGGGCTATTCTTTGGTGGATGGGCTGGGCGCGCGTGTGATGGGGGATGCGCTGGCCTATGTCTCGTGGTTGCTGATTTTCTCGGCGGTGTTTTACACACCCGTAATTTTGGCGTTACGCGGTCGTTCGGTGCTTCCGCGGGGAGGCGGGCAGGTCGCGCTTGGATTTTTGGCCGGATTTGCTTCCTTTATTGCTTATGCGATTGTGGTTTGGGCGATGACAGAAGCGCCCATCGCCCTGGTCACCGCGTTGCGTGAAAGCTCCATTCTGTTTGCCATGCTGTTGGGCTGGTTTTTCTTCAAAGACCCGATGGGTCCGACCAAGAGTCTGGCTGGGCTGGTGATTGTCGCCGGGGTAGTACTCACGCGTTTTTAAGAATCCGCAGTCATTTGCTGGACAATACCGGCAAATAATAAGTATGCCGAACAGGCCACCAAGCCGAGATTGGCCACATAAACCTCGGTGAAATTGCCCCAAGCTGCCCAAGCCGCGAAGCCCACCCAAGCCAAAGCAATGGGCAGGGTCAAAGGGCGCCAGCGCTCCGTGCGCATGGGATGGACAAATTTAAGCGGCAGGAACATCGAAACGGCCAAGAGCGAAACTGCCGCAAGAATGACCCAATGGTTAGGTTCGGTGGCAAAGATTACAATCACCGCCATATTCCAAGCGCCTGGAAAGCCCTGGAAGGAGTTGTCTTTCGTCTTCATGCGCTTATCTGCGAAATACATCGCGCTTGCAAAGGTGATGACAATGATCGCTATCCAGCCGGACCACCCGGCCAACAGGCCACTGGCAAAGAGCGCATAGGCAGGAATGAATACATAGGTGAGATAATCAATGATCAAATCGAGCAGCACCCCGTCAAAAAGCGGTGCATTAGTTTTGACGTCATAGCGACGGGCCAAGGGGCCATCTATCCCATCAACGAAAAATGCGACCACCAACCAGACAAACATCATGTCCCATTTTTCATTGACCGCTTCCAGCATTGCCAATATTGCAAAAACAGCTCCAGTTGCAGTCAGCAAGTGAACCGCCAAGGCTTTAATTCGAATATCCATACACCCGTATAGGCGCAATTGCCATCAAGTGGCAATTAAGCTTTGGGATGGGCGGCGTTGTAAACATCCATCAAGCGAGCGGTATCGACGGCGGTATAGCTCTGCGTGGTTGAAAGCGAAGCATGGCCGAGCAGCTCTTGGATGGTGCGCAGGTCACCGCCGGCGCTGAGCAGATGCGTGGCAAAGGAGTGGCGCATGGCATGCGGGGTGGCGCTTGCGGGCAAACCCAATTGCATCCGCGCTATGCGCATGGATTTTTGAACTAATCCTGGCCCTAATGCGCCGCCGCGTTTTCCTCGAAAGATCGGATCTTTTGCTCCGATATGAAAGGGACAGAGCTCTGCATATCGCGTGAGAGCGGCACGGGCGACCGGTAAAACTGGCACCAAACGCTGTTTGCCGCCTTTGCCCGTGATGCGCAAGACTTCGGGCAAGGGATGATCTGCCCCGGTTAATCCGAGTGCCTCAGATATTCGCAGACCGCAGCCATAAAGCAGGGTTAAAACGGCCACATCGCGGGCGGCAATCCAATCTTCTTGGGCCTGAACCTCGACGGTCTTAATCATTGCATGAGCGGCATCCTCCGCCAGAGGGCGGGGCAATTTGTGTTCGAACTTTGGCGCGCGTGCCAATAAGACGGCTGTCGGTTCAAGCGCATGTCGCTCTGCGAGCCAACGAAAGAACGTTTTGACTGCACAGAGCGCACGCGCCAAACTGCGACTGCTCACGCCGCGGCTGCGCTCATGTGCCATCCAGGCACGCATGTCCCGTGTCGAAATGGCGGCCAGTGGCGCCAGCCCTTGCCGATCGCCGCTATGCTCGGCCATGAAAGCGGTAAATCTAGCCACATCGGTTGCGTAGGCAATAAGGGTGTTATCGGCCGCAGATTTCAAAGCGCGCTCATGCGACAGCCAATGCCGCAGCACGTCGCGAATGGCTGGTGATATCAAGGTGAGGTCAGACCTCTGTGACATCATCGCCCCCTATGCCAGCCACCGGCGCAGGGCGCGCTCAAAGATTGTTGCAAAAAATGTCAGCAAATCTGTTCCTTGGGCGGGAGAAAATTGCTCGGCATCTTTGGCCGCGAGGATCAACAGTCCGGGCAGGGTGCCCGCGCCAAAATCAAGCCGCAAACAAGCTTCAGACCCCACGGGTGTGACGTCTTGCGGATAGACAAAAATATCTGTGTCCGTGACGGTGCGCAGGGTTACTTTTTCCTCCAAACTTGGGGACAGGTAATGGGCGATGAAGCCCAAAGGCGCAGGTTTCACAACAGGGCCCAGCTGCGCGAGGCTGGGATTGGGACTTTGATTTTGAGTTTCTAGAATCAAACAGGCGTAATCTATCCGCAATATATCAACCATCTCTGTGCCGATCATGGTCAAGAACCCGCCAAAATCTGTCGGCTCCATGATTTTCAGTAAGGCCCGATGGACTTGTTGCGTGCCGGCGAGATTGTCGTAAGCGGCTGCAATAACAGAACGGTTGGTTTCCTCAAGCCGGCCCAATTGCGCCTCAAGCCGTCGCATGGCAACGCTGCGCAAGTCTACGATGTTCTGCCCTAAGGTTTCATCATGAGATGCCAGTAGCGCACGCATGACATCCGGGGCGTCAAGAACGATCCGTGGGTTCTTAGTGATGATATCACGTAAGATATCTTCGGCTTGTGCTGCGGTTTGCGGTGTCATGGCTGTCCCATTCACTGATGCGATGGTTGTCCTACATGGGCTGCGGACAAGTTTACCATAGGTTAGAGAATTTTCTGACCTGTTTTTGCCCAATCCGACATAAATTGCTCTAAACCCTTGTCGGTTAACGGATGATTTGCAAGGGACTTGATTACATTTGGCGGCGCTGTGATCACATCTGCTCCAATTAAGGCCGATTGAGTGACATGGTTAACGGTGCGGATAGAAGCTGCCAATATTTGCGTGTCAAATCCAAAGTTATCATAAATCTGGCGGATATCTGCGATTAAATCCATACCGTCGATGTTCACGTCATCTAGGCGGCCGATGAAGGGGCTTATGAAGGTTGCCCCGGCCTTGGCGGCCAAAAGCGCTTGGTTGGCGCTGAAGCAGAGGGTGACATTCACCATTTTGCCTTCACTCGACAGGGTCTTACAAGCCTTGAGACCGTCCCATGTCAGCGGCAATTTGACCGTGATGTTTGAGGCAATTTCCGCCAGCTTGCGCCCTTCGGCGATCATATATTCCGCTTCGGTCGCAACCACTTCGGCGCTGACCGGGCCGGAGACCAATTGGCAAATCTCGCGTGTAACTTCAATAATATCACGGCCAGATTTTAAAATTAAAGAGGGGTTAGTTGTCACCCCGTCGACCATGCCTAAATCGTTCAATTCGGCAATTGCGTCTATTTCAGCAGTATCAACAAAAAATTTCATGGCGTATGTCCTTGATAGGTTGGCCCTCGTTGGGGCAAGCTTTATCGGAGTTTTTAGGGCACTAAAAGCCCTGCTGTTAAGGAAATGTCGTGTCAGAGCCCCAATTTTTTCATCAAGGTGACTTGGTCGCCGTCCTAACCAGCCAACCGCTGGATAGGGTGCTTGATTATAAGGCGCCGGAAGGTGGATGCTGGCAGGGGGCTTTCGTTGAGGTACCTTTGGGACCACGAAAGGTCTTAGGTGTCGTTTGGGGGGCTGGCGCGGGGGATTATGACCACGCCAAGATCCGCCCCGTGATCCGCGTGCTTGATGTGGCGCCCATGCAACAGAGTATGGCAGAATTCCTGCGCCGGGTCTCGGACTATACGCTCACACCTATGTCGAAAATGCTGCGCTTGGCCACGCGCGCGCCGGGCTTGGGCGATCCGCCCTCGATGCGGCAGGTTTACCGCTTGGGTGCGCAGACCGAGCTTCGAATGACCGCCGCAAGGCAAAAAGTGCTCGCGGTTTTGGAAGAATTTGCAGAGCTGAGCTTTACGCTGAAGGAACTGTCAGAGGCGGCAGGCGTGACCGCATCGGTGGTTAAAGGCCTGGTGAAACTGGGAGCAGTGGCAGAGATGGCCACGCCGCAAGACATGCCCTTTGCGCATTTAAACCCGGGCTTGCCCGGCAAGAGCCTGTCAGAGGATCAGGCCCATGCGGTTGCACAATTGCAGGCAAATACCGTGGGCTATCGCACGACGCTTTTGAAAGGTGTCACGGGATCGGGGAAAACGGAGGTCTATTTGGAGGCGGTGGCCAGCTGTCTCAAAGAGAGGCGACAGGCCTTGGTTTTGTTACCTGAAATCGCTTTGACAGCAGAATTTTTAACCCGTGTGGAGGCCCGCTTCGGCGCGCGCCCAGCGGAATGGCATTCGGGCGTTACGATGACGGAGCGCCGCCGCACTTGGAAAATGGTAGGGCAAGGTCACGCGCAAATGGTTGTGGGCGCGCGGTCGGCCCTGTTTCTTCCGTTTCAAGATTTGGGCCTGATCGTCGTCGATGAGGAACATGACAGCAGCTACAAACAAGAAGACGGCGTGCTGTATAACGCGCGCGACATGGCTGTGCTGCGCGCGTCTTTGGTCGGCGGGCAGGTGGTGCTGGCCAGTGCAACGCCCAGTCTCGAAAGTTGGGCCAATGTGGAGGCCAAAAAATATACGAAAATCGAACTGAAAAGTCGCTTTGGTGTGTCGGTTTTGCCGGAGATGATGGCGATTGATATGCGGCAAGAAAATTTGCCGGCGGACCGATGGATATCTCCCAGTTTGCAAAAGATGGTTGAGGCACGCATCTGGGCGGGGGAGCAATCTTTACTTTTTATCAATCGCCGTGGTTATGCGCCAATCACCCTCTGCCGGGCTTGTGGCGATCAAGTGGGCTGCGATCACTGCGATGCGCGGATGGTCGAGCATCGCTTTCAGAAGCGTTTGATGTGTCACCAATGTGGCGCAAGCAAGCCAGTGCCAAAAATTTGCCCCAGTTGTGCGGCGGAGAATCGTTTGGCTGTGGTCGGGCCTGGTGTGGAACGGTTGGCGGAAGAGGCCACAGCGCTCTTTCCTGAAGCGAAAGTCGCGGTTCTCTCGTCAGATTTATTTGGCTCTGCCCGCGCACTTAAGGAGCAAATTGCCAAACTCGCGGCTGGTGAGGTGGATGTGATCATTGGAACGCAGCTGGTCGCGAAAGGGCATAATTTTCCAAAGTTAACCTTGGTCGGTGTGATTGATGCCGATTTGGGGCTGCAAGGTTCAGATTTGCGAGCCGCAGAACGTACCTTTCAGCTTATGCGCCAAGTGGCTGGACGTGCCGGTCGGTCTGACAAGCCGGGCGTTGCGGCATTGCAAACCCATCAGCCTGAACACCCGGTAATTCGTGCAATTCTGGACGGCGATGAAGAGGCCTTTTGGAGCGCTGAAGCGCAAGCGCGTGCACAGGCCGGTGTGCCGCCATATGGTCGTTTGGTCGGGGTTGTTTTATCTTCGCCCGATGCGCAGGAGGCTTTTGAGGTGGCGCAGGCCATGGCGCGCAATTGCCAGCCCTTGACGGATATCGGCGCACAGATCTTTGGGCCGGCACCGGCCCCTATTGCCCGCATCCGCGGGCGCCACAGGGTGCGTCTCTTGATCAAGGCGGAAAAAAACGCCCCTATTCAATCAGCTTTGAGCGCTTGGTCGGCCCAATTCAAATTTCCTAATGCGCTCCGCTTATCGATAGACATTGATCCGCAAAGTTTTTACTGAAAGACCCCTGCATAACCCAGCTGCCAGACTAAATGGCTTTGCCGGGTGATGACACCGGGCTGCGCCTGGCTATTGTGCCGCAATGCCGTCCGGGCCGGGATCGGTGAGGGCCACAATATCGAACATGATCCGATTGAGCTCAAAGTCCTTGGGCGTGTAGATGCGCGCGATTCCCATTGCGCGGAGCTTGTGTGCATCTTCATCGGGAATAATCCCGCCCACGATCACCGGAATATGGTTCAGCTCAGCCGCGCGTAGCTTGGCCATCAACTCTTCCATCAAAGGCATATGTGAACCGGAAAGGATAGACAGGCCGATCACGTGCACCGCGCCGTCGCGCGCGGCTGTGATGATCTCGTCTGGAGTGAGGCGGATGCCCTCATAAGAAATCTCCATTCCGCAATCACGGGCACGGGTTGCTATTTGCTCTGCGCCGTTGGAATGCCCATCCAGACCCGGTTTGCCCATCAAAAACGTCAGCTTGCGTCCCAGTCGATCGCTGACCGCCGCGACTTGATCGCGAATGTCATCTAAGCCTTCCGTACGATTGGACGGGGTGCCGCTGACACCTGTAGGGCCTCTATATTGACCGAATGCTTGGCGCAGTACATCGCCCCATTCGCCCGTGGTGACCCCGGCTTTCGCGGCGGCAATAGAGGGTGGCATAATGTTGCTGCCATCGAGCGCGGCTGTGCGCAGATCCTGAAGCGCATCGGACACGGCTTGCGCATCTCGCGCATCTCGCCAGCGGGTGAGGCGCTCGATTTGCTCGGCTTCGGTCCTGGGATCCACTGTCATGATCGCATCATCGCCCGAGGTGAGCGGGCTGGCTTCGCCGTTCTGATAGGCGTTGACCCCGACCACAGTCATATCGCCGCTCTCAATTTGCCTAATCCGCGCGGCGTTAGATTCGACCAAACGCGATTTCATATATTCGATCGCCTCCACGGCTCCGCCCATAGAATCGATAAGCGCCAGCTCCGCCCGTGCGCCTTCCTTGAGAGCTCCGACTTTGCGTTCCACCGCGGGATTTTCGTCAAACAGATCTTCATATTCCAATAGATCGGTTTCATAGGCCATAATTTGTTGCATCCGCAGCGACCATTGCTGATCCCAGGGGCGGGGCAGGCCCAAAGCCTCATTCCAAGCGGGCAATTGCACAGCTCGGGCGCGGGCCTTCTTGGACAGGGTAACGGCCAGCATTTCAATCAAGATTCGATAGACGTTGTTTTCCGGTTGTTGTTCGGTCAGGCCCAGAGAGTTGACCTGAACGCCATAACGAAAACGCCGCATCTTCGGGTCGCTCACCCCATAGCGCTCGCGGCAGATTTCATCCCACAGATCAACAAACGCGCGCATTTTGCACATTTCAGTGACAAAACGGATGCCGGCGTTCACGAAAAAGCTGATCCGCCCAACCATCTGTCCAAAATGTTCTTCGCGCACTTTGCCTTTGAGGTCGTCCAAAACTGCAGTTGCTGTTGCGAGGGCGAAGGCCAGCTCCTGCTCTGGTGTCGCGCCGGCCTCTTGCAAATGGTAAGAGCAGACGTTCATCGGATTCCATTTAGGCAGGTGCGCGCGCGTGTAAGCGGCGATATCCGTGATCATCCGCAAGGAAGGTTTGGGCGGACAGATATAGGTGCCTCGGCTCAGGTATTCCTTAATGATATCATTTTGCACAGTGCCTTGTAGCGCGCTGATATCGGCGCATTGTTCACCGGCTGCGGCAATATAAAGCGCCAGCAGCCAAGGTGCTGTGGCATTGATGGTCATGGAGGTGTTCATCTGATCAAGTGGGATATCTGCAAATAGCGTGCGCATATCCCCCAAATGGCTGATGGGCACGCCTACTTTACCGACTTCTCCGCGCGCTAAGATGTGGTCGCTGTCGTAGCCGGTTTGTGTCGGCAGATCAAAGGCTACGGATAGGCCGGTTTGCCCTTTGGCGAGATTAGAGCGGTACAGAGCATTCGAAGCCTCGGCCGTAGAATGGCCTGCATATGTTCGAAACAACCAGGGACGATCTTTTTGCACTTGGGTCATGACGAGCCTCTCATTCTTGTGTACGAAATATAATTGCGCATTTCAATTTAATGGAGGAATAATCCCACCCTGTCAATTCGCTGCAACGCGGCAATTTTTCCATCTGGCGCAGACCTGCCTTTTCAGGCAGGTTGGCCGGATGTTTGAGACAATCGAGCTTCCGATGTGGTTTGTGGTGATCGCGGCGGTTTTTGCTGCGATTGCCGCTTTGGAGCGGGCCTTGATTCCTTCGGTGCGGTGGTTTTTCCGGCGCAGAATGCAACGAGTGGTCAGCCGGTTGAACGCGCGTTTAGACCGTCCAATTGAGCCGTTCAAATTGGCCCGCCGCCATGATATGATTCAAAGATTGCTTTATCATCCAGATGTGATGCAGGCGGTCAATGATCATGCCTCCAAAAAGGGCATCCCGGAGAATGTCGCCTTTCAAGAGGCTCGGAAATACGCGCGAGAAATTGTACCGTCTTTTAGTGCGACGGTCTATTTTACCGTCGCCAGCACTATTGCTCGCTTTCTCAGCGAGACGCTCTACAGGGTGCGAATTGGGCGTTTTGAGGATGTCTTGAGCGGTCTAGACCCCAAGGCAACTGTGGTGTTTGTCATGAACCATCGCTCAAATATGGATTATGTTCTAGTGACTTATCTGGCCTCAAAACGATCTGCTTTGTCTTATGCGGTGGGCGAATGGGCGCGGATCTGGCCGATCAGCTTGCTCATTCGCGCAATGGGCGCATTTTTTATTCGCCGCAAGTCGCGAGGGTCGCTGTATCGGCGGGTTCTGGCCCGCTATGTGCAAATGGCGACGCAGGGCGGGGTGACGCAAGCGGTGTTTCTTGAGGGCGGTCTGTCACTGGATGGGCGTTTGGCGCCGCCGCGTTTGGGTTTTCTGAACTATGTTATTTCCGGTTGGGAACCGCAGACTCGGGACGTAATTTTCGTGCCAGTCTCGATCAATTACGATCGGGTCTTAGAGGATTATATTTTGTTGGCCGCTGGCAAGCGCGGCCAAAGGCGTTTTGGCGCCAATATCTCAGTGATTGCGCGATTTATGGCGCAGCAATTTTGGCTTTGGTTGACCGGCCGGTATAAGCGCTTTGGGTATGCGGCGGTCCATTTTGGCAGGCCGGTTAGCCTGGCAGACTTCCATAGACGGGGTGGGGGCACGATCTCCTCGCCTGTGCTTGCAAGCGAGATCATGGCGCAGGTCGAGGCCGGCATTCCTGTTTTGCCAGTTCCACTAATCTCATTGATACTCATTAATAAAGCGCCTCTGCGCGCATTGGAGCTCAATGCGGCATTTGTGGCTGTGATGCAGGCGGTTGAGCCGGAGTATTTGCCAGCCACTCCAGATGCTTGGACGGAGGCGGCGGAAGCGGGCGTGCTGAATTTGATGCAGCGTAAGTTGATTGTGCATGACGCGGGGCGTTATGTTATTACCGAGAAAGGAAAATCTGTCCTGCCCTATTATATGGCCAGCCTATCTCATATATCAAAAATTTTAGCTAAGTAATTAAATTACAAATTAAAGCAAAAATTGGTTGCAATATTACGCAATGGATTTTACCCATTGAGGTGCAGGTTGATTCTGCATCGCAGCAATATCGTAAGGGGCCTCTCATGCCATTTGATTCAAACTCACCCTTGACCACCTATACCGCGGAGAAAAAAGACCTCTATGACTTGGGCGAGATGCCGCCCTTGGGTCATGTACCAAAACAAATGTACGGATGGGCCATTCGCAAGGAGCGCCATGGCGAACCAGATACGGCCATGTTGCAAGAAGTCTTGGATGTGCCGGAATTGGACAACTACGATGTTTTGGTCTTGGTGATGGCGGCCGGAATTAACTACAATGGTGTTTGGGCCGCATTGGGCGTGCCAATCAGCCCTTTCGATGGCCACAAGCAACCTTATCACATCGCGGGATCTGACGCGTCGGGCATCGTTTGGGCCGTGGGCTCGAAAGTCACGCGCTGGAAAGTGGGCGATGAGGTTGTCGTCCATTGCAACCAAGACGATGGTGATGATGAAGAATGCAATGGCGGTGATCCGATGTATTCGACGTCCCAGCGCATCTGGGGCTATGAAACCCCTGATGGCTCGTTCAGCCAGTTTACCCGGGTTCAAAGCCAACAGCTCATGCCGCGTCCGCAGCATCAAACGTGGGAAGAGAGCGCCTGTTACACGCTGACCTTGGCCACGGCCTATCGAATGCTCTTTGGTCACGCGCCACATGAGTTGAAACCGGGTCAAAACGTATTGATTTGGGGTGCATCGGGCGGGCTGGGCTCTTATGCCGTGCAATTGGCCAATGTGGTCGGTGCCAATGCCATTGGTGTCATCAGTGACGAAAGTAAACGTGATTTTGTCATGGGGCTGGGCGCTAAAGGCGTGATCAACCGCCGTGATTTCAATTGCTGGGGAGCAATGCCCACTGTCAATACCCCGGAATATGCGGCTTGGTTCAAAGAGGCCCGTAAATTCGGCGCGGCGATTTGGGAGATCACAGGTAAAGGCAACAACCCCGATTTGGTGTTCGAGCATCCCGGAGAGAGCACCTTTCCTGTCTCAACCTTCGTATGCAAAAAAGGTGGCATGGTGGTCATCTGCGCTGGCACCACCGGTTACAATTTGACCCTTGATGTGCGCTACATGTGGATGCATCAAAAGCGCCTTCAAGGCTCTCATTTTGCCAATCTCAAGCAGGCCGCCGCGGCCAATCGGTTGATGTGTGAAGACAAGCTGAACCCATGTTTGTCTGAAACCTTTGATTGGATCGACCTGCCTGGAGCACATATGAAAATGCGCCGCAATGAGCATCTGCCGGGCAATATGTCAGTATTGGTGCAGGCGTCCCGTCGCGGGTTGCGCACTATTGAAGAGACGCTCGCGGTTGCACGGTAAAATAGTCTCTGGGAGCAATTAATTTGCTCCCGGCCACCGGGGACGCGCAATAGCTCTGGCCCCACGACAAGCCATTGGCTAAACAAAGGCATGTCACAGACCCCAATTTCCTATTCCGAAGATCAGGCTCAGGCCTATGATACCATAAGTGAAATTCTGCGCTATGCGGGCGTGGATCTAACCAATGGGCGCGTGACCCCGCCGCCAGCGGGTAAAGACAATGTTGTTGCCGTCATCGGCAAGGCTGGATCGGGTAAAACTCTGCTTTTGGCGCAGCTTTATCATGGGCTGAAAGACGCGGGGCTGAACATCGTGTCCGAAGACTATGAACCCCGGGCGCGCAAAGACCGCCGTACCTTGGCGATTTTGGCGCCCACCAATAAAGCCGCGAGCGTGTTGCGCAATAGAGGTGTGCCAGCGACGACCATTCACCGCATTCTCTATACCCCGATGTATGATCCCGAGTATGCGAAAATCGCAGATTGGCTCGGTGGCAATGGCGCGCGCCCCGAGGTCGAAGGGGTCAGTGACCTTGCATTAGACCGGGCATTGAGCTTTTTCTCTTCTAATGCCTCTATTCCCGGCGCTTTGGCGGCGGCGGGGCTGCGCGGTTCGGACTTCATTACCGGATGGAAGCGCCGTGAGGAGCCTTTGGATGTCGGTTTTGTTGATGAAAGCTCCATGCTGGATGCGCAGCAATTGGAAGATCTCAAAGAGATTTTCCCCACATTGATTTTGTTTGGAGACCCGGCACAATTGGCGCCGGTGAACCAATCCGGGGCGATGGTGTTTGACGCCTTGCCGAAGGAGCGGCGCTTGGTGTTGAGCCGGGTACATCGCCAGACTCAGGACAATCCAATCTTGGATCTGGCCCATGCTTTGGGCGACCCCTCTTTGCAGTTTTCTGATTTTGAGCAGATGGTGCAGGACGCATCCAAGCGCGATGATCGGGTGGTGATTGGCCAAAGGGTTGAATCTGACCTCATGGCTCGGTCGCCCGTATTGGTGTGGAGAAATGTGACTCGGATCAAGCTCATTCAAGCGTTCCGCGGGGCCTATCAAGCCCCCATGGAGGAGCTCTTGCCGGGCGAGCCGTTGATTTGCGATGGAATCGAGCTTCCTCTGAAGCACCGCAAAAAGCGGTTGGATCTGGAGGCGCGCGGTCTGATCAAAGGCGCGCAGGTGGTTTATCTTGGTCCTGGCCGTAAACCTGGATTTTCGCGCCTGCATGTCATCGGTGCAGAGCAACCCCAGCTGAGTGCCGCCAGTATCGTCAAGATTGAAATGCCCGATGAGGAAGAACCCTTCATTCCTTTCGCCGCCCGCATGGGGGCCACTTTTTTGCATGGTGCAGCGGTGACGATTCACAAGGCTCAAGGCTCTCAATGGGATACGGTACAGGTGTTTGCGCCGGATATTTTTGTCGCCGCCCGCATGAACCGTACAGAGGCGGGCACCCAGCTTTGGAAACGTTTGGCCTATGTGGCGATCACACGAGCTGAGAACCGGCTCATTTGGGTTGTGCGCAACCGGCTGGCGCGTCCGAGTAGCGCTCTGGTGGTCGATGACTTGGCGGCAGATGTGCCGAATTTTGAATTGACGATGGAGCCGATTGAAGATCAAAAAGACGGTGCATTCTGAAGCAAAACGTGGCGGGCCCGCCAGAACAACCGTGTTGGTACTGAATTCCCGAGGACCTGTATGTACAGGTGGGCGCCAGGTAAAAGAACCAGGGTTCAATCAGAGCCAGCTCCCTCGGATTGCGTATGGCCACTGGAATTTGACCGCTTTCGAGAAGGGCAGAACCCGCCGCTGTTTGAGATAGGCTTTTGCACGGGCTTGTGCAAGGGTTCACTCGATAATCGGTGCACCACCGGCTTGGGTGAATTTTGCGATTGTACCCTCCATGCGGTCCACCCGTTCTTCTGCGCCAGGTGGGGCGGTGAAGTCGTGCAATATTGCCTGCCATTTCGCCGTGGCCCGAGCTTCGGCGGTCAATGCGCCATTTTTCTGCCAAGTGCCAAAATTTGTCAGATCCGCATTTACAGGTTCCAGAAAAGCTGTGCTATAATTCTTTAAGGTCTGATCTGTTTCGAAAAAATGTCCGCCTGGAGCCACTTGTCCTATGGCATCCAGCCCAATGGCTGCTGCATCCGCAGCCACTGGTTTGCACAGATGCGCAATCGCTTGCAGCGCTTCAATGTCTTGGATGAATTTCTCAAAGCCAAATGTCAGCCCACCTTCAAGCCAGCCAGCCGCATGGATGATCATGGTTGCATTGGCTTGAAGACAGCCCCAGAGCGACATAACGGTTTCATGGGTGGCCTGCATGTCATTGGTATTGGCTGCCGCGCCGGCGGCTGAACGCCAGGGCAGGCCGATATGACGGGCCATTTGCCCCGAGCCGATCGACATTTGAATATGTTCCGGTGTGCCAAAACTTGGTGCTCCAGATTTCATATCTACGTTTGAGCCAAAGCCACCGTACATCACTGGAGCGCCAGGTTTGGCCAATTGATTGAGCGTAATGGCGGCCAAAGCCTCGGCATGTTGCAAGGTCAAAGCCCCGGCGATCGTGATAGGCGCCATAGCACCCGCCAAACAAAACGGCGTGACAATGCACATTTGACCGGCGCGGGCGAAGTCTATCAAAGCCTGCGCCATAGGCCGGTCCAGCATGCGCGGGGAGTTTGTATTGATGACCGTGGAGCAATAGGGCGCATCGCTAAATTCAGCAGCGCTGAGACCCAGGGCGGTTTGGATGATCTCAAAGCATTCCTTTACCTGCTGCCGGCCCCGACCATAGACGGTCACGGCCTTATCTCCCAATCCCATTTGCGTTTGCATCATTGCGTAGTGGCGCAAATGCACTGGAATGTCTTGCGGTTCGGGCGCAGGGGTGAGCTTGTGGATGACGTCGAAGCTCTGCATTAAGCGTACGGCATCTTGATAGCTCGCCAGATCACCAGGCCTGCGGCCTCGGATGGCGTCGCTGACATTGGGGCAACCGCCGCCGGGGGTAAAGATCAACTGTCCCGGCGCGACAGGCAGATTGCGTGCGCGATTGGGTGCGTGCAGGGTGAAGGACTGTGGCGCAGAAGCCAGGGCGGCCTCCACCATATCCGAGCCGATCCGCAGCATGTCCCCAGAGACGGCAGCGCCATATTTGGCGAAAAGCTCAATCGCTTCGGGCAAAAGGACTTTGATTCCAAGATTTTGCAAGACCTCCAAGGCCGCTTGATGGATGGCCTCCACGCGATCTTGCGAGAAAATATTTTGCGGCTCAAAAGGATGCCGCAGGACCGACCAACTGTGCGTCGAATCGGCCGCTTGTCTGGTTTTGCGGCGTCTCATGCCCGTCACGATAACCGCGTTTGGGCCGCGCGCAATAGGCAGCTTGCCCTTGCGCCGCTTTCCTATTCGTCCATAAATGGCGCATGGATGAAAGCAATCTTTCAAATCTGATGCCGGGCCAGCTTCTGGCGCGGGGCGTTTGTCGCCATTTGCTGAGCTATGATTTTGTTTCAGTCGAAGAATTGGTGCCAACACCAGGTCGCCGCGTGGATGTAATGGCGTTGGGACCGAAGGGGGAGATATGGATTGTCGAATGCAAATCTTCCCGCGCAGATTTTCAATCCGACCATAAATGGCAAGAGTATTTACAGTGGTGTGACAGGTATTTTTGGGCGGTCGACCAAGAGTTTCCCAGTGAAATATTGCCTGGTGACACGGGGCTCATTATGGCCGATGCCTATGATGCGGCGATCCTGCGCATGGGGCCGGAGCATAGGTTGGCACCCGCCCGGCGCAAAGTCATGATCCAAAAATTCGCCCGCCATGCCGCAAGACGGGCACAGGTCAGTCGCGACCCCGGCGTGGCGCGCTTTAACGGTTCCTCGTGACGGATATTGCGGCTATTTTGCCACCGCTGCGGCTGCCCGGGCCGCGGCCATTATTTCTTCTGCAATATCATGGGCTTCGTCAATTTCAAAGTCCATCGGGATTTCAGCATCGCCGGCAGTGACGAAAGATCCGTACCATGCCTTGATCCGTGGGGCCAATTTGCAAATTGGCTTCGATGTCTTTTTCTATGTTGATGCCCATGGGTGTGCCTTTCGCTCTATGTCCTTGGGGTAAGGGGCTTTTGAGATATGATCAAGGGTCTTTCCGGCGGCTTTCACGCAGGTTTAAGCCTCCGCTTGGGTCCGCAGGTGCATTTTCTTGCATTTTGCTTGGCCGATGGCGTTTATTGCACACTCGAGCCCTTGCATTCACGCAGCAGCCCCGCTAAATCGCTCTCAGTGCCGCCTTAGCTCAGTTGGTTAGAGCGCCTGATTGTGGATCAGGAGGTCCCTGGTTCGAGACCAGGAGGTGGTACCATTTATTATAATTTTATAACTGAAAATCAAATGCATAGGAAGTTCATTGCAATTTTATAGACCTTTTTATGTACCTTTGGTTTAGCTTGTTGCGCTAATTAAGCGTAGTATGTACCCACTAACGTGCCATCAGCGCAATAAATTTTATATAGCCGCTTGTTGCGCGTAATCTTCCTCTCTAGCTTATGTAACCTGGTTTTGTGATTATGCATTTGAATTCTCCAGCACCTGAAGCCTTTGTTCTATCTCAGTCAACTCAAGAGTGCGTCTATAGCTATCAATCAATCCCATAACCCTTGTCCCTTCGATGGGTGTAATGGTTCCGTCGCTTACTGCGCTTAAAACGCTTCCTGCGGCTTCTGAGGCGTCCATAGCGTCGAGCATCTGGGGCAGGGGGAAGACAACAGGCTTATCTTTCATTGGGGGTGCTATGCGGTCCATACAAAGCCTCAGAGCAATGCTATCGCCGTCCAACGCTTTCGCTATAGCAGTCTGGGTTAAAGCCTCTGCTTGGCCCTGAAGTAGGCTTTCAATTGCAATAGTTGCTTTATTGCGAGAACCTTTCGGGCGCCCTAAGTTTCCATCGGAGAACTTACCATCCGTATTTCTGCCGTTTTTCATATCTACTGCTAACACAAATTTAGCTTGCTTTGAAGTTTTGTATGAATTTGAGTGCTGTAGCTGTGAGTGAGCCTGAAAATACTCCACCTTTACTCAGGTCTCAATTTCAAGCCAAACCGTGCCGCTGCTCTCGCTGAGTGGCGCCAATTATTGAGCGCATAGATTCAGGCTGCGCTAGCAATCCGATGCGAGTTCTCATTTGTCTGACTGCACCCTATGCAAGCCTCACACGCTTTTGGAGGTAGTAGGCCTGGTAGCTAGAGGTGGGGGTAACACCAAAGGCTAAATCATAATTTTTGCCTGTTTTGCTGCTCAAATAAAGCAATACCTGCAAATACAAAGATCATCGCAGCAAGGTGGTAGGTACTGAAACTTTCGCCCAATAGCATCACAGCAATAATGGCGGAAAAAACAGGCACCAAATTGGCATATAAACCGGCGGCCCCAGAACCTATAAGATCAACGCCACGCATGAAAAATACCTGCGCAATAAACGAAGGGATCAGAGCAATGTAAAGAATAATAAACCACCCCTTTGTTCCAGGCATGGCCGTTCCAAATACTGCATTTTCAATTACCATAAACGGTATAGTCATCACGAAAGCTGCGACTGCAAAATAGCCCAACATAACAAGGCCCGAAACCTTAGGCCGATCTTTCAATCCAATTGTATAACCTGCATAAAAGAAACATGCGATAAGCATCAACAAGTCACCAGTGCTAAAGGCTAAGAGCATCAGGTTTTCAATTGAGCCTTTAGAAACCATCACAACTACACCGATGAACGTCATTAAAAGTCCGAAAGTTTGTAATGTGTTAATGCGAGAACCAAAGATAAAAAATGAACCAAGTAGGATCATACCAGGCATCGTGCTTTGTATAATACCCAAGTTTACCGCGGTTGTGCTGTGTGCTGCGATGTAGAAAAGCGCATTAAACATACTCAATCCAAAACCACCCATCAGAAAAACCCATTTAAGCCTTTTACGAATGTTGGGCCATTCCTTGATCATCTCTTTACCATGAAGGGAAAAGACAAATATTACGACCAAACCCCAGCGCAAGAAAATTAACATCATTGGCGAAACTTCGCCAACCGCAAGGCGACTAGCGACGGTATTAGTACCCCAACCAAAAGTGGCGAGACAAAGGACTATCGGAGCATTGGCATAAATGCGCGAGAAAAGTTGTAACGCCATATGTGGATCTGTAAAACATTCGAAAATTTGAGCAAGATATTTCATACGATATAATAAATTAATCTTTGCCGTTTTGTTTGGAACTTGAAAGATTTTATCAATTGAAAATTTCAACACATACTTTGAACCAACCCAGACATCCCGGACATCTGGACACCCCTATAGGGGTGTGTCCGTGTCTGTCCGGTCCAGGAATGTCGACGGACATAGTGGACATTTCCGTCATTACTTCCGGCTTGATTGATCAGCTTGGTGCGCGTCATAACTTGCGCCCAACTCGGCTCTTAAAAAGTCCCCGAAATTCAAAGGATCGAATTTTGGCGCACCGGTCCCTGGCAATGGCGCGACAATGGTCGAAATATTGGGATCAAAGAAGAATGGCACCGAATAACGCTCCCGTCCGGAGGTGTTGATAACTCTGTGAGGGGTCGACAATAGCTTCCCATTCGACATGCGGTGCAACATATCACCAACATTTAAGATAAAGGCGTCCTCACGCGGTGGCACATCCACCCATTTACCCGCCGGAGTTTGCACCTGTAAGCCGCCAACGTCATCTTGCGCTAGAAGTGTCAAACACCCAAAGTCTTTGTGAGGGGCTGATCCGTACAAATCCTCAGCTGCCTGAGGAGGTTGCGGTGGATAGTGTAGCAGACGCAGCCAAATCGTTGGCGTGTCAAATGCTTCGAGGATCCCTTGTTCCCTAACGTCAATTGCGTCCAGCGCCAATCTCATCAGCTTATGTGCCAGCTCTGTCATCGCTTCTGCATAGGCTTCACACACATCTTGAAACCCTTTCAGAGCAGGCCATTGGTTTGGACCCGACAAGTAGACGTCTGAACGAGC
This sequence comes from uncultured Planktomarina sp., assembly GCA_943788425.1. Taxonomy (GTDB): domain Bacteria; phylum Pseudomonadota; class Alphaproteobacteria; order Rhodobacterales; family Rhodobacteraceae; genus Planktomarina. Next base: position 245,494 of record CALSQF010000004.1, read on the forward strand.
AAATTCATCTTCTCGCATCATCATAAAAGACGTAGACTGGTTAGGTTTCGTCACGTCTGCGAGATCAGAGTTCACATCAGTAGATGTATTGATAGCGATGTAGCCCCGATGGTTCTTATCTAGTGCGATCGCCTGCTTCTGCGCTTCCGAAAGGGTATGAAACTGCTTCGAAGCCGCGAATATGCTCTTACGAAGCTTTGGGTCCACGCCATGGTTGATGATGTAACCAAAGCCCGTATTTCCGTATGCATTTGCAAAGTCGATGGTCAGCTGGGTTTTGTCGCCACCATTCGTCAACGGCGCAAGGTCCAGCACCGGTATTTCTGTAAACTCAGCCATAGCAATCTATCCTACCCACCTAAGCCCAATACTGTCGTCTTGAAACTACAAAGACAATCCTCTCAGCGCCCATATTAGCTTCGTACAAGCGTAATAGTCTTTGTTTTGCCACATGATGATGCTGACGTTAAACACGCTGTAAGAGCCTCTGTGTGGGCCTCCGATGGGACCCTCCAGGAAGCTAGGACAGGTATCGGTATGGGTTGGTTTGGGCTACGGCCTACAAGACAAAAAATAAGTTTGCGGGCGGGTTAGTTCTTTGGCAGTTTGGAAAGTGAGGAGACCCATTGGAATGGTGAAAAGTAGAATTGAAGAAACTGAAGAAGAGTTTGATGCTCGGATGGCAGCGATAAGTTCTGAAGCTAAGAACGCTAATAAACCGCAAGCTAAGCCAATAGAAAGCTCAAAAGAAGTTTTTGGGGCGCTGTTTTCAGCATCGCCTAAAGAGGACTAACAGCTCCATGAAACACCTCATCAAGCCAACACGGGCGATCCACTTTATGGTTCTGGCGTTCCTTATGATGATTGGGTCTCAGACTAGTGCTGCTACCAACGCTGAAACTATCCAGTACATATTCGATAAGCATGAGGCTGAATGTATTGCCTAACAATACGAAGTCCTGAATGCCAAAGAAGGTGAAACACCTGAGGTCACTGTCGATTTGAAACTGGATGATGATAACATCTACGAGATAACCATAGGCAGTGATGGTAAGACTGCCACTGTTATTCATGCTGAGTTTAGCTGCACTGGCATTGGATATTACTGGTGTGGGAACAGTAGTTGCGCATCTTACGTGATTGTCGATGGTGTGAGCTTCACTGCACGTGGAAAGCCTGTGTCAGTTGAGGTGAGCATCCGATTAACCCTCTATTTTGTTGCTAATTTTTACAAGTTTTCATGAAAAAATAGTAAGTTAACAATGCAAAAAAGAAAAGCGATGCAGCAAATGCGAGCGCAAACTTAGACGTACCCACATAGTCATAAAGCCAGCCAGCTATTATTGGCGATACTGCAGCAAAGAAGAAATATATAGTTTGAAGAATACCCATTCCAAAGGCTCTACGATTTGCGGACATTGCCTGACCAGCAAGTGCTATAATTATTCCACCACCAGACATGCCAAATGCTCCAAATAGGAAACTAAATGTTAACCAAAAGCTGCCCAAAGGTAGAAGTAACAGCGATACAATTCCAATAAAACTGCTCACAAATACGATGACTTCGTGCAATGAAAATTTGTCCGCCAAAAAGCCACCTAATGGGATTGATAACATGATTAGAAAGCTGCAAAAACTGAGTGCCGCAGCAGCGGTCAGGGTCGACACGCCAATCTCTATAAGCGCCAAAAAAGCAAAACTGAGAAATACTAAATAGCCAGCGTTATAAAAAGCCCAGGATAATGCAGCCAAAATAGTCTTACGCCACTCCTCTTTTGAAAGTTTACTTTCCTGCTTAATTGGCTTGGAGTGAGGTTGGATGAGTTCTGGCGGTTTGTAGAGAGCGTAAAAAATAACGGCACTTCCAAGACAAAAAATACTCGCAGTGGATACTGCACCTCTCCAGCCAACCTCTAAGGAAACTAATGGATGGATAGCCTGACTTAAAGCAATGCCACCAGGCCAGCTTATTATCAAAATGCCCATAGCTGTTGCTAATTCACGCCCCTCAAACCAGTCTATCGTAACTTTACTGAAATACATCGTGGTCAATACGAAACCGACGCCACAAACAATTCTGCCAAGCGCCATTATGCTGAAATTATTGGAAGCTACCACTATCAAACCACCTCCACACAGGCACATTAGACCAAATGAAATGATTGACTTGTCTCTGAAGTAGCTTCCCAAATAACCACCAGGAAATGCCAAAAATAACCCAGGAAGCATAAATAGCCCAATCAACGAACCAAGCTGAAAGTTTGAAAGTCCTACGCCGCTGACTAAATCATGACCGACTGATCCTAAGCTTTGAAATTGGAAGCCCATAGATAATCTTGTCAGGAAAAGTAAGACAAGCATCGACCAACGTTTATTAAGAACTTCACTCATATGAGACGGAACTTAATAGTGCCAATTAAAGCTGTCATTAACTCTTGGAGGATAGTGCGCATACTCAACTCCAATTTTTTGTTGATATGATTATTGTGAGGCAACTTGTAGTGAAAATCTATATCAAATGAGGGAGTGTTTTGGTCCCATAAACACCACAGCCCATGAGGTACGTCAGAGAGCCAGATGCCATAACTGCGGTGTGAAGGGTAACAACACGTATCAGATCGTTTATGCGGGTAACTCTTATATTGCGATGGATGGGGCTGGGGTTAAAGTAAAACCATGACTATGCGCTTAATTCCCGTTTTAGTATATCTCGTGATGCACTTCAGCCATGTCACTGCTGAAAGTCAAAACAACCTCACAAACGCAATAGCAGCAGTTGATGCCAATGTCGTTTTCATGAGACATGCATTAGCGCCCGGCTATGGAGATCCAGATAATTTCTCTTTGAGTGATTGTAACACTCAGAGAAATTTGGACGCCAAGGGTAGAAAGCAAGCCAGTTATATTGGCGCAGCTATCCAGCATAGTGGGTTTCGTTTCACCCACATATTCTCCAGTGAATGGTGTCGTTGCAAAGAAACAACTGAACTTATGCAACTGGGCTACTGGACAACCTTTTCGGGTCTGAACTCTTTTTTCCAGAGTTATGCGGACAAGCAAGATACACTTGAAAAGCTACGCTTCAAGCTTCAGGCACTCACCGACGGTGTTACTTTGCTGGTGACCCATCAGGTGATTGTCAATGCGGTTACTGGAGCATCTGTAAGAAGTGGAGAGTTTGTTGCTTACAATACTCACACAAAGAGACGAAAAGTATTTCGCTTGGACTGACTGAATGCGTATTATTATCTTAGCCATTTGCTCTGTACTTGCCAACAAGGCTTATGCCGTTGAGGAATGTGACCTTCTTGGGTCTTTAGAGGCTGACCCATTCTCAACCTCTGAACCTGTGAAGTTCCAAGACATACAGAGTACCAAGCTTGTAAAGGCCTGCACTGAAGCCATCGAAGAACAAAACGATAATGTTGCAAGATATTATCTGCTGAGGGCTAGAGGCCATTTACGTGGTGGGTCATACGAACAAGCGATTAATGATATAAGCCTGTCTCACGATATGGATTACCCAGCGGCAACATTTGCACTCGCTACTCTTTATCATTTTGGCGATGCTATGCCGCAAGACCTCGAGAGGGCCGCCTCTCTTTACCATGCAGCATTTAATAATGGCGTTACTTGGGCGGCTCGTGGACTAGCGATCCTCTATGAAGATTTCAGTTTCGACAACTACAACCCTGAGTTGGCGAAAGAGTGGCTTAAGAAATTTGAGGGTGTCTAGCGTTTGGCATACCAAAGCTGATGCCTCTCTCTCCATCCTGATAGGTCATCATCCCCACTGATAATTGTATCTACGTCTAATGCGGTAGAATCCTCACTATCGTCCTCATCCTTGCGGTATGTCCAAGTTAGTATTTCTTTGTCGATCTTGGAGATAGGCTCACGCATTTCATCGTAGAAAGCCCGATGCATTGCTTCCTCTACTTCTCCGCTCCCACCTCAAGAACGAATGCAGGAATAAATGCCAAATCATACGGGACAACCCGGACATCTGGACACCTCTGTAGGGGTGTGTCCGTGTCTGTCCGGTCCAGGAGTGTCGACGGACAAAGTGGATATGTCCGCTATTTGTCCTGTCCGTCCGGGTCATCAATAAACCAGATTTTATTCTCATATTCGCGAATATAATCATTTGCCTGCAGCCAGTCCCGCGCCCTGTTGAGGCTTTTGCGAACTGCGTCCGGTTTTGCGGCATCGTCAGCCCGTCGCAACTTAAAATCTTCGAACCACAGGCTGGCATCGACTACTAGACGGTTTGACGGGTAAAGCTCTGACTTAGCTATCTTGCAGCTATGTCTCTTTAGCGCGTCGTGCAGCGCTTGGTTCTTTTTACCGCAGTGGTATTGGGGGCAGGCTACATGCTGTTAGATAGATGGCTTTTTGAAGTTGATCGTTGCTCACCGCTTGGATGCACGGAAGGCTATCCATGCTTTGATCAGGGTAATTGCAGTCGTTGGAAAGATCCTCCTGACTAACACGCTCCATTTTGGCTGCGTCATTGGACGTGTAAGATAACCGGTCGGAGCCTACAGGTCCCTTAGATTCATAACCAAACGAATTGGGTTGGCCCGTTTTGCAGGTGGGAATCCAAGGTAAATATTTGTTTGAAAATAAAATGCTCGGGTGGACATAAAAGGTGCGTTTCATTAGACGCGACAACATAATTAGGAAAATTCAGGTATTAGTTCGATCATGAATAGACGAAAGTTCTTAAAATGGACCGGATTTGGTGCCCTCAGTCTAAGCTTGTATGGATGCATCAAAGGTCTAAATGCTACCCAACAAAACCATTATTACAGCGGCCCCATTACAGATCACTTTGATGGAGTCCATTTTTTCAATCGTAAAGATAAACATGTGACAAGCTTTTCTGACTTTTTGAAATGGAGAGTGCTTGAAAAGAGAGCGGTCTGGCCAGATAATTATCCCAGTCCCTATTCCAAAGTATCACCTGACCCGTCTTTATCTCATGATGAAATCACGGTCACAATGGTCGGCCATGCAACCCTGCTCATCCAAATGGTTGGGTTAAATATCTTAACTGATCCTGTTTACTCTGAGCGAGTGAGTCCGATAGATTATGTTGGCCCAAAACGTCATAATTCTCCCGGAATTCAGTTTGAAGCACTGCCAAAAATTGATGTAATACTTATTACACATAATCATTATGATCACCTCGATTTAGAGACTTTGAACAAGCTTGTATCACGAGATAGCCCAAAGATTTATACGCCACTGGGAAATGATACAATTATCAAAAAAGCGATTCGAACTTCCGACATCCAAAGCGGTGACTGGGAAGATGAATTTAAATTTAATGCTGATTTAAAAGTTCATTTTGAACCCTGCCAACATTGGTCTGCAAGAGGAGTAAATGATCGAAGGATGGCATTATGGGCTGGTTTTGTTCTCGAAAGTGATAACCATAAAGTTTATCATATTGGAGATACTGGATTTGGTAATGGAGAAAATTACCGTGACGTTGCCAAGAAGCATGGTGGGGTTGATGTCGCAATATTACCAATAGGAGCTTACGAGCCTCGTTGGTTTATGAAATCTTCACATCAAAATCCACAAGAGGCACTAACCGGATCGCAATTGTGTAAGGCACGCTATGGGCTAGGGCACCACTGGGGTACATTTCAGTTGACCAATGAAGCAGTTGATGCCCCCAAGCAAGCTCTCGACGCAGCTTTAAAACAACAAGCACTCGATCAAGACCAGTTTATTGCGCTACGACCTGGACAGGTTTGGAAGCTTCCCACTTGAAATTCACACCACAACGGTTAGCTACTCTTTCTTTAGTCAGAAGCTTTCATACCATAGTCCGTGAGGTGCGTCAGGGAGCCAGATGCCATAACTGTGGCGTGTGAAGGGTAACAACACGTATCAGATCGTTTACACGGGCGGTTCAGGCGTTGATATGGATGGCGCTTGAGGTTGCAGAGCGTAGCGGGCTTGTTACTGTCTATGATGGAAGCAATTCACTCGATTAATTTCCATGGAGGCGATCTATGAAACTTGAAAAAGCGATGATTGAGCGAAGATCAATTAGGGGCTTTAAGGATGAGCCGGTATCCAAATCTATTCTGGAGGATGTCATTGCCCTTGCAAATCGAGCGCCGTCTTCAATGAATACTCAACCTTGGCACCTACATGTATTAACGGGAAAGCCTCTCGAAGCTGTTAGACATGGCAATACAGAGCGGATGCTTGCTGGTATGACCCCTGTTCGTGAAATCGAAGATTACGCTGCATATGAGGGAGAACATAGAAAACGTCAGATCGAGATCGCTGTGCAGCTATTTGAAGCTATGGGTATCAAGCGAGAGGATGCAGAGCGGCGACAAGATTGGGTCATGAGAGGTTTTCGTCAGTTTGACGCACCTGTCTCAATCGTGGTTTGTTTTGATCGATCTCTTCTTGAGAATACAATAGCCCATTTTGATACTGGAGCGATGACGTATGGGTTAGTTCTTGCTGCATGGAGCAAGGGCCTTGGAGCCGTTATTAACGGCCAAGGGATCATGCAAAGCCCGGTGGTGCGCGAAGCAGCTAATATTCCTGAAGATCAAGTTATACTAACTTGTGTAGCCCTTGGTTGGCCTGATGAGGAGTTTGTTGCTAATTCAGTTGTGTCTCGCCGACGGCCTATCGAAAATGTCACAAGATACCTCGGGTTTGAGGAATGAATTTGGACCGTGAAGCTCTGACCTCAGTACTTAACGCTCCTGTTCTTGGGATGGGGGCATAGCAGTTCGCAGGGTTAATAAAGTTTTGATAAGCCACAATAGGAGGGGGGGCGAAAAACAGCCGCTCTTTTATGGTGATATGTCCTGCTCTCACATTTTTTGTGAAAAAGGTTTGGCATTTGAAAAATAATTTTTAGTCTATAGGCTTATTCTACTGATGTAGAACTATTAATAATGGGAACCCAAAATGATCAAACTTGTTTATTTTAAAATGCGGGCGCTTGCTGAGGCACCGCAAATGCTGATGCGCGCCTATGGAATAGAGTACACGTATCTGATGTCGTGGGATCATTTTGGCGATCAGTGGAGTAAGGTAAAACCAAGGGTTCCATTTAAACAATTGCCAATTCTAGAACTTGATAATGGAATTCAGATTGGTCAGAGCATAGCGATATTGAATTATATCGAAACAGTAAAAGGTCTATCTATACGTGACCCAGAAAAGGCCGCTGAAGCATGTGCTATACTGCAGAGTTCGCAGGAGTTATTTGCGCCTTTAAATCCAACCGTTAATTTTGCTGTTGGTGAAGACTTTAAAGCTAAAAGAGATGCGATGAGATCTGATTTGGAAAGCAGGTTTTCCGATTTAGAGCGTTATCTGAATAAGTACGATGGAAGGTACTTTGTTGATGACATGCCCAGAGCTGCTGAGTTTGCTTGCTTTCATCATTTAGATTTATCGAAAAAGCTTGATCCAAAATTATTAGATGGGTTTCCTCGGTTAATGGAATTTGTAGATGATATGACAAGCATTGATGAAGTGTCGGAATATATGAAAAACCGACCCGAGCTAGTTGATGTTGGTGTAGAGCCAAAACTTGTAATTGACGGCATAGCGCATCCCACGGGTGTTAACAAAACTTAATCAGAACTGAAAAGCAGCCAAGTGCAGACGTTTAACACACTCTACCCGCCTCTGTGTGAGCCTCAAGGGAACCCCTAGATTCATAACCAAACGAATTGGGCTGGCCCGTTTTGCAGGTGGGAGTCCAAGGTAAAGATTTAGTTTGCGGATGGGTTTGGTCTCTGGCAGTCTGAGGATGATACCTACGGGCGATCCACTTTAAGTAGGCAAAAAAAAGCCAGCTTTTCAATTTAAAAAAACTGGCAAGTTAGTTGGTCCTCTGACTACAGGTTGGGAGACCCTTTGAGAGGACTTGCTCCGGACCTTACGGAGTGCTGCTAATTCATGAATTTTTGTAATTTCAGTCTAGTTCTAATTGTAGAGTGGTTATATTGATTAACATCACAGCCCACGAGGTACGTCAGAGAGCTGGATGAGCCAAATGTAACAACTGCGGCGTGGAGGGTAACGATACGTACCTGATCGTTTATCGAGGCGCCTCAGATGCTGCTATGGATGGTGCTGGTATTAGCTAGGGAAAGTCACTTTGCTTGCCTCTCAATGGGAGAGGGGGGGGGCCAAAAGCAGCCGCCCTTTTATAGGGATATGTCCTGCTCTCACATTTTTTGTGACAAAGGTCCCTTCTTTTTCATAATTTGGGAAGTGCAGCAGTTAAATTTTGAGCCTCCAGTACAGAAAATGTACCGAAGGGCTAGATGCTGTTGAGAAGGTTTCTCTATTGTCGGCGCGAAAGAGCGAATTAAATTCCGACGCTCGCAACCATTGGCCCAGCTTCTGCCTTGATCAGGGTTGCTCCAAAGGTATCCGACCCTTCAGAACGTATTTCAGCTATTCGTTGGGATGCTTCTATAAAAGTTACTTCATCAGGGTATACGGCAATGATGCTCACCGTCGTATCACTTGTCTGAACTTCAAAACATTGCGTTGCGCCTAATGATTTTATCATCGGCATGAAATGTTTTTGCATTGTTTCGTACATATTATCAGTAATTTCTGGCGCTTCCCAGTGTGACATGCTCACGTGCATCGCTTGGTTTCCTTTACTTCAAATTTAAGACCATAGGATAATTAATAAACGCTTCGTCTGTGATTGGTGTAAAAGTACCTGTTTCCACTATTGCTCCCGCTTCCGCTCTTAAACGTGTAAGTTCCTGATCCTCGCTGAAACTCTTAAGGTGTGCTTCACTTTCAAAATGAATGACTGTGTGTAGCATGCTGTCATCATCTTTTTGCGTTCCAGCAAAAACAAAAGTCATCCCGTGTTCTTTCATCTTATCTCCAACGGAATGCACCATGTCCTTCCACGCTTGAAAGCCTTTCGATAAACGTATTGTTGTTACCACAAGCATTGTTATCTCCTCCTAATGCAATGCTGCTAATTTTACATCGCCGTACTTTGAACCTTGATTATGGTTCTAAGATTCACATCAAGTGCGTTATAGATTTTTGCAGCAACAGGGTTACTGGCGATAGCGTCGTACGTCGCTTCAATTTCTGACATGGACGGGTAGGTGACACCCAATAGAAAATCGCCTGTATTATTGCCTGTCATTATTCTAGCAAACCTAAAAGTTTGCGCCCCAGTCTCTGCAAACATAGGGGATGCTTCTGCCATCAATTCCATTAACTCCGGTTGTGAGATGTGAGATTTTCCGCGTGTTAAAATGACATATTTTCTTTGAGGGTTAGCCGGTGCATCAAAAGGTACGTCGCAAAATTTTGCTATATTTCGACTCGTGACTGTTAATCCAGTTCCCATTATTTTGCCGTAAGTGTCTGATGTAGCGAAGGCATCCATCACATTTGCAAAATCGTTCAGAGACTGGAAGAATTGCTGAAAGACTACGCTGCCTGCGTTGTTGCCGGTCATTATGGTACCAACGCTAGCTCTAGTTGATCCAGCTGCTTTAGACTCCTCAGCAAGTGTTACACCTAGCGAAACAGCTTCTGATAGTTTGCCAGCTGGTACAGCTCCAACTGTATTGACGTAGAAATTTTCCGACATTTGTTAGCTCCTAAGATTAATATCCCGCTACGTACAAAAAACCTTTCGCATTACTTTCGTTCAAGTCTAAATCTTGAAGTGGTTGGAATAATTGTGGCCTAGTGGAGCATTATGCGAGGTGCGGGCGGTAAAATCCGCGCGCCACGAACTCGCCTGCAAGTTGACAGCCTAGAAGCAATCCCAAAGTTTGAAGCATCGGCGCCGCACTCCTTAACACTGTCAGAGTGATGCGGAACCAGCCGGGAGGCAATCTATCAAAGAACGGTTAATCAAAACGGCGCCAATTGCTAGTGGCAAATCAGATGTAGAGCGGGATTTAAACGTAGGTGACTTTCTCAGTCAAATCCGCCCGATTGTGCCAATCCCAGTAGGTTTGGAGAATTTGAGCCGTGAGTGGGCTGGCTGTGTCATTGCCCAGAATAGTTGTGTTGACCCTTGTCACAGGGACCGGGCCACCGGCTGTGGTTGCGGTAAAAACCTCATCGGCTGATAGGAACTCATCAAGGCTAATGTCGGTCTCTGCGCAGGGGATGCCAAGGTCGACGCAAATTTCCAAGACGGTTTTTCTGGAAATGCCTTCGAGCATTCCCGATCTGGGTGTCCGTACTTTTCCGTCAATAACTGCGAAAATATTAAAGCCTGGGCCTTCGGTGATATAGCCGTTCGTGTCGAGTAATACGGTGGTGTCATAGCCGGCATCGAGCGCATTAAACAGGGCGGCGGTCATGTCGCCCCAATGATAGTTTTTAACAGTAGGATCAATGCAATGAGGGGGAATGCGCCTCAGGTTCTCTTCAACAGAAATATGCACGCCACGTTGAGCCACCTCTTGCGGGATCACCCAGATGAACGGAACGGCCCAGGCATAAAAATGGTTGGTGCAGGCTCTGGGATCACGCGTGCCCGCAATTTGCGGCGTGCCGCGGGAGGCCACCATGGAAACATAGGCTGATTTTAGACCCGATGTGGCAACCAACTCAACCAAGGCGGCCTTTATCTCAGCGCGGTTCATGCCCACATCAAGTCGCAGCTTATTCATCGAAATCATGAAGCGATCTAAGTAGTCTTCCAGCCGAAAAAATGCGCCTTCCCAGACATGGACAACATCATATGTAATATCGGAGCGCGTCAAACCCCAATCAAAGACGGAAATTTTGGCCTCCGATACCGGTATGACCTTACCCTCCATCCACGCCGCACCGGCCGAATAATTCATCTCATTGCCTTTTCATGGGGTGCGAAACCCCGGTAACGACAGTTTGAGCGCCTTGCGGAGATCTGCCGAATGGGCGCGCGATTACGATGGGCCAGCACATAGACTGGGTAGCCCGCAAGTAAGAGGTTTTTGGCAATACCGTGCCCCATGAGGCCTACGCCTATAAATCCGATCGTCTCTGCTGAATTATTCATGACTTATCCTTAGTGACGGTGTTGCTGGGATGCGCTTTCATGTGTGAAACTGGAGTGAAAATAAGCGCCCTTGTCAAGTCGTCGCCTTTGGGCGGGCGCGGCTTGCCTGCTGTAGCGAACACATCCTAAAATGCCGTTGTGCGGTCAAATCTTTTCAAGCGATGCGCGCTGAGGGATCCGCAAATTGACCACACAAAGATGGCGATAAGCAACACCAACGGTGTGCCATCAAAAAATTGCCCGGCGATGGTGGCCAAAAGGATTGAGCCCAAGGTAGCGACGGCGCTGGTGACGCTGGCGGCCGTTCCGGCGATATGACCGAGTGGTTCCATAGCTAAAGCTGTGAGGTTGCCCAAGGTCATTCCAGCTTGAAAAAACAATCCAAAAATCCAAAAGATGAAAAGTGCAAAGCCAAGATTGCCCGCCATTAGTCCTTGCGCGTAGAGCACCAGCATCCCGAGGCTCCAGACGATCTGCATGCGCAAAGCCGCGCTGATTAGGCGGCGCATCCCGAGGCGCATGACGATCATGGAGTTTAGAATACTGGCCGAGGCTGATAGACCAGCCACTAAAGCGAACCATCGCGGAAAACTGTCAGCGCGGCCGTAAAATTGATCGAAGATCTGTTGCACCATAAGGATGCTCAAAAACAGCATCGCATAGGCAAACACCATGGTCAGCATCGAAATACGCACCATACCAAGGGAAAAAATCTCGACCAAGGCGGCTTGAAAGGCGTCTCTGCGGAAGGGGATGCGCTGCTCTGGTGCCAAGGGCTCTTGAATGCGCAATCCGGTCCAAGCGGTGCTGAGGGTTGAAAATAAAATGAAAATCACAAATATCGATTGCCATGCGAAAATTGAGATCAATCCGGCTCCGAGCAAAGGGGCGAGCGCGGGTACAATGGAAAAAATCATCATTACAAAAGAGGAAATCCGCGCCATTTGTCGCCCAGAGTAAAGATCGCGGATCAAGGCTTGGGAGACAACACGCGGGGCGGCAGCGCCAAAGCCTTGACAGAGGCGGGCGATAATCATCGTCTCAAGATTGCTGGCAAAAATACAAATGATGGAGGCCAAAATATAAAGGCCAGCGCCCCAATAAATTACGGTTTTGCGGCCAAAACTGTCCGACAGCGGGCCGACGATCAATGTGCCCACAGATATGCCAACAATGAAGCTCGACAAAATCAACTGCACGTTATTGGGGCGCTCCGGTGTCAGTGTTGCGGCGATATCCGGCAGCGCAGGCAACATCGCATCAATCGAGATGGCAACTGTGGCGACCAGCATCGCCATAAGCGCGATAAATTCGGGAGTTGAGATCCGCATGACTATCCAGACTTAAATGTGTTTGTAGGCTAGTCGTGGGAATTGACTGAAAAGTAAACACCTGCTGCGCAATCTTAAGCGGCGATACCCAAACATGCCAAGACCAAAGCCGTCAGCAGCGCGCGCAATTTAAGCCACCAATCTGGCGTTAATCTGTAGCGAAAGAACATAATATCAAGACCAAAGAGCGCCACGAAGCCGCCGATCAGCAATATGGGTTGCATAGGTGCCGCACTGGCCAAAAGGAAAGCCGCCCAGAGCGCTGGAAGGGTTGAAAGGCTGAAAAGCAAGGGAGCTTTGGGCTGAGCTGCTTTGCAGGCGAAACCCCACAGAACCCCGGACATAAACGATAAGATTACCGCGCCATAGGTCAGCTGTAGGCCGCGCCCAATAAACCCGGTGCCGAGCCAGTCGGCGACCGGCCGGGCAAGCTCGCCGCTCCAAGCGCTTATGGCGCCCCAAACAAAGGGCAGCACGCCTGCCAGGCCAAGCCACCGAGGTGCGCTTGGGATTTGGGTCTGAAAGGCGCGGCTCTCGAGAATATTCATGGGCTGTGGTCTTTGGTTGCGAGATCGTTAAAAAACTGTTCGGCATCAGATCGGATCGCCTGCTGTTTGTCAGCGCCCATGCGATCATAAACTTGGTACATCATGCCGACCCGTGGGTTTGTACGCAGCTTGGTGCGGTTACGGTCGAGAAAATCCCAATAGAGATAATTAAATGGGCAGGCCTTTGGGCCGTTTTTGACCGTAACGCTATAGCTGCAGCCTTTGCAATAATTAGACATCTTATTGATATAGCCCCCACCAGAGGCATAGGGTTTGCTGGCCAATTTGCCGCCATCGGCAAAGAGCGCCATGCCAGACACATTCGGCAGCTCGACCCATTCAAAGGCATCGGCATACACGCTCAAAAACCAATCATTGACCTGCGCGGGCAAGATACCGGCCAGAAGCGCAAAATTGCCCAAAACCATGAGCCGTTGGATGTGATGCGCATAGGCATGATCAATCGTATCTTGTACCGATTGGCGCAGACAGTTCATTGGCGTGTCAGCGGTCCAGTAGAAGTCAGGCAGATCGCGCTGGGCATCAAAAAAGTTGAGCCGTTCATAGCCAGGCATATTTTGCCAGTAGAGCCCGCGTACAAATTCGCGCCAACCCAAAATCTGTCGAATAAAGCCTTCAACTGCATTGAGAGGCGCTTGATTGCGATGATAGGCCTGCTCGGCGGCGGCAATACACTCTAGCGGAAGCAGCAAGCCGGTGTTGAGATAGAGCCCGATATGCGCATGGAACATCCAAGCCTCATCTTGCAGCATGGCATCTTGGTAGTCACCAAAGAAGGTCAAGCGTTCGTCAATAAATTGCTGCAACGCCGCGCGCGCAGTCTCGGCGGTTACTGCGAAATGGAAGGGGGCGGCGGCGCCCATATGGTCGGGGAACAATCGCTCAACCATAGCGCAGACCTCTTGAGTGATGGCATCGGGCGCGCGGTGAAACGTATCGGGAATGACGATGGCCGAATTAGGCGGTTTTCGGTTTTCACTGTCAAAGTTCCATTGGTCTCCGACCGGCTGGTCACCGTCCATAAGGATCATGTAACGCTTGCGCATTTCACGATAGAAATATTCCATCCGCAAAGATTTACGCCCAGCGCTCCAGGTCTCAAAATCGCTATGGTTGGCTAAAAACCGCGTGTCAGGACGAATATCAACCGGCAAATTTAGCAGCCCAGGCCAAAGCTTTATCTCCTCTAGAACACGATACTCACTGGGCTCTGTCACGACTATTTCATCAAAACTTGCCCTTTGCGTCGCGCCGATCACCACGTCTGAAAAACGTGAAAATGATTTTGCATCATCAAGCTTGTGGTAGATTACCCGGTAACCTGCATTGCGCAGCTCTTGTGCAAAATGCCGCATGGCGGAAAAAATGAAGACCAGCTTCTTTTTGTGGTGTTTGACATAGGTGGCTTCTTGTTGGACTTCACAGAGCAATACCGTATCTCTGTCCTTGTCGGTATTGTGCAGACAAGAAATTGTCGGGCTAAGCTGATCGCCCAAGATTACGCGTAATACCGCCAAAGTGTCACCAATTCCGTTTTGCCATGGGTAGAGCCGACCCTCAAAAGGTGAGTTAGATTGATTTGACTTCGCTGCAACGCCGGGCGGCAATTTTTGTCTCGTGATAGGCGCCGCGCGCATTGCACTATCGGCTTGTCGCTATATTTCCATAGCAACAAAGGAGCTGGCGATGACACATCCAATTACAGCAACCCGCGCGGTAGGGCTGGCGCGGCTTGAACAATTTTCTGCAAGAATGGGGCGCGATTATGCTCAAGGGCGCAATTTTGATCGAGGGTTGGGTGCGCATCGGGATGTCTCGATGCTATCGGCTTACATCCGGCGCCGGCTCATAACAGAGCAGGAGGTTATCGCCACGGCCATTAAAGCGCAGGGGGCCGAAGCCTCTGCCAAATTCATTGATGAGGTGATTTGGCGCAGTTATTTCAAGGGTTGGTTGGAGCAGCGGCCAGAGGTCTGGGACCGCTATGCGGGCGGGCTGCGGCAAGACTTAGCTGCACTGGACGCGGATGCGGGGCTGCGTCACGCGGTTCAGGCCGCCGAAACGGCACAAACAGGGTTGGCCTATTTCGACAGTTGGGCCGCAGAGCTGATTGAGACCGGATATCTGCATAACCACGCGCGCATGTGGTTTGCCTCCATTTGGATCTTTACGCTGAAATTGCCATGGCGTCTTGGGGCAGATTTTTTTTTGCGGAATTTATTGGATGGGGACCCCGCTTCCAATACTTTGAGCTGGCGTTGGGTCGCGGGTCTGCACACGCGCGGCAAGCCCTATGTGGCGCAAGCGGGCAATATTGCGCGCTTTACCGAAGAGCGCTTTGTGCCGCGCACGCAGGAGTTGACGCAGAGCGCCGCCGGGCTGGAGGCGCTTGAGCCTGATGGGTTGCCTGAGTGCAAAGCGCCAAGGGTGCCGATCGCGCCGCAAAAGCACATTCCGACTGCGCTATTGTTGACCGAGGAAGATTGCCAGATCGAAGATTTTCCCGTGCAAGAGTTGATGTGCACCACAGTGGCCACTTTGGCAGCAAGCTCGCTGCGCTCGCCGCGTGACACAGCGCCGCTTGTGGCGCAGTTTGAGGCGGAGGCGTTGGCTGACGTAGCGCAAAGATCAGGCCTTGCGGTCACCGCTTTGCAGATTGGCGCGCCGTCCGATCTGGCGCAATGGGCGTTGCAATCGGGCGCACAGCAAATAGTCACGCCCTATGTGCCTGTTGGCCCGCTGCGCGATTGGCTCGCGCGTGCCAAACCAGAGCTCGATGCGGCGGGCATTTCTTTGGCTGAATGGCGCCGCGATTGGGATGCGACGATCTGGCCCTATGCGACCGCGGGATTTTTTAAGGTCAAAAAACAAATTCCGAAGTTCTTGCGCTTAATTTCTTTGTGAGCGCAGGGCGCCGAGTATCTGCGCCCCAGCAGATCGCCTGCCAGATCTGCGGCTGGCTGGCCAGTTTTGAGGCGGGCGATGGCCGCCGACGCGATGGTTTGGGAAAGTCGCGCCTTGCATAATGAAACGAATGCAATAAGCTAGCTTACAAGACCTTAATGCTGCAGCGCTTAACTCATTGTTTATAAATTGGGGGGCGCATGACTTGATCTTTGTGTCCTGCCGTTTGCGCGTAGCCTGATGCTCAGCATCCTATAACGAGACTGCGTGTAACACATGGGCCAAAGACGTGGCGTAAGATAAAAATATTAAAAATAAAGACTACGACTAGGGAGAAAATGAATGAAAATTACGATGACTGTGAACGGCAAATCGGTATCTCGTGATGTTGCCGGCAACACTTTGTTGGTTGATTATATCCGGGATCATTTGCGACTGACCGGGACCCATGTGGGCTGTGATACTAGCCAATGCGGCGCCTGTGTTGTTCACCTGGACGGCAAGGCGATGAAATCTTGTACCATGCTCGCGGCCAGCGCTGAAGGTGCGTCGGTCACGACGGTGGAAGGATTGGCGACATCGAAAGATGACCTGCATCCCATGCAGATCGCCTTTAAAGAAAATCATGGTCTTCAATGCGGATTTTGTACCCCGGGCATGATTATGACCGCAACCGATATGGTCGCACGCTATCAAGCCGCAGGCAAAACATTGACGGAGGATGATATTCGCCATGAGCTTGAAGGCAATATTTGCCGCTGCACCGGCTATCATAACATTGTGAAATCCATCTCGGACGGTGCGTCCAAGATGACGTCAGCATAGGGGGACGGGATATGTCAGAAGGAATTGGCGCGCGCGTTTTGCGCAAAGAAGACAAAAGATTCATAACCGGCAAAGGCCGTTATACCGACGATATCATCGAGGCCAATCAGGCCTATGCTGCCTTTGTACGCAGCCCGCATGCACATGCGCGGATTGTCTCGCTGGACACCTCTGCGGCTTTGGCCATGGAGGGGGTTGAAACCGTTTTAACTGGTCCGGAATTGGTGGCCGATGGCATTGGCAACATCATCTGCGGCTGGGGTATTACCTCCAAAGATGGCACCCCCATGAATATGGGAGCTTGGTCCGCATTGGCTACTGAGAAAGTGCGCTACGTGGGCGATGCCGTCGCGATTGTTGTGGCAGATAGCAAATCACAGGCTCAATTGGCTGCTGAGGCGGTGGTTGTGACTTACGAGGAGCTGCCGGTTGTCGTCGGTTCGGTTGAGGCTTTGGCCCCAAATGCGCCGAAAATTCATGATAATGCCCCTGGAAATGTGATCTTTGATTGGGAGATCGGGGATTTGGCGCCTACTGACGCGGCTCTGGCCTCTGCGGCGCATGTGACGGAGATGGAAATCACCAACAATCGTTTGGCACCCAATCCAATGGAGCCACGGTCCGCCATCGCCACCTTTAACGAGGCGGAAGACCATTACACGCTCTATACCACCAGTCAAAATCCCCATGTGGCTCGTTTGGTGCTCTCGGCCTTTTATAACGTCGCGCCAGAGCATAAATTGCGGGTGATTGCGCCTGATGTCGGCGGCGGTTTTGGATCCAAGATCTATATTTATCCCGAAGAGATTGCGTGCCTTTGGGCCTCTATGAAATCGGGCCGTTCGGTGAAATGGACCTCAGATCGCACAGAGGCCTTCCTCACAGATGCCCAAGGGCGCGATCATGTCACAACCGCTAAAATCGGTTTTGACAATGAAGGCAAGATTGTGGGGCTGAAGGTCAACACTAAGGCGAATTTGGGCGCTTATATGTCCCTGTTTAGCTCGGCTGTGCCGACCTATCTCTACGCGACTTTGCTGTCAGGTCAGTATGATATTGCAAATATCTATTGCGATGTTCAGGCGGTTTACACCAATACCGTGCCGGTCGATGCCTACCGCGGAGCAGGGCGTCCAGAGGCCTGTTATGTGGTTGAACGCATCATGGAAACGGCGGCGCGTGAAATGGGCATGGACCCTGCCGAGCTGCGGGCCAAGAACTTCGTGCGCAGCTTCCCGCATCAAACGCCTGTGATAATGGCCTATGACAGCGGTGATTTTGACGCCAATTTGAAGCAAGCTCAAGCGGCCGCAGATGTGTCGGGTTTTGCCGCAAGAAAAGCCGAAGCGGCTAGCCGTGGTAAGCTGCGAGGGATGGGCTACTCCAATTATATCGAAGCCTGCGGCATCGCGCCTTCGGCTGCGGTTGGTAGCCTTGGAGCAGGGGTCGGTCTTTGGGAAAGCGCAGAGGTTCGGGTCAATCCCGTGGGCACCATAGAGATCCTCACCGGCTCGCACAGCCACGGGCAAGGGCATGAAACCACATTCGCGCAGATCGTGGCGGAACGTTTTGATTTGCCGACGGAAAACATCCAAATTGTCCATGGCGACACCGATAAGGTGCAATTTGGTATGGGCACCTATGGCTCCCGTTCCGGTGCTGTCGGCATGTCTGCCATTGTGAAAGCGATGGATAAAGTGGAAGCTAAGGTCAAGAAAATCGCCGCTCATGTGCTTGAAGCCGGCGAGGATGATATCGTGATCGAAGGTGGGGCAGTCAAAGTGGCTGGCACTGACAAACAGATGCTCTGGCATGAGGTTGGTCTTGCAGCCTATACGGCCCATAATATCCCCGAAGGCATGGAGCCTGGTCTGAAAGAAAGCGCCTTTTATGACCCGACCAATTTCACATTCCCAGCGGGGTGTTACATTTGTGAGGTCGAAGTGGATCCCGAAACTGGGGTGACGGAAGTGGTGCAATTTGTGGCCTCTGATGACTTTGGAACCATCATCAACCCTATGATTGTGGAAGGCCAAGTGCATGGCGGTATCGCGCAGGGCATTGGCCAAGCGATGCTTGAAAATGTTGTCTATGACGCGGCCGGTCAACAGCTATCGGCCAGCTATATGGATTACGCCATGCCGCGCGCCGATGATTTGCCAAATTATTCGGTGCATCACGCCTCGACCACCTGTCCCGGAAACCCGCTTGGGATGAAGGGCTGTGGGGAGGCCGGTGCGATTGGTTCGCCGCCTGCGGTGATCAACGCCATCACGGATGCCATCGGCAATAACAATCTTTCAATGCCGGCCACTCCCTCTGCGGTTTGGGCCGCGTTGCAGGATGTGAGCCAAAAACTAGCAGCTGAATAAGGAGTTTGGACGATGTATGAGACCAATTTTCATAAAGTGGCCACCGCACAAGAGGCTGCCGCCCTGTTGAACACCTCTGAAGATGGTAAAATATTGGCGGGGGGGCAAACCTTAATCCCCACCATGAAACAACGACTTGCCAATCCGACAGATGTGATTGATCTAAGCGGCGCGGCGGATCTTAGCGGGATTACCATTGCGGGTGATCAGATCACCATTGGGGCGATGACACCCCATGCAGAAGTGGCGGGACATGCCGGTCTCGCAGCGCTGTGCCCTTCGATTTGTAAACTTGCGGCCAATATCGGCGATCCCGCTGTCCGTCATCGCGGAACGATTGGCGGGTCTTTGGCCAATAATGATCCGGCGGCTGACTATCCAGCAGCTGCCCTAGCCTTGAACGCGCGGATTCACACCACCTCTCGTGAAATTGCGGCCGATGATTTTTTCGAAGGTATGTTTACCACAGCCTTGGAAGAGGATGAGATTATCACCGCCGTCAGCTTCACCGCCCCTGCGAAAGGTGGTTATGGCAAGTTCCCTAATCCGGCGTCGCGCTATGCAATGGCTGGCGTGTTTGTGGCCAAATCAGCCGAGGGCAGCGTACGGGTTGCTGTGACCGGCGCGAGTGAAGATGGGGTCTATCGCCATGACGCGCTGGAGGCTGCCTTGAGTACGGATTGGTCGGCCTCTGCTGTTGATGGGGTCGAGATCTCATCGGACGGGCTTTTGTCTGATCTTCATGGAAATGCGGAGTATCGCGCTAATCTGATCAAGGTCATGGCCAAACGCGCTTTGGGCTAGATCTTTCACAAACCTTACACACCAACCCCATTTTTGGGGTTGGTGTTGCCAATTTACAGGGCAGATATCGTGCAAAACTTGCCGCAGTCCATCGACGCAACCACCGCTCTGCTCGCTTCTGAAGGCTATGTGGCCGATCGTGCTTTGTCGACCTTGACCTTCCTCTCCCTGACGCTCAATCGACCAATCTTTTTGGAGGGTGAAGCAGGCGTCGGTAAAACAGAATTGGCTAAGGTGATCGCCAAAGGTCTTGGGCGAGATTTGATCCGCTTGCAATGCTATGAAGGGTTAGACGCCAGCAGCTCGGTCTATGAATGGAATTTCGCCGGCCAAATGCTGGCAATGCGCAATGGGGCTGAGCAGGGCGACATATATTCAGAAAAATACTTGATCAAACGTGCCTTGTTGCAGGCGGTTGAGCCTCATCCCTCTGGGCCGCCGGTGTTGCTGATCGATGAGATTGACCGCACAGATGCACCTTTTGAGGCGTTTTTGTTGGAGGCGCTCTCTGATTTTCAAGTTACCGTACCAGAGCTGGGCGTCATCAAAGCCCCAGAGCCGCCGATTGTGATTTTGACCTCAAACCGCACGCGTGAGGTGCATGACGCGTTGAAGCGCCGCTGTCTGTATCACTGGGTTGATTACCCGGGGTTCGAGCGCGAGATGGAAATTTTGCGTGCCCGCCTGCCAGAGGTGAACGCCGATTTAAGCCGCGAGGTGGTGGCTTTCATCCAAAAGCTTCGTGAGGAAGAGCTGTTCAAGCGGCCAGGACTGGCCGAGACGTTGGACTGGGCCAAATGCCTTGTGGCGCTGGATGTTGTGGCACTCTCACCCGATGTGATCACAGACACCATTGGTGCGGTACTGAAATATCAAGATGATATTGCCAAGATCACCGGGGGCCCTGCGACGCGTATTTTGGAGCAAATTCGGCAAGATATGCAGGCGCTGTAATGGCAGATGCCGCAGGCAGATTGCCGGACAATATCGTCTATTTTGGCCGCGCCTTGCGCCGGGCCGGCGTGCCGGTCGGAACGGCGCAAGTTCTGGAGGCCCTGCGGGCGGTGCAGCTGGTTGGCTTCACCAACCGGCAGGATTTTCACACCACCCTACGGGCGATGATTGTGACCCGGCCAGAGCATCTACTGATATTTGACCAAGTCTTTGCAATGTTCTGGCGCGATCCTGATTTCTTGGAAAATATGATCACGAACCTCCTGCCTGTGATCACGGCACCTTCGGCTGAGAGACCCATGAAGCCGGCGCAGAATAGGGCCGCCGAGGCAATGGCGGCAGGTGGGGGAAAGCCGCGCGATGCACCCCCGAAAGAGCAGCTGGAAATGGATGCGCAGTTTTCTCATTCGGATGTGGAGAAACTGATGCAAAAAGATTTTGAGGCTATGAATGCCGCAGAAATCCGCCAGGCCGAACAGGCCATTGGAAACCTGCGGTTGGATTTGCCACAGCTGGCGGGGCGGCGTTTTGAGACGGTGGCTCGGGCCTTGCGGATTGACCAGCGAAAAGCGCTGCAACAGGCGCGGCGCAGTGGCGGTGAACTCCTTGCTTTGCCAAGGCAGCGGGCAAAGCCCCGACAGCTCAATCTCGTGGTGCTATGTGATATTTCTGGATCCATGACCCGATACAGCCGGATGATGATGCATTTTATCCATTCCTGCGCACAGGCGCGTGGATCGGACTGGGCCGCAGTGCATGGCTTCACTTTCGGCACTCAGCTGCATAATATTTCGCCTCAGCTGACCATTAAAGACCCCGATGCTGCTCTGGCGGCGATCGGTCAACATGTGCGGGATTGGGAGGGCGGCACCCGCATCTCCGAAAGCCTTGGGACGTTTAATCGTGACTGGGCCCGGCGGGTTTTGTCAGCCCCGGCTGTGGTATTACTCATAAGTGACGGGCTTGAGCGGTCGGGACTTGCGGCGCTTGAAGGAGAAATCGCCCGACTGGCCCTGCAAGCCCGGGAGCTGATATGGCTTAATCCCTTGCTGCGGTGGGACCAATTCTCGCCGCAGGCCGCAGGCATCAAAGCCATGCTGCCGCATGTGTCCTCACTGGTGGCCTGCCACAATCTTGGCAGTTTGCAAGATCTTTCAGATCATTTGAACGGCCGGTGCAGTGTCGATCACAAGGCGCGTTTGATGCGGTTGCTTGGATGAGGGCGAGCGTCTCACATGCGGCGTCCGTTTGTGCATTGTACGGGGTGATTGATGCCCCGCTTGTAGTTGATTATGACTATGGACAGTTTAACCTATGAGGGGCGCGATGTCCGATCTGCTCAAAAAACCTTTTGGAACCCATGGAAAAGTGCATGAAATCACGCCACAATCTGCGGGTTGGCGCTATGTGGGCTTTTCGCTTTATCATTTGCGCGCCGGCGAGCGCGCCGCGGAGCTGACAGGTGATCGTGAAGTTATTTTGGTGATGGTGGAGGGCAAAGCGCAAATCTCTGGCGGCGGGCAGAATTGGGGAGTCTTAGGCGCGCGGATGTCGGTGTTTGAAAAGACGCCGCCCCATTGTCTTTATTTGCCCAATGACTCCGATTGGGAGGCTGTGGCTGAGACCGATTGTGTCATTGCGCTGTGCACAGCGCCGGGCAAAGGTGGTCATGCGGCACGGCGGATTGGCCCAGAGGGCATCACGCTGACGGAGCGGGGCAAGGGCGCAAATACCCGCTACATTAATAATATCGCCATGGAAAACGAAGATTACTGCGACAGTTTGCTGGTGACAGAGGTGTTCACACCGCCGGGGCATTGGTCCTCTTATCCCAGTCATCGCCATGACGAAGATGATTATCCGCGGATCACATATCTTGAGGAGACTTACTATCATCGGCTCAACCCTGCTTCGGGCTTTGGTGTTCAGCGGGTCTATACCGATGATGGGCAATTGGATGAGACAATGGCGGTCAAAGATGGGGATGTGGTCTGTGTGCCGCGCGGCCATCACCCTTGCGGTGCGCCACATGGCTTTGAAATGTATTATCTCAATGTCATGGCCGGGCCGCTGCGCAAGTGGCGATTTGTGACGGCGCCCGAGGTGGAATGGATCTTGGAACGGGATGCGTGAGGGCTGGATCTTACGGGCACTAGACCAAAGCGAGTATCACTGGGGCGAAGAAAATACCGAGGCCTGCTAACATGCCCCAAATGACCTTGCGGGTCAGATAGGCCGTCCCAACGGCGGCGCTCGCGGCGGCCAGATGCAACAGGGTGACCCCATCGGTGGCATCGGTTGGCCAGAAAACGAGCGGCGCCACCATGCCCGGAAGGACTGCGACCGGGGTGAAGCGCAGCATACGCTCAATCACAGGCGCCATGCGCTTTGAGCCGATCAATCCAAGAAACGAAAAGCGAATGGCAAATGTACCGATCGCCATGAGCGCAATAATCAGCCAGATTTCAAATTGCGAGTAATTCATGCGCTTCGCTCCAGCAGTGTTTCGACGATGACCCCTGTGACCATGGCGCAAAAGGCTGCAATCAAGAGCCCGCTGCCCGACGGCAGGCTGGCCAGTGCTAGGGCTAGCACAATTGATACACAGGCGGCGGTGATATGGGCCAGCGATTTCAGCAAGGGCGCCACAGTGGACAAGAACGCCAGAGGCAAGACAAAGGACACCTCCAAAGTGCTGGGTATCCAAGTGCCAATCTCTGCGCCGATATAAGTAAATAGGCACCATAGGGGCGCAATCGTGAGCGATATCCCTGCAAAATAAGCCACCCGTGAGGGCAGGGGCATGTCGGGTTGGTCTTCATATTTTGCAACAGCGAGCACATAGCTGTGATCAAAGTTCAAATACCCAATAAAGGCCCGCTGCAACAGAGGCGCGCTACCCAAATGGGGTGCCAAAGCGGCGGAATACATGGCCATTCGTAAGTTAACCGCCAAAGCGGCAGCGAGAATGAACCCAATGGCGGCATTATCGAGCATCAATTGCAGCGCGGCAAATTGCGAGGCGCCCGCGATGACAAGAATGGAAAAACTCAGGGTTTGGGCCAGGCTCAACCCCGCTTCAATGGCGACAACTCCAAAGAGGGTGGCGAATGGCACGACCATGACAATAAAGGGCAAGACATCTACAACCCCTGTCCAAAAAGCAGATCTTTCTAAAAAGCGTGTCATCAGGTCAGCCTTTTGCAAGATAGGTTTGATATGGCACGCAGCACAGGGGGGCCCATGCGCCTTAGGCCGGCGGAGCCGTGTCGCGAATTAACTTCCAATTGACCGCATCCAACAAAGCCTCAAAGCTGGCGTCCACTATATTGGCAGAAACGCCGACGGTGGCCCAGCTGCGCCCTTTGCTGTCTTCGCAATCGATCACCACGCGCGTGACGGCCTCTGTGCCACCTTGGGTGATGCGCACCTTGTAATCGGTCAAATTCATGTCATCGATCATTGCCTGATAAGGGCCAAGGTCTTTGGCCAGAGCTTTCGACAGAGCATTCACAGGGCCCCGGTCATTGCCCAGCTCATCCATCGACTCGCTGACAGACATTTTCTTTTCGCCATCAATCCGCACCACAACCAATGCCTCCGATAAAGAGACCATGCGGTTGTATTTATTTTTCCGCCGCTCCACTGAGACTTTGTAGCGTTTGACTTCAAAAAAATCTGGGCAGAGCCCCAATTCGCGCCGTGCCAATATCTCAAAACTGGCTTGCGCAGTGTCGTAGGAATATCCTTGTGCTTCGCGCTCTTTGACCAATTCCAAAATACGCCCCAATGCGGGGTCGTTTTTTTCGACGATCAAATTTGCCTCTTTGAGGCGTTTGCGTAGATTGGATTGCCCGGCTTGGTTCGACATGGGGATGTCGCGCTGATTGCCGACCAAGGCCGGGTCGATATGCTCATAGGTGACAGGGTTCTTGAGGATGGCGCTGGCATGAAGGCCGGCTTTATGGACAAATGCGCTGGCTCCGACGAAAGGGGCCTGGGGCGCTGGTATCCGGTTGAGAATATCGTCGAGCACCCGTGAGGCGCGTTTTATGTCGCGCAAAGCCGCATCGGTGACGCTGATCTCATATCTCGACCGATAGGGCTCTTTGAGCTTGAGGATTGGCAGAAGTGAGGTGAGGTTGGCATTGCCGCATCGCTCGCCCAACCCGTTCAGTGTGCCTTGAATCTGCCGTACCCCTGCATCGATGGCAGCCAGGGTATTGGCGACAGCATTTTCTGTGTCGTTATGGGTGTGAATGCCCAAATGATCACCCTGCAGCCCGGCGGCGATGACCTCTTGCACGATCTGTCCAACCTCGGCTGGCAAGGCGCCCCCATTGGTGTCGCATAGGATGATCCAACGTGCGCCTGCTGCAAAGGCTGCCTGAATGCAGGCGCGTGCATAGTCGGGATTGGCCTTATAGCCATCGAAGAAATGTTCCGCATCAAACAAAGCTTCCCGGCCCTGGCTGACGAGATGCTCGATTGAGCGCCTGATGTTCTCAATATTTTCATCCAAGGTGATGCCAAGTGCGGTTTCGACATGAAAATCATGGGTTTTGCCGACCAGGCAGACCGCAGCTGTATTGGCATTGACCACAGCATTGAGCGCTGCGTCATTTTCGGCAGAATGTCCGGTGCGTTTGGTCATGCCAAAGGCCGTAAAAGTGGCTCGGAGTTTGGGTTGGCTGTCAAACCAGGCGCTGTCGATCGGATTGGCTCCTGGCCATCCCCCTTCAATGTAATCAATGCCGAGCGCGTCTAAGGTTGCTGCGATTTGCTGTTTTTCCACAAGTGAAAATTGCACCCCCTGCGTCTGCTGACCATCCCTTAGGGTGGTGTCATAAACATATAGGTTTTCTTTGGTCATGAAGGGCTCCAGTTTGCGCGCATAAAACCAGCACAAGGCGAAAGGTCAACCCCGCGCTTCCGCCTCTTCGCCCTATCGCTGCACCATCAAAGCATCGAGCCCGTGGAAATGGTAGCTGTTGGCATAGAGTGGCGTTTGGCTGATGTGCAAATTAGGGCAGCGGTCAAAAAGCACCTTTAAACCGAGTGATATTTCCAGCCGAGCAAGCGGCGCGCCAACGCAAAAATGCAATCCCGCCCCGAAGGATTGATGGGCGGTGATCTTTCGGCCTGGGTCAAACACATGGGGGTTTTCTACAAAAACGGGATCGTGATTGGCTGCGGCTAAAAGGCATGCGACCTCTTGGCCCTTGTGAATGTCAAAGCCAAAACAATGGGTGTCCTCATAAGCAAAGCGGGTGAAAAGATGCAAAGGCGGATCGAAGCGCACGACTTCTTCGATCAATTGCGGCGTTACCTCACGATATGGACTTGGCAGGAGCGTTTTGAGCGCATTGCCCAGCGTATGCACCGTGGCTTCATGGCCGGCGTTGAGCAGCAATATACAGGTTGAGATCAACTCCACACCGGTGAGTTTTTCGCCCGCTTCTTCGGCGGAAATAAGGTCGGACAATAGATCATCGCGTGGCGCGCTGCGCCGGTGGGCAATGTAGCTGTCGAGGAAGGCGGTAAACTCCAGCGTCGCCTGGTTGGCTGCGACTTCCGTTTCATAGCTGCGGTTCGATTGATACATAGCCACCATGGCATTGGACCAGCTGAGCAGATCTGCGCTGCGATCGGTGGGCACGCCCAAGAGTTTGGCGATGATATGCACGGGGAGAGGGCGGGCGAAGGCGTTAAGGAAGTCAAAAGGTTGCGTGGGAAAAGCATCGATTAACCTGTGGCAGGTATCTATGATCTCTGGTGTCATGGCAGCCACTTTTTTGCTGGTAAAGGCGCGTAAAACCAAGCCGCGCAATCGGCTGTGCCGCGGCGGCTCAAGCTCAAGCATCGAGTGGCTCTCATTGGCTTGCCAGTCGGCAAGATGGGCAGGGCATTGCGGCGCCGTCAGGGCCTCGCGGCCAAACTTGCGGTTGGTCAACAGGCCGCGCACCGCCCGGTAGGTGACGGCCGCTGGCATCTGATAGTCGTCCCACCATACCAGATCTCCCATGGCGCGTGCGCGGTCATAGGCCGGATAGGGATTTTGTACAAAGCTGGGATTTGTTGGTGATTGTTTGAATACTTGCATGTTGTCATGACAGCCGAAAAGGGGCAGTCTGGCAAGACGCGTTGAGTGTATTTAAATAGCCGCGTCAAAAACAACGAATGCTTCTTGTTTTTTTGCCACCGCGAGATACATGTAACTTCACTCCGGACATACCGGTTAAATTGGGAGGATACCATGAAATACTTTACTGCGGCCGCGGCCGCTGTTGCACTGTCGTTTTCTGCGAGCTCAACTTTTGCCGCTTGTGATGCTGGAGAGATCGTCATCAAATTTAGTCACGTCACAAACACGGACAAGCATCCCAAAGGCATAGCGGCCACATTGCTTGAACAACGGGTTAACGATGAGATGAACGGCAAGGCCTGCCTTGAAGTATTCCCGAACTCCACGCTTTATAACGACAATCAAGTTTTAGAAGCACTGTTGCAAGGTGACGTTCAAATGGCCGCGCCATCCTTGTCAAAGTTTGAGCAGTTCACAAAGAAATTCCGCATTTTTGATCTGCCGTTCATGTTTAAGAACATCAATGCGGTTGATGAGTTCCAAAACTCAGAAACTGGTCAAGCGATGAAGCAATCTATGACAAAGCGGGGCCTCCTTGGCCTAGCATTCTGGCATAACGGTATGAAGCAAATGTCAGCAAACGTTCCATTGAATGTGCCATCTGATGCAAATGGATTGAAATTCCGTGTTCAGAACTCTGACGTTCTAAAAGCACAAATGGCTGCGATGGGTGCGTCCCCTCAGCCGATGGCTTTCTCTGAGGTTTATGGTGCGTTACAAACTGGCGTTGTAGATGGACAAGAGAATACTTGGTCTAACATCTACGGTAAGAAGTTCTTCGAAGTTCAGGACGGCACCACAGAAACAGATCATGGCATCATCGACTATTTAGTCGTGACATCTACTGATTTCTGGGATGGCTTGCCTGCCGACGTTCGTGACCAGTTGGCGACCATTCTTGACGAGGTGACCACGGCACGGAACGCAGAGTCCACTGCTGTAAATGCAAGTAACAAGAAAGCAATTTTGGATGCTGGCGGTGTCGTTCGCACTTTGACAGCAGATCAGCGTGCTGAATGGGTCAAAGCCATGATGCCTGTTTGGGATCAATTTGTAGGCGATGTGGGTCAAGAAAACATTGACGCAGCCCAAGCAATTAATGCGAAGCATTAAACTTTTAAATGCGTAACTTTGGCCCGTAGATCTGCGGGCCAAATGTTTCTTGATAGGACCCCTCGACATGTCATCAAATGCCCCTATGCCACGGTCAAGATTGGGCTATTGGATCAACGAATTTGAAGAAACAGCCATCGCTGTTCTTTTGGGCCTCATGACTTTAATCACCTTCGCAAATGTTGTTTTGCGCTATGGGTTCAACACTGGCTTGATCTGGGGTTTAGAGGCGACAACATTCTTGTTTGCTTGGTTGGTGCTCTTCGGTGTCAGCTATGCGGTGAAGGTCACCGCGCATTTGGGCGTCGATGCCCTAATCAATATTTTTGCACCGAAAACCCGCCGCATTCTGATGCTGATCGCGGCGGCGGTTTGCGTTGTCTATGCTGGCTTGCTGATGAAAGGGGCCTGGGATTATTGGGCTAATTTCGCCAATTTGCCTCAGACAACAGGCCGTTGGTTTCCAACAGGCTTTGAAGAGATGAAACGCACCTCTTACCGCGGATGGTATGAGGTTATTGATATAGTCTTTCCTGATTGGTTACGTTGGATCCAACCGATTATGAATGACGGCGATGACTACGAAAAAATTCCACGTTTCATTCCCTATGCTATCTTGCCGATTGGGATGGCGCTGCTCTTGTTCCGCTTTGTCCAAGTCTTCGTGCGCTTGTTGCGCGGCCAAGATGCCAGCTTGATTGTCAGCCATGAGGTTGAAGAGGCTGTGGCAGAAGTTAAGCATCTTAACGCTAAGGTCTAACCCCATGGAAGTCGCAATTTTATTTGCAGTTGTTGTTGGTCTGATGCTCATCGGTGTGCCCATTGCGGTCAGCCTCGGCATGGCGTCGATCTTGTTTTTGCTTGCCCTTGGCGATACCTCGCTGGCGTCCATTGCGCAGACATTCTTTCAAGCCATGGCGGGCCACTATACCCTGCTGGCCATTCCTTTCTTCATTTTGGCCTCTAGCTTTATGTCCACGGGTGGGGTCGCGCGGCGTATCATACGCTTTTCGGTGGCTCTGGTCGGGCACGTGCCGGGTGGCTTGGCGATTGCCGGTGTTTTTGCCTGTATGATGTTTGCGGCATTGTCGGGCTCCTCACCGGCGACGGTTGTGGCGATCGGCTCCATCGTTATCGCCGGCATGCATCAGGTTGGGTACACGAAAGACTTTGCGGCTGGTGTGATCGCAAATGCTGGTACTTTAGGGATTTTGATTCCCCCCTCCATCGTGATGGTGGTTTATGCGGCGGCGGTGGAAGTGTCCGTAGGCCGCATGTTCCTCGCGGGTGTATTGCCCGGCCTTTTGGCCGGCTGCATGTTAATGATTACCATATACATCATGGCGCGGGTGAAAAACCTGCCAAAGGGGGACTGGCAAGGCTGGGATGAGGTTGCGGCCGCAGTCTTGGATGCCGCCTTTGGATTGGTGCTGATCGTAATCATTCTTGGTGGGATTTACGGCGGTATTTTCACCCCAACCGAAGCCGCCGCTGTGGCTTGTGTCTATGCGTTTTTTGCAGCCTTGATGATTTATCGCGATATGGGTCCTTTGCAAGGCAGGGGCTGGTTGCGTGAGGGTGAGCAACGCGCTTTTGGTTTGGGACTGCGGGTCGTAGCCTTTGCGGTGATTGGCTTCTTGCTGCATGCTTCGCTCGGCAAGGCGGGGGTCTATCCAGAGGGCTGGGGGCTGGCTGTGGCGATTGCTTGGGTTTTGGTTTGCCTTGGCACAGGCTGGGCCATGACTCATTTTGCAGCCCAACGTAGCCGCGTGGCCGGGCCTGTGATCGTTATGCTTGGCGCTTTGCCGGGTGTGATTTTTGCTTATTGGACGATGGTCTCAATTTTCCAAGGCTTATCGGGCTTCGCGTCAGGGTCGATGCTTGCGTTTGCAGGCACTGGGCTTTTAGCTGCTGTTGCTGGGTTGTTTCTCTTTGCGGCCACCGTGGCACCGGCTATTATTTTCACGTTTTCGCTGCATGGCGCGGCCCGCGAGGGGAAAGACACCGGATTTGGCGCCAGTCTTTTAGGCGGGGCCAAGGCCATGAGCCGGGGTGTCATGGAAGCGATCATCTATTTGCCAGCCGCGGTTGTGCATAAAGACACCCGCAAAACATTGTTTGAGTCGGGAAAACTCACAGTGACGTTGATGTTCATCATCGCCAATGCGCTGATCCTCAAGCATGTGTTGACGGATGAGCAAATCCCGCAGCATATTGCCAGCGCCATGCTGTCTGCAGGTTTTGGACCGATTATGTTCTTGGTGATCGTCAATGTTATCTTGTTGATTGGTGGGCAATTCATGGAGCCATCGGGGCTTTTGGTCATCGTTGCGCCCTTGGTCTTTCCAATTGCGATTGAGCTGGGCATTGATCCGATCCATTTGGGTATCATCATGGTGGTCAATATGGAGATTGGCATGATTACCCCGCCCGTGGGGCTTAACCTCTTTGTAACCTCTGGCGTAGCGAATATGCCAATGATGTCCGTTGTGCGCGCGGCCTTGCCCTTTTTGGCGGTCCTATTCGGTTTCTTGATATTGATTACCTACGTGCCTTGGATATCTACGGTCTTGCCGAATGCGATGATGGGACCGGAACTGATTGTGAAATGATACTGTAGACGAATTAAAGGCTATAATGATGGATCCGGTGACGCTGACAAATGAAATGATCGTTGTACTGACGGTGCTCTTTGTGACGGTTACATTGTTCATCACTGAAGCCTTCCGCATTGATTTGACAGCAATCCTGACCATGTTGGCGCTGGGTCTGCTCAGTCAACTGCCCGGCCTTGGAAATCTTGCAGATACCTCGCGATTGTTTGACGGCTTTGCCTCGAACGCGGTGATATCTATCATTGCCGTTATGATTATTGGAGCAGGGTTGGATAAGACCGGTTTGATGTCAAAAGTCGCTGGCTATATTTTGAAACTCGGTGGGGCGAAAGAAACCCGGATTGTGCCGATCATTTCTGGTTCGGTCGGAATAATATCATCTTTCATGCAAAATGTTGGGGCTGCTGCGCTGTTTTTGCCGGTGATCAGCCGCATTTCTGTACGGGCAGAATTGCCGATGTCCCGGCTTTTGATGCCAATGGGGTTTTGCGCCATTTTGGGTGGTACGATCACCATGGTGGGATCGTCGCCGCTGATTTTGCTCAATGATCTTATGGGTGTTGCCAATGCTGGATTGCCGGACGAACAGCAGATGCGTCCTTTTGAGCTTTTTGATGTCACGCCGATCGGTCTGTCGTTGATCATCACTGGGATCTTATATTTTATGCTCTTTGGGCGTTGGATTTTACCGCGGCGAG
This sequence comes from uncultured Planktomarina sp., assembly GCA_943788425.1. GTDB lineage: Bacteria > Pseudomonadota > Alphaproteobacteria > Rhodobacterales > Rhodobacteraceae > Planktomarina. Next base: position 276,871 of record CALSQF010000004.1, read on the forward strand.
ATGGCAAAGGTGAGGGCACTTCGGCGCAATCGATGCTTGATTACGTTAAAGCTATTTACGGGCTCAAGGCTGTAATCTTTGAGGTGAAAGTTCCGGATGGCAATATTCTTATTGGCCATAAATTGGCTGACATTATGGATGCGCATCACATTTATATTATTGGCACAGATTATCGCGGTCGCCAAGTGGTGGCTCCTATGGCTCCGACACAGATTGAGGCACCTTGCCGCTTGGCCATATTGGGCCGCCGGCGCGTGGTGGAAGAATTTGCCGCAATCTATGGCTTGGAAATTCTACCACAGCTTGACAATTTTTCTGACAATTTTGCAGCGACCCGCGCAGGTGTTGCGGAGATCGTCGTCCCGCCCGGGTCATCTGTGATTGGCAAAACGCCTGGGCAGATCCGCTTTCGCGCTACCCATGGCCTGTCCTTGCTCGGCATTCACCGCGGGGAAGAAACCTTAAGCCATGTGGAAACCCCCGATCATGCGGCGACGCGTCTCACGCATGTGCCGCTATTGGCGGGTGATACTTTGGTGGTGCATACGAAGTGGGAATCTCTGACACGACTGAGCCGCAACCGCGATTACGTCGTTGTGACTTCTGAATATCCGCGCGAAGAGGTTCGGCCGCAAAAAGTGAGCTGGGCTCTGGTCTTCTTTCTCCTGGGGATCGCCATGATTTTGCTGACTGATATTCGCCTGTCTCTTTGCCTTTTGACCGGCGCGGCGGGCATGATCGTGTCGCGTGTCCTGTCCATAGATGAAGCCTATGAGGCGGTGAGCTGGAACACAGTGTTTCTATTGGCCAGTCTGATCCCACTCGGGGTCGCGGTCCAAACCACTGGCACTGCGGCTTGGATTGCGCAACAGGTTCTCATGCTGTTAGAGGGATGGCCGATTTGGAGCTTGCAAGTGGGCGTGGCGATTATGGCGACTGTTTTCACATTGGTGATGTCCAATGTGGGGGCCACCGTGTTGCTCGTGCCCTTGGCTGTGTCCATCGCAGTTGCGGCAGGCGGCAACCCGGCAATTTTTGCGTTGACCGTCGCTATTTCAACCTCAAACTCTTTTTTGATCCCCACCCATCAAGTAAACGCTCTGATTATGGGGCCGGGCGGCTATCGTGTGGTTGATTTCATGCGTTGCGGCGCGGGGATGACCCTATTGTTTTTGGTCGTCTCTATGGTGGTGATGAACTTGCTGTTTTAACTCTCCGCCAAGCTGCGCATAATGGGTAGGAAATCCTCGGCTTTGAGACTCGCGCCTCCCACCAATGCGCCATTCACATGGGTGATGGCAAAAATTTCTTGTGCATTGCTCGGCTTGACCGAGCCGCCATAAAGGATGGAGATGTCCTGACCGGCCGCGCCAAAGATGGCATGGAGCTGAGCGCGCAAAGCATCATGGACTTCCGTGATTTCAGCCACAGTGGGAACAAGACCCGTTCCAATGGCCCAAATTGGCTCATAGGCAATGATGACCTGGGCATCATCGGGCAGGGAGCCAGACAGTTGCGCCAACACGACCTCAAGCGCCTGACCTGCGGCGCGTTGCTCTTGGCTCTCACCAAGGCAGATGATGGGCGTGAGCCTGGATTGGAGAGCCGCTTGGGCCTTGGCGCGCACCAAACTGTCGCTCTCGCCATAGCCTTCGCGCCTCTCGGAGTGGCCAAGGATGACATAGGAGGCACCGCAATCGGCCAGCTGCGCGGCGCTGATGTCGCCGGTGAAGGCACCTGACGGGGCGTGGTGGCAATTCTGCCCGCCGATGGCCAATGGTCCAGCCAGGCTGGCCGCGCTGTGTAGCAAATGCGCCGGCGGGCATAGAATGGTCGAGCAGTGACTCTCTTGTGCGGCTTTCGCTATGGCTTGGATCTCAGATCGGCTGGCCTGCGTTCCGTTCATTTTCCAATTTCCAGCGGCGATTTTTTGGGGCATCGGAGATCCTTCCACGGGGTGGGTATTTATTTAGGAGTTTTGCAGCAAAGAGCGTCTGGCCCAATCGCAGGCCCGCTCCGGCTCATCCATTGCAGCGTTGGGCAGAGTCCAATAGGGCATGGCGACGCGCTTGTTGGCCTTTTCGTCATGAATAAATTGCTGTGATCCTTGGGCGGCGAGGTGGCTTGCAAGCGCGCCCTTTGCCTTGATCATCAAAGCACCCGTGCTGATGATAAGTGCAAAAATGACCCCGTCCGCATAGATTGCCAACCCACCAAACATTTTGCGGGTTGTCAGAGTGCCGACGTCTGCAAAGTGATCTTTCACAAAGGCGATATCAGCGTCGGAAATGCTCATTTCTTGGCGAAAAGTGTTTCGTCGAATTTGATGCTCTCGCCGCAGCCACAGGCATCAACCACATTTGGGTTTTTGAATTTGAAGCCAGATTCCAACAGGCTGGTCTCATAGTCAATCTCAGTGCCGAAGAGGAACATCTGCGCCATTGGAGCAATCATAACCCGAGCGCCATCGGTTTCAATCAATTCATCATGGGCTTCGATTTCATCGACATAGTCCATTGTATATTCCATGCCGGCACAGCCGCCCTTTTTCACGCCAATACGCAGGCCCTTATGGCCCTCGCGCGCCATGAGCTTGGTGATTTGCCCAATCGCGGCAGGGGTGAGGGTCACAGCTTTTTTACCCGGAATACCGAACATGTTTGATCCTTTTCAATCTGCTCTTAACCTAAGAGCGGCCAAAGCGAACTGCAAGAGGGGACATGCAGGTTGCAATCGCTCTTTGCGACTAGGCTGCGGTGTTAAGACGGCGCAGAGCCCTACATAAAGCCCAATTCAAGCCTTGCCTCATCGGACATCATATCCATGCCCCAAGGCGGCTCCCAAACCAGCTCAACATCTACATGTTTTACGCCGGGCAAGGGTTCAACGGCCTCGGCCACCCAACCGGGCATTTCACCGGCGACCGGGCAGCCCGGAGCGGTGAGGGTCATGGCAATTTTCACCTCGGAGTCCTCATTGATATCTACCGTATAAATGAGGCCAAGATCGAAAATATTAACTGGAATTTCAGGATCATACACAGTGCGAATACTGTCGACAATATTGTCATACAGCGGGTGATCTGTGCTCGAGGGCGCGATCAATGGTGTACCTTCAATGGGAGACTCGTCTGACATGTCATGATCCTTGAGTATTTTTATAGGGTATAAAGGGGCAGGACGCCGGGGTAAAGCAATAACCTGAATTAAGAACGCTAATGCTAATATCGGCCCGTGCGCTCTAGGTTTTGGGTGAAAAGCATGAATCTTTCGAGCAATCGCTTGATCCTTCATAAGGTTTAGCGCATGTGAGGCTCATGACAGAAAAATTCTCCTTCCAATTGCATACGCGCTCAGGCAAGGCCCGGGCTGGCACCATTTATACCCCGCGCGGCGAGATCCGAACGCCGGCCTTTATGCCCGTTGGAACTGCGGCCACCGTAAAGGCGATGCTGCCAAGCTCCGTGCGGCAAACGGGGGCGGATATATTGCTGGGCAATACCTATCATTTGATGTTGCGCCCGACTGCAGAGCGGATTGATCGCTTAGGCGGGCTGCATAAGTTTATGAATTGGGAGCGTCCAATTTTAACAGATAGCGGCGGGTTTCAGGTGATGAGCCTGTCCAGCCTTCGCAAGATGAGCGAAGACGGGGTGACCTTTAAGTCGCATATTGATGGCTCTCAACATCATTTGTCGCCTGAGCGCTCGATGGAGATCCAACGGCTTTTGGGCAGTGATATTGTCATGTGTTTCGATGAATGCCCGGCTTTGCCGGCAGAACGCGACGAAATTGCACGGTCAATGCGTATGTCGATGCGATGGGCCGAGCGCTCTCGTGCCGCATTCGGTAACCGCCCGGGTCATGCGTTATTTGGCATTCAGCAAGGCGGTTTGGATGAGCAATTACGCGGTGAAAGTGCCGATGCGCTTAAAGCTATTGGTTTTGAAGGTTATGCGGTTGGCGGCCTGGCAGTGGGCGAGGGGCAGAAGGCCATGTTCGGGGTACTCGACTTTGCGCCCAATCAATTTCCCGAGGACAAGCCGCGATATTTGATGGGTGTTGGCAAGCCAGATGACATCGTGGGCGCCGTGAAGCGTGGCATTGATATGATGGATTGTGTTTTGCCCAGCCGGTCCGGGCGCACAGGGCAGGTATTCACCCGCCGGGGTGTGGTTAACATCAAAAATGCGCGTCACCAAGATGATCCGCGGCCCTTGGATGAGGTCTGCGGCTGTCCGGCTTGCAGCAATTATTCGCGCGCCTATTTACACCATGTGTTCCGCAGTCAGGAAATCATCAGCTCCATGCTTTTAACCTGGCACAACCTGCATTATTTCCAAGAAATTATGCAGCAGATGCGCGACGCCATTGCCGTGGATGATTTTGCTGGTTTTGAAAGTCAGTTCCATTTACAGCGGGCCTTGGGTGATATTGAACCGGTTTAACTAAGCCTCGTTTAGGGTGCCAATGTAACGCGCAACGCCGCTGGATAGGCATAGCGATCTTTGCTCCGGTCACGCAGGGAAATCGTAGCGCCAATGCGCGGCCCCCCTCTGGCCAGCGTGAGCCGCACCCCTTCACCTTTCGGTGCAGATTGATTGATAGCGTCCTGAGTGAAGCGCGCGGTAAGATCAGTGCCCGGCAGGTGGCAATATCCGTGGATTGGCGTGGGCTTGCCCCTAAACTGTGGCACACGCACTTGTGCCGGGGTTTCAAAGGCGGCGGATAGACGCTGATCTGGTGTGAAGATATGACAGCGCGCGCCAGACCGCTCTTGTCGATTGCGGGCCAGGAAGCTGCGGACCGTGATCACATCAAACCGCAGCGGCTGGGTGGTGATCTTGGCATTGGGACTGCGGGCATCTGCGACATAATCGGCAATGGGCAAAGGCGGCGCACAGCCGGCCAGTGCTGTGAATAGAAAAAGACCGAGGGCGAATATCCGCATTGTGACACCTTTCATTCCTGCCTCATGCTACCGCCAGGCGCCGAGGCCTGCAAATGGAGTGTTTGGAGCGGTCTGTATGAGTGATTTGATATTTGCTGACCGCGCAATATTTAAACTTACCTAAAACCTACTGCTTGCACTTCCCAGATTGTGCAGGCAATTTACTTAGGGTCTTGAAATTGAGGCGGTTGCGCCCCAGATGTATAACAAGACCGGGGCCGGGCGAATTGCCGGATTGGGATCCGCTCTATGCCTGCCACAGTTAAGGAACGAGAATGACTTTGAATTTAGCCGAAAGCTACCCTGTATTGCCGCTGCGCGACATTGTTGTGTTTCCACATATTATCGTGCCACTGTTTGTTGGGCGCGATAAATCTGTGCGCGCGCTCGAGCAAGTGATGACGCAAGACAAGCAAATTTTGCTGTCGTCGCAGCGCGACCCGGGGGAGGATGATCCGTCTGAAGATGGAATTTTTCGGGTCGGTGTTTTGGCTAATGTCCTCCAGCTGTTGAAACTTCCTGATGGGACGGTCAAAGTTTTGGTCGAAGGCCGCGCTCGCGTTCAGATTGACCGCTTCATTGGTAATGACTCTTATTTTGAAGCCGAGGCCCGGCTTTTGGAAGAGACGTTGGGTGATGAGGAAACAGTCGCAGCCTTGGTACGTTCGGTGTCGTCTGAATTTGAACTTTATGCCAAAGTCAAGAAAAACGTGCCCGAGGAGGCACTGGCGGCCATTGCCGAGACGCGTAATTCCAGCAAGTTGGCCGATCTGGCCTCTGGACATCTTGGCGTCGAGGTTGAGCAAAAGCAGGAGCTTTTGGAGCTGCTCTGCGTGGCAGACCGTTTGGAGAAAGTCTACGGGCTGATGCAGGGCGAAATGTCCGTGCTGAAAGTTGAGAAAAAAATCAAGTCGCGGGTCAAAACGCAAATGGAGAAGACCCAGCGCGAATATTATTTGAATGAGCAAATGAAAGCTATTCAAAAAGAATTGGGCGAGGGGGAAGAAGGCGAAGGCGAATTGGCCGAGCTGGAAGCCAAAATTGCAGAAACGAAATTGTCCAAAGAAGCCTCTGATAAAGCGACGGCGGAGTTGAAAAAGCTCAAGAATATGTCGCCAATGTCAGCAGAAGCGACCGTTGTGCGCAATTATCTTGATTGGATGCTGTCTCTGCCTTGGGGCCTGCGCAGCCGGGTCAAGAAAGACCTTGTTAAGGCACAAAAGACACTGGACGACGACCACTTTGGCCTGGAGAAGGTTAAGGAGCGGATTGTTGAATATCTCGCAGTGCAACAGCGCTCGCGCAAACTAAAAGGCCCTATCATGTGCTTGGTGGGCCCTCCCGGCGTGGGGAAAACCTCACTTGGAAAATCTGTTGCCAAGGCCACGGGGCGCGAATTTATCCGCATCTCTTTGGGCGGTGTGCGGGATGAAAGCGAAATTCGCGGTCACCGCCGGACTTACATTGGCTCAATGCCGGGTAAAATAATCCAAGCGTTGAAAAAGGCCAAAACCACCAATCCGCTTATCCTGTTGGATGAGATTGACAAAATGGGTCAAGATTTCCGGGGCGATCCGGCCTCAGCTATGTTGGAGGTGTTGGATCCCGAGCAGAACGCAACCTTCGTCGACCATTATTTGGAAGTCGAATATGACCTCTCTGATGTAATGTTCTTGACCACATCCAACAGCTATAACATGCCCAGTCCGTTGCTGGACCGCATGGAAATCATTCCCTTGGCGGGCTACACTGAGGAGGAAAAGGCGGAGATCGCGCATCGTCATTTGATCCCAAAACAGGTGAAAAACCACGGGTTAAAGGCCTCTGAATTCTCTTTGGAGCCTGAAGCACTGCAAGAGATGATCCGCACCTATACCCGGGAGGCGGGTGTTCGGAATCTGGAGCGTGAGATTGGCAAATTGGCCCGCAAGGCTATAACCAAGATCGTCAAGAAAGAGGTGGGGAGCGTCAATATTTCGGTTGAAAATCTGGACGATTACCTCGGCGTTAAGAAATATCGCTACGGATTGGCGGAAGACGATCACCAGGTGGGGGTTGTGACTGGTCTGGCCTATACCAGCGTGGGCGGCGATTTACTGCATATCGAAGCCTTGCGCTTGCCGGGCAAAGGCCGGATGAAGACCACCGGGACGTTGGGCGATGTGATGAAAGAGAGCATTGATGCAGCCAACTCCTATGTGCGGTCCATTTCCCCCGAAATCGGGGTGAAGCCGCCCCGGTTTGACCGGATGGATATCCATGTGCATGTGCCTGAAGGCGCAACACCTAAGGATGGCCCATCGGCGGGGCTGGCGATGGTGACATCGATTGTCTCTGTGTTGACGGGCATTCCCGTGCGAAAAGACATTGCCATGACCGGCGAGGTGACCTTGCGCGGCAATGCGTTGCCGATTGGTGGATTGAAAGAAAAGCTCCTGGCGGCCCTGCGCGGAGGCATCAAAACTGTACTGATTCCGGACGAGAATGCGAAAGACCTGCGTGATTTGCCCGAAAGCGTCACGGATGGGTTGGAAATTATTCCCGTCAGCCATGTGTCAGAGGTGTTGAAACACGCTTTGATATCCGCCCCCGAGCCGATTGATTGGGATGAGGCGGCAGAGGATGCAGCCGCGGCCGCCCTTGCGGCAGAGCGTGGCAGCGCCGCTGGCTTCACTGCGCATTGAGTGAGTCCCAAAGGCGCCTCGGTGGACGAGCTGGAGCGTCTTTGACGATCAGAGCCCATTGCGGCGTGATCGCGGCGGCGGTGCGCTGCCTATGACCGCGGCTTCGGTCATCTCCTCCTGCTGCCCTGAAATGCTGGTCCTGCGCCACGGGCAAACCGAGTGGAATGCGACAGGGCGGTTGCAAGGTCATCTCGACAGCCCCTTAACCGAAAAAGGCTTGCGCCAAGCACGGCGTCAGCATGAGCTGTTGCAGCCCTATGATTTGACGGGTTTTCGCTTTATCACCAGCCCCCAGGCGCGCGCGCGCAAGACGGCGCAAATTGCCCTTGCGGGTCTTGCGGCGCATATTGAAACCTCATCGGAGTTGATGGAAATTGGCTTGGGGGCTTGGGCTGGATCCACCCGTGCTGAGATTGCGCAAGAAAGAATGATTAGCCTTCAAGATCTTGGGCAAACCCAATTCTATGACTGGGCGCCCGGCGGGGAAGGCACTGAGCGGCTTTACGAACGCTGCGCGGCATTCTTGAGCCAGCTGACAGGACCGGCGGTTCTGATCACACATGGCATGACCTCGCTGTGTTTGCGGCTCTGCGCGCTGGGTTGGGGGCTTGATCGTTTGGCAGATTTGCCGAGCGGGCAGGGGGTGGTTTATCGCGTCAAAGCCGGCCATCATGATGAGTTGTAAAAAACTGAAAAAAACTGCTTGCCCCGCAGGCTTGCCCGATCTATATCGCCTCCAACGGGTCGTTAGCTCAGTTGGTAGAGCGCTTCGTTTACACCGAAGATGTCGGGAGTTCGAGCCTCTCACGACCCACCAGTACACCCCTGCCACATAACCCGCGTGACAGCCAAAATCGCCTGAGCCTGAGGCTTGGCGTTTACCTGTCGAACAGACATCTTTAATATAATCGAGAAATTCACCTGAGATTTTGTCTGATGGCTGTTCTTGTCGTTGCAGGGCACTGGCGCATGTGGGATAATCGCGAGACTCGATGACGACAGGGATACCTGACATGACTAATTTTTTGACACGCCGAACAACGATGGTTGATACGCAGATTAGACCGGCTGATGTGACGAAATTTCCCATTATTGAAGCCATGCTTCAGGTGCGGCGGGAGGTTTTCGTGCCAGATCACCTAAATGAAACCGCTTATGCGGATGCGATTTTGGACTTGGGCCATGGCCGCGTGATCCTTGAACCGCGCACCTTTGCCAAAATGCTCGATGCTGTGGATATTCAAGGCAATGAGTTGGTATTGGATATCGGCTGCGGTCTTGGCTATTCCTCCGCTGTGATTGGAAAATTTTCGGAAGCTGTTGTCTCTATTGAAGAAAATGAAGCTATGGCCGCTGAGGCTGAGGCGAATTTGGCCGCTGAGGGCTGTTTAAACGTCGCAGTTGTGCAGGGCAGCTTGGCGCAAGGTGCCGCGCAACACGCCCCTTTTGATGTGATTGTCGTGCAAGGGGCGGTGGAGCGCATGCCAGCCGCCTTGATCGAGCAACTGGCTGAAGGGGGCCGTATTGTTGCGGTCTTTAGCCAAAAAGGTCAGGGCGCGGTTCGGGTGGGCTACAAGACTGATGGTCAGATGTCCTGGCGTTTTGCCTGCAATGCTTTTGCGCCAGTTTTGAAAGGGTTTATGGCAGAGCGCAGTTTTGCACTTTAGAAATTGAAATGATTCTTTTGCCTGGGGGGCACAAATGTTTGGACGGAAATTTGCTGAAATAAGCTGCGCGGCCATGTTGATTTTGGCCACACCCAGCGTCGCTGCTGCCGAGAGCCTGCGCGACAGCCTGCGCAATGCCTATGAATACAGCGGTTTATTGGTACAAAATCGCGCCTTGTTACGCGCTGCGGATGAAAAGGTTGCTGACGCTGTGGCGGCTTTGCGCCCGGTGATCAGCTGGAGTTCAAAATTTTCCCACAGTTACAGTGACGCGGCCAATGGCGACAGCTTGATCACAAGGCTGAACGCGAACTGGCTGCTCTATGATTTTGGCAGGTCGAATTTACAGACGGAAGCGCTGAAGGAAAGTGTTTTGGCGACCCGGCAGTCGTTGGTGTTGATTGAGCAAAACGTGCTTTTGCGGGCGGTGCAGGGGCATATGAATTACCGCCGGTCGGTGGAATTTGTATCCCTCCGGTCGGCCAATGTGGAATTGATTGAGCAAGAATTGCGCGCCGCGGAAGATCGGTTTGATGTGGGTGAGGTGACCCGCACGGATGTGGCATTAGCGGAGGCGCGTTTGGCTAGTGCGCGGGCGTCGCTTGCAGGTGCTCAAGGCGATCTGGCGAAGGCCGCGGCGGAATATCATGCGGTTGTGGGACGTAAACCGGATGACCTTGTAACCCCTTCGAGCCTGCCTGAACTGCCAGTGGATGTTTCTGCTGCCATTGCCACCGCACGGGCCCATCACCCGGAGCTTAAACGCGTGCAACATGAGGTCGCGGCGGCTGAGCTTGCTGTGAAAGCCGCGCAGCTGGCCTATCGCCCAAGGCTCGAAGCTGGCGCTGGGGTCTCTAACCTGGATCTTGATGGAGAGGTGAGCCGAAGCCTTAGTTTGACGGTCAGCGGGCCACTGTACAGCGGTGGTGCCATTGCATCGGCCAGCCGTGCTGCGATCGCACAACGGGACGCAATGCGGGCGCGTTTGCATGTCGCAGGTCTCGAGGCCGAGCAGACCGTGCGCAATTCATTCGTTGTATTGGAGGTTGCGCGCGCCACGGGTGGGGCGACGGATCGGCAGATTGAAGCGGCCAGCGTCGCTTTTCGCGGTGTCCGGGAGGAAGCCTCTTTGGGCGCACGGACGACTTTGGATGTGCTAAATGCTGAGCAAGAGCTGCTGGATGCGCGCGTGAGCCGCATTTCAACACGGATCGATGAGCAGATCGCGAGCTATAGCTTGCTGGCCGCGATGGGAAGGTTAACCGCGACAGAGCTTAATCTAGGCGTAAAAACCTATGACCCGGCGGAATATTATAATCTGGTAAAGTCGGCACCGCGCACCAAAAGCAAACAGGGCGCAGCCCTCGACCGCGTGCTGCGAGGCTTGGCTGGAAATTGAGCCGGACTGCGGCTCGTGATATGTGCAAGCCCCGATGACAAGGAGGCGCTGTGACCCATAAGGATGACCCACTCGAGCCAGATGCTTTGGTGCTATTCACGCGCAAGTTAATTTCTGATGCTCCAATTTCGGTACAGGGTGCAGGCGTGGTCGCCCCTTTGGTGTTGCAAGCCAGCCAGCGGGTTGCTCCGCCATCCTCGGAGCCGGTTGTGCTTACGCATGTGGATCGAGCCAGCGCCGATGCAGCGGACCCCGAGCCGCCCAAGCCTGAAGCACCACTGTCGCATGATCCCGAATATCTGGAGGTCATTGCCAACCTCCGCCGCGCTCTGGCCGGTCCGATGCGCGACGAGCTGTCGAGCGCGGTTTTGACTATGATTGACGATAGCGATCCTTGAGCTATGCTCAACCGGTGTTATTAGCTGCGGCTCCTACAGCGCGACAGGTCTTGCTAGGGCGATCAGCGCATCGACATCTAAATACTGCTCGATAAAAGCCGCGAGCCGGTCCAAAGTTTCCTCCACAGCCGCGTCATAGGAGGCGAGCTGCGATTGCGTGCCGAGCATGGTCAAGACCTCAGCGCGAAAACTATCAGAGGCAAAAAGGCCATGCAAATAGCATCCACGCACCAGGCCATCAGCGGAGATTGCCCCCTCATGACGATCTGCGAGCTTGAGCCATGGATTTTGGCAATCGATTCCGCTGCTCTGGCCGAGATGGATTTCATAACCGCAGACCGGCGTGTTGGTTTCGGCGCTGTAGGCTTCGGTCAATGACAGGTTTTTCTTTGGAACCATCGTGGTTTCAATATCCAAATATCTCAACCCATCGATGGAGCGTGGCGCGCCTTCTATTCCGTCAGGGTCATGAACCTTGCGCCCCAGCATTTGATACCCACCACAAATACCAATGATGTGACCGCCGCGGCGGTGATGCGCTTGAAGATCAATATCCCAACCATTGGCGCGAAAATTTTCCAGATCACTTATGGTGGACTTGCTGCCGGGCAGGATTACGAGCGACGCGTCACCGGGCAATGGTTGACCTTGTTCAACAATTTCGACGGTCACATTTGGCTCTGCTACCAGCGGGTCGAGATCATCGAAGTTGGAAATCCGCGCCAAACGCGGCACGGCGATTCTGATCGCGCCACCGGACCGGGTCGCAATATCCATCACATCCTCCGCCGGTAGCTTCCAAGCCTCGGCGAACCATGGCAAGACGCCAAGCGATACCCATCCCGTCTGTTCGGTGATGGCTGTCATGCCCTCATCAAAGAGCGACACGTCCCCGCGAAATTTATTGATTGCAAACCCCGTGATCCTGTTGCGATCATTAGCCGGTAAAACCGCATATGTTCCGACCATTTGCGCGATCACCCCACCCCGGTCGATATCGCCGATCAGGACCACTGGAACATTGGCGGCTTCTGCGAACCCCATATTGGCGATATCCCCAGAGCGTAGGTTGATTTCAGCTGGGCTTCCCGCACCCTCAATCACGATGAAATCGGCATGTTTTGCCAGTTGGCCAAAGGAATCTAACACCCGTGGCATCAAGGTAGGTTTGAGTGCCGCATAGTCTCGGGCTTTTACTGTGGTGAGCCGTTGCCCTTGAACCACCACCTGCGCGCCGATCTCGGACTCGGGCTTTAACAGCACCGGGTTCATATCGACGATCGCGGGCCGTCCGCAGGCGAGGGCTTGTAGCGCTTGCGCGCGGCCGATCTCTCCACCGTCGACGGTGACGGCGGCATTGTTGGACATATTTTGCGGCTTGAACGGTGCCGGGTGATGGCCGCGTTTGACCAACGCGCGGCAAATCCCGGCCACCAATACGGATTTGCCGACATTCGATCCGGCACCCTGTATCATAATCGCTTTGGTCATACGGCCCTCCTTGAGGTCTCAGGATGTTCAGCCGAAGTGAATACCGGATTGGCGGTCGAACATGCACGAAGTTTAGTCTGCGACGTGCGCCAGAGCCATCTTTAAAGCGGCAGTTTCTTGCCTGTTCCGGCAAATTGATCGCCAAAAAGCAAAACGCGCCCGTTGGGGCGCGTTGGCGGTCACAACCGTGAAGAGGTTTTAAGCGGCTTCTGCCTGCTGGCGACGCTCGCTCTCTTCGCGGCTCAGAGCCACGGAGGTGCGAATGCCTTTGCCGACGAAATCCATGAGGCCCGAGACGACACGCTCGTTGGGATCAATGCCCGCGCAGGAGAGCACTTCGCGCCCATCGCGAGAGCGAGCCCAACGCGCAATTTGCTCAGGTCCGTTGCCATATTTTTTATCGTCTGCAATTGCGTCATCTAATGCAGCGAGTACAACGGCCGCAAAGAGTTTGCGAGCGCGGTTGCCCTGTTCGTTGTTAAAAGCGTTTCCGTCGACGAAATCTTTCATCTCGTGTCCTTTTAATTCTTACTCTTGAACTTTCCGATCTGCGCTCCTTATGCAGCATGGAAAACGATTCGGGTGGTCTCTTTTGGAATATCTGCCATGCGCTCATCGCATAGCTAGTCGGCCACCCTCGGCATCAGTCGTGGCTTGAAAACACGCCCTTGCTTCGATATAGGCGATGTTGAATCAAAATCAACCTTTTACACAAGGTTCCATACATGCCAAAGATTAACGGAAATGAAATACGCATCGGCAATGTGCTTGAGCATAATGGCGGCCTGTGGAGTGCGGTGAAAGTCGACCACGTAAAGCCCGGAAAAGGCGGAGCTTTTGCTCAGGTGGAAATGCGCAATTTGCGCAATGGGTCAAAATTGAACGAGCGATTCCGGTCTGCTGACAAAGTGGAAAAAGTACGTTTGGAACAAAAAGATCAGCAGTTTTTGTATGAAAATGACGGTATGTTAGTGTTCATGGATATGGAAACCTATGATCAGATTGAACTGCCGGCGGAGCTGCTTGGCGATCGTCGTCCATTTTTGCAAGATGGTATGACTGTTCAGATTGAATATCATGAGGCCGAAGCGCTGCATGCCACTTTACCTCAAAAAGTGACTTGCAAAATCGTTGAGACGGAGCCTGTGGTCAAAGGTCAAACCGCGGCGAATTCTTTTAAGCCAGCTGTTTTGGACAATGGGTTGAAAGTCATGGTGCCGCCTTTCGTTGGGCAAGATGAGTTGATCATCGTAGACACTATTTCGATGGAATATACAGAGCGGGCCTAAACTGTGATGACGGCAGAGCCTGCAACCATCTCAGGCGCGATCCGATCAAAGCGCAGATAGGCCAATGCAAGCCCGCCATGTTGTGTGTATAATATGCCGGCGGGTTTTTCATTTGCAAGAACGGCCGTGCCAATTGGCGCAGATCCAGTAATTTTAACTTGCCGCAAGCCTTTGCGGAGCTCGGTTTTATGTTTCATGCGCGCGACGATCTCTTGTCCGACATAGCAGCCTTTTTTAAAATCCACCCCGTTGAGGCGCTCGAAATCCATTTCTAGGATAAAGCGCTCTGGGGTTAACTCGATTCCCGTCTCTGGTATGATATGCGCGACACGCAAGCCTGGCCAATTGATGGCACCTGCCTCCTGTCGTCCGAAGGCGCGCCAGCCCAGATTTGGATCGCGCGGATCTGCAAACCCATCCGGTGGGACCGTACCCAAGCCGCAGCACAGGTCGATATCTGTTTTTGAAATTTGTACATCTGCGCGCAACCGATACATATTTAGGCGCATAACTATGCTGGGGCAAATCTCTGATGCCACGTCGATCAGCAGATCATCTGGCCGTTGCAACACGAAAAAATCTGCAAGATATTTGCCCTGTGGTGTCAATAGCGCCGTATAATGTAATCCAGGTGCGGAGATGTCATTGGTCACAAGATTTTGCAAAAAGCCAATCCGGTCGCGACCGGTGACTTGAAGTATGCTGTGGGGCTGTTCGGGCTGGGCCATGGGTGTTCCTTTGTCTGACGATCCCATATAAGCTGTTTTGACCGTAAAGCTAGAGGCCTCATGTCCGCTCCGATTTCTGTTGTGATCCCGACGCTTAATTCTGCCGATAGCTTACCGGCGACTCTTTTGTCGTTGATGGAGGGATTGGAGGCTGGATTGATCTGCGAAGTGGTTGTCACTGACGGCGGATCGACAGATGCCAGCGGCTCTATCGCTCTGGACTGGGGCGCTGAGGTGATAACCGGAGATGCCTCGCGCGGCGGGCAATTGCGCCGTGGGGTGGCGGTCACGCGCGGTGCTTGGGTTATGGTTCTGCATGCGGATACGAGCTTGCAAGAGGGCTGGGCCGATCAGGTGAAAGCTCACATGCAGCAAGGCCCGCTATGTTTTTCACTGGCCTTCCGCGCCAGAGGTCTTGCGGCCCGATGGGTGGCGGCTTGGGCGAATTTGCGAAGTGATGTATTTGGTCTACCCTTTGGTGATCAGGGGCTCTTGCTGCGTCGGACAGAGTATGACCGGGCGGGAGGCTATCCAGACCAGCCATTGATGGAAGATGTGGCATTGGTCCGGGCCATAAAGCGAAAAATCCGCCGACTGCCGGCCTGTGCTTTCACAGGTGCCGATAAGTATCAGCAACAGGGCTGGTTTCGTCGCGGGGCGAAGAACATCGGTCTCTTGTTGCGGTACTTTTGGGGTGCAGATGCCAAAGATTTGGCGCGTCGCTATCATAGAATATAGAAGGGCTGTGCACCATGCTGCGGCAAGAGCCGAAAGGTGGTGGCGCTTGCCCTATTGGTTTTCGGAGCGATCAAATTGTAAGCGACATAAATCCGAATAATGCCCACCTGCCGCAATCAGCTCCGTATGGGTGCCTTGCTCAATCGCGCGGCCTCTGTCCATCACGATGATGTGATCGGCAGAGACAATGGTCGACAGGCGATGCGCGATGACCAAAGTGGTACGATTTTCAGAGAGTTTCTCTAAAGCATTTTGCACTAGGACCTCTGATTGGGTGTCCAATGCTGAGGTGGCTTCATCCAAAAGTAATATTGGCGTATCGCGCAGGAGCGCGCGGGCTATGGCGACCCGTTGACGCTGCCCGCCGGATAGGTTTGAGCCGCGCGGCCCGACTTCGGTATCCATACCTTGGGCTAAAGTTGGCAGGAATTCGCCCACATGGGCCGCTGCGACCACCTCATCGAGTTTCGATGGATCCGTATCGCGCGCATCAAGGGTGATGTTTTCCCCAAGGGTTTCATCAAACAGTAAGCTGTCTTGCGACACCACCGAGATGCAGGTCCGAAGGGCACTGGGATCAATTTCCGTATTGGCTAGGCCGGAGATCGTTATCTTGCCCGAGCTATGGGCGTAAAGCCGGGTGAGCGCATTAAAGATTGTTGTTTTGCCCGCACCTGAAGCGCCGACAATGGCGGTGGTTTTTCCAGCGGGCGCGCGGAAAGAGACATCGCGCAGCACCGGTGTTTCGCCAAACTCTAAGCTGACGTTCTTAAATTCAATATCGCCAAAAGGTTGCACGGGTTTGGGATGATCCGGACCGAGCAGCGTTGGCTGATGGCTGAAAATATCTCGCATTCTTTGAATGGATACAGACGCGGCGTTGATGAGCCCTGAGATGCCAGCCAAGCGGCGTAGCGGTTCAAATGCCAATCCCAATGCACTGAAGAAGGCCATGAATTGCCCGACTGTTTTAGCGCCGCTGATGATTTCATATCCACCATAAATAATCACGCAGGCAAAACCGATGCCACTCATCACATCCACCAGTGAAGGGATAACGGCCGTGCCGAAGAGAGTTTTAACCTCGACTTCAATTTGCCGCTTGGTTAGGGCGCGATAGCGGTCTGTATAGTAGCGCTCCAGCCCATTGAGCTTGATTGTTCCGACCCCATGGAAGGCCTCATTGAGGCGCGTTGCCATATTGGCGGCGACTTCTCGGGCTTTAACTGCCTGCTTGCGCGTATAGCGCTGCGCGACCAGCGACGGGAACAATAGCAATGGTGCACCGACCAATGCTGCGACAGTCCATAACCAATCTATTGATAACATGACCGCAAAAAGCGATACCAGTCCGATCAGGTCGCGCGCTGCGCCGCGCACCAAAAGCGCCCATATTCCGGCGACGGCCTGCACATCGCCGTTGACCCGCTCCATCAAATATCCCGGAGCATAGCGGGAGAAAAAGCTGAGATCCAATTGTAGTAAGTGGCGCAGCAAATCATTTTGCAAATCGGCTACGGATTGTTTGGCAATTTTGGTCATGAGGACCCGGTGCACCACTGAGAGCACGCCTCGGATCAGAAATAATCCCAAGACAATGCCGCCCACCAACCACAATTGGCTCTTGCTCCCCCCCACAAAAACTCCGTCAAAGAGGGGCTGCATCATCCAGGCAAGCCCGCCGACCATACTGCCTTCGATCATCATCAACACGACAATAATCGCCAAAACCCATGTGTGGCGTTGCAGATATCCGCGCCAGAGCCACAGGAACAAGGCGCCTTGTTTTATGTCTTTGGGGGATGATGATTTCATGTCCATGGGCGCCTGTTAGTGCTTTGTTCGAGTTGCTGCAAGGGACGGCCGCTTGACGCGGCAGTAAACCGCGAATACCGATTGGCTATCATAATCGAGGTGAAATTTTATGTCACTGTCCCAAGGCCGTTCCTATCTCGCCATTCCGGGCCCTTCGGTCATGCCCGAGCGCGTTTTGCAAGCGATGCATCAACCCTGCCCAAATATATATGAGGGGGGATTGATTGAGCTGACCCATAGTTTGATTCCGGATCTGAAACATGTGGCTGGCACGGCAGGTCAGGCGGCAATCTATATTGCCAATGGCCACGGCGCTTGGGAAGCGGCTGTATCGAACGTCTTGGCACCGGGCGATACGGTCTTGGTGCTGGCAACCGGGCGGTTTTGCACGGGTTGGGGCGAAATGGCTGGCGCCCTTGGGGTTATGGTGGAGATACTTGATTTTGGCAACCAAGCGACGATTGATTTGGCGCAGGTCGAGGCCCATCTTGCCGCCGATAGGTCGGGGCGCATCAAAGCTGTGATGGCCGTCCATGTGGATACATCGACCTCAGTTCTCAACGACATCGCAGGGCTGAGGCGCAGTCTGGATGCTGCGGGGCATGGCGCTTTGCTTATGGTCGATTGTATCGCCAGCCTTGGCTGTGATAAATTCTTAATGGACGAATGGGGCGTCGATCTCATGGTCACAGCCTGCCAAAAAGGCTTGATGACCCCACCCGGTATTTCCTTTGTATTCTTCTCTGATAAGGCTGCTGCGGCGCGCAATGCGATTACGCGGGTCAGTTCCTATTGGGACTGGAACGCACGCATAAATCCTGAATATTTTTATCAATATTTCTGCGGCACTGCGCCAACGCAACATTTGCTGGGGTTGCGGGAGGCTTTGGATATGATTCTTGAAGAAGAATTGGACCATGTCTGGGCGCGGCATGAGGCGATCGCGCGGGCGGTTTGGGCGGCATGCGAAGCCTGGGGTAAAGTTGGACCATTGGCGATGAATATCGCAAAGCCAGCTTTGCGCAGCCGCGCGGTGACGGCGCTTTCAATTGGGGCGCCCAACGGGCTCAATTTACGCCGTTGGACAGAGCATCAAGCCGGTCTGACGCTGGGCATTGGTTTGAATATGGCCACAGATGACGATCCGAATGCGGATGGGTTTTTCCGCATCGGGCATATGGGGCATATTAATGCGCAGATGATCATGGGAACGCTTGGAGCAATCCAATCGGGCTTGATGGCCACAAAGGTTCTCCATGGTGAGGGGGGATTGGAGGCCGCGGCGCATGTATTGGCCGCGGCGACCCACGGCTAGCCTAGCCGGATCTTGCGGATTTCAGGGCTTGCGGCAAGACTGTTGCAACCAAAGCCATCGCTGCTGTGTCTCCGCATGATATGCGGATGCAACGGTTCATCGGTGCCACGGCCGGCATGCGGATAAACACAGAGCGCGCGACTGTCTGCTCCAGGACCGCACGGGCAAAATCGCCATCGCCGCCGCAATCTATCGTGACAAAATTCGTGGCCGAGGTCAGCGGGATGAGGCTATTATCTTGGGCAATTTTTGCGAGAGTCTCGCGGCTTTTTGCCACTTTTTGCACGATTGCCGCCACATAGGCTTGGTCTTTGAGGGCGGCCAAGGCTCCAGCTTGGGAGATTCGCGACAGTCCGAAATGATTGCGCATTTTGTCGAAGGCAGAGATCAGAGGTTTTGGCCCTATTGCATAGCCCACCCGCGCGCCTGCCATGCCATAGGCTTTGGAAAAGGTTCGCAGACGGATTACATTATCGGTCTCGGGTCGCAAGAGCGGCGCCGTCCCGTTTGGCGCCAGATCAATATAGGCCTCATCAAGCACTAAAAGGCTAGAATTGGGCAGGTTATCAATCAAATCCTGCACAACATCAGCGCTGTGCCAGCTGCCCATTGGATTGTCAGGATTGGCGAAATAGACCAATTTCGCGCCCAAATGATGGGCCTGCTCTGCAAGGCTCTGGGGATCCTCGTGATCGTCCAGATATGGCACCATATGCAGAGTGCCGCCATTGCCGGCGGCATGATAATTAAACGTTGGATAGGCCCCATGGGAGGTCAAAATAGCATCCCCCGGCGCCACGGTCAGGCGGGTCAAGGTTAATAACAGACCATCAATGCCCTCACCTATGGTGATATGGCCCGGATCAATGTTGTGATGCGCGGCCAATGCTTGTCTCAAATCATGATTTTCCGGGTCGCCATATTGCCAAACCTCCTGCGCCGCTTGTGTCATCGCCTCGATCGCAAGCGGCGAGGGGCCAAATTGGCTTTCATTGGCCCCCAATCTTGCAACGAAAGGCCAACCCAAGGCCCGCTCTTGGGTTTCCGGCCCCACAAAGGGCACGGTCGCCGGCAAGGATTTGGCCAAGTCAGTGAGCGCATAATGTGACATGGCACGATCTCCAGGCAAAAGGGTTTTGGGCAGTTTAGCCAATTTCTTCCAATCTGGCCAATGCTGTAGCGAGTTTGGCCTCTTCCTCCTCACGGGCTTCGAGATTGGCCCGTGTTTCGGCTAGGACCTCTGGCGGGGCGGAAATTGCGAATTTCGGGTTATTCAAACGCCCCCGAAGGCCGCCCAGTTCTTTTGCCAATTTACCCATGCTTTTTTCAAGTCGCGTCTTCTCGGCTGCCACATCTATAATATCTGCCAGCGGCAAGCCAAAGGTGGCTTGGGGCGCGGTGATGGTGATGGCGCCTTTGGGCATTTCAGGCACTTGGGTGACTTCAGTGATCCGAGCCATTTGTTGAATTTGCGCCATATTTGCGGCCAAAGCTGTTTCTCCGGCCGGGCTGATCGCCACTTGGACCAAAGGCACTTTCGCACCGGCGGGCACATTCATCTGCGCGCGGGCAGAGCGGATGGCGTCAATCAAAGCAATGACCCAGCTAATTTCTTCGCTGGCGGCCGCATCGACCAATTCGAGCCCATAGCCTGGCCAATCTTGATGCACCAGCATCTGGGTCCGCGATGCTGTGATGCCCCAAAGCTCTTCGGTGATAAAGGGCATGATGGGATGCAGCAAGGTCATAGATTGCTCCAAGACCCAAGCCAATGTTATTTGTGTTTCCAATCGCCCAGCGTAACCGCTGGAATGGCTGCCTTTCAAAATTGGCTTTGACAGTTCGAGATAACGATCGCACAAAGTACCCCACACAAAGCCGTAGAGTGCGGAGGCTGCATCATTGAACCGATAGCCCTCCAGTGCGGCATCCACCGCCA
Organism: uncultured Planktomarina sp.; assembly: GCA_943788425.1. Taxonomy (GTDB): domain Bacteria; phylum Pseudomonadota; class Alphaproteobacteria; order Rhodobacterales; family Rhodobacteraceae; genus Planktomarina. The sequence continues at coordinate 297,284 of CALSQF010000004.1, forward strand.
CACGCACCCGCCCCACTTCGCCGATGATCCATTTGTTGAGCGCCAAATCTGGGCTGGGAATGGAATCGCTTCGGTGTGCAAACGCCTTACTGAACTCTGCAAAAGAACAGGCATTCCAGAGTTTTGTACCAAAATTTCGATAGCCTGCAATGCGCTGCATATCCAGCTTGAGCACCCCACCTAAGGAGGCCATAGAGGCATTGGTAAAACGCAGAGCATCGGCACCAAATTCGTCGATAATCTCCAGCGGATCGACCACATTACCCGTGGATTTACTCATTTTCTTACCCTTGGCATCACGCACCAAGCCGTGCAGGTAGATGGTATTGAACGGCACTTGATCGACCACTGCCAATTGCATCATCATCATCCGTGCAACCCAGAAAAACAAGATGTCAGAGCCGGTGATGAGATCAGAGGTGGGGAAAAACCTTTGTAGTATATCATTTTGTGCATCGGCCTCAGCCACGCCGGTCCAGCCCAAAGTTCCGATGGGCCAAAGACCGGAGGAGAACCAGGTGTCGAGCACGTCGGGATCACGGGTTAGCCGTGCGTCGGGGCCAGCGAGCGCCTGCGCCTCTGCTTCAGTCGCGGCGCAATATTGCGCGCCGCTATCATCAAACCAAACAGGAATTTGATGGCCCCACCACAATTGCCGAGAAATGCACCAAGGCTCAATATTTTCAAGCCAATGAAAATAAATTTTCTTTTCTGACTTGGGCAGAATTTTGACGGTGCCATCACGCACCGCTTGGAGGGCTGGGGCGACGATTTTGTCCGTATCAACAAACCACTGATCTGTCAGCATCGGCTCAATTACCACTTTTGATCGGTCGCCGAAGGGCTGCATGATGGGTTTGTTTTCCACCAAGGGCACCAGCCGGGTGGTCTGCTGCCCTTCTGCGTCGGTGATGGTCGCCTGGGTCATCACCGCCAATCCTTCGCGGGTAATGTCATCGACAATTTTTTTGCGCGCTTCGAAACGATCCATGCCGCGATAGGCATCGGGCACCATATTCATGGCCGCAATTTTGGCCTCGTCAAAACTCTCCTCGCCATTGGCAATGCGCTGGGCGGTGGCCGCCTCGGTCGCATAGGCCTGTCCATCGGCCCGCAGATTGGCTTTGGTGTCCATCAGGTTATACATCGGAATGCCAGCGCGTTTTGCCACTTGATAGTCGTTGAAATCATGCGCCCCCGTAATTTTGACGGCGCCAGACCCGAAGTCTTTGTCTGGGTAGTCATCGGTGATGATGGGAACCAAACGTCGCTGCGCTTTGGGCCCAACGGGAATTTCGCACATCATCCCCACGATCGGCGCATAGCGCTCGTCGGAGGGATGTACCGCAACCGCGCCATCACCCAGCATGGTCTCTGGGCGGGTGGTGGCAATTGAGATATAGTCGCGCTCTTCTTGCAGTGTGATGTTTCCGTCTTCGTCCTTCTGCACATATGTATATTTAGCGCCGCCTGCGAGAGGGTACTTAAAATGCCACATGTGGCCGGCGACTTCGATATTCTCAACTTCGAGATCTGAGATGGCTGTCTCGAAAAGTGGATCCCAATTGACCAGACGCTTGCCGCGGTAGATCAGGCCTTTGTTGTACATTTCCACGAAGACTTTGATCACCGCATCGTGAAAATTTGGGCTATTTTCATGGCCGGTGCGCGTGTCACCCTGCGCGCCTGCCATGGTGAAGGCTGTGCGGTCCCAATCGCAGGAGGCGCCCAAGCGTTTGAGTTGGTTTACAATTGTTCCGCCAGATTGCTCTTTCCACTGCCAGACTTTTTCCAAAAATTTCTCGCGGCCCAGGGCCACGCGGCCCGGTTCGCCCCGCTCTTCCAATTGCCGCTCAACGACCATTTGCGTGGCGATGCCCGCATGGTCTGTCCCGGCCTGCCAAAGGGTGTCAAAGCCGCGCATCCGGTGCCAGCGCACCAAGATATCTTGCAAAGTATTGTTGAAGGCATGACCCATATGCAAAACGCCCGTAACATTAGGCGGGGGAATCATGATGCAATAGCTCGACGCTCCGGGTTTGGCATTGGCCCCGGCTGTAAAACAGCCCGCCGCCTCCCAGGCTTTGTAAAGACGATCTTCAGCTTCCGCTGCGTTGAATTTTTCCATGGCCATAATAGGGGGGTATCCTTCGAATTTGTCTCCGAATACCTATTTCTCTGGGCGAGTGAAAGCCCTAGCTGACCAAAGCTTCGCGCGCGCCAGGGCGCAGGACGGCTGGATCATAGGGTTGCCGCGCAAACACCTCGCGCACCCGCTGCCCGAAATGCTCAATTGGCAATGTCTCATAGTCCGGATCAAAGCTGTTTTGGTCCCACCGTTCGCAGAAGGTTGCACAGTCCTCAAAATAGATATGGCCGCGATAGGTTTCGCGCTTGTCTCGGTTGCCGCCCACGTGATGGCCATAATAGAGCATCTGAAAATCACCGTGTTTCTCAACAACCCAGGCGCATTGTTCTCGCACGAAGGGGCGCAGGATAGCGGCGGCATATTCGTCGTGATTGTAGGGCGCGAAAATATCGCCGATATCATGCAACAGCGCAGAAACAATCCAATCGGTATCGGCCCCATCGCGCTCCGCGCGGGTGGCCGATTGCAGCGAATGGCCCAGACGCGTCACCTGATAGCCAGATAGGCCTTCATCCAGCGCAACCAATGCCCGGAGCAGGCGATCGGCTGTGCCCATGGTATATTCAATCTCATGTTCCGTGAGAAAGGCATAATCTGCCGCATCGCCATCTTTCATGGCGCGAAATTTCACTTGATCCATCATCTGTACATCTCGGCTTTGCCCTCGGCGCCCGCCATCATGACATTGGCCTGTTCTGTTCGAATTTCTTCGTAAAGTAAAAGATCCTCTGGATGAATCAAGCCCTTTGGCGCGTCGCAGAGGGTGAAATTTCCCGTGTCACAATTGCCGCGCATAGGCACGCCGTAATCGGGCGCATTATTGGGTTTTTTGACATGTGGGCTTAAAAAGCGCATCACAACACCAATTCTGCGGTCATCGCTTATATTGGCTCCCGAGCCGTGGATCATCAAGCCGTGGTGCCGGCTGATCTCGCCCGTCGCCAGGGCGCCGCTGGATTTGTCTTCCTCCGCCACATCTACCTTGATTTCTTGACCGCGTGATAGATGATTCAGCTCATCAAAGCTATCCTGATGGGAAATAATCGTGTTTTTGTGACTGCCTTTCACAAAATCCATACATCCGCTTTCCGGCGTTGCCGGAGAGAGCGCCAGCCAAGCGGTGAGTATCCCATCAATTTCACCCAAGCCCCAATAGGCCAAGTCTTGATGCATCGTCACCACATTTTTTGTCCGCGGCTCTTTGATCAAAAAATCTGTCGAATACAGTAAGACATCAGGCCCTAAAATACCCTCAACCACATCCAATATCGCGCTATGGGCAGCGATCTCATAGGCCAGCGCCATAACGATATGTGCATTGACCCGTTTGTATACATTCAAAGCCCGTGGCAGGTCGTTGTCGAGCCAATCGCTTCCAATTGGGCGGGCCAATCTTCACATTGCTGCGCGGAAATCGCATGGATGGGGCATAAAAAACCGTCCTCCCAATAGCTTTGGATCTGGGCGTCGGACAGGCGATGAGAGGTTTGGGCGTTTGGCATTGTGAACTCCGTGAATGCGCCAAATGCGCCATATCAAAAAGCGGCAGTCTTGCCTGAACACGACATCCGTGAATTAATCTGCTTGTGGCTGGACAGTTGGGGGCAGGTTGGTACAGTTTAACCAAACTTAGGAGCAGGTGCGTGGAAAAATTTGGAAAGAGCCAATCGGTATTGCGGCGCGAAGATGATCGTTTTCTGACGGGGCGCGGGCAATATGTGGATGATACCGCGCCGGAGGGGACGTTACATGGCTATGTGCTGCGTTCAAGCTACGCGCATGGGGTGATCACAGCGTTGGACACGCAAGAAGCGGAAGAGGCCGAGGGGGTTCATCTCGTGCTCACTGCGGCCGCGCTGGAGACGGCGGGACTCTTGGGCAAGATGGAGGCCAGTCTGGTGAAAAACCAAGATGGCCAATTGGCGCCCAACACCGATCGGTTCTTGTTGGCCAAAGACAAGGTGCGCTTTGTGGGGGAACCTGTGGCCATGGTCTTTGCTGAGACCTATGCGCAGGCGCGGGCCGCGGCGGATATGATTGAGCTCGAGGTTGATGATCTGCCGGTGCATCTTGAATTGCAACCGGGCGGGCCCAATTTGCATGAGGCAGCGCCGAATAATGTCGCCTTTGATTGGGCTTTAGGTGACAGCGCGCAGATGGAGGCGGTGAAAGGCAAAGCGGCCCATCTGTTGAGTTTCGAGATTTCCGACAACCGTGTGATTTGTAATTCCATGGAGCCGCGGGGCTGCTGGGCGGATATAGAAGATGGGCGGGTGCACCTATGCGTGAATGGCCAGGGGGTCTGGTCGCAAAAAGGGCAATTGGCGAAGATGTTGGGCCTGCCCGAAAGCGAGATCCGCGTGACCAACCCCGACGTCGGTGGCGGCTTTGGTATGAAAGCCATGGCCTATCCGGAGTATTTCCTAGCCGCGCAGGCCGCGCGCGTGCTCAATCGTTCGGTGCGCTGGATGTCGGACAGATCGGAGGCGATGCTGTCGGACAATGGTGGTCGGGACCTAACCTCAACGGCAACGCTGGCTTTGGATGCCGATCATAAGATCATCGGTTATCAGGTGCGGACGCTGGCCAATATGGGCGCCTATTCGGGTCAATTTGCCCAGCCCATTCAAACGCAGCTGTTTTCAAAAGTTTTGACCGGTCTTTACGATATCCCGGTTGCGCATTTGCAAGTTACCGGGATCTACACCAACACCACGCAGGTAGATGCCTATCGTGGGGCTGGGCGTCCTGAGGCGATTTACGTTTTGGAACGGGCCATGGATTACGCGGCCCGTGCGCTGGGCATCGACGCTTGGGATTTTCGCCGGCGTAACTTCATCGCGCCAGAGAAATTTCCCTATAAGACGGCCAGCCAAGTGCGCTACGATGTGGGGGATTTCAGTCTTGTCTTGGATCGTTTGGCCCAAGAGGCTGCGCGCGAAGACTTTGAGGCGCGGCGCGCTGCAAGTGCGCAAAAGGGTCTGCTGCGCGGCTTGGGACTGTGCTGTTACATCGAAAGTATTTTAGGCAACCCGACCGAGAACTCGCGGGTTGTGTTTCAGGCCGATGGCAGCGTTAATCTTTATGTGGGCACGCAGTCCGGAGGGCAGGGGCATGAAACGGTTTATGCCCAATATCTGGCCGATCAAACCGGTCTGCCGGTGGAACAGATCAACGTGATCCAAGGCGACAGCGATCTCATTCCCACGGGGGGCGGAACTGGTGGATCGCGCTCTGCGACGGTGCAAAATTCCGCGACTTTGGCCTTGGTTACTGTGATGACGCAGGCTTATAAGCTCTTTTTGGCGGAACATCATGAGGCCGATCCCGAGGATGTGAGCTTTGATGACGAGGTGTTTCGGATTGCGGGCTCCAACGTGGTGTTCAGCTGGTTGGATGCGGCCAAACTGGCGCGTGAGGCCGGGCAGTCGGCGCTTTTGGATGTGACGCAATCGGCGACTTTGGATGATTTGAGCTTCCCCAATGGAGCGCATTTGGCGGAAGTGGAAGTTGATCCGCAGACCGGGCAATCACGGGTCGTGCGCTATGTCATCGTCGACGATTTCGGCTATCTTCTCAATCCCATGTTGGTGGAGGGGCAGGTGCATGGCGGCGTGGTTCAAGGGCTGGGGCAGGCCATGATGGAACATGTGGTATATGATGACAACGGCCAGCTTCTGACAGCCAGCTTTATGGACTATGGCATGCCGCGGGCTGCCGATGTGCCGATGTTTGACTTCAACTCCGTCGTGGTGCCCTCAACCGCCAATCCTATTGGCATGAAGGGCTGCGGTGAGGCTGGCACCATTGGCTCAATGGCCGCTGTATCCAATGCGGTGATGGATGCTTTGGCCTCAAAGGGTGTAACGCGGGCGGATATGCCCTTCACGCCGCAGCGGGTTTGGAGCATGTTGCAAAACGCAGGCTAAGTCGTCATGTCTCTTTGGCATTGGATCAACTCCAAGATTTGGCAGAACCGCTTTGGGCAGGTCGTGGAAGATGCGGGGCCTGCGTCTGGGGCCGCACCGCGCCGAGCGGTGCATGTTGTTGTCATGGACGGCACGCTCTCCTCGCTGGAGCCGGGGTTTGAGACAAATGCGGGGTTGGCCTATCAGCTTTTGAAACGTAACGCTGGGCCGGAGGTGATATTGCATTACCAACCCGGGCTGCAATTTGACCGGAGTAATTTTCTGGCATCAGCCTGGTCTGTGTTGACCGGCAGCGGGTTGGATTGGCAAATTCAGAAGGTCTATGGCGCTCTGGCGAGCCGCTATCAGCTAGGCGATGAGATCTTTTTGATTGGCTATTCGCGCGGTGCCTTTGCGGCGCGCTCTTTGGCGGGATTGATCGATCGGGTCGGGTTGCTGCGACGCGATCAGGCCACCCAGCGTCATGTCAGCATGGCCTATCGCCACTATCGGGACGGCAGCGACGCCTTGCGGGCCTTTGCGAAAGAATATTGCCACTTAGATGTCCCTATCACAGCGATTGGGGTTTGGGACACGGTCAAAGCGCTTGGGCTGCGCGTTTCGGGGCTCTGGCGGATGTTTGAGGAAAAATACCAGTTTCACAACCATCAGATCAGCGCCTGTGTCGGCGCCGGGTTTCAGGCTTTGGCTTTGGATGAAACCCGAGACATATATCGACCTGAAATGTGGGAGGATCCACCAGATCGGCTGGTTGCGTTGCAGCAGGTCTGGTTCGTTGGGAATCATGGGGATGTAGGCGGGCAGGTGATGGGATCTCCGCAAACACGGCCCTTGTCAAATATCCCCTTCGTTTGGATGATGCAGCGACTGGAAGAGCAAGGCCTTCATTTGCCCAAGGCTTGGGCAGAGGAGTTTGTGCAAGATGTTCATGCGCCCTCGACGGGCAATTGGAGCGGATTGAACTGGGTGTTTTGGGCACGGTCCAGGCGTTTGGTTGGACGCTTTCGTTCAGAGTCAATTCATCCCAGTGTTGCTGATGGGCGGCCTGGGCGGCTCATCAACTTGCATAATGATGCAGGTGGTTGAGCCGGTCGCATAGAGTTTTCCATCGTCGGCACCGCGAATTTCTCCCGCGGCCACGCCGGTGGATCGGCCGGCGTGCTGCACCCATCCGCGGGCGATAACAGGCTGGCCGATTGAAATGCTGCGGGTGATATTGATCTTATATTCCAGCGTTGTGTAAATACTGCCTTTTGGTACTTTGGTCATCACTGCACAGGCCATACAGCTGTCTAATACCGCACCATACCATCCGCCATGCAGTCCGCCCATTGGGTTCGTGTGATCAAACTCCGGGGTTCCAGCAAAGGTGACAGCACCCACAGATACCTCGGTCAGCTCATAGCAAAGCAACCGAGCGATGGGTGGGCGCGGCAATTTGCCGTCGCGCATGGCGCACATAAACTCATAACCGGACATCGATAGAAGTTGCGCGCGGGTGGGCAAATCCGAAAAATCTTTCGCCTCTGTCATTTCAAGCTCCCTGCGCGCTGGTGTTGACGGAGCCTAACGTGGCGCAGGGAGGGCTTCAAGCCACGCGGCGGAGGCTTTGTTGCGGTACCTTTCCCAAAGCGGTGCAAATGGCACTGACCACTTCGGCTTTGTTCATCGTGTAAAAATGCAGATGCTCAACACCATTTTGGATCAAACTGTCACAAAGTTCACTGGCCTGCGCGATGGCCATCATCTCGGCCCGGCCCTCTCGTTCGGCGCGGGCGAAGCCCTCTGCCAGATCAGGGGCGATAGAGGTGCCACAGGTGCTGACGATGGCCTGGGTTGCTGCCCAATTTTGCACAGGCAGAATGCCAGGGATGATGTGTAGGGTGATCCCCCGCGCTGCGGCTCTATCGCGGAAGCGTAGAAAAAACTCTGCGTGGAAGAAAAATTGGGTAATCGCAGCCGTAGCGCCCGCATCTTGCTTGCGTTTGAGCCAATCTAAATCACTCTGGGAGCTCTGTGCCAAAGGGTGCAGCTCTGGGTAGGCGGCGACGAAAATGTCCCGCATCGCGTTTTTCTTGGCGCATCCGATTAAGTCCATCACTTCCAAACCTTTGGGCGCCGTATCTCCGCGCAGGGCGACAATCCCCTCCGCGCCAGCCTCTTGCACCGCTTTCAGATAGGTGGGAAGATCAGCCGGTTTCTGGGTCGCACAGGTGATATGTGCCTGCAAGCGTCCCAACCCGGACCGCTGCAACGCCCGCAGGGTATCTAGGGTTTGCGGGGGATCATTGCTGCAGGTGACAGAGGAAAACCGTGGCGCAAATTCGGCCAGACTCTCGACAGCCCGGCTTAATGAAAAGGCCGCTGTTATTGTTTTTGGCGAGAAAAATTCAAACGAAATTTGGGGCATTTTATCCTCATGGAAGCTTGATCTTGTTGACAGTGCCAGAGGATTGTGATTAATCAAATTCATAAAATTCAATTTAGTTATGAGAAATTTTACGAATGCACTTTGATTTGCGCCACCTTCGTGCCATCCGCGCCATCCACAAATGCGGAGGGCTGTCCCGTGCGGCCGATAGTGCTCAATCTCACACAATCGGCCCTGTCGCATCAAATCAAAGGGCTTGAAGATCAGGCGGGCGTTGATCTTTTTGTGCGGCGCACCAAACCGCTGAAATTGTCGGCCGCCGGGCAGCGGCTGCTGAAATTAGCCAACCGGGTGTTGCCAGAGGTTGAGGCTACGGAAGAAGAATTTCGAAGCCTGCTGTCGGGCAAATCAGGTCGGTTGCATATCGCCATTGAATGCCATGCGTGTTTTGAATGGCTGTTCCCCGTTTTGGAGGCCTTTCGTAAAGCCTGGCCAGATGTCGATGTCGATATCCGTCCGGGTTTGGCCTTTGACGCTTTGCCGGCTCTGGCGCGTGAGGAGGTGGATTGGGTGGTCTCCTCCGATCCAGAAGAGCATCCTGATCTCGAATTTTCACCGCTGTTTGATTATGAACCGGTATTTGTTGCCTCAAGCCAGCACTCGCTGGCGCAAAAATCTTGGATTGATGCGCAAGACTTTCGTGACGAGCTCTTGATTACCTATCCTGTAGATCGCGCCCGGTTGGATGTGTTTTCGCAGCTTTTGATGCCCGCCAAGGTCGAGCCGCGGGCGGTGCGTCAGGTAGAGCTGACGGCGGTGATATTGCTTTTAGTGGCCTCAAATCGCGGCGTTGCGGTGCTGCCCGATTGGGTTGTGCGCGAAGTGCGTTATAATTCCGATTATGTGACCCGACCGCTCACAAAGCAGGGACTCAACCGCCGGCTCTATGCTGCAACCCGCAGAGAAGAGACAACAAAACCTTTTATGGCGCATCTGCTCAAACTCGCGCGCAGCGAGCCAGTGAAATTGCAACGCAGCTAGCCCTTGGCAAGCTGGCTTGGGCGGCGTATAGCCCAGCCTGATCTGCAGGAGCATCACCATGGTACAAAGCGCAAATATGAACGTAATGATCGCGACAGCGCGCAAAGCTGGACGCGCCTTGGCGAAAGATTTTCGCGAGGTGGCCAATTTACAAGTGTCAGTTACAGGCGCCAGTGATTTTGTCGCCCGCGCGGATATGCATGCGGATAAAGTGGTGAGAGAAGAGCTGCTCGCGGCCCGTCCGACCTATGGGTACCTGGCCGCTGAAAGTGCTGAAATTAAGGGCAAAGATCCGACCCGTCACTGGATCGTGGATGCCATGGTAGGTGTCACCAACTTCCAACACGGCATGCCTCATTATGCGGTCACGATTGCTTTGCAGCATAAGGGCGAGATTGTTGCCGGCGTGATTTACGATGCCGCGCAAGACGAATGTTTTTTTGCAGAAAAAGGCCAAGGGGCTTGGATGAATGAAACGCGCATGCGGGTTTCTGGCCGTCGCAGCTTATCGGATTGTGTCTTTGCCACTGGGCTGCCAAGTTCAGGCTGCTCGGACTTGCCGCAAGCCTTGGCTGATCTGTCGCAGCTTTTGCCGGCCTCATCCGGCGTGCGCAATCTTGGTGCCGCCGCGCTGGACATGGCCTATGTGGCCGCTGGCCGCGTGGATGGATTTTGGGGCCGCCGCTTGCAACTTTGGGACGTCGCCGCTGGGATGATCATTGTGAAAGAGGCGGGTGGATTTTCCGAGTCCATTCAACCGGGTGGTGACCCGTTACAAGACGGAACGGTGATTGCCGCAAACGATCAAGTTTTCGCGCCGTTTAGCAAGATCATCCGCAAAAATAGCTAACTCCAGCTGTCTTTGAAGCTGTTCTATCAGAGTGGACACGGGTTTGCTGGCTCGAACATGCGATCTTTGCATGGGTTGGAGACTGTTTGCGCACACAAGTTTGCACAATATGCTCTCAGCTTGACAGATGATCGATTTGGCCCAGTTTGAGACTATGAGAAGTCTTTTTATTTTCCTTTTCACCGTCTTCGCTACAGGCGCCTTGGCCCAGTGCCCAAAGAATCCTGAGATTTCTGAGGAGCTCGATCGTGCGTATCGAACGCTGAAATTCGCGAAATTTCCCCGAGATGCACAGGCTGCGACGAATGTGCTTTGGAGCCTGTGGACCCGTGCACCTGACACTCATGCGCAACGCATGCTCAACCGGGGGATGACGAACCTCCAGCTTGGCGATTTGACAGCTGCCGAGGGATTTTTGAACACTCTCATTGAGTATTGTCCTGATTACGCCGAGGGTTACAATCAACGCGCCTTCGCGCGGTATTTGGCGGGGAACTTCGAAGCAGCTTTGCCAGATCTGGTCCGCACCCTTAGCATCCAACCGCGCCACCTTGGGGCCTTGTCGGGTAAAGGCTTGACCCATTTGGCACTCGGACAGCCAGAGCTGGCAGAAATTGAGTTTCGAAGAGAGCTGGCTTTGAACCCATTCACAGCAGATCGGGATTTGATCCCGAACTTAGGCACGGATTTGTAGAGAATCTGCCTTTACACGCTCAGCATTTTGCCTATGTTCTCCGCTGTGCCCGCGTGATGGAATGGTAGACATAGAGGACTTAAAATCCTCAGGCTTAACGGCCGTGCCGGTTCGAGTCCGGCCGCGGGTACCACCACATAATGAACATTTAGTAAATAGGCCGGCTGTGCCCCTTGGTGCGCATCACAACCGCCGCTGACATCCAGAGCACAACGGGCCACGCCTGCGCGGAGCAGATCCAAGCTGCGAAGATGTTCGTTGAGGCGAGATCATGCCCACCAAAGGGGTTCGGGCTCTTCGCTTTTGTGAATATTGAAGGTCCGCAAGCGTTCCAACAGCCAATTCATGCGGGCAGCGTCCTCGTCAAGATAGGGCTTTGTCAGTGAGACAATATCCTGAGCCGGAGCGCGGAATGTTGCAGTCCATGCAGCGAGTTTAAACAGTATTGGAACAAATGCGATGCCGGACTCCGTTAGGTAATAGGGTTTCTTTTGCGCATGCTGCTCTGAAGTTCCGATTTCGAGCAGTTTGAGATCACGCATTAACTTCAAACGAGAAGATAGGGACCCCGAAGAAATATTCTCCATGTTGTTATTGAGAATATCGTTAAAGGTGCGCCGATTAAACAATGCAATATCGCGAATGATAATCGCAATCCATTTGTCGCCGAGAAGATGAGAAGCAAGCCCAATTGGGCACATGTTTTCCTCTACGAATTTTCCATCTACTCCATTTTTTACATCCAACATAAAACCACCTTACTATTTAAACTACTGTCCTAGTGACATTGGATCGCCAATTTCGGCACGTCAATTATATTTTGTCTAAAGTCCCACGTACCTTCCATCAAAACCACTTTAATCTTTGGTGTAGTTAACAAATCGCGTTCAATACTAATCTATGTCTTGAGCGACATTATATGTTTGGCTTTTCGGACCAAGCATCAGTCCAAACTATAAATGGGAGACGGATCATGATGGTAAAGCTCACACAAAATCTCGCGCGCGGGCTCGGACCGTGGAAGGAGATGTATCATGAAAATCAAGCGGTGCTAAACGGCCTGGGCGCGCGTCTTATATTCGCCGGTACAGAAAAATATGATGACAGAAAATTGACGGTGATTATTGATTTTGACTCTCTTGAGGCGATGAAAGCCTTCGGCGCGCATGAGGAATTAAAAGCCAAACGTGCGGCGGCTGGTGCACTCTTAGACACCACCGTTATCACCGTTATGAGCGAAGGTTCCTTTGTGGGATGAGACGTTCAGGAACGGGGCTTGCGTCACACAGAAGCAAGATCAACCAGAAATTGGGCAAATAGTTCGGATAGAAACCGGCGCGACACCGCTAAATTAAACGAAATTCAACCGATAGCTAAAAAGGTATTCAAATGGCTAAGCTGCTCATACATATTCATAGTGGACCGGAGTTAAAGAACAAGCTCACCCTTGGGTTGCTTGTCGCCAAAACTGGCGTAGCGGAAGGGCACAACGTCAAACTGTTTTTGGCCGCTGATGCTGTGCATGCCCTCAATTGCCGGGCGGAGGGTGAAATTGTCGGGCATGGCACTGGCGATGCAAACTTGCATTTGCAGGCGCTTGCTGCTGCAAATGTTCAAATAATGGTCTCGGGAATGTCTGCGAAAGTGCGCGGCTATGATAACAGTCTTCTCAGCGGTTATAACGCCTCCTTTGCGATGCCTGATAAGCTCATTTCTCATGCCTTAGACGCTGATACGGTGCTGTGTTATTGAGACTGTAATGAAATGGCGGCGCGAGATGAAGAGCGGGTTTGAGTCTTAAGCCGCAAGGCGCTTATGTGTGATGTCGCGCCTGCCGCGTTGTGCACCCTAGCCGATGTGGCATAGTATTGCCTAACAGAGCCTCATGGCTGCTAGCGGTGCTTGTCCAGCTCCGCGTCTATCGCATGCGTTAATTTTTGCGACAGGGGCCGGGTTGAGGCGCCCCAGGTTGCCAACACCTGGCCGTTACTGCCTATCAAAATTTTGTTAAAATTCCATCTGGGCGTGAATCCACTTTGCGCTCGCACTGCTTTAAAGAAGGGATGCGCTTGAGCGCCTGTGACCGCCAGCGTCTCACTCATTGGCATATCAATGTCGTAATTCAAGGCGCAAAAGCTTTTGATCTCCGCGTTGCTATCAAACTCCTGGTTAAAGTCATCTGATGGGATGGCAATTATTCCAAAGCCAGAGTCGCGGTAAGTATCATAGAGTTTTTGCAAATCGGCATATTGTTTGGTGAAGGCGCATTGTGACGCGGTGTTCACCACTAGATAGGGTTTTCCTTGCCACTGCTTCGTATCTATACGCCCGCCATAAATTGAGGGGAAGCTATGTGTCCCGAGCTCGCTACTGCGGCACAACTGCGGCAAAAAGGCGGTAATAGCTGCCGTTATGACAAGTATTGATGCCCACAATATTCGTGTCTGTGTATGTGTCATACAGAACTTACGCATCAAACACAGTTTTAGATCAGTCTTACGCGAGACCGACGCAAGATTTTGCCTGCGGATCCCAGGTTGTTCCAGGCAGGCAGAGGGTCTGAGGGTCAGTGCCGCGATCTGGGCAGCTTGGGGCTCCCTGAGCGAGGCCGGGATTGGCGCAAAACATGATCAAAAGCGATGTTAGAATGGGCTTCATCGTTTGTGTCTCCAGATTACATGAGGCCTTGGCCCCGTGAAGGCTCATCATAGGGCAGGGCTATTTTTTTGCGCGCATGTTTTGTACCTGATGGATAAGCGCATCAGCTCTACGCTTGGTCATGCCAAATTGTTTGCGCAGCCGCTCAAGGTCCGCTTTTTCCGTGTGGTCTAAAATTCCATCTAAAAGTGCTTTGCGCACCTGATCTTCAAAAATAATATTCCGCCGTTCCAATTGTGAATTGAACGATGAGGCGACAATACCCGTGATCAAAGCCACCACAATCACCCCTAAAATTGCGGATCCAACAGCGATGAGTTTGCCCGCTACCGTAATGGGCGTGATGTCGCCATAGCCAACGGTGGTAAGCGTAATCAGCGCCCAATACATGGAATCCGGAATTGACTGAAAGCCGGTTGGATGGGTTCTATATTCAGCAAAATACATTAATGTCGACGAGAGGATGAACAGGATCGCGAATAGATAACTGGCGGCATAAAACGAACGCCTTTCCTCATTAATCGCCTCAAACAAATCTTCCATAGCCGAGTTGTAATGTGATAATTTCAAAATGCGGAGCAACCGCAAAGCGCGCAAAATTCGCAGATCTAAATAAGGGAAGAACGCGCGTAGATAGAAGGGCAAAATGGACAATAGATCCACGAGGCCACTGAAGCTAAGCATGTACTTGGCGCGTGCTTTGCAGGCGTCAGCAAAGTTACATGGGCCAGAGATTTTGCTAGGCGCGACCCAAACGCGGCACAGGTACTCGACCGTAAAGATCCCCACGCTGATGATTTCAATCCATGTAAACAATGTTTTATATTCGGCGTAGATATGCGTCACGGATTCCAAGGTAATGGAGATGATGTTTGCGATAACCAATGCCGTGAGGAACAAGTCGATTCTTCGGCTGACCCTGTCGCCCACATCTGCCCGCTCTAAAATCTGATTGAGCCGGTTTTGCACCTCTTGGTATTTTGACATGCACACCCCCTATTTCACATAATGATGCGCTTAGCATGATTGCCAAACTGTGCTTTGGCAAGATTATCTGATGAATTTGCCCACGGTTGTCATATGGTATTGGCCAAAAATACGCAGATTTAGACTTGTGAAATGAGCCAGCCATGAAGGGCTTAGGCCGGCGTTCTGCCTGTTTAACTTTCCCTAATACAGCTCTTGCAGGATTTAGGTGATGCCAAAGCCCCATCGCTAATTGCGTCGGTAAACGTTGTCCAGGCTTTTGGAATGCTGGGCCAGACCGCAGGTTGCTTTGCATCATAGAACATCAAGAGGAAAAAATGATGGAAAAAAATAATGCATAAAGGCGTTGAAAATCTGGCGATCGGAATTTGGGATGACCTTTACCGGGGCCTGCCCGGGCCGGTGAAATCGGTCTTATCGGTGATCATTGTCAGCACCACGTTGATGCTTGGGGCGCTGTTTTTCACGACCCAGCTTCTGCCCGGCGCCGACAGTTTGATCCCCACTTTGGTAGATGCGCTGGATCGGCAGATTGAGGGGCAGAATGTCAAGAATGAGCAGCTTGAAATATTGGCCCGCAAGATGGTGCAAATCGCCAGCTCTCTGTAGCAGCTCACCGAAGAATTGGCGCTATCCAATGATAGGTTTCAAAACTCGGTCGATGCGCTGCGCCGCGATGTGACGATTTTGCAAGAGCATTGCCACGGGAGCGGTGGCGGCAGCTATCAGTAGGAGGGCGATATGCACGATATTGAAGAAATGACCGCCGAGATTGTTCGGCGCGAAGGCGGGTTTGTGAATGACCCCGATGATCCGGGCGGCGCAACAAAATACGGCGTCACAATTCGCACTCTGCGCGCCCTGCGGGGCTGCGCAACCGTGGATGATGTCAAAGCCCTGACCGAAGCGGAGGCCATTACGATTTTCAAAGGCCAATATTTTGAGCAACCAAAGATCAACCAGCTGCCTGCGCCTTTGCAAGCGTCCGTGTACGATATGCAGGTGAATGCCGGGGCCAATGTGATCAAAATCTTGCAGCGTCTTGCGGCTGATTTCGGTGTAAAGCTGGCGGTGGATGGGGTGCTGGGTCCGAAGTCAATTGCGGCATTAGACCGGGTGCATAGCAAAGCCGGGGTGCGGTTTGTCGATGCTTACGGCATCGTGCGGCGCAATTACTATTTTCGAATTGGCGACCGGCGGCCAGCCTCACGAAAATATTGCGTGACCCGGCGCAGTGGCAAGGGCGATTGGATCACCCGCGCCGAGGAATTTATCAGCGCGCGCTATCATATGAGCCAAAAAGAATTCGATGGGAGGGTTGCGACATGGGTCTAATGTCATGGGTTTTGGGCGGTGGCGCGAAACAGGCCGCAGCAGTAGTGGGTCAGGTGGCCGGGGTTTTCAAACCCAATGCGGGGGCTTTAGAGACGCGCGGTCACGCCTATAACCGGGCGGCGCTGGCGCAATATATTGCTGAATTTGCCCATCCGCGCCGGGGCTGGTTTGATAGCTTGGTGGACGGGCTGAACCGCCTGGTGCGCCCGGCGATCACCTTCGGGTTTTTGGGGATCTTGCCCGCGGTGGTCATTTGGCCGGAGGGAGCTGCCATCGCCTTTGCCGCCCTCGCGCTTTTGCCTGCGGGCTATTGGGCGCTTGTCACGGTGATTATCGGGTTTTATTTTGGCGGGCGTATGCAGCTCAAAGCGCAAGATTTTCAAAAATCCGTGCGATCAGCCGCAGATCGTGCCCCAGAGGTCATCGCCAATATTAAACGCCTCCGCACGGCCCTCTCTCCCGATGAGGCCGCTGACGACAGCCCCGAGCTGGCGCATGGCCTGCCGCAGGCCGAGAACGCCGCTGTGCGTGATTGGGCGCAAGTAAAGGGGTAAGGGGGAGGCCTCTGCCTAATTCTGGGGCAAAGCCTGTACATGCAGAAGGTTTTCACCATCGAGACTGAGCAGGTAAATCTTGCGATCTTGGCCGATAACGATCAATTCATGCGCTGTGCGGCTCACCGAAAGTACCTCGGTTCCTTTTGGAAGTGCGGTGATTTCGGGGAAAATTGTGACCGGGCTCTGCAAGCGGATGACAAGCACTGCAAAGATCGCTATGAGACCCACAATCATGGTGGCTGTGAGCGTTGTGACCAGCCGCCTTAAAAAACGCAAATTTGCCGGTTCAGTTGGATTTGCCGGAACCTCAGATTGATCTGCCATGACTGATGTCCTTTTTACCATTGGAGAAAACCCTCCACTGCGCCTTGATAAAGCCTTGGCGCGGAATGTGCCAGAGCGGGCGATCAGCCGGTCGCGCCTGTCGCGGATGATCGCGGAAGGTGCGGTTGAGGTAAATGGCGTTGTGTTGACCGATCAAAAGGCTCGGGTGCAAGCCGGCGATGATATTGTCATCCATGTGCCAGAAGCAGTGGAAAGTCACATGCTGCCGGAAGACATTCCGCTCGAGGTTATGTTTGAAGATGACGACTTGATTGTGGTCAACAAGCCGGCCGGCATGGTTGTGCACCCAGCACCAGGAACGCCTTCGGGAACATTGGTTAATGCGCTTTTGGCCCATTGCGGCGAAAATCTCTCTGGTGTGGGTGGGATGAAACGCCCTGGGATTGTGCACCGGATTGATAAAGACACCAGTGGGCTATTGGTGGTGGCCAAATCGGATGCGGCCCATCAAGGCTTAGCGGATCAATTTCTGGATCACAGCATCGAGCGCCTTTATGCCGCGGTGTGTTTTGGCGTGCCCTCGGCAGGCGATCCGCGGCTTATGGGCCTCGCAGGCACGTCGTTTGAAGCGGGCAATCAGCTCAAAATCACAACCCAATTAGCCCGCCACAAGACCGATCGGCAACGCCAAGCGGTCGTGCTGCAAAACGGTAAACATGCCGTGACCCGTGTGCGGGTGATGCAAGAATTAGCTGGCGGCGCCGCCGCGGTGGTTGAATGTAAATTGGAGACCGGCCGTACCCATCAAATTCGGGTGCATATGTCCTACGCTGGCCATGCTTTGCTTGGGGATCAAACCTATAGCCGTAAACGCAAATTGGCTGGCGTCTACACTGAGCAGGTCGCTGCCTTCCCAAGGCAGGCGCTACATGCGGGGCTTTTGGGTTTTAAACATCCAATCACGGGCCGGGCGCTCCGTTTTACGAGCCTATTGCCGGCGGATATACAAGATTTGATTGGTCTTTTAAGCGCATAGGCGCCGGGGTGCGCCCCATCTGTTGCCGAAAATAATTATTAATTTCTCGCCCTCTTGAAACAGGACGAAGGCGCACGCATATCTATGTTACGCCCATATACATGAGATGGAACATGAGGGAGCACGATGGCAAATTACGCAAATTTACCTGCACCAACACCGGATGGGGGATTGAGCCGCTATATGCAGGATATCCGCAAATTTCCGATGCTAGAGCCGGAAGAGGAGTATATGCTGGCCAAGGCTTGGGTGGAGCGGCAAGACAATGGCGCAGCGCATAAATTGGTGACCAGTCACCTGCGTTTGGCGGCTAAAATCGCCATGGGCTATCGCGGTTATGGGCTGCCCCAGGCCGAGGTCATCTCGGAGGCCAATGTCGGCTTGATGCAGGCCGTTAAGAAGTTTGACCCGGAAAAAGGTTTCCGTTTGGCCACATATGCGATGTGGTGGATCCGGGCGAGTATTCAGGAATATATATTGCGCTCTTGGTCCTTGGTTAAAATGGGAACCACCTCCGGACAAAAGAAGCTGTTTTTCAATCTTCGCAAAGCAAAATCGCGGATTGGTGCTTATAATGATGGGGACCTGCGGCCCGAACAGGTCGCCAGCATTGCGACCGATCTTGGCGTGACTGAAACCGAAGTGCAATCGATGAATCGCCGGATGTCTGGGGGCGACGCCTCTTTGAACGTGATGGTTGGCAGAGATGGCGAAAGCGCGACACAGTGGCAAGATTGGCTGCAAGATGAGGATGCCGATCAAGCGGGTGACTATGAGAGCAATGATGAGATATCTGTGCGCCGTGACATGTTGGCTGAGGCAATGGGCGTTTTGAACGACCGTGAAAAAGACATTATCGCCCAACGCCGCTTGCAAGATCAGCCGGTGACCTTGGAGGAGCTGTCAAACCAATATAGCGTGAGCCGCGAACGGATCCGCCAGATTGAAGTGCGGGCGTTTGAAAAACTGCAAAGCCGTATGCGTGAATTGGCGCAAGAAAAGGGCCTGCTACGCGACCCGTGATGCCAAGCCGTGCGTCTTGCCCTACCATTTTCTCTGGCAGGGCTGCCCTTCTCGCGTTATCCTAGAGAGAGATGGTAAGACTGGAGGCACGCATGACACATATCCGCTGGGGCATTCTTGGGGCGTCAAAATTTGCGCGCGAGCATATGGGTCCGGCCATTCATTCAGCCAAAGGGGCGGTTTTATCGGCTGTCGCCAGTCGCACCCCAGACAGCGTTGCCCCATTTCAGGAGTTTGCAGCCGGATGCCGCGCGATTAATGGCTATGACACTCTGATCGAGGATCCAAATATTGATGCGGTCTATATCCCCTTGCCGCATCATATGCATGTGGAGTGGACGGTGAAGGCGCTCAATGCTGGCAAACATGTATTGGCAGAAAAACCCATTGCGATGCAGGCTGCAGAGTTTGACACGTTAATCGCGGCCCGTGATGCCACCGGACTGTTAGCGGCTGAAGCCTATATGATCGTGCATCACCCACAATGGCAGCGCGCGCGGCAAATGGTGGTTGATGGCGCGATTGGCCGGGTTGTGCATATCACTGGAGCCTTTTCCTATGACAATTCCGACGATCCGCAAAATATCCGTAATCAAGCGGCCATGGGCGGTGGTGGGCTGCGCGATATTGGGGTCTATGTGTTGGGGTCGGCGCGTTATGTCATGCGGGCGGAGCTGGAGAATATTTTCGCCAAAATTCGTTTGGAAAGCGGGTTTGACACATTTGCCTTCATGCAGGGCAATATGGGAGAGGCGACCTATTCGGCCTATGTCTCCACGCGCATGCATCCGCATCAAGAAATGGTGTTTCATGGATCTGAAGGGGTTTTGCGCCTAACCGCGCCATTCAATGCCAATATTTTTGGCGAGGCGCGCATTGAATTACACCAGCCAAATCTAGGCCTGTGGGTTGAGAAATTCCCTGCTGCGAACCATTATGTGCAGCAAGTGGAAGCCTTTGGGCACAGCATCCGCACCGGTGCGGCCTTTCCTTGGACACTCGAGCAGGCGCGCGGAACCCAAGAAGCGATTGACAAGATATTGGCGATTGGCACAGAGTTGCCATAATTTTAAAGCGACAGTCTTCTGAAATAATTAGACGTTCAAATTGATTTAAAAAGGTGTTTCAACGATGAGCAGGCCAAAGGCTGAAGGTGAATTTTCCCTCAATGAACCCCGAAAGGGCAAAGCGTAAGAAAGCCTTGTGATGCGGCTGCTTTGGATGGTCTTCATTTCCGTTATGTTGAGCCTCGCGCAAACGGTTCTCACCGTTGTCACGATCATCCAGTTTATCATCATGCTGGTCTCTGGACGGCAGCCCAATGAGCGTTTGGCTGATTTTGGCACGACTTTGGAGATTTGGATTACCAAAGCCGCCCGCTATCAAACAGCTGCCAGCGAAATGCGCCCTTGGCAATGGAGTGAGTTGGATTAATCTTCCATCGCTTCCAGCTCATCAATCATTGCAGAGATCATGCTGAGCCCCTTGTCCCAAAATTTGGGGTCACTCGCATCTAGACCGAAGGGCGCCAGCAGCTCTGTGTGGTGCTTCGAGCCACCGGCACGCAGCATGTCAAAATATTTGGCCTGAAACTGCGGATCACCCTCTTCATAGACAGCATAGAGCGCATTTACCAAACCGTCGCCGAAAGCATAGGCGTAAACATAGAATGGGGAATGCACGAAATGGGGGATATAGGACCAAAAAGTCTCATAGCCATCCATGAATTCAAAAGCCGGCCCGAGGCTTTCACCTTGCACGCTCATCCAAATCGCATTGATCTGATCTGGTGTGAGCTCCCCCTCGGCACGGGCCGCATGCAGCTTGCACTCAAAATCATAAAAGGCAATTTGGCGCACCACGGTGTTGATCATGTCCTCCACTTTGCCGGCCAAGAGTACTTTGCGCTCTTGCGGTGTTTTAGCGGCTGCCAGAAGTTTGCGGAATGTCAGCATTTCGCCAAAAACGGAAGCGGTCTCTGCCAAGGTGAGCGGTGTTGAGGACAGCAGCTCGCCTTGCTGGGCGGCCAGAACCTGATGCACCCCGTGCCCCAATTCATGGGCCAGTGTCATTACATCGCGCGGTTTGCCCATGTAGTTGAGCATCACATAGGGATGCACGGTGGTGACGGTCGGATGCGCAAAGGCGCCGGGTGCTTTACCCGGCTTAACCGCGGCATCAATCCAGCCTTGGGTGAAAAACGGTTTGGCGATCTCGGCCATCTCTGGGGAGAACTCAGCGTAGGCTGACAGCACCATCTCTTGCGCTGTGCCCCAATCGACCAGCTTGTCGTCTTCAATTGGCAAAGGAGCGTTCCGATCCCAGACCTGCATGGTCTCAAGACCCAGCCATTTGGCTTTGAGCGCATAGTAGCGATGCGATAATTTGGGGTAGGCGGCCACGACCGCATTGCGCAGCGCCTCGACAACCTCGGCTTCCACATGGTTGGACAAATGCCGCCCGGTTTGTGGCGTTGGCATTTTCCGCCAGCGGTCTTCAATCTCTTTTTCTTTGGACAGCGTATTATGCACCCGGGCAAAAAGGCCTGTATTGGCGCGCAACACTCGCGCAATCTCACGGGCCGCAGCCTCGCGCGTGCCGCGGTCTTGTCCGGATAATTTGTTGGCGGCCGCCTCCAGCGGCAGATCTTCCCCATCAATGGTAAAGACTAGGCTGGCGACAGTTTCGTCAAACAAGCGGTTCCAGGCAGCTGCCCCGACCACCGATTGATCATGTAGGAATTTTTCCATTTCGTCAGACAGCT
This sequence comes from uncultured Planktomarina sp., assembly GCA_943788425.1. Classification (GTDB taxonomy): domain Bacteria; phylum Pseudomonadota; class Alphaproteobacteria; order Rhodobacterales; family Rhodobacteraceae; genus Planktomarina. The sequence goes on from CALSQF010000004.1 coordinate 318,963, forward strand.
GATAAGGCTTCATGGCGCGCATGCGGTCAAACACCGGCTTATAGCGGGCCAGAGCAATATTTTGCGACAGTAATTTTGAAAGAATTTCTTCATCCAATCTATTGAATTCTAATCCGTAAAATACCAATTTTGTCGTATGCTCCGTCAGCTTATCTTGCATATCTGACATGAATTTTGCCCGCTCGGGGTCCGTTGTCAGTTGGTAATAACGCAAACCAGCAAATGACATGATCCGACCGGCAATAATGTCGATTGCCTCATACCGTTCAACGGCTTTGAGCATTTCATCCGCATTAAGTTGCGCGAGCTTTCCGTCATAATTCTCTGAAAAGTCTTCGCAAGCTTGCTCAAGCTGTTTGAGATCGGCATGCAGTTCGGGCGCATCCTCGGAGTCGTAAAGATCGCTGAGATCCCAAGCTGGCAAATCTCCGAAGGCTCCGCCACCTTGCGGATTGGCCTCAAATACGCGTGTGTCTTTTCGCATGAATTGGTCCATCAGGGCTGTATTATTCGGTCCGCTGGCTCAAAAAACGCCCAGTTTTGAGCTGCAAAATTATAGGGTGTCTTGCGCCCTATCTAATGTTTTTTGCATGGAGAGGAAAGCCACTTTAGCCCTTCGCAATTCAAATTGAATTTTCCAACGCTTCGTGCTCTCCTTTGCCTGCTGCTAGAATTGGAGAACTTATGCGCATCGAGAATTTTAAATCCCGCATGGCAAATCGAGATATGATGGCCGGGACGTTTTTGAAAACGCCAGCCTATGAATTGGTGGAGGTTTTGGCCACTTCGGAGCTGGATTTCATTTGCATCGATATGGAGCATAGTCCCTTTGACCGCGCCCGCACGGATGCCTGTTTGGCGGTGGCGCGGGCCTTAGATTTTCCGGTGCTGGTGCGGGTGACGCATTTTGCACCCCAAACCGTGTTGCAGGTGTTGGACATGGGCGCGGTGGGCGTGGTGGCACCGCATATTATTACAGCGGAGCAGGCCAAGGACTTGGTGCGTGCCGCGCATTTTGGTCCCGGGGGCCGCGGTTTTGCCGGCGCCACGCGTTGGGCCGGCTATGGCACACAAAATATGGCAGAAGTGTTGGCGCAATCGGCGCGTCAAACCGTTGTGATTGCTCAGATTGAAGAGCCTGAAGCGCTGGAGAACGTCGAGGAAATTGCCGCAACTCCGGGTGTGGATGGTTTATTCTTAGGGCCGTCAGATATGAGTGTTTCAATGGGATTTAGTGATACCAATTCTGAGCAATTGCGCGCCGCCTTAGCGCGATGTGGCGCGGCGGCCGAGGCGTCGGGCAAAGCCTATATGACCTTTGTGCCCAATGCCTCGAAGGCTGCAGATTGGGCGCAGTTTGGGGCGCATATGTTCTTTGTTGGATCCGAGCATGGCTGGATGAAGTCTGGGGCAAATGCGGATGCTTCTGGCATTCATGCGCTCGGGTGATGTCGTTCAAAATGGGCGATGGTTTCGCGGTAAAAATTCTCACGGATTTCCGGGCGTTCCATCATGAATTCATGTTTGGCTTGGGGCACGACCTTTAACTGAGCTCCAGGCCAATGGGCCATACGCTGCTCAATGCGGCGCGGGTCCACAATGGTTTCCAGGCCACCGACAAAGCATAGGGCTGGGTGGTTTGGTGCACGGTGACGGTGCAGCGACAAGGTCTCGCGCAGGGCTTCATTGAGCCAGCGCAGGCTCGGCCCGCCAAGCGCACAGTCTGGAAGTTCTTGCAGTTGGCATCTCATCATTTCATACATTTGCGGATCACAGCTTAACTGATTTTCCTCAAAGGACACTTTCTGTAAGTGGGATCCCACAGAGGTTCCGGGCGCGCGCAACTGAGCCAATTTGAACGGATGCAGGAGGCTGGATAAGCCCCAAGCGAGGACGCGTTTCGCAGGTGGGTGGAACAAAATTCCCCACATGGGTGCGGAAAAACTGACCGCCTGTACCGGCAACCCTTGCATGAGGGACTGCAATCCAATGCAGCCGCCCATCGAGTGTGCCATCAGAAAATATGGCTTGGGCAGGTCCAATGTCTCGGCTGCGGTCACAAGAGTTTGCACGTCCTGCTGGTAGTCAGAGAACCTGTGCACATGCCCAATCAGGCGATTTGACAATAGCCGATCTGATAGGCCCTGTCCCCGCCAATCGATTGCCAAAGAGGTGTAACCGGCATGCGCAAGGGCGGCTGCGGCTCCGCCGTATTTCTCGATATATTCGGTACGCCCGGGAAATATCAAAACCGTCCCTTTGGCCCCGTTGCGCCATGCAGCGAGGCGCAGGCGCACCCCGTCTCGCGTTTGCATCCAATGGCCCGAGGCTCCTGCAGGACCGCACGCCAGATCGTTGTGCAGTGGCGCAGGGCTTAGCATCAGCTCAAAACACCTGCCAGTCGCATGGCCAGACCCATGTCGCCCTCCAAAGAGAGTTTGCCGCTCATGAAAGCGGAGGTTGGATTTTGTCTGCCGGCAAGAATATCCTCAAAGACCTCCGCCGTGGCCGAAAGGGTCACATCCGCCGGTTGATCGGAAATGCGCACCCCCTCGCTATCCACGATTAAAGAGCCCTCATCGGTGATTGAAAACTTTGCAGAGCCCTCAAAAACGCCGCCACCCAGCTTCTGTGTTAAAACATCACGGGCTTGGTTCAAAATTTCGCTCATTTAACAGGTTCCTTAATCATTTTATTTTACATCGAGGGGCTGAAACCTCGGAAAACTGTGCTACGTCTCTGTTATGACCGGTGTTGTTTGGAAACTCAAATCAATCATGGCGGCAATCGTCCTTTTTGTTGCGGCAACGGGGATGGCGGCGGGACAATCGGCGCGCTTGGATCCATTGTTTGAGCGTTTGAAAAACGTCGATGCTGCCGATGCACCGGCTCTTGAGGCGAAAATTAGGCAGGAATGGTCGAAAAGTGGATCTCCCGCGGCCGATCTACTGCTGTCTCGGGCGAAGATTGCCTTTGATGCAGGCGACCACAAGGCGGCCATGGGGCATTTGACAGCCTTAACGGATCATGCACCAGAATTTGCCGAAGGTTGGAGCCTCAGTGCGGTCACCTTGTTTAGTATGGGTAAAGTTGGTCCAGCGATGGCCGCAATTGAGCGCACTTTAGGTCTGGAGCCACGTCATTTTGTGGCGCTAGAGGGGCTGGTGCTGATTTTCGATGACGCGGGGCTTTATAAGGAGGCTTTCGAGACCCTGCATCGCATTGAGGCTATACATCCTCACGCCGAGATTCTATCAAAAGCGCGCGCGCGGCTTGAAGCAAAAACCCTAGGGCAAGCCCTGTAAACCCTTAAGGGATTGGCCAATGACTCCGAATAATCGAATTGTGGCCGTTTTAGGTCCGACCAACACCGGCAAAACCCATTATGCCATTGAGCGGATGCTAGCGCATCGCACGGGCATAATTGGATTGCCGCTGCGTTTGCTGGCGCGCGAGGTCTACGACAAAATCGTAACGCTGCGGGGGCCATCCGTTGTGGCTTTGGTCACCGGCGAGGAGCGCATAGTGCCGCCGCGTGCGAAATATTGGGTCTGTACGGTCGAGGCCATGCCAGAGGGCATGGGATGTGATTTTCTCGCGGTTGATGAAATTCAACTCTGCGCTGATCCCGAGCGCGGCCATGTTTTTACGGATCGATTGTTGCGCGCCCGCGGATTGCATGAAACGCTCTTTATGGGGGCAGAGACCATGCGAAAGGCCATTGCGGCCTTGGTTCCATCTGCGGATTTTATGCATCGGGAGAGATTTTCTGAGCTGAGCTACAGCGGGCAAAAGAAGATCAGTCGAATGCCAGAACGCTCAGCCATCGTGTCGTTTAGCGTTGATAATGTCTATGGCATCGCGGAGCTGTTGCGGCGCCAAAAGGGCGGGGCGGCGGTGGTCATGGGGGCGTTGAGCCCGCGGACGCGCAATGCGCAGGTTGAGATGTATCAAAACGGTGATGTGGATTACCTCGTGGCCACAGACGCCATTGGCATGGGCCTCAATCTGGATGTGAACCATGTGGCCTTTTCGGCAACATCGAAGTTCGATGGCAACCGCATGCGACCGCTTTTACCGACTGAATTGGCGCAAATCGCAGGTCGCGCGGGACGACATATGAACAATGGCAGCTTCGGCGTCACGGGCGAAGCTGCGCCTTTGCAGGATGAATTGGTTGAGGCCATTACCGAAAATCGCTTTGTGCCGCTGACCAAGCTTTACTGGCGCAATTCCAAGTTGCAATTTGGCTCCACCAAAGCGCTGATCTCGGCACTTGAGCAACATACGAGCAATGAATGGCTGACGCGGGTCCGCGAGAGTTGTGATTTGGCTGCGCTCAAGGCTTTGGTACAAGATGCCGAAATTGCGGCGCGTGCCAGTGATGGCGCCTCGGTTGCGTTGCTTTGGGATGTCTGCCGAATCCCTGATTTTCGGAGTATTTCAAACCGGCAACATGCCGAGCTTCTGGGTGTTATTTACAACTATTTGCACGAAAAGGGGCAAATTCCGCAAGATTGGCTCGCTCGAAGCATAAATAGTTTGGATAATACCAAGGGTGACATTGACGCCCTGTCAAAAAGGTTAGCCTATATTCGCACATGGACCTATGTTGCGCAACGCAAAGACTGGGCCCATGATTATGAGCATTGGCGCGAAACGACCCGCGCCGTAGAAGATCGACTGTCAGATGCGCTGCATATCGCACTGACCCAAAGATTTGTCGATCGGCGCACGTCAATTTTGATGCGGCGATTGAAACAGAAGGAGAGCCTTGTGGCCGACGTGAATAAAGATGGTGAAGTAACCGTAGAAGGCCAGTTTGTTGGGCGGCTTGAGGGATTTCAATTTCGACAAGACGCCAGCGCGTCCCCCGATGAGGCGAAGACGCTTCGCAGCGCCAGCCTGCAAGCCTTGGCTCCCGAGTTTCATCTTCGGGCGGATCGGATGTACAATGCGCCAGACACGGAAATTGATTTCACCGAACAAGGTGGATTGATGTGGGGCAGCTCGGCGGTGGGCAAGTTGATTGCTGGATCAAACGCGCTGAAACCGCATGTGCAGGCTTTCGTTGATGTAGAGGCTGGCCCAGAAGTGGCTGAGAAGGTTGCGCGCCGTCTGCAGCATTTCATTGATCGCAAAATATCCACTCTGTTTGAGCCATTGATAAACATGCAGCGCGATGAAAGCCTCACGGGCATGGCGCGAGGTTTTGCGTTCCGGATGATCGAAGGCCTGGGTGTTTTGGATCGGGCCGATGTGGGTGAAGATGTGAAGTCTTTGGATCAGGAGGCCCGCAGCGCATTGCGCAAGCATGGCATCCGATTTGGCCAGTTCACCATCTTCATGCCGCTGTTGCTTAAACCCGCGCCAACGCGTCTGCGATTGTTGCTCTGGTCTTTGGCCTCGGGCCTGCAAGAATTTCCCGAGGCGCCCCCCCCAGGGCTGGTGACTGTTCCGACCGATGAGACAAAGCCTGCGGGATATCACTTGAAATCTGGTTATAGAGCCGCGGGCCAGCGGGCTTTGCGTGTTGATATGGCGGAACGTCTTGCCGATATGCTGCGCACGCAGGACACGCGTGGCGGATTTGAAGCCACGGCAGATATGCTGTCGATCACGGGCATGACTTTGGAGCAATTTGCCGATTTGATGCAGGGTCTGGGGTATCGCGCGGAAAAGGCTGAGAGGATCAAAGTGAAAGCGCCTGCGGCCACACCGGTGGCGGAGGAGCCTGCCAGTGATGCGGATGCGTCTGGTGATGGACCTTCACAAGCGGTCGAGACCGCGCCACAGGATGCGCCGACGGCGGAGGTTTCATCAGTAGATCCGGAAGCGGCCGCCGCGGCTGGGACGGATGCCGCCGAAGCAGATGCCTCGAAGGAGGCGGCGCCCGTAGAAATGGAAGTCTATTATAAATTCGCTTGGGGTGCGAAACGCGTGGACCGCTCGGCGGATGGTCCGCGCAAAGGTCAGAAACCACGCGGCAAGCCCAAGCAGGACCGAGGAGCGAAGGGCAAAGGCGGAAAGTCAGGCGGCAATTCAGGCAAGGCGGAACGGTTCGAAGCCCGGCCACCCAAACGCGACAAGCCGATTGATCCCGACAACCCCTTTGCCGCAGCCTTGATGGGCTTTAGCAAAAAGTGAGTGAGGCGAAACCGGGTCTCCGAATTGACAAATGGCTCTGGCAGGCCCGGTTTTTTAAGACGCGGAGCCTGGCGGCAAAGCTGGTGCAATCGGGGAAATTGCGGCTCAACGGTGATCTTATCTCCAAGCCGTCGCGTATGGTCAGCGAGGGCGATGTGCTGACTTTCCCAAAGGCTTTGGACACCAGGGTGGTTGAGGTGCGCGCGCTTGGTACGCGCCGCGGTCCCGCCCCCGAGGCCCAGGGCCTCTATCGTGATTTGGCGCCCCCGGAACCCAAGCCGGCAATCACCGCCAGCCCAAAGGCCGATCACCGCCCGACGGCCCGCGAGCGCCGGGCCATTCAAAAATTTAAGCAAGGGCTTGAAGAGAACTAAGTCAGGCACAACTTGCCAAAGAGCGGCTTGCGGTTTATGGGCGTGTCGAAGTCAAAGGAAACACGATTATGACATATGTTGTCACAGACAATTGTATCGCTTGTAAATACACAGACTGTGTTGAGGTCTGCCCCGTAGATTGTTTCTACGAGGGTGAAAACATGTTGGTTATACATCCTGATGAATGTATCGATTGCGGCGTTTGTGAACCTGAGTGCCCCGCCGATGCTATTCGTCCAGACACCGAGCCGGATATGGAAAAATGGGTGGATTTCAACCGGAAGTATTCCGAGGCCTGGCCTGTGATTGTAACAAAAAAAGACGAGCTTCCCGATGCGGAAGCCCGCGACGGCGAAGAGGGTAAGTTGGAGAAATATTTCTCTGAAACGGCCGGCACTGGCGGCTAAATAGCTGCGCTTTATCAATCGCTAAAAATATGATATGCTTAACGAGATGAACAGCTGTTTTAACACAGCGCCAAGCGCATCCTCTTTAATCTGACCTTAAGGCTGGTTCCTTACAGCAGGTTCACCGGTGCGTCGGCGTGAAAGGACGAAGATGAGTAAAAAGAAACTTGATTTCCGTATTGATGAGTATGTGGTCTATCCTGCCCATGGGGTTGGCAAGGTCACTGCGGTTGATGAGCAAGAGGTTGCGGGCATCACCCTTGAGTTATTCGTTGTGGCTTTTGACAAAGACAAGATGACCCTGCGCGTGCCAACCCATAAGGCGATTGAAGTGGGCATGCGCCCATTGGCCTCGCCAGATGTGGTGGCTCATGCCATGGCGATCCTACGCGGGAAAGCCAAGGTGAAACGGGCTATGTGGTCGCGCCGCGCGCAGGAATATGAGCAAAAGATCAACTCTGGCGATTTGATTGCCATCGCCGAGGTGGTGCGTGATTTGCACCGCACCGATGATCAACGCGAGCAAAGCTACTCAGAACGCCAGCTTTATGAGGCTGCACTTGAGCGTCTAACACGCGAAATTGCCGTGGTGAATGGGGCAGAAGAGTCAACCGCCGGGACAGAAATTACCGATGTTTTGATGTCGCGTGTGGTTCCAGCAGCCAGCTAGAGCTCTGCGTCACACCATGCTGGCGCTATGGATCAACGAGAGGATTGGCGCGCGGCGGGTCATCTCAGACGGGGGCCGGACCCTATAGCAGCGCTATGAGACCGATTAATGCGCAGGTTTCGGCACATTGCTGACTGGCCCCTAAAATATCACCGGTCTGCCCACCAATCTTGCGCTTCGCGATCGTGGCAACGGCCAAAGCACCAAGAGGTGCGCCGATCAAGGCCGGCCAGGCCCCGCTCAATGCGGCAATTGCCCCGCCCAGCACCACGGCCATAATGGCAGTTTGCGTGGGGGGTCGACCAACGCTGGCTGACAGTCCCTTACCGCGGGCGTTGGGCAGTGCTGTCATCAGTGGTACTATCATGGCCCGCGAAAGGGCCATGACGCCGAGGATGGGCCAAAGGCTCTGGGTGGCCAGCTGGCCGTAAAGCGCGGCTTGCAGCCCCAAGATGCAAATCAGACCAACAACGCCATATACGCCGATGTGACTATCCTTCATTATATCAAGGCGCTGCTTCGGGCTCCAGCCCCCCCAAAGCCCGTCGAGACTATCGGCCAGCCCGTCATGATGAATTGCACCTGTGATCCATGCTGTCGTGCCAACTACAAGCAGGCCGATGGCAAGGTTTGGCAGGCCCAACACAAGCCCCATCCAGGCGACCAAAGCGGCCAGAGCGCCAATAACGGCCCCCGCCAGACCAAAGGCCCAGCTTGGGTGCGCGCCACGGGCTAGCGCCTGCTGCGTGTCAACCTTCAGGGGTAAGCGGCTGAGCAGGCCGATCGCGGTGGGGATATCGCCCCACTTAGGAAACCATGTGTCGGAATTAAACATCAAGCGGGTCCTTTCGTCGTATCCGCCTATTCTGCGCTTCGGTAGACACAGGATCAACTGCAATCAACGGATTTACATTCATCATGCGTGACATTTCTTCAGTAGCTGAGTTTCGTGACTTAATGAGCAATCTGCCTGAGGCTGATGCCAGCGCGGGACAGGCCGCGGCAGACCGTAATGCGCAGTTGACCAAACCGCCGGGTGCTTTGGGCGATTTAGAGGATTTGGCGATTTGGTACGCCCGTTGGTCCGGTCAAGCGCGGCCACGCATTGAAGCGCCCCAGGTTGTTATTTTCGCTGGAAATCATGGGGTTGCTGCTGCTGGTGTTTCGGCTTTTCCGCCTGAGGTGACACAGCAAATGGTTTATAACTTCCAAGCTGGTGGTGCGGCGATCAACCAGATTTCTAAGACCTTTGGCGCAAAAATGACTGTGGTTGCATTGGAATTGGATCGGCCAACGCAAGATTTCACAAAGGGGCCGGCCATGACCGAGGCCGAGTTGCTCTCTGCGTTGCAAACCGGCTGGCAAGCTGTGGATCCGCAGGCCGATCTATTTGTGGCCGGCGAAATGGGCATCGGCAATACAACGCCAGCTGCAGCAATCGCGGCGGCTTTGCTTGGTGGCGCGGTTCAAGATTGGGTTGGGCGCGGCACGGGTGTGGATGATGCTGGTTTGGCCAAAAAATGCGCCGTTGTGGAGGCTGGCTTGGCCCGCCATGCTGAGAATCTGCATGATCCGCTGTTTGTTTTGCAAGCGCTTGGCGGACGAGAAATTGCCGCAATGGCCGGATCCATTGCAGCGGCGCGCGCCCATGGTGTTCCAGTCCTGTTGGATGGGTTCATTTGTTCAGCGGCCGCTTTGGTACTGCATGCTATGAATCCGGCGGCATTGGACCACACCCAGGCGGGCCATAAAAGCGCTGAAGGCGCTCATGCGCGGCTTTTGGAGCATCTTGGCAAGACACCGCTGTTGTCACTGGGGCTGCGGCTGGGCGAGGGCTCGGGCGGTGCATTGGCGATTGGTGTTTTGAAAGGGGCGGTGGCCTGTCTTTCGGGCATGGCAACATTTGCGGAAGCTGGGGTCTCGGATGCGTGAAACCGCTAGCCGCGCGGCATGTCCAGAGTGATCGAACGGCCAGATTTGGCATAGGTGAGAGTCTTGGTTGAGATATCCGTCACGCGTCCGCCATCTAATCGATCTCCAACGCGTACTTTGACGACCTGACCATTGGGAAGGCGTACGAGCGCGTTGCGCAGGCGTGTTGTGCCTGTTATTCCTATAAGATTGATATTGCGTAAATTTATCACATTTTTTCGAGTGGCAGAACGGGTAACTGTCTTGCTGCTGGTGGCGGTGGGTGCTTGGATTTCTGAGGGCTTGGCCACCACTGGCGCCGGTTGGAGTGCCGTCAATTCAATCGCGCGTGGACGGGATTGCGGCCGCAGTGAGCGCGCCAGGCTCTTGCCATCCGGCAGAGTTTTGGGCCGTACGGGCGAGGGGAGGCTTGCGGGGCGCGGCATGGGCCGGAATGCGGCCAAAGGATTTGCCTCCTCTGGGGAAGCGTTTTCCGGCGGCAAAGGCGCCACCCTCTGATCGGTCTGCTCCAGCGCTGCTGTGACGGGCGGTATGTTTACAGGTTCTGCAAGATTCACAGAATCGGGGGCTGAGTGCTCCTCAGTTTGATCTTGTGCGACGGTAGGCGCGCGGTTTTCCTTGTCCGGTAACGGGTCCGGACTCAACCAGGGCATGTCCAACAGCGGGGCCTCTCCGCCGCTTCGCAGGTTTGGATCTGGAGCCGCGACATACCCCTCCGCGTTTGTGGGGGGCGTGGCGGCGGGCTCGGTGACGGGGCCAATGGCCAAAGCACGCACCGCTGGCGGTTCCTGTGCGAAAAGGCCTATCGGGGGTTCCGCGTCATTTTCGGGATCTTTGAGGGCAATGTCTGCCTCTTGCAAGCCTAGTGCATCATCTTTAGCCTGTGGGACGAAAGCCGCCTGTTCTGTCGGAGCAGAAGGCTCGTTCAAAGGTTTTAAGCCGATTCCAATGACCCGTCCGATCGGGTCAGCTGGCAGAGCTGCGGTCATCTCTGTTTGGGAAGGGGAAAGGCCCAACCAGGCGGAGATCTTATCGCGCCCGAGAGTTGCGGCCAGCGCGGCGACGGTGAACATAAATAATAAGAGCAGAGTTGTGAGGATCAGGCCAAAATATTTTGGCTTTCCATCGACCTGAATTTGCACTGTTTTTATATGTGCCGGCGGGGGTTTTTGGGCGCGCCGGCCTAGGCGCAAGCGGATCTTTGCCAAGTGCTGCGCGATGCCAAGCGCTCGGGGCGCCTGCGGATGGGCGCTTGCGACTTGCAAGGATTCAGCTGGCACGGCTTTGGTGTCGGTCGCCGGCGGGGCGGGGGCCGCCGCTCTTGCACCCCCGACGCTTGAGGGCAGCGCGTCCATGCCAGCATTCACCGTTGGATTGGCAGAAATTTGCGCCATTGGTGCCGCTGGAGCTTCGGCGCGCGCGCTGAGCTCTGGCCTGGGGGAGATTGAGGGGGCGGGCGTTGCAATGGGCGGCGTGGGTGTGGGCATCGCGCCCGCTGCAAGCGCCGCAAGGGGCGTCGGATCTACGGCTTTGGCCTCTGGCAACGCTGCGCTATAGGCACTCGGCCGGCTTTGGTCGCCATATCCGGGGCGCTGGAACACAGAGAAATTATTTTCCCAAGCACCGCCCGGCAGAGCGACAAAACCCGCAGCTTTAAAGCCAAAGGCCTGGGTGAGGCTTTCTGCCTCCTCAAGCGTTTCTTGTGCAATCGCCGCGATGGTTTGCCCTTGGGGTGTAAGGAGACAATCCACGCAGAGTTCGTGAAACTCATAGGGGGTTTGACCTGTCAGGGCTTGCTGCAAGGCTTCGGTGCTTGTGTCGGAGTGATCAAGGTCCACACGCTTAATCTGATCGGCGGGCAGCGCTACAAGAACCTCCAGCGGATCTGTCGCCTGGGTCATCACGGTTTGGCGCAGATGCGCGAGCGCTTCGGTCAAATGTTCAGTGTCTGGTGAAACTGATCCTAGCCGATGCCAATGTCCCGATGCATCTTGGCGCTCAAGGTCAATACTGTCATTGGAGAGATGAAGTAGAAATTTTGATGACATCAAACCCTCAATCAACGTGTCAGATCCACATTAGACCCTAAGAAACTCGCATAATCGGGTCGGTGGTGCAACGATCATGCGCCAAAAGAATGAAATTATGCTCTGCGAATTGATTTATGCGTGAGAACAGGCCAATCATCGCGATGGGGCTCGGCAACTTATTGCCAGCGGCTCCTGATCGGTTCATAATTTCAGGAAAGCGCCCATGCTCACTCCCTTTCATCTTGCGATTAATGTGACAGATTTGGAGGCCACGCGTGTGTTTTATGGTGAAGTGCTGGGCGCGAAAGAGGGGCGCAGCACGCCTACCTGGGTGGATTTTGATTTTTTCGGCCATCAACTTTCGTTCCACCTGGGGCCGGTGATGAAAACTGAAAACACTGGCCATGTTGGGGATCACCTGGTTCCAATGCCACATTTCGGCATGGTTGTGGCGCTGCCGAAGTGGCAAGCCTTGGCCGCTCGGCTCACGGCTGCGCAAGTGGCATTTATTCTTCCGCCTTCCGTGCGCTTTGAAGGCGAGCCCGGTGAGCAATGGACAATGTTCTTCAAAGATCCATCCGGCAATCCTATCGAGATTAAGGGTTTCACCGATTTGGAGGCCGTGTTCGCAAGTCATTAAAGTTGAAGATCATCGCATCTAAAATCCGGCGCGTTTGATTGTGTTTCGGATCTGTTGCTCTTTGCGTGGCAGATTGTTTTGATCAAACAGCGCCCGCACCTTAGCGTCGCGTTTTTGGCAGACCATTCCGCGGATGGGTTCGTAGGCTTTAACGACTTTCTTGATTTTGTTGGGTGCGATGGCCTTCTCTAAGGTTTCGATCGCCCCATCACTCTCGTGCGCATAAAGCAAAGGCAGGAGGCGATAGTGACATGAGACTGCCCCATCTAAGTGGTCGGTCTCAAGCGCATCACGTCCGCCACCGAAACTGTGGATGACTAAGGGCAGGGCGACTTGATCGAGCCACGGGTTTAGCGCTTGGCAGATAATTCCTTTTGGCCCATCATCGCGGATGGTTAGGGCATAGTTTAAAAACGATCGCCAAAAACTTTGGGACATTTATAATAGAAACAGCCAGCGTTAAAATACAGGTAGCGCCGCCAATATTCATCTGGTTGTGACAAATCCAAGCTGCTTTCGAAATCGAGCTTCAATGTATCCTATAGGTTCTTCCAAGTGGCTGTATATCCGGGGCCGTAAAGTTCGATCACTGGCCATGTCCCTTCAATCTTAAGCGAGGCGGAGGGGCAGTTGAAGTCAAAAGGCACACTATCCATATCACCTATGATCAATGTGTCCGTATCAAAAAAGACGAAGGGCTCACCCCCGGGCAAGACAGAGGGCGCCTCTATTTTGTTCCCATAGGGGTAGTATTCTCCGAAGTGTTTGTTCTCAAATGGACTAATCTTTCCGCTCAAAGCCTGAATCAACGCGCGAATTTCAGGATCGGTGATGGCAGGGTTTTGAGTCCAACGCTCATTACGTTGTGGCTCAGCGACGAAGACTTGGCCGTTAAAATCTGGGGCGGATTGGCGTAAACTGGCCAAAAACATTTTAGCCTCCTATTGCAAACGCCCTGATTGGCCAATGATTAAGATATTATAGGTCATAAGTTGAACCTGCTCTAATGGCCAATAAAATGAATATGAAAAATTGTGTGACGTAAATATTATAGATACACCAAAAGGGTTAAAGATTTCGGAGCGATGTGCCACAGAAAATCAGCATATGTCGGTACAAAACCAGTTGTCCAATGATATCAGTTTTTTAATTGCTGAATGCGCCAGGCTGAGGCAGTATAGGATATTGCTCGGCTGGGCGAAGCAATTGGGGCTTAAGTGCAATGGAATTTGATTATATTATCATCGGGGCCGGGTCGGCGGGCTGTGTTTTGGCGAACCGCTTGAGCCATGGTGCTGAAAACCGCGTGCTTTTGCTGGAGGCCGGGCTGGAAGATAAGGCACTGTCCATAAAAATGCCGGCAGCCTGTTTGTCTAATCTTAAGAGCACGAAGCATAATTGGGCGTTTCAAGGGGAGGCGGAGCCGGAACTGGGCGGTCGTCGGCTTCAACATGATCGAGGCAAAGCTCTCGGGGGGTCTTCTTCGATCAATGGCATGTGTTTTATCCGGGGCAATGCGCTGGATTACGAGGGGTGGCGCCAAGCTGGTTGTGAAGGGTGGAGCTACGCCGACGTGCTGCCCTATTTTAAACGCATGGAGAGCTATAGCGGCGGGGCTGATGAGTTTCGCGGCACAGAGGGTCCGCTGCATGTCCAAAGGGCGCAAGCAACTGAACCCTTGGCGCGTGCTTTCTTGGAAGCAGGTGCGCAAGCGGGATATCAAACAACAGATGACATCAGCGGCTATTGCCAGGAGGGTTTTGGAGTTTTTGACCGAACGGTTTTCAAGGGCCAGCGTTGGAGCGCGTCGCGCGCTTACTTAGATCCTGCGCGCGGGCGTGACAACCTGACCATTGTGACGCGGGCCTTGGTGCAACGCTTGAGCTTGTCGGGGGATCGGGTGACCGGTGTCGTGTATCGCGATCGTCATGGCGCGCTTGTGACTGTGAGGACGCGGCAAGAAGTTCTTCTTTGCGCAGGCGCTGTTGGCTCGCCCCATATATTGTTGCTGTCTGGTATTGGGCCCAAATACCATTTGGAGTCTATGGGCATTGCTGTGAAGACGGACTTGCCTGGGGTGGGGCAAAACCTGCATGACCATCCGGATTTTGTACTGCAATTCAAATGCTTGCAGCCCATTTCTCTTTGGCCAAAGACCAGACCATTGGCCATGATCGCGGCGGGAATGCGCTGGCTTGTCGCCGGTGACGGGCTGTGTGCGTCCAATCATTTTGACGCTGTGGCCTGTATCAGGTCGGATGCCGGTGTTGAATATCCCGACCTCCAGCTAACCATGTCACCCATTGCTGTGGATGAAAATTGGTCCACCTTGGAAGAGCACGCCTTTCAAATCCATGTGGGATTGATGCGGGCGCATAGCCGCGGCTCAATTGAATTGAGAACAGACAATCCGGCCGATGCACCGCGTATTTTGGTCAATTATCTTCAAGATCCAAGGGATCGTGAATTGATGCGAAAAGGCATTCACTGGGTTCGCGAATTGGTGGAGCAACCAGCGTTTTCTGCCCTCAAAGGTACTGAGATTTTCCCTGGTGCGGAGTGTCAATCAGATGCAGAGCTTGATGCGAAGCTAAAAAGCCATACCAGCTCACAATGGCATTTGTCCTGTACGGCCCGAATGGGGCCGGCGACCGACCGATTGGCCGTGGTGGATTCAAAAGCCAAGGTGCACGGATTGTCTGGGCTGCGGGTTGTTGATGCCTCAATTATGCCCTTTGTAACCAATGGCAACACCAATGCCCCCACAATTATGCTGGCTGAGAAGCTCAGTGACGCCATCCTCGGGCTTGCCCCCCTTGCACCCATGGACTTACCGGTCTGGAAGAGCCCAAACCACAAACACGCGCAGCGTTAACCTTTGATGGGGTCCACTGGTTTTATAGTGAAATTTTTGGAATTTATGTGCAAAAGTGGCGGACAACCCGCTGACCTATGCCGCAGCCGTTTGAATTATGTGAGGTCTTCCCGCCTGGATCCACTGCTCATGTCGCTCAGTTATGGCAAACAGATGGCATATAACTTACCAATGGCGCTCAAACCCAGCTCAGGTCATTGGCGCAAAAAAGCGCTGCCAAGACGCGCTACGCTCGACAACACAGCAACGATCCCTATTTATGTTGATTATTGTCACATCACCTCAAGCGAGATGACATAGCAACGTCCATGCTAGAGAGCCTATCGGCGCCTCTTACTGTCTCGCTTTTGCTCATCTGTAGTCGTTCCGTATCCTTCCGGAACTACCGTTGGAATGGCAAGAGCGGCGGAAGATTCTAGGCTTTCCGCATCAGTAGCGCATCCAGCCTGCCTCAAGACCTCACACGTAATTGCGCTGCTGAGACTTTTGCCGTATACGCCCAAAAAACCCGACAAACAGAGACTAATTGTGAGCACCTTAGGGTGTTTTATCCTAGATAACCATCTGAAATTTATATAATTTCCAAAAATTTTACCTTACCTGCGGTTTTGAGGAGACTGAGTGGTGGGCGACCCTGGAATCGAACCAGGCGTGCGTCTCCGCGAGGGAGTTACAGTCCCCTGCCACACCTTGCGGCCTGTCGCCCACTTAAACTGAGGCAACTGCCTCGGTTTGCGCACGAGTACGACTTAGAAAATCGCGCGTCAACCCGAAAATTGTCTTTGGTGGAGTGATGTGGGAATAAGCGTTAAACCCATTTTTGGTCGATGCATTCTGGGATCGGATTTTGTGCCGGCAGCTGCGATGCGGGCCGATGGGGACTTGCACTGTTAGGCAGGTAAGCGGTCGCGTTTTGTGGGTTTGTCGCCATATTTGTGGTGACCTATAGCTGGGCACTTCGGCGGGCAGGCCAGCCCGTGCGTCGTGAATCTCGAAAGCTCAACTAGCCCTGGCTGTTAGGGCTATGGCCAGGCTTGGCGCGCCAGGATGCTGGGGATCTCATATTAACTGAAAATGCTATAGAATTTAACTTGCGCTCTGCCGAGACACCGCTGCATAAGGCCCCAGCGGCAAGGATCGGAAGATAGATGAAAAAACCCACATGGATTGTTCAAAAGGAACGTGAAAAACGCGAGGCCGCCGCCCAGACCATTTGGCTTTTTGGCATTCATGCGGTGCGCGATGCGCTATTGAACCCCAAGAGGATCAAGCTGCGCTTGCTTTTGACCAAAAACGCCTGTGACCGACTCGGTGAGGCCATCGCAGAGGCTGGGTTGGAGCCAGAGATTGTAGATCCCCGTAAGTTTTCGGCACCGATTGATCCTCAGTCGGTGCATCAAGGGGCGGCTTTGGAGGTCAAAGCTCTGGATTGGGGGCCTTTGAATGAAGTGGCGGCAGTGCGGCCCGGAGAGGCGCCTGTGATTTTACTGCTGGATCGGGTGACTGATCCTCACAACGTGGGTGCGATCTTGCGATCGGCTGAGGTTTTTGGTACAGCAGCTGTCATCGCACCGCATCGCCATTCTGCGCCGGAAACCGGAGCCTTGGCCAAAACAGCCAGCGGTGCTTTAGAGCGGCAGCCCTATCTTCGGGTGCAAAACCTGGCGGATACGATGGAGAGGCTCAAGACGATGGGCTATTTCATCTTTGGATTGGACGGGGAAGCCGAAGCAACATTGGAGGCGACATTGGGCCAGCACAAAGGTCCAACGGCGTTGGTGCTGGGGGCAGAAGGGCCGGGCCTGCGGGACCGCACTAAGGACACTTGTGATGCTCTCGTGAAAATTTCAGCGGCCGGGGGATTTGGCTCGCTCAATGTTTCCAATGCCGCGGCTGTCGGCCTTTATGCGGTGACCCGTTAGTAACGTAATTTGCCCTAGCGCTTAGCTTTTTCCTCAAGGCCCGATTGGGCTGTGCGGCGAGATAGCTCTGCAAATACATCGTCTAAGGCGACATCGCGGGAGGCCAGCATTACCAAGAGGTGATAAAGCACATCGGCTGCCTCAGATGTGAGCGCGACGGGATCGCCTTTGATCGCCTCAATCAACGCTTCAATAGCCTCTTCCCCAAATTTTTCGGCGCATTTGTCCGGGCCCTTTGACAAGAGCTGCGCAGTCCAGCTGCTGCTGGGGTCTGCGGATTTGCGCGCAATGATCGTCTGTTCCAGCTCGTGTAATATCATGACATCCTCATCGGAATTCCTGCTGCAGCCATATGGGTTTTGGCGTCTTGAATGGTAAAATCTCCAAAATGGAAAATTGAAGCTGCCAAAACCGCGCTGGCGCCCCCTTGGGTGACCCCCTCGACCAGGTGTTCCAAGCGTCCCACGCCCCCAGAAGCAATCACAGGCACCGAAACCGCATCTGATACGGCGCGGGTGAGCGGCAGGTTGAAACCCGCGCGCGTGCCGTCGCGATCCATAGAGGTGAGCAATAATTCACCAGCGCCCTTCAAGACAACCGTTCGGGCAAATTTTATCGCGTCAATCCCAGTGGCGCGTCGCCCGCCATGGGTGAAAATTTCCCATTTGCCAGGAGCCACGGTCTTGGCATCTATGGCAACAACAATACATTGGCTACCAAAATGATTTGCCGATTGGGCAATGACATCAGGATCAGCCACAGCGGCAGAATTGAAGCTGACCTTATCTGCGCCCGCCAGCAGTAGGTTGCGCACATCCGCCGGGCTGCGCACGCCGCCGCCAACGGTTAGCGGCATGAAACATTGCTCGGCTGTGCGCCGGGCCAGATCAAACAGCGTGCCGCGATTTTCATGGGTGGCTTTGATGTCAAGAAAGCACAATTCATCAGCCCCCGCCGCATCATAGGCCTGTGCCGCCTCTACCGGGTCGCCAGCGTCCACCAAATCGACGAAATTTACCCCTTTGACCACGCGGCCCTCCGCCACATCCAAGCAAGGTATGATCCGAGTTTTTAGCATGATCGGTCTCCTGCGCGCGCGTTATGGGTCATGCCAGCGCCGCCAAGGCCTGCGACAAATCAATCGCGCCATCATAGAGAGCCCGCCCTGAAATGGCTCCTGAGATCACCCCCGTGGCCTGTAATTCAAGTAAATCTTGCAGGCTTGAAACTCCGCCGGAGGCAATCACTGGGATGGATACGGCGCGCGCTAGGGCTTCGGTGGCGGCGATATTTGGCCCGCCCATGGCACCATCGCGGTTGATATCTGTATAGATTATCGCTGCAATTCCGTCTTGTTCAAACTGTTTGGCCAAATCTGTCACTAAAATATCGGTTTCTATGGCCCAGCCGCGGGTCGCTACGCGGCCTTCGCGGGCATCAAGCCCCACGGCAATTTTCCCGGGAAAAGCCCTTGTGGCTTCACGCACTAAGGCCGAGTTTTCGACGGCCACTGTGCCGAGTATGACGCGTGATAACCCAAGATCAATCCAGGCTGCAATCGTTTCCATATCACGTATTCCGCCGCCAAGTTGGCAGGGTACGGAAACCGTTGAGAGTATATCGCGCACGCTGGCATCGTTCACAGGCGTGCCGGCAAAGGCTCCATTGAGATCTACCAGATGAATCCAGGTACAGCCGGCCTGTTCAAAAGCTAGAGCTTGATCGGTAGGGCTTTCGTTAAACACAGTCGCTTGATCCATTTCGCCCTTGTACAGGCGCACGGCTTGGCCGTCTTTGAGGTCAATTGCGGGATAAAGAATCATAGGGTCTCGCCTTGCGTAAAGTAGGGCCGCTAGGGGCGCCAATTGAGAAAATTTGAGATTAGGCGAAGCCCGGTACTTTGGCTTTTTTCTGGATGAAACTGCATGCCGATGCGCGTGCCGGAGCTGATAATCGCCGAGATTTCAACGCCATAATCCACATGTGCCAATCTGTGCGCCTGGTCTTTGAGAATAAAGTGATAGGAATGCACAAAATAGGCGTGATCGCCATTGTTTAGCCCCGCCAGTACCGGGTGCGTTCCTGTAATCACCAGATCGTTCCAGCCCATATGTGGCACTTTCAGGCTTGGATCGGTCGGTTCAATTGGCTCGATATCTCCGGCGATCCAATCTAAGCCCTTGGTGGTTTGATATTCATGGCCAAAGCTCGCCATCATCTGCATGCCGACGCAAATACCCAAAAAGGGTTTGGCGTCTATTTTGACCGCCTCTAGAAGGGCATCATATAGGCCAGTTTTCTCGACTAAGGCCGCTTTGCAGGCTGGAAAGGCGCCGTCACCCGGCAGCACCAGACGATCCGCACGGCGCAGCATGTCAGGATCCGAGGTGACAATAACCTCTTCATTGGACACTTCTGTCGCCATGCGCTCAAAGGCCTTTTGCGCTGAATGCAAATTTCCACTCTCGTAATCTATTAAGGCTGTCAGCATGAGATTAGAGGCTGCCTTTGGTCGAGGGAATCGCATCAGATTTGCGTGGATCGGTTTCTAGCGCATCGCGAAGTGCCCGGGCGACTGATTTAAACGCCGCCTCCGCTATATGGTGGCTATTTATGCCATGCAATTTGTCGACGTGCAGGGTAATGCCGCCGTGGGTTGAGAGGGCTTGAAAAAATTCGCGCAGGAGTTCGGTATCGAAAGTGCCAATTTTTTGGGTTGGCAGATCGAGGTTCCACACCAAATAGGGGCGACCCGAGAGATCGAGTGCGCAGCGCACCAAAGCGTCATCCATAGCCAGCAGGCAATCGCCGTAGCGCCGAATGCCGCGTTTGTCGCCGAGAGCTTGGGTCAAGGCCTGCCCCAAGGCGATGCCCACATCTTCAACCGTATGATGGTCATCAATGTGCAAATCTCCCGTGCAGCGGATGGTCATGTCAATCAGAGCATGGCGGGCCAGCTGATCTAGCATGTGATCGAAAAAGCCAACGCCGGTCTGATTGTCGTATAGGCCGCTGCCATCGAGATTGAGCTCAACTGAGATTTTGGTCTCTGCGGTATCGCGGGAAATATGGACTGTACGCATTGTCTACCCTTTATGTTCCAGGGCCTTATAATCGGCTTGTGAGCCGTTGAGAAGGGGCAAGCGTGACAAGTGCTGCACCGGTTGGCGGTGGCTCGGAATTTTTTGCAAAAAAGGCGGCACCAAAGGGTACTGCCAGTCTATGTTTCAATTTTGGGAGGAAATTCTAGCTGCCCGGTTCGTAGCGAAAAATGCTGCGGCGCAACAATGCTTAAGGCGGCATTGCCGCTATGTGTGGCGCGCATGCTAGAATGTAGATTTTATCTGTTTTGGGGCAATTGTGCCGCAAATCATACCGGGAGGGAGACGCCTGCGATAAGTCATAAAAAACCCGCGTTTAGCCCGGGTGTCTTTGACCAATTGGAGCGGGCGAAGAGATTCGAACTCTCGACCCTAACCTTGGCAAGGTTATGCTCTACCCCTGAGCTACGCCCGCACCCTTTTGGTTTGGCTGAGATAGCCCCAGTGGATGTTTCCTGCAAGGGGTAAAATGCCATAATTGTCAGATTATTTTGCTCAGGCCGCTTTGCGGGATCTGTATCTAGGACTCGCCATTGAATGCGACTGGACATTCGGGCAGGTCAACATCGACATGATGCAGCAGTGGCGAGAGCGGATCCAAAAGTAAAAACCCATAGCCGCCCGGTTCTGCGACTGAGAGGCTTGAGGCACCGGCACCCAGAACCATAGGCATTTGATGGCAGGGACTTTTGATCATCGCATGGGTGACGCCGCGGTAGGATGAGACGATGATCCTATGGATGTGACCGTTGATGACCATCTTGCAGCGCCCGGAGGCGGCGATCATATCGGCCACTTCGGTGCCGTTTCTAAGATGGATGGCATCCATCCCATCAATGCCGGAGCGCAGCATGTGGTGATGGGATACGATGACCAAAGGTCTCACTTGCCTTAAGCTGAGTTTGCAGCCAGTCCAGACGCGCGCGGCAAAGGCACCCGCTGTGCCGGTCACAGGCTTGCTCATCAAGCGTGTCGAGAAACAGCACGTCGGTTTCGCCAAAGCTGTGACGCCCGTGGCTAAACCCTGCCGCAAACTCTGGGAAGATTTCGGCAAATGCCCCGCGCTGGTCATGATTGCCCAGCATGAGCGTTCCAGGGAAGGGTTGATCGGCAAGGAATTGTTTGAAAATTTCATATTGGGTGACACGCCCGTAGTGCGTTAAATCGCCCATGATGAATAGATGTGCATTATCGGCATGATGCTCGGCGGCATGGTCCAGGCAGAGCCGAAACCGGGCTGCTGGATCTAGACCAAAGATCTGATTGCGCGGCTCCGTGATGTGAATATCTGACATCAATAGGATTTTTGCAGCCATGAGGCTCTCCTTACGGGGCGATTTAACTATTCGAATTCTATCAGCAAATCCTTGGCATCAATCTGAGCGCCGGGGGTGACATGAACGGCTTTGATCACCGCGTCGCGCTCTGCATGTAGGCCGGTCTCCATTTTCATGGCCTCAATGGTCAGCAGCAAATCCCCGGCGCGTACCTGCGCTCCGGTAAAGGCGGCCACAGACGCAACAACACCGGGCATGGGCGCCCCGATGTGATTGGCATTGCCATTTTCGGCTTTCGGCCGGGCGGCGCTTGTGGATTTAACCTTGCGATTGGGCACTCGTATCACCCGGGGCTGCCCGTTTAGCTCAAAGAACACGCGCGCATCGCCCGCGTCATTGGTCTCACCAACGGCTTGCAACAAGATCTCGAGGGTTTTACCCGGGTCAATTTCAGCGGTGATCTCCTCACCTGGCTGCATACCATAAAAGAAGGTTTGGGTGGGCAGCGCTCGCACAGGGCCATAGGTGCGGTGGCGGCCCATATAATCGAGAAACACTTTTGGATACATTAAATAGCCGTTCAAATCCTCATCATCGACCTTTTTGCCCTCCAAAAGCACGCTAACCTCCGAACGCTGGACCTCCAGATCTGCCGCCGGCATGGATTTGCCTGGCCGCTCTGTCATGGGGTGCTGCCCCTTGAGGATTTTGGCAGAGATGCTTGCAGGAAATCCGCCGGGGGGCTGTCCAAGATTGCCGCGCATCATATCGACCACGCTGTCAGGAAAGGCCACATCGTGTTCCGGGTCTTCGACCTCAGCGCGGGTTAATCCTTGTGACACCATCATCAGCGCCATGTCGCCGACCACTTTTGAACTGGGTGTCACTTTTACAATATCGCCGAACATTTGGTTCACATCCGCATAGGTCTGCGCCACATCCTCCCAGCGATCTTCCAGGCCCAAAGAGCGGGCTTGGGCTTTGAGATTGGTAAATTGGCCGCCGGGCATTTCATGCAGGTAGACCTCAGAGGCCGGCGCTTGCAACCCGCTTTCAAAAGCGCTGTATTGTGCGCGGACTTGCTCCCAATAGCCGCTGATCTTGCGGATCTCAGCAATATTTAAGCCCGTGTCCCGTCCAGTATGGGCCAGAGCCTCTACGATGGAGCCCAAAGCTGGCTGCGATGTGCCGCCGGCAAAGGCATCCATCGCCGCATCCACTGCATCCACACCGGCTTCGGCCGCCGCCAGAACGGTGGCCCCAGAAATGCCCGAGGTGTCATGGGTATGGAAATGAATGGGAAGGCCAACTTCTTGCTTCAGAGCGCCAATCAAAGCCTTGGCCGCCGTGGGCTTCAGCAGTCCCGCCATATCTTTGAGTCCCAGCACATGCGCACCGGCAGCTTCCAACTCCTTGGCCATCGAAACATAGTATTTCAGATCATATTTTGCGCGATCGGGATTCAGAATATCACCGGTGTAACAGATCGTGCCTTCGCAGACCCGATCCGCTTCGATCACAGCGTCCATAGCGATGCGCATATTTTCCACCCAATTGAGGCTGTCAAACACGCGGAAGACGTCCACACCCGTCTGTGCTGCTTGTCGTACAAAGAATTGCACCACATTGTCAGGATAGTTGGTATAGCCCACCCCGTTGCTGGCGCGCAAAAGCATTTGGGTCATGATATTGGGCATGCCCGCGCGCAAATCGCGCAATCGCTGCCAAGGGCATTCTTGCAAAAAGCGATAGGCCACATCAAAGGTCGCTCCGCCCCAGCATTCAACCGAAAATAGCCCAGGTAGCCCCGCCGCGTAGGCGGGAGCAATTTTTACCATGTCATGGCTGCGCATGCGCGTTGCTAAAAGCGATTGATGCCCGTCGCGCATGGTGGTGTCGGTCAACAAGAGGCTGTCTTGCGCCTTCATCCAATCGGCCAGACCCTTCGGACCCCGCGCAGTCAGAATATCCTTAGTCCCCTCAGCGCGGTCACCGAGGGCAATTGGCGTTTTAGGCGGCTTAATATCGCTGGCAGGGCGGGCCTGATCTTGGGTTTCAGGATGTCCGTTGACCGTAATATCTGCAATATAGGTCAAGATCTTCGTGGCTCGATCGCGCCGCTTGCTGAATTTGAACAGGTCAGCTGTCGTGTCGATAAAGCTGGTGGTATATTCGTAATTCAAGAAGGTGGGATGCTTAAGCAGATTTTCCACGAAGGCGATATTGGTGCTTACACCGCGAATCCGAAATTCGCGCAACGCTCGGTCCATCCGTGCAATTGCAGCCTCAGGTGTTGGTGCCCAAGCGGTGACCTTTTCTAGCAGGCTGTCATAATAGCGGGTGATGACAGCGCCAGAATAGGCCGTGCCGCCATCCAGCCGAATACCCATGCCCGTCGCGCCACGATAGGCGGTGATGCGACCGTAATCTGGGATGAAATTATTTGACGGATCTTCTGTGGTCACGCGGCATTGAATCGCGTGGCCGTCCAGCCGCACATCGTCTTGGCAGGCCGTGCCTGTGGCTTCGGCCAGAGGTTTTCCCTCAGCAATAAGGATCTGCGCCCGCACGATATCGATGCCGGTGACCTCTTCTGTCACCGTATGTTCCACCTGCACCCGCGGGTTCACCTCAATGAAATAGAACTCTTGACTGTCCATATCCATTAAGAACTCAACTGTGCCGGCACATTCATAATTTACATGGGCGCAGATCTTCTTTCCAAGAGCGCAAATTTCAGCCCGTTGGGCCTCAGTCAAATAGGGGGCCGGCGCGCGCTCGACAACTTTTTGGTTGCGGCGCTGAACGGAGCAATCGCGCTCATAGAGGTGATAAATATCGCCAAATTTATCGCCCAAGATTTGCACTTCGACATGGCGTGCGCGCTCGATCATCCGCTCCAGGTAGCCTTCACCATTGCCAAAGGCCGCCTCTGCTTCACGTCGGCCTTCCAAAACTTTCTCTTCCAATTCCTCGGCATTATGTATCGGACGCATGCCGCGCCCACCGCCGCCCCAGCTGGCTTTCAGCATCAAAGGATAACCAATGTTCGCTGCCTTTGCTCGGATTGTATCCATTTCATTGCCAAGAACATCGGTGGCTGGAACAACCGGTACCTGTGCTTCAATCGCCACGCGGCGCGCGCTCGCCTTGTCGCCCAACTTGCGCATGGTCTCGGCCTTCGGACCGATAAAGGCGATGTTCGCTGCCGTGCAGGCATCTACAAAATCGGGGTTCTCTGACAAAAGACCATAGCCGGGATGGATAGCATCCGCGCCGCAGGCCTTGGCCACGCGCAAAATTTCTTCAATGCTCAAATAGGCTGCAACCGGCCCCAGGCCTTCGCCGATCTTATAGGCTTCATCCGCTTTGAAACGATGTAGGCCGAGCTTGTCCTCTTCGGCATAGACAGCCACCGTGCGCTTGCCCAATTCATTTGCCGCACGCATGATGCGAATTGCAATTTCACCACGATTGGCAATCAGGATTTTTTTGAAGTCGGCCATGAGTGTTCCTCGTTGCAATGCACCTGCAGCATTTAAAGCTAGAATTTCCAGAGTTACAAATTGTTTTTGAGCCCGTATCGCCACTACTCGCGCGTAAATCAGATTTTAATATCAGGAAAACTCGAATTCCTATCCAATCAAATATGCTAATAAATCAATATTTATGCATCAAATCGGGCAAGTCACTCAGATGGGTCGCGGCAATTTGGATCATATTTGACTTCAAATCATCCACCAACATATCATATAAATGTGCCGGACCTTTTGTGCCAACAGCCCCAAGTGCATAGTGCCAAGCCCGCCCCATCATGACAAAATCCGCGCCCAATGCGAGCGCCCGCAGCATGTCCAAGCCCCCCTCAATACCGCTGTCGAAAATAAGTGGTAGCTTTGTTGCTGCTTTGACGGCCGGCAGCATATCAATAGCCGCAGGGCTGCCGGCAAATTGCCGACCTGCGTGGTTGGAGACCCAAACCGCATCCACGCCGAGCCCCTCCAAGGGCGTGGCATCATCAGGGCACATCACGCCCTTAACAATTAAAGGTCCATCCCATGCGTCTCGCAACAGTTTCACGTAGCTGTGATCTGGTGCGGTGCGCAGCAGATAACCGACGTGGTTGTTGGAGGGCAGGGAGGCCACGCTCTCCATGACCGCCTTGCCGTAGGTTTCAATCATTTTCATGCGTGGCTTGCCGTTGAGCGCGGTGCGCAGGGCCCATTCTGGACAGCCGGCCACCTGCGCCAGAATTCGGGGTGTGAGGCGCGGTGGCTGTACCAGCCCGCCGCGAATCTGCCGTTCGCGCCGCGATTGCGCTGGCACGTCGATGGTCACCACCAAAGTGGTAAAGCCCGCGTTTTTCACCCGCTGGATCATATCATTGCGGATAGCTTCATCGCGGGGCGGGTACATCTGAAACCATCCCATTTCACCCAGATAAGGGGCCACATCTTCGGGTGTGGTGGTCGCAACCGTTGACATGCCGTAGGGAATTTTTGCGCCCGCCGCAAACCCGGCCAGCGTTTTTTCCGCGCCCGGCCACATCAAGCCTGACATGCCAACCGGCGCAATGCCGAACGGAGCGGAATATGATCTGCCAAGAAATTCCGTCGCCAATTGTGGTTTGATTTCGCCGCGAAGCCCGCGCGGGACAAAATGGATCGCGTCTAATGATGAGCGGTTGCGATGCAATGTGCTTTCATCACCCGTGGCGCTGTCGAGATATTCCCAAGCAAAATGCGGAATTCTCTTGCGCGCTTTTGAGCGTAAGTCTGAAATGGCGGGGTAATTTGAGTTGAGATCCATATGCAAGCGCTTACATCATTTAAATTGCGAGTTTAAGCCTTATTTTCGCTTCGATTTGCATTTTTATGAAAACATAAGAACACAACGCGAACAATTGTTTCACTTTGGGGCAAATAACGCTAGATTGACCATATGAGCAGTTTTGATGAATCAGAGGCCTTTGAGGCCGCCGCATCCCCCAGCTTGAGTCAAATGGCCATGGCTGCCCGCCCGACGCCCTATATGGACGGGCTGAACCCGGCGCAACGCGCGGCGGTGGAACAGTTGAGTGGACCTGTTTTGATGCTGGCGGGGGCAGGGACCGGTAAGACCAAAGCGCTCACCGCCCGCATCGCGCATTTGCTGAATACGGGCACGGCGCGTCCTAATGAAATTCTCTCGGTCACTTTTACCAATAAGGCCGCGCGCGAGATGAAAGATCGGGTGGGCCATTTGATTGGTCAGGTTGAGGGCATGCCTTGGATGGGCACGTTTCACTCGATCTGTGTTAAAATCCTGCGCCGACATGCAGAATTGGTGGGTCTGAAAAGCAATTTTACCATTCTGGACAGCGACGATCAGCTGCGGTTGATGAAGCAATTGATTTCAGCGGCCAAGATTGACGACAAACGCTGGCCTGCACGGCAATTGGCAAGCATCATTGATGGCTGGAAAAACAGAGCCTGGACACCAGGGCAAGTTCCGGCGTCGGAGGCTGGCGTTTATGACAACAAGGGCGTTGAGCTTTTCGCGCAATATCAAATTCGCTTGCGCGATTTGAATGCCGCAGATTTTGGTGACTTGCTTTTGCATGTGGTGACAATTTTTCAAGACCACAGCGAAGTTTTGGCCCAATACCAGAGGTTTTTTCGCTATATTTTGGTGGATGAATATCAAGATACCAATGTGGCGCAATATTTGTGGCTACGGCTTTTGGCGCAGGAGCATCAGAATATTTGCTGTGTTGGCGATGATGATCAGTCGATTTACGGCTGGCGCGGTGCAGAGGTGGGAAATATTTTGCGGTTTGAGACAGACTTTCCCGGCTCACATGTGGTGCGCTTGGAGCAAAACTACCGCTCTACCCCGCATATTCTTGCTGCGGCCAGCGCGGTGATCGACGGCAATAAAGGCCGTTTGGGCAAGACGCTTTGGACCGCAAAGGACGACGGCGAAAAGCTGCGCCTGATTGGCCATTGGGATGGCGAAGAAGAGGCCCGTTGGATCGGTGAGGAGATCGAAGCGGCGCAGCGCGGCACGCGCGGGCAAGCGGCTTTTGATCTCGACAGCATGGCAATTTTGGTGCGTGCCTCCCATCAAATGCGCGCGTTTGAAGATCGCTTTTTGACCATCGGTCTGCCCTATCGTGTAATTGGTGGCCCCCGGTTTTATGAACGGATGGAAATTCGAGATGCCATGGCCTATTTTCGTCTGGCGGTCAGCACCGATGACGATCTGGCCTTTGAGCGAATTGTCAACACGCCGAAGCGCGGGCTTGGGAACAAAGCGCAGCAGAAAATCCAAACTGCTGCCCGTAGCAATGGCGTGTCCTTAGTGGACGGCGCGCGAATTTTGCTGGCGGCGAAAGATCTGGGTGGCAAGGGCGCCGTGGAACTGGCGCGCCTGATAGATGGCATTGACCGTTGGCACGCACAGATCCGCCAGCAGACTGACACCCATGTGGAGTTGGCCGAAATAATCCTCGATGAAAGTGGCTACACCACCCATTGGCAAAATGATAAAACGCCAGAGGCTCCGGGGCGCTTGGAAAACCTCAAAGAGCTGGTCAAGGCGTTGGAAGGGTTTGAGAACCTGCAAGGGTTTTTGGAACATGTCAGCCTGATCATGGACAATGAACAGCAAGCAGATGGGGCAAAGGTCTCGATCATGACGCTACATGCGGCCAAGGGGCTGGAATTCCCGATGGTGTTTTTGCCTGGTTGGGAAGACGGTCTCTTTCCCTCGCAGCGTTCCATGGACGAAAGTGGCCTTAAGGGATTGGAGGAAGAGCGGCGCCTGGCCTATGTGGGTATTACACGCGCCGAAGAAATTTGTACGATTTCTTTTGCTGCAAATCGCCGGGTCTATGGGCAATGGCAATCGGCGTTGCCAAGCCGGTTTATCGACGAGCTGCCGAGCGTGCATGTGGATGTACTCACCCCGCCCGGGCTTTACGGTGGCAGCTTTGGGGCCGCCGGTATGGCGTCTAGCGCCAACCCTGCGGTGCAGGAGGCGGCGGGCAGCGGTATTTTTGAACGGGCCAGCAAAGCCGATGTGTATAATTCACCGGGCTGGCGGCGCTTACAAGAGCGCAGCAGCCAACGCGGTATGCGCCAACCACAGCAAGCAACCCATATGACCATCGACATGACCGCGGTCTCGGCCTTTTGCGTTGGAGATCGCGTGTTTCACCAAAAATTTGGCTATGGCGAAGTTTTAACCATTGAGGGCGACAAGTTGGACATCGAATTTGACAAAGCGGGCTCAAAGAAGGTCGTCGCGCAATATATCCAAAGTGCCGATGCGGTTGGCGACCTGCCGTTTTAGGACTCCGGTTGGTGGATTTATCTTGAGTACATTGCGGACATGCGCCACAAAATCTGCATGCTCTTGTCCTGAAGGCGCGCGGCAATGATTCTACATGAAGAGCCTGTAATTGCCAACTCACTTTGGTCGGCCACTGCGACGCCCTCTGAGCCCTGTCCAGAGCTGCAGGCGGATGTATCAGCGGATGTGGCGATTGTGGGCGCGGGGTTTACTGGCCTTTCGGCGGCGCTGCACCTGGCACAAATGGGCCGCTCTGTTGTGGTTTTGGAGGCGCAAACTCCGGGATGGGGCGCTTCAGGGCGCAATGGAGGGCAGGTCAATCCGGGATTGATCGCGGCGCCCAATGACGCAATTGCGCGCTTCGGACCGGAGATGGGCCGGCGGATGATCCGGCTTTCAGGTAAGGCCGCGCAGCTGGTATTTGATTTGATCGCCCAGCACAAAATTCAATGCGATGCGCGCCCGGTGGGTTGGTTGCGCGCGGCTCATAATCGTGGCGGCATGACGTCTTTGGTGCAAAAAGCCGAACAATGGGCGCAACATGGGGCGGAATTGACGCTTTTATCGCAAACAGAAGTGGCGCAGGTCATTGGTACGAACGCCTATATAGGTGGCCTGATCGACCCACGTGGTGGCAATCTGCATCCACTCAACTATGCTTTGGGCCTATGTGAGGCCGCCCGAGCTGCTGGGGTGCGGATCTTTGGGGACTCTCGGGTTGAAAAATTGCAGCGCCGCGGTCAAGAGCATCTGCTGGTTACGAAACGCGGGCAGCTGCGCGCTGGGCGGGTGCTGCTGTGCACCAACGGCTACAGTGGTCCTTTACATCGGGGCTTGCAACAATCCGTGGTGCCGATCCGCTCGGTACAAGTGGCGACAGAGCCGCTCTCAAAAGAGCTGCGCGCCCATATCCTGCCGGGACGTCATGCACCTTCTGATACCCGCCGGCTCCTGTCCTATTTTCGGATGGATGCGGCAGGGCGTTTTGTGATGGGCGCGCGCGGTGGCTATTCTGTTCAGGCCACACGGGCCCGTCTCGCCCAAGCTCGCGCATGGTCGATCAAGCTCTTTCCTCAATTGACGGGAGCGCGTTGGGAGTTTGAGTGGGGCGGTTACATCGCCGCCACCGCTGATCAATACCCGCATTTGCATGATTTCGGAAATGGCATGGCTGCGGGGCTTGGGTATAACGGGCGTGGGGTGGCCATGGCCACCGCCATGGGGAAGGTTTTGGCCGCTTGGGCTGTGGGCAGGCCTCATGCGGATCTGGATTTTCCGGTGACGCGCCTGCGGAAAATTCCTTTTCATCCATTCTATCCCCTGGGTGTAGAGGCCAGGGTTGCCTATTATCGTCTTTGCGATGGATTGGGGCTTTAGCGGCCTGACCACTTGCCGCTCAGTTTAACGTTGCAATCGGCGCGAGAGACAGAAGCAAAAGTCCCGCCATCGTCCAGTTAAAGCCGCGCAGCCGCGCTGGCGTTGTCAAAAACCGTCGCATTTTCAGCCCGAGTACTAGCCAGACGCTGATGCAGGGCAGGTTAATGGTGCCGAAAATAAGGGCAACAGTGATGACGTCTGTACTGGTCACGGGCTGGGGCGCATAAACCGTCACCGCAGCCAGGGCCATGGTCCAGGCCTTTGGGTTTACCCATTGAAAGGCCGCGGCTTGCCAGAACGTAATGGGCTTGCCTGTAGGTTCTGGGCTGTCTAGGTTTGTGCTGGCTGTTGCTGTTTTATAGGTTAAATAAATCAGATAGATGACCGAAATACCGCCAAGCAGCTGATGCGCCACAGGATAGGCTTCAAAGAGCTGCGCCACACCCAATCCGATGGCGATAATCATGAAGGTAAATCCCAAAACAATCCCAGATGCATGGGGCAGCGCGCGCCGCGCACCGAAATTGGCTCCAGTGGCCATAAGCATCAAGTTGTTGGGCCCGGGCGTGATCGAGGAAACAAAGCAAAAGAGCACGAGACCGGTCAGCAAAGAATAAGTCATAGGCTGGAGGTATTACCGCAGCCGGCAAAACTCAACAACCCGTAGGATCGAATATCGGACAAAAAACGGCGCCATCCGGGAGAAAGATGGCGCCGTTTTATGCAGGCTTCAGGGAGGAGAAAGCCTCGTTCACAGATCCAAGGCTTAGGCGCTGGATCTGCAAAACTTATGTCTGACTTATTTGCCGAATGCGGCTTCCAGAGCGATGCCTTTGATCGCGGAGCGATGAATGCCAAGATCCGACAGCTCGCGGCCGGTCAAGGATTGCAATTCGGAAATTGTTTTGCGGTACAGGGCACGTTTGGCCATTTGCTCACGCAAAGCGGTCCAGCGCGCTACGATCGCAGCGCTGAAAGAAGGGGCGGTTACATTGAAATCTGTTACCATTGTCATCGTTCTATCCTCTATATCAACCGGAGTGTTGATGCGCTCTATGTGGAGCGCGTGGCCATGTTTCGCAACGCATGTTTGGGAATTGCCGCTATGCAGCATTTGCATGGCTCTCTCGGCGTAGCGCGCCTGGGCTTGCATCAGGTGATTTGCACGGGCATAGCTGCGCAGAGAATTGAGGAGAGCTAGGATGCCAATCGACCGTTCTGATATTTTGGCCGCTTTGGCCCGTCTGCAATTGCCCGATGGGGGGGATCTGGTGAGCCGCGATTTCATTCGCGCGGTTGTCGTGGAGGGGGAGGCGGTGCGTTTCGTCATTGAAGCGCCAACGCCAGAGATCGCCGGCAAGCTGGCTGACATTCGCGCCGCTGCAGAGCAAATTGTGATGCAGCTCGACGGAGTGTCCAGTGTCACCGCAGTGGTCACAGCACATGAGCAAAAGCCTGCGCCACCGAATTTGAAATTGGGTGGCCATCCCAAACCGCAAGACGGGCCGCTCAAAGTGCCGGGTGTGGATCGAGTCGTGGCGATTGCCTCAGGCAAGGGTGGGGTTGGTAAATCTACGGTATCCTCCAATTTGGCAGTGGCCTTGGCCAAACAAGGCCGAAGGGTAGGGCTGCTTGACGCGGATATATATGGCCCGAGCCAGCCGCGTATGATGGGAGTGAGCAAACGCCCGGCCAGTCCCGATGGTAAGGTTATTATTCCGCTCCAGGCCCATGGCGTCACGATGATGTCGATTGGTCTGATGGTCGATCCGAATAAGGCGGTTGTCTGGCGCGGTCCGATGCTGATGGGCGCATTGCAGCAGATGCTCAATCAGGTGCAATGGGGGAAGTTGGATGTCTTGATTATCGACTTGCCGCCCGGCACAGGTGATGTTCAGCTGACACTATGCCAGAAGACTGAGCTAACTGGCGCCATTGTGGTCTCTACCCCGCAGGATGTCGCGCTGTTGGATGCACGCAAGGCTTTGGATATGTTCGCCACGTTGCATACGCCCATTTTGGGCATGATTGAGAATATGAGCCAATATATCTGCCCCAAATGTGGCCATGAAGCACATATATTCGGGCATGGGGGCGTGGCCTTGGAGGCGCAGAAGTTGGGAGTGCCGCTCTTGGGCTCTTTGCCATTGGATTTGGACGTGCGTCTTGCAGGTGACAGTGGCAAACCAGCCGCGGTGGGCGATGGGCCGATGGCCCAGGCATATGCGGAGCTGGCGCGCGGGCTGATTGCTTCGGATATTGCATAAACCGCCGGCGGGGCTGGATGAGCACAGCGGCCTCGGGATCTGTAGGCCTTCCGCTCATCTCTAGGAAAGCATGCGATGGAAAGCAAGCGATCTGGGAAACCATGGGAGTTGTTATGCGAAGCCATAGTTCGTAGGTTGCCGACCAGCGATTCCGCGAGTGTACGCCGTAATTTTGCATATTTTGGCACCAAATATGTTATATTTCTTCCAAATACTCTCATTTGTGCAAAAAATTGGGAAATCATGGCTCATGAATTATCTCACTACATTTGGTGGTCTGTTGATTGCTTTACAGCTTTATGTGGTAGTTCACCTTCCAAAACTTATGATTTTTCGATAAAATTAAAGCAGTCTTGGGGGTGATTGCAAAAATTTCCTATTGATTACCATGAATTCCCATGCAAATATCTATGTATGGAAGCAGTCAAAGATCAACGCCCCACTAAAAGAAGGGCAAAGGCGAGCGTAGGATGCATACAGGCACCCATTTCCAAACGAAGAGATCCGGCGCGTTAGCGAGCAGACATCCCCCCAGGTGGCACGCGCAGCTGGACATCCCGTAAGGGAAACGTCGGCGGATTGAACAACAGCAGCAGTTCAATCCGCCGTTTTTAGTTTCGGGGCAGTGCCCCAATTAATAGCGAGGCAGGCCCAAGTGGCACGCAGGTTTAGAGGTGAAAGCCACCATAAGGTGGACAACAAGGGCCGGGTGTCTATTCCCGCTCTTTTTCGCCGCGTGCTGGAGCAGGGTGATCCCAATTATACCGAAGGTTTAAATCCGGAATTGGTGATCGTCTACGGAGATCACCGCCGCAATTATCTGGAATGTTACACAATTTCTGCCATCGAAGAGGTGGATGCCAAGATTGATGTCTTGCCGCGTGGATCTATGGAGCGTCGGATGTTGCAACGGCTGTTTCATGGGCAATCTTTCCCCACCATCGTAGATGATACGGGCAGGTTGGTGCTCCCGGCCAAACTGCGTCGGAAGATTGACCTGGATGCTGAGGCCTTCTTTATCGCGGCCGGTGACACGTTCCAAATCTGGAAGCCTGAGACTTATGAAACAGAAGAATTAGCCAAAACTGAGGCTTGGTTGGATGAGTTGCCTGAGGATTTTGACCCAATGGCTTATTTGGACAAAGTGGGGCCGGACTAGATATGCGGCCCGCCTCCTCACCATCTGCGCCGCATGTCCCTGTTCTCATTGTACCATTGATTGAAGCGGCTGCACCTATTGAGGGCACCTGGATCGATGGCACCTTTGGGGCCGGTGGCTATAGCAAATATTTGCTCGATGCCGGCGCGGGTCGGGTGATCGGGATAGACCGCGATCCCAGTGTTTTTGATATGGCCGCTGATTGGGCGCCGCAATTTGGTGATCGCTTGCAGCTGGTACACGAAACGTTTTCTAATTTGGATCAAACCGCCGATGTGGTGGATGGCGTGGTGCTGGATATCGGTGTGTCTTCTATGCAGATTGACCAAGCTGAGCGCGGGTTTTCGTTTCAAAAAGACGGGCCACTTGACATGCGCATGGGTGATAGCGGCCCGACGGCGGCGGATATTGTCAACAGCGCCAGTGCTGAGCAGATTGCCGATATTTTGTACAATTATGGCGAAGAGCGTGCCAGCCGCCGCATAGCTAAAGTGATCGTTGCGCGCCGCGACGAAACTCCCTTCGAACGGACCTTGGAGTTGGCCGGAGTTGTTGAGCGGTGTTTGCCTCGGGCCAAGCCCGGCCAATCGCACCCTGCGACCCGCAGTTTCCAAGCTCTGCGTATCGCGGTAAATGGTGAATATGATCAATTGGTCCAAGGGCTTGCCGCTGCCGAGCGCATCTTGCGTCCCGGCGGCGTTTTGGCTGTCGTGACCTTTCATTCGGTCGAAGATCGCATTGTGAAGCGGTTTTTCCAAGCCCGCGCGGGTACACAGGCCGGAAGCCGATATGCGCCATCGGTTGAGGAGGTTCCGGCGCAATTTACCATGCAAAGCCGCAAGGCAATCAAACCGTCAAAAGATGAACTTGCGGCCAATCCTCGGGCGCGATCGGCCAAATTGCGCATGGGGCGCCGAACCGAGGCGCCGGCGCTGCTGGTTGATCCGCGCAGCCTTGGCGTGCCGCAACTCCCGCAGCGGAGGGCCTCATGAAAAATCTGTTTTTGAGCTGTTTGGTTGTCGGCGTCATGGGCCTCGCCTTTTGGGCCTATACTGAAAACTATGAAACGAAGGGCAAATTGGATGAGGTGGCCCAGTTGAACCGCGACATTGCGGAGGCCCGATCGCGGCTCCGCGCTTTGAAAGCGGAATGGGCCTATCTCAATCGCCCTGAGCGGCTGTTGCAGCTGGTGAATGCCAATTTTGATGAGTTGAAATTGTTGCAGCTGACGGCGGATCATTTTGCCCGGTTGGAGCAAATTCCCTACCCCGGACCAGATTTGGGCCCGATCACCGAGCCAATTGAGGTGATGAACCGAGAGGCCTCGCCATGAACCGCAAACCTCTTCGGCCATTGGCGCGCATATTTTCGGCCAGAAACGCCGGTGAAAATCCTGATTGGATTGAAAATGCCAATCGGCGCGAGCGTATCGAGATACAGCATGAACGGATTTTGCGCAAAACTCAGATGCGCTTGTTAATGATGGGTGGAATATTTGTCATCAGTTTTGCCGTTATTGGAATGCGTATGACAAGCTTGGCGGTCTCTGAGCCCATTGAGCCCAGGGCCCGCGCCACAGCGGCACAAATTCTCGCCAGTCGCGCGGATATCCTAGACCGTAACAATCGGGTTCTGGCCACGAATATAGAGACCCATTCGCTCTATGCGCATCCGCGTCAAATCATTGATCCAGAGGGCACAGCCCGGCAATTGGCAGAAATATTTCCCGACATCAATGTCGAAAAAATGGCGGCGCGCCTGGCGGGGCCGCAAGATTTTTTGTGGCTCAAACCCGCCATTAGCCCAGAGGAAAAACAGGCCGTTCATGACATTGGTGAACCCGGTCTGTTGTTCGGCCCGCGCGAAATGCGCCTTTATCCCAACGGGCAACTGGCCGGTCACATTTTGGGAGGTACGACTTTTGGCGCGCAGGGCGTGCATTCTGCTGAGGTCATCGGAATTGCTGGCGTTGAGAAAGCCTTTGACACGTTTTTGCGCGATCCAAGATTTGACGGTCAACCCTTACTGCTGTCGATTGATGTCACGGTGCAATCGGCCCTAGAGGAGGCGCTTTACGGAGGCATGCGCTTGATGAATGCCAAAGGCGCATCTGCGGTGTTGATGGATGCCCATAATGGTGAGATTGTGTCGCTGGTCAGCCTGCCAGATTTTGATCCAAACAACCGTCCACGCCCTTTGACAAAGGGCGATGCCAGCGACAGCGCGCTTTTCAACCGCGCGGTCCAAGGGGTTTATGAGCTGGGTTCGGCGTTCAAGGCGTTCACTGTGGCCCAAGCCATGGATCTGGGTTTGGTGGAGCCGGGCAGTATGGTGGACACCAAAGGTCCGCTGAGATGGGGCAAACATAAGATCAACGATTATCGTGATTATGGCGCGCAGTTACCTGTTGAAAAAGTTTTGATTAAGTCTTCCAATATTGGTACGGCCCGTCTGTCTTTAATGATTGGTTCTGAATTGCAAAAAGACTTTTTGGACCGTCTCGGCCTGTTACAAGCCACACCCGTTGAAGTGATTGAGGGCCCAACGGGAAGGCCACAATATCCGAGTAATTGGTCCGATATCTCAACAATGACCATCTCCTATGGGCATGGCATTTCAACCTCGCCGGTGCATCTGGCGGCGGGATATGCTGCCATTGTCAATGGTGGGACTCTGGTGAAGCCGACGGTGCTGAAACAACCGACCGCGCCGCTCGGCGCGCGTATTATTTCGCAGAAGACGTCGCGACATTTACGCAGTATGATGCGGCGTGTGGTGACCGAGGGCACCGCTCGGATGGGCGATGTTCCGGGATATTCTGTGGCTGGAAAAACTGGAACTGCGGATAAGCCTAGCCCAGAAGGCGGCTATTATAAGGACAAGGTTCTGGCGACCTTTGCCAGCTTCTTTCCAAGCACCGATCCGCGCTATGTCTTGATCGTGACACTGGATGAGCCAGAAGACCGCACCGGCCCTGAGCCACGCCGGACGGCGGGAGCGACTGCCGTGCCTGTGGCGGCTGAAGTTATTCGCCGCGTTGCGCCTTTGCTGAGCCTCGCTCCAGAGATTGAACCACCGCTGCAAAATGGTTTAACATTGGCCAACAACTGATTTTTAGAAAGCGAGCCGATGGATGGCGACCAAGAGCAAAACCCTTGCAAATTTAGGTCTGACCACGGCGCGGGCGTCTCAACTGGAAATTCAAGGCCTCGCGGTTGACAGCCGGGACGTGCGGCAAGGGTTTCTTTTTGCAGCACTGCCCGGGAGCCGCAGCCATGGGGCTGAATTTGCCCCATATGCCCTGCGCCAGGGCGCGCGCGCTATTTTAACCGATCCGGACGGGGCAGCGCGGATCTCGAAAACCTGTCCAGATCCCGCGGCGGAGATCTGCGTTGTCGATGATCCGCGCCAAGCGCTTGCGGCGGCGTCAGCTTTGTTTTTTGCGGCACAGCCGGAGGTGATGGTGGCCGTGACAGGCACCAATGGTAAAACTTCGGTCGCCAGTTTTTGCCGACAGATTTGGAGTGAATTGGGGCTGTCAGCAATAAACTTGGGCACAACTGGTGTGCAGGGGGCGTGGAGCGCGCCTTTGACTCATACCACCCCGGAGCCTATCACCCTGCACTGGGTCTTAGCGCAGGCCGCCACCGCTGGCGTGACGCATGGCGCTATGGAGGCCTCGAGCCATGGATTGGCGCAAAAGCGCTTGGATGGGGTAGATTTGGCGGTGGCAGGTTTCACCAATTTTACGCAGGATCATCTGGATTATCACGCCACATTTGAGGCTTATTTTGCTGCAAAATCAGGTCTGTTTGACCGTGTGTTAGGTCCGCAAGGCTGGGCTGTCATCAACATTGATGATGCCAAGGGGATGGTCCTTTATGACGCCTGCCGCGCGCGTGGACAAAACTGTCTGACCGTCGGTCGTGGCGCAGCGGATTTGCAGATTTTGGCCCAAACCTTTGAAGCCAACGGTCAAGAAATTTTATGCGCCTGGCAGGGGGTACGTTATCAGGTCAAAGTGCCTTTGGTGGGCGGGTTCCAAGGGGAAAACCTGCTTTTGGCTGTGGGCATGGTACTGGCGGCAGGCGCAGAGGCTGAAGCGGTCTTTTCTGTGATAAAGTCCGTGAGACCGGTGCGTGGGCGCATGGAATTGGCCGCCACCCGCGCCAATGGGGCATCTGTTTATGTGGATTATGCCCATACGCCCGATGCCGTCTCTGCGGCGCTGCAGGCCCTGCGGCCACATGTGAGGGGACGGCTTGTTGTGGTTCTCGGCGCAGGGGGAGATCGTGATCCGGGCAAGCGGGTCTTGATGGGGCAAGCGGCTGTGGCGCATGCCGATAGGGTGATCGTCACAGATGACAATCCACGCTGTGAAGACCCCGCCGCCATTCGGGCGATGGTGTTGGCTGGCGCGGGCGAGGCCGAAGAGGTTGGCGATCGCGCCGAAGCGATTTTGTGCGGGGTTGATGGGTTGCAACCGGGCGATTGTTTGCTGATTGCGGGTAAGGGTCATGAAACGGGTCAAATAATTGGAGATGATATATTACCTTTTGATGATGTAGAACAGGCGAGTATTTCTGTGTCCGCTTTGGAGGATTTTGCATAATGGCCCTATGGACTGCTTTTGAGGCCCAAGCTGCGACAGGCGGCTATTGTGCGGCGCCTTGGGCTGCCCATGGCGTGTCGATTGACACGCGGACATTGCAACCGGGGGATCTTTTTGTGGCATTGAGGGCGGCGCGTGATGGTCATGATTTCGTGGCGCAGGCCCTTGAGAAAGGGGCGGCCGCCGCTTTGGTGCAGCATCGCCCGGATGGGGTGCCTGAGACGGCACCGTTGTTGATTGTACCCGATGTCCTACAGGCGCTAACCGACCTGGGCCGGGCCGCGCGGGCGCGGTGCGCGGCGAAAGTGTTGGCGGTGACCGGCTCGGTGGGCAAGACCTCGACGAAAGAGATGCTGCGCAGGGTACTTGAGTTTCAGGGGCGAACCCATGCCTCGGTGGCCAGTTACAACAATCACTGGGGCGTGCCGCTGACCCTGGCGCGCATGCCGGCTGATACGCAATTTGCCATTTTTGAGGTTGGTATGAACCATCCCGGAGAGATTGCGCCTTTAAGCGAGATGGTGCAGCCGCATGTGGCACTGATCACAACCGTGGCTCCGGCGCATATGGAAGCCTTTGAGAGCCTGGAGGGGATTGCTCGGGAGAAGGCTGATATTCTGGCCGGGTTAACGCCCGGTGGGGCTGCTATTTTGCCCGCTGATGTCTCGACGATTGATATACTGGTGCAAGCCGCCTTGGCCAAAGGGGCGACAATTGTGGGATTTGGCGAGACGGCGGAAGCCTTTCGGCTGACGGCTCTTGAGATGCATCGCGATGTCACGGTGATCCAAGCCAGTCTGCGCGGCGTCCCCGCCGTGTTTCGGCTGAACACATTGGGGCGGCATTTTGCCGTCAATGCGATGGGTGTTTTGGCGGCGGTCGAGGCTTTGTCGGGCGATCCGGCCCGCGCGGCGGTCGATCTGTTCCGCTGGCAGCCGCCGGCGGGGCGCGGGCGGCGCGAAACGATCAGCTTAGATCTGGCGGATACCAGCGCCTATTTCGAGCTGATTGATGACGCCTATAATGCCAATCCTGCGTCTATGGCGGCAGCTTTGGAAGTTCTGGCGGCTTGTGATCCGCAAGAGCAGAAGGGCCAGAGACCACGGCGCATTGCGATTTTGGGCGATATGTTGGAGCTGGGACAGGAGGAGGCGCAGTGTCACGCGCAGCTGGCCAGCAATAACCATTTGTTAACCGTGGATGTGGTGCATTGTGTTGGGCCGCGCATGAGGGCTTGTTATGACGCATTACCGGCCGCGATCCGCGGTCGCTGGGTGCCTGAGGCGCAAGAGCTGGCCTCGGGCTTAGGGGAGTTGATTGCCCCAGGGGACCGGATTTTGGTCAAAGGCTCCCTGGGCAGCAAAGTTTCAATGATTGTTGACCTGATCCGCAAATTAGGGCATCGCTCACAACCGTAGGTGTAAGGGGAATTTAGATGGTTTATTGGCTGACATTACTGTCGGATGGTGGCGATTTTTTCAATCTTTTTCGCTATATCACCTTCCGGGCTGGCGGTGCATTTTTGACATCGCTGCTGTTTGGATTTGTATTTGGCAAGCCCCTAATAAACCTTTTGCGCCGGCGTCAGGGGCGCGGGCAGCCAATCCGGTCCGATGGACCTGAGGGGCATCAATCCAAAGCGGGCACGCCGACGATGGGGGGCGCGCTGATTTTGGGGGCCTTGGTGGTCTCAACATTGCTGTGGGCGCGGCTTGATAATATGCATATTTGGGTGGTGCTGTTTGTAACCATTGGCTTTGGCGCGATTGGCTTTGCCGATGACTATGCCAAAGTCTCAAAGCAAACCTCTGCCGGGGTTCCGGGCCGGGTGCGGCTGGGATTGGGGTTTGCGATTGCTTTGATCGCCGCGCTGGTGGCGGCGCAATTGCATCCCGAAGGCCTGCGTTTACAGGTGGCCGTGCCGGTGCTGAAAGACGCATTGGTGCCTTTTGGCATAGTGTTCTTTCCCTTTGCCATGATCGTAATCGTCGGCACGGCCAATGCGGTCAATCTTACCGATGGTTTGGATGGTTTGGCCGTTATGCCGGTGATGATTGCCGCCGCGGCGCTCGGGGTTTTGGCCTATGCGGTGGGCCGGGTTGATTTTACCCAATATCTGGACGTGCATTATGTGCCGGGAACCGGCGAGTTGTTGATTTTCTGCATGGCTTTGATTGGCGGAGGCTTGGGCTTTTTGTGGTACAATGCGCCACCTGCCGCCATATTCATGGGCGATACAGGCAGCCTTTCACTGGGCGGGGCGCTGGGCGCCATTGCCGTTTTGACCAAACATGAGATTGTTTGGGCGATCATCGGTGGGGTATTTGTCGCCGAGGCCTTGAGTGTGATTATCCAGGTGTTTTGGTTCAAACGCACCGGTCGGCGGGTGTTTCTCATGGCACCAATCCATCATCATTTTGAGAAAAAAGGCTATGCGGAAAGCCAGATCGTGATCCGTTTCTGGATCATTGCCATTGTCTTGGCGATGATTGGCCTGGCGACTTTGAAAGTCCGGTAGATGGACATCGGGGCCGCGGGCCCATTGGAGAGCAGAGCATGATAGCAGTTCAGGGAATGCATGGGCGCCGGGTCTTTGTACTTGGAATGGGCCGCTCTGGCTTGGTCGCCGCGCAGGCCTTGGTGGCTGGTGGTGCAGATGTGCTGTGCTGGGACGACGGCGAGGCGGGGCGCAAGCGGGCGCAGGAGGCGGGCTTGCAGTGCAGTGATCCGTTGCGTGACGGGCTTGAGGGGGTGGATATGCTGATCACCTCACCGGGGATTGCGCACCTCTATCCCAAGCCGCATCCGGCCATTGCCCGAGCGATGCAGCTTGGCATTCCTCTCGATAATGACATTGGCCTCTTCTTTCGCTCCTTTGCGACGCAATCTTGGACCGGGTTTGACCTAGCGCCCAAGGTGATTGCTGTGACCGGCTCAAATGGCAAATCCACCACCAGCGCCCTGATACATCATTTGCTTGAGGTGGCCGGGCGGCGCAGCCAGCTGGCGGGGAATATTGGCCGCGGGGTGCTGGATCTTGACCCGGCTGAGGATGGCGATGTCATCGTTCTGGAACTGTCCTCCTATCAGCTTGAACTGGCCCGTAGCCTAACACCTGATATCGCAGTCTTTACCAACCTCTCTCCAGATCACTTGGACCGCCATGCCGGCTACGGCGGCTATTTTGCCGCCAAACGCCGCCTGTTCTCGGAGGGCTGTCCAGATGTTGCGGTCATCGGCGTTGATGAGCCAGAGGGGCAGTATTTGGCCACGCAATTTTCCGATCACACCCATGATGATCGGGTGATCCGCATCCTGTCTGGACAAAAACCCAAAGGCAACACCTGGCAAGTGACAGCCCGCAAGGGATTTTTGGCGGAAAGCCGAAAGGGCCGGCAAATCGCCTCAATCGATCTGCGCGATATCCCTGGACTTCCCGGGGCACATAATCACCAAAATGCTTGCGCTGCCTATGCGGTTTTGCGCGCTTTGAATGTCGCGCCGCGGGTGATTGAAGAGGGGCTGCGCAGCTTTGCGGGCCTGCCACATCGCAGCCAGGTGATTGGTGAGCTGTCTGGCGTGCGGTTTGTCAATGACAGCAAGGCCACCAACGTCGACGCCGCGCTCAAAGCGCTGAGCGCATTTGACACGATCCGCTGGATCTGTGGCGGGTTGCAAAAAGAGGGAGGGCTCTCGGCTCTGCAACCGGCCATGGGGCATGTGCAGAAAGCCTATGTAATTGGCCGCGAGGCGGAGGCTTTTGCGATGCAGCTTGATGTGGAGTGCGAGGTTTGCACGACGATGCAGGCGGCCGTCTCTGCCGCCTATGCACAAAGCCAACCCGGCGAGGTGGTCCTCTTGGCCCCGGCTGCGGCAAGCTTTGACCAATACGACAGTTTTGAAACCCGCGGCGAAGATTTCATTGCACAGGTGGCAGCTCTCAAAGGGACTTAGGCCTGCACGCTGTGCCTTTTGGCGACGTTTGGCGCGTTAGGGCTGAACAATTATTTCGCGTATAAAATTTTATTTATAAGGACATATTATAATACCAAAAAAGTTGCATTTTGTATGGTTTGGCGATGAAAGCTAAGGGCCGGACAATTGCATCCAGTCTTGGGCCAAGTTGAACCCAGATTATGAAATTGTCATCTGGGGCAACACGGCTTTGTCTGAGTATTCTTGGGTGAACAAAAAACACATAGACGCGATGTATTCGCGTGAACTTAATGGAGTGGCCGATATCATGCGCTACGAAATTTTGTTCAATGAAGGGGACATTGATTTGGATGCGGATTCACTGTGTCTGCGACCGCTGGAAGATTGGTTGCTTGAGCTGGCCGCTTTCGCCGCTTGGGAGCATGAACATATTCGTCCGGGTCTGATCGTGGCTGGGGCTATG
Source organism: uncultured Planktomarina sp. (assembly GCA_943788425.1). Classification (GTDB taxonomy): domain Bacteria; phylum Pseudomonadota; class Alphaproteobacteria; order Rhodobacterales; family Rhodobacteraceae; genus Planktomarina. Next base: position 361,487 of record CALSQF010000004.1, read on the forward strand.
GGCGCGGAGCCGGACAATGAACTTTTTGGTGCCTTTGTGAAACGCCTGTCTAAAAAATGGCGCGTGACCAACAAACGCGCTTGGAAAACCGTTGGGCCGCAATTGATTAACGATGTGCACAAAGACACGCGCTATGATCTGACCATATATCCGGCACATTTTTTCTATAAAAGTCATCATTCCGGTTGGAAATATACCGGCACGGGCCCCTGTTTTTCTGACCAATTCTGGGCGTCAACCTATGGGTATGAAGGAATAACCTGAGTGTGGTGCGCTGTGACTACGCGCTGGTGTCATTCAAAGGTGATCCAAGAGTGTGGGAGCATATCCGGATTTCGGGCGGCGGGATCAGCGTACCAGTTTTTGGCGCAACCAAGATCTTTTCTGCATGGCTATTCAACCAGGCACCCCACCAAGAAAAAGAGGAGTTGGCAATGATATGATGTCGGCAGCTGGACATGAGACGCGGATCTTAATAATTTGTGGCCTCATCGTTGATGTCGACAAAAATGGTTTCATATTGCGGCTTTAGATTTTGTTTCGCCCAAGCGATATCATCTGAAAAAATATATAAGATCGGCGCTTCTTGCGTTCTCCCCGCAATATATTCAATGGCCGTCTTGTAATACCCCAAGTCGCAGATCCCGTGATGCGCATTTGCCAATGGGTTGGTGACGTAATCTCTGCGCCGCACATGCAGCGAGACCGCATTATGCGATGCGATCGGGTCCAGAAGTGATTGATTTTGCGCCCATGGCAGCGTGAGGATATTTAGGTCTTCTCGGCTCATATCTTCGAATGCTTTAAAAAAATTTTCGCTTTGCCAATAGCCTTTGAGCCGCGCATGTGGGCCGAGGGATGCAAAACGCGGATCACAGCCGAGCGCAAATTCCCTAAATACCCGCGCCGGTCCATATTGCAGAAAACTCTGGACTGAGCGCAGCCCCAATAGGCGCAAAGGCTTGGGTGACATTATAATCTCCGACCGAATGTTGAAATGCCCAAGGTCAAATGCGCGGGTGGTGGTATTTTCCTTTTCTCGGTCACTCCATAGGAGCTGCAATTTCACATTGTGGCGCAAGGAGAGCGCCCCGCCGCAGCAGTATTGAAACAGTTGATTCCCAAGGTCTCCAAAGATATGGGTCGTAATCATTTGGTCATTCTCCAAGTCGTATATTTTCTGGGCCAGTGCGAAATTGCACGATGCAGCCTGTGCTCTCGCGGCCTCCTTTTTAGGGGCTATGCGTCTTTTGAGATAGTCGGGCTGCAAAAATTATTTATTGGCTGTGGCTGTGGTGGCTGCAAAAGGAATATTATTGAGATTTCTCCATTCTTGGGAAAAAAGTATAGAAATTTGCGCGATGGCTTTCGTCGCAGGGCACAGAACAAACTTCTTGCGCAACATTGGGCAGACAAATCGCAGCTGCCACCGGTCGCGAACACCAGGCCCATCCGGGCTTGAGCGCTGTAACATCCACTACATCAACTTGAACCATCGCGAGGACCGTCGCGCGGAAATGCAATCTGAATTTAAGGCGCTCGGCGTTACCCGGTTTGCCCGCTTCGAGGCGATTGCAGATGCCAATGGCGCGCTGGGCTGCGCCAAATCTCATGAAGCTGTGCTTTTATCGGCGTCAATTTCAGAAGATCAGCTTGTAATGATCTGCGAGGATGATTGCCAGTTTATCGCCCATCGCGCAGCAATAGACGCGGCTATTGAGGAATTTTATTATAACTCGCATTTGAGTGTGCTGTGTTTGGCTTATAATGCTGAAAATGAATTTTCGATTTCTCAAAATCTGATGATCACCTCTGACACGCAGACGATGAGTTGCTATATTTTAAAAGCCTCTGCAATTGCTGAGGTATTGGAATCTGTGCGCTTCAGCGTGGACAACCTATCGCGCGGAGGGGCGGGGTTTGACTATGCGATTGACCGGGTTTGGAAGCGATTGCAGCAGCAAATGTTTTTTGCCCTAACCAAAGAGCGTCTCGCCCGGCAGCGGCCATCTTTTTCAGACATCGAAAACAGCCACCAAGATTATGGCTTATGATACTGGCGTATAAGACTGGGCGATAAGTGCCGGGCCACGGCTACAGCCCTGCCTTAATCGACTGGCCTGCCACCCACCCAGAGGACCAGGCCCATTGGAAGTTATACCCGCCAAGCCAGCCCGTCACATCCACACATTCGCCAATGAAAAAGAGACCAGGTTGAGTTTTTGCCATCATCGTTTTGGAGGAGAGCGCATCGGTATCCACCCCGCCAACCATCACTTCTGCCGTACGATACCCCTCGGTGCCTGCGGGGGTGAGCTGCCAGTGGGTGAGGCGTTCGGTGAGTTGGTCCAGCTGCGCGGCGGTGAGATCGGCAATACGTTCGGGCAATGTGAGATCGTGAAGCACTAAGGGCACGAGCCGAGCCGGCAGAAGGCGTGCGAGGATGCTCGAGGGTGATTTTCGCCCTTCGGTTTCCTTGGCGTCCCGCACAGCTTGGCGCAGGCATTCTTCTGACAAAAGTCGCAGAGTGATCAGGTCGCCCGGCGCCCAATAGCTCGACACTTGCAGCGCCGCAGGCCCGGACAGGCCGCGGTGCGTGAACAATACAGCTTCCTCAAAAGCGGTGCCATTGGTCTGCAAGAGCGCGGGAGCGGAGACGCCACTTATGGACTTAAACGCCTCCTGCTGCGCGCCGGAAAAGGTGAAGGGCACCAATCCCGCGTAGGTTTGCGTCACGGGAATGCCAAGTTGCTGGGCCAGGCGGAGGGCAAAGTCGGTGGCCCCCATCTTCGGGATTGGCTTGCCGCCGCAAGCCACCACAAGATTACGCGCTGTGACCGATCGTGCCCCCTGCGCTCCGCTGAGCTGGATCGCATAGCCAGTTTCAATCGCACTGACCGATTGCACAGAGGTGTTGAGCTCGACCTGTCCACCTGCCTCAGCCACGCCTTTGAGAAGCATGGCGACAATCTCTTTGGCAGAGGTGTCGCAAAACAATTGTCCAAGTGTTTTTTCGTGATAGGCAATGCCGCTGCGGGCCACCCAATCAATGAAATCCCATTGCGTGTATCGGGCCAGTGCGGATTTGGCGAAATGCGGATTGCCGCTGATATAGTTTTCGGCAGAGGCATATATGTTGGTGAAGTTACACCGACCACCGCCGCTGATGCGAATTTTCTCGCCCGCGGCCTTTGCGTGATCAATCACCAAGCATTTGCCAGGCGCTTGGGCGGCGCAGATTAACCCAGCCGCTCCAGCGCCGATAATGAGTGTGTCATAGTCCATAGGCGATGACTTGCCTGTTGCGGGGCGAATGGCAAGGCAATTGGTACTGGAAAAATGCGCAAACTCCGGCTATTGTTGAAGGAGACCTCAAAAATGGGGCGCAGTACAGGCGGTTTTACGATGACAGAGATGGTACATGGGCCTTTGCCCGTTGAAGTGCGCGATCCAATTTTGCCGCGGTGGTGGCGAACCGTGGACCGTTGGACGATGGCGAGCGTTCTGTTTTTGTTTATTTTTGGTTTGATATTAGCACTCGCAGCCTCGCCCCCATTGGCAGAGCGCAACAATCTTGAAGCGTTTCATTATGTGCACCGGCAAGCGGTCTTTGGGGGTTTGGCCCTTGTTGCCATGACCATCACATCCATGATGTCGCCCGATACGGTGCGGCGCTGGGGCACGGTGGGCTTTGGCTTTGCGCTTTTGGCGCTGATCTTATTGCCGATATTTGGAACAGATTTTGGGAAGGGCGCGACGCGTTGGTATTCTTTTGGGTTCGCCTCCGTGCAGCCTTCTGAATTTATCAAGCCGGTCTTTGTGGTGTTTTCAGCTTGGCTGATCTCAGCCTCCTTCGAGCCTGGCGGACCTCCTGGGCGGATGATGTCTTTCGCCGCGGCGGTGGTGATTGCCGGGTTTTTGGCGCTGCAACCTGATTTTGGTCAGGCCAGTTTGATCCTCTTTGCTTGGGGCGTTATGTATTTCTGCGCCGGAGCGCCACTTTTGTTCATTCTGTCCATGGCCGCAGCAACTGTTTTGGCCGGTTTTGTGGCTTATAATTTCAGCGAGCATTTCGCACGACGCATTGACGGCTATATGGCCGCTGATGTGGATCCAAATACCCAGCTTGGCTATGCGGCCAATGCCATCCAAGAAGGCGGATTATTTGGTGTCGGCACCGGTGAAGGTTCGGTGAAATGGTCCTTACCCGATGCCCATACGGATTTCATCATTGCTGTGGCAGCTGAGGAATATGGCGTGCTGATGGTCTTGGTCATTTTGGGGCTATTTGCCGTGATCGTTCTGCGCACGCTGGCCCGTTTGGTGCAAGAGCGGAACCTTTTTGTGCGTCTCGCTGGGACCGGTTTGGTGTCGATGTTTGGGGTGCAAGCGATGATTAACATGGGGGTCGCGGTGCGTTTACTGCCGGCTAAGGGCATGACTTTGCCTTTCGTCAGCTACGGTGGATCTTCCTTGATCGCTGGCGGCGTTGCCCTGGGCATGATCCTGGCCTTTACGCGCAGTCGTCCCCAAGGGGCTTTGAGCGCTGTTTTGCGTGGATATTGATATGACACAATCTCCCCTTTTGGTTCTCGCGGCCGGTGGTACTGGCGGGCATATGTTCCCGGCGCAGGCCGTGGCAGAGGTCATGTTGGCGCGCGGGTGGCGGGTGGTTCTATCGACTGATGCGCGCGGTGCACGCTATACGGGCGGGTTTTCCCCCGAGGTTGCAATAGAACAGGTTTCCAGCGCCACTTTCGCCAAGGGTGGGTTGGTTGCCAAAATACTCGTGCCGATCCGCATAGCCCTTGGCATCACAGCTGCGCGGCGAAAAATGCGCCGGGATCGGCCAAAGGTTGTGGTGGGCTTCGGCGGTTATCCGGCCATACCGGCCATGGGAGCTGCAACTTCGCTGGGTGTGCCCTGTGTGTTGCATGAGCAAAATGGGGTCTTGGGGCGCGTCAATCAATTGTTTGCGCCAAGGGTCAATCAAATCGCCTGCGGTACATGGCCAACTGAATTGCCTGCGGGGCTTACCGGCCATCATGTGGGCAATCCGGTGCGCGCGGAGGTCTTGGCGCGCCATGCTGCGGGCTATAGCGCACCTGGCGATCATTCCATGAGCCTTCTGATTATCGGGGGCTCGCAAGGCGCGCGTATCTTGTCCGATGTGGTCCCTGCGGCTATTGCCTTATTGCCCAAGAGCTTGCTCAAAAATCTGAGCATTGCGCAGCAGGCCCGCGAAGAGGATCGCGCGCGGGTGCAAGCGGCCTATGAAGATATGGGTCTGCGCGCCGATGTCCGGCCGTTTTTCGATGATATTCCCGTGCGCATGAGTGAGGCGCAGCTGGTGATTAGCCGCTCCGGCGCCTCCTCTTTGGCGGATATCTCGGTCATTGGCCGCCCATCGGTTTTGGTGCCCTTGGCGGCGGCCATCCGTGATGAGCAAACCGCAAATGCCCGCGCATTGGTCGAGGCGGGTGCCGCGCGGCTGTTGACCGAAGAGGCCTTTACGCCCGAGGCTTTGGCCCGTGAAATTCAAGATATATTAACCAATGGCCCTCAAGCCCAATCTATGGCCGAGGCGGCGCTGAGCTGCGCCAAGCCTGAAGCAACAAAAACCCTTGCCGATATGATCGAGGCCTTGGCGGTAGCGACGTGATGAACAAAGTAACCAAACTGCCTGGAGACATCGGCGCGATCCATTTTGTCGGGATCGGCGGCATTGGCATGTCTGGCATAGCGGAGGTTCTCTTGGATCAGGGCTATCGGGTGCAGGGATCTGACTTGAAAGCCTCTGACATCACCCGGCGGCTTGAGCGTTTGGGCGCCACGGTATTTTTGGGGCAACGGTCGGAGAATTTGGTGGGTGCTGAGGTGATTGTTGTTTCTACAGCCATTAAACCGGGCAATCCTGAACTGGATGAGGCGCGTAAGGCCGGTCTGCCAGTGGTGCGGCGGGCCGAAATGCTGGCCGAATTGATGCGGCTCAAGTCGAATGTGGCTGTCGCTGGCACCCATGGCAAGACCACCACCACGACGATGGTCTCAACTCTGCTGCATGCGGGCGGATTTGATCCGACGGTTGTGAACGGTGGTGTCATCCATGCTTTTGAATCCAATGCCCGCACGGGCCAGGGAGAATGGATGGTTGTCGAGGCCGATGAGAGTGATGGCACATTCAATCGCCTGCCAGCAACCATTGCCGTGGTCACCAATGTGGATCCCGAGCATATGGAACATTGGGGCAGTTTCGAAAATCTGCGCCAGGGATTTTTCGAATTTGTGCATAATATCCCATTTTACGGTTTGGCGGTCTGCAACACAGATCACCCCGAAGTGCAGGCTTTGGTCGGACGAATTACGGATCGCCGGGTTTTGACCTATGGGTTCAACACCCAAGCCGATGTGCGGGCTGTCAATCTGTCCTATGCCCAGGGTGCGGCCTATTTTGACGTGGCGCTGCGCGATGGTCGAGTAATCACCGATTGCACCCTGCCCATGCCGGGTGATCACAATGTCTCAAATGCTCTGGCAGCAGTGGCCGTGGCGCTGCATTTAGGTATGAGCGCGGAGGCGATCCGCGAGGGTTTGAAGAATTTTAAGGGCGTCAATCGCCGCTTCACGCGGGTGGCTGAAATTGACGGGGTTACAATGATTGATGACTATGCTCATCATCCGGTGGAAATTGCCGCTGCTCTCAAAGCGGCACGTCAATCACATTCGGGCCGGATCATGGCCGTGCATCAACCGCATCGCTATTCGCGGCTGAACGACTTATTTGAAGAGTTTTGCACCTGTTTTAATGATGCAGATGTGGTTGGAATTATGGATATTTTTGCGGCAGGCGAGGCGCCCATTGAAGGGGCTGATCGTGACAGCCTTGTGGCCGGGCTGACCAATCATGGGCATCGCAACGCGCTGGCGGTGGCTGATGAGGCCGCACTTGCCGCCTTTCTCACTGAGCAGTGCAGACCGGGCGATATGTTGATTTGCCTTGGTGCCGGTTCGATTTCTGCTTGGGCGCATGGGTTGGCAAAGTGAGCTTGAGTACGCGCTAGGTTGTTGGCATCAAGAACCCCACCAAACCAAGGCGAAGAGATCTGCTTAGGGCTTTGACTTGGCGGCCATGATCCGGTCTAAAGAAACAGAATTCTTGAGGCGCAGCTGATGTCTATTCCAACTCCCCGCGGGCGCCTGACGCTGAACCGCTCTTTGGCAGATCTCACATGGTTACGCGTGGGGGGCGCAGCAGATGCAGTGTTCCAACCGGCTGATCGGCGGGACTTAGCCGAGTTTTTGGCTCAACTGCCACAAGAAATCGCGATTTTTCCGATGGGCGTTGGGTCAAACCTGATCGTGCGGGACGGTGGGTTGCGGGCGGTGGTGATCCGTCTGGGCCGCGGCTTTAACACCATTGAAACGGACGATGACATGATCCATTGCGGGGCCGCTGCCTTGGACAGCCATGTTGCGCGCAAAGCGGCAGAGGCCGGTCTTGATCTGAGCTTTCTGCGCACCATCCCGGGAACAATGGGCGGCGCGCTCAAGATGAACGCAGGCTGCTATGGCGCATATGTCGCCGATGCTTTCGTCTGCGCAAGCGGTTATGACCGGGCGGGTCATGCGGTATCCTTTGATGCGAAAACCCTCGGATTTTCCTACCGCAGCAGTGATTTGCCGCAAGATGTTGTTGTCACTGATATCACCCTGCGGGCTTTGGGGCGGGATGCGCCGGAGAGGCTGCATCAAAAGATGGCGGACCAACTGGCCAAGCGCGATGAGACACAGCCGACCAAGGAGCGGACCGCGGGTAGCACCTTTCGCAATCCAGCCGGCTTCAGTTCGACAGGCCAGGCCGATGACACCCATGATCTGAAGGCCTGGAGCTTGATTGACGAGGCCGGATGCCGGGGGCTTGAGCTTGGTGGGGCGCAAATGTCACTTAAACACCCGAACTTCCTAATTAACACAGGTGCGGCCACCGCCATGGATCTCGAGGCTTTGGGGGAATTGGTGCGAAAAAAGGTTTACGATCAGAGTGGTTTGACGTTAGAGTGGGAAGTAATGAGGGTCGGAAACCCCAAGGATGACTAGACGCGATTTAAATCGCGGCAACAAAAGCCCCTGAAGAGGGCGAAATATTGAGTGAGAACAGTGGGTATGTCGAGCAGGGCTCCCGAAACTGTGGCCGTTTTGATGGGTGGGCTAGGCGCAGAGCGCGCTGTCTCCATGTCGACAGGTCAAGAATGTGCCTCCGCCTTGCGGCAGGCGGGCTATCGGGTTGCTCAGATTGATGCAGGCGCGGATCTCGCTGCAGAGTTGCAGCGGGTGCAACCGGATGTGGTATTCAATGCTTTGCATGGTCGCTGGGGCGAAGATGGCTGTGTCCAGGGTTTGCTGGAGTGGATGCGAATTCCCTATACGCATTCAGGCGTGCTGAGTTCAGCGCTTGCAATGGATAAAGAAAAAACTAAAGAGGTATTTCGCGCCAAGGGGCTGCCTGTCGTCGAGAGCTTATTGATTGCGCGGACAAATTTGGATGAGACACACCCCATAGCGCCGCCCTATGTCATCAAACCGAATAATGAAGGATCCTCTGTCGGAGTTTATTTGGTAGAGGTGGGCGCGTCCTCGCCGCCGCCCATGTCGGACGATATGCCCGATATCGTCATGGTAGAGACCTTTGCGCCGGGCCGCGAGCTGACCACAACCGTAGTCGGCGGTCGCGCCTTGACGGTCACGGATATTTTGACCGATCGCTGGTATGATTATGAGGCGAAATATGTTGAAGGCGGGTCACAGCATGTCGTGCCGGCCAATTTGCCTCAAGATATTTTTTTCGCCTGTCTCGACTATGCGCTCAAAGCGCATGAGGTATTGGGCTGCCGCGGGATTTCGCGTACCGATTTTCGTTGGGACGAGGGTCGAGGGTTGGATGGTTTGATCCTGCTGGAAACCAATACCCAACCGGGGATGACACCCACCTCGCTCTCACCGGAACAGGCCGAGGCGGTGGGTATTTCTTTTCCCGACCTGTGCAAATTTTTAGTGGAGGATGCCTCATGCAACCGTTGAGTGCGCCAGCTCCACTGATTGCGCCAAAACGTGGCGAGGATCGCATTGTTGCGAGTGACCCTGCGCCGTCTGTTCTGTGCTATCGGTTGCAGCGCCTTTGGCTCACGCCAATTTTTCGCGCATTTGTCCGGGTGGGCCTGCCGGCCTGTTCAATTTTGGGTTTGGTTTGGATGTTTTTATCCCAAGATGAAAACCGGGCTTATATGCGCGGTTTGGTACAAGAGGCACAGGTCAATGTGCAAAACCAGCCGGTTCATCAATTGCAAACCTTGACCATTGAGGGGGCATCGCCGCTGTTGGCGCAGGAAATCCGGGCGGAATTTGGCGATCTCTTCCCTATCAGTGCGTTTGAATTGGATCACGAGGCCATGCGCCGCTGGGTCATGGACATCCCTTCCGTGGCGCATGCAGCGGTGATTGCATCACCCGGTGGTTTACTTTCAGTGCAGGTCAGCGAAATCGCACCAGAGTTCATTTGGCGCACAGTCGAAGGGCTGCAACTGGTCTCTAGTGGCGGTGAGCTATTGCGCCGGGTTAAGCGGCGTATTGATTTTCCTCATCTGCCCTTGATTGCGGGAGAGGGGGCTTTGGAGGCTTTGCCAGAGGCGCGCGCTTTGCTACAGACCGCCGCGCCGGTCGTCGACAGGTTGCGCGGTTTGGTACGGATTGGCGAGCGGCGCTGGGATGTAGCGCTGCTCGATGGGCAAACGATTGCCCTGCCAGAGGTCAATCCGGATCCTGTTTTGGCGCAAGTTCTCGTTCTGAGCGCGGCGCAAGATTTGTTTGAGCGTGATATCTTAATGATGGATTTTCGCAATCCACGCCGTCCCACTCTGCGTCTGCGCCCGCAAGCTTTGGCCGGGTTGAAACAGGTGAAGGGCGTGACATTTTCGGAGTTTGCCAAATGAATGATTTTTATCAAGCCCAACGGGCGATGCGCGCCTTGCGAGCCACCGCTATTCAACGCGGGGTGATCGCAGTGATGGATGTCGGAAGCTCAAAAGTGGCCTGCCTGATTTTGCGGTTTGATGGGCCAAGCGAGATTTCATCTGGTGAGGTCATTGGCTCTATGGCCGGACAAACGAGCTTTCGGGTGATTGGCGCGGCCACCACAAAATCGCGGGGCATGCGCTTTGGTGAAATTGAGTCGATGGCAGAGACCGAACGCGCCATACGGACTGCGCTGCAGGCCGCCCAGAAAATGGCCTTGGTGCGGGTGGACCACGTGATCGGCTGTTTTTCCGGCGGTGCGCCCCGCAGCTATGGGGTATTTGGCGAGGTTTCCATTGTCGATGACGCAGTGCGTTCACAGGATATTGGCCGCGTGTTGGCGGCCTGCGATCTGCCTGATTTTGGCGAAAGCCGAGCTGTGATGCATGCGCAGCCGATTAATTTCACACTGGATGATCGTGCTTGGATGACCGATCCACGTGGTCATGTCGGGCAAAATCTTTCTGCTGATCTGCATATTTTGACTGTAGAGGAGCGTGCCATACAAAACCTAAACCATTGCGTGAAACGCTGTGATGTTGAGCTGGCGGGCGTGGCCTCCTCGGCCTATGTCTCGGCCCATGCGGCTTTGGTTGAGGATGAGCAAGAGCTTGGTGCGGCCTGTATTGATATGGGTGGCGGGGCGACGGGCATTTCTGTTTTCTTCAAAAAACACCTGATTTATGCGGACAGCGTGCGGATGGGTGGGGATCATGTCACCAGCGACATCTCCATGGGTCTTCAAATTCCAACGGCGTCGGCCGAGCGGCTCAAAACCCTTCACGGCGGGGCAATGGCCATGGAGTTGGATGACCGCGAGATGATTGAAACCGGCGGCAATAGCGGCGATTGGGAACATGATCGCCGCCAGGTGAGCCGGTCGGAACTGATCGGAATTATCCGCCCGAGAATTGAGGAAATTCTTGAAGATGTACGCGACCGGCTTGATGCGGCAGGCTTTGACAATCTGCCCGGGAAACAAATCGTTTTGACCGGCGGGGCCAGTCAGCTCCCTGGGCTCGATGGTCTGGCGGCGCGCATTTTGGGCCAAAACGTTCGCCTCGGTCGCCCCATTCGGGTGCAGGGTCTGCCGCAAGCGGCCACTGGACCGGCCTTCTCTGGTGTGGTGGGCTTGGCGGTCAATGCGGCACATCCGCAAGATGAATGGTGGGACTTTGAAGTGCCACAACCCCAATTTGTCGGTCGTCCGCTGCGTCGCGCCCTGCGTTGGTTTCGCGACAATTGGTAAAAGGCCCTATGGTCAATAGCAAAATTTAGCGTAAATCGGCGTTTTCTATGCTATATTTTGTAAAAATAGAGACTTTTTTCGTGACGCGAGTCAAAACTGGTGTTACGTTGGTTGCAAATTGGTATGCCGCAGAGCAGTGCGGACAAAGCAGGTGGATAAAATAATGGCTCTAAACTTAACCATGCCCGAGCAAGATGACCTGAAACCCCGTATCACGGTCTTCGGTGTTGGTGGTGCCGGCGGTAATGCTGTTGATAATATGATTGAAAAAGAGCTTGAGGGCGTGGAATTTGTGGTTGCAAATACTGACGCGCAAGCTTTGCAGCAGTCAAAAGCTCCAGTGAAAATCCAAATGGGCCTGAAAGTTACGGAAGGTCTTGGTGCCGGGGCGAAAGCCACCATTGGGGCTGCGGCTGCTGAAGAAAGCATTGAACAAATTGTTGACCAACTTGCCGGCGCGCATATGTGCTTTATCACCGCTGGCATGGGCGGTGGCACAGGCACGGGGGCGGCGCCGATCATTGCGCAAGCGGCACGCGAGCTTGGCGTGTTGACGGTAGGTGTTGTGACCAAACCCTTCCAGTTCGAGGGTAGCAAGCGCATGCGTCAGGCCGAAGAGGGTGTTGAATCCTTGCAAAAGGTTGTTGACACGCTGATTATTATTCCAAACCAAAATCTGTTCCGCCTGGCCAATGAAAGTACCACATTTACGGATGCCTTCAGTATGGCAGATGATGTTCTTTATCAGGGCGTTAAAGGTGTGACAGACCTGATGGTCCGTCCGGGCCTGATTAACCTTGATTTTGCCGATGTGCGCGCCGTTATGGACGAAATGGGCAAGGCGATGATGGGAACAGGCGAGGCCGATGGAGAAAACCGCGCTGTTGAAGCGGCGGATAAAGCGGTCTCTAATCCTTTACTGGATGAGATTAGCCTGCGTGGCGCCAAAGGAGTCTTGATTAATATCACTGGTGGTGCTGATTTGACCCTGTTTGAGTTGGACGAAGCCGCCAATCGCATTCGCGAAGAGGTCGATCCCGACGCGAATATTATTGTCGGTTCCACTTTGGACACGACTTTGGAAGGGGTCATGCGCGTGTCTGTGGTTGCTACGGGCATTGATGCGGAGCAATCCAACCATGCCTCTGCAATGCCGACGCGCCGTGCAGCGGCACAGACGGAAGCCGCGGCACCAGAAGTTGATCAAATGGCAGAGCAGCAGCCTGTTGCGCTTGAGTTCCCATTTGATACGGAGGCCGAAGAGCCGAGCGTTGCTGCGACAGCTGTAGCCGAAGATGATATTCCCGCACCTGCCTATCAGCCGCAAATGGAAGAGCCCGAGCAAATTGTTATGCCTGAGCCAGCGGCCCCGGTGGCTTCTACTCCGGTTGCGCCTGGAACGCCAACACCGGAAGCAATGGCTCGGTTGCGCGCGGCTGTCGAGCGCGTGCCAGAGACGACTGTACCGCGGATGTCCCGTCCCTTTGGGGAGCCCGACGCGCCTGCTAAGGGTAAATTTGGTATTAACTCATTGATAAATAAGATGACAGGGCAGGGCGATTCAGCTGCTTCAGAGCCCCGCGCCTCTGCGCCCTCGCTGAACCAACAGAGCTTTGAAGCTGATGAGACCGGGAACGAAGCGGATGACAGAATTGAGATACCGGCGTTTTTACGCCGACAGGCCAATTGATCCAAAGATCCTCATGAACTGTAGAGAAGGCGCGAGATAGCGCCTTTTTAATACTTTAAATTAATACGTTATTTGTTTCGGCTTTAAAGAACGCGTTTGCTTGCTGATCGCTTTTTGAGAATGTTTCAAATGGTTGCAAACTGTGAGTTGCGTCGAACGGGCACACAAACTAGCGATGCAGCAGCAAACTTCTGGAAACTTTGAGGTCTTTTTGCAAAATACACTGAAATCAGACGTGGTGTTCACGGGCGTTGGTCTGCATTGCGGGCGTGATGTGACGCTGCGTGTTCGGCCAGCGGCCGCGCAAACGGGCATTTGGTTTCGGCGCACAGATATCTCTGACACAGACCGATTCATTTCCGCCAATTGGCAATGCGCGGTGCATACAGCGCTTTGCACACGCCTGGTCAATTCTGATGGTGTGGGCGTATCGACGGTTGAGCATGTCATGGCTGCCATTGCGGGCTGCGGGATTAATAATGCTGTTCTTGAACTCGATGGGCCTGAGGTGCCGATTATGGACGGCTCCGCATTGGAGTTTGTTCGGGGGTTTTTGAAAGCCGGCGTGATTGAGCAAGCCGCACCCGTCCAGGTGCTGGAAATTTTACAAGCGGTTGAAGTTCAGGAAAACGGCGCCTTTGCGGCTTTAATGCCCTTTGGCGGCATTGAGATGGATTTCTCAATCGACTTTCCAGACGCGGCGATTGGTCAGCAATCTAAAACGCTCAATCTCGCCAATGGAAGTTTTGTGCATGAGCTCTGCGACAGCCGAACTTTTTGCAGAAATTCTGATGTGCAGGTGATGCGCTCCAATGGTTTGGCCCTTGGTGGCACATTGATGAATGCGGTTGTCATTGAGGGTGCCGATGTTCTAAGCCCAGGCGGCATGCGTCACCCGGATGAACCGGTGCGTCATAAAATGTTGGATGCTATGGGTGATCTTGCGCTTGCAGGCGGCCCGATTATTGGCCGCTATGTCGGGCGGCGCGCCGGTCATACGCTGACCAACAAACTGCTGCGCAAGCTCTTTGCTCAAACGGGTGCGTTTCGCTGGATGGATTGTGATGCTCATATGTCCGAGCGCCTGCCAGGTGCGGGATTGGTCCAAGAAGACGCGCAAAATTGCGCATAGTGGCGCGCTTACGGTAAAAAAATTTCACTCTTTCATTTTGCCACAAATATTTCTGTGCTAACTCTGTCTGTGAATTAAGGATGAGGGTTACCATGCGGTCTCACTATGTGATTCTTCTCTGTTTTTTGACAGTTGCGGTTGCAGGGTGCAGCTCGCTGAAAAATGAACCGAACGTCGATATTGATACCTATTCCGCCCAGGAGATTTACGGTCTGGCTGAGGATATGCTCGAGAAGAAGCGTCCACAGAATGCTGCGAAATATTTTAGCGAGATTGAACGGCTCTACCCTTATTCTGAATGGGCCAAGCGTGGTCTCATAATGCAGGCCTATAGTTTTCATCAAGATAAAGACTATGAAAACAGCCGCAGCGCAGCGCAACGCTACATTGATTTCTTTCCTGCCGCTGAAGATGCGGCCTATGCGCAGTATATACTGGCATTGAGCTATTACGATCAAATCTCCGAAGTTGGGCGAGACCAGGATATGACCATCAAAGCTTTGCAAGAATTGCGTCTTTTGATCGAACGTTACCCTGACAGCAAATACGCGAAAAACTCGACCGAAAAATTTGATATGGCGTTTAGCTTTTTGGCGGCAAAAGAGATGGAAATTGGCCGCTATTACTTGCAGCGCGGATATTACACCTCTGCGGCCAATCGGTTTCGCAAAGTGGTGCAAGAGTTTCGCACGACTGAACAAACTCCAGAGGCACTATATCGCCTGATAGAATGTTACCTGTCATTGGGTCTAAGGGGTGAGGCGCAATCTGCCGCTGCGATTTTGCAAGTAAACTACAGCAGCACGCAATGGCACGACGATAGTTTAATTTTGCTCAGTGGCGAGGGTCTGCTTCCTGATGCGGATGGGCAAAACTGGCTCTCCACCATCTACCGACAGACGATCAAGGGCCAATGGTTGTAACCAAAGCGAGGCGGCGATGCTGCGTGGGTTAAGCGTTCGTGACATATTGATCATAGATCACTTGGAGCTGGATTTTCAGCCGGGGCTCAATGTGTTGACCGGGGAAACTGGAGCGGGCAAATCTATTTTGCTCGATTGCCTTGGCTTTGTTTTGGGATGGCGCGGTCGAGCGGAGCTCGTGCGCCAAGGGGCCGAGCAAGGCGAGGTGGTTGCTTGGTTTGACCTTCCGAGGGACCATCCGGTTAATGATATCCTAAGAGACAGCGGGATTGAGCCCGAAGATGAGTTGTTCCTACGCAGGATAAACAGCCGCGATGGGCGCAAGACCGCTTTTGTGAATGATCGAAGGTGCTCGGGGCAGGTTCTGCGCCAAATTAGTGACACATTATTGGAGCTTCATGGGCAGCATGATGACCGTGGCCTATTGAATGTTAAGGGCCATATGGCGTTGCTCGATGATTTCGCGCAAGCAGCCCCCTTGCGTGACGAGACGCGCCAGGCTTGGCGTGCGCTTAGCCTGGCTAAGGCGGAACGCACCGCATTGGCTGCAAAGATTGAGGCTTTGGCGGCGGAGGAAAATTATCTGCGTTACACGGTCGATGAGCTGGAGGCTTTGGCCGTCCAGCATGGTGATGAAGGCCAATTGGATGCCAAACGTCGTTTGATGCAGGCGGCTTTTAAGATCCGCACCGATGTGACCAAGGCCCGTCAAGCGCTCTCACCCCAGGGTGCCGAGGGGCAAATCAGTGATGCCAGCCGTTGGCTAGTGGAAGCGGCCGAGCATATGGAGGGGCAATTGGATGCGGCGATCGAGGCTCTGGATGGCGCCTTGAATATGCTTGGGCAGAGCCAGCAAGAAATTGAGATTGTGTTGCAGGGTTTGAGTTTTAATGCCTTCGAGCTGGAACAAACTGAGGAAAGATTGTTCGCCATTCGGGCTGCGGCCCGCAAACACGCGGTATTGTCCGATGAGCTGCCGAGTGTTGCTGCTGATTTGGGCGCGAAGCTACAGACTTTGACTAGTGGCACGGCTGGAGTTGATGCTTTGCAACGCGAGGTGGATGCTGCTGAGGTGATTTATCTGCAAGCGGCAGAGCGGTTGCATGAGGCGCGCATGTCCGCAGCCGATGCGCTCGATCGGGCTATGGCCGCGGAGTTGGCACCGCTTAAGCTGGAGCGTGCGGTGTTTAAGACTGAGATTTCTCCAAACGAAGCGGGGCCAAATGGCACCGATACGGTCGCTTTTACCGTGGCCACCAATCCTGGCGCGCCAACTGGTGCTTTGGAGAAAATTGCCTCGGGAGGTGAATTGAGCCGCTTTCTTTTGGCACTCAAAGTCTGCTTGTCGGAGCGCACGCTTCAGCGCACTATGATCTTTGATGAGATTGATCGTGGTGTCGGGGGTGCAACAGCCGATGCGGTTGGGCGGCGTTTGGCGCAATTGGGGGCCGACGGGCAAGTCTTGGTCGTGACCCATTCTCCGCAGGTCGCGGCGCTGGGTTCGGCGCATTGGCGCGTTGAAAAACTGGTAGAAGATGACAAAACGCTGTCAACGGTTGTAGCTCTAATGCCAGAGGAGCGGGTGGATGAAATTGCCCGCATGTTGGCGGGGGATGTGATCACCGATGAGGCCCGCGGCGCGGCCCGCTCGTTACTGGGTGCGCTTTAGACCTGTTCTATGGTGATTTTATCATTGAGATAAAATGCCAAATGATCCTTGATTCTGACCAAGTCTTTTTTTGGCGCCTCATAGCTCCAAGCCACGTTTTCAATTGGTCCATTTTTGGTAATGATCGAGAAATAACGAGCATCGCCTTTATGAGGACAATGGAAGATTTTGTCAGTTTGGTCCAGAAATGCCATGGCGATGTCATCGCGGGGAAAATAGATCACCGGGTCATAGCCCCGCTCTGTAAGCTCCAAAGCTCTGCAGGTTTCGGCGATAACTGCGCCTGCGGCGCGGATGGACCATTTGCCTGACAAGGCTCCAATTTTTATATATTCTGTCATGATGGGTCTTTGTCCCAATCTCTGCGGTCGGTGTCAAATGCTACGCGTGGCCTGTGCCAACCATTGAACTGTTGGTGGCGCCAGCAGAGGCGCGAGTTTTGCATAGACCTCGTGATGGTAGGCGTTCAGCCAATTTTTCTCGCTCTTTGTCAGTTCGGACGCCTCAATCAAGCGCAGGTCAATGGGTGCGTAGGTGAGTGTTTCAAAGGCCAGCATGGCGCGATCATCGCCACCTGGCAATGGCTCTGCTTCAATGACCGTGATGAGGTTTTCGATACGAATGCCAAAGGCATCGGGACGATAGTAACCTGGCTCATTCGACAGGATCATGCCCCGCTGCAACGGCACATCACCGGCACGCGACAGCCGTTGCGGCCCCTCGTGAACCGACAGGAAACTGCCAACCCCATGTCCAGTGCCGTGGTCATAATCCTGCCCTGCGGCCCAGAGGGGTGCGCGGGCAATAGCATCAATATCGCGGCCCGCCAATCCTTTGGGAAAGCGCAGCTGCGATATGGCAATCATGCCCCTCAGTACCCTTGTGAAGGCTTGCCGCATCTCTCGGCTGGGATTGCCAATTGGCAATGTGCGGGTGATGTCGGTGGTACCATCTTGATATTGCGCACCGCTATCGACCAACAAAAGGCTGTCAAGATCCAACGGGCGGTTGCTCGCCTCGGTGACCCGATAATGCACCACGGCCCCATGTGGGCCAGATCCGCTGATTGTGTCAAAGCTGATGTCATGCAACAGATTGGTGGCGGCGCGGTAGCTCTCAAGCTGCTTTACAATGTCAATTTCACTGAGCTTGGAAGGATCGGCACTGTCAAACCAGGCCAGAAACCGCACCACCGCCGCGCCATCGCGCAGATGCGCAGCCCGGCAGCCCTCCAGTTCCCTGCGCGTCTTGCAGGCTTTCGGCAGGCTACAGGGATCCACACCGCATAAAATCTTTGCTGGGCCGGCTGACAGCGCGTCGAAGGCGGCTTGTGGCAAGGAAGCTGGCTCAATCAGAACGGTGCCTGTGAGGTCTTTGAGCTGTCCGGGAAAGGCGTCCCAAGGGGCAAGCGTGACAGTTTCAGGCAGAATCAAATTTGCAAATTTCATTTCATCGCCAAAGAGTGTTAGCTTGCCATTGGCGCCTAACAGCCCGAAACACTGGGCAATCGGTGTGCGCGGCACATCACGGCCACGCAGATTGAGCAGCCAACACAAGCTGTCTGGTAGGGTGATCACAGCTGTTTGCGCAGCTTGCGCTGCAATGGAAGCGCCCAGACGGCGGATTTTAGCTTCAGCGGTCTCGCCGCAAAGATTCGGTGGATGCGCCCAGGCAGGGGCGTTGGGCGGGGTTGGACGATCCGTCCAAATGGCGTCCACCCCATTCGAGCAGGCCACCAGTGACATGCCGCTGCCTTCCAATCCGGCGCGCAGAGTTTCGATCTGCTCGACTGTATGCAGCCAAGGATCAAAGCCGATGACCGCGCCCGGAGCAGCGGTGTTCCTAAGCCATTCATGTAAGGGTGTTTCTGGCCAATGTACGGGCGTGAAATCTTCCGCCACCTGTTCGCATACCTGTAGTCGGTAGCGCCCATCGATAAAGATGCCAGCTGTGGTTTCCAAAATACAGGCAAACCCAGCGGATCCAGTAAATCCGGTGAGCCAAGACAGGCGCTCATCGCAGGCGGCCACATATTCGCCTTGGTGGCGGTCGGCCCGTGGAACGATAAAGCCATTCAGCCTATTTTGTTCCATCCAACCGCACAATTGGGCCAAGCGCGGCGGGCCCTGCTCGGGGGAGGATGGGGAGTTAAATGTTTGCAACATGGAATGGCGCCTTGTTCAGCAAGAGATAGTGCACGCAGATTGAGCCAAGGCCGGCGCGGCGGCAAGGGAGAATTTGCGTTCTGGACTTATCCGGTCCGTTTGAGGCCCATGACGCGCGCGCGCGCGCGCGCATCGCTCTCAAACAGGGCGGCGAGCTGTTCGGTCATGGCCCCGGCCAATTGTTCCACATCGGTAATGGTGACTGCACGATCGTAGTAGCGTGTCACGTCATGGCCAATACCAATCGCCAAGAGCTCAACCTGCTGGCGCTTTTCGACCATAGCAATCACATCTCGAAGGTGTTTTTCTAAGTAATTGGCAGGATTGACCGAAAGCGTGCTGTCATCGACCGGCGCCCCGTCGGAAATCACCATCAAAATTTTTCGAGACTCATGGCGCACGGCCATGCGGCGATGCGCCCATTCCAGAGCTTCGCCGTCGATGTTCTCTTTGAGCAACCCCTCTTTCATCATCAGGCCAAGATTTGGCCGGGCGCGGCGCCAGGGGGCATCCGCGCTTTTGTAAATGATATGGCGCAGATCATTGAGACGGCCTGGACCCTGCGGCCGGCCTTCCGCGAGCCATTCCTCACGGCTTTGCCCGCCTTTCCAGGCGCGGGTGGTGAAGCCCAAAATTTCTACCTTCACGCTACAGCGCTCTAAGGTGCGGGCCAGCACATCAGCGCAGATGGCTGCAATGGAGATGGGGCGACCGCGCATAGAGCCGGAATTGTCGAGCAACAGCGTCACGCAGGTGTCGCGGAATTCGGTGTCTTTTTCGACCTTAAAAGACAGGGGCGTTGTGGGGTTGGCAATCACCCGCGCTAAACGCCCCGCGTCTAAAGTGCCCTCTTCAAGATCGAATTCCCAACTGCGGTTTTGCTGTGCCTGCAAGCGGCGCTGTAGCTTGTTGGCCAGGCGGCTAACGGCCCCTTTCAAAGGTTCAAGCTGTTGATCAAGATAGGCACGTAGGCGTTCCAGCTCTTGCGGCTCCGCCAAATCTTCCGCCCTAATTTCTTCATCAAATTCCGTACGATAGACCATATATTGCGGATCTGCATCAGAGACGGGTTGCGGTACAGGTGGCTCCAGAGGGGCTTCGCCCTCTGGCAGTTCCATTTCTTCACCCATGTCGCTATCGGCCATGTCATCCATGGAGACTTGCGCCGTTGAGGCATCTTGCTGCTTGTCTTGGCTCTGTTCTGGATTGGCGTCATCTTGTTCTTCAGCATCGTCGTCTTCGCCGGTGCTGTCGGGTTGATCGTCTTGATCTTCATCGGCTTCGGCCTGGTCTTCGGCGTCCTCATCTTCGAAATCGGGATCGTCACCGAGCTGGTCACCATATCCCAAATCTTGGATGATCTTGCGCGTAAATTTTGCAAATTCCGCTTGATCGGCCAAAATGTCGTCGATCGAGCCGAGACTGCCGCCGGTTTGTCCTTCAATAAAATCACGCCAAAGATTCATCACATTGGCAGCATCAGGGGGCAGGTCCCGTCCGGTGGCGAGGTGACGCACCAGATAGCCGGCGGCCGTTGCCAGTGGTGCTTGGCTGGCTTCGCGAATATCGCCAAAGCCCTGACGCAAAGCTTCATTCTCAATCTTTGCATCAATATTGGTATGGGTGCCGGGCATGGCGCGGGCGCCAACGGCTTCGCAGCGCGCTGTTTCCATCGCATCATAGATGTCACAGGCCATTTGCCCCTGTGGGACATAGCGGTCGAATGTGCTCGCGTCGTGGAATTTATGGCGCAGAGCCAGAGCGTCAGCTGTGCCGCGAGCCAAACGCACCTCTTGCGCAGTCAACCGTCGGCTGACCTGTGGCAGTCTGATGGAATCGTTGGTGGAGCCCGGAGGATCCACCGAATAGGTGACCGACAGCTCAGCATCATCGGCCATCACCTTGGTCGCTTCGGCCAGTGCCTTTTTGAACGGATCGGCAGGATTGTCGTTATTTTGCATCAATATGATCCACTTGGGGCCCGCTCAATCGGGGCTTACGACAGGCTCGCCGATACGGCCGATTCTGGCAATTCTTCATCAAAGCAGCGCTGGTAAAATTCAGCCACTGTTTGGCGCTCCAGCTCATCGCATTTGTTCAAAAAGCTCAAGCGGAAGGCGTATCCAACATTGCGGAAAATCTCAGCGTTTTGTGCCCAGGCTATAACCGTGCGCGGAGACATCACAGTCGAGAGATCGCCGTTTTTAAAAGCTGTGCGCGAGAGATCAGCGACGGTGACCATCTGTTTTATGGTGCGTCGTCCGTCTTGTGTATTATAATGTGGGTTCTTGGCCAGAACGATGGCCGATTCTGCCTCGATTGAGAGATAATTTAACGTAGACACCAAACTCCAACGGTCCATTTGCCCTTGGTTGATTTGCTGCGTGCCGTGATAAAGCCCAGTGGTATCGCCAAGCCCAACGGTGTTGGCTGTGGCAAAGATACGGAAATAGGGATGTGGGTTGATCACTTGGTTCTGATCGAGCAGGGTCAACTTGCCGTCCACTTCCAAAACCCTTTGGATCACGAACATCACATCCGCGCGCCCGGCATCATATTCATCAAAGACAATCGCAGTGGGATTGCGCAGGGCCCAGGGTAAAATCCCTTCTTGGAAATCTGTAACTTGCTTGCCGTCTTTGAGCTTGATAGCGTCTTTACCGATGAGGTCGATACGGCTGATATGGCTGTCGAGATTCACGCGAACAGCAGGCCAGTTCAACCGGCTGGCGACCTGTTCGATATGGGTTGATTTTCCGGTGCCGTGATAGCCTTGGATCATGACGCGGCGGTTGTAGGCGAAGCCTGCGAGGATGGCTAAAGTGGTGTCTGGATCAAATTTATAGGTGCTGTCGATATCTGGCACGCGAGACGTGCGATCGGCGAAGCCTTTTACAACCATGTCTGTGTCAATTCCAAATACTTCGCGGACCGAAATATCTTGTTTTGGATGCGTGTCGATATCTAAACTTGTGTCAGCCATAGTCTCATTCCTTTGTACCCCGGCAGTGCGCCGCGCTTTTCGTGCAACATAATGCGGCAAAGGGCAAGGGAAAGACAAAATCCAAATTGCGCTGCGCCTTGCGCCCCCTGGCCCTATGCTTGTATTAAACCTGGCCCTATGTTTGGTGGAATTGCGCTCCCAATAGCTGCGTGCTGGCCGCGATAGAGAGGCGTTATGGTTATTTGAAGCTGCGGCTGTCTTTGATCTGATCCCAGGCCCAGACCACTTCACCCAATTGCTCTTCCTGGCTGCGGTCGCCGCCGTTCATATCTGGATGTAGCACCTTGATCAGTGATTTATAGGCCTTGCGAATTTCAGCCTTGGTCCAGTGATCTTTGGCCTCCAAAATATCCAGCGCACGACGCTCCGACGACGGCAATTTGCGGGTGGCCCCAGTGATCGATTTTCCCGGATTTTGTGTCGCATTGGCGCCCAGAACCTGATGCGGGTCATCTACGCCGAGGCGGGCCCAAGCCCGTTGTTCTTCGCTGGACCGCAATGGTTTGGTTTCGCGCTCCCACACGCGGTCACTGTCCATTTGTTTTTGCAGCTCCTCTTCAGAGTTGCCGTCAAAGAAGTTCCACTTCAGATTGTACTCGCGCACATGTTCTTTGCAAAACCAAAAGTAATCGTCCAAAATATCTGGCGACTTTGGGGCGCGGTATTTTCCAGATTCCACACAGCTGGCATGTTCACATTTGCGCGTTGAGGTCTCGAAAGCGCCTGACATGCCCCTGCGACCGCGTGGGTTATTTTTTTTCGCCGTGGATACGGACATATCAAAACCGAAGGGATCATCCTTCTTCATCGCATTCACCTTTCCGACTCGGAGATCAGAGTTTAGACCTGAATGAGAAAGATGAAAGGGGTGGAGATGAGAAAACTCGAAAGAACAGTAGATCTTATCGAAAAAACTCTGCGGGAGGCGTTTAATCCGCAGGAATTAGAGGTGTCTGACGTGTCAGAGGCCCATCGCGGGCATTCTGGGTTTCCAGAGGGTGGGGAAAGTCATTTTGAAGTTCGCATCACCGCAACTCATTTTTCCGGCATGAGTCGTATTGCCCAGCACCGAGCAATTCACGCGGCGCTGGGGCGTGACTGTATCGATCGGATCCACGCATTGGCCTTAACCGTGCGCAGCGCTTAGGCACTGGCACGGAACATCAGGACTTAAATCAAAGTGCCAATTTGGCTGCAACAATCTGATTGACCATCTGTGGATTGGCCTTGCCGCCCGTGGCTTTGATTACTTGCCCGACAAACCAACCCGCCAATTTTGGATTTTGTTTGGCTTTTTCAACTTGGGCGGGATTGTCTGCGATGATTTGATCGACAGCGACTTCAATCGCGCCGGTGTCCGTGACTTGTTTCATGCCGCGGCTTTCGACGATTTCGGCCGGGTTGCCGCCGTCTGTATAGACAATTTCAAACAAGTCCTTAGCGATTTTGCCAGAGATCTCGCCACTTGCAATCAGGTCAATAACACTGCCGAGTTGATAGGGGCTAACCGGGCAATTGGCGATTGTGACGTCATCTTTTTTCATCCGGCCGAACAGTTCGTTGATGACCCAATTGGCCGCAACCTTTCCGTCACGGCCCTGAGCCACTTTCTCAAAATAGCTGGCATTCTGCGTTTCAGCTGTCAAGACGTTGGCGTCATAGTTTGACAATCCAAATTCATTGATAAAGCGATGTTTTTTAGCATCTGGCAGCTCTGGAAGCTGGGCTGCAAGATCATCGATCCACTCTTGTTCAATCTCTAAAGGCAGCAGGTCGGGGCAGGGGAAATAGCGATAATCATGCGCTTCCTCTTTGGAGCGCATGGAGCGCGTTTCGTTCTTATCTGCATCATAAAGCCGGGTTTCTTGGATCACCTCTCCGCCATCCTCCAATATCGCAATTTGCCGGCGGGCCTCATAGTCAATCGCCGCCTGCATGAAGCGCATGGAGTTCATGTTCTTAATCTCGCAGCGCGTGCCGAGGTGGGAGAAATCTTGGGTCGCTTGGTATTTTTCATAATCCCCAGGCCGGCAGACGGAGACATTGACATCGGCCCGCAGGCTGCCGTTTTGCATATTGCCATCGCAGGTGCCGAGATATTGCATGATTTGGCGCAGCTTGGTGACATAGGCCGCGGCCTCTTCGGGGCCGCGAATGTCGGGGCGGCTGACGATTTCCATCAGCGCAACGCCGGTGCGGTTGAGATCCACAAAGGAGTTGTTGGGATCCATATCATGCACCGATTTGCCGGCATCTTGCTCGAGGTGAATGCGTTCAATGCGCACTAAACGCGCTGTTCCATCGCCCAATTCGACGAAGACTTCGCCCTCTCCGACAATCGGGTGATACAGCTGGCTGATTTGATAGCCCTGTGGTAAGTCGGGGTAGAAGTAGTTTTTCCGATCAAAGGCTGAGAATGTGTTGATCTGTGCTTTGAGCCCAAGCCCGGTGCGCACCGCTTGGGCCACGCATTCCTCATTAATAACGGGCAACATGCCGGGCATTCCGGCGTCCACAAAGGCGACATTTGAGTTTGGTTCGGCGCCAAATTGGGTGGAGGCCCCGGAAAAGAGCTTGGCTTTTGAGGTCACCTGCGCATGTACCTCAAGGCCGATCACCAGTTCCCAATCATGTTTTGCCCCGGCAATCACCTTGGGTTTGGGTGTCTCGAAAGTTTGGTCCAGCATAGCAGTGCCCCGATAAATCTAAGTGTTTGCCCGTGTTCTACGGCGAACCGCCCGGCTCGACAAGATGCGCCTGGCCTATCGTGGTGATTTAGGCGTCCAAAAGCCGGGTGACCATCTCCTTTGTGTCCCGCGACAGATTGGGCTTGGCGGCAAGACGGCTGAGTGCGGCGCGCATGAGAGCTTGACGCGCGCCATCATAGCGTCGCCATGTTTCGAAGACGGTGGTCATGCGTGCGCAGAGTTGCGGATTGATATCATCAAGCGCAATCAGCTGATCGGCCACCAGATTATAGGCAGATCCATCCGCTTGGTGAAAAGCCGCAGGCGTCATGGCCAAGGCCCCAATCAGCGCGCGGAATCGGTTTGGATTTTTCAAATTGAAATCGGGGTGTTTGAGCAAATCGCGCGCCACAGCCACGGCTTTGTTTGCGGGGCAAGTGGTGACTTGCAAGCTGAACCATTTGTCGATCACCAAACGCTCATGGCGCCATTGCTGGTAAAACTGTGCCACCGCCTCTGTGCCTTGGCCATGGCGGTTCAGATTGCCAAGCGCTGGAAGTTGCAAGGTCATCGTGTCGGCCCGGGCAAATTGCTTTGCAGCCAATGCGCCGCCATCGACATGGCTGATGAGGCGCAAGGCCAGGGCGCTCAGCGCGCGCGCGCCGCAGCTGGCCGCATCTGGCGAAAAGGGCCCGTCGAGCTGGTGGGCGTGATAAAGCGCTTGAAGCGCCTCAACCTTGACGCGCCAAATGCTCAGACAGCTGATGCACGGCTGCATCAATAGCAACAGGATCAGGGGTCTGGCCTTGCTCTGCGAGGGCTCTGGCGATTTCATCTTGACCGGGCAGGGCGCAGCACATGGCGCGGAAGGCCGGATCTAGATCTTCATTGACCATCACCTGCAACAGGGCGCCGCAATAGGCATCATCGGGCGCCGCTTCTGTCTGAAGCATGGCCAAAAGCGCCGATTTGCCCAGCTCGCGGCTGGCCTCAAAGCGGTTGAACAGATCTGGATCATGGGTCAGCTGCACCAAATGTTCGGCTTGGCGGGTCTCGCGCTGCATGATCACAGGGGCGGAAAATCCGCGCAATAGGGATGGGATCGGCGCGGCGTGCAGGCCTGAGAACCGGAAGCTCTGCTCGGCTTCGGTGAGCACCAGCAGCTGCGTGTCCAGCGCTTCCGTCCCGTCTGGATACAAAAGCCCCAGTGCAACGGGGATCACCAGCGGTTGTTTGTTTGGCTGGCCGGGCGTGGGCGGCGTGACTTGGGTCAGTGTCAACTCATAGGTGCCATCGGCGAAATGGTCGCGCACGGTCACGATGGGCGTGCCGGCCTGGCTGTACCAAAGCTTGAATTGGCTGAGATCTTGCCCCGTGACATCGGTGAACACGGCCAACCAATCTTCAATCGTGCAGGCCTGCCCATCATGGCGGGCGAAATAGAGGTCCAATGCCTTTTTATAGGCCGCATCGCCGACCAATAGCTTGAGCATACGGATCAATTCTGCGCCTTTTTCATAGACGGTGGCTGTATAAAAATTATTGATTTCCACAAAGCTCTCGGGCCGGACGGGATGGGCCAGGGGGCCGCTGTCTTCGCGAAATTGTCGTCCACGCAGGGCGGCGACATCTTCGATGCGTCGCACCTCTGCGCCCCGCATATCGGCGCTGAATTGTTGGTCGCGAAACACAGTCAGCCCCTCTTTGAGACACAATTGGAACCAGTCGCGGCAGGTGATACGGTTGCCGGTCCAATTGTGGAAATATTCATGGGCGATGATGGCTTCGATCCGTTCGAAATTGCCGTCCACTGTGGTTTCAGGACTGGCCAGAACGGCGGAGGAATTAAATATATTCAGGCCTTTGTTTTCCATCGCGCCCATGTTGAAATCATCTACGGCGACGATATTGAAGACAGAAAGGTCATATTCGCGGCCATAAACACGTTCGTCCCAGGCCATACTGGCCTTGAGCGCCTCGAGGGCGAAGGCGCATTTGTCCTGATCGCCATCGCGCACATAGATATTCAGATCCACAGGCTTGCCTGACGCGGTGGTGAAATGATCGGATACAACTTGGAATTCACCTGCGACCAAGGCGAAGAGATAGGCCGGTTTCGGCCAGGGATCTTGCCAGCGGCGGGTTTGGCCCTCATCGCGCATCGGCTCACCATTGGACAGGGCATAGGGCAGGTCGCTATGGATCGTCACATCGAAGGGCGCCATGACATCGGGGCGATCGGGGTAGTAGGTGATGCGGCGAAAGCCCTCGGCCTCGCATTGGGTGCAAAACATGCCGTTGGACATATAAAGGCCCGACAATTCAGTATTGGCGCTGGGGTTTATCTCCACTTCGCTTTGCCAGATGAAAGGCCCATCCGGCACAGTGCAGCTCAACCCCGCCTCTGTGATCACCGGGGTGACGGCCGCGCCGTTGATATAGGCCGACAGGAAGGTCAAATTTTCCCCATGCAGAAAGAATTCGGAGCTGCTGCTGTTCGGGTTTGGCCGGAATTTCACCGTGGAGCGCACCCGCGTGGCGGTGGGGTGCAGGTCAAATTCAAGCGCGAGGTGATCCACCAAATAGGCGGGCGCTTGGTAATCTTTAAGGTAGATCGTTTGCGAGTTTTCGGCAGTCATGGCGCGGCTCCTAATATGGGTGTGTGATACCTAGCGACCTTCGGGGTCAGTTGGAATAAGCGCGGCAAGAAAACTTCACGCAGGGAGTGGAATTTGTCCCCGAAAGGAAAATTGGTACAAAATAGTAACCAATTTGCCTTGAAATTCACAGGTGAGCTGGGTAACCAGACCCAAAGTGATCCGCATTTTAGGATCACACAATTCTGGAGATTGCGACTATGCCCAAATATATCCAAGTTTCAGGCCTCTCGGTGGCCGAAGAGTTACATAAGTTCATCGAGTCTGAAGCTTTGGTCGGTTTGCCGGTCAGCGCCGCTCAGTTTTGGGATGGCCTGTCAGAATTGGCACATGAGCTGGGTCCAAAAAACCGGGCTCTTCTGGCGCAACGTTCAGATATCCAGGGCAAAATTGACGCCTGGCACATCGCGCGCCGTGGTCAGGCGCATGACGCTGCCGCCTATCAAGAGTTTTTGAAAGAGATCGGCTACTTGGTGCCGGAACCGGCGGATTTTTCGGTGACGACTCAAAATGTAGACCCCGAAATTGCGTCAACGCCCGGCCCGCAACTTGTGGTCCCGATCATGAATGCGCGCTATGCGTTGAACGCAGCCAATGCCCGTTGGGGCAGCCTCTATGATGCGCTTTACGGCACGGATGCTATGGGTGACTTGCCAAGCGGTCGTGGCTATGATGCGGCGCGCGGTGCGCGCGTGATCGACTGGGCCAAAGCCTATTTGGATCAAGTCGCGCCCTTGGCCTCTGGTTCGCATGTGGATGTGACAGCCTATGAGGTTGTGGGGGATGCTCTGGTTCCCGCTCTTGCGGATCCATCGCAATATATTGGGATGAACCGGGACGATAGCGGTGCGTTGGTGGAAGTGGTTTTGCAGAAAAACGGTCTGCATATTGCCATTCAAATTGACCCAAAGGGCAATATAGGCAGCGGGGATAAAGCGCATGTGGACGATATCCTGCTGGAAAGCGCGATTTCGGCCATTATGGATTGTGAAGATTCCGTCGCCGCGGTGGATGGCGCGGATAAGGTTCTGGCCTATCGCAATTGGCTTGGACTGATGCGCGGTGATCTGCGTGAGACGGTGAGTAAGGGCGGCAAATCCTTTGACCGGGTCTTGAACGCAGATCGCAGCTATCTAAATGCGGGTGAGACCCATACACTCAAAGGCCGCGCGCTCATGTTGGTGCGCAATGTTGGGCATTTGATGACCAACCCGGCGGTCATTGATCGTGATGGGCTGGAAATCGGCGAAGGCCTGTTGGACGCTCTGTGCACGACGCTGATCGCGATGCATGATTTACAGCGCTCAGGTGGCAACTCGCTGCATGGCTCGGTTTATGTGGTCAAACCCAAGATGCATGGCCCCGATGAGGTGGCATTTGCAGATGAAATCTTCACCAGGGTTGAGCGCATTTTGGGCTTGCCGCAAAATACCGTAAAGCTTGGCATCATGGATGAGGAACGCCGCACAAGCGCCAACCTCAAAGCCTGCATCAAAGCGGCCGAGGCGCGGGTGGCCTTTATCAACACTGGCTTCCTGGATCGCACGGGCGATGAAATTCACACCTCTATGGAAGCGGGGCCCATGATTCCAAAAGGGCAGATGAAAGTCACCCCTTGGATCAACGCCTATGAAGATCGCAACGTAGACATCGGTCTGGCCTGTGGGTTGGAGGGCAAGGCGCAGATTGGCAA
Source organism: uncultured Planktomarina sp. (assembly GCA_943788425.1). Classification (GTDB taxonomy): domain Bacteria; phylum Pseudomonadota; class Alphaproteobacteria; order Rhodobacterales; family Rhodobacteraceae; genus Planktomarina. The sequence goes on from CALSQF010000004.1 coordinate 390,424, forward strand.
AGGCATGTGGGCCATGCCAGATTTAATGGGCGATATGTTGGCACAAAAAATTGGCCACCCGAAAGCTGGGGCGACCTGCGCTTGGGTTCCAAGTCCAACGGCCGCGACCCTGCATGCAACCCATTATCATCAGGTTGATGTGATGGCGGTGCAAGCCGAGCTGAAAGCAAAAGGTCCGCGCCGCGGCATCGATGATCTTTTGGCCATTCCGGTGGCTGCCGGTAGCAATTGGTCGCCCGATGAGTTGGCGCAAGAGATTGAGAACAATGCGCAGGGGATCTTGGGCTATGTGGTGCGCTGGGTGGACAGTGGGGTTGGCTGTTCGAAAGTGCCAGACATTCACAATGTGGGGTTGATGGAAGATCGGGCGACTTGCCGCATTTCTTCGCAGGCCTTGGCAAATTGGTTGCACCATGATGTTATCGACGGTGACATGGTGATGGCTGCCATGAAGAAAATGGCCGCTGTGGTTGATGGGCAAAATGCGGGTGACGCAGAGTATACGCCCATGGCGCCCGATTTTGACGGGATCGCTTTCAAAGCGGCCTGCGATCTTGTGTTTGAGGGTCGGGTGCAGCCTTCAGGTTATACGGAACCTGTCTTGCACCGCCGGAGATTGGAATTGAAAGCCGCGCAGGCGCAGTAACGTCTGCATGTCACTTTTACTTACGCCCGCGATCACACGGGTTTCAATCGAAAGAATACTAATGCCTGATATTAATCTTAGAAAAGCAAAGTCTATAATCCGTGGCACCTTGGCAAAGGGCAAAGAGCTTGAGCTAAAACCGCTCTCCGTGGTGGTGCTGGATGCCGGCGGGCATGTGATTGCCTTTGAGCGCGAAGATGGGGCGGCGCCTGGCCGATTTTCTATCGCACAAGCTAAGGCCTTTGGGTCAATCATGCTGGGCATGGGCGGCACAGCTCAAATGGCGCGCGCAGAGCAGCAGGCCTATTTTATGACTGCGGTGAACGTCCTTTATGGTGGCAAAGTGATCCCAGTCCCCGGGGGTGTTTTGCTGCGCGACAAAAAAGGCAGCGTGGTCGGTGCTGTTGGTGTGACGGGCGACAGCTCTGACAACGACTTGATTGCGGCCGTGGCGGGTATTGAGGCCACTGGCTTGATCGGCGAAGGGTAAACCTGGCCGGGGCCAGGCGCCCCCCTGAGCACCACCGGTACAAGTGACACTGACCTATAAAAGAGCGCGTGAGTGGTGCTTTTTTGCGCTGGTGCGATTGTTTCTTATGCGGGTCGCCCTTAAGCGATTGCAGAGCGATGGCGTAAAACACCGTGCACGGCCGCGGCCTTGCTGTGTGCTCGCCGTCTGCGCCCGGTGGTGGCATTAAAAGATTATATAACTGATATCATGCAATATACTGTGATGATCGTCTCTAAATTATCGCCCACCCCAACCGCGTGTTATGGCCGGTGACTGCCTTGCTAAGTGCCATTTGGGGTGTGTTGGCTACAATTGCCGCCGCGCTTTTTCGCAAACAGCTTTTTGCTTGAGGGCTTTCCCGCTGGCGCTGGACATTCTATGCTTGATCAAATTTCGCATAAGGTGTGACTATGGCGCGTCCCGTTATTGGCATTATTGGAAATCCCCATCTGATCAATTCAGAATATTTGGTGCATGGGGCGGGTGAGATGAATTCTCGGGCAGTGCGCGAGATTTGCAACGCTTTGCCTGTCATCGTGCCGCCTGACGCGCTGCTTGCCCCGATTGAGGAGCTGATGGAGGCCTGCGATGGCTTTGTTTTCACTGGCGGGCGACCTAACGTGCATCCCAAAGAATATGGTGAAGACCTGACGGAAGGTCATGGGGACATTGATGAGAAACGAGATGGTCTGGCATTGCCGTTGATCCGCGCCCTCGCGACGCGTGGTCAACCCTATTTGGCGATTTGTCGTGGGTTTCAAGAGATGAATGTCGCAATGGGGGGCAGTCTTCACCCGGAGATCCGTGATTTGCCTGGGCGTGATAATCATCGCATGCCGCCTGATGGCACTTTGGAAGAAAAATTTGCGCTGCGCCATGATGTACGCTTCACGCCATGCGGGGTCTTTGCGCAGATGTTGGGGGCCGAGGTTGTGCGCACCAATACGCTGCACGGTCAGGGGATCAAAGAGCCCGGCCCGCGTGTGGTGGTTGATGGCTATGCGCCCGATGGCACGCCCGAGGCGATTTATATCAAAGATGCCAAAGGTTTCGGCTTGGGCGTTCAATGGCATCCGGAATATAACGCGGCGCAAGATCCTGTCTCTCAACCGCTCTTTTCGGCTTTTGGGGCGGCGGTCCATAAATGGCGCGCCGCGCGCAGGGCGCCAGCTTAGGGTTGGCCGCCCGAAATTTCCATCGCCTGCCCGTCAAAACTGTCTGAGCCGGGACCACAAATCCAGAGCGCGGCGGAGGCGACCTCATCGGCGGTGATCAATCTCCCATGCGGATTGAGATCGACCATCAAGGCGCGGGCTTCCTCTTGGCTAATATGCGCCCGCTCAGAGATACTTTGTGTATTGCGGTCAATGATATCAGTGTCGACATAGCCAGGACAGATCGCATTAAATGTAACAGGCAATTTTGCATGATCGGCACAAAGCGAGCGGATCATCCCGATGACGCCATGTTTTGATGCGCTATAAGCATGCGCCCCTTTCAATCCGCGCACTCCGGCGATTGAGGAAACTGCCAAGACCCGGCCCCACTCTTGCACCGGCATATGGCGCAGAGATTCGCGGATGGTCAAATAGGCGCCATCCAGATTTATCGCCATGATCTTGCGCCAAAAATCAAAGCTGGAATTGCGGATATTTTGCCCCTCTGCGATGCCGGCATTGGCGACGCAAATATCAATGCTTCCAAAGTAATCCGCGATGGATTGCATGCCGGTGACCACTGACGCCTCATCTGAAACATCCATTTTTACCGCGTGGCCTCCAAAAGATTTGGCGGCCTCTTCCAACACATTCAATCGCCGCCCCGTGACGGCGACATTGCAGCCTTGCTCAGCCAATGTGCGTGCGATTGACAGTCCGATGCCTGTGCCCCCGCCGGTGATGACTGCATTTCTTCCTGTCAGTAGCAAAATTATTCCCCTCAATCTCTGTATGCAGAAATATACTCACATTTTGCGGCGAAAAGCCACGCTAGATCAGTTGCGCAATATTGTTGCGCGCGTTACCCATTCGCCATTCGAAAGGTTTCGAGGCCGGTGAAAGACCGCGTCATGAAAGGACGAAAATTATGAAAATTGGAGCTCTCAAAGAGATTTCTACCGGTGAACAGCGCGTCGCCTTAACACCAGAAAGCGCACTTCAGTTACAAAAGCTTGGTCATGACTGTGTCGTCCAAAAAGGGGCTGGGGTTGCAGCCGGCTTTAGCGATGCGCAGTACAAAGCCGTTGGCGTCGAAGTTGCGGCGACCGCTGCCGCATTGACCAAAGCCTGCGACGTTATTGTCAAGGTTCGCCCGCCAAGTGAGGTGGAACTTAAACGCCTCTCTCCAGAAAAAACACTGATTTCATTTTTTTATCCTGGAGCCAATGCGGATCTCATGGAGCTGGCCAAATCCAAAGGTGCCAGCGTGATCGCAATGGATATGGTGCCGCGTATCAGCCGCGCCCAGAAAATGGACGCGCTGTCATCTATGGCCAATATCGCGGGCTATCGGGCCGTGATCGAGGCTGGTAATAATTTTGGTCGGTTTTTTACAGGCCAAGTCACCGCCGCTGGCAAAGTGCCCCCTGCGAAGGTCTTGGTGGTTGGCGCTGGCGTGGCAGGACTTGCAGCGATCGGAACCTCGACCTCACTCGGGGCCATCACCTACGCATTTGACGTGCGCCCGGAGGTGGCCGAGCAAGTCGAATCGATGGGTGCGGAATTTGTTTTCTTGGACTTTTCCGAGGAGCAGGCCGATGGTGCGGCCACGGGTGGCTATGCTGCGGTGTCATCACCGGAGTTTGCAGCCGCGCAATTAGCCAAATTCCGCGAGATTGCACCAGATATGGACATCGTGATCACCACAGCCTTGATCCCCAACAGAGAGGCGCCTGAGCTCTGGACCGCTGATATGGTTGCCAGCATGAAGCCTGGCTCTGTGATCATTGATTTGGCTGCAGAGAAAGGCGGCAATTGTAAATTGACGGTCATGGACGAGCGGATCGTGACGGATAATGGTGTTATCATCATCGGTTATACAGATTTCCCAAGCCGGATGGCGGCGCAGGCCAGCACGCTCTATGCCAATAATATCCGCCATATGCTATTTGACCTTACTCCTGAGAAAGATGGGGTGGTCGTGCATGATATGGAAGATGACGTGATCCGCGGGGCCACGATCGCCCATGCTGGAGAGATCACATTTCCGCCACCACCACCCAAAATTCAGGCCATTGCGGCCAAGCCAAAAGAAAAAGTGCCAGAGAAAACAGCGGAGGAAAAACGCGCCGAAGAGGTGCAGGCTTTTAAAAAGCAAACCCAGAACCAGTTCGCGCTTTTGGCCATTGGTGGGGCTCTGCTGTTTTTGGTCGGTAGCTACGCACCGGCGAGCTTTATGCAGCACTTTATTGTGTTTGTGCTCTCTGTATTTGTCGGGTTCCAAGTCATTTGGAATGTCAGCCATGCTTTGCATACGCCGCTGATGGCGGTCACCAATGCGATTTCCTCGATCATTATTTTGGGCGCGGTGCTGCAAGTTGGATCGACCAGCCTGCTTGTTATTATACTCGCGGGAATTGCGGTGTTCTTCGCTGGCATCAACATTTTTGGTGGCTTTCTCGTAACTCGGCGCATGCTTGCCATGTTCCAGAAATCTTAAGGAGGTCGAGACTATGGAAATGGGCTTTACCACGGCCGTCTACGTTGTTGCGGCTATTCTTTTCATTTTGTCCCTAGGGGGCTTGTCGGGCCAAGAGAGCGCCAAGCGAGCAGTATGGTATGGCATTGTGGGCATGGCGCTGGCGGTGACAGCCACATTGTTTGGACCAGGGTTTGGTCTTTGGGGGCTATCTTTGGTTTTGATCGCCGCCGGTGGGGTGATCGGTTATCAATTGGCGTCAAAAGTTGAAATGACCCAAATGCCAGAGCTGGTGGCCGGCATGCATGCCCTTGTGGGGTTGGCCGCCGTTTTTGTTGGGTTCAATACGCATTTCGAGCTGGTCAATGTTGCGGCCATGGATGAGAGCGCGCGCAAATCCCTTGAAGGATTTGCGGCCCTTTTGGCGAAAAAGACATCTGTCGAGATCAATATATTGCGGGTCGAAACGTCGCTCGGGATTTGGATCGGGGCGGTCACCTTCACTGGATCCGTGATCGCTTACGGAAAATTGGCCGGCAAAGTGAACTCTGCAGCCACAAAGCTGCCCGGTGGGCATGTGCTCAACGCTGTGGCGGCATTGGTCTCGCTGGGCGCGTTGATCTGGTATTTGAACACCGGTGCATTGACGCCGATGATGATCTTGACCCTTATGGCCTTGTTCATCGGCTATCATTTGATCATGGGAATCGGTGGGGCGGATATGCCAGTGGTGGTCTCCATGCTCAACTCCTACTCGGGCTGGGCAGCTGCAGCGATTGGCTTTAGCCTCGGCAATGATCTGTTGATTGTGGTCGGCGCTTTGGTTGGATCGTCAGGTGCGATTTTGTCTTACATCATGTGTAAAGCGATGAACCGCTCTTTTGTCAGCGTGATCCTTGGCGGCTTTGGCGGGACAGCTGGACCGCAAATGGCGGTGGAAGGCGAGCAAATCGCGATTGAGGCAGATGGGGTTGCGACAGCTTTGAATGAAGCGGACAGCGTAATCATCATTCCGGGCTACGGCATGGCCGTCGCCCAGGCGCAGCAGTCGGTTTCAGAGCTCGTGCGCAAACTGCGGGCTAAGGGCAAGAATGTGCGTTTCGCCATCCACCCCGTTGCGGGCCGGTTGCCAGGTCACATGAATGTGCTTCTGGCAGAAGCGAAAGTGCCTTATGATATTGTCATGGAGATGGATGAAATCAACGATGATTTCCCTGACACAGATGTGGCGATTGTCATTGGATCTAATGACATCGTGAACCCAGCCGCCCAAGATGATCCCAATAGTCCGATCGCCGGGATGCCAGTCTTGGAATGTTGGAAGGCGAAACAGGTGTTTGTGTCCAAACGGGGGCAGGGCACCGGCTATTCGGGAATAGAAAACCCGCTGTTTTTCAAGGAAAACACGCGGATGTTCTATGGTGATGCAAAAGCCTCTTTGGACAAGTTGCTTCCAATGATAGAGTAATGAAACATAGCGTCGCTAGATTGCGCTCTGGCGACGCTGCTTTTTGAGTCCAAGGTAAGGCCGTTTTATGGCACAGTTGATCGATCACCCTTTGCGTCAAGCCACGGCATCTGAGCTACATGCGCGGCCATTTCCTCATATTTCGGCCCCCGCGCGTGCTGCGTTTTTTGCATATACCTCGGCGCAGAATGATTCTGGGCGCCGCGAGGCGGCAGATCGGGAACATTTCTTGCGCCTTCTTGATCATTATGGTGTGGGCCATCCCGCTGACACGGAGTCGCATTTCTTTGGCCAGTTGGGTGAGGTTTGGATCAAATGGGAATGCCACACGGAATTTGTAACCTACACGGCCTTTGTCGATGATCTGAGCGACCGTGCCTTTGATGGTAGTGAATTTTCCATCTTTCCCGCCGCTTGGCAGGCCGCTCTGCCCGGTACAACGCTCAGTTCCACTTCGATACGGGTCGAGGAAGATCAAGATACCCAAAGCATTAAGAACAAGCTTGAGGACTGGTTTGTCTCTGAAAGCTTGGCGGCCAGCCGGGTTTTGGACAGTGCGGCCGTTATCGCCGGCGATTACCGCATGGATGATAATGGCAATATGCGCTTTGCGGTCTTTGTGCCGGCTTCCACGGGCCGGCGTCGCGTGGGGCGGATCGTTCAGCGTCTCAATGAGATAGAAGTGTATAAGACCATGTCGATGCTGGGCCTCATGCGCGCGCGCGCCCTGTCGGTAGAATTGAATTCAGTGGACACGAACCTGTCGGCGTTGGTGGCTGATTTGGCGGATGATAAAGTCCCGGCGGAAGATAATCTAAACGGATTGCTCAAACTTTCAGCCGATCTTGAGGGGCATTCGGCCGCGGTGGCGTATCGGTTTTCTGCCAGCAAAGCCTATGCGGCGATTGTCGCACAACGGATCGAAGTTCTACGAGAGACGCAATTCGAAGGGCGTCAGACCTTTCGCGAGTTTATGATGCGCCGGTTTGATCCTGCGATGAGGACGGTACAAGCGCTGGACAGCCGGCTTCAAGATCTCATTTCTCGGGCCATTCGCACGGGTGATTTGCTGCGGACGCGGGTAGATGTGGAGCGGCAAACGCAAAACCAAGAGCTTTTGAGCAGTATGAACCGCCGCGCAGATGCGCAGCTGCGGTTGCAAAGAACCGTGGAGGGCCTGTCGGTCGTGGCCATCAGCTATTACGCCACTGGCCTGTCGCTTTATGTTTTGGCGCCTTTTTCGGGTCTTATCGGCTTATCAGAAGGTGTTCTGACCGCCGCTGTGGTGCCTTTCGTCGTGGGTTCGGTCTATCTCGCTCTGCGCCTGATACGCAAGCGTATCGCGCATTGAGGCAAATGCCTCTTGACCTGTGCAAAAATGCAGGTCCAATGGCCTGCATGACAGATATATTGAGTGCCCGCCAATTGTTAGACCATTTGGTCTCGTTCCCAACGGTCAGTTCGGATACGAATTTGCCGCTTATTCACTTTGTGCGGGACTATTTCGCACAGCATGGCATTGAGAGCGTGGTCTATCCCAATGAGGACGGCAACAAAGCCGGATTGGTGGCGCAGGTTGGGCCGAATGTGGCCGGCGGCGTGGCGCTCTCTGGCCATTCTGATGTTGTGCCCGTGGAAGGGCAGGACTGGAGCACAGATCCTTGGCAGGTGGTTGAAAACGATGGCCGCCTCTATGGCCGCGGCACCTGCGATATGAAGGGATTTGTGGCCTTGGCTATCGAGGCCATGGTGAAAGCAAAATCTCTGGACCTTAAACGCCCGCTGCAATTTGCCTGTCGCGCGATGAGGAGGTTGGGCTACTTGGCGCGCCAGATGTGGCGCGGGGCTTGCTGGAAAACTATGCCAAGGCTGAGGCCGTGATTGTTGGCGAGCCGACTGAAATGCAGGTGGTGACTGGCCATAAGAGCTGTGATGATTTGCAATTTCATGTACGCGGCAAAGAGGTGCACTCCTCACGCCTGCATGAAGGGGTTTCGGCCGTGATGTGCGCTGCGCGTTTCGTCGAATGGGTTCGACAGCAAAATATTGAAAGCCAAGCCAAAACTCCGACGGCTACGGCGGCGCTTTATGATCCTCCTTTCACGACCTTGCATGTCGGTGTGATGAATGGCGGCACGGCACATAATATCACCGCGAAGGATTGTTATTTCTCAATTGACTTGCGCTGTGTGGGCGATGATCGTACCGAGGATCTGCTGGAAAAAATTCAAACCCAAATTGACATGATTGAGGCGGAGATGAAGGCTGTAGATCCCAGCAGTTTCTTCGATTTGCACGTGATGCGCGGCCCAGCTGTTGTTCCCGAGGTTGAAGGCAAAGCAGAGGCTCTGGCGCGGCGTTTAACCGGGGACAATGGAACCCATACGGTCGCCTATGGCACCGATGGTGGACATTTCCAGGCCAAAGGTTTTTCGGTCGTGGTATGTGGACCAGGTTCCATCGCACAGGCCCATCAACCGGACGAGTATATTGAAGTGGTTGAATTCCAAGCGGGAGAGACGATGCTGACGCGTTTATTGGACAGCTTGCAGACTGCTTAACCGCCTGTGTGGCTCATATGGCGGGACATCTTGCCGCCTTCATCGCCGCGGGAGTAATCGAAATCATGGCCCTTAGGTTTTGAACCAATGGCCGCTCTTATGGCCTGTTCCAAAACAAGATTGCCTTCAGAGGCGCGCAGTGGTCCTCTGAGATCTGCACTGCCCTCCTGACCAAGGCAGGTATAGATTTCACCTGTGCAGGTGATCCGCACACGATTGCAGCTTTCACAGAAATTATGAGTTAAAGGGGTGATCAGCCCGATGCGCTGTCCGGTCTCTTCAAGGCGAATATAACGGGCCGGCCCCCCAGTGCGGTCGGGCAGCTCGGTCAGGGTAAAGCGCTGGGCCAATTGAGTTTGTAGATCGCTTAAGGCCCAATATTGGCCCACACGATCCTCTGCGCCTAGATCGCCCATGGGCATCACTTCGATGAAGGTGAGATCCATGCCGCGTGCGGCGCAGAAGGCGGTGAGATCAAACAGTTCGTTTTCGTTGAAATCTTTCAGTGCTACGGCGTTGAGCTTAACCTTTAGGCCTGCTGCAAGAGCCGCATCAATACCGCGCAGCACGTTTTGTAATTTGCCCCAGCGGGTAATTTTAGCAAATTTATCGGCATCGAGCGTATCGATGGAGATATTGATCCGCCGTACACCAGCCCGATAAAGCTCAGCGGCAAAGCGGTGCAGCTGGCTGCCATTGGTGGTTAAGGTCAGCTCATCTAAGGCACCACTTTGCAGATGGCGGGAAATAGCGTGGAAAAATGACATGATATCGCGCCGCACTAAAGGCTCACCGCCTGTGATCCGCAATTTGCGAACACCCAACCCGATAAAACTAGTGCAAAGCCGATCAAGCTCTTCAAGCGTCAAAAGATCTTTTTTGGGCAAAAACGTCATATTTTCTGGCATGCAATATACGCAGCGAAAATCGCATCGGTCGGTGACCGATAGGCGCAAATAGGTGATGGCGCGGGCAAATGGATCAATCAACGGGGCTGTCATTGGTGGACGGTAGCCTTGGGCTAGACAGATCACAAGTGTGATTTTGGTTGAAGCAAAGCAAGCGCGGACCTAAGCTGCTTTATGACAGCAGGGTGCGGCGCAGGTGGCCTTGGGACTGCTGCGATTTTTGGAGGCACTCTATGTTTCATTCGCAAAACTGGTCATTTTTGTGTCCTGCCAATGCGAGTGGTGGCTTACTGTGAGTGCCCGTGATCGGCGCCACGACTACCAAGTAGAAAACGGACGTCTCCCTCGCGAAAGCCCTGTGTGCGTGCCAGAATTTTTCAATATCGCAGAGGCCTGTTTAATGAGCCATGCGCGCGCGTTTCCTAAGGCGGTCGCTTTGATGGATTTGAGTCGTGACGCGCGAATTTGGACTTATGCGGAGATGGCGCAGGCAGCGGAGCGTTTGGCGGCGGTTTGGCAAGCGCAAGGGCTGCGGCCCGGTGAGCGGGTGGCGATTTTATTGCCACAATGTGCAGAGGCTTTGATTGCGCATTTCGCAGCGCATTTGATCGGCGCGGTGTCCTTGCCGCTTTTTGTGCTATTTGGACCGGAGGCCTTGCGCTTTCGGCTGAAGGACAGCGGCGCAAAACTGCTGGTCAGTGATCAAGCGCAATATCCAAAAATTTGTGAAATTCAGCCAGATCTTCCTGATTTACAGAAGGTTTATCTGCGCGAAGGGGCCAGAGGCGCCGCCGAAGGGCTGTGGAGCGCTATTGAGGCGCAAGATGCCCCATATCGGCCACTGCAGACCCTGGCGGAAGACCCTGCCATGATGATCTATACCTCTGGCACGACTGGAAATCCAAAAGGCGTTTTGCATGCGCATCGGTTCCTCTTGGGTCATTTGCCCTGCTTGGAGCTGTCATTTGTAGATTTTCCCAATGGGGCGGATGTGGGTTGGACGCCGGCAGATTGGGCTTGGATTGGCGGCTTGATGGATATGGCGATCCCTTGTTTTTATTTCCGCGTGCCGCTTGTGGCCAAACGTTTCGAGCGCTTCACCGCTGAGGCGGCCTTATGATTTGATCCGCGATGCTCAGGTCACGCGGGCGTTTTTGCCGCCTACGGCTTTGAAAATGATGCGCCAAGCCGAGGTACCCAGCACAGTGCGGCTGCGATCCATTTCATCAGGGGGCGAGCCGCTTTCGGCCGATCTGATTGATTGGGCGAAACGGGCCTTAGGTGCGGAGGTGAACGAGCTTTATGGGCAAACTGAATGCAACCTCAGTGCCGGATCGGCCCGCAGCTGGGGTGCTGCGCAGACCGGGTGGATTGGCCAGGCCTTTCCGGGGTTCGATATGCGTATATTAGATGAAAAAGGCACGGCGGTTGAGGATGGGCAGATTGGTCAAATCTGCGTCCACCGTGATACGCCGACCATGTTTCTGCGCTATTGGAACCAACCACAAAAAACTGCTGAACGGTTTTTGGGCGACTATCTGATCACTGGGGATCTGGGGCGTATGGATGCGCTGGGATATGTGCAATTCATGGCCCGTGATGATGATGTCATCACGTCAAGCGGGTATCGGATTGGCCCTACGGAAATTGAGGCTGTTTTGGCCCGCGCGCCGCAAGTGGTCATGGCCGCTGTTGTGGCGGCGCCCGATGCGACACGCGGCCATGTGATTGGCGCCTATGTCACAGTCAATGGCATGCCTGAGCCGGAATTCGAAGCGGATTTAATTGCGCAGGTGGCTGGGCAACTTTCACCGCATATGGCGCCGAAATGGGTGCGGGTGTTGGAGGAGATGCCGATGACTGCCACAGGCAAAATTCGCCGCCTGGATCTTAGGGAAATGGCCGCCCAAGCGCTTGAGACAGAACAAACAGGCGGATAGCAGAGGCCAGCCCGACCTCAACCCCGCGCGCATGGTCAATCTCTCAACGGCCAAAGCGTTGATCGCCTTGCCCTGCTCCTGGGCTATTCTCAGAAACTCCAGCCAAAACTCATCCTCCAGCGAGACGCTGGTGCGATGACCGTTCAGGGTGAGGGAGCGTTTCTTGGGCCGGTGCATCATGGATCACGCTTGTGTTGATCCAAATGCTGCACCTGCGCTGCATTTAAGGTCTTTTGCAGTCGTTTTTGGGCTTTGTTGCGGCCAAATTTCACAGCGTTTTGTGCCGCTCGGACCGGTTTTTCGGCCCGAGCTTTGGCTTTTCGAAACTTGTTGAGATTCATCGGTTCGCTCATTTAGGCCCAATCATCAATTCAGGACGTACGACCTTGTCGAAAGTTGCCTCATCAACAAAGCCAAGGGCGATGGCCTCTTGCTTCAAAGTGGTGCCGTTCTTATGGGCAGTTTTAGCCACGGTGGTGGCATTGTCATAGCCAATTTCCGGCGCCAAAGCGGTGACCAGCATCAGGCTTTCGCGCATCAACTTGTCAATTTGATCCCGGTTGGCGGTGATGCCATTGACGCAATTATCGGTAAAGGCTTGTGCAGCATCGCCGAGCAGTTGCATGGATTGCAGCACGTTATAGGCCATCATCGGCTTGTATACGTTCAGCTCAAAGTGGCCTTGACTGCCGGCAAATCCCACGGCCGCATCATTGCCGAGCACATGGACGCAAACCTGCGTCAGAGCTTCGCATTGGGTTGGGTTGACCTTGCCGGGCATGATCGAACTGCCGGGTTCATTTTCCGGCAACATCAATTCCCCCAATCCACAGCGCGGACCGGAGCCGAGTAAACGGATGTCATTGGCGATTTTGAACAGGCTGACAGCAGCTGTTTTCAGGGCGCCGGACATCTCGACCATCGCATCATGAGCGGCGAGGGCTTCAAATTTGTTCGGCGCGGTTACAAAGGGCAAGCCAGTAATTTGCGCCATATTTTGCGCAACCATCTCTCCCCAGCCGACGGGGGTGTTGAGTCCTGTACCCACGGCCGTGCCGCCCTGTGCAAGCTCATAGATGCGCGGTAGGGCGCCTTCGATGCGTGCGATGGCCATGGCCACTTGATGGGTATAGCCTGAAAACTCTTGTGCCAGTGTCAGGGGGGTGGCATCCATCGTATGGGTGCGGCCAATCTTGATGATGCCCGCAAACGCGTCGGTTTTTGCCTGCAAAGCTGCGTGCAAGGCGCGTAGGCCGGGCAGGGTGACATCTCTTGCGGTGATCGCTGTGGCAATATGCATCGCAGTTGGGAAGGTATCATTGGACGACTGGCCCATGTTGCAATGATCATTGGGATGCACAGGATCTTTCGAGCCAATCACCCCGCCCATCATTTCAATTGCGCGGTTGGCAATCACCTCATTGGCGTTCATGTTGGACTGCGTACCAGAGCCGGTTTGCCAGACCACCAGCGGAAAGTGATCATCCAGCAGGCCATTCGCGACCTCGCTTGCAGCCGCTTGTATAGCCTTGCCCTTGTCAGCATCCAATTTGCCGAGGTCTGTATTGGCCATCGCACAGCCCTGTTTGATGGCCCCAAGCGCACGGACGATAGCGATGGGTTGTTTCTCCCAACCTATCGGGAAGTTGATCAGCGATCTTTGGGTTTGTGCACCCCAATATTTCTCACAAGGAACGTCTAATGGGCCGAAGCTGTCGGTCTCTACTCGTGTTTTGGTCATGGGATACCCTTTTGTTATTTGCACAAAGGTTTACCCATGCAGCGCTGCGGGTGCAATGCGCTCTGTCGTGCGAGGCTTACTGTTTTCGGAAACTGTCTAGGCTCACAACCTGCGCATCTCCTCTGATGGCGTCATCGGGCTCGGCATTTTCATGCATAGGCGCCTCTGAGTTTTCTGGCTCATCCTCTTCAATGTGCTCAAAACGCAAGCCGAATTCAACGGAAGGGTCAACAAAGGTGCGAAGCGCCAAAAACGGAATATAGAGCGGCTCGGGAGAATCGCCGAAGTTCAGGGTGATTGAGAACCCCTCATCGGTAACGTTGAGATTTTCAAACCAATGTTGCACGACGATTGTCATTTCGTCGGGGTAGCGATCAAGCAGCCAATCTGGGATCAGCACGCCGGGGTAGATCGTATCGAAGGTGATAAAAAAATGATGATCGCCGGGCAATTTCCCCGCATCCGCAATATCTTGCAACAAACGCTTGATTAATCCGCGCATTGCATCATGCATCATGCTGCCATAGTCGATCATTCTTTTCCCCAATCGTCCAAACTTGATAGAGGTATATTCTAAGGTATTTTGTCAGAAACGGAAGGGCTGTTGGGCGCTTAAAAGGCGGAAACTCCGAGGGCCACAAGCGCCATAAGGGGCAAAGTCCAAAGAATATCCCATTTCCGCCATAGCAAAAGCAGGGCTGATAGGGCGGAAAAACTGAGTGACAGCGGGTCAAACGAGCCGAGATCAGGCAGGGACAGACGTAGCGGACCAATGCTCTGCTCAACGTGGCTCGAAAACCAGATTTGCCCTGCAAACCATATGGAAAGACTGGCGATCACCCCGACCACCGCGGCTGTGATGCCAGCAAGCGCGCGCGCCAGCCAAGTGATCGACATCAGCTTTTCAAGATGCGGGGCAAAGAGAAAAATCCACAAAAAACAGGGAAGGAAAGTCACCCAAAGCGTCAGGAGGCCGGCGATAAAGGCCAACGAGAGCCCGCCGGCCTGAAACCCTGCGAGAAATCCCACAAATTGTGTGACCAAAATCAGTGGCCCCGGCGTGGTTTCCGCAAGCCCCAAGGCATCGATCATCTGTGGTGCTGAAAGCCAGTTAAGATTGGTTACGGCTGTTTGCGCCAGATACCCCAAAACCGCATAGGCCCCACCGAAGGTCACCACGGCCAGGGTTGAAAAGAGCAGGGCGATTTTGGTCAGGAATACCTGTTTAATGCTCCAAAGGATAGCAATGGGCAGCGCCCATAGGGCGGCAAGGCCGCTGGAGGCGACCAGAGTGGTTTGCTTGGGTGTAGGGGTGTGGTTGCTTGGATATGCCGATGCGCGTAGCCCAGCCATACCCCAAAGCGCTGCTACCAAAATCACCCAAGGATAGGGCAGGTCGAATAGTGCAATGGCGGAAAAGCTGCTGGCGGCAATCGCCCAGGCCATGGGTAGGATCAAAGCGCGGGCACAAATTTTGAGCAAGGCTTGCAGAACAATGACGATTACACACGCTTTGATGCCAGTGAATGCGGCCTGGCTCCAGCCGGTGTGCCCAAAATGCACATAGGCCCAAGCCAAGGCAAAAATAACACATGCGCCGGGAAGCATGAACAAGGTGCCGCCGATAAATCCACCGCGCAGCCCATGCAGCCGCCAACCAAGGTAGGTTGCCAATTGCATCGCCTCCGGGCCGGGCAGTAACATGCAAAATGACAGCGCTCTAAGGAAATCTTGCTGTGAGATCCACCCGCGTTTGTCGACCAGCTCGTCTTGCATTAAGGCGATTTGCGCCGCTGGCCCGCCAAAAGATAACAGACCGATTTTCCCAGCAACAGCTGAGAATTGCGCCAAAGAGACGTGGGATGTGGCCTGATTTTGCACGGGTGAATGCTCCTGTCTAGCTTAGGTGAAAATGCCGCAAGAGCGGGGGCGGTACAAGTTGCAAGAAGACAGGCTCGGTTTTCGGCTGCTCAGATGTCGCAAAATGGCGTGACCTGGCGCGAAAATGGGTTACACCGAGCCGAAGTTTGCGGGAGATAAGCTGATGACGATATTGTTGGGCGTTGATACGGGCGGCACCTATACGGATGCAGTGCTGATCCAAGATGACACCCATGTGATGGCCAGCGCAAAGTCTTTGACCACACGCGCGGATTTGGCGCTGGGCATTGGCTCTGCGGTCCGGGCCGTTTTGGGGCAGGCCGATGTGGCGCCTGGTGAGATTGCCTTAGCCTCTTTGTCCACAACTTTGGCCACCAATGCGCTGGTTGAGGGTCAAGGTGGCCGCGTGGGTTTGGTCTATATCGGATTTGAAGCGCGGGACTTGGACAGCCACGGGCTGAGGGAGGTGCTGAAGGCGGATCCTGTGATCACGCTGAGCGGCGGGCATGATCATGCGGGCGGGCAGGCTGCTCCGCTGGATGAAGCTGCGCTGCGGGAGTGGTTGGCGCAAAACCAAGGCGTATCGGCCTATGCGGTGGCCGCGCAATTTGCCACACGCAATGCCGCCCATGAGCTGCGCGCCGCCGAGGTGATTGGGCAGATCACCGGGCGTCCTGTCAGCGCGTCGCATCACCTCTCCTCAAAGCTGAACGGACCCAAACGGGCTTTAACGGCTGTGTTGAATGCCCGATTGATCGGAATGACCCATAAGCTCATCGGCCGGGCGGAAGATATTTTGCGTGAAATTGGCCTGTCTGCGCCTCTGATGGTGGTCCGCGGTGACGGGGCGTTGATTTCCGCGCAAAAGGCAAAAGAGCGGCCCATAGAAACTATTTTGAGCGGCCCCGCCGCGTCCATTGTCGGCGCTCGCTGGATGACAGGACGCGATCATGCCTTGGTATCGGACATTGGCGGAACCACGACAGATATTGCCCTGTTGCGCGATGGGCAACCGCAGATCGACCCGGCCGGGGCGCAGGTTGGCCCTTATCGTACGATGGTCGAGGCGGTAGCCATACGCACAACGGGTTTGGGTGGGGATAGTGAGGTGCATATGCGCTCCGAGGGTCTCGCGGGCGGCGTGACTTTGGGCCCCCGCCGGGTGCTGCCGATTTCTCTGATCGCCCATGAGGCGCCAGAGGTGGTTTTACCTGCCCTTGATCGGCAGCTGCGCGCCGTCATGCCTGGCGACTATGACGGGCAATTTGCGCGTGCGGTGCCGGGCGGCGATACCGCCGGTCTTAGCGCTCGAGACCAGGCTGTATTTGCCCGCATGGGCGCGCAGACCCATCCTCTCGACCAGCTTTTGTCCACGCGGGTTGAGTATCTGTCTCTGCAACGTCTGGTGGCGCGTGGCCTTGTTCAGCGCAGCGGCGTCACCCCCTCAGATGCAAGCCATGTCTTAGGCCTGTTGAGGGCTTGGAGCCATGAAGCGGCTGCGATTGCCCTAGCTTTAATGGGGCGCAGGCGCAGCGGGGCAGGCGAGCCTATGGCACGAACTCCTGAGGACATGGCGAGACTTATTATTGATCAACTCACCGCTCAAACTTCAAAGGCCCTGCTCACGGCGGCCTTTGAAGAGGAGAGCGATCCTTTTGGCGAGGCGCCAGCAGATTTGGCCGGCCATGAGCTGTTGCAGCGCGGATTGCGGCATGCGCCGGGATTGGTGAAGATCGAGGCCCGTCTGGATGTGGATGTGATCGGACTTGGTGCCTCGGCGGCGACCTATTACCCGGCGGTTGGCAGGGCGCTCAATTGCGATGTTATCTTGCCCGAGCATGCCGCCGTGGCCAATGCCATTGGCGCGGTGGTTGGACGCATCACTGTGCGCCGTTCGGGCACGATCACCGCCCCGTCTGAAGGAGTCTTTCGGGTGCATTTTGCCGAGGGGCCGCAGGATTTCCACAGCGAGGATGATGCCTTAGTCACGCTGGAGACTTGGCTGTGCGACACAGCGCGCGCGGAAGTGGAGGACAGCGGCAGCGACACTGTACAGGTCTCAAGCCATCGTGATATTAAACGGGCGCGCAGCGAGGCGCGTGAGCTATTTATTGAGGCTGTGATTTCAGTTGAGGCGACCGGCCGGCCTCGTGTCGCGCGGGAGCATCAAGCCTGACCGGCGGATGCGCCTTGTTTGCGGGTTAGTAATTATAGGCTGTCTTTTTATAAAAAAATTTTGACGAAAGTATTGGAAGGAAAATATTGAAATTGCTTACGTGTCGGGGGATCTCTTTGGCGTTTGGACTGTGGTGTTGTCTACCCGTGGCTGGAGTGGCCCATGAGGGCGTCAAATGTTCCGAGCGCAATTTGGATCAAGCCATTAAGGCTTTGAGATCCCGCAAGAGCGTCGAAACCTATTTCACCCCCTATATTACACTCACAAAAAAGGATGTGTTTTGGGCGCGCAGTGAAAACCGCATTTTGGGAATAACTGAAAATGAGAGCAGATCTGAAGTTCATGCTAAAACGCTCTGGAACGGGCTTAATATGACATTGATGTACCACGAGGCAGACCAGATGCTTTGGGTCGCAATGGAGCCGCCGCGCAAAGGCAGGGTTGTCCCGACGGTGGTCCATAGCAAATGCGCAATGTTGGATTGATTTTGAGGCGCTTTGAAGGAGGCGGGAAGGTGCAGGTTTCTGTTGCCAGGTACCTGCGGACCCCGCCTGACGCTGCAAGGCGACAGGGCTTAAGGTTTCAATGTTTCGGACTGCTTACGCAGCCAGAGCCATTGGAGCTTTGTTGTCATTTGCAACTAGCTTAAATGAACCGATAACGGTGGTATCTCACCGAGCCAAAGCTAACCCCTTTAGACGTCCGTCGATCCTATTTCAGCCCCATCTGTCCCCAAATGAGGGAGGTTTGGTGGAGCTGCCGGGTACCGCCCCCGGGTCCGATCCGTTTATTACGAGCGCGTTTATGACCATAGTCCCGAGGGACATTTTATATGTAATGTGCTTTGCGTAGAAAATAAAGGGGCGCGGGAGGCTAAATTCAGCAACAGGCGGATAAGTTTTCGCGCTGGCCCCTGGCACTTGGGTGCGATTGGCGCTAGCAGGAGAGGTCTGTACAATCTTGGAGATCCCTATGTTTAACGCCTTAGTTGTTGAGAAAACGGAATCCGGCACCCAAGCCGATCTGCGGCAAATTTCATATGACGATTTACCCGCGGGCGATGTGACGGTTGCGGTCGACTATTCCACGGTGAATTATAAAGACGGGCTGTGCATCGGGCCGGGCGGTGGTTTGGTCCGCGTTTATCCTCACGTGCCAGGAATAGATTTTGCCGGCACTGTCGAAAGTTCGGATGATCCGCGTTATCAGCCGGGGGATAAAGTTATTTTGACAGGCTGGCGCGTGGGTGAGACCCATTGGGGCGGCTATGCGCAAAAGGCGCGGGTCAAGGCCGATTTTCTGGTTCCGCTGCCGCAGGGTTTAACCTGCCGGCAGGCTATGGCGGTGGGCACCGCCGGCCTCACGGCCATATTGGCAGTTACGGCGCTTGAAAATCATGGGCTTAAACCCGGCACGGCACCTGTTTTGGTCACCGGTGCGGCTGGCGGTGTCGGCTCTGTGGCCACGGCGCTCTTGGCCAATTTGGGCTATGAGGTGGCTGCGGTCACTGGGCGGCCCGAGACAGCAGATTATCTGAAGTCCTTGGGAGCGACACAGATTGTCGCGCGCGATGACATCAACGAGCTGACAAAAAGACCCCTTGAGGCAGAGACTTGGGCGGGCTGTGTCGATGCCGTGGGGGGCGACATGCTGGCCCGCGTCTTGGGGCAGATGTGCTATGGTGCCTCTGTGGCGGCTGTGGGCCTGGCTGGCGGGGCGAAACTGCCGGCAACTGTCATTCCCTTTTTGCTGCGGGGTGTGAACCTGTTGGGCATCGATAGCGTGATGCAACCTTTTGAAAGCCGGCAAAAGGCTTGGGCGCGGGTCGCGAAAGATCTGCCACTCGACAAGCTTGAAGGCATGATTGTTCCGGCCGTTTTGTCTGATCTGCCACGCTTGGGCAAAGAGATCCTCAAAGGCCAAGTGCAGGGACGCGTGGTGGTTGACGTGAACGCCTAAGGGCCGCAAGTTGTGGCCACAGTGGGCCGCAACTCATAGCGGCTCGCCTTCCTGTTTTTCTTTGGGCGCGCCCGAGGAGCCATCTTCTAAGGACCAACACCATGCAGCTTGATTTAGAGTTTATCCGCCAAAATTTCCCTGCCTTTGACGTACCCTCTTTGCATGGGCAATCGTTTTTTGAAAATGCTGGTGGCTCCTACACCTGTTCGCAAGTTCAGGACCGTCTGGCCCGGTTCTATCGGGAGCGCAAAGTACAGCCTTATGCGCCGTATCAGGCATCGCGCTTAGGCGGGGCGGAAATGGACGAGGCGCGTGCGCGCTTGGCCGCTATGCTGGGTGTGGAGAGTGATGAGCTGAGTTTTGGACCCTCCACCACCCAGAATACCTATGTTTTGGCGCAAGCGGTCGGGCAATGGCTGGAACCGGGGCAGTCCATCATTGTGACCAATCAAGACCATGAGGCCAATTCGGGCCCCTGGCGCCGCTTGACCGAACGTGGGATTGAGGTCAAAGAATGGTGCATTGATCCGCAGACCGGTCTGCTGGATCCTCAAGATTTGCAAGCTCTGCTTGATGGGTCTGTGCGGATGGTGTGTTTTCCGCATTGTTCCAATGTGATTGCTGCGGTGAACCCCGTGGCGGAAATCACGGCATTGATCCGTGCCGCTGGTGCTTATTCTTGTGTTGATGGGGTGAGCTATGCGCCGCATGGCTTTGTGAATGTTTCAGAGTTGGGTGCCGATATCTACCTGTTTTCCGCCTATAAAACTTATGGGCCGCATCAAGGGCTGATGGTGATCCGGCGTGATCTTGGAATGCGCCTGCCCAATCAAGGGCATTATTTTAACGAAGATAGCCTGTATAAGCGGTTTACCCCCGCCGGTCCTGATCACGCTCAGGTGGCAGCCTGTGCGGGTATGGCCGATTATATGGATGCGGTTTATGCGCATCACTTTTCAGCTGAAGCGACGCCGGCAGAGCGGGCGGCAAAGGTCCATGATCTGTTTCGAGATCATGAGGCTCGGTTGGCGCAACCAATTTTGGACTATCTAGGCTCAAAAAATTCTGTGCATTTGATTGGCCCGGCTCAGGCGGAAAACCGTGCACCAACGATTGCCGTGCACCTGCCTATGCCAGGTGAGGCGGCAGCGGAGAAGCTTGCCCCTTTCGGCGTCATGGCCGGCGGTGGGGACTTTTACGCAGTGCGCCCATTATCTGCCCTCGGCATTGCACCAGAGCATGGGGTGCTGCGCCTGTCATTTGTGCATTATACCGGTGCCGATGACGTTGACCGGCTGCTAAATGCCCTAGATCGAGTGATCTAGCGGTTTGTGAAGGGCCCGATATGACTCCAACTTTACTGTGGTTCCGGCGCGACTTGCGTCTGCAGGACCACGCGGGGCTGACGGCGGCGCTGTCCCGCGGTGGCCCAGTGATTGCTGTGTTCATCTGCGATGCGCAGGTTGAGACCTTGGGATCAGCGCCGAGATGGCGACTGGAGCAGGGTGTTGCTGCCCTGCAAAAGGATTTGAAAGACAAGGGGAACCAACTGATTTTGCGCCGCGGCGCTGCCATAGATGTGATCCCGCTGCTGGTCGAAGAAACGGGCGCAACCGCGGTCTACTGGCAGCGAGCCTATGATCCAGCCAGTCAGGCACGAGATGCCCAGGTCAAGGCTTGCCTCTCTGGCATGGGTCTTGAGGCCAAAAGCTTCAAAGGTCATCTCTTGTTCGAACCTTGGACCGTGCAAACCAAGCTGGGAGGATTTTACAAAGTTTACACGCCGCTTTGGAAGGCTGTGCGCGGCCGTGAGGTGCCTGCGCCCTTGCCCGAGCCCGGGCGGATCCCTGCGCCTGAGGCCTATCCAAGCTCTGAGGCGCTGGGCGCATGGGGTTTGGGGCGCGACATGCAACGCGGTGCTGCAACCGTGGCACAATATGCGCGGGTCGGCGCGGATTTGGCCCAGCAGCGCTTGGCAGAATTCACCAGTGGTGGGTTATGGAACTATGGCGAGGGGCGAGATGTTCCCGGTGAAGATGGCACGTCAAAATTGGCGGAAAATTTGTCTCTGGGGGAAATTTCCCCCGCGCAGTGCTGGCACGCGGGGCAGGCTGAATTGGACCGTGGCAATCCGGGCGCGGAAACCTTTCTGAAAGAATTGGTGTGGCGCGAGTTTGCCTATCACCTGCTGCACCATACACCGCAGATATTGACGCAAAACTGGAAACCGGCTTGGGATGCCTTTCCCTGGAGTGAGGATGCCACCAGCGCCAAGTTCACCGCGTGGAAAACTGGGCGCACCGGTCTTGAGTTTATTGATGCGGCGATGCGCGAGCTTTATGTCACTGGCACCATGCACAATCGTGGGCGGATGATTGTGGCTTCATATTTGACCAAACATCTGATGACCCATTGGCGGCTCGGGCAGGCTTGGTTTGAAGATTGCCTCATAGATTGGGATCCCGCCAGCAATGCGATGGGATGGCAATGGGCGGCGGGCAGCGGCCCGGATGCGGCGCCCTATTTCCGCGTATTTAACCCTGAAACCCAGATCGAGAAATTTGATCCAGATCGGCGCTATCGCAAGATGTGGATTGCCGAAAGCCAGGCCGATCCGCCACCGAGCGCGCTGCAATATTTCGACGCCGTCCCGCCGTCTTGGGGTCTGTCGGCGCAGAGCGGATATCCCGTGCCCATTGTCTCAGCCAAAGACGGGCGCGAAATTGCCCTATCGTCTTATAAAGCGCGCGACTTCTAATCACTGCGAGGCTTGCTTCTTACGCCTGCTCCGTTAATTTACCAAAAATTCCAATCGATAAGGGAGACGCCTATATGATCCTGAACACCACCGACGGGCAGAAAAATTTGCCACGTTATTTTGCCACGGCTTTTAGCGTTGCGCAAAAAGGACAAAATGGGCGCATAGACTTTGTTTTTGAGGATGGCCGCATCTTTCGGGCGGAAGGTCCGGGCGCGGGGCCGGTCTGCGAGCTTCGTATTCACGACAATGAAATATTCGAGCGGTTGCTGCGTGAAGGGCAGCTGGGGTTTTGTGACGCCTATTTGGATGGCCAATGGAGCACGCCGGATTTGCAGGCTTTCATGGACTATATCCATGCGGATAATGAAGAGGTATTTGACAGTTTCCCAGGGCAAAAGCTGGTGCAGCTTTACGAGAAATTCCGCTTCTGGATGCAGGGTAACTCCAAGGGTCAGGCGCGCAAGAATATCAGCTATCACTATGATTTAGGTAATGATTTTTATGGTCTGTGGCTCGATAAGACCATGACCTATTCATCGGCGATTTTTGCCAGTGGGCATGGAACTCTTGAGGAGGCTCAGACAGCAAAATATGCCAGCATGGTTGATCAAATGGGAGTAAAACCCGGCGATCATGTGTTGGAAATCGGTTGTGGTTGGGGCGGCTTTGCCGAATATGCTGCAAAAGAGCGCGGCTTGAAGGTGACCTGTCTGACCATCAGCCAAGAGCAGTTTAAATATGCCAAAGATCGGATTGCCGCTGCGGGTTTGCAAGATATGGTGACGTTCAAATTGCAAGATTATCGCGATGAGACTGGGGTATATGACGGCATCGCCAGCATTGAGATGTTTGAGGCCGTTGGAGAAAAATATTGGCCCTCCTATTTCAGTACGGTTTTTGGGCGTCTCAAAAAAGGTGGGCAGGCCACGCTGCAAATCATCACAGTGCGAGATGATCGCTTCGAAGGCTACCGAAAATCTGTTGATTTTATTCAAAAATATATTTTTCCGGGTGGTATGCTCCCCTCACCGGAAGTGCTGCGCCGGGAAGCAGATAAAGCCGGTTTGGCTTTTGTGAAATCAATCGAATTTGGCGAAAGCTATAGCAAAACACTCCGGCTTTGGCATGAGCGGTTCAATGACCAATGGGATCAGGTGGCGGCGATGGGATTTGATGATCGTTTCCGCCGGATGTGGAATTTCTACCTGACGTCTTGCGCTGCGACCTTCCATTACGCCAATTGCGATGTGACGCAAATTACCCTCTGCAAGCAAGCCTAGTGCGATTATGACCAATGTATTTTTATTCGGCACGCTATGCTGGCCCGAGCTTCTGCGCCTTGTGGCTGGGGCAACTTGCCCTTCAGGTATGGCGGCGGAATTGCCGGGCTATCATGTCAGCTGGGCCAAGGGGCAAGCTTTCCCGGCCATCCATGCCAAAGCGGGCTCTCGAGCGCCGGGCATTTTGCTGCGGGGGTGTGATGCGCAGGTTTTGGCGCGTATGGATCACTATGAAAGTGGCTTTGGCTATAAGCTCGACCCGGTGTCGGTCATGGTTGCGGGGCGCAGCGTACAAGCGCAAGTTTACCTGCCTCCAGACGGCCTAGCAGCGGGATCAGAGTGGTCTTTGGCAGATTGGCAAAAGGCTTATGGGGCTCTGGCTTTGGAAGCGGCTTGGGAGGTTATGGCCGTGATGGGGCAGATGTCACCGGCACAACTGGCGCGGGCCTATCCCATGATGCGCGTGCGTGCGGATGCTCGGCTCAAGGCGCGCTCAGATCCGGCGCCGCAGTCGCCCTCTGGTTTGAGCCGCAGCGATGTGGTGGTGCATGAACACAGCCAGCCTTACACAAAATTTTTCGCCTTGCAGCAGGCCGACTTATGCGTGCCGCGTTTTGATGGGGCAGGGAGCGAGTGCGTGGAGCGGGTGGCCTTTATTGGCACAGATGCCGCCATCGTTCTGCCCTATGATCCCAAAACGGATCGGGTCTTATTGATTGAGCAGTTTCGCTTTGGCCCCTTTGCGCGCGCCGATGCCCATCCGTGGCTGATGGAGCCAGTTGCTGGGCGTATTGATGCGGGTGAGACAGCCCAAGCGGCCGCAATCCGTGAAAGCTTTGAAGAGGCGGGGTTGCAGATCACGGATCTTCACAAGGTGCATAGCGGCTATAGCTCACCGGGATGTAGCAGTGAATATTTTCACATTTTTGTTGGCCTGGCAGATATTGGTGATGGGGCGGCGATCTTGAGCGGAGTGCCCGAAGAATCTGAGGATATCCAAGGGCATGTTCTGAGCTTTGACGACTTTTACCATCGTTTGACGACCCATCAATTGCCTGTGGTGCCATTGGCTTTGGCAGGCTATTGGCTGGCACAAAATCGAGACAGCTTGCGGAAGAATTCTTGAGCTTCTGCCCTATGCGGCTTAGTAAGAATAAAAGATAAAGGGTTTGTGATGTCGACTATCTATACCGACTTGGCTGCGGCCGTTGGCAATACGCCATTGATCCGGCTCAATGCCACGAGTGAGGCCACGGGCTGTGAGATTCTTGGAAAGGCGGAATTTATGAACCCAGGGCAATCGGTTAAGGACCGCGCGGCATTGTATATCATCAAAGCCGCCGCGGCCTCTGGTGACTTAAGGCCGGGGGGGACGATCGTTGAAGGCACTGCGGGCAACACCGGGATTGGCTTGGCCCTGGTGGGTGCCTCCATGGGCTATCGCACAGTGATCGTCATACCTGAAACGCAAAGCCAAGAGAAAAAGGATATGTTGCGACTTGCCGGTGCAGAGCTTGTCGAAGTTCCCGCCGCCCCCTATAAAAATCCCAATAACTATGTGCGCTACTCGGGGCGTTTGGCCCAAGAATTGGCCAAAATAGAGCCCAATGGCGCCATATGGGCCAATCAATTTGACAACACAGCCAATCGCCAAGCGCATATCGAGACCACCGGGCCGGAGATCTGGGCGCAAACGCAGGGCAAGCTCGATGGCTTCATTTGTGCGGCAGGTTCGGGCGGAACCGTGGCGGGCATGGGAATGTATTTGCAACCCAAGGGCGTCAAAGTGGGCCTTGCTGATCCCGATGGTGCGGCCTTGCACAGTTTTTACACCACCGGGGTTTTGGCCTCTGATGGTGGCTCGATCAGCGAAGGCATCGGTCAGGGCCGGATCACCAAGAACCTAGAGGGCTTTACGCCGGATATGTCCTATAACATCCCCGATGCAGAGGCTTTGCCCTACGTGTTCGATCTGCTGCGCAATGAGGGCTTAGTTCTGGGAGGCTCTTCGGGAATTAACATTGCGGGCGCCGTGCGCATGGCACATGACCTTGGCCCCGGCCATAGAATCGTTACTATTCTTTGTGACTATGGTACGCGCTATCAATCAAAACTCTTTAACCCAGATTTCTTGCGCTCAAAAGGACTTGCGGTGCCAGAATGGATGGAGACCAGCCGTGATATCCAAACTGTTTTCGAACCTGTCTAGATTTTTTCTGATCCTGTTCTTGGGGCTTTGGGCTGCGCTCGCGAGCGCGCAAACTTCGGCGCAAACCAGCCCAGATTATAGCCGATGGGACGCGACAGCGAATATGGCGCAAGATACGCTAGAAACCGGCACGGCAAATGAAGCTTTTTTGATCAAACTGCGGGCGCAATTGGCGCTGCGGCGTTCTGAATTCTCCGAAGCGCAAAACTCTTTTCCGGCGCGATTGGCCATTTTGGAGGAGCAGCTGGCCGCCCTTGGCCCCGCGCCAGAAAGCGGCACCGAACCGGCAGAAATAGCGGAACGTCGCGCGAGTTTGACCCAGAATATTGAAGCCATAAATGCGCCGCGCATTCGGGCCCGAGAAGCTTATAAACAGGCCGATGGCTTGATCCGTGAGATTGATGCCGCGTTATCGGCGAAACAAACTGAAAATCTGCTGAAATTGGGGCCGTCGCCCATTGATCTTCGTCTCTGGCCCGCGGCGGTTTTGCAAATTACGGAAAAATCCCAATCCCTTGCGGGCAGCGTAGCCACTGCCTGGAACACTCCTGTTGTGCGCGATAAAGCGCGCGATCAATTGCCGCTTATCGTGACGCTGCTTTTGGCAGCTGGCCTGTTGCTGACGCAAGGCCGCCGCTCGCTGGCCCGCGCCCTGCGCCGTCTGTCGCGCTCTGAACATGCCTATGGTGTCGATCTGGCCGGGTATTTGCTTGCCTTGGGACAGTTGGTGATTGTGATGCTCTGCGTATTCTTGGTGTCGCGCGCTTGGGCTGTCTCACGGCTGCATGATCTTGATTTGAGCCTTTTGTTGCAAGGCGCAACTTGGATTTGCGCGCCGCTTTTTATCAGCCGTTGGTTGGCCACTCAACTTTGCCCCGTTGATGAGGCGACAAGAAGCGCTCTTGCACTGCCCAGCGGTTCAGGCGCGCAGGCCCGTTTCTTGATCCGTTGGCTAGGTGTGGTGATTTCTACGATGATCTTGATGGATTATCTGGGCGAAATGGGCGATTTTTCGAGTGGGACAGCGGCAGTAAATGTCTTTGCTTTGGTGACCGTCGCCGGAATTGGCAGCTTTCGGTTTGGCGGATTGCTTTGGCGCCAAGGCCGTGGATCACAAGCCTCCAAGACCGGCCAAATGCCCCATAGGTTTGTCGTGCGACTTGGCCGGGCTTTGGCCGTTGTTTCGGGGGTATCTATCGCCCTTGCGGTGATCGGCTATTCAGATTTGGCCCTGGAGTTGTTGCGCGCAGCCATTCTGTCGACCGGGCTTTTTGGCATCCTCTTCGTGACATTTGAGGCCGTACGTAATGCATCTGCAATGCTCTCCACTGATCGCAGCGCCGGGCATGATAGCCTGGCTGCGGTCGTGGTAAATGCGGGTTTGATTGTGGTGTCCTTACCGATCTTTGCTCTGATCTGGGGGGTGCGCACATCAGAGCTGACGGAGCTGTGGGCGACCTTTAAATCTGGCGTCACACTTGGAGAGGTTCAGCTGTCACCTGGCGTTGTTTTGCAGCTGATCGTTATCTTTGTCATTGGTCTGTTACTCACACGCCTGATCCAACGGACTTTAAAAACCCGCATCTTGGCCAAAACCAAAATCGATGCTGGCGGGCAAAACGCCATTGTTTCGGGTATCGGATATTTAGGGATTTTCTTGGCGGCGGTCGTGGCGATTACTTCCGCGGGGCTTGATCTGTCTTCACTCGCAATTGTTGCTGGTGCGCTCTCGGTCGGGATCGGATTTGGCTTGCAAAATATTGTATCCAATTTCGTGTCTGGCATCATCTTATTGATCGAGAGGCCCATCAGCGTTGGGGATTGGATCGAAGTGGGCGGCAATATGGGGATTGTGAGAAAAATTTCCGTGCGTTCCACGAGCATTCAGACCTTTGATCGCACGGATGTGATCGTGCCCAATGCGGATCTGGTGTCGGGAACGGTGACCAATTACACCCATGGCAGCTCTGTGGGCCGTGTCATCGTACCTGTCGGCGTGGCGTATGGTAATGACACGCGTAAGATTGAAGAACTCTTGTTGCCGCTTGCGGAAAATCATCCTCTGGTGCTGAAAGATCCGGCGCCTTCAGTGGTCTTCCAGGGGTTTGGTGCAGATTCTTTGAACTTTGAAATCCGCGCATTGCTCGGTGATATCAATTATGGGCTGACAGTGCGCTCTGAACTGAACCATCAAATTTATGAGGTGCTGTCCGCCAATGGGATAGAAATTCCGTTTGGGCAGCGCGATATTTGGATCCGTAATCCAGAGGCCCTGTCAGCTGCACGCTCCGAGCCCTCCGAACCCACATGAGCCGCGGATCAAATTTTTTGGACTATGAGGTGGGAAATCGATTTCTGGCCCTTGAAAACCGTGCGCCAGTCTCATAGACCACGCACAACGGACAGGTGGCCGAGTGGTCGAAGGCGCACGCCTGGAAAGTGTGTAGGCGGGAGACCGTCTCCAGGGTTCGAATCCCTGTCTGTCCGCCAAATATAGGCATTAATTAATCTGATTTAATGTAATTATAATATTAATTTATATCTCTACCCACAACGCTACCCACAATGAAACATCAGATCAAAACAGAGTGTATCAGGGGTTACTGTACCCAATCGCTACAATTGAGCCGCAGGACCTAGGAACGGGGACCCGCATTTTAGGGCCCCGCGTCTCGGACCACGGGCCTTTAGTATTGGGAGCGTAAATTCATTGGGGGTAATTTTGTTTGGTAACGCCATCTCTATTCACGCACCAATTTCAAGCTAAACCGTGCTGCTGCTCTCGCTGAGTGGCGCCAATTATTGAGCGCATAGATTCAGGCTGCGCCAGCAATCCGATGCGAGTTACTAGTTGTTTGACAGCACCTCCGCCAGCAATCCGATGCGAGCTCTCATTTGTCTGACGGAACCGATGCGGCTTTTGTCGTACCTTTGGTTGACTTTGACCCAAGCGCCCCGGACAGAGCAAAGCTGAGCACGATCAGCGGCAGCCCGATCCCGAAGGTCCAGCGCAGACCGAAGTGTTCTGCAATGAACCCAAGAAGGGGCGGCGCCAGCAGAAAAGTCACAAAGCTGAATTGCGCCAAAGCCGCGACGTTGATGGCTGCGGGCCGGTCGGTCCGTTGCGCCGCTGCAGACATGGCAAGCGGGAACATCATCGCGTTGCCTGCCCCGATCAGGGCGAACCCAATTAAAGCGACCAAGGGGTCAGGCGCAAAAAAGACGGTGATAACGCCCAGTGCCATGACCGTTTGCATCCCACGGGCGACACGGGTTGGTGCGAAGTGATCGACAAACCGGTCTCCAAAATATCGCACCATGCCTTGCGACAGGGCTGCGGTTGCGACGCCGATAGCACCCATCTCTGGAATCGCTACAAAGACACTGTCCATGTAGATCGCTGTCCAATCGATAGAGGCTCCTTCGAGCAGCATTGATGACAGTGTCACCCCAACAAGGACCATAATCGCGAATGTTGGCTTTGCAACGATCGGTGGTTTGTCGTGACTATCGGTGGCGCGGATGGTGGCCGGTTGAAAGGCCTGCAGGCATAGCCACGTCAGAAGGATGCAAATCGGAATGCTTGCCATCAGCTGGGTCTGAGGTGTGATCCCGAATTTGACCATGATTGCGCTGTAGGCAGCCGCCCCGAAGAACCCAAGGCTCCAGAATGCGTGTGCGCGACCCATGATGCGGCGGTCCATGCCTGCTTCGACCCTGTCGGCTTCAACGTTGATGATAATTTCAACCGCTCCAATACACAGGCCCGCTGGAACCAAAAGAAAGAAAAAGGCCAAGGGGTCATTTGCGAAAGAGGCAATTGCGAAGAACAGCGCCATTGCTGGAACAAGTGCGAGCATTGCAATCCGATGGCCAATCTTAGTCACAAGCGCCGTGCTGAGCGTGAGCGCTGTGATCGTTCCGACCGAAATCCCCATCAGCGCCAGACCCAAAGCGCCTTCTTCGATTCCCATTGCGAATTTGATATCTGGAAGGCGCGGGAAGATTTGACCCAGGCCAAACGCATAAATCGCGAAGACCGCGAAGACGCGGTGATGTGGTTGGAGGCGGGCAGAGAGAGACATGGGGGTAGCTTTCAAAAAAATACACACAAGCGTGTACAAGTACGCGAATGTGGCCAAATTTTCGGACAATTGTAAATATTGAAATTAGGCAACCTTCTCATAACCTTACATTAACTGGTAAGATGCGGACCAACCAGCCGTTCAGGATCCAAAATCTAAAGACTGCTTCCCACTTTCGGTCATCTACCTATGCTCTGCATATACCAGGTTTTGATCAGTCTTGGTAGCGCCTCTTCCCAGTCCATGGCTCCATACTGCCCGACAAGGTCGTTCTCGAACCGAGAGTGTCGCCCTACTAGGTTGTTGGGCATTATCAGACAAAACTAACTTGAGCCGTGCAGGGCGGTTCCGTAGCCTCGCCGTATGACAAAACACTCCCCATTCAGGTACTTTAAAACGAGCCCCGAGATCATCCGCTTGGCTGTGATGCTGTATGTTCGTTTTCCGCTCTCACTCCGTAACGTGGAAGATCTTCTGCACGAACGAGGCATTGAGATCAGCCATGAAACAGTTCGGTTTTGGTGGAACAGATTTGGTCCGATGTCTGCAGAAGTTCGCTGCAGTCCACTCTTCAGTCCACAACCATTTCAATCAGGAACGCCACTTCTGCTCACGAGACAATTTCAAGCTCAATCGAACCGCCGCTCTTACTGAGTGGCGCCAACTATTGAGCGCATAGATTTAGGCTGCGCCAGCAATTAGATGCGAGTTCTCAATAATAGGGCCGCACAAATCAATCTCCGATTGGTTTAGGTCCGGGGTCTTTGGTCAATGGCAACAGCGATGTTCGGATGCGCCGCAGGTTCTCTTTGACTCGTTCTGGCCGCTTTCTCGCAGCACCGGCGGCCAGGACATCGACAATCGCAATGTAGACAAGACGCGAGGCTGAGGGTTTGTAAATGTCTTGATCTTCAGGAATATCGATTTGGATTGAAATGTCCGTTAGCAGTGCAAGGTCTGAGCCGGTTTTGGTTAAGCTGATCGTAGTTGCGCCATATTGTTTGGCGATTGCAATGCTATCCAAAAGTTCAGCAGGTTGACCACTTGATGAAATTGCGACCAGCACATCACCTTCGATCAGGGTCGAGGATAGCATGCGCTGGAGATAACCGTCGGCATGCGCCTCTGCGGGAATACCAAGCCGAAAAAACCTGTTGGCCCCCTCACGAGCAACATTGGCAGAGCCCCCGCCAACACCAAGAAAGGCTATGCGGCGGGCATCGGCAAGTTTGTCTGTTGCTTGTTCAATCGCCTCACTATCCAGTTGCCCACGAACCAGCGTCAGAGTGTCGACCAATGTACTGAACACCTGTGTTACCAATTGCCCGGTTTCAGATTGATCTCCGCTTGCCCCCCCAAGGTATTGCAAACTGACCGCCACGTTTTGCGCAAGTCTGATTTGAAAGTCGCGGAACCCTTCGCAGCCGATTGTTGTACAGAATCGATTCACTGTCGCGACAGAAACCTCGGTTGCCGCTGCAATCTCGTGCTGCGAAAGAAAAGAGATTCCCTCAAGGTTTGCCAGCACAAAATCAGCAACCAGTTGCTCGCGCTTGGGGAAAGCTCCGTTCAGAGTGCGCACATGCGAGATGAGATCGATAACTTCGAGCATTGTCTTGGTGTGCCTCTCATACGGGCTTATATGCCACTACATCCATTTCAACCTTGGCGTCTACCATTAGCGCACTTTGCACTGTGGCCCGCGCGGGTGGATGTGCGGCGAAATATTTAGCAAAGACCGAATTGAAACTGGTGAAATCCCGTGGATCGTCCAGCCAAACGCCGACTTGTACCACATGCGCCAAGCTGCAATCTGCAAGTTTTAGAACGGCGATGATATTGGCTATAACAGCTTCTGACTGTGCGATGATCCCCCCTGTGACAACTTCGCCGTCAACTGTCGGGACTTGCCCGGATACATAGATAAAATCCCCCGCACGCACGGCTTTAGAAAAGGGGCGCGGCGTGCCGCCAGCAGCAGCGTCTGCGCCGTCAAAGCGGATGATTTTTTGTGGAGTAGTTTGCATATTGGTAACCTTTATGTAAGTTATTTACATTTTATACTCGGTTTAGCTGACTTTTCCAAATAATATTTGACTATTATTGGCTAAATTGTAAGATATTTACATCTAAATAAAATTAACTTGAAACATCATAACGAAGGAGATTGAGATGAAACTGAAAATTTGGATGAAATCTGCGCTGGCAGTGGGGGCTTTGATGACCCTGACAAGCGGGGCATATGCCGATGGCATGTTGCGCTATGCTACCGTGGGCGAACCTCCCAGCCTTGATCAACAGGTTGTTACCTCTGATCTGGCAACCACCATTGCGCATCATATGTTTGAAGGTTTGTACACCTTTAATGCGTCCAATGCGCCAGTACCGCTGCTAGCATCTGGCGAAACTGTGTCCGCAGATGGCAAAACAATTGTAATTGCGCTGCGCGAGGGTGTTAAGTTTCATAATGGTCAGGCTATGACATCTGCCGACGTCCTGGCATCACTTCAGCGTTGGGGCGAATTTGGCTCACGTGGCAGCCTGATTTTTGATCACGTCGACAGTGTTGAGGCGAGTGGAGATTATGAGATCACCATAAATCTTAAAGAGCCCTTCGGCCCTTGGAAAAATCTAATGGCCTTTATAAACGGTGGTCCCGCGATCTATCCAGCTAGCGTTATGGAAGGCGCTACAAAGGAACCAATCTCTCCTGATCAGTACATTGGGACAGGTCCATACAAGTTCAACGAATGGGAGGCCAATCGCTATGTAGAGTTGGTGCGCTTTGACGGTTACATTTCGCCCGAGGGAGCGGCCGACGGATACGGCGGTGAACGAGCGACTAATTTTGATACACTCCGTTTTATCCCAGTGTCTGATGTGGGTACTCGGGTCGCCGGGGTTCGCGCTGGAGACTACGACTATGCCGAAAGCATTCCGGGTGATTTGTTTGCAGATTTGGATGCAGATACGGGCGTGAAAACCATGCTTAATGGCGGGCCAATTTTTGGTTTGGTCTTTCTAAACTCCAGCGATGGTCCATTGAAAGAAAACTTTGCGCTGCGTCGCGCCATTCAGACGGCCATCGACAAAACACCCGCCTTGCAAGTTGCTATTGGGCCTGAAGGTCTGTGGCGCGCCAATGGCTCTTTTGCTCCAGAGGGCAGTGTTTGGGCTACTAAAGCAGGCACCGAAAACTATAGTCGTGGAGACGCAGAAGCGGCAAAAGCTATGGCGGCAGAGGCCGGCTACGACGGTCAACCGATCAAGTTCATGGTCTCGACCAACTATCCGTTCCATTATGACAGTGCGATCGTTTATACTAAGCAGTTGGCGCAGGCGGGGTTCAATATTGACCTTCAAGTCTATGACTGGGCGACACTGATCGAAAAGCGCGCGCAGCCTGACCAGTGGGATTTGTTCTTTACACACCATGGTTTTGTGCCGGATCCAATCTTGATCTCTGTGATGAACGACAATTACCCCGGTTGGTGGGCAACTCCTGAAAAGAAAGCTTTGAAAGATCGTTTCACAGCGTCCTCAGACCCGAGTGAGCGTCAGAAAATTTGGGCGGAGCTTCAGGCCTTGATCTACGAGCAGGTGCCAACAATGAAGACCGGCGACGTTTATACCTACAACATTGCCTCTCCAAAACTGAAAGGCCTTGGCAAACAGACTTTGATTTGGCCAAGCTTCTGGAACGTTTCCAAGTAAGGTTCTTCCCAGCCCCCTGCTAAACTTAAAGCGGGGGGCTAACTCACCCATTCCAGTCAATTGAGGTTAATATGCTAGCGTATACTGCAAAACGCCTTTTGACTCTTATCCCAACGCTTCTGGCAGCATCTATTTTGGTGTTTCTTTTTGTGCACCTAATCCCTGGGGATCCTGCTGCAATCCTGTTGGGCGACACGGCGACGCCTGAAGAGGTGGCACAACTTTCTGCTGAAATGGGCTTTGACCGTCCCCTCTATGTCCAATATTTTATTTGGCTGGGTAATGTCTTGCAAGGCGATCTCGGCACTTCAATTTTCTTTCGCCAACCGGTCTTATCGGTCATCGGCAGTGGGGCTGAGACGTCGATCTTGCTCGCAAGTATGACAATGATTTGGATCATCCTCATTGGCTTACCAATTGGCATTTTATCTGCTACCAAACAAGGAACCTGGATTGATCAGATTACTTCAAGCGGGGCGATGTTGGCTGCGTCCATCCCGACCTTCTGGCTTGGCCTTTACCTGATCATGATCTTTTCTGTGACACTGGGATGGTTCCCGAGTTCTGGCTTTCCGTCGCTGTCGGATCACGGCGGTATAACAAACTTACGCTATCTGCTGCTTCCAAGCCTGACCTTAGCCGCGCCAAACGCAGCTTTGATTGTTCGGTTGGTCCGCGCCTCTATGCTGGATGTCTCGCGCGAGGATCATGTCCGCACCGCCCGGGCGAAAGGGCTGCATCCGACGCGGGTAGCCATCAAGCACATATTCCGCAATGCTTTGATCGCTGTTGCTGCAGCGTTCGGATTTACTTTTGCTGCCCTGATATCTGAGGCGGTTGTGACTGAAACTGTGTTCTCGCTCCCTGGAATTGGACGACTTGTCGTTCAATCTATCTTGCGCCGGGATTATCCGGTCATACAAGGAGTCATCCTTGTGATTGTTGTTCTATACATGGTTGTCAACTTGGCCGTGGACCTCGCCTATGCGCGGTTAGATCCAAGGGTATCTCTAAAATGAACACTTTGATTTTCTTCCAAACTGCATTTGCCGGCCGCAGGCTTGCCACATTAGGTTTTCTCTGGCTCGTCATGATTACAGTAGCGGCATTGGCGGCACCGCTCATTGCTCCCTTTGATCCGCTTGAGATTGACCCGGTGGGCCGATTGGCAGAACCGGGATGGCCAAATCTCTTTGGCACAGACCACTTTGGCCGTGATACGTTCTCGCGCGCGGTATATGGCGCCCGCATGACGGTGATCATTGGGACGGGCAGCGTCGCTGTTGCTCTTTTAGCAGGTGGCTTGATTGGTATGATCTCAGCCTATTTTACCCGATTGGGCCATTTTCTTATGCGCTGTGTGGATGTCCTGATGGCTTTCCCCGCTTTACTGATGGCGCTTGCCTTGATCACGCTGCTGGAGCGAAGTGTATTCAACACGATCCTTGTGATCGGTATTGTCTACGCCACCACCACCGCCCGGATCCTATATGGTATGACATTGAAATTGAGGGGCGAAGTGTTCGTTGATGCTGCTGTCTGCTCTGGCGCTGGACACTTTTCCATTCTCTTTCGTCACATTCTGCCGAATCTCGTCTCACCTTTGCTGGTGCAAGCCAGCTTCATATTTGCCTTTGCGCAGTTACAGGCCGCTGCACTTGATTTTCTCGGTCTTGGCCTGCCACCCGAAGTGCCAAGTTGGGGCAATATGCTGTCCGAAGAACGCATCTATGTCACCCGCGCCCCATGGCTTCTGATCTATCCCGGCATGCTGATTGTGTTGTCAGTTTTTTCTATGAACCTAGTGGGGGACGCGCTGCGTGACAGCATCGATCCGCGCTTTAAAGACGATATTGCGGGGGTCTGATCACATGGCATTGCTGGAGGTTCAAGATCTTGAGATAGCCGTCAGGACAAAGGGCAAGCTTTTGCCAGTTGTTCAAGGCGTGTCCTTTGACGTTGATGACAATGAAACTCTGGGCATCGTTGGTGAAAGTGGTTGTGGCAAAAGTCTTACTGCGCTGGCGATTATGGGACTTTTGGGGGGCACCACCGTGCGGATCACTGGCGGGAATATCCGCTTTGATGGTATGGATTTGTTGACGCTTTCTGACGGTGAACGGCGCAGCATCATGGGCAACCGGATGGCGATGATTTTCCAAGAACCGATGACGAGTCTCAACCCTGTCTACCGCATTGGTGACCAAATCATCGAAAACATTCGCCAGCATCAAAAAATGACCAATGCACAGGCGCGCGACCGCGCGGTTGAATTGCTGAGCCTTGTGCGGATCCCAAACCCGTCTGAACGTGTAGACAGTTTTCCCCATCAAATGTCTGGTGGACAACGTCAGAGAGTCATGATCGCAATGGCTTTATCTTGTGATCCTAAACTGCTGATCGCAGACGAGCCCACGACTGCGTTGGATGTGACAGTGCAGAAAGAAGTTCTCGATTTGATGGCGGACCTTCAGACCCGTATGGGGACAGCTATCGTTCTGATCAGCCATGATCTAGGGGTGATTTCGGAGACCTGCGATAAGGTCGCGGTTATGTATCGCGGCCGCGTGGTCGAGGCCGCTGCAACAGAAAATCTGTTCACAGAATTGGCCCATCCTTATACGCGCGGATTGTTGAACTCAATTCCGGTGGTAGATAGCGATGTTGATTGGCTTGAGGCGATACCCGGCCGAGTGCCGACATTGGAAGAAGAGTTAACCGGCTGTGCGTTCCACCCGCGTTGTGCTTTGGTGACAAAGTTATGCGCCACCACCGTGCCTCAAGAGATTGAGTACAAACCTGGCCATTCTGTCCGGTGCCATTTTTCTGGAAAGGTCGCACCATGACTGAACCTTTACTTCGTGTAATTGACCTTAAGACACATTTTCGCATCAAAGCTTCATGGATGTTTGGCGAGAAGCAGTTGATTAAGGCTGTTGATGGGGTTTCTTTCGACATTGCTCCAGGGGAAGTGCTTAGCCTTGTTGGTGAATCTGGGTGTGGAAAATCCACAGTGGGGCGTACACTTACCCATCTGGATCAAGCTACATCTGGGCGGGCGTTGTTTGAAGGCCAAGATTTTTTAGTGATGTCACCCATTGAATTCCGTCCCTTACGACGCGAAATTCAAATGATATTTCAAGACCCTTTTGCCTCCCTCAACCCGCGCCTCAAGATTGAACAGACTTTAGGAGAGCCGCTTTTTATCCACGGGTTATGCAAGACTTGGGACGAGGCGCGCGCCAAAATAGCGGTGATGCTGGAAACTGTTGGAATGGACCCACTGGTTATGAAACGCCATCCGCATGAGTTTTCGGGCGGCCAGCGCCAACGCATCGGGATTGCACGTGTTATGATCCTGAAACCCAAACTGGTGATCGCCGATGAGGCCGTATCGGCGTTGGACGTGTCTATTCAGGCGCAGGTTCTGAACCTTCTCAAAAAACTGCAACAGGATAGTGGTGTATCGATGCTGTTCATCAGTCATGATCTGGGTGTTGTGCGCCACATCAGCGATCAGGTAGCGGTCATGCATGAGGGAAAAATCGTGGAAATTGGCCGGAAACGCCAGATATTTGAGGCTCCCCAGCACGAATATACTCGTAAACTTCTCGAGTCTATCCCGAGGGTCAAAATCGGAAAGGAGGTTGCGTGATGCAAAGTTCCAAGCGTGTTTTCCTAGGGTCAATTGCGACAGAGACTAACACGTTTTCGCCGCTGAGGACAGATATTCAGGATTTTAAGGAAAGCTTCTATGCCCCCCCAGGAGGACACCCGAAGACGCCGACTTTGTGTAGTGCCGTCTATCCGGTAGCCCGCGCTCGAGCAGCCGAATTTAACTGGCAAATTGTTGAGGGAACCGCGTCTTGGGCAGAGCCCGGTGGGATTGTAAATCAGCACACGTGGGAATTTCTACGTGATCAGCTATTGGCCGAACTCAGAGCAGCAATGCCTGTTGATATCGTACTTCTTGGCCTGCATGGTGCCATGGTTTCGCAAGGCTGTCTGGACTGTGAGGGGGAATTACTCGCCGCAGTGCGTGAGATTGTTGGCACATCGGCGATTATTGGTGCGACCTTTGATCCGCACAGTCATCTTTCCGAACGCCGGATGGAAAATGCAAATTTGATTACGGTATTTAAAGAATTCCCGCATACCGACTTCGTTGAAGTGGCTGAGAGCTTGGTGACCTTGGTGCAGCGCGCATCAC
This sequence comes from uncultured Planktomarina sp., assembly GCA_943788425.1. Taxonomy (GTDB): domain Bacteria; phylum Pseudomonadota; class Alphaproteobacteria; order Rhodobacterales; family Rhodobacteraceae; genus Planktomarina. The sequence goes on from CALSQF010000004.1 coordinate 428,110, forward strand.
TGGGTGATGTAAGTCCTGTGATCAGTAGCTTTGATTGTAAAATGATCGAAATTTTTCCAACTAGCCGAGAACCGATGCGCGGGTTTGTAGACAAGATTAAAGCACTTGAAGGGCAGGGTTCAGTTCTAACCATCTCAGTCATTCACGGATTTATGGCTGGTGATGTACCTGATCTTGGATCGCGGATCGTGGTAGTCACAGACAATGACCGAAGCGGTGGTGACCGACTTGCCGCAGAGCTAGGGGCCGAATTGTTCTCAATGCGTGGTAAGACGCGGCCCGAATTTTTAACGTTACAAGCTGCTTTTGATAAAGCTGAGGCTACCAGAGCAATGCCTGTGGTTGTCGCTGATGTGTGGGACAATCCCGGTGGTGGCGTCCCGGGCGATTCCACGATATTTTTGCGCGAAATGTTGCGTCGCAGAATTAAGAACGCTGCTTTTGCTACGATCTGGGATCCAATTGCTGTCCGCACTTGTTTTTCCGCTGGAGAGGGTGCTGCGTTTCGACTGCGGTTTGGTGCCAAAATGTCGGAGTATGCTGGTGAGCCACTGGACGCGCAGGTCATCGTCCGACGAGCTATGCGCGATGCAGTCCAGAGCTTTGGGCAAAGTGTTGTCCCATTAGGTGACGCAGTATGGATTGAGGTAGGTGGGATCGACGTCATATTGAACTCGGTACGGAGTCAGGTGTTCAACCCTGACGTTTTTTCCAATTTTGGAATTGATCCTAAGCGAAAGAAAACTCTCATCGTTAAGTCGACGAACCATTTTCAAGATGCATTCTCTCGAATTTCGCAAGATATCCTATATGTTGCTGTGGACGGTCCCTATCCCAACAATCCCGAAACAAACGTCTATAAAAATCTGACTAGAGACATCTGGCCTCGTGTGGAGAACCCTCATGGATGACAACATAAACTCGATCCACACTCCTGCTTTCATCGTGAATGAAGCTGTCGCGCTGCACAATATAATAGCGTTCCAAGGCCATTGCGACGATGTTGGTCTTGCCCTCCGCCCTCATATCAAAACCCACAAGTCCATCCGTTTTGCCAAAGCTCAAGTGGCGGCGGGCGCAATCGGCATCACATGCCAAAAAATCAGTGAAGCTGAAGCGATGGTCGATACCGGAATTGATGATATTTTGATCACCTTTAACCTTATTGGCGCTGAAAAACTGGACCGCCTGCGTGTCCTATCGAGCCGTCTTTCAGCTCTTTCGGTTGTGGCGGACAACGCGGAAGTAATCCAGGGATTGGGACAGGCCTTTGAAGGGGCCCAGCGCCCGCTGAGCATTTTGGTTGAATGTGACACGGGAGCTGGGCGTTGCGGAGTGCAAACCCCAAGGGCAGCATTGGAATTGGCTGAAAAAATTTCCCACACATCTAGCCTAATCTTCGGCGGCTTGATGACCTATCCGGCGGCAAATGGCGCCAAGAATGCAGCCCATTTCATGCGCGAGACAAAACGGCTTTTGGACGCAAAAGGAATAGCGTGCCCGGCCATCTCATCAGGTGGCTCACCAGATATGTGGACTGCGACTACAAGTGGCATCATTACCGAATACCGCATTGGAACCTACATCTACAATGACCGTTCACTGGTCCAGCGTGGGACTTGTACCTGGAATGACTGTGCTGGCCATGTGCTCGCCACAGTTGTCAGCATGCCCACCCCTAGCCGCGCGATCATTGACGCTGGATCAAAAGTACTCACCTCTGATCTATTGGGATTCTCCGATTATGGCCATGTCCTTGGTCACCCAGAAATAAAAATAGTTGGGCTTAGCGAAGAGCATGGCATCTTGGCGGTTACCGGAGAAAGCCAACTGGTCATTGGAGCGCGCATCAGGATCGTTCCAAACCATGTATGTGTGGTATCCAACATGTTCGATGATATTTGGATTGAAAATGAAAACGGAAGTCTCACACAATTAAAAATTGATGCTCGAGGTTGTGTGATTTAGAAGATGGAAACTAAAATGAAGCGGGTTGCCTGTGTCGGTGAGGCCATGATCGAACTGTCCATGATGGGCGATGATGTACAAATGAACGTGGCTGGTGATACACTTAACACCGCAATCTATCTGCATCGCACAGCGCCACAAGTGTCGGTGGATTATATCACCTGCCTGGGAAACGATACGTTTTCAGACCGCATTTTTGCCTTTATAGCGAATCACGGTGTTGGAAATTCGAAGATCAAACGGATCGTTGATGAAACGCCTGGACTTTATGCCATCACCACATCACCAGAGGGTGAGCGTAACTTCACGTATTGGCGCAGCAACTCGGCAGCTCGGCATTTATTTTCAGACGGTGATTTCACCATTTTGGAGGCCTATGACGCAGTCTATTTATCCGGAATTTCAATCGCAATTTTGCCTCATGCCGTCCGGCTTTCTTTGCTTACGTGGTTGGATAAATATTCAATTTGTTTGATTTTTGATAGCAACTACAGGCCGCATCTTTGGGAAAGTCTAGAATCTGCTCAGCAGATGACATCGGCCTTTTGGGCGCGGGCTGATATTCTATTGCCGTCAATAGACGATGAAATGAGCCTGTTTGACGAAACCGAAGATCAAGTGGCCTTTCGCTTTTTCTCTACGGCTAAGTCCGGCGCCTTAAAACGTGGGGCGCATGGACCGTTATCTTTGGGCATTGATGTGCATGCAAGCTATCTATCATCGTCGAAAGTAGTGGATACCACAGCAGCTGGCGATAGTTTCAATGGTGGCTATTTGGGGGCCCTTTTTGGTGGAAAAAGCCAAGAGCAGGCTTTGAAAATAGGTCATGACCTTGCGACTCGAGTGATTCAATACCGCGGTGCAATAATCCCAAAACGGACCGTGACACAAAACTAATTAAGATTGGTAGGTCGACTTGGTAATGTGCTTGGATAACAAAACACTCCCAACGGCAGTGTCAGACAAAACTACTTGAGATCGGACGAGCTAATTTGTAGCGTCTTCTAATGACAAAACCTTCTCCATTCCGCTACATGAAACCTGGCCCGGGGTTCCTGGACCATCGTGCCCAGGCCCGTGGACCGGGAACCAAGAACCAAGGGCCCCGGACAATAGAGTAGCCAGCTGCGTCATGCCTATCGTGTTGCCCAGGCTCAATTAGCGCCGGATAGTTTTTCTCGGGCTGCGGTCCGTGGACCAAGACACGCATGCCTAGCAAAGCCATCCAAGATGGGGTATAATAAAACCCCATAAACCGATGATAGTTGAGCACAATGAAAGCTAATCCCAAACCATGGCTCTACGGCCCGAACTGGCAGGGTAGTTCGGTGCGAAGCCCGGACGCGCAGGGGTACGCCATGCCAGCGCCCCGCCAGACTCCCTGTGGGCCGCTGTAAGCTCCATGGAGGGGCTTCCACTGGGCCTCGTACCAAGGACGGCCTTGCGCGACTCAGAGAGTCTAAAATCAAGCATGGCAAGTTCACCAAAGAGAAGCGCGCAGAAGCGAGGCGCTTTGCCGAGCAAGGGCGTCAGATGCGCGGAGAATTGAAGGAGCTGGAGGCTTGGTTCGTGGACCACGGTCATCTGTCCAAGGACTGGCGCAAAGATTGGGAACTCTGATACGATGATAGCAGACCATTGGCATTGGACCAATTGCCTTGGGGGTTACTGCGGCCTTTCTTTTGGGCGAGCAGGGATGCCGCAAGGTGGTACCCACTAAGCTTGGGCCGCGGTCCGTGGACCATGGGCCTATAATGTTGGTGCCGCAAATTCATTGGGGCGCAATTTCATTTAGTGATCGTAGTGACTCGATTTTCCGCAAACATTCATAATCTGAATTGTCTAGTGTGATGCTAAATTGGAAAAGTCTACGAATTTCCAGTCATTCGAGTCACTAGATTAGACCTTTGAATTTTCTTCCCGTCTGAATGTCGAACCTCTTCCCAACTTGGATCATTGGCGATGAATTCTCTTATTTTAGAGTTAAATCTTGGTAATCCAGGGATATATTTGATACCCACCTCGTCCATGTCTTTTCTGAAGTAGATATATACTTCATTGAAAAGCTTTGCGTCGCGTTTTGGTACAGCTCTTCTTAAACCACCATCTTCTAGCCAGTTTCTCACGGTGTCCGCTTCTTTCATCCACTGGGTGGTTGCCTCTTGGCAAGAGGCTGGAACCGAGTAGTGGCCGTTTTTAAAGACTATTGCCGCTTCGCGGATGGCCTCTGAAATCAAAATGTCTCCCTGCTCTTTCATTAACTTTGTTTCAAAGTCTGAGATCCGCTCTTCAACAGGTATTGTTCGACTGAAGGGTATCACCAGCAGTCGGCGCTCGATCCCCGCATCTATGCCGCCTTTAAAACTTGGCAGTACATTAGTCGACAAAATATGCATAGCTCTGGGTTTGAACTCCACTGGCTCTTTGTAGATGATCTTTGCGGTAACAGGGTCTCCCGTAATTACAGCTTTGAATTTGTCCGATGAGATAGCTGCAGCGTTTGATAACTCATCAGACAGATTTGCTGACGCCCCGATTAACTTGGCCAGATATTGTTCTTTATCCATGTCACCTGGCGATATGCTACAAATGACACCATGCGGAAGTATACGCCTCAGCACCTCTTGAATGGTGGATTTACCATTCGCTGCAGATTGCCCATAAAGGATGAATGCTTTCGGTTCTTTTAACCGCGTCCCAACCCCACAGATAGAAGCGCCATACATTTGTAAGATTAAAGAGCCATACTCTTCGGACTCTGCACCAAAACACCCAGTGAATAATGTGTCTAAGAGACCTGAGTGAGCTGCGGTCACTCTTGGTCTATAGCTATATTGAAGGCAGAACCTCTGCCTTAGGTCAGCGTGATGTTGAAGTAGTTCAACGATACCGTCTTCTGAAATTTTAACAAAACCATTCAGCATGTTAACGCCCTTGGCAGCATTTTCGAAAAATCTGTTGCTGTTGAGCATTACTGAAAGTTCGTTAATGACGCCGTCGATAAATGCCTTGCTCAGTTTCAGCTTTGCTTTTTTAACTTTTGCGCCATCAAATTTGTGAATGGTTCGCCGAATTTCTATAGGAATGATCTCTTGCCAGGCGATTGTATTATAACCCCAAAAGCGGCCTTCATCAAAAATAACATTCTCAAATTGTTCTTTGAGTAGAGGTATAGTTTCTTTGGCCACTTCTATTTGGCTTCCTGTCTGTCCGCCATGTATACCAATTAAGTATCTGATTTAATATAATTATAATATTAAAACAAATATCTACCCACAACGCTACCCACAATGAAACATCAGATCAAAACAGAGTTAATCAGGGGTTACTGTGCCTAATCGCTACAGTTCACCCGCAGGACCACGGACCGGGCCCCCCTATCATAGGGCCCCACGTCTCGGACCACGGGCCTTTAGTATTAGCGTTGTAGATTCATTGGGTGGGGGTTTTGTTTACTGCCATTAACTGAAGAAGCAGACATTGCCCTATCCAAGCACTAACGGCTGCTATGTGGACAAAGTGTGAATTCGCTGCAAATGCTCCAATGGCCGCTTCTGTCGAGAAGCTTTAGGATTAGAGGATCGGGATGTAAGCCTTCGGTGCGAAAGCGACGAATAGTTCTGCAGAGACGTCGGTAACTTATGATGGCAATACTACACCCTTGCTATGATGGTTGGACCAAACCAGCTTACCTCGCTTTATGATTGGAAGACATTTGATGCGACCAGATACAATGCATGCGGTTTTATTGACTGGTCACGGCGGCCTGGAAAAATTGGATTACCGAACTGATGTGCTCATACCGCAGCCAAAGCCTGGTGAGTTACTGATCCAGATTGCTGCGGCAGGTATCAACAACACCGATATCAATACTCGTATTGGTTGGTATTCGAAGGCGGTTAACGAGGGCACTGATACCGGTGGCGCAACTGGCTTTGACAGTGTGGACGATGATGACGCTAGCTGGTCAGGCACGCCGCTGACCTTCCCGCGCATCCAAGGTGCCGATGTCTGCGGTTATATCGTGGCTGTTGGTGACGGGGTCAGCGACGCGCGTATCGGAGAACGGGTCTTGGTCCGTAATATGTTGCGCACTTACGTTGATTTTCGCCCCTATGAATGTTGGACGATTGGCAGTGAATGTGACGGAGGCTTCGCTCAATTTGTTGTAGCACCGGCCCGCGAAACCCACCGTGTCGACTGCGATTGGACCGACGCAGAGCTTGCTTCGATCCCTTGCGCTTATTCAACAGCAGAGAACATGTTGCATCGCGCAGGCGTTGGTGCGGAACGGGTCTTGATCTCAGGCGCGTCAGGAGGAGTTGGCTCAGCCGCTGTGCAACTCGCAAAGCGACGTGGAGCTGAGGTCATCGCGCTGTCGTCAGTGGCCAAGGCAGAAGAGGTAAGAGCTTTGGGCGCAGATCAGGTTCTCGACCGGAACGTCGATCTGGTGGCGGAATTGGGCACGGGCTCGATTGATGTGGTGATTGATCTTGTTGCCGGGGAACAATGGCCCTCTTTTCTTGATGTCTTGCGGCGCGGTGGGCGGTACGCAACCGCTGGTGCCATTGCTGGGCCAATCGCGCAGATTGACGTGCGGACGCTGTACCTCAAGGATCTCACCCTCATGGGCTGCACCTTTCAGGAAGATGAAGTGTTTGCCAATCTGATCAGCTATATCGAAGCCGGAGAAATTCGCCCTGTTGTTGCCAAAACGTACCCGTTGCGTGACATCGCGCAGGCGCAAGAGGATTTCCTGGTAAAGAAGCATACGGGAAAACTGGTCCTGATCCCGCCGGAGGTATCTTCGTGAAAATCGCTCACCTGAATATCTACCAATATGATTTACCGGTCAAAAATGGCCCATACACAATGTCATATGGTGAGATATTCTCGCTGGACACGACGCTGGTGAAACTGGTCACAGACACTGGCGTTGTCGGCTGGGGCGAAACATGCCCGCTGGGGCCGGTTTATGCCGAAGCCCACGCCAAAGGGGCGCGCGCAGCCCTATTGGAGATGGCTCCGGGATTGATCGGTACGGAGGTCTTGCCGCTTAGCGTGCACCGACAGATGGATCATCTGCTCCATGGCCATAACTATGCGAAAGCTGCGATCGACATTGCCGTCTTTGACGCGTTGGGCAAATCCCTTGGACTTCGTGTTGCAGATCTGTTGGGTGGGGCCGCGATGGACCGCGTTCCTTCGTATTACGCGATCGGGATCGAAACGCCAGACAACGCTGGGCGGATAGCAGCTGCAAAACGCGCAGAAGGCTACCCGCGACTGCAATTGAAGGTCGGCGCACATTCACCAGAAGTCGACGTTGAGGTGATCCGCAAGGTTTGGGAGGCCATCAAAGGCAGTGGCATGCGTCTTGCCATTGATGCCAACAGAGGCTGGAGCACCCGCGATGCCATGTACATCAGCCGTTCATGCGCCGATATTCCGTTCGTTCTGGAGCAACCATGCAGCACAAATGACGAACTGCGCCAACTGCGGCCATTGCTTCACCACCCACTTTACATCGACGAGAGTTCTTATGATGTGAACACAGTGATTAGCGCTGCTGGCTCAGGGTTGGTTGATGGCTTTGGGCTGAAACTTACCAGGCTGGGCGGGTTGCAGCCGATGACGACGGTGCGCGACATTTGCGCGGCGCGGAATTTGCCGCACTCATGTGACGACGCATGGGGTGGCGATATCCTTGCAGCGGCTTGCACCCATTTAGGGGCAACAGTGCGCCCAGACTTGTTGGAAGGTGTTTGGTTGGCAGCGCCCTATATCGACGGCCACTATTGCGGTGAAAGTGGCCTGGAGGTTGTAGGCGGTCATATTGATCTTCCGAAGGGCCCAGGCCTGGGCATCACGCCAGATGAGGCACTCTTTGGCGACCCCGTTGCCGCGTTTTAAATCACGCTAGCAGTTTGGGCGCAGAATTATACCAATTTGCACTTTGCAGCCGTTAAAACAAATTGCAGCATCGGTCAAAGTGGGCTCAAAAAGCCCTTCGCCGCAATTTTAATGAATGACTGCTTTAGCCCAACACTTAAAACTGAGCCTAGACACTAGCGGACCATAGAGCGCGCACCTATGTCCTGCCTTCAGCGTTGTCTGATCTCAATTTGCGCTGGATGGTTTTGCTGGGACCGCGGTCCGTGGACTGTCAGCAGGGTTACTGCGCCCAATCCAAACAGATGAAACGCGCCAGGCTCACCTCAGGTCCATGGACCGGGGGCCCTTATCATAAGGCCCCGCGTCTCGGACATTGGGCCTTTAGTATTAGCGTTGTGAATTCATTCGGGGGTAATGTTGTTTGGTAACGCCATCTCTACTCACGACTCAATTTCAAGCTCAATCGAACCGCTGCTCTCGCTGAGTGGCGCCAATTATTGAGCGCATAGATTCAGGCTGCGCCAGCAATCCGATGCGAGTTCTCATTCGTCTGACAGCACCGGTGATATCATTATAGAAACGATTCCAGTGTCTGCACGAGGTAGGTTGGTTTAAGGTGACAGGGCCTCCTGTGTTTTAAAGTAAGCTCTTGTTCGTTGAACGGCACTCTAAACTTTGTTTCTTTCTTCTCGCCAAAGAATTGTTAGTCCTGAAAAAATAATTAAAATCACGCCTGGAAATAATTTATCTAGTGGCAGTTCATCGAAAATTACCCAGCCCAAGCCGAATGCCGTTAAAATCCCAAAGTAGCTAAACGGGGCGAGCACAGATGCAGGCGCCTGTCGAAAGGCATACATCAAAAAAACGACACCAAAACCTCCGCACAGAGACATACTAAAAATTAAAAATAAATCACTTTTTGATTGGATTGTGCTAAAATCAGTCGTTCCACTAGCCAAAATAATCGCTCCAAATGCAGCGGCTATCGATGAGTAAAAATAAATTATTCCACTTGAAATTGATTTATCAAAACTGCGAAGTGTGACCATGGAGGCTGCATAGCAAAATGCTGCGCCGACGGGTAAAGCCGCTGTCCAAGTAAATACATTAGATCCTGGTTGCATGATCCAAATTGCTCCACCAAATCCTATAATCACCGCGCCCCACCGCCATGCTCCAACCTTTTCTCCATAAAATAGGACGGCTATTAAAACGATAAAAATTGCGTTTGTTTGGCCGAGGGCCGATACTGTAGCTAATTCTAGGTCTACCAAAGCAGTGTAAAATAATAGCTGGGCTACAGCGACTAATAGGCCGCGTCCAAAAGCTAATTTCCATTGTTTTATTTTGTAGTCTTGGAAATTAAAACTTAACTCACGATTGTAAATGAGTAGAAAAATTGATGGCAAGACACCCAAAATATTCCGATAAACTGATAGCTCTTGGGGAGAATATCTTTGTGATAAAAGCCGAACGTGGACGCTCATGAGATCAAAGCAAAGATAGGCGAGCAAGCAAACAAGAATTGCGCGAATATTGTTTGTCATTAAACCTCATAACCAAAGGCGATTACGCCTCCATTGAGAAAACAGTCTGCCCGTGATTGAGCTAAGTCAAGATCAATATCCGCTGTGTCAACGTTAGATTAAACTTGGTTGAAGCGGGCAGGGTTGGTTTGTAGCGTGCGTGACTGACAAGAAACTCGCTATTTAGCTGAACCGTGCCGCTGCTCTCGCCGAGTAGCGTCACTTGTTGAGCTCATAGATTTAGGTTGCGCCAGCAGTCTAATGCGAGTTGTCATTTGTCTGACAGTACCATTCAATAAGATAGCTATTTCTATTATATCAAAAAAACACAGGATCCGTTACGGAGGTGCTAATATGCATGGGCGGGATCAAAATGGCGCAAAAATCCACGATCTATAAAGCTGAACTCTCCGTGTCTGACATGGATCGCCATTATTACGAAACCCATAAGCTTACGGTGGCGAAGCATCCTTCAGAAACCGACGTGCGTATGATGCTCCGCTTGCTCGTCTTTGCATTACACGCAAGCGAACGCTTGGAGTTTTCCAAAGGTATTTCCACCGATGACGAACCTGACCTTTGGGAAAAGAACTTGAATGGTGAGACAGATTTGTGGATTTCCTTAGGGTTGCCCAGCGAGAAACTTATTCGGCAATCCTGTGGCAAAGCCAAGAACGTCATCATCTATGCTTATGGCGGAAAATCTGCCGAAGTATGGTGGAACAAAGTTCAAAATGGCACCGCAAGATTTAAGAACCTAAGTATTATGAATGTTACAGAAACTAATTGTGTTGAATTGGGGGGGCTGGCAAGGCGATCCATGCAGTTGCAAGTAAACATTCAAGATTGCGATGTCCTGATAAGTTTGGAGAACACTATGCTGTATGTCACACCCACCAGATGGAAATAGCTGCTTTCTTAGGTCACAATCAGGTTGTTTGGTCCCTTATATCTCGCAGTGCGTGTACCTTGGTATCTAGTGATGGCCTATTTTGCGAGGGGCATTTTTTCAAAACTTGGTAGACCCTTAGGGATCTGATGAAAGGGCTGCCTGTCCACACAATAAATTGCGGACTGAGGACGAAACCATGAGTGATCATCTAACGTACCAATCTTTAAAACCAACATGCCAGGTCGAGGTGGACTTTTAACGCAGATGTGGGTCCCGCAATTGCCACAAAAATATCTAATGCGTGGCTCGTTTAAATCACTCCTTGCGAAGCTTTTTGGCTTGCCCCGTGTTATCGTAAACGTGTTTTCTGAAATCACAATTGAGGCATTGGGTTCGCCACCTGAAAGATAACGGCATTCTCTACAGTGACATAAAATTTGTGAATGTATTGGCTCCTTAAATTCAAACTGAATATCTCCGCAATAACATCTACCACTATGTTTCATCTCTGCTGCCTTTAACCGTTTTGGTAGTGTAACTATTGCACCATCCAATAATATATCAAGTGAAATCGGTTTTATGATGATAAGGTTTGGAGACAACCTATAGCCAGACCCAAATTTTTATTGCTCAATTGGGGTTGGATAGAGACTGTAGGAATAAACGATGTGGTACTGTCAGCCAAAACGAGCTTGAGCCGTGCAGGGTGGTTTCGTGGGCCCGCCGTATGACAAAGTGCTCCCCATTCAGGTACTTTAAAACAAGCCCTGAGACCATCCGCTTGGCTGTGATGCTTTATGTTCGGTTTCCGCTCTCACTCCGTAACGTGGAAGATCGTTCTGCACGAACGAGGCATTGAGATCAGCCATGAAACCGTTCGGTTTTGGTGGAATAGATTTGGTCCGATGTTTGCTGCTGAGATACGAAGAAACCGGGTCAGTCGGATGCGATCTTATTCGAACTGGCAATGGCACTTGGACGAGGTCTTCGTAAAGATCAATTGAGAGACACATTACCTCTGGCGAGCCGTTGATCACGAAGGTGAGGTGCTGGAAAGTTATGTTACCAAGCGCCGAGACCGCAAAGCGGCATTGAAATGCTTCAGAAAAGCAATGAAGCGCTAAGGCGGGCCAGAAGTAGTTGTGACGGACAAACTACGTTCCTATGGCGCTGCAATGAAAGTTGTTGGCAACGCGGATCGGCAGGAAACGGGTCGCTGGGTAAATAATCGGGCGGAGAATTCTCACTTGCCGTTTCGACGACGAGAACGCGCTATGCTCCGCTTCCGACAGATGCGATGTTTGCAAAAGTTCGCTGCCGTCCACTCTTCAGTCCACAACCATTTCAATCAGGAGCGCCACTTCTACTCACGAGACAATTTCAAGCTCAATCGAACCGCCGCTCTTACTGAGTGGCGCCAATTATTGAGCGCATCGATTCAGGCTGCGCTAGCAATCTGATGCGAGTTCTCATTCGTCTTGCAAAACCGCCATATAACTTTATAAATATATATAAAATAGATACTTATCTTTGAGTAATAGTAGTGGCTCCCCAATTGGATTTACAAAATGTTCTGAATTTATTGGTGACTGTTCTTGTCTGTTGATTCGTGTAGTTTGGCTATGAAACTTCAACCCTGATCCGCATTTTAAAATGTTCAGAGCGTCGATGCTGAGAATAATAGGCTGGGTTTATACTTGAACGAATTGGGTTGTATGGTTTTACAGGCGGGCCTTACTCACCCGTGTTCATAAAGCGGTTCCTCACTATAATGAAGCGAAAGTGGGAACTGAACATACCGCATGACAGCAAGGTGGATGATCTCTGGACTTGTTTTGAAATAGCGGAATGGAGAGTGTTCTGTCATTTTCCGACGCCACAAATACATCCTGCCCACTTCAACCGAGTTTAATATGACAGTATCCAGATTAGACAGGGTGTCGCGGCTGAGAGTGGCACAAATATAGACTTTGTTTGTCAGGGATACGTATTAACCAGCCTCTAATTTCAGAAGACTAGAGCCCTGCAACTTGTTTTAGGATAGCTGCGGTAAATAGGTCCTGATGCGCACCACCAATATTCTTGAATAGGGTTATCTCTGTAGCAGAGACCCGCCCTGAGTGGCGCCCCTGCACTATGTCGAATGCATCGCCTTGGATGTCATCCAATCTTAGCGCACCGGACGCTATTGGTATAGTCAGTTCGCCCACTTCTTCGCGGCCACGGTCGCAACACGTGTAGACCGATCCACGGCGCATCGCATCATCATCTGTTTCACGCATGTCGGTTAAGTACGACCCTACTAGGTCGAGATGTGCTCCAGGTTTTAGCAACGCTCCCTTAACAAGCGGCGCGCGCGACATGGTAACACAACTGATGACATCAGCCTCAGCCACTGCAGCATCAAGATCTGGTGCTGCAGTGGCGTCGATGCCTAAAGTACAAAGCAGAGCTGCCAAAGCCTCGGCACGGGACCAAGTGCGATTCCAGATCCGCACACGCGAAATTGATGGACGCGCCGCTATATGCGCCATCGCTACATGTGGGCCTAGTCCACCCGCACCCACGACAAGCAACTCGCGCGGAGTGGGTGGAGCTAGAAGTGCAGTGCCAAGCCCAGAGATCGCAGCTGTTTTCCGATAAGTCATCGCCTCACCATCGGCCACCAGAATTGGCGCACCGGTTTTCGGATCGAACGCCGCTACGGCCCCAAGGACTGAGCCCAGAGGTGGATTACGGTCACGATTGGTGGGAAAGACGCCGACCATCTTAACCACTATTAGTTGCCCACTCAGCCAGCCTGGCAGCGTCACAAACATGTTGTCCGCACCGCTGGGGTCCTTGGTGTAAACTCCGTCACCGTCTGGAATCTCACCCTCGTGCATCTTTTGTAACGCCGGAATTAGTACCTCATAAGGTAGAAGTCGGTGAATGGTTTCGGCATCAAACATCTGCAAAGCGTCACTCCTTCGAACAGCCAGTATGTGGTAACTATACTAAAGTTCCAGGCCGAAGTACCAAAATTTCCTTTGCCAAGGCCGCCGCATGTGATCAGGCTTAGTTCAAGCTACTTCAAGAATAAGGACTGCGGCCATGAGCACCCCAACCAGACTTGCGATTACGGATCCGCTTCTTCAGCCTTTTCAGCTGGCGCACCTAACTTTGCGCAATAGGATCATGAGCACCTCGCATGCGATAGGCTTTGGCGAAGATGGTATGCCCACAGGACGGTACCAACGCTACCACGAAGCCAAGGCCGCAGGCGGGATTGGGCTTACCATGTTTGGCGGCTCAACTAATGTGTCACGCGACAGCGCCAACACCTTCGGACAGCTCAGTGCAAGCGATGATCGCATCATTCCCTACTTCCAAGAGTTCGCGGGCCGTGTGCATAAGCACGGTGCAGCCCTCATGTGCCAACTAACGCATTTAGGTGGACGCAGCCAATGGCGTGGGGACAACTGGCTGCCTACAATCTCGCCCAGCAGGTTCCGAGAACCTCTGCATCGTGGGTTTACCAAGGAGATGCAGGTCGAAGATATTGTGCGTGTGGTTAGCGATTTTGGTCAAGCAGCGCGTCGCTGCTATGAGGGGGGACTGGACGGCTGTGAATTACACATCGCTGGTCACCTGATCGGGCAGTTCTGGTCTCCAACCACAAATCAGCGCACAGACGACTTCGGTGGCAGCCTTGAAAACCGTGCGCGGTTCGGCCTCATGGTGTTGGAAGAGATCCGCCGTCTGGTTCCTCAGTCGTTTGTTGTTGGCGTCCGCATGGTAGTGGGCGAAGGCGACAGCGGCACCATGCCTGATGAAGAGTATCTTGCAATGGCCAAGATTCTCGAATGCTCAGGTTTAATAGATTTCTTCAACTTTACTTATGGTCGTATTGACACCGAAGTAGGACTTGCTCGCTATATGCCGGGCATGTCCCTGGGGTTGGCACCACAACTGCGCCCAGTAACGAATTTCCGGCGTAATGTCAGCTTGCCAGTTTTTCATGCGGCGCGTATCAATGACATGGCAACGGCACGCTATGCTGTGAGCGAAGGACATGTTGATCTCATAGGTATGACCCGTGCGCACATTGCGGATCCAAATATCGTGCGCAAGCTATCAGAAG
>CALSQF010000005.1 GCA_943788425.1 uncultured Planktomarina sp.
CGATCACGTTGAACGCGGCAAGTTACTTTTGACCGGCGTGCAGATCATGGTGGTGGATGAGGCAGATCGGATGCTCGATATGGGTTTCATTCCAGATATTGAGCGGATCTTCAAACTCACCCCCTTCACCCGCCAAACCCTATTTTTTAGCGCGACAATGGCGCCAGAGATCGAGCGGATCACCAATACGTTCCTCTCAGCGCCTGCAAAAATAGAGGTGGCCCGCGCCGCCACCACCTCCGATACCATCACCCAATCTGTCATCATGTTCAAAGCCAGCCGCAAAGATCGTGATGGCAAAGAGAAACGGGCACTCTTGCGGGGCATGATTGCCAGCGAAGCGGAAAACTGCACCAATGCCATTATCTTTTGCAATCGTAAGATGGATGTGGATGTAGTGGCCAAGTCCATGCAAAAATACGGCCTTGATGCAGCGCCAATTCATGGCGATCTGGATCAATCTAAGCGCATGGAAACGCTTGATAATTTTCGATCCGGCGCCCTGCGATTTCTGGTGGCCTCTGATGTGGCGGCGCGCGGGCTTGATGTGCCGAATGTGAGCCATGTTTTCAACTATGACGTTCCCAGCCATGCGGAGGACTATGTCCACCGCATCGGTCGCACAGGCCGGGCCGGAAAGTCTGGCACAGCGATGATGATTTGCAGCCCCCGAGATGATAAGAATTTTGCCGCAATCGAAGGGCTGGTGAAAATGGAAATTCCCCGGATGGAGCACGCGATGTCTGGCAAGACTGCCGAGGCTGAAACAGCTTCCGAGGATCGCACAGAAAAGAAACCGGCAAGACGCGGCCGCACTGTCAAAGCAAAGACATTACCTGCAGAGCCACCGTCCGAGGCGCAGGCCCTGCCAGAGGCAATCGATACGGCTTCGGCGCCAGAAGATGCTGCGCCGGCAGTCGTGGCCACAGCTGAAGACGCAGCGCAACCGCTCACCCCAGCACGCGAAGATCATAAAAACAAGCGCGGTGGCCGTGGACGTGGTCGCAGCCGCGACGCAGAGCCGCGCAACAACAATCGTGGTGGGGCGGCTTTGGATGCCTCCATGCCCAATTTTATTGCGCAAAGTTTCACCGAACGTTTGTTGGCAGAGGGCAGAGATCCATCGGCTTCCAATACCGCGCCCGAGGATGCTGAACAGCTCAGCAGCGACGGTGACACCGAAGATCTTAGCCTGACGGCCCAGGCGCCAGAGGACAATACGTCTTTTCAGGAAGACCACGCTTAAAGCGATCTGGGCATAACAGACAATTGCAGCAAATATTCCCTGCCCCCTGGCAACATCGGGCAGGGTCTGAAACGGTTTGCTTACGACAAACGGCTAATCACAACTGTGACTTCTGGCTTTTTGCCAATCTCCGATTGGGCGGAATGCCGTGCAATGCGGCGCAGCTCGTCTTCAAGCTTTTTATCGTCAAGCAACGTCTTGCGACCTGCACGCATCATAAATTGGTTCAAGTCTTCTTCAAGAACTTCGGCCAAACCAGCGCGGCTATTACCAATTTCTGGCAGACCCTTGATTTCACACCAAGGTTCGCCCAACGGGCCATCATCATCCAATATCACACTCACCATCACGTGACCGTTGAGCGACATGCGAATACGGTCGCGCACCACCCCATCCAAAGCACCGATCTGCACAGATCCATCAATATAGGTGCGACCTGTTTCAATGAATTCCTCAACCTTAGGCGCGTTGCCTGACAGGTTGATTACCATCCCATTGACCGCAACAACCGATTGCATCCCCTTGGCTTTGGCCAAATTGGCATGCGCACGCAGATGGCGGTGTTCGCCATGCATGGGCACCAAAATCTGTGGCTGCATCAAAGCGTGCATCGTCTCCAGATCCGGGCGGTTGGCATGGCCCGACACGTGATAAGCCCCGGTAGAGTCATCCACCACATCCACGCCAATTTCAGACAGTTGGTTAATGATCTTAATCACGCCACGTTCGTTGCCTGGAATGGTTTTTGATGAGAAGAGGAACAAATCCCCTTCCTTCAACTTATGCCCACGATATTTACCATTGGCCAATTGCGCAGAGGCTGCGCGCCGCTCGCCCTGACTGCCAGTGACCAAGAACATCAGATTGCCCCGCGGCACATCCAAAGCTTCCTCCAGGCTAATCACCGGAGGAAAATCTGATAAAACACCAGCTTCAAGCGCCGCTTCCACCATTTTGTTCATCGCACGTCCCATAAGACAGACCGAGCGCCCCGCACGGCGCGCTGCCTCTGCCAGGGTTTTGACCCGTGCCACATTGCTGGCGAAGGTGGTGGCCACCACCAATTGATCGGCGGATGCCACCAATTGCGTGATATTGTCACCCAAAGTCGCCTCAGACCGTCCCGGGGACAAAGAAAATACGTTGGTGCTGTCACAAACCAAAGCCTTGACGCCGGGTTTGGCAATCTCGCCCCAAAGGACAGGATCCCAACCTTCGCCGACCAACGGCGTCTCATCCAGTTTGAAATCCCCCGTATGCACAACCCGCCCTTCGGGCGTGTCGATCACCAAACCCGAACTTTCAGGAATCGAGTGGCTGATGGGCAGGAAACCCACTTTAAACGACCCCAAAGCCACTTGGTCAGGCCAAGCTCCCATGACCGTCACCGCATTGGCGGCCACACCATGCTCCTCCAGTTTCCGCCGGGCGATATTGGCCGTGAAGGCGCGGCTGTAGATTGGGGCGCCCAGCCGGGCATATGTATGGCCGACCGCTCCCACATGGTCTTCATGTGCATGGGTAATGAACACGCCATCAATGCGGTCTTTGCGCGCCTCGAGCCAAGAAATATCAGGAATAATCAAATCAACCCCGGGGGAGCTATCCATATCTGGAAAGGTCACGCCAAGATCAACGACAATTAGGCGCTCTTTGTCTTGGGGTCCGTACCCGTAGACATAACAATTCATTCCCACCTCTCCGGCGCCGCCGAGAGGGAGATACATTAAACGTTCTTGGCTCATCAAATTTCCTTATTGAATTGATGGATCACGGTAAGACCGTGCATTGTAAGCTCATCTTCGTAAGCATCGAACAGATGAACTGAGTGTTGAAAAAGCGGCGCCAGGCCGCCCGTAGAGATAACTTTCATCGGTTTGCCGTGTTCTGCTTTGATCTGCTCGCAGATCTCCCGCACCAGGCCAACATAGCCCCAAAACACACCCGACTGCATGCAGGCCACAGTATTGGTGCCGATCACACGTTGGGGCCTTGAGATATCCACATGAGGCAGTGCCGCGGCCGCTTGATGCAATGCTTCAAGGCTGAGATTAACCCCCGGCGCAATGGAGCCGCCGACATAAGCACCATCGCTGTCGACCACATCAAAGGTGGTGGCTGTCCCAAAATCTACAATAATCAGATCGCCGCCGAACAAATCATGCCCAGCCACGGAATTGACCAACCGATCCGGTCCGACCGCCGTGCCCGCATCGACACGAACATCAATCGGAAGCCGGCAATCCGTACGCCCAACCACCAGCGGCCGCGTCCCAAAGTATTTATCTGCCAGAACCCTAAGGTTCAGCACAACCCGCGGGACGGTCGAGGAAATCACCATCTCATCAATGTCGCTGGCGATGCCATCGAGGGTCATCAACGTATTGAGCCAGACAAAATATTGGTCGGCTGTGCGTTTATGGGACGTGGCAAGCCGCCAGTTGGCGATGAACTGAGTGCCATCCCAAATCGAGAACACTGTATTGGTATTTCCGCAGTCAATCGCGAGTAGCATCTTTACGGGCCCTAGAAATAGATATCAGCGGCTGGTATGACCCTCTTGCCGCCTGCCGTCAACAGCAGCAAATTGCCCTGTGCATCCAGCCCTTCAAAACGGCCGGTGATCTCCTCTTGGCCTGTGCGCGCAGTAATATTCTCACCTAAACGCGCCGCATGCGCCGTCCATTCCGCGCGAACTTCGGCAAAGCCTTGCTCGTCTAAAACCGCCTCAACCGCTGCAAATTCTGCCGCAAGCATTGAAAGAAAGGCATCCGGGAAAAGGCTCTGGCCGGTCACATCCGCCACGCCAATCGGAGCAAAACTGGCCTGCGCGACATCCTGAGGCGCATGACTAAGGTTCACCCCTATCCCGATCGTCAACCGCTCCACCAGCTGTCCAGACCCGAAAGATTCAAGCAAGATCCCAGCGACTTTCCCGCCATTCAGCAAAACATCGTTTGGCCATTTTTGAGCCAGAGCCCCTGCGTCCACCACGCTGGCCAAAGCCCTCCGCAAAGCGCAGGCTGCAACGAATGACCGCTGCGCGGCCTTTGAAGGGGAGCAGCGAGGCTGCATAACCAAACTGGCAGAAAAGGCGCCGGCTGGGCTTAGCCAACTGCGCCCCTGCCGTCCGCGGGCATGAGTTTGCGTGCCGGCCAAGATCCAATGCGGAAATCCCTGGGCCCCGTCATAACTGCGCGCCAAATCCATTGTGGATGCCGCCCGCGCATGAAAACTAGCGCTGACGCCAGATGGCAAGTTAATTTGCAAGAGACTCCGCCGCCAATTGCGCCAAAGGCTCGATGCCAAATAGGCTAAAGGCTGCACCCACGGTGATTAGAGCGGTAGAGACCACCAAAATCAAAGTAAGCCGACGCGGCGTCTGCGTATCGAGCGGCTCACTGTCCGCGCCAAAATACATGAAGTAAACGATGCGTATATAATAGTAGGCGCCAATCACAGAGGCCACCACCCCGGCTATCGCGAGCCAAGCCAAACCCGCCTCATAAGCGGCACGCAGCACGTAGAATTTGCCGAAAAATCCAACCATCGGCGGGACACCTGCCATAGAGAACATAATGAAAACCACGCAAAGGGCGCGCAAGGGCTGATATTTTGACAGCATGCTAAGGGACGCAATGTCGCTCACGGGGCGGCCGTCTCGCTCCATGGAGAGGATCAGGGCAAACATGCCGATGTTCATGGAGATATAAATTGCCATATAGATCAGCATGGCTTGGACGCCGAACACGGTGCCCGCGGTCAGCCCCATCAAAGCAAACCCCATATGGGCAATCGAGGAGTAGGCCATCAGACGCTTTATGTCTTTTTGTCCAATCGCCGCCACTGCGCCAAGAAACATTGAAAAGACAGATAAAACGGCTACAATTTGCTGCCAGTCGGCAGTCACACCGCCGAATGCGTCATGCACAACCCGCGCAAATAGACCCATCGCCGCCATCTTTGGCGCCGTAGCAAAAAAAGCGGTGACAGGTGTTGGCGCCCCTTCATAGACATCTGGCGCCCACATGTGAAACGGCGCTGCAGAGACCTTAAAGCCCATGCCAGCGATCACGAAGACCAAGCCCAACAACAAACCGATGGATATATCCCCATCGCTGGTTGCGGCCATAATACCGGAAAATTCTACCGTGCCGGCAAAGCCATAGACCAAAGAGGTGCCATACAGCAGGAGGCCAGACGACAAGGCTCCCAGCACAAAATATTTCAATCCCGCTTCGGTCGATCTGGCACTGTCACGGCGGAAAGCTGCGATCACATAAAGCGCCAAAGATTGCAGCTCTAACCCCATATAGAGTGTCAAAAGGCTTCCAGCGGAGACCATCACCATCATACCGACAACCGACAGGGCCACCAACAGCGGGTATTCGAACTTCAGCATATCGTGTTTGGCCGCGTAATCCTGGCCCATGACCAAAATCAAAGCCGCCGACAGTAAGATCACGATTTTGCAAAAGCGCGCGAAGCTGTCATCCATGAACATCCCGTCAAAGGCGGCTGTGCCAGTTGGCGTACCCATCGCCAAGACCAACGCCAGAAGCAAAAATACACCGCTGGTCAACCAAATCGACAGCACCGCATGCCGATCCTTGCCGGTATAAACGAAAACAACCAAAGCCAGCATAGCATAAAGCGACAGAAGAACCTCAGGGAGAACAGTCGTGAAATCAGAAGCGATCATGATCCAAAATTCCCCTTTAATGGGACGCAGTGGATGCGGCCGAACTCACAATGCCGTGAGCGGCCACATTGCTGTGATAGGTTTCAACCAAAGCCGCAACCGACGGCCCAATGATGTCAAGAATAAGCGCCGGATAAACACCCAAAATCAGTGTCATTGCCACAAGAGGGGCAAAGATCATCTTCTCACGCGGCGCCATATCGGTAATGGATTTCAAGCTCTCTTTGATCAAATCGCCCAATACCACGCGGCGATACAGCCACAAAGCATATCCAGCCGATAAAATCACCCCAGAGGTCGCAAAGAGCGCCACCCAGGTGTTCACTTGAAAAATCCCCATCAGGGTAAGGAATTCACCCACGAATCCAGATGTGCCGGGCAGGCCAACATTGGCCATAGTAAAGAACATAAAGATCAATGCATAGCTGGGCATCCGATTGACCAAGCCACCATAGGCGTCAATGTCGCGGGTGTGCATCCGGTCATAAATCACCCCAACACACAGGAACAAGGCGCCAGAGATAAAGCCATGACTCAGCATCTGGAATATCGCGCCATCAATCCCTTGCTGATTGGCGGCAAATATTCCCATAGTGACATAACCCATATGCGCTACTGATGAATAGGCAATCAACTTTTTCATATCTTGCTGCGCCAAGGCGACCAGTGACGTGTAGACGATCGCAATCGCCGACATCCAAAACACCAAGGGTGCTAGAAAATCGGAGGCGACAGGGAACATCGGCAAAGAGAACCGCAGAAACCCGTAGCCACCCATTTTTAGCAAAATAGCCGCAAGCACCACAGAGCCAGCCGTGGGCGCTTGCACATGGGCGTCCGGCAACCAAGTGTGCACCGGCCACATCGGCATTTTCACCGCAAAAGAGGCAAAGAAAGCCAGCCACATGAGTGTTTGAGCCCCACCAATAATATGAAATCCTGCAACACTCAGAGTTTCAGATCCAAAATTATGGCTCAAAAGCACGACCATATCCGTCGTACCTGCATCAGCGAACATGGCCACCATGGCAACCAGCATCAGAACCGAGCCTAAGAAGGTGTAGAGAAAGAACTTGAACGACGCATAAATCCGCTCTTTTCCGCCCCAAATGCCAATGATCAGGAACATTGGGATCAAACACGCTTCAAAAAACATGTAAAACAATACCAGATCCAAAGCGCAGAACACGCCGATCATCAGGCTTTCAAGCACCAAAAAGGCGATCATGTATTCCTTTAAACGATGCGTGACATTCCAAGAAGCTGCAACAACCAAGGGCATCGTGAAGGTGGTCAGCAAAACAAATAACAGGCTTATCCCATCGACCCCCATCTTATACTGCATGCCCAACAGCCAGCTGCGCTCTTCGACAAATTGAAAGCTCGTATCATTTGGCTCAAAACCCGACAGCAGCATAAGGGAGGCCAGAAATGTAAACCCGGTCGCTGCCAGCGCCAAATATTTCACATTGTTTTGAGAGGCCTCACCATCCCCGCGGGCCAAAAGCGCCAAAATGATCGCTGCGACCAGAGGAATGAATGTAATTAGGCTAAGAAGGTTGCTCATTATTTACCTCCCGCGATGGTCATCCAAGTAACCAAGGCTGCGATACCGATGACCATGCCGAAAGCATAGGTGAAAATATAACCCGACTGCATGCGCCCGGCCCATTTGGTAAAGAAGGGGATAATCCCCATGGCCAAACCGTTGATGCCGCCGTCAATGATTTTGCCATCTCCAATTTTCCAGAAGCTCCGCCCCAACCATTGCGCAGGGCGCAGGAAGATCACATCGTAAATTTCATCAAAATACCATTTGTTGAGCAAGAAGCGGTAGAGCACGGGATTGCTCTCAGCCACCCGGCGCGGCAGGTCCAGTTTTGTCATGTAAAACGCCCAAGCCCCCGCAAACCCCAATACCATGGCGATAAATGGCGATAATTTGACCAACCAATGGACGTGATGGGCATCGTCAAGCACCGTGTTGCTTGGCGCCATATAGATGGCACCGCGACCCAGTTTGTCCTCGCCGCTGTCATGCGCGACCGCATCGGCGTCAGAGCGGCTGGCCGCGCTCGTGGCCGCATGTGCAGGCGCAATCAAGCTAAACCCATCCAGCCCATAGCCCTCGGCGTGATCTGCATCTTCCTGGATGATCCCAAAGAACACCTCAACCTTGTGATGATCGCCAAAAAACGGCTTGTAAAACACCATGCCAGAGAAAATCGCCCCAACCGCCAGCACCGCAAGCGGCACCAACATGACCTTTGGGCTTTCATGGGCGTGCTCATGGGTGTGTTTGTCACCACGCGCCGCGCCAAAGAAGGTCAAGAACATTAAACGCCAGCTGTAAAAACTGGTGAACATCGCAGCTATCACCAACATCCAGAAGGCATAGCCCCCCATTGTTCCCGCATAGGCACTCTCAATAACCGCGTCTTTCGACAGAAAGCCGGCAAAACCATAGTGCGTGAGGGGGATACCCACACCGGTGATCGCGAGCGTGCCGATCATCATAGCCCAGAATGTATACGGCAGTTTCTTACGCAAACCGCCATAATTGTGCATATCCTGCTCGTGATGCATGCCGTGAATAACCGAACCCGCACCTAAAAACAGCATCGCCTTGAAAAAGGCATGGGTTAAAAGGTGGAACATTGCCACGGAATAAACCCCAAGCCCTGCGGCGACAAACATATATCCCAGCTGCGAGCAGGTTGAATAAGCGATCACCCGTTTGATGTCATTTTGGACGAGACCGACAGTGGCCGCAAAGAAGGCCGTGGACGCCCCCAAAAAGACGATAAAGCTCATCGTATCGGGTGCAAACTCCATGATGGGAGACATGCGGCAGACCAAAAAGACCCCCGCTGTGACCATGGTCGCCGCATGGATCAAGGCAGACACAGGCGTCGGGCCTTCCATCGCGTCCGGCAACCAAGTGTGCAAGATCAACTGCGCAGATTTGCCCATCGCACCGACGAACAGCAAGAAGGCGATCAGGTTCGCCGCGTTCCAATCGCGCCACAAAAACTGCAGCTCCATCGTGGCCAGCTGCGGACCGATCAGGAAGATGTCCTCAAACTTGATACTATCAGCCACAAGATAAAGGCCAAAGATACCAAGCAAAAATCCAAAATCGCCAACACGGTTCACCACAAAAGCTTTGATCGCAGCCGCGCCTGCGCTTTGTTTGCGAATATAAAACCCAATCAGCAAATAAGAGGCCACGCCCACACCTTCCCAGCCAAAGAACAGCTGTAATAGGTTGTCAGAGGTCACCAACATCAACATGGCAAATGTGAAGAACGACAGATAGGCAAAGAACCTTGGCCGATAGCTCTCGCCGTCCCGGAAGTGATCATCATGTGCCATATAGCCCATGGAATAGAGATGCACCAAAGCCGAGACGGTGGTGATCACAATCAACATAATCGTCGTCAGACGGTCCATACGAATGGCCCAATCGGTCGACAAGGTTCCGCTCTCAATCCAGCGCAAAATATGAATGCTTTCAGTCTGGCCCGTCAAAGCTGAGGAACAGCACCCAAGACAAAAGCGCCGACAGAAACAAAAGACCAGTGGTCAAAACCTGCGCCGCTTTATCGCCGATAACCCCATGACCGAAGCCTGCAATCAAAGCCCCCACCAATGGAGCGAAAAGGAGTATAGTTTCCATAACGCCTTACCCTTTCATTACGTTGACGTCTTCAACGTCAATCGAGCCTTTGTTACGGAAGAAACACACTAAAATCGCCAAACCAATGGCCGCTTCGGCGGCTGCCACAGTCAATACAAACAGCGTGAAGATTTGCCCAACATAGTCACCAAGGAAGGCCGAAAAAGCAACGAAATTGATATTCACACTCAGCAGCATCAATTCGATGCTCATCAGCAAGATGATGATATTTTTGCGATTTAGAAACAGCCCAAAGATACCAATCACAAACAGGGCCGCCGCAACGGCCAAATAATGTTCAAGTCCGATCATAGTCCCTGCCCCGGTTTCACGTCTTTCAATTCCATAGCTTTTGCGGGATCACGCATCATCTGAGCGACCACATCCTGGCGCTTAACATCGACCCGATGGCGCAGCGTCAGAACAATTGCCCCAATCATCGCCACCAACAGAACCAAGCCGGCCAATTGGAAAATCAATATATAGTCATCATAAAGAATGACGCCCAGCTCGCCCGTATTGGTTCCAGCGCCGAATTCAGCGGCTAAGCGCCCCTCATATCCGGCGGAGTAGTCCCAAACGCCAAACGCAAACATCAACTGGATTAAGACAATCACGCCGATCACCAACCCGAGCGGCAGATATCTTGCCATCTCGGCTTTCAATTCAGCAAAGTCCACATCAAGCATCATCACCACAAAAAGGAACAATACCGCAACGGCCCCTACGTAGACGATGATCAGCAGCATGGCCACAAACTCCGCTCCCAGTAGGACAAAGAGGCCCGCCGCCGAGAGAAAAGCCAAAATCAGCCACAAAACCGAATGCACAGGGTTGCGCGCCACGACTGTGAAAATGCCCCCGATCAAAGTGGACATTGAGAATGCGTAGAACGCGAGTTCCGCGATACCCATTGTAATTCCTTCCCTTGGCCGCTTAGCGATATGGCGCGTCGAGTTCGAGATTGCGGGCAATCTCAGCTTCCCAACGGTCGCCATTTTCTAGCAGTTTGGATTTGTCGTAAAATAACTCTTCACGCGTCTCGGTTGAGAATTCAAAATTCGGTCCCTCGACAATCGCATCCACTGGGCAGGCCTCTTGGCAAAATCCACAGTAAATGCATTTTGTCATATCAATATCGTAACGGGTTGTGCGCCGGCTACCGTCATCGCGCGGCTCGGCGTCAATGGTTATGGCCTGCGCCGGGCAAATCGCTTCGCAGAGCTTACAGGCAATGCAGCGTTCTTCTCCATTCGGATAGCGCCGCAAAGCATGTTCACCGCGAAACCTCGGGCTTAAGGGCCCTTTTTCATGTGGGTAGTTCAAAGTCGCCTTTGGGCGGAAAAAATACTTTATGCCCAATTTGAACGCGGCCCAAAAATCTTGCAGCAAGAAATATTTGACCGTGCGTGTATAATCAATATTTGCCATTGGTTTAGCCTCCCACTGTCCAGCGGGCATAGACGCCCCAGAACCAACCAAATTTCGCTGCAAAGGCCACAAAGACCACCCAGACCAAGGAGAAGGGCAGAAACACTTTCCAGCCCAAACGCATCAGCTGATCGTAGCGATACCGCGGCACCAAGGCTTTGACCATGGCAATAAGGAAAAAGAAGATCGCCATCTTCCCAACCATCCAGACCGGACCATCGGCAATGAAAGGTACAGGCGACGCCCAGCCCCCGAAAAACAACAAGGTGATCAAAGCACACATCAAGAAAATCGCGATATACTCACCAGCCATGAAGAGCAAAAACGGTGTCGAGGAATATTCCACCTGATACCCTGCAACGAGCTCTGACTCGGCCTCAGGCAAATCGAAAGGTGGACGATTGGTTTCCGCCAAAGCGCTGATGAAGAACAAAAACACCATTGGGAAATGCGGGATGAAATACCAGTTGAAAAAGCCCAAATCGCCATTTTGCGCCGCCACAATTGCACCAAAATTCATGGATCCCGTCGAGATAATCACACCGATGATAATCAAACCCATCGAGACCTCGTAGGAAATCATCTGCGCGGCGGAGCGCAGAGAGCCAAGGAACGGGTATTTCGAATTGGACGCCCAGCCCCCCATAATGACGCCGTAAACTTCGAGCGATGACACTGCGAAAACAAAGAGTAGGGCCACGTTGATATCGGCCAAAACCCAAGTGCTATCAAAGGGGATTACGGCCCAAGCCAACATCGCCAATACAAAGGAAACGAGCGGCGCCAATATAAAGACAGGACGATCCGCACCCGCGGGGATCACAATTTCCTTAACAACATATTTCAAGGCATCGGCCACGGTCTGCAGCAAGCCAAATAGTCCCACAACATTTGGCCCGCGCCGCATCTGAACCGCCGCCCAGATTTTGCGGTCGCCATAAACCAAAAATAGCAAGCTGATCATCACAAAGCCAACCACAGCAAGGGTCTGGCCCAAAAGGATCACCGCGACCCCAAGGTTTGTGGAAAAGAATTCGTTCATACCTTTGGTATCCCTCGTTCCTTGCGTTCAGCAGTGCTGATGTGCGCCTGAATATTGGCTGACAGGACAGCCGGGTCGTTTGATGGGCTGTAAACCGTATCTTGTCTAAAAATACCAGCCTTCACCGCATGGTTTTTCGATGAAATTATCGCTCTTTGCGCCGCAAAACCGTTGCAGCCCCAAAGACCGTGCCAAGTCGCATCAATCTTTGGCCCGCAATAGCGGTCTTGCCGGTTCGTCAAAGACACATCCATGAGATTACTCCGCCGCAAGAGGCGCGGAATTCCGCGCTTTTGCATTGGCCGAAAGCTCCGCCATCAAAACACTGGCCCGTGCAATCGGATTGCTGAGATAATAATCACTTATCGCCTGTCCAAAATCACCCTGAGCCATTTTTACACTTGTCACGGCCTGCCATTCATTTTCTGGCACAACATCAATCGCAGCCAAATGGGGGACCGCTGCCACCATGTGCGTGCGCAACTGCGCCAAGTTATCAAAGGGCAGCGCTGCGCCCAACTCAGCCGACAGCGCCCGCAGAATAGCCCAATTTTCCTTGGCCTCACCCGGTGCAAAGCCAGCGCGCTGCGCCAATTGCGGCCGCCCTTCGGTGTTGACAAAAACACCGTTTTCTTCGGTGTAGGCCGCGCCTGGCAGGATAACATCTGCGCGATGCGCCCCGCGATCGCCGTGGCTGCCTTGGTATATCACGAAGGCCCCTGGAGCGATCTCCATTTCATCAGCTCCCAAGTTGTAGATGACCTCAGCGCCATCGACTGCCGCAGCAATACCCCCTTCGGTGGTGCATCCCAGATCCATGGCGCCCACCCGTGCGGCGGCTGTGTGCAGGATCAATAATTTGCTACTTGTTTTTTCACAAAGTTCCATCGTGGCCGCCAAAACCGCCGCGCCATCTTCGCCTTGCAAGGCCGCCTGCCCGAGAACCACGACAGAGGGCTGATCTAGAATGGCTTTATGATCTTTCTTGAGTAAGGCCTGCAAATCTGCGCGCCCTGTGCCAACATGCACATAGTCATAGGTCAAATCGACTGGCTCACCAATCAGACCAATTGTGGCGCCCCGGCTCCAAGCCTTGCGGATGCGGGCATTTAGGACCGGCGCTTCGATCTTGGGATTCGTGCCAATCAACTGGATCATCTGCGCTGTTTCGAGATCCTCAACCCGAGCGGTGCCGACATAGGCGCTCCGGTTGCCCTCTGGCAGTTTTGCCCCATCTGTCCGGCACTCAATTTTGCCGCCCAATCCAGATATCAGCTGCTGAAGCGCATAAGAGGCCTCTGTCGAGACCAAGTCCCCGAGCAAAGCGGTCACCCGTTTGCCCGCCATAGCCGCAGCCGCAGCTGACAGCGCTTCTGGCCAAGTTGCGGGGCGCAATTTGCCTGCCTCACGAATATAGGGCCGATCTAGGCGCTGACGGCGCAAGCCATCCCAAACAAAGCGCGACTTATCGGCCAACCACTCCTCGTTCACCCCATCATGGTTGCGTGGCAAAAACCGCATCACTTCCCGGCCCTTCGTATCCACACGGATATTGGACCCCAGCGCATCCATCACATCAACAGAATCGGTTTTGCTCAACTCCCAAGGACGGGCGGTAAAAGCATAGGGTTTGGACACCAAAGCTCCAACCGGACACAGATCGATGATATTGCCCTGCAAGTTGCTATCGAGCGTTTGGCCAAGATAGCTTGTGATCTCAGAGTCTTCACCGCGCCCGGTTTGGCCCATCTGGGTGAGACCGGCCACTTCGGAGGTGAAACGCACGCAGCGGGTGCAAGAAATGCAGCGCGTCATATGGGTCTCAACCAATGGCCCCAAATCCAAATCCTCTGTCGCCCGCTTGGGCTCACGGAAACGGCTGAAATCTACCCCGTAAGCCATGGCTTGATCTTGCAGATCACATTCGCCGCCCTGATCGCAAATCGGACAATCCAGCGGGTGGTTGATGAGCAGAAACTCCATCACCCCTTCCCGGGCTTTTTTCACCATCGGAGAATTCGTTTTGACAACTGGCAATTGGCCTTCCGGGCCAGGACGTAGATCGCGCACCTGCATCGCACATGAGGCCGCGGGCTTCGGCGGCCCTCCGACGACTTCCACCAGACACATTCGACAGTTGCCAGCAATGGTCAAACGCTCATGATAACAAAAACGCGGCACCTCGACCCCGACCTGCTCACAGGCTTGGATCAACGTCATCGCGCCGTCTACTTCGATTTCTTGATCGTCGATGATGATTTTTCGCAGGTCAGACATATCTACTTCGCTTTCAGCAATTTTCCGATCGCGGAGCCTGCTTCAATTTCAGCAAGCCCCAAGGTGCAATAGGTCGCGGGTTGTTCAGGGATAACCCCATGATCTGCAAGTCGCTCTTGAGCAATGCTCAAAACACGCTTTTTTTCCATGGGATCTTTGACAAAGGCCGTCACCTCTTGGGCCGAATAACCCAGCGATTGCGCCTCTGTCTCGAGAGTTTTAATGTAAAACAGAGCCTTGAGCATCCGTGCCGAGATACTGGGGCAGGTTTTACGAATGACATTGGCCATAGAAATCGCAATCAACCCTTCGTTGAGTGCAGCCTCTTGTGCCAAACCCTTCGCAGCACTCACCGGCGCCGGCACGCAGCACAGCGCAAAGGCACCAGCCTTTAGCGTGGTGCGGATAGCAGCAGGAGGTGAGGCGAATAGGGTCATTTTTATTCAGCCGCCACACCACGCCGGGGTTGACGCTTATGGGCGATACGCGCCTCGATATCGTCGCGGAAATGTCGAATGAGCCCCTGAATAGGCCAGGCGGCCGCATCCCCAAGGGCGCAAATTGTATGGCCCTCGACTTGTTTGGTCACATCCAGCAACATATCAATTTCTTCTGGCTCCGCATCACCGCTCACCAGCCGCTCCATCACACGCATCATCCAGCCTGTACCCTCGCGGCACGGGGTACACTGGCCGCAGCTTTCATGCTTGTAAAACTTTGCCAAACGCCAAACAGCTTTGACCACATCCGTCGATTGATCCATCACAATGACCGCCGCAGTGCCCAGACCTGAACGCTGAGCCCGCAGCCAGTCAAAATCCATAATCGCATCCTGCCGCATCACAGAGCCGGGCAACATCGGCACGGAAGATCCGCCCGGGATCACCGCTTTGAGATTGTCCCACCCCCCACGGATCCCGCCACAATGCTTGTCAATCAGCTCGTCAAACGGGATCGACATAGACTCCTCGACCACGCAGGGATTATTCACATGGCCGGAAATTGCAAATAGCTTGGTGCCCGTGTTGTTGGGACGGCCAAACCCTGAGAACCAGGCGCCACCCCGGCGCAAAATGGTGGGCACGACTGCGATAGACTCCACATTGTTCACCGTGGTCGGACAGCCATATAGCCCCGCCCCCGCAGGAAACGGTGGTTTCATCCGCGGCATGCCTTTCTTGCCCTCAAGGCTCTCCAAAAGCGCTGTTTCCTCACCGCAAATATACGCCCCTGCCCCATGATGCAGGTAAATATCGAAATCCCAGCCTGATTTGGCCGCATTCCTACCAACCAGCCCGGCGTCATAGGCTTCATCAATCGCGGCCTGTAGCGCTTCTCTTTCGCGGATATATTCGCCGCGAATGTAGATATAACACGCATGGGCATTCATCGCGAAGGAGGCAATCAGACAGCCTTCAATCAGCGTGTGCGGATCATGGCGCATGATTTCACGGTCTTTACAGGTACCCGGCTCAGATTCATCCGCATTCACGACCAAATAGGACGGACGGCCATCGCTTTCCTTGGGCATAAAGGACCACTTCAACCCGGTTGGAAATCCCGCCCCGCCGCGGCCGCGCAGCCCGGAGGCCTTCATCTCATCGATGATCCAATCGCGGCCCTTTTTGATCAAAGCGGCCGTGCCATCCCAATGGCCCCGCGCCTTGGCACCTTTCAATGTGCGCTCATGCATCCCATAGAGATTGGTGAAAATACGATCTTGATCTTTCAGCATGTCATTTAGCCTTTATCTGCATCGCGGCGCGCACGCCAAATTTGAAAAGTGACAACCAGTGACCAAACCATTGCAGCCATAACGGCTAAATCCAGCAACAGCATGTAACGGCTGGAAATATCAAGCTGCACAGCGGCCCATTGCATACCCAGCCAAATCAGCATCGCACCGGCAATGACCAGACTGGCTGTCCGGCCTTTCTTGGCTTGCATATGATCTTTTTGACTGTGCATTTCGTGTTTGGTCTTTCAACTCAGTGTCTTTGCCAGTGGGCGTTCGGTTATTTGGTCTCTTTCGCCTTGGCGGTTTTGGCCTTTGGTGCGGCCTTGGCTTTGGTCTTTGGAGTGGCTTTCGCTTTTGCTGCCTTCCCCAACCATGGGGTTAGGAGCGGCACTTCGCTGCCGTCAATGCGTTTGACCGTATCGCCCAAGTCGACAGCCAATTGCACAGAAGCGTTGAAAGCCGCTTTGCCGGCCTCGTGATCTTGCAAGGAGGTCAAGCCCATGGCCGGCTCTGCGGCGTAACGGCCGGTTTGCGATCCGGGCGTCGGCACTTTGCCTGCTGCCAAATCATCAATCAAGGCTGCAAATTTTTCCGCCGTAAGATCCTCATAGTAATCTTTGCCAATTTGCACCATCGGCGCATTTGCGCAGGCCCCTAAACATTCCACCTCTTCCCAGCTGAACTTCCCATCCCCCGAAACGACATGAGGCTTGCTGGCAATTTTTTCTTTGCAAATAGAGACCAAATCTTCTGCACCGCAAATCATGCAAGTGGTGGTGCCGCAGATTTGAAAATGCGCAATCTGGCCCACAGGCTGAAGCTGAAACATGAAATAGAAGGTCGCAACCTCAAGAACCCGAATATAGGCCATGCCCAAAAGATCAGCCACCGCCTCAATCGCTGGGCGTGTCAGCCAACCTTCTTGCTCTTGGGCGCGCCACAACAAAGGGATCACCGCACTGGCCTGCCGACCCTCAGGGAATTTGGTCATCTGCGCTTCCGCCCAAGCCTGATTGGCAGGTGTGAACGCAAAGGCGCTAGGTTGATCTGCGTGTAGACGACGAAGCATATAAGGCCCCTGTTATTTAAGCGTTCAAAGACGCGACATAGATTTCATAAGGAACGGCGTGGCAAGTCATCGGTCGATCTCTCCAAACACCACATCCATCGTACCAATTATTGCAGCCACATCTGCCAGCTGGTGCCCTTTGCACAGGTGATCCATCGCTTGCAGATGCAAAAATCCCGGTGCTCTAATCTTGCTGCGGTAGGGTTTATTCGTGCCATCCGCGACCAAATATACCCCAAACTCACCCTTGGGGGCTTCAACGGCGGCATAGACTTCACCCGCCGGAACATGAAAACCCTCAGTGTAAAGTTTAAAGTGATGGATCAAAGCTTCCATGGATTGTTTCATCTCACCGCGTTTTGGCGGGGTTATTTTCCCGCGCGCCATGACATCGCCCGGCTCCTGGCGCAATTTACCAATCGCTTGCTTGATGATCGACACAGATTGGCGCATCTCCTCCATGCGGCACAGATAGCGGTCATAACAATCGCCATGTTTCCCAACAGGAATATCAAACTCAAACTCATCATAGCATTCATAGGGCTGCGCCCGACGCAGATCCCAGGCAAAGCCAGAGCCGCGCACCATAACGCCGCTAAAGCCATATTTCTGGATATCGTCTTCTGTAACCACACCGATATCCGCATTGCGCTGCTTGAAAATCCGATTTTCTGTCAACATCGTGTCGATGTCTTGCAAAACTGCTGGGAAGGTCTGGGCCCATTCTTCGATATCATCGATCAAAGCATCTGGCAGATCTTGATGCACCCCGCCCGGGCGAAAATAGGCCGCATGCAGACGCGCACCGCAGGCCCGCTCATAAAAAATCATCAGCTTTTCGCGCTCTTCAAACCCCCAGGTCAATGGGGTCATCGCCCCCACATCCATTGCCTGTGTGGTCACATTGAGCAAATGGTTGAGCACCCGCCCAATTTCAGAATAGAGCACTCGGATAAGGCTGGCGCGGCGCGGCACAATTGTGCCGGTCAGCTTTTCGATTGCCAAACACCAGGCGTGCTCTTGGTTCATCGGCGCCACATAATCAAGCCTGTCAAAATAGGGCAAGTTTTGCAGATAGGTCCGGCTTTCCATTAGCTTTTCTGTGCCGCGGTGTAACAGTCCAATATGCGGATCACAGCGCTCCACAATCTCGCCATCCAATTCCAGAACCAGCCGCAACACACCATGCGCCGCCGGGTGCTGTGGACCGAAGTTGATATTGAAATTGCGTATCTTTTGCTCGCCGGTCAAAGCGTCGTCAAATTTGGAGCCGTCCATTATGCACCTCCCTCTTGGCCAAAGTTTTGGCCTGTGATTATCTGTAATATCATGCCAATAACTCCCGATTTTTCCGCCAATTTTCTGGCAGCTCTGCGAAATTATCAGCAAAAAAATCGTATTGCGCCTTCAAGAATTCCAACGCGTCCCGCCGCAAAGCTTCCAGAAAAGGCGCCACAACGCCCACATGTGCCGGTTTAATTTGACGCGCGCTTGTCGCGTTAATCCCCCAATAGGCGCACATGCTGTCAAACTTGGGACCATCCTGCAGGCTCTCCGCAAAACCGACCTGAAATTGCGAGCGATCAAAAACCGCCACAAAACGTGCTATGTTTGATCTATGATCGCCCCGTGTCACAATATGGGTTTCTTCTTGCGTGTAAAAAACACGTTGAAGGATATCTTGACAGTTGACTAAGAAATCCTGTCCTTCATTCAAGCTGCGTTTGGCCAACATGCGCACATTCGACCAGAGGCGTTCCAACGGGTCACGCATCAGATATTGCAACTTCACACGAATGGGCAAGGCCGAAATTCGGGCGATCTCCGCAGGTTTCAGCAAAGCATAGGCCGGCGTGACATCAAGCAACACGGTCTCATCCATCCGCCCAGCCTGCAGGTACTTCAGATAGGCGGAGTCGTCACCGCGATCGATCGATAGCGCCATGGTGATCGCCTTGGTGTCAGCAATCCGTAGGCTCAAGCTCACTATGCGGATGATATTATCCGCAGCTTCAGCCTCGATCAGCCGGGCCTCATATTGGACCACAAGCCGATTTAAAATCTTCAACTGACGAATTAACTTTTTAGATTTAAATTTTGAAAAATAGTGACATTCCTTCACCAATCTCACAAAACACTCCTCGTGATCACGCAAATAGCGATACATCCAAGACGTTCCTGCCTTAGTCGCTCCCACGCGGATCAGAAGTGTTGGATCAGCCATGGCTTATCCCTCGGCCCCATCCGTCTTCTCGTCGCCCGGCAGCACATATTTCGCTCCCTCCCAAGGAGACATAAAGTCAAATTGACGGTATTCTTGTACAAGGGACACAGGCTCATAAACCACGCGCTTTTCAGCCTCGTCGTAGCGCAATTCGGTATACCCGCTTGTTGGGAAATCCTTACGCAGCGGATGGCCGCGGAACCCGTAATCGGTCAACAATCGACGCAGGTCCGGGTGTCCAGAAAAAAGTATCCCAAACATATCAAAAATTTCGCGTTCAAACCAATTTGCCGAGGGGTGCACCTCTACAATCGAAGCCAGCATGTCATCAGCCCGCACAGCTGCCCGCAGACGTACGCGGTGGTTCTGATACATGCTGAGCAAATGATACACGACGTCAAAGCGTTTCTCGCGACCTGGGTAATCGACCGCCGTGATATCCACCAAGGTCGAAAACCGGCAGTTGCGGTTAGACTTCAGAAAATCGACCAGCCCGACTATATTTGACGGCGCGACTTCAATGGTCAGTTCACCGAAAGATACTTCATAGGACAGCACACAATCGGGCCGTTTTGATGCAATCAACGCACCCAATTCTTGTAATGCCTGTGTCATTTCACAACCTTCTTAGCCCGAGAGACGGCGCCAGCTTTCGGCGACTCCTGAGGCTGCAGGGCAACCAACGCGAACCATTCGCGTTGAACTGCCTGATCAACAAACCACGCACAGCGCGCATCCGCATGTTCGCCCAATTCTTCAAAGGTCACCAACGGACCACCACTCTTTAGAGACACAACCGAACCAAGCATAACTTGCATGACCTTACCTTACGATAGTTCCTGTTCTTCGAATTTTTCTTTGTAGCTGCAAAATACCGTAAAGCAGCGCTTCTGCGGTTGGCGGGCAGCCGGGCACGTAAACGTCGACCGGTACAATCCGGTCGCAGCCCCGGACAACAGAGTAACTATAATGATAATATCCGCCGCCATTGGCACAAGATCCCATTGAGATCACATATCGCGGCTCGGGCATTTGGTCATAAACTTTGCGCAGAGCCGGCGCCATTTTGTTTGTCAAAGTCCCGGCTACGATCATCAAATCGGACTGACGCGGGCTGGCCCGCGGCGCCGTGCCAAAACGCTCCAAATCGTAGCGCGGCGTGGAGGCATGCATCATTTCAACAGCGCAGCACGCCAGACCAAAGGTCATCCAGTGAAGGCTGCCGGTACGCGCCCAATTGATGATGTCCTCAGTAGATGTGACCAAAAAGCCTTTGTCCTGGAGTTCACTGTTGAGCTCTCGGGTTGCAACGTCGCGGTCAAAGCCAGCAGTATTCGCCCCTGCCATCACTCCCATTCCAAGGCCCCTTTCTTCCACTCATAAGCAAATCCGATGGTTAGAACCGCCAAAAATGCCATCATCGACCAAAAGGCCAACATACTTATATCCTTGAATGCGACGGCCCATGGGAAGAGAAACGCGATTTCAAGATCGAAGATAATGAACAAAATCGCCACCAAGTAAAAGCGCACGTCGAATTTCATCCGCGCATCATCGAAAGCATTAAACCCGCATTCATAGGCCGAGACTTTTTCCGGATCAGGATTGCGCACCGCGACCACGGCTGCCGCCAATAATAAAACAATGCCCAATCCGATTGCCACCGCCAGCAACATCAATATCGGGAGGTAATCCTGTGCAATATTTTCCACGTTGGCTCCTTACATGTGCCGCTTGTGGCACAGCTTGCTGCCTCTACTACGCGTCAGGCACAAAAGGGTCAACGCCCGGATTGCGCAATCCCAGCGGGTCTTACAAAAAAGTTACCCAAACCCGTCCTCAGATCTGCCAGCTGGGCGCAGTTTTGCCGAAGAAGGCCGCAATTCCTTCCTCCGCCTCCGGACTTTCCCATTGTGCAATCAAAGCTGTGACCGTCATTTCAATGGTCTGCGCATCAATGACCGGCCCGAGCCGCCGCGCCATTTTTTTTGCCGCAGCCACAGCCCCCGGCGCACAGCTCAAATAGGGTGTTACCTCTGCCGTCACCGCCAGATCAAGCGCGTCTTGGGCTACAGTTTTAGCCAAAAGCCCAAGACCTTGCGCGTCTAGCGCCGAAAACTTGCGTGCAGACATAAACACACTCCGCGCCTTCGCCTCGCCCATACGCGCAATCACGTAAGGACCGATGGTTGCGGGAATCAGCCCCAGCTTGGTTTCCGTCATCCCCATCCAAACTGTCTCAACCCCAATGGCTAAATCACAGATAGAGGCCAGCCCGACCCCGCCGCCAAAAGCATTGCCGTGAATACGGCCAATCACGGGCTGCGGCAGAGTGTTCCAGGACTGCAGCATCCCCGCAAGGCCCCGGGCGCCCGCTTGCCGGGTCGCGCGATCGGCGCGCATCTGGGTTTGCATCCACTGCAAATCCCCACCGGCACAAAAACTTTGGCCGCGTGCAGCCAAAATCACAACGCGCTCTGAGCCCTGGCGCAATATTGCGGCCATTTCGGTCAGCTCGTCGATCATCTGCGCCGATAATGCGTTGTGCTTCTCGGGCCGGTTCAGCCAAACCGTACAAACACCTTGTGCATCGGTTTCGCTGTCTATCGTATCAAATTTCATCTGCTGTGCCTTCTCCGCGTCTCAGAATTTTTCGCGCCAAGCGGGCCGCATGCGCCAATTTCATACGATCAGGCCTGCCGGAGATTTCATATCCGCGTGTGATGAGATGATCATAGACCAATTCGGTATCGACATTGCCCTTGGCTCCAGGCGCATAGGGACAGCCCCCCAAGCCAGCGATGGAGGCATCAAAAATCCGCAGCCCATACTCGAGTGACGCA
The DNA here is from genome assembly GCA_943788425.1 of uncultured Planktomarina sp. Taxonomy (GTDB): domain Bacteria; phylum Pseudomonadota; class Alphaproteobacteria; order Rhodobacterales; family Rhodobacteraceae; genus Planktomarina. The sequence goes on from CALSQF010000005.1 coordinate 22,252, forward strand.
TCAATATTCGCTAGGGCCCGTCCAGCAGTATCATGAAAATGCCCAGCCAATGCTTCCACCGGCACCCGCTGCACCACAGCCTCCAACATACCCGCCACTTGCTCAGGATAGGCGGTGCCGATGGTATCGCCGAGGGAAATTTCATCACAGCCCGCGCGATGCAACAGCTCCGCAAGCCGGGCCACTTCGGAAGGGTCGACCGGCCCATCATAGGGGCATTCGGTGACGCAGGAAATGTAGCCGCGCAGCCGCACCCCCTCTGGCGCCTCGGTCGTGAACGCCGCGATCACCTCGTTCACACGCTCCACAGCACCCGCGAGCGAAACATTTGTATTGGCCCGGCTAAAACCCTCAGTGGCCGCGATGAACACACAAACTCCCCGAGCCGGGGTCGCCAACGCCGCCTGCAAACCCCGCATATTGGGGGCCAGCGCATAAAGCTGTGCCGCGCCAGGTGTCACCCCCTGCACCACCTGCGCCCCATCGGCCATTTGCGGCACCCATCTGGGGCTGACAAAACTGGCGCACTCGACCCGCAGCACGCCGGCGCCCGTCAAGGCCTCCGTCAAAGCGATTTTATCCTCTGAGGAGATAAAGGCCGGCTCATTTTGAAGCCCGTCGCGTGGGCCCACCTCAAAAATCTCAACCGCCCGCTTCATTACGCCTCCTCCCGCTCGGCTTGAATGACCGCCAAGACCACACCCGCATCCACTTGTTGATCTTGCGTCGCTGATAAATTTTCAACGCGTCCCGCGTGATCGGCGCAAAGCGTGTGCTGCATTTTCATAGCTTCGAGGACGACAATCGGATCTCCAGCCGCAACCTCTTGCCCCGCATGCACAAAAACCTGCTTGACCAAGCCAGGCATCGGCGCTGTGATCGCCCCGTCGCTGTGAACAATCGCAGTGCGCTCCAAGGGATCAATCACATCGAACACAAAAGTTTGCGCGCCAAAAAGATAGGCTTTGCCGGCGGCCAAGACCGCGGCGCACTGCGATAAGTCACCCAGCCCCAGCTCCACGGTCTCCCCAGCCACATCAACCACGGCCCGCCCCCCCGGGTGTAGGCTCACCGGAAGCGTTTGCAGCTGATCTTTGTGGCGCAGAGCCATGCTTTGGCGCAAGGGTGTAAATAGCGTGAAACCCACATCGCTCTGTCGATCGAGGCCTATGTCCAACAGCCCCATGGCGCACAGAGCAGCCCTTGCCCAATCTACTGCGGCCGGTGCCGGCGCAGAGGTCAGAGCCTCCAAGTCACGCGCGATCAAACCTGTATCAAACGTACCGGCGACAAAATCTTTGTGCTGCAATAGCGCAACCAAAAAATCGCGATTGGTCTTGAGACCTGCGATCTGGGTCAATTGCAATCCCCGCACCAAACGTTGCAGCGCACTGGCCCGATCTGGACCAGTGGCAATTAGCTTTGCAATCATTGGATCATAATAGGGCGTGACCTGCCCCCCCTGCGCCACACCTGTCTCAACACGCAGCCCAGGTCCAAATTTCAGATGGTGCAACTGGCCGATTGAAGGCAGAAAACCCTGATCGGAATCTTCCGCATAAAGCCGTGCTTCGATGGAATGGCCCTGCGCTTGGATTTGGTCTTGCATCAGTGGTAAAAAACCACCCGCTGCAACCTGAAGTTGCCAGGCCACCAGATCTATCCCCAAAATTTCTTCCGTGACGGGATGCTCCACCTGCAAACGCGCATTCATTTCCATGAAATAAAAACTGTCTCCGCGCAGGGGTACGCTGCCATCCACAATGAACTCAACTGTGCCGGCACTGACGTAACCAATCGCCTCAGCCGCCCGCACGGCCGCCTGTCCCATTGCATCACGAACCTCATTTGGCATAAGCGGCGCCGGCGCCTCTTCGATCACCTTTTGGTGACGGCGCTGTAAAGAGCAATCCCGCTCATAAAGGTGCACAGCGGTCTGCCCGTCACCGAAAATTTGAATTTCGATATGGCGCGGGTTGGCAATGAACTTTTCAATCAACACCCGCGCATTGCCAAAGGCACCTTGCGCTTCGGATTGTGCGGAGGCCAGATGGGCGGCAAATTCTTCAGGCCGATTGACACGGCGCATGCCTTTGCCACCACCGCCCGCCACAGCCTTGATGAGAACGGGATAGCCGATCTCTGCGGCGGCCTGTTGGAGCACCTGCAAAGACTGTGCCTCCCCATGATACCCCGGTACAATGGGAACGCCGACCTTTTGCATCAGCGCCTTTGCAGCATCTTTAAGCCCCATGGCCCGAATAGCCTCAGCGGGCGGACCGACCCAGATCAGGCCTGCCTCTTGAACCGCTTGGGCAAATTCAGGGTCCTCTGACAAAAAACCATAGCCCGGGTGAACCGCATCCGCGCCATGCTCTAGAGCCGCGGAAATAATCGCATCGCGGCGCAAATAGCTCTCGGCCGGATTGTGACCGCCCAAATGCACCACCTCATCACAAGACTGTACATGCAGCGCCTCTTCGTCTGCCGCAGAGGCAATCGCCAGAGTGGCAATTCCCATTTCACGGGCAGAGCGGGCAATGCGGCAAGCGATTTCGCCGCGGTTGGCAATCAGCAGCTTCTTTATCATTTCTGCGAGCTCTCTGCCCGATAGCTGCGGTAGCGCCGCCGGAAAATGAAATTGGGGCGATCCCCCTCAAATAGGTAGAAACATCCCCCCACAACCCCCAACGCGTTACACAGATCGTAATATTGCGCTGGTCCGCTTAAAAGCCCTCCATACCCTGAGGCTTGGCTAAAAAAGCGGATGAGAAAAATCATAGGCACAAATAAGGCCGCCAGATAGGCCTGACGGCTGCGCAGCACCAAGCCTGCGCCCGTCAGAAATAACACCACCCCAAAGACCAAACGCGGCAAAGAGCTGCTGCTGCCTAAGACGATCTCAAGACCCCCAATCGCAACAAACCAAAGGCAGATCAACCAAATAACCAGACCAAAACGCCCTTTGGTATGGTCGCGCACTTGCGCCTCGGTAACATAGACCCAATGGCGGCCAAAACTGTCCGGCTGGGTCATAACGGTCATTTCATCACTCATGTCATTACATCCTAAAGACGCCAAATTTTGTCTCGTTGATCGGGGCATTGAGCGCGGCGCGCAAAGACAAAGCCAAGACCTTGCGGCTGTCTCTCGGATCAATCACCCCATCATCCCACAATCGTGCGCTGGCGTAGAGCGGAGCGGATTGAGTCTCAAACATCTCAAGCGTCGGCTGTTTGAAGGCTGCTTCTTGCTCATCGCTCCAGCTGCCCCCCGCTCGCTCTATCGCATCGCGTTTGACGGTGGCCAAGACACCAGCCGCTTGCGCGCCCCCCATGACGGCCGTGCGCGATGTGGGCCAGCTCCATAGAAACCGCGGTTGAAAAGCGCGGCCCGCCATACCGTAGTTGCCAGCCCCATAGCTGCCACCCACAATCATAGTAATTTTCGGTACAGAGGTGCAGGCGACTGCTGTGACCATTTTCGCCCCATGGCGCGCAATTCCCTCGTTCTCATATTTCTGCCCCACCATGAATCCGGTGATGTTTTGCAAGAAAATCAATGGTGTTTTGCGCTGGGAGCAAAGTTCAACAAAATGCGCGCCCTTTTGAGCTGCCTCCGAAAACAATACGCCATTATTGGCAACAATACCTACCGGCATGCCCTCAATATGTGCAAATCCCGTGACCAAAGTGGTGCCAAACCGCGCTTTAAATTCATCGAATGCGCCGCCATCCGTCAAGCGGCAGATCACATCGCGAATATCATAAGGCGTGGTCAAATCACTCGGGATCACTTCAAAAATATCATCCATGCAGGGCGCTGGCACATCGTCCGCCTGCAAAAAAGCGGCTTGCGGCGCATCAGCAGGCAGGTGGCGCACCGCCTCCCGCGCCAACGCCAGAGCATGGGTATCATCCTCCGCCAAGTAATCGGCCACGCCAGACAGGCGCGTGTGCACGTCTCCGCCACCCAAGTCTTCCGCCGAAACCACCTCACCTGTGGCCGCTTTGACCAAGGGCGGACCCGCAAGAAAAATCGTGCCTTGTTCTTTGACGATAATCGACACATCCGCCATGGCCGGCACATAGGCGCCCCCAGCCGTACAAGACCCCATCACCACGGCGATCTGCGCCAAGCCTTTGGCGGACATCTGGGCTTGATTGTAAAAGATTCGGCCAAAATGGTCTCTGTCTGGGAAGACCTCATCTTGGTTGGGCAAATTGGCCCCACCGCTATCGACCAAGGAGACCACGGGCAGATGGCACTCCTGCGCGATTTCTTGGGCGCGCAGATGTTTTTTCACGGTCATCGGATAGTAGGTACCGCCTTTGACCGTGGCATCATTGCAAATGACCATCACATCGCGCCCATGCACTTTGCCGATACCGGTGATGAGCCCAGCGCAGGGCGCCGCGCCATCATACATGCCATGGGCTGCGGTTGCACCGATCTCTAAAAAGGCGCTGCCAGGATCCAAAAGATTGGCAACCCGGTCTCGCGGCAACATTTTTCCGCGCGCAACATGACGGGCCCGCGCCGCGTCTCCACCGCCCTGTGCGGCCACCGCTACGGCCTGCTCAACCCGCGCCAAGGCTTCCAGATGCAGCTGTTTGGCATTTGAGGCGTTCGTCTGTGTCACCGCAGCCCGCCTCTAATTTTTCAATACACAATAGTCTGCGGTGGAGCGCCCTTCGAGGCAGGCTGCATATTCACCGCTCAAACCGGCTAGTTCTGTGATCTGACAGCCAAGCTGTTTGGCCGCCAAAGGTAGGTTGCCTTCAGGATCCCCATCGGCCTGGCATTTCTGCGAGACATAGTTGATCCAGCCACTCAAAATACTCGCTAAATCTTCGGCAGATTTTACTGTGATGGCCTCCGTCACATCCTCCTGCAAAAGCCGCATAGACGCGGTCCAACCTTCGCGTTCGCTTTGCAGGCAAGCCACATGCGCCGTTGAGGCCACCTCAAAGCTGGCACAGGGTTCAAAAATTAAGCTCAGACATTGGCCCCAACTGGTGCTTTGCCCCATGTTCTCCAAACAGGCCATTGAATTCACATGCGTCTGCGGCAATTTCGTATCCGCCTGAGCCGCCGTGGCCAATACCACCAAGCCCACACTAAATAAAAGGTTTTTCATACCATTTTCCCCATCAATTCACGTCCAACCAACATGCGACGAATTTCGCTGGTCCCTGCTCCGATTTCCATCAATTTTGCATCCCGAAACAAACGTGCTACGGGTGCATCGTTCAAAAAACCTGCCCCTCCAAGCGCTTGTACGGCTTGATGGGCCTGCTTCATTGCCTCTTCACTGGCAAAAAGACAGCAGGCCGCCGCGTCTTGGCGTGTCACCTCACCGCGATCACAGGCTTTGGCCACCTCATAGACATAGGCCCGCGCGGCGTTCATCGCTGTATACATATCAGCAATTTTGCCCTGCATCAGTTGGAAGTTGCCAATCGGTTGGCCGAATTGCTTGCGCTCGGCCATATAGGGCATGACCTCATCCAAACAGGCCGCCATGATGCCGAGGCCTATGCCAGCCAGAACCACACGCTCATAGTCGAGGCCAGACATAAGAACCCTTGCCCCGGCACCCTCTTGTTGCAGCACATTCTCGAAGGGAACTTCCACATTTTCAAAGATCAACTCCGCTGTATTTGATCCGCGCATGCCAAGCTTGTCGAAATGACTGCTAGTCGAAAACCCCACCATATCACGCTCGATCAAAAAAGCGGTCAAACCACGCGATCCTGCCTCAGGATCGGTTTTGGCATAAACGATCAAGACATCAGCATCTGGCCCATTGGTGATCCAGAACTTATTGCCATTGAGGCGATAGTATCCATTGCGCTTCTCGGCTCTCAGGCTCATCGAGATCACGTCAGAGCCCGAGCCCGCCTCACTCATCGCCAGCGCCCCAACATGATCGCCCGAGATCAGTTTGGGCAGGTATTTGCTTTTTTGCTCTGGGGTTCCGTTGAGACTTATTTGATTGACGCAGAGATTCGAATGCGCCCCATAAGACAGGCTAACACTGGCCGATGCTCGGGCGATTTCTTCCATCACCACCGTGTGGGCCAAATAGCCCAAACCCACGCCGCCGAATTCTTCATCTACAGTGATCCCAAGAACCCCAAGATCCCCAAGCCGCTTCCACAATTGCGCAGGAAATTGATTGTCGCGATCCACAGCTCCAGCCAAGGGTTTAATCTCGTCCTGGGCAAAACGATGCACCACTGTTTGAAGCGCGTGGATATCCTCTCCAAGATCGAAACGCATACTGGCTGTAAACATAGAACCTCCATTTATTGAACGGTTGTTCAATTTAAGCAAAGTTTTGTCACCCTGTCCAGCCTATGCACCCCACCTGTCGCAAATAAGCTCAAAGAGGCCGGACAGACGTTTCACCCTGCCGAAGCCTCTTCAGCCACTTCCTGGGCGATAATGCGGGCCACAGTGGCGCAATCATCCGAAGAGAAGGTCAAAGGCAAACGCATATCAACAATACCGTGCAGGATTCGATCGCTTTTCCGCATGGCGCTGCTCGGCGCATAGGTCCAGCTATCATAACGGCTGGTGAATCCAACCGGATCTGGAGCCCCAAACCATTTTAGCTCCACCCCACGGGCCAAACAGCGGGCCAGTACAGATCGGATCGCCTCTGCTGGCCAATCGAGCAATAGGAATTGATAGGAGGAGGCAACAAATTTTTCTTGCTGCGGCCGCTTGATACGCGTGAGGCCCGCAACATCAGCAAGCCCCTGGTCCACCACGCGATAGCGATCATTCCAAGCGGTGCATTGCGCCTCAAGCTGGCGCAGCTGTGGTCGCAAAATCGCAGCGCGCAGATTATCCATCCGCCCTGAGATATTGGGGGTGACCAGCCGCACCGCCTCATAAGCCTCGCTCGGCGGCCCTGCTCGGTGTTTTCCATAGAGCATATAGCTGCCCGACAACATGATGGCCCGCGCCATAATTTCATCATCATCACAGATCAAAAGACCGCCTTCGCCGGAATTCACATGCTTGTAGGTTTGGCAGGAATAACACCCAATGATCCCAGCGCGCCCCGACCAAGTGTCGCTCCATTTCGCGCCCATTGTATGGGCGCAGTCTTCAATCACTTTGAGATTATGCGCCTGCGCCAGAGCCATCAAAGCATCCATATCGACAATATGCCCGCGCATGTGAGACAACATCAAAATGTCGGCTTGATCGGCCTTGGCCGCCAGATCCTCAAGATCAATTACCAAAGCTTCCGTTACACCAACAAAGATCGGTACAGCACCAACAGAGGCAATGGCCCCGGGCACAGGCGCCAGTGTGAAAGCATTGGTCAAAACCCGATCGCCAGGCTTCACGCCCAGCGCGCGCAGCGCAGTCGCAAGCGCATAGCCACCCGAGGCCACGGCAAGGCAATAGCGCGCGCCCATTTGCGCGGCAAACTCCTGCTCCAAAAGTGCGGTTTGCGCCACTTCATCCGCCGCCTCGTTGTAGCGATGCAACCGCCCGTGCAGCATGACTGCCACGGCCGCCTCGATCGCTTCGTCCAAAATGGGTTCTTGCTGGGTGAAGTTACCCGTGAATATCTCTGTCATGCGGCAGGTTTTGGTCTTGCAGCCAGCAAAGTCAATCCACTTTTACCTGCCATGTCGCAAACAGATCAGAATTTACATGCTTGCATGGCAGGATTAAGACTACGGGAGAAGCCGATATGACGACACCAAACGGAATTTTAGACTTCATTTCTGAGATCTCCTGGGACGACCTGCCACCGCAGGTGCGCCTGCAAAGCAAATTGTGCCTGTTGGATCTCATTGGCGTTGGAGCCGGTGGCGCCAGCACAAAATTGTCTGGCATTATCCGCGATTATTGCGCTCTGGATATGAGCGGTGCGCTGCCCATGATGTTCGACGGGCGTGGCGCCTCGGCCTCGGGTGTGGCGCTTGCGGGCGGGATGACCATTGATGCGCTCGATGGCCATGATGGCTTTAACCCGGCCAAAGGGCATGCGGGCTGCGGCGTGCTGCCGGCGCTATACGGGCTGACGCAAGAATTAATCGATGTGACGGGGCAAGAATTTTTACTCTGCCTCACGCTTGGCTATGAGCTGGCCTGCCGCACTGCTTTGGCGCAGCACGCCAGCGTTCCAGATTATCACACCTCCGGGGCTTGGGTGGCGGTGGCTGTCGCCGGCATAGCCGCACGCCTGATGCGGCTCGACCGTGCGCAGACTGCGCATGCCATGGGGATTGCAGAGTATCACGGACCCCGGAGCCAAATGATGCGCTGCATAGATCATCCGACCATGCTCAAGGATGGCTCAGGTTGGGGCGCAATGTGCGGGGTCGCGGCGGCACGGTTGGCCGCGGCAGGCTTCACCGGCGCCCCTGCGCTCACGCTTGGCACAGACCATTGGCAAGATTTGGGAGACCGCTGGCTCATCTGCCAACAATATTTCAAGCCTTATCCAGTCTGCCGATGGGCACAGGCTCCGATTGCAGCGGTGCTGGACCTGCAACAGCGCCACGGCTTTGCCAGCCAAGATATCACGGGTCTGCACATCGTATCCTTTCATGAATCAGTACGATTGGGGACGAAACAGGTCACAACGACCGAAGAGGCACAGTATTCAACCTCTTTCCCTTGCGCCCTGGCCTTAGTGCATGGAACCATTTTGCCCGAACATGTCGCAGATGCAGCGCTGAACCACCCGGAGGTTCAGCGTCTGTCATCGATTTTAACCATGGGCGAAGACGCGTCTGCCAATTCGGCATTTCCGAACCGGCGAATGGCGCGCGCTGAGATTACTCTGGCGTCAGGAGGTCACCTTCAATCTGATTGGTTCGAACCAGAGTGGGACCCAACGGCCCCACCAAGCCAAGAGGATTTAAAGCGAAAATTTTTCAGCTATGCCGGCCCCGCTCTGGGCCTCGCGCGCAGCCAAGCGATCCACCACGCTGTTGAAACCCTTGATCACGGCTCCAACGCGCAGCCCTTGCTTGATCTTCTGGCTCAACCAATCAGCTGAGCCACGACATCGGGCAAATCGTCAAAGTGATGCAGCAAAGCTGCAGGCACCAAGGCCTCCATATCCCCCCCACCGGGCCCGAAGGTCACCAGCACCGATGGGATATCAGCATTCGCAGCGGTTGAGCGATCTGTCACCGTATCACCAATCAAACAGACCCGCTTGCGATCTCCGCCAGCACGGTCGACCGCTTCCCACAGCGGCGCTGGGTCTGGTTTGCGCTGCGCCAGAGTGTCGGCGCCCACCAAAGCGTCAAAATGGGCGCTGGCGTTTAAAGCCTGCATCAATTGAATCGCTAGAGCTTCGGGCTTATTGGTGCAAATCGCCACCGCATATCCAGACGCCCGCAGCCGAGCCACAGCATTCAGGGCACCGGGATAGAAGATCGTCAATTCCGAAATATCAGCGCCATAGGCCTCAAGTAAGATAGGATATTGCCGATCTATTTCTGACATATCCGTCCAGCCGGCTCGTTCAAACCCCGCCAAGAGCATGGCCCGACCGCCGCGCAAAGCTGTACCGCTGTCCCTTGGCGCCTGCAGCACGTTTCCCAGCCCAAGGCCTCGAAAACAACTATTGGCCGCTTTCAGCAAATCGCCACTGGTATCGGCAAGCGTGCCGTCCAGATCAAAGACCACACAGGGTTTGAGCATATTCTTGCCTCCTTGGTTACGCCAATTGCAAAAAGCGGCGTTTATGCAAAACAGCTTGTCGATTTCCACTATACCCTTAAAAGGGCTCCATTGATTTATAAAGGACTTAGATCCGCAAATGAATATCGCACTCATCATTCTTGCCGCAGGAAAAGGCACCCGGATGCAATCTGAGCTGCCGAAAATTTTGCACAAAGTGGCCGGTGCACCCATGTTGGTCCACGCCATGCGCGCCGGGCGGGCTTTGGAGCCTAAACGGACCATTATTGTCGCAGGCCATGGCTTTGAAGCTGTAAGCGCCGCCGCCCACACCGAAGATCCGGACGTGGAAATTGCCGTGCAAGAGGCGCAATTGGGCACAGGCCATGCCGTTGATCAAGCCCGGGACGCATTGGGTGATTTTGATGGAACGGTCCTTGTGCTGTACGGCGATTGCCCCCTCATCCAAACGCGCACCCTCGAAGAGTTGACGGCCACCCTCAACGACTCGGCGGTATCCGTGCTCGGATTTGAAGCAAAAGACCCGGCCCGATATGGCCGTTTGATCACGGATGGTGACAAATTGAAGCGAATTGTTGAATTCAAAGATGCAAGCCCGGCAGAAAGAGCGGTGACGCTTTGCAACAGCGGCGTCATGGCCGCGCCCGCACACCTCCTTTTCGACCTTCTGTCTGAAATTGATACGGACAACGCCTCAGGTGAGCTCTATTTGACAGATGTCGTTGGCAAGGCCGTGGCGCGGGGGTTGCAATGTGCTGTAGTCCGCTGCGCGGAACGCGAAACTCTGGGCGTCAACAGCCGGGTTGAGTTGATGCAAGCTGAAAAAGAGTTCCAAAATCTGCGCCGCGCGGAAGCTTTGGAAGATGGCGTCTCCATGCCGGCACCCGAAACCGTGCATTTTTCCTTTGATACCGTCATCGGCCGGGATACGGTCATTGAACAGAACGTGGTGTTCGGCCCGGGTGTCACGGTCGAAAGTGGCGTCCAGATCCGCGCATTTTCACATTTGGAAGGTGCGCATGTCTCGCGCGGTTGCATCATTGGCCCGTATGCCCGCCTGCGCCCGGGCGCTGAACTGGCGGAGGATGTGAAAATTGGCAATTTTGTGGAAATCAAGGCCAGCGCGCTCGACGAAGGCGCCAAAGTCAACCACCTGTCCTACATTGGCGATGCGCATATTGGCGCCCGGGCCAATATTGGCGCCGGCACGATAACGTGCAACTATGATGGGGTGATGAAACATCACACCTATATTGGCGAAGAGGCCTTTATCGGCTCAAATACCATGCTGGTTGCACCGGTCACAGTCGGGCAAGACGCTATGACGGCCAGCGGATCGGTGATCACGCAGAATGTGCCCGCCGGAGATCTCGCGATTGCCCGGTCCAAACAGGATAACAAACCCGGTTTTGCTCTAAAATTGATGAAAAGATTGCGCGCGCTCAAGGCCGCAAAACAAAACAAAAACTAAGGATTGAACCCATGTGCGGAATTGTTGGCGTATTAGGAAATCACCAAGTCGCTCCAATCTTGGTCGAAGCACTCAAACGCTTGGAATACCGCGGCTATGATAGCGCCGGTATTGCCACAGTAAACGCAGGCCATCTCGAACGCCGCCGTGCGGTTGGCAAGCTCGTCAACCTGTCTGACCGTTTGGTTTCAGAACCTTTGTCGGGCAAATCGGGCATAGGCCACACCCGCTGGGCGACCCATGGCACTCCCACAATCGTGAACGCCCACCCCCATCAAGCCGGTGCTGTGGCTGTGGTGCACAATGGCATTGTGGAAAATTTCAAAGAGTTACGCTCCGCATTAAGCGCTCTAGGTGTGAGCCATGAAACCGACACAGACACGGAAACCGTCGCGCTGTTGACCCATCACTATATGTCCGAAGGCCACAGCCCCCAAGAGGCCGCGCAAAAATCGATAGCCCGCCTTGAGGGTGCGTTCGCCCTCGCGTTTCTCTTTCAAGGCGAGGATGACTTGATGATTGCTGCGCGCAAGGGCTCCCCATTGGCGATCGGCCATGGCGATGGCGAATCCTATGTGGGCTCGGATGCCATTGCACTCGCCCCTTTGACCGATAAAATCACATATATGGAAGAGGGTGATTTTGCCGTGATCACCCGAACATCTGTTGAGATTTACGACGAAAACGGTAGTTTGGCCGATCGCGAAACCCGCACGATCACCATTGATGCCGCAAGGGTGGACAAAGGCGGCTTTAAACATTTCATGGCCAAAGAGATTGCCGAACAGCCCTCTGTGCTGAAAAAAACTCTGAGCCGCTATCAAAACGCGGATGCCTCAGAGGTTGAATTGCCAGAACATAGTATTGATTTGGCCCATATTGACCGGCTGACGATGGTGGCTTGTGGCACTGCCTTTTACGCTGCACTGACAGCAAAGTATTGGTTTGAGAAAATCGCGCGCTTGCCGGTCGATGTCGATGTCGCCTCAGAGTTTCGCTACCGCGAACCCCCGGTCAGCCCAGGAACCTGCGCCCTCTTTGTCAGCCAATCGGGTGAGACCGCAGATACGTTGGCGGCGCTGCGCTATATGGCCTCGCAAAATGCCACCATTCTGTCAGTGGTGAACGTACCGGAAAGCTCCATTGCGCGGGAAAGTGATCTGGTGTTGCCAATTCATGCGGGGGTCGAAATTGGTGTCGCCTCGACCAAAGCCTTCACCGCGCAGCTGACGGTGCTGGCCCTGCTGGCCATCAAAATCGCCTATACCAAGGGTACAATTGATACCGCGCAATATCGTGCCTATATCGCAGAGCTCAACCGCTTGCCGGGTCTGATCAGCCAAGCGCTGAGCATTGATAGCGCTGTGCAAAATATTTCAAAGAAATTAGCGGCGGCGCAGGATATTATCTTCGTAGGGCGGGGCGCGCTCTATCCTCTCGCCATGGAAGGCGCCCTCAAGTTAAAAGAAATCAGCTATATACACGCAGAAGGTTATCCATCTGGCGAATTAAAACACGGACCCATCGCCCTCATTGATAAAAACGTACCTGTGGTGGTCATGGCCCCTATGGATCCACTTTTCGATAAATCTGTCTCCAACATGCAAGAAGTTATGGCCCGATCTGGCCAAGTGCTGCTTATCTCCTGCAAGCAAGGTCTCAAGACAGCGGCAGAGGGCACCTGGGCACAAATCACGATGCCCACAACCCCTGATTTGCTGGCCCCCATCGTCTACGCCATCCCGGCGCAGCTGCTCGCCTATCATACGGCTCAGGCCAAGGGCACCGATGCCGATCAGCCACGCAACCTGGCAAAGTCCGTTACGGTTGAATGAGTTAAAAGTCACGTATATAGAATTTAAAACTCAATTACTAATCATAACATCACAGCCTGGCAAAGCCGGTCACAGCTCATTCATCACCCTAGGGCTGACAGAGCGGGAAATTGCTCCAAAATCCACCAGCTGAACTGGGTAAATTGCCCAGTCACCATCATCAGCCCAACGGTCCAGAGCAGCAACCCCATGATACGTTCGATCCGCATCATATGACGCTTCATCCAAGCCATCAGCCCTGTGAGAGACGGAAAGAACACCGCCACCAACACAAAGGGAATACCAAGGCCCGCCGCATATGTGGCGAGCAAGATGATCCCTTTTGCGGGATTGGCGGTATCGGCGGCAAGCGCGAGGATTGTGCCCAAAATGGGCCCCAAACAGGGCGTCCAGCCAAAGGCAAAGGCCAGCCCCAAAATATAGGCACCAAAGGCCGAGCCACCGCGGTCACCCCCCGCGATCCGCGCTTCCCTGTCCACAAGGCCAATGCGGATGACGCCTAGGAAATGCGCTCCAAACACCATGACCAAGATGCCTGCGCCGCTGACAAACCAATCTTGATTGGACAAAAACAGGCGGCCAAAACTTGAGGCGGTAAAGCCCAGCAAGATGAAGACGGTGGATAGGCCCAATACAAAGAATAGAGCGGCCAAAACCACGCGCCGGCGCGCCTGCGCTGTGGCGCTCATGTCATCCATGCTCACCCCGCCCATATAGGCCAAATAAGGTGGAACAATGGGCAGTACGCAGGGGCTCACAAAGCTGATCAACCCGCCGAGCAGCGCCACAAACATAGCCGGAATCAGCCCGGCATCCCATAGATCAATTCCCAACATTAAAGCGGCCTTTTCTGGTCTTGGGCTGTCTTAGGCTATCTAAGCGCTGGCGTCATCTGAAAGTTTGTCACATCACTGTGCCCATATGATCGGCAAAATACCCCCTGCTGCCTCTGGCGCGCAGGAAAATTTTACGGCATGCAGGACGCAGGAGATTGCAATGATCGACAATGGGGCGCTGTGATGACTTGGGACGAAGACTTGGATGCCATTGGGCTCTTATGCCCCTTACCGGTGCTCAAAGCCCGCAAGCGTTTGATGGCAATGGCTCAGGGGGCGGTCTTGTTGATGCGGGCCGATGACCCAGCAGCCATCATTGATGTGCCGCATTTCTGCGCTGAGGCGGGCCATACTCTGATAGCGCAATACAGCGAGGGTGCGGAATTGCAATTTTTCATTCGCAAAAGCGACAGCTAGGCTTAGGTCTCACCGGTGAAGATAAAAGGGCCCCGCAATCGCGGAGCCCTTTGCATGTGGCAATATCTTTAGCCGCGTGACCACCAACCGCGTTTTTTGGGCGCAGCCGGTTTTTCGGGCGCAGGCCCCGATTGCGCAACCGGCGTCGCGATCGCGTCTGGTGCCGGTTCGGGTTCCATGGCTTTTGGCGCAGAGACTTCCGCAGGCACATTAGCCGCGGTCTCCTCGACCGGAATGGCTTTTTTCACAGCAGGTTTGCGCACGCGCTTGGGTTTTGCCGCAGGCTTTTCAACCGGGGCCTCTGGCACCGTCTTTTCAGTCACAACGACCTCGTCGACCACAGCGGCAGGACCGGCGGTTTGCGCTACCGCGGCCTCCTCAGCCTCACGCTGCGCTTTAGTTTTGCGCGGTTTGCGCACTCGTTTGGGTTTTTCGGCTGGCGGTGTTTCCGCCACTGCCGTAACATCCTCGTCCACCGCAACAGGCTCTGGCGCGGCGGCAATAGCGACTTCCGCCGCCTCAGCCTCTTGAGCAGAATGATCTTCAGAGTTTTCCTCAACCTGCTTGTCCGCAACCGGATTGTCATCAACAGGCTTAGCTTTCGCCCCACCGCGTGTTCGGCGGCGGCGTTTTGGCTTATCCTCTTCGCCGGCACTTTCAACAGCAGCTTCGTCAGCCGCCGCCTCATCGTGGGATCCATCCTCTTGGCTCGACTCGCCCACCACCGCATCACTGCCGCCCCGCCGACGGCGACGGCGACGGCGACGCTTCTTCGGCGCATCTCCCTCTTCGGTGGTTTCAGTAGCCTCAATCACATCAGCCTGATCATCCTCTTGACCTTGCTCGTCAATTTCTTCCATCAAAGCAAAATCCACTGAGCTGACCGTCGTGGCGTTTGCCGGAACGATGCGCGTGGCAGTCTTGAATTTCTCAATCGTATAATCTGGGCTTACCAAGAATGGATCCGCTTCGATCCGCACGGCCATTCCATGGCGTTGCTCTATCTGACTGATATGCTCACGCTTTTGATTGATTAAGAAATTAGCAATGCTGATCGGAGCTTTAATCAGCACTTCTTTGGAACGGGCACGCCCCCCCTCTTCTTCCAACTCACGCAGAATGGTCAGACCCAAACTGTCTTGCGAGCGGATCAAACCGGTGCCGTGGCAATGAGCGCAGGGCTGCGTACTGGCTTCCAACATGCCTGGGCGCAAACGCTGCCGGCTCATCTCCATCAGGCCAAAGCCACTGATCCGACCCACCTGAATGCGTGCACGATCAGATTGCAGCTTATCTTTCAGGCGTTTTTCGACCGCGATATTGTTGCGGCGTTCATCCATGTCAATGAAATCAATCACGATCAACCCGGCTAAGTCGCGCAAGCGCAGTTGACGCGCCACCTCTTCGGCGGCCTCCAGATTGGTGTTCAAAGCTGTCTGCTCAATGCTACCCTCTTTGGTTGCACGGCCTGAGTTTACGTCAATGGCCACCAAAGCCTCGGTGATGCCGATGACGAGATAGCCACCAGATTTCAGCTGCACCGTGGGGTTAAACATTCCATCCATAAAGGATTCGACCTGAAAACGGGCAAAGAGTGGCATCGGATCCACATAATGCTTCACGTTTTTAGCATGGGACGGCATGATCATTTTCATGGTGTCTTTGGCATTGCGATAGCCCGCCGCACCTTCTACCAAAACTTCATCAATATCGCGGTTGTAAAGATCGCGAACCGAGCGTTTGATCAGATCGCCCTCTTCATAAATAGCCGCTGGAGCAGATGATTTTAACGTGAATTCACGAATTTGTTCCCACATGCGTTGCAGGTATTCGTAATCGCGTTTGATTTCCGTCTTGGTACGCTTCGCGCCAGCCGTCCGCACAATCAAACCTGCCCCTTCAGGCACAACGATTGTCGTAGCTATTTCTTTGAGTTTCTTACGGTCAGCGGCATTGGTAATTTTACGGCTGATCCCGCCGCCGCGCGCTGTGTTAGGCATCAACACGCAATAGCGACCCGCGAGCGATAGATATGTGGTCAAAGCTGCACCTTTGTTGCCGCGCTCTTCTTTGACCACTTGGATCAACATGATTTGGCGCACTTTGATCACTTCTTGGATCTTATAGCGCCGTGGACGTGGCTTGCGCACCGGGCGCACATCTTCGCTGTCATCTTCCTGGGCTACAGATTCGATCCCATCGTCGGACAGATCGTCCTCATCTTGATCTTGCTCGCCCGCGTCATCCTCGGTCTCAAGAGCTGCCTCGGGATCAAGCACCGAATCATCGTCCTCAGATCCGGTATCCGCCTCTGGGGCAGCTTCTGCTGTATTCTGGCTCTCAGCGGTTTCGGGTGCAGCCTCAAAAGGGTCACTATCCATCAAAGGCGCTGTCGTTTCCACCGCTTCCTCCGGGATGAGATCAATGGTCTCCATCCCATCAACGGCGCTCACTTCCCGCGTTTCAATGGGATCTGAACTGCGCTGCGCCGCAGGTTTTCCCCGGCGTCGTCGCGTGCGCTTAGGATTTTGCTCTTCCTGCTCAGCTTCCGCCGCCATAGCTTTCGCATAGGCTTTTTCTTCGGCCATCAAAGCTTCACGATCCGCAACTGGGATCTGATAGTAATCCGGATGAATTTCAGAAAAGGCCAAAAACCCGTGACGATTGCCGCCGTAGTCAACAAAGGCAGCTTGCAACGAGGGTTCCACCCGCGTCACTTTTGCCAAATAAATATTGCCAGCTATTTGCCGTTTGTTTTGTGATTCAAAGTCAAATTCCTCAACTTTGTTTCCGTCCACCACCACAACACGGGTTTCTTCCGCGTGCGTGGCATCGATAAGCATCTTTTTTGCCATTATATCCACTTGCATCACTCAGCAGGCCCCCGGAAAGGAGGCCAAAACCGAAGGGATGTCTATTAAGGGCGATGCACGCAACATGGGGGCGGCTCAAAGGCCTGCCTTCATCCAATGTTATAACCTGCGCCTGTGTCATCGCGTTGCTTTCTATGACAGAGTTTACCTGCCTGTTAATTGCCCTTGCCTTCGATCACATCTGAAAACTAGGGTCATCTCTCGTGGCTCCTAAGTGCCATTTTCCGTCACAGCCCTGCGCATTTTATAACGTGCAAGAGACTGCGAAAAAAACCAGTCGCTTACGGTGTCTTGCAACCATATAGCTAATTGGACTCTAAAGGGGAAGCGGGGGGGAAGACAATGGCTAAATGCACTTACGATCGCAATCTCTTGCAAACAGTGGCAGCTTGAGAATTGGACAGGCGAGCAACCCGCTGATTTGTCCAAAAGATGGTCCCATCTCCTGCCCGTCTTGCCGCACCGATTTCAGCCGATATAATCAGCGCGGGTGAGGCTATATTTTGCCATTTTTTCATTCAAGGTCCGGCGCGGCAAGCAAAGCTCTTCCATCACACTTGCGATAGAACCCCGATGCCGCCGCATGGTATTGTCAATCAGCATACGCTCAAACGCCTCAACATATTCCTTCAGCGGTTTGCCTTCGGTCGTCATGACGGGCCGATCATCATCGCCCTCTGACATCAAAAGCGAAGCGATTGTGCCACTTCCTCTGCGGCTTTGTAATACCGCCCGCTCGGCCACATTGATCAGCTGACGCACATTACCCGGCCATGGGGCCTGAAGCAGTTGCGCCGCCTCTTGGGCCGTGACGCTGGGGCTGTCGCACCCGTATTCTTCTGCAAACTGATCGGCATAGCGCGTAAAAAGCGTCAATATGTCTTCGCCGCGCGTGCGCAAGGATGGCAATTCAATGCGCAAACTCGCCAAGCGATAGTAAAGATCAGGACGCAACACATCTTCGCAGGTCTTGCCTTGCTCTTGCAGGTTGCAAATTGCGATGATGCGGGTTTCAGAGGGATCGCCTTGGGCATTTATGGCTTTTATCAAGCGCGATTGCACCTGATGACTCAAAGCCTCAATGTCCTCCAAGACCAAGGTTCCGCCCCGTGCGGCTTCTAAGACCGGCAGGCGATCTTCTTCGCCCGCAGGACCAAATAGACGCCGCATAATCGTCTCCTCCTCCTCACCCGCGCAAGAGAAGATAATAAATTTTTTGCGGGCCCTTGCAGAAACTGCATGAAGCGCATGGGCCACGAGGGTTTTGCCAGTGCCGGTTTCCCCCTCAATCAGCACATGACCATCCGCTTGCCCCAGATCTAAAATATCTTCCCGCAACCGCTCCATGACGCCATTGGCGCCTACAAGCTTATCCATTATGGAGCTGCCAGAAGATAGTTCACGGCGCAGTTGCCGATTGTCCAGTACCAGACGCCGCGCCCGTGTAGCCTTTTTGGCCAAATCTGTCATCGTATCGGGATTAAAGGGTTTTTCCAAAAAATCGAAAGCGCCCATGCGCATGGCCTCAACCGCCATCGGAACATCCCCATGCCCCGTGATCATGATCACCGGCAGATTGCTATCGATGCCCTTAACCTTCCTTAAAAATTGCATGCCGTCCATGCCAGGCATTTTGATATCTGTCACGATTATCCCAGGGTAATCTGCGCTCAATCCTTTGAGCGCATCGCCCGCTGAAGCGAAGGTTTCGGTCTCAAAACCCGAGAGCGCCAACCATTGGCTGATGGATTGCCGCATATCTTGCTCATCATCTATGATTGCAATTTTCATAGCCTGGGCCATGTTCAATCCTCGTCTTTGTGGTTATCAATAATCGGCAGCGTCACCTCAAATACAGCGCCCGATTGTTCACTGTTGCGCGCGACCAAACGCCCCCCGAGATCGGATACAATCCCCGAAGAGATCGCCAAACCAAGCCCAACACCATCGCCGGGTTTCTTGGTGGTGAAAAACGGCTCAAACAGGTCATCAAGGTCTGAAATTCCTTCCCCGTTATCCCGCACGGTCAAAGTCGCTGTCTCACTGCCGATCAGCAAGAGCTCGATCTCGGGCATGTCGATCATCGAGGTGGCATCTAATGCATTGCGCAACAAGTTTACGACGACCTGCTCCAAACGTAATTGATCCCCCATAATCATGACAGGAGTGCTCGGCACTGATGTAGATAAGGAGACTTGCCGCAATTTCAATTGCGGCTCCATGATTTCCAATGCTCCGTTCAGAGCCGCTCGCACATCCACCGGCACCAAATCATCGCCACCTTTGCGCGCATAGGATTTAAGTTGCCGGGTAATGGCACTCATGCGGCCAATAAGATCGTCAATCCGTTGAAAAGAGCTTAAGGCCTCATCCATACGTTTGCGTTGTAGCAACAGCTTGGCCCCAGCAAGATAGGTTTTCATAGCGGCCAAAGGCTGATTCAACTCGTGGCTGACCGCCGCTGACATTTCCCCCAAAGCGGCCAGTTTCGAAGATTGCGCCAGGGTTTGCTCTGCCACTTGCAGGTTCTTCTCAACCTTTTGACGCTCTGAAATTTCACGCTGCAAACGCAGGTTGAGTTGCCGTAAGTCATCAGATTCTTGCTGGAAAAACAGTGCACGCGTCAAGGTTTGGCGGGATAATTGGTAAAAAGCTAAGGTAAAGAGGATCGAAAATCCCATGATCTCCAAGGCTAAAACTGCATTAACCCTCTGGCGAATTCCACCATAGGTCGTGAACAACACCATGTTCCAGCCACGAAATGGCACGCGCAATTCGCGCCGCATAACCGCCCGCCCCTGCACATAGGCATCAGCCGGCAGGGCGGTCCAATCTTGCGTGGCCCGAATAGCGCGTTCAATCGCACTGGGCGCCGAACGCAGCGCCAGCGCCTCCTCTTCAGGCAGGCCAATCCAAGTTTTCTCTGTGGCCAAGACAATCGGACCATTGGGAAGAGACACGATCACCGCGTCAGATATTCCCGCCCAAGCCGATTGAAACTTGCGCAAATCCACCTCAACCACGATCACACCAAGGGTTTTGTTATTGGCAACCACGCGGCGTGAATAGGCAAAATCATACCCGCCCGCATCCATTTTGTGGGTGGTAAACACCGTTTCGCTGGCCCGGGCAGCCTCGACGAAATGTGGCAAATTGCGTTGCAATTCTCCCAATCGATTGCGATCAGTCGCCGCCACAACGCGGCCATCCAAATCCAACAGCAAAATTGCCGCCGCACCAATTTCATCCACAAATGACAGCAAGCGTTGCGAGGTCCGCTGATAATCTCTAGAGCTCAAAGCCCCCACCAGCTCCGCGTCACTGCTGAGCAACCTGGGCACGATCGAGTTGCGTTGCAGCTCGCTGACCATATTGCCAGAGTATAGCGCCAAACGCAGCTGGACACTTTGAAGGGTGGATTGAGTGAATCTGGCGGTGAGCAACTGGTTGGTAAAATATACGGTTGCGACTGCAATCAAGAAAATCGTCAACAAAGCAATCCGCACCCGCCAAGACAGGTTGACGACACGCGGCGCGAGTGTTTCGGAATTTTCAGTAACGGAAGACATGCACTAGCGTTACGGTGCTACGCGGCGCCATTCAAGCGGCCAAGCCTAGGGCTGGGCCGTTTGCTCCACCAACGCGCGGAAAAGCGCCTGCCCGTCAGCCGATCCCATCTGCGCATCCATCGCCCGCTCCGGATGCGGCATCATACCCAAAACGCGGCGATTGGCGGATAATACACCGGCAATTGAAGACATTGACCCATTGGGATTGTCGCTATAGCGAAAAGCCACCCGGTCCTCATCCTCCAGAGCTCTAAGCTCATCATCTGTAGCATAGTAATTGCCGTCATGATGCGCAATTGGCACTTGGATTTCAGGGCCTTGGCTATAGCCAGCGGTAAAGGCGCTGTCCTGTGTTTCAACGGTCAACCCAACAGTTTTGCACACAAATTTCAATCCCGAGTTGCGCATCAACGCTCCGGCAACCAGACCTGTTTCGCTCAAAACTTGAAACCCGTTGCAGACCCCCAAGACATAACCGCCACGATTGGCATGATCGACCACCGCCCGACAAATAGGAGATTGCGCCGCAATTGCGCCGCACCGCAGATAATCACCAAAGGAAAACCCACCGGGAATCGCCACAAGATCTAGCCCCGTCGGCAATTCGGCGTCTTTATGCCAAACCTTGGCCACATCCGCGCCAGATTGGCGCAGCGCCTCAACCATGTCACGATCACAGTTCGAACCGGGAAATACAACAACTGCAGCGCGCATTATGCGATGTCCAGCTGATAGCTTTCGATCACCGCATTCACCAAAAGGCGATTGCACATTTCATCGATCACCGCCGGGTCTGTCCCCTCGGCCAAGTCCAGTTCGATCACCTTGCCCTGACGCACGGAATTTACCCCGTAAAAGCCAAGGCCTCCGAGCGCCGATTTGACAGCCTCGCCTTGCGGGTCGAGCACGCCATTCTTGAGCATAACTGTGACGGTAGCTTTCATTGTCTTGTCCTTCAGGTCAGTTGATCAAAGTGGGCTTGCTGATGGGCGCGGGCCTTTCCGGCAAGACCCGTAAACGGCGCGCCACCTCGGCATAGGCATCTGTCAAACTGCCCAAATCACGACGGAACACGTCTTTATCTAGTTTTTCACCCGTTTTGAGATCCCAAAGCCGGCAACTGTCTGGACTAATTTCATCGGCGATTATCAGGCGTTGATAATCACCCTCATAAACGCGGCCAATCTCAATTTTGAAATCCGCAACCCGAATTCCAACCCCATACATAACGCCGGATAGAAAATCATTCACACGCAAAGCCAGTGCCAACATATCGTCCAAATCCTGTTGGCTGGCCCAGTTGAACGCGATGATATGTTCCTCTGACACCAATGGATCACCCAGAGAATCATCTTTTAAACAAAATTCAACAATCGGACGTGGCAGGGCCGTGCCCTCCTCTATGCCCAAACGCTTGGACATGGTGCCGGCGGCATAATTGCGCACGATGACCTCCAAAGGCACGATCTCAACCGCGCGGATCAATTGCTCACGCATGTTGAGGCTTTTGATGAAATGGGTCGGAATACCCAAAGTATTGAGACCGGTCATGAAAAATTCGGACAAGCGGTTGTTCAACACGCCTTTACCTTCGATGATATCTTTTTTCTCTGCATTGAATGCCGTGGCATCATCTTTGAAATACTGAACCAAGGTGCCTGGCTCCGGACCCTCATAGAGAATCTTTGCCTTGCCTTCATAAACCAACTTGCGACGTGCCATGTGACTCTCCGTGCTTTGCTCGCTCATATGACAATGTACGACGGGCGGCAAGTCGGCATAGAAGAACTCACCCCCTGCCTACCGCAAGTTTTTCGCCACAGCCGCAGCGCCTAGGATGAGATCAAATTGCCCTGCCCTGTTGGAGGGAACGTTTTGGCGGGCCGGGGGGCTGAAGTTTATCGCCAAATTTTCATAATCTTCATGATGAAAATCAATTTCACTCATGTTTTGCTTTCAGGCATGACGTAAGATCAAGGTTACTTAGAAGGCCATGACATGACAACAGACTCGCAAAGCCCTTTGCAGCGTATGCTTGCACAGCGCGATTGGCTTTTGGCCGATGGCGCCACCGGAACCAATTTGTTCAACATGGGGTTGTATTCGGGAGACGCGCCGGAGCTCTGGAATATCACCGCGCCAGAGAAAATCAAAGCGCTGTACAAAGGCAGTGTGGATGCTGGATCCGATCTATTTCTAACCAATTCCTTTGGCGGCAATAGATCCCGACTAAAACTTCATGGTGCAGAGGCACGCGCCGCCGAACTGTCGCGCATCTCGGCGCAGATTGGCCGCGAGGTGGCGGATGCCTCTGGTCGAGAGGTCATTGTCGCCGGCTCCGTCGGTCCTACTGGCGAAATTATGGAGCCCATGGGCCCGCTTTCCTATGCGGGGGCCGTGCAAATATTCCACGAACAAGCCGAGGGTTTAAAGGCTGGTGGCGCAGATGTGGCTTGGGTTGAGACGATCTCTTTCGGCGACGAGTATCGCGCCGCAGCAGAGGCTTTTGCTCTCGCAGATATGCCCTGGGTCGGCACTATGAGTTTTGATACGGCCGGGCGCACAATGATGGGTATCACCGCGCCGGACATGGTGAAATTACTGGAGAAAATTCCGAACAAACCGCTCGCCTTTGGTGCCAATTGTGGCGTGGGGGCATCGGATCTGCTAAGGACGATCTTGGGATTTTCCGGCACTGGTACGCAGGCGCCCATCGTTGCGAAAGGCAATGCGGGCATTCCAAAATATCACGACGGTCACATCCAGTATGACGGCACGCCAGGGCTGATGGCCCATTATGCCAGGTTGGCCCGCGACTGCGGCGCAACCATCATTGGCGGTTGTTGCGGCACCACACCTGACCACCTGCGGGAGATGCGCGCGGCATTGGAAGCGCATGTGCCACAAAACCGCCCGAGCTTGCAGGTGATCGAAGCTGCTCTGGGCGGCTTTTCCTCAGCCAGCGACGGCACAGATGGCAATGGCCCCACCCGCTTGCGGCAGACCCGAAGGCGTCGCAGCAGCTAAGGCGCGTCAACCACCACAAACTGGCAGCAGTTGGCAAAAGGTCGGTAGCGGCAGACTTGTTGTCGCAATCGGTGAAGACCAAAACGATCCGCCGACCGCATACGGGTAAAGATACATAACACAAGAAGGCGCTGGCCAATGTCTGACCAAGAAGACGATATCATCCTATCCGACTTGAATGACGAAGATCTCGTCGCTCAAATGTTTGACGATCTCTACGACGGCTTGAAAGAAGAGATCGAAGAAGGCGTTAACATTTTGCTGGAACGCAAATGGGAGCCTTACCGCGTTTTGACCGAGGCTTTGGTGGGTGGCATGACCATCGTGGGCAATGACTTCCGAGACGGCATTTTGTTTGTGCCCGAAGTACTCCTTGCCGCCAATGCAATGAAAGGCGGCATGGCTATCTTGAAACCGTTGCTGATTGAAACCGGCGCGCCGCGCGTGGGCAAAATGGTGATTGGCACGGTCAAAGGTGATATCCACGATATCGGCAAAAACTTGGTCGGCATGATGATGGAAGGCGCCGGATTTGAGGTTGTGGATCTTGGTATCAATAACTCGGTCGAATCCTATCTCGAAGCCATTGAAGCTGAAACTCCAGATATTCTGGGCATGTCTGCACTGTTGACCACGACAATGCCATACATGAAAGTTGTGATCGACACGATGGTCGAAAAAGGCATGCGCGATGATTACACTGTTTTGGTTGGTGGAGCGCCACTGAATGAGGAATTTGGCAAGGCGATTGGCGCTGATGCCTATTGCCGCGATGCCGCGGTTGCTGTGGAAACGGCCAAGGAATTCATGGCCCGTAAACACAATAGTTTGGCCGCCAACGCATAACAAAACCCAGCAAAACGCTATGCGGCCCAATAGGTGTTGGGTGGGGCCGATTTTGCAACAACCACGCGGAGATGAAGTGAGATGGTAAAGCCCGTTTCAGACGATCAGCTCGCGACCGAAGGCATGCAGCTGCACAGTCAAGGTCGCGTGCTGCTGATTGCCTGTGGGGCTTTGGCACGGGAAATCCTGGCATTGATGAAGGCAAATGGTTGGCAGCATATGGATTTGCAATGTCTACCTGCCGTCTACCATAACACCCCAGATAAAATTACGCCAGCCGTCAAAGCCTGTATCGAAAAATATCGGAGCGACTATTCGGAGATTTTTGTAGCCTATGCCGATTGCGGCACCGGGGGGCAGCTACAAACCCTCTGCGATGCGATGGGCGTGTCGATGATTTCCGGGCCGCATTGTTACAGTTTCTATGAGGGCAACGCCGCCTTTGAAGCGCGCGAAGAGCTAACTTGCTTTTATCTCACTGATTTTTTGGTCCGACAGTTTGATGCTTTCTTCTGGCGACCTATGGGCTTGGACAAACACCCGCAATTGCGAGATATGTATTTTGGAAATTACACCACCCTCGTCTATCAAGCACAGCTCAAAGACGCCGCACTTAAGGCCAAAGCGCAGGACTGTGCGCGTCGAACGGGGCTTGCCTTTGAGTATCGCTATACCGGATATGGCGATTTGACGCCGGCTTTGTCCGCGCTCTCCCCGACCTCTTAAGCCGCCGCTGCTGCCGTCTGCACCACGCGTGCCACCATGGCCGTCAATCCGTTTGACCGCTGCGAGGACAGATGTTCATTAAGGCCCAATCGCGCCAATTCCGCGGTAACATCGACCTTGCCAATTTCATCAATAGCAAGACCGGAATAAAGCGTTATTAGCACTGCGATGAGCCCACGCACGATGATCGCATCGCTGTCGCCAATGAAGGTCAGATTGCGATTTTCTATGGTAATATGCAGCCAGACCTGTGAGGCACAGCCCTCAACCTTTTTGGCCGGGACTTTGAGCGCCTCTGACATATCAGGCAGAGCCTTGCCCAGCTCAATCACATGCCGATAACGTTCCTCCCAATCATCTAGAAATTCAAATGTTTCAACTAGATCTTCAAAACCGGCTTGCGCCATGGAACTCTCCTATCTCGCTTGCATCTGGACCATGGTCACAGCTCAAACAGTTTCACTTTGTTGCCCTTCACAGCCAAGCCCACCTTGCCTTCACAAAGCCGCAAAGCATCCGAGCCGAAGACATCCATCCGCCACCCCTTTAAAGACGGCACGTCACGTTGCCCAGCGGCCAAAGCATCCAGCTCGGCCGTGCTGGCGATCATCTTTTGCGCCACATCAGAGCGTTCAGATTTGGCTTTCAATAGCACCCTTAAAAGATCGGCCAGAGCCGGATTGACCTGGAGCTTGTCGTTCACCTTCGGCAGCCGTGGATAGCTGTCCGTATCCATAGCGTTCACCGCTCTGATCGCGCTCAAAATTCCTTCAGCGATGTCACCTTTGCGCGCTTCGCGCAGCAACAGGCGCGCCTTGTTTAAATCTTCCAGCGTGCCGGGTTTCGTGGAGGCCAACTCGACCATCGCATCATCTTTAAACACGCGATTGCGCGGTATATTTCGCGTCTTTGCATAAGATTCCCGAAAGGCGGCCAATTCGCGCACATATGCGAGGAACTTATTTGAATTTGTCCGTGTTTTCACACGGCGCCATGCCTCAGATGGAACAGTATCATAGATGGAAGGTTCCGTTAAAGATTGAGTTTCCTCAACCACCCAAGCGGTGCGCTTAGTGCGCTCCAGCTCAGCTTTTAAAAATTCATAGACTCCCCGCAAATGGGTCACATCCGCCAGCGCATAGGCCTTTTGCGCCTCGGTCAGCGGGCGTCGCGACCAGTCGGTAAAGCGCGAAGATTTGTCCACCTGTTGCTTGACTATTTTGCGCACCAAAGTCTCATAGCCTACCTGCTCGCCAAAGCCGCAGACCATAGCCGCGATTTGCGTATCAAACAGAGGCGTCGGAAAAATTTCAGCATCATTCCAGAAAATCTCAAGATCTTGACGCGCCGCATGGAACACTTTCACGACCGAAGTGTCGCTAAACAGGCGGTACAGCGGCTCAAGCGACATATCAGACGACAGAGGATCGACCAAAACAGCATCCCCCTCACCATCTCCCGGAACCGCCATTTGTAACAAGCAAAGCTTCGAATAGTAGGTACGCTCTCTGAGAAACTCAGTGTCTATGGTCACATAGGGATGGCCCTGCGCCCGTTTGCAAAAGGCGTCGAGCTCGGCTTGTGTGGTCAATGTATGCATGGGCTATCCGGCTGTTTGAGAGATATTCGGGACACAATATGGCGAAACCCTATGAAAAGAAAGCGGCCATAACTTGAGTTAGCTAGGCGGCTCAAAACGGGTCAAAAAGGCTCGCAAGATCTTTGGATAGAGCAGGTGTTCTTGCACCAGTACGCGATCTGCAAGATCCTGGGCCGTGTCACCGGGCAAAATGGGAACTTCACTATATCCCAAAATCGGGCCGGCATCCAATTGCGGCACAACCTCATGCACCGAGCATCCCGCAAGCCAGTCACCGGCCTCCAAGGCCCGCCGATGTGTGTGGAGCCCTTGATATTTTGGCAAAAGCGAGGGGTGAATATTGATCATACGCCCATGCCAAGCGCTGACAAAACCCGCGCCCAAAATTCGCATAAACCCAGCCAAACATATCACATCAATCTCATAGGCCATTAGGATCTTGTGCAGCTTAGTTTCAAACTGGGCCCGGTCGTTACCAAAACTTCGGTGGTCCAGAACTTCTGTGGCAACGCCCATCGCCTGTGCCTTGGCCAGCCCACCGGCCTCCGGCCGGTTGGACAGCACCAGACGCGCCCGCCCGGGATGGGGCAGAGCCATATCCTCAAGCAACCGCTGCATGTTACTGCCGCCACCAGAAATCAAAATAGCAACGTTTAAAATGGCAGTTGCCCCATATAGCTAACGCCCTGACCAGGGATCACCTCGCCCAAGCGGACCGGGCTCATGCCCTGCGCGCTCAAAGCGGCCTCAACCGCCGTGACCTGCTCCTGCTCTATCGCTAAGATCATGCCAACGCCGCAGTTAAAGGTCTTGAGCATTTCTGCCTCAGAAATTCCACCTGCTTGCGCCAACCAGGCCATAATCGGCAAAACTGGAATGCGCGCTAAATCAATCGTCGCGCCCAGATCATCAGGCAGCACCCGCGGTAAATTTTCAGTCAACCCGCCGCCGGTGATATGCGCCATGGCGTGAACCCCACCCGCTTTGAGCGCGGCCAAACAGACCTTAACGTAGAGCGCGGTCGGGGTCAAAAGAGCCGCGCCAAGCGTGCCGGTGCCCGATGGCGCAGGGCTATCCCAGGTCAATCCTTGATCGGCCACAATTCTGCGCACCAGGGAAAATCCGTTTGAATGCACCCCGCTGGACGGAAGGCCGATAAGCACGTCGCCCGCGGCAACCCCTTGAGGCAACTGGGTGCCACGTTCCATCGCGCCCACGGCAAAGCCTGCCAAATCAAAATCATCCTTGGCATACATTCCAGGCATCTCGGCTGTTTCCCCGCCGATCAAAGCGCAGCCAGACAAGCGGCAGCCCTCAGCAATCCCCTCAATGACCTTGGTCGCCTGCGCCACATGCAGCTTGCCAGTCGCAAAATAATCAAGAAAAAACAATGGCTCTGCGCCTTGACAAATCAAATCATTTACGCACATGGCCACAAGATCAATACCAACCGTTGAGACATCGCCCGTATCAATCGCCAAACGCAGCTTGGTGCCCACCCCATCGGTTGCGCCGACAAGAATCGGATCTTCATAGCCGGCCGCCCTGGGATCAAACATCGCGCCGAAACCGCCCAAACCCGACATAGACCCGGAGCGTTGGGTGGATTTGCTAGCCGGCTTGATCCGTTCCACCAATTCATTGCCCGCATCGATATCAACGCCGGCCTGCGCATAAGTTAAACTTGGGGTCATTTGAGCACCATTTATTGCAAATTTGCCGCTCCGATACCAGGCTCGGCGACACATGTCCATCAAGCCTGCTTGACCCCTGGGATTTCTCTGATAATGAGGTCCCACGGGGGCCTGTAGCTCAGCTGGTTAGAGCAATCCGCTCATAACGGATTGGTCGCAGGTTCAAGTCCTGCCGGGCCTACCATTTTTACTTGTTTTGTCGGGTGCCCTGCACCCAAGATCTATAGGTTTAGCGCTCACCACTGATGGCGAATGGGAAAACTTTCCAGAGCCGGGCCCAACGCAAAATTGGGCCATCTTCAAAAAAATACTTATTGAGATCAAAATTTTATGCGTAAATTATGTCACCCATGGTAAACATAATATAGAGATGAAATCCCAATAATATGGCTGGAACAATATAGCCCTCAGCTGTCGCCTTGACACCCTCAACTTGCGCCCAATTGCCCTTAACAGTCGTATACCCAAATACGAGGAACAAGGCCGCTTGGATCGTTCCAAAGGCAAAGACACTCCATGCCCCAACTGGAGAGGTCAACAATAATATGACATAAATAAGCGATTGCGTGAACGTGTAAGTGCCACTCAGCTTGACCATAAATTCAGACCCCGCACCAAGCCCATATTGAGCGATGAACCCATGGGTTAGAAACAGGCACCGGTAACCATAAAATCCGCCCATGAGGGCTGGAATTAGGATCGCTATAAAGTTGGTGAATCCGCCACTTGCATCAATCATGTCTTCATCTCCTGTCTTGTCGGGTTTTAACCAAATTTTAAGTGGAGATACCTACGGCACTCATCACCACTACAGTTATTTCGTATTTTGAGTTTGGAAGGGGATTAACAGACGATCTAGTTCGAATGTTGAAGCAGTTGTAATGCCGCCCGTGAAGCGCCGCATTCGTCAAGCCACGAGGCACTCAAATTCAACCTAAGGCTTTAAAACACTAATCCTAAAATTGACAGCCTGATAGCACCTAAGGTCGGGCGCGCAAAACGGGTCAGAAAATGCAATATTATTTTCATTATATAAACGCAGTAGCAGATTGGAGCTTTGTCCCGCAGTCAGCCAAACCCAGCATAAAGGACAGGCCAGCGCCTCAAGCACTATACCTGTGCTCACTTGAGATAACAGATCGGGAGTGCGTGGCTTGGCGGTGGGCAATATTTGGGAAAAAGCGATGGAGCTAATAGAGGCTTCAGTATCAGCAATCTTCGGGTTTCGTAATAAGTTGTTTGCAGAAGTGTTATAGGTAGCTTACTCCAAAGACCAACCCCAAATGATACATGGTATTAGATATGTTTTCCCAATCAAACAGCGATGACCTTTCTTCTCGGCAGAGTTTTTCTAAGGAGCCAAGGCTACGTCGATCAATTTTGCATGATGGCATAGTTATCAAAGGCGATTGGCAAAGTGACGGTACAGTAGAATTTGGCGGCAGGATTACAGGCGATTTAACTGTAGATGTCCTCGTAGTGACTGGCACCGGCAATGTGGACGGTAATGTGAGGGCGCGATCTGTCACGGTCGACGGTTATTTGAACGGCACCATAGCAGCTGTGGAAGTGGTACTGGGGTCAACAGCCGTTGTCATAGGCCAAGTGGTTGCGGAGAAAATACGAATAGATTTTGGCGCAAATGTCGTAGGTCGCTTGTCAGCCACCGGTAACCCAACAACTGACAGCACTCCAGCCCAAAATAAAGCCTCTAATGCGACCACTAAAATTGACGATACGTCGTCATCAACCCCACGCTTGCTGTAGCCTGCCAATCTTAGAAGCCTTCGCTGAAAGCAGAGAAGCTAAAGCTCATGTAACAAATCAGATTACAACGTTTAAGATCCTTTTAGAATGTAGTCGTATATATGCTTCTGGATCTTTAATAATTTATATCTTCTTTGAAAATAACTTACTTCAACCGCTCGAAGCTGGTTTAATTAACGAGGGTTTTCTCACTGTCCTCGATGGACGGGCTAATATTATGTTGTGGCTTTTAATTCTGATGAATATGAGTGCATATTTTAATATTGCATTCAAGATCATGTGCTTAATATCTATAATTGTTATGTTAAATGCCACGGTTGATAATTTGGTTCTTTTTACTGGATTAGTGAGTTTTGAGGATCGTCCGTACTTAACAATATTTATAATTCCTAGACCACTGTTTTTGGGAGAAATTATTTGGATGGGTATCTTTTACAATAGTGCGCTTGCAGATGACTAAGCACATCATCGTCAAGGGCCAAATAAACCCTCTAACATCCCGCAGCACCAACTGAGCATCGCCTGTGGCCTCTGCAAGCGCCACACGCTTCTGGAGCTAGCAAACCTGATAGCTGCCGTTGATGACGATACCAATGCCGCCTTTGTATCCATCAATGGTTTAGCGGCCACCTCGTCTTCGGGATGGCTTTCAGGTGACAGCTTTATCCGCAACATTTCTGGAGAAGGCAGACTGCAAATATCTGATCATTTCGACAAGGCTGGGCCCGATCTAGCTCACAAAACCTCAACATACTTTGCTGTTGGCGGCGAGATCCCCGCAGTGTTTGCACTGATCCAAAACGACGTTGCTCCAAACGCAACTGATATCAGGCTTTTTGAATTCATGATTAAACCCAGCGGCGACATAGAAGCGGTCAACAGGAAGTGTGTTGCTGCTCCTCTACTATCCAGAAGGGACTATCAGGATTTTCTGACGGATGCGATTGCGTATAACCCGGCTAAAGCTGACTTAATTTTGGCCTCTGGATTCCTGTCGGACTTTCGTTCACAGAGATAGATGTGACATAACGTTTTGGGTCTCCCAAAACTCGTTCAGCACGTCCCGAGTAGTTTTCACTGCAGACATCTAGCCGTTTCCAACGTCATTGCTGGGCCTCAATATGAGGGGCTTCATCCTTGGCCATTGGGGCCGGCGTCTTTGTCCGCGTTTGTCATCCAGATATCAAGCTCGGCGATTTCGGCCTTGCTCATCCGAAGCCCTAATCGCGAGCGCCGCCAAACCACATCTTCAGCGGTGCGGGCATATTCCTTATCCATCAGCCAGACAATCTCGCGCTCAGTTAGCGTTACGGCAAAAGCTTTGCCCATATCCCCGATTGATTTGGCATCACCAAGGATCAGCCGGGCCTCGGTGCCATAGGCCCTGATCAGACGCCGCGCCCAAAAATCATCCAGAAACGGATAGGTTTCGCGCAATTCCTGGATCAGAGATGCCACACCATCCACTGGAAAATCTCCACCGGGAAGGTTTACGCCCGCGGTCCAGTCCGGACCGGCCTTGGGGAAAAACGGTGTGATCTTCTCAAGCGCGGACTCTGCAAGTTTACGATAAGTGGTTATTTTTCCGCCAAATATGTTCAACAATGGCGCGGCTTCACCATCCTGATTTACTTTCAGAACATAATCCCGCGTCGCCGCGGTCGCGGAACTGGCCCCATCATCATATAGCGGGCGCACACCGGAATAGCTCCAGACGATATCATCCTTGGGAATTGGCTGTTTGAAGTAATTTGACGCAAAGGCTCGCAGATAGTCGGCTTCGGCCTCAGTGCATTGTGGTTTTACGGATGCGTCTTCATGATCTGCATCCGTCGTACCGATCAAGGTGAAATCTGTCTCATAGGGAATCGCAAAAATGATCCGCCCATCTTCACCCTGAAAGAAATAGCATTTGTCGTGATCAAACAGTTTGCGCGTCACGATATGGCTGCCACGCACCAGACGCACACCTTCAGACGAATTGATCCGAGCGGTGTTGCGAATGATCTCTTCGACCCAAGGCCCGCCCGCGTTGACCAGCATTCTGGCGACGGTCAGCTGGGTTTCTTTCGTGCTCTGATCTTCGGTGGTGATATGCCAAACGTCATCGACCCGCTCTGCTGACACCACCTTGGTCCGGGTCATGATTTGCGCGCCGCGCGCCTGAGCATCGCGCGCGTTCAAAACCACCAAACGGGAATCCTCGATCCAGCAGTCAGAATACTCATAGGCCTTGGCAAAGCGATTTTGCAACGGCTTGCCGACAGGATCGGCAGCCAGATCAACCGTTGTCGTGCCGGGTAAGATTTTCCGCCCCCCCAAATGATCGTAGAGAAACAGTCCAAAGCGGATCAGCCAGGCAGGCCTGCGCCCGCACATCCAGGGCATGACAAGGCTCAGAATCTTCGATGTCGGCGTGTTAACCTCAAACCGCATATCCTTGTGGTACGGCAATACAAAGCGCATTGGCCAACTGATATGGGGCATCGCGCGCAGCAGTGTTTCGCGCTCTTTCAGAGCTTCGCGCACGAGGCGGACTTCGAAAAATTCGAGATAGCGCAGCCCGCCATGGAAAAGCTTGGTCGAGGCCGAAGATGTCGCAGATGCCAGGTCGTTCATTTCCGCCAGCACCACAGACAGCCCACGGCCCGCGGCATCCCGAGCAATACCGCAGCCGTTGATGCCCCCACCGACGACGAAGAGATCGACTTCTGAATTTTGTTCTTTTGGCGACATAATGGCCTCCTTGCCATCTGTTGTGCTGAGCCAAAGCCTTTTTGAAAGCTTTGGCTTCATAATTTTCTGTTTCAAGACAGAACCCTTAAGCGGCCAATTGGTTCTGACGTGCAGCTGAACCTATGTGGCAATTCCCTAAATCGAAGACCGCGGCACGGTTCAGCTTGAAGTTGAGGCGTGAGTAAAGGTGGTGCGCCTGCAGCCCCATCCAGCCAACCTAACCCCACACCCAGCCTGTCTAGCGCATTAAGCGAACCGCAGCCACCTCAGCTTGAAATTTACGCATGAATAGAGATGGCGTTGCTGTACCCTCTCACAGTCAACCTAAGCTCACACCCAGCTTGAGTAGCGCCTTTAGTGGAACACCATGGCCTCAACAGACAAATACCGAGTTTCTGCCCGCTTCAACCGAGTTTAATCTGACATTGCCTTCAAGGTTGTTGGCTATTCCAACTTCAAACATATATGCTTATGACCATACAACTAGAGCCGTAACAATGTCCCCAGAATTCATGTTGGTAACCTTTGTACTGTTTTTAGCAGGCTCGATTGCTGTGCCAATCGCTTCGCGTTTGGGGCTAGGTTCAGTACTTGGCTACCTTATTGCAGGTATAATCATCAGCCCAATGTTTAACGTAATGGGAGTTGATGTTGCGGCACTTCAACATTTTGCTGAATTTGGCATTGTAATGATG
Organism: uncultured Planktomarina sp.; assembly: GCA_943788425.1. GTDB lineage: Bacteria > Pseudomonadota > Alphaproteobacteria > Rhodobacterales > Rhodobacteraceae > Planktomarina. Next base: position 56,034 of record CALSQF010000005.1, read on the forward strand.
TTGTTTCTAATTGGTTTAGAGATGCACCCCCGTGAATTGTGGCTGATGCGAAGCAAGATTTTTGTTATGGGCGGGCTACAAATTGGCCTCACGACCATTCTGGTTATGACTATCTCAATGGGTTTTGGATATGTCTGGACCATGTCATTAACAATAGGCTTGGTCTTTGCTCTGTCTTCAACAGCCATTGTTAACCAGACACTTATAGAAAAACGATTACTAAAATCAACGGGAGGACGATACACTCTTGCAGTGCTTCTGGCTCAAGACATTATGGTAATTCCCATTTTAATAGTGCTACCGCTATTAGCCGCGCCTGATTTGATCGAATTAGTTTTGATAGAATTACTGGAGCTTACTGATGTAAATCAGCAAGATTATCACGTTACTGTAAATACCGTGTCACTGGTTGACGGCTTGAACGGCTGGCAAGCTGCGGCTGTGACGTTTATGGCAGTGGGAGGCGTCATTGTTTTAGGTAAATTTGCCGTTACGCCACTTTTCCGTTTCGTAGCACAAGCGCGCCTAAGAGAGCTGTTTTTAAGTACAGGCCTTTTGGTCGTGGTGGGCATTGCCCTGTTGATGACACTGGTAGGACTGCCACCAGCTCTAGGGGCCTTTTTGGCAGGCGTAGTTCTGGCCAGTAGCGAGTACAAATATGAATTAGAGAATAATATTGATCCATACCGTGGACTTCTTTTGGGGCTATTCTTCATAACCATCGGCGCCGGAATTAACTTTGATTTGTTATTAAATAGCTTTACCATAATTATCAGCCTCACTGTCGGATTGATCGTCCTGAAGTCAGTGGTTTTGATGCTGATAACCGTTATTTATAATTTGAAAGGTATCGATCGGTGGCTATTCAGCCTAGGGCTGGCTCAAGCAGGTGAATTTGGTTTTGTTCTTGTCACACTGTCAATAACAAAGGCCGTACTGCCCAGAGAATTAGCCGACACTCTAATTTTGATTATTACTCTGTCGATGCTGTTGACGCCTATGATTTTTTTTATCTATGACAAGTTTATAGCACCGCTGAATAATAATACACAAAAACAAAAAACAAACAATATTGATGAAGAAATTTAGGAATTTAGATTACAATATTTGCAGACAAACTTAAATTTTTAATAGCTGGAAGGCAGCACTTAAATCCATTTACTGGTCAGACGACTAAAAACTTGCATCAGATTGCTGCCACAGCCTAAATCTGTGCGCTCAATAATCGACACCACTCGGCGAGCGCGGCGGTATTGTGACAGTTTCCTGTATAGCTATATAGCACCTTGTCACATTAACGGTGTCACTCCCCCGAAACTGAACCAATAGTGGTTTACATCACTGAAAGGCTGATCACTGGCAAATGCCATATATAGTTACTCCATACACCCCCTGTGGCCCATGCATAGGCCCTCTAGTGCTACAATAACGATTTCCTGCGGTGCTGTGATTAGGGGGGAAGGTCACCCGCATGGATCAAGCGCAGTAACCCCCGACGTTGGTCCACGGACAGCAGCCCAAGTAAAACTATCCACCAGTAACTGTGTCGCAGCAACACTATAGGCAGGACGTGGGTGCATGCTCAATGGTCCGATAGTGCTTAGGCTCTTGGTTCCCGATCCACATGCCTAAGCAATATGGTGCGGTAACCCTAGGACAGATTTCCTGTAGCGGAACGGGGAGTGGTTTATCATTGGGCAAGGTTGCAAAGTCGGCCTGCCCGCTTCAAGCAAGTTTAATCTGACAAAGCCATCTCTCGCTTTTCATCTTTTTGGCATGGCACAATAGAAAGTGTAACAGCTGCACTATCAAGGATTGGGATGCCAAGCTCAAGCTCCAACCGATCCGCGATATCGGCGGCAACGACGTTCGTGCACATTATGATGATGGCGTCTGGTTGGGACGCCGCAACGCCTTTGACCATCCGTTCAATCACCGCAGGGGGTATCGTCGCAAAATCATGGCTAAGTTTACCGCCGTCACTGCTAGCGGCGATCACCTCGAATCCCAGATCTACATAATTGCGATTTATCTGGGTGGCCACATCATCGGTATAAGGTGTCACCATCCCCAACCGCTTGGCCCCGAGCTTTCTCAGCCGACGGTTGATATCCAGCACGCAGGTGGTTGCAGCAACACCTGTCTCGTGAGTCACACGCTGCACGAAAGCCTCATCGTGTGCAATGCCGATCCAACTGGCCGAGGTTCCACCCCATGTGATCTGGTCAACCTTCGCATCGCAAAGCAGTTTTGCCGCCGCGACCTGTGCATCCATCTCAAACTGTGCCCGTGAGGTCGCATCGAGTTGCACATCGATCACGCCCAAGCGCGAGACATGCACGCTGACCTCAGGCCGCTTAGCCTGCAGACGCACGGCCAAAGGCTCTAGTACGACGTTCGACGATGGAATCAGCAGGCCCAGCCGCATCAGATGATCGACGTTCGCGCAGAAATACCGCCATCCACGGTATAGACTGTACCTGTCGTATAGCCCGCACGCTCGGAGGCCAGAAATGCCACCAGATCGGAAATCTCCGCGCAATGCGCCGGACGCCCAAGAGGGTACCCATCCGCCAGCTCCATATAGCGCTCTGGATTGCCTAAATCTTTTTCGGCCCATTTGCGCAGCATGTTGTAAATCCGGTCAGTGTTTACAGGTCCAGGATTGATGCCGACGACACGCATGTTGTCATCAAGGGCATAGCCCCCCAACGCGCGGGTAAAGCCCATCAGGCTTATGTTCCCCATTGCTCCAGCGATATAGTCGCGGTCTAGAACCTCGCCCCCGTTGCCAATGATGTTGATGATCACACCGCCGCCGGCCTCTTTCATCTTGGTGTAAAACAGACGGCTCATGTTGATGTAGCCAAAGACCTTGAGGTCAAAGCCTTTGCGCCAAGCCGCATCATCAACGTCCCACAAGTCGCCACTGGGAATTGCGCCAGCGTTGTTGACCAAAATATCCACATTGCAAATTGCCGTCGCCAAGGCTTCCGGTGCACCCTCAGATGTCAAATCCAAAGGGTGCAGGGTCACGGAAACATCGGTGGTCTTTGCAATTTTCGTTTTCAACGTTTCAAGCTTTTGGGCGCTCCGAGCAGTCAGATGCAGATGAACGCCCTCTGCCGCGAGCGTTTCCGCAACATGCGCCCCAATGCCCATCGACGCGCCGGTTATCAACGCCGTTTTAGCCGTCAGATTCAAATCCATCAGCTTGTATCCTCCATAGTCAGCACAGTTCGCCCTTCGACTTTTCCAGCATTCAAATCCAAAAGTGCTTCATTGATCTGTGCAAAGGGGACCGCATTGATCACCCCTTTGACCCGACCACCCGCCGCAATGGAAAGAAGCTCGGCCATCTCCTGGCGGTTTGACGCCGAACTACCGCGCACCATTAAACCGCGTTCAACCACCTGATAGGTGTAAAACGCCATTTCACCAGCGGGTACACCGGTTAGAACGATCGTCGCGCGCGGGCTGCAGGCGTCCAACATCATCGGCCATGTTGCAGTCACGGGTGCAAAGTTAACGCAGCCATGTGCGCCACCCAGTTCTTGAATCGCTGCCCCTGTAGCCTCATCAGCTTTGAAACATTCGTCAGCACCCAGTGTCTTTGCCGTCGCGAGTTTGTCATCGGCAACGTCCACAGCGATAACACGCAGCCCCGACAGTTTGGCAAGTTGAACACAGTACTGTCCCAAGCCGCCCATGCCAAAAATTGCCACTGTGTCGCCGACCTGCACACCTGTTTTCTTGAGCGACGCATAGGCCGCAGCTCCCGCACACATCAGGGGGGCTGCCTCAATAGCATCAATCCCATTGGGAATTTTGCTGGCCCATTGATCTTTCAAGGCGACATATTCGGCAAAGCACCCTTGTGTGGCGTAACCCGTCGCGGTGAAGTCAGAACAATAATTCTCACCCCCCATCCGGCAATCACGGCAATGCCCGCAGGCACCGTAAACATATCCGATACCTACGCGGTCCCCGACCTGAAAACGTGTCGCGGTTGATCCCACGGCCACAACACGCCCAATACCTTCATGCCCCATAATCAAGGGCAAGCTTGGCGGGGCATGCTCGCCCTTCCAGATATGCACATCCGTAAAACACAGCCCACTTGCCTCGATCCGTACCAAGACTTCGTCACTGCCGATTTTCGGCACGGGCACTTCGGCCATCTCGAGTGGTGTGTGATAGTCTGTCAGCAACGCAGCTTTCATCGTGGTGGGCAGGGGCATGGGGGGCGTCCTTGATGCATGGATAGGTATACCAAACCGCCCAAAACAACCAATCGTCAAGCAAATCCTACTGAAATATGTAATTTTCGTCAAAAAAGACCGCTTTTGATTGAAGTTTATGCAACTTCCAGTACCTTTGGCATACCAAAAAGAGAGTCCTCATTATGTCCAATATCACCGATGCTTTCACCCAACCCGGTACTAATAGAGGACTTTATTACGATGGAGCCTTCCAAAAACCCGAAACAGATGCCGTCATCAGCGTCACCAACCCGGCCACTGCTAAAGGTTTCACAACCGTTCCAAATGCAACGGCCACTGACGTTGACGCCGCAGTCGCCGCTGCGCGCGCAGCTTTCGCAGGTTGGTCTGCTCTTGATCCCATAGAGCGTGCCCGCCACTTGCGTAGATTTGCCGATGTGGTGGGCGAGAACATCCCCAAGCTTGCTATCCTGGAATCCATTGTGACCGGACGGGCGCTGAAAGAGATGAACGCCCAGATGGCGCGCATTCCAGAGTGGATCGAATATTTTGCGGGTATCGCGATGGGGCTTGAGGGAGAATCGAACTTCGTCAAGGGTGGCTATGTCACCGTGACCCACTATGAGCCGCTTGGCCCGGTCGCACTTTTGACCCCATGGAACCATCCGGTTCTAATCCTTGTGAAGAAGATGGGTGCGGCGCTGGCCGCGGGGAACACCTGCGTTGTGAAGCCATCCGAACTTGCCCCTGTCTCGCCGCTTGTGCTGGCTGCACTGGCAACAGAGGCCGGTCTACCTGACGGTGTCGTAAACGTTGTGACAGGTGGACCACAGACTGGCGCGGCGCTGTGCGTCCACCCCGACATTCATTACATAGACTTGACCGGCGGCACGACGACAGGGCGAAAAGTTGCCGCAGTCGCAGGGGAACGCCTCGTGCGAACAACGATGGAACTGGGCGGTAAAACGCCAGTGCTGGTCTGTCAGGACGCCGACCTAGACGGAGCCATTGCCGGGGGTCTGTTTTCCGCATTTGTAGCCTCTGGGCAGACATGTGTATCCGGGGCGCGTTTTATCGTGCATCGTGATATCTACGATGTATTTGTGACAGGCATCGCCGCACGTGCCGACGCCATTACGCTTGGCGACCCAATGGCTGACACCACCCAAATGGGGCCAGTTATTTCCAAGGCCAGTCAGGACCGTTGCAAACGCATGATCGCGACAGCCAAAGCGGATGGCGCGATGCAGGTCGCGGGTGACTCCGATCCCAATCTTCCCGCGCCTTTTGATCAAGGTTTTTATATCCGGCCGACGGTATTCAAGGATGTCCGACCAGAGCAGGAACTATTTCTCGAAGAAGTCTTCGGTCCTGTGATCTCGATTACGCCCTTTGATACCGAAGAAGAAGCGTTGGCGCTGGCCAACACGGGGACCTTCGGCCTCGGGGTTTCAATCTGGTCGCGCGACATCGCGCGGGCGCACCGGCTGTCACTTGGCATCAGAGGTGGCGTTGTTTGGCTGAACGATCATCACCGCAACGATCCCCGTTCGATCTGGGGGGGCGTCCGTGACAGTGGCTTTGGCAAGGAAAACGGTTGGGATGCGCTGAAAGCCTATATGACCAAGAAATCCGTCATCGTGCGCACGGCCCCGGGCCATGACGACTGGTTCGCCGGATCAAATCGCTATGGCTAAATTCCAAACCCCTCGCAAGGCTGACAGCATCGCAGTCGCCCTCGAAAGCCAGATTATCGAGGGCTTGCGCGCGCCCGGTGTGCGGCTTGATGAACGTAGTCTCGCGGAGGAATTTGGCGTCTCGCGAACCCCTGTGCGCGAGGCGATCCGCAATCTTGCCAGTATGGGGCTGATCGAAGACTTGGGGCGTCGCGGCATCGTTGTTGCCAAACCCACTGCGGCAACTGTGCTTGACGCGTTTCTTGTTGTCGCCGAGCTTGAAGGTATCGCAGCACGCCTTGCCGCGCAGCGTATCCAGCCGATGCAGCTACAAGAGGCACGCGACGCCAATGATCGCTGCGCCACAGCCCAAACTGTCTCTGCATTTAACGAAGCAAATATGTCTTTGCATAATGCGATTATTGCGGGTTCGCAAAACCGGCTTCTGCAGGACCAGTTGCGTATTGCTCGGCCGATGACATTTCCCTATCGCCACCACTTGACGCAGGCACCGGGATATATGGCGCGCTCTGTTGAGGAACATGCTATCGTAATCGACGCCATTGCTGCAGGTCAAACAACAGCTGCACAAGCCGCGATGACAAGTCATGTCAATCTGCTGGGTGAAGAAATTGTCGGCTTCTTGCGTACGTTTGAAACGTCGTTATGGCACAAAAGGGTTTGAAAGGTGCTGTCAGACGAATGAGAACTCGCATCAGATTGCTAGCGCAGCCTGAATCGATGCGCTCAATAATTGGCGCCACTCAGTAAGAGCGGCGCTTCGATTGAGCTTGAAATTGTCTCGTGAGTAGAAATGGCGCTCCTGATTGAAATGGTTGTGGACTGAAGAGTGGACGGCAGCGAACTTTTGCAGAACATCGCATCTGTCGGAAGCGGAGCATAGCGCGTTCTCGTCGTCGAAACGGCAAGTGAGAATTCTCAGCCCGATTATTTACCCAGCGACCCGTTTCCTGCCGATCCGCGTTGCCAACAACTTTCATTGCAGCGCCATAGGAACGTAGTTTGTCCGTCACAACTACTTCTGGCCCGCCGTAGCGCTTCATTGCTTTTCTGAGGCATTTCAATGCTGCGTTGCGGTCTCGGCGCTTGGTAACATAACTTTCCAGCACCTCACCTTCGTGATCAACGGCCCGCCAGAGGTAATGTATCTCTCAATTGATCTTTACGAAGACCTCGTCCAGGTGCCACTGCCAGTTCGAATACGATCACATCCGACTGACCCGGTTTCTTCGTATCTCAGCAGCAAACATCGGACCAAATCTATTCCACCAAAACCGAACGGTTTCATGGCTGATCTCAATGCCTCGTTCGTGCAGAAGATCTTCCACATTACGGAGTGAGAGCGGAAACCGAACATACAGCATCACAGCCAGGCGGATGATCTCTGGGCTCGTTTTAAAGTACCTGAATGGGGAGTGTTTTGTCATTTGCGGATTCTACAAATACACCCTGCTCGCTTCAACCGAGGTTAATCTGACAGTGCCATCGAACGTTTTTCAGAAAAAATGTGAGAGCAGGACGTATCACTATAAAAGGGTGGCTGTTTTTCGCCCCCCCTCCTATTGAGGGTTAAGCAAAGTGATATTCCCTAGCGAATACCAGCACCATCCATGCCAGCATCTGAGGCGCCCCTATAAACGATCTGATACGTGTTGTTACTCTTCACGCCACCTTTACTCACGCCTCAATTTCAAGCTGAACCGCGCCACTGTTCTCGCTGAGTGGTGCTAATTATTGAGCGCATAGATTCAGGCTGTGCCAGCAATCCGATGCGAGTTCTCATTCGTCTGACAGCTGACGAAAACGCGTCAGGAAATTTGAAATGGGGAACTCTCAGTAAAGCCCAAAATACTCAGCTTGCTCCCATTCGGATACCGTAAGGTGGTAGCGGTTCCATTCTGCTTGGCGGATGGTTGTTAGGTAGTCTACGAATGCATCACCCAAAGCTGATCGGTAGAATTTTGATCTGTCGAAAAGCTGGATTGCGCGAAGCAGGCTATCGGGCAAGTATGGGGCATCGGTCTCGTAAGGGTTTTCCACCGGATCGGGGGCCGATAAGCTGGATGTTAGCCCATCTAAGCCGGACAAGATTTGGCTGGTGAAGAAGTAGTAAGGGTTGGCTGCAGTTTCGGCCACGCGGTTCTCGATGCGTGAGGCGGGATCGCCGGCTGCCATCAGGCCGCGGATCATCGCGCCTCGATTATCACGGCCCCATTGGATGCGGTCGGGTGCCAGTTGATGTGGGCGGTAGCGCTTGTAGCCGTTGATAGTGGGGGTTGTGAGCAGGCAACTTTCGGAGGCATAGGCCAAAAGTCCTGCGATCCAACCACTTGCCTCATCACTAATAGTGCCATCTGCGTTCGGGATCATCATGTTGCGACCAGTTTTGCGATCCACCAAAGACTGGTGGAGATGCCACCCGCTGGCCGCGGTGTTCTCAAGGTTGGGGCGACACATGAACGTGGCGTGCAGCCCGCGTGCAGCACAGACCTCTTTTACCATGGCGCGGAACATCATCATGTTATCGGCATGCGTCAGAGGGTCGGCTGGATCAAAAGTGAACTCAAACTGGCTTGGGCCCATTTCGATTTCCATCGAACGGACGTGCATGTTCATCGCCTGACAGGAGCGGCGTAGCGTGTCTAATATCGGCTCGGCTTGCGCGTAGCGGTCTTCTGTCAGAAATTGATAGCCGGGTGTGAGATTGCGAGTTTGAGCTGGCTGGCTGGGCATGGTGGCGTTGGCATGCTCTAGCATTTGATCAGTTCGCTCGAAGACATGAAATTCGACCTCAAGCCCGACCATGAGATCTAGGTTACGCGCAGCCAATTTAGTAATTGCCGATTTGAGCATATCTCGCGGCGAAAACGGCATAACTGCGCCAGATTTGAAGCGCGGATCACAGAAAATCCACGCGGAATGGGGCGACCAGGGCAAAATGCGGAAGGTTGCAGGGTCCGGCAACATCAAGATGTCACCAGCACCAGCCATATTACCTTCAGAATTGCGATTGATGCCGGAATTTGCAGACCAAATTGGAAAAACTGTGCGGTGCGAGGTATCTTTGAGCAGTAAAGTCGATGGCGCGGCAAGCCCACTGGTAAAGATGGAGGGTAGCGCATCTGCAACGATGGTTTTGCCGCGCAAGATGCCATGTTGATCAGCAAACAAGACGCGGACCGTTTCAAGATCACTATCCGCAACCCGCTTTAAAAGTGCGGTGGCGGCACCGATCGTCGTTGCATCTAGCAGGCCAACCCTGGCTAGCGCGCCGTTCTCAATCTGCTCTTTAAATTCGTTCAAATCGTCGCATCCCAATCGTTACATCCTTCCCGCCGGGCACGGTCGCTCGTCTCAAAAGCTTCACGCCACGCATCTTTGTCACCGATGGTATCGTTTGAGATAGGGCCGTAGATGGTTTTCACGTCTTCGCCACCCACCATCGGCAATGCGTCGGGGCTACCTTCGCTCAAGCTAGTAATAGCGGCGCGCATCATACGGCGGTATTTGATAATTGCGACATCGGTTTTGCCCAGATGTTCCTTGGTCCGGTCAAAGATCGCACCGGGGCTTTCGACTGCCCATTGATCGTGCACGTTAATGTCTAAACCCATGCCAGTATAGGTCTTATGCTTCTGTTCTTCGGGGTTAAAGCCATAGGTGTTAGTTTTATTTTTTAGTGGCGCATAATCTGGCAAGCGGTGTTCTTTTAGCCGTTGGGCGCGCATGACCTCTTTGTCGACGGGTTTGTCAAAACTGGTGAACATTGAATACCAATAGCAATGCTCGTCATCAATGGGGACGTGCCACTGCGTGATAATCATCTCGCTGCTCATCGGGATTGAAATTGCTTCTGGGAAGATTTGATTAGTGATGCGGACATGGGTTTTGCCGTTGTCCAGATGCCGCAGCGCGATGATCCGCATCCCGTAATCTGTTTCCTCGACCAAGATGTCGGGGCGTGGATAGTCACGCAATAATTTAGTCATCGGGATGTCAGTGTCAGCAGCCTTGTCGCGAAATTGTTTGCCGTAGCTATCCTCTGGATCTTCATCCTCGAGAAAGCGATGCAAGAATGAGGCGTGTGCGGGGTCGATTCCTACTTCCATGGCTTGCAGCCAGTTGCAATCCCACATGCCTTTGAAGGCAAAAACATGGGTATCAGGAGCACGAAAACAGTCAAAATTGGGGAATTCAGGGGGTGCGCCAGGCCCCATATAAGCGAAAATAATACCGTTTTTTTCGATCACTGGATAGGAGGTGTTTTGAATGCGCTCGTGCATCCGCGAGCCGTCGGGTTCGCCGGGTTGCTCGACACATTGGCCATCACGGTTAAAGTGCCAGCCGTGGAAGGGGCAGCGCAAACCGTTGTCTTCCAGCCGGCCATAGCACAGGTCGGCACCGCGGTGCGGACAGGCGCGCCCAATCAGGCCCAACTCACCGTCACTGTCACGAAACAATACAAGGTCTTCACCCAACAGCTTGACTGGCACAACGGGGCGAATGCCTGCCAGTTCATCACTAATTGCTGCCGGTTGCCAATAGTGACGCATAACCGCGCCTGCGTCGCTGCCCGGGCCGGTACGGGTCAGCAGATCGTTAAGTTCTTGGCTGATCATGGAATATCCTGACGTTTAAATTGTTCGCTTAACGCATATTATTTGGCATACAGTACACATCTCGAAAGCATCAACTGTCAAGAATGATTCATCAGCTTGGGAAGGAGCGCGTTGAATTGAGCTCGCAAGCGCCTTAGGCTTGGTAAGTATGTCCCGATCAAACCCACATCGCCCTTTTGTGCCGAACCCAGAAATATTGACCCGACTTCCTGAGATTACAGGGAATGAGATAAATGGACTGGGCGAAACATTAGCTCGAAGACCTGATCATGTTTTCTGGGCCCCAGACCCTAATGAAATTGCTTTTGGTGAAGTGCAGAAGTGGTTTTATATGTGCCAGCCTGATAGTACAGAAATGGCCGCCGAAAGAGCCAAAAGACAAGCAATTTTTGATGCCGCTTTACCTGATATGAACCCGGTTGCCTTAGAGAAGTCGCCAATTGAATGGACTAACTCGTTAGACCAGTTTGTTGGATCTGGAGTTTGTGAGATGGTTGGCGTTACTACTCTGCAATCGGACTGGATATTCGAAAATCACAGTACAACATTCCAAAAAATAATCATGGTCGGAGTTCATCATGAATACGAAGAAATAAAACATGCGCCAGAGTTTCGTGCTGGGATTGAGGTAGTTCGACAATATGGCCGCGCAGCTTCGGCAGCAAAGAAAATTACAGGCTGGCTAATGGAGCAGGGCTGGGACGCTGAAGCATTGACAGGACCAATGGCCGGAAAGGTTGTGATGATACCACCTGCACTAGAGTGTGGGTTTGGTGAGCTAGGCAAGCATGGGTCTTTGATTAACCCAGAATTTGGATCATCCTTTCGGTTGGCTGCGATTTTGACCAATGCACCTTTTGCCGATACTCCTAAAAGAGAGTTTGGAATTGATGAATTCTGCTCCAAATGCAGAATTTGTGAAGATGCATGTCCTCCAATAGCTATTCAACCCGACAAACAAGTGGTTCGTGGAGAAGAGCGTTGGTATGTCGATTTTGATGCTTGTATACCCTATTTTGCGGAAAATTCTGGCTGTGCAATTTGCATTGTAGAGTGCCCTTGGTCACGGCCCGGCGTTGGCATAAATCTAGCGGAAAAATTAGCAAAGCGATCGACGCGTCACACAGATGCTTAAGCCACAAAAGGGCTTCCAAATGGATGTCCGTGGACCAATAGCAGGGGTTACGGTTCCTAATTCCTACAGCTCAGCCGACGGACTTAGGCCGGGGACACTGGATTATGGGTTTCGCGCCTCAGACCACGGGCCCTTTGGTATTAGCCTTGTAAATTCATTCGGGGGTAATTTTGTTTGGTAACTGCATCTCTATTCACGCACCAACTCCAAGCTGAACCGTGCCGCTGCTCTCGCCGAGTGGCGTCAATTATTGAGCGCATAGAATCAGGCTGCACCAGTATTCCGATGCGATTTCTTATTTGTCTGACAGCACCTGCTGGCTTGGCCACTCTAGAGCCGTGTGCAGAGCCGCGCGGCATCTAGGATGGCCGCGTGGATGTCGCGCGACGATGTAGCGTCCCCTAATCGGTAGAGATCAAAACCCTCGCCGTCACTCTTGGGTTGCGGTTGGGCTGAGGTCCATGCCGTCAGATCCGGCAGGCCACAATTACGTGCCGCACCCACCAGTTCGAGATAGAGTTCATCAACTGGTAGAGTTCCATGTTCGTAGATCAGCGTGTCACAACTCATTTCAATCGTCTCGCCACTGTAACTATTCTCAAAACTCAGACGCAGACGGTTTTCTGCACGTGCCACTCGTCGCAGCGTAAGATCGGGATGTAGAGATGCGCCTGACTTATAAAATGCGCGCATTTGCAGCGGTCTCTCGATGTAGCTGACTTCAGCACCCGCAGTGTTGTCTGGGGTTACATAAGTCAGAGAAGCACCCGCGGTAGCCAAAGTATGCGCTCCGTTCAAACCTGCCGTAGTTCCCGTTCCATCATAAAAGATCACGTCTCCATCGGGCGGCGATCTAGCCTCCAGCACCTCCCAGAGAGGGGTTCCAAGTTCGGCGCCAGGGATGTCTTGCATCCTGTCAGGCACGCCTCCAGTGGCGATGATTACGGTATCAGGCTTCGTATCTGCAATCTCCTGAGCTTCAGCAAAGGCGTTGTAGTGGACGGTTACGCCAAGGCGCTCCAACTCGCTCACCCGCCAATCAATTATGCCTATTAGGTCACGCCGCATATCAAGCTTTGCGGCTAATAAGAGCTGACCACCCGCACGAGACGCTGCTTCAAAAAGGGTGACAGTATTGCCGCGCTCTGCAGCTATACGCGCAGCTTCAAGCCCACCAGGGCCCGCACCAACAACGGTGACCTTTTTGGGAGCATCAGTCTTTTCAATCATGTGCGGTAGTACATCCTCGCGACCGATAGCTGGGTTGTGAATGCAGCTTCCGTGCCATGAGCAATAGGTAGCGCCAACGCAGGGGCGGATCGTTTCCTCCACCCCTTCTGATAGCTTGCGCACGATATTTGGATCCGCAATGTGCGCACGGGTCATACCTATGAGATCAACATGTCCTTCGCTCACAGCATAGCGTGCCGTTGCCATGTCATTGATACGCGCCGCATGAAAAACTGGCAAGCTGACATTACGCCGGAAATTCGTTACTGGGCGCAGTTGTGGTGCCAACCCCAGGGACATGCCCGGCATATAGCGAGCAAGTCCTACTTCGGTGTCAATACGACCATAAGTAAAGTTGAAGAAATCTATTAAACCTGAGCATTCGAGAATCTTGGCCATTGCAAGATACTCTTCATCAGGCATGGTGCCGCTGTCGCCTTCGCCCACTACCATGCGGACGCCAACAACAAACGACTGAGGAACCAGACGGCGGATCTCTTCCAACACCATGAGGCCGAACCGCGCACGGTTTTCAAGGCTGCCACCGAAGTCGTCTGTGCGCTGATTTGTGGTTGGAGACCAGAACTGCCCGATCAGGTGACCAGCGATGTGTAATTCACAGCCGTCCAGTCCCCCCTCATAGCAGCGACGCGCTGCTTGACCAAAATCGCTAACCACACGCACAATATCTTCGACCTGCATCTCCTTGGTAAACCCACGATGCAGAGGTTCTCGGAACCTGCTGGGCGAGATTGTAGGCAGCCAGTTGTCCCCACGCCATTGGCTGCGTCCACCTAAATGCGTTAGTTGGCACATGAGGGCTGCACCGTGCTTATGCACACGGCCCGCGAACTCTTGGAAGTAGGGAATGATGCGATCATCGCTTGCACTGAGCTGTCCGAAGGTGTTGGCGCTGTCGCGTGACACATTAGTTGAGCCGCCAAACATGGTAAGCCCAATCCCGCCTGCGGCCTTGGCTTCGTGGTAGCGTTGGTACCGTCCTGTGGGCATACCATCTTCGCCAAAGCCTATCGCATGCGAGGTGCTCATGATCCTATTGCGCAAAGTTAGGTGCGCCAGCTGAAAAGGCTGAAGAAGCGGATCCGTAATCGCAAGTCTGGTTGGGGTGCTCATGGCCGCAGTCCTTATTCTTGAAGTAGCTTGAACTAAGCCTGATCACATGCGGCGGCCTTGGCAAAGGAAATTTTGGTACTTCGGCCTGGAACTTTAGTATAGTTACCACATACTGGCTGTTCGAAGGAGTGACGCTTTGCAGATGTTTGATGCCGAAACCATTCACCGACTTCTACCTTATGAGGTACTAATTCCGGCGTTACAAAAGATGCACGAGGGTGAGATTCCAGACGGTGACGGAGTTTACACCAAGGACCCCAGCGGTGCGGACAACATGTTTGTGACGCTGCCAGGCTGGCTGAGTGGGCAACTAATAGTGGTTAAGATGGTCGGCGTCTTTCCCACCAATCGTGACCGTAATCCACCTCTGGGCTCAGTCCTTGGGGCCGTAGCGGCGTTCGATCCGAAAACCGGTGCGCCAATTCTGGTGGCCGATGGTGAGGCGATGACTTATCGGAAAACAGCTGCGATCTCTGGGCTTGGCACTGCACTTCTAGCTCCACCCACTCCGCGCGAGTTGCTTGTCGTGGGTGCGGGTGGACTAGGCCCACATGTAGCGATGGCGCATATAGCGGCGCGTCCATCAATTTCGCGTGTGCGGATCTGGAATCGCACTTGGTCCCGTGCCGAGGCTTTGGCAGCTCTGCTTTGTACTTTAGGCATCGACGCCACTGCAGCACCAGATCTTGATGCTGCAGTGGCTGAGGCTGATGTCATCAGTTGTGTTACCATGTCGCGCGCGCCGCTTGTTAAGGGAGCGTTGCTAAAACCTGGAGCACATCTCGACCTAGTAGGGTCGTACTTAACCGACATGCGTGAAACAGATGATGATGCGATGCGCCGTGGATCGGTCTACACGTGTTGCGACCGTGGCCGCGAAGAAGTGGGCGAACTGACTATACCAATAGCGTCCGGTGCGCTAAGATTGGATGACATCCAAGGCGATGCATTCGACATAGTGCAGGGGCGCCACTCAGGGCGGGTCTCTGCTACAGAGATAACCCTATTCAAGAATATTGGTGGTGCGCATCAGGACCTATTTACCGCAGCTATCCTAAAACAAGTTGCAGGGCTCTAGTCTTCTGAAATTAGAGGCTGGTTAATACGTATCCCTGACAAACAAAGTCTATATTTGTGCCACTCTCAGCCGCGACACCCTGTCTAATCTGGATACTGTCATATTAAACTCGGTTGAAGTGGGCAGGATGTATTTGTGGCGTCGGAAAATGACAGAACACTCTCCATTCCGCTATTTCAAAACAAGTCCAGAGATCATCCACCTTGCTGTCATGCGGTATGTTCAGTTCCCACTTTCGCTTCATTATAGTGAGGAACCGCTTTATGAACACGGGTGAGTAAGGCCCGCCTGTAAAACCATACAACCCAATTCGTTCAAGTATAAACCCAGCCTATTATTCTCAGCATCGACGCTCTGAACATTT